>NZ_JAVIFU010000030.1 GCF_031157315.1 Paenibacillus sp. LHD-38
AACCATTTTCTTGAAGTTTAAGTCGTACTGCTTCTTCTTCATATCTCGTTCCCCTCCGCTTGATTTCATTGTATCTAAGTAAGGGGTGTACTGTCCAAGTCTAAATAGGGGCTAAATAGATAGGGCAACTCGCACACTTCCCAGGATCCGAGGCATAGTGCCGGTAGCCTTTCCGGTCAGTTGTTCGGTAGTGAAGCTCTTGTTTTTGTGAACAGACATACAAATCTCGTTCTTTATCGTATGTAAATTGCCATTTGTGGTACAAAATTTGTGTGGAATGGAAACGACGATGTGCAATAACCCCAAAAATTTTACGCGTTTCAAGTCCTTTACAGATAGGTGCTGTCAAATAACCTGAATCTAAAGCAACTGCTTCTACATGAAAACCAAATCGTTCACTTTGACGATCTAAACGAGAGAGGTATGGCACAGAATCATGTACATTTCCTGCTGTGACGAAAACATCGGTTATGAGATTGTACTTCACATCGACGGTACGGTGATCCAGATAAAAGAAGCCCTCCGGTTTCCCATCTCGCATCATATAGCCGCTGTCTTGGTCCGTCGTACTCACCTTCACTTCTTTGTCTTCGTTCACCTCCTCTCGTGGTTTTAAAGCTTTTTTCCATGTGCTTTCCGGTCAGCTTCAATGGCAGCATTCAGTTCATCTAAATAGTCTCGTGTGTTCTGCTGTACCTGTTCTTTCGTGTGCTTCTTTTTATTTGCATTCGCTTTTACGTGTGTAGAATCGGAAACCAGCACACGACCGCCTACCATGCGATGAGAGATCGCTTGCATCACAATTTCATCAAAGATGTCTTGAAAGACAGTCGTATCCTTGAAGCGAGTCCGGCGGTTCCAGCTAATGGTCGTGTGGTCTGGCACACGATCCGTTAATCCCAATCCCAAAAACCAGCGATAAGCCAGGTTGGTTTGAACCTCGCGTTCCAGTTGGCGCTCCGAACGAATGCCGTAAAAATAGCCTAAAAAGATCATCTTAAAGAGTACAAGTGGATCAATGGCAGGACGTCCATTATCCTGAGAGTAAAGATGACGGACCTTTTCATCAACAAAGGAGAAGTCGATGTACTTATCGATTTTGCGAAGCATATGATCGGCAGGCACTAAATCCTCAATAGAAACCAATTCAAAATGTTGCTGTTTATCGCGATTAGAACGCAGCATATCTAACACCTTCCGATCGAATGAGTTAATATAATTATACTAAATTAACGCGGTGTCGTGTTAAATTATTTGAACATAAACAAGGCCGTCGAGACTTTCTCGACAGCCTGAGGATGCCTTTTAATAAGGCATCCTTTTTAATCTTAGCCTGAATACCCTAAATGTTTTACAACAAAATATTTGCTGCAACAAGAATCATGATCACCGCTTTCTTAAGGTTGCGATACCACATTAACTATAAAATACAATTATATATACTTTACAATTTGGAAATGATCTTAAAAAGAACTCATAATAGGAGGATCAATCTTGGATATATGGTATGTATGGGAATGTAATCAATGCGGTTCAACAATGACAATAAACTACGATGCAACCGATGAAGATTATAACAGGATTAAAAATTGCGGTTGTAAGTTTGATGGTATATTAGAGTGGAAGCATAATTATGATGATGTACATTATAATTAATATTAAAAATTGACTCAGACAAAAGTCTAACAAAACTATTGTCTTGAGGAGTATCGAGCAATTGAACCAAACGAAGCACAGCATCCAATATAGATAATTCGATCTGACCGACAAAGCTGCCCGTTAGCTTAATAAAATGAGCAGGCCACCGCAGCACCTGCTCATCTACTTCTGTTTTTCAACTATCGTTACCCGTTAGTTGAACGATCACACATTTATGATTCATGCATTTTGTTGCTGCCATTCGTCTTTGATAAGCCCATAAATTACCCTATCAAGAAACTGGGTATGTAACTGCTCATAATTCCTAATAGTTCCCTCCTGAGTAAATCCTAGACGTTCAGGAATAGCACGACTCTTGATGTTGTTCGTCGCTACACCGATCTCAATTTTTCGCAAATTCAAATCATTGAATGCGTGAACTACGAGAACATTACATGCTTTTGACATAAGACCGATTCCCTCGAATTTCGAGCCTAACCAGTACCCTATTTCTGTTCGTTGAGCATCCCAGTCTATCCTTAAAAAACCTATGGATCCCGCAATCTGCCCCTTATGCCATATCCCGGCCCAGTATCCATTATTATTTGCAAACCTATTTAAAGATCTGCTAATAAAAGCTTTCGTATCGTCGACGCTATTGGTTTTATCAGGGAATTCAAGCCATTGTCTTATGGACTCACGACTACTATTAATTAAATCAAATAGTTCTTGAGAATGTCTCTCTTCAAGAATAGACATGTATGTATCTTCATCAATTATTGCCTTGTACATAGGGCTAAACCTCCTTTTCAAAATCACACCAGCTTCGTTTGTGATGTGATTCATTAAGCTCTCGTTCTTCGTTAGCTCAATGGTTAAGACACACGGTTCAGGATGGTAATAACGATAAAACCTGTTTAATTGAATCTATTTGGTATAAGGGTTCATCATGTCCTTCAAGCCACGGATGAATGCCGCGTATCCAGACAGGGGTTAATCCAGCAGTATATGAACCAATAACATCATTAGCTGGATTATCCCCTATATACCATGTTTCAGAGGCACTGACATTTATTTTTTCAAGTGCAATAGCAAAAATATCGCTATCGGGTTTCTTCACTTTAACTGTTTCAGAAATAATAATCGTATCAAGATAATCACGAATACCTAAAGCATCAATTTTGTTGTTCTGCGAGAAAGTGCCACCGTTTGTAATAATCCCGAGTATAATGCCACTAGATTTTAGGGTATCTAAAACTTTATACAACCCGGTTGTTGCAACACTACAAAAGGGAAATCTTGATGCCCAATGCTCACTAATTTGAAAAGTTTCAAGCGGCTTATGTGCCCAAGGAAGCTCCTCAACGAGTTGGGCAAAAACATCGTCTCTCAATCGGTAACCATTTTCGTCTGCACTTTTCAATAACTGATAGAGATCTTCAGAAGATACATCCGTAAAATAACTTTTAAAGATTTGTAAAAACTCAATACTATACCTCATGAGCGATTTGTTTCTATCCGTCAAAGTTTCATCTAGGTCAAAAAGAATTGCCTTAGGTGGCATTATTTCACTCCTCTCAAAAGAATTCAATCTCACTAGATATATTCTCTTGTCATTTAAACTATCCTGCCCGTTAGCGTGGAAAAGGCAACCGATCGTTTTGGCCAGCTGCCGCGGTGCCTTTCTTTATTCAGCTATCGTTTTACCCGTTAGTTTAATAACAATCTCGCATACGAACAAGCACCGTAAGGGGAGCATATCAGTAGCAAACTGTTCCTCGGCCTATGCAATATACAAGCAAACATTAGCTTTGATTGCTGGCTCTTTGCTGCAGGATCCGATCAGCTAAAGGGAACGCAGTCAATCGATACTGGAATCGCATACTAAATATTTTTACGGTATTCATTCGGCGACATGCCGGAGTATGCACGAAATAACTTATTGAAGTAACTGGAATTGTCATAAGCAAGCTCTTGCGAGATTTGCTCAATCGTTTGATTGGATTTATCCAGCAGCTCTTGAGCCTTCTCCATTTTTCTTTTGGTAACGAATTCAACAAAGGTTTCACCGGTTTCTTTTTTGAAAATGCGGCTGAAGTGCGTAGGATTTAGATTTAATCTTCTTGCCATTTCATCCATACCGATTTTTTCGTTTAAATGCATGTGCACATATCTTTGCGCTTCAGCGATTTCTTTACGAATGGATTGATCCTTGCTTACTCTGACCGAGTCCATCTTATCAATCAGAAAATGATATAACCAATCTCCAAGATGGTCCAGCGTATCCATGGCATAAATTTTTTGCTGCAGCAATTCCGCATTGTAATTCGTCAAAAAATGATGTATAACGGAATACTTCAGCTCGATGTCAGATACGATTTTCAGCACCCAGCCGCGCACGGAATCTACGGGATACCTCTGCGATTCAATATGCTTCGACCATTTTCCGACCATGCTCTTCAGAAGCTCCGCATCGTCCGATTGTATACCCTTTCTCATATCATTTACTGCCTCGATATAGTGAACAAATAGTTCATTCTCTGTCGGCTCCATCGGCTGCACATTTAGAATACAGTGCTCCCCCGAATAGAAGCGGAACGTCTGGGTGTTTAACAGTAATCTAATCTGCTTCTTCAACGTTGTCATTGAATCAAAGCCTTCGCCCAAATAAAAAGAGACCCCGATTTTCAAGCTGCGAAGGAATTTTTTTTGGACCATCAGCAAATCGTCGGTTATCATACCCTTTGTATTTACTTTAATCGACTTCGGAAAAGGATATAGAATGTAAAAAGTTCTCTCATTAAGGGTTAACACGATAGGATCAGCCATTTGAACAGATTCGTTCAACGCGTTTTCCGCAACAAAACGGATCTGATGCGCTCCTCCAAAACGATCCTCTAAATCCGAGAAACGCTCAAGTTTGCAAAGCACAGGCAAATAGCGGCCGCCAGCCGTTAGATGAATGCCCAAACTCTCGGCTCTCTGCTCCCACTCCTTCTCATCCCATAAAGGCTGGTCGATCAGCGATTGCAAAAATGTTGTTTTTAGCGATGAGAGACCATGCGAGACGATGGCTTGCAGCTTCTGATGATCGTTTTGTATCGCTTTTTCTTTTTCAAGCTGCAAAATGAGCTGGTTTACAATGTCCGATAACTGTTCGATATGCATCGTTTCTTTCAAAATATAATCATTTACATTCAGTTTTACCGCTTGCTGCGCAAAATGAAATTCTTCATGGCAGGATAAAATGACCGTCTTAAGACCGGGATTTAGCTTGCGCGCTTCTTCAATTAACTCTAAACCATTCATGATTGGCATCCCGATATCCGTGATTAAGATATCAGGCGGTTGGCTCTTGCATGCTTGAAGTGCTTCCTCCCCATCCGAACAGGCCGCTATGAGTTCTAATCCCAGCTCCTCCCATGGGAGCTTGGCTCTCAAATATTCAAGAACCGGCATGTGATCATCTGCAATGATTACTTTATACATTTTGGTTTCCCTCCAATACGGTAGCGGGGAAAATGAATAGAACCGTCGTCCCTTTTTGATATTCGCTTTCCATTATCATCTGAAAATAATCGCCATATATTAATTTTAGCCGATCATACACATTCGTCAGCCCTATCCCCGCCGGTGTTCCTTCGTTTCGATCATATCTCTCCATGATTTGCAGCTTACTGCGCTTTAAGCCAACATTTATGTGTTCCAATGTGTCAACGCTCATACCGGCGCCATTATCTTTAATCGTGATGTGTATAGCTTCTTCCGTTTTTTCCACACGGATAGAAATGATACCGCCTCGCTTTGAAAAACCGTGCTTATAGCAATTCTCGATAATAGGCTGGAGAATAAATCTTGGAACGGTTTCCATATGCAGCTCCGCATTGATTTCGATCGTTGACTCGATCTGATGCCGCAAAGAAAAGTTCATCAGCTCCATATACTGCTGGGTAATTTCGATTTCGGTTAGCAAAGGAACAAATTCCTGCTGGGTGGAGAGGGTTGCCCGCAGCAGCGAAGATAACGATCCGACCAGCTCGGCATTCTCATCATCACCCTTGAGAAGCAGCTTTAATCGAATCGAACTTAGGACATTAAATAAGAAATGCGGATTAATTTGTACCTGCAGCATCGCAAGCTCCGCTTGTCTCTTAAGCTCTTGCTCCAGCTTTATTTGCTCGATCATCTCCGAGATGCGGTCGAGCATATGATCAAAGGATTTGCCAAGTCGTCCTACTTCATCCCCTGCCCTCACATTAGATCGGATTTGCATATCACCTGATTCTACCTTGAGCGCTACATCACCTAAAATTTTTATCGGTTTGGTAAATTTACGGAGTAAATAGGTAAGAAAAAGCAGAAACCCCGTGGCAAACAAGATTTGCAGCAGCAGACCTGATCGATATATCCGGTTTACTTTGTCCGTTAATTGCTCGTAGGGGATCAAGCTAACCAATGACCAATCGGCGTATTGTACGGGCATCGATACATAAATTTGATTTTCACCTGCAATGTTAATCATTTCAGGTGAACCGCTTGTCCTTGCCGACATAAGGCTGCTGAAGTTTTTGCCGATATAACTGTCGTCGCGGAAAGATAGAATCCGTTGATTCTGATCCAATAAATAGATGTCTTCAGTCAGGTTATCAATCATATCGCTAACCGTATTTTCCGAACGGCTGACAATCAAATAGGCGAACGGCTCTGCGGAATAATCTGTCAATGCGCGGGCTGTCATGATCACATAGGGATCTTCCTCTGCCTGAAATTTCAAATAATTGGGTTGTACACCCAAATACATGTTTTCGAACGGCGATAATCCAGATAAGCTCTTGAACCATGGCAGCTTGCGAAAAGAGGTAGGATCAAACTCGTAATAAGAATAGTTGGAGTAATAACGTCCATCCTTTGTGAGCAAAGTGAGGCGGATATCCGGCCGGGCGCTCGCCATCTGTTCAAGTAGGGCTGTAATTGACATGGTGTTTAACGGTTCTTCCGGACTTCGGAGTAAGATCTTTAGCTCATCATTGAATTGAACTCTATTCGATACTTCAACCATTTCTTCGATAATGCTGTGAATTTGGTACTGAATAATTCTTAACGACTGATTCGCGCTGTTCAATGCTTGTTCGCGAATGATTTGTTGTGAAAACAAGCTCGTGTTATACAGCATAATAAGCGTAGGAACCATCAAACAAGCCATGGATGTCGCGATCAGTTTTTGCCTAAGCGACAGTTTTCTCAAGAAGTTGATTTTCATTCGATGCACTCCTTTCCCTATAAACTGACGAAAGCTAGAGCACCGTAAAGGCTGCTCCAGCTTAGTTAACTATTCACTTCTATCCTTCAATAAAATGACCTCTAGGTTGTATATTTCCATGGGAGTAATTATTGATTCGAATCAATCAGTTTTTGAATTCTCCCCTGCGCCGAATTCATCGTTTTTTCGATGTCTTGGCCTTGAAGCATCATTTTATCGAATTCTTCCTGCATCATTTTCTCTACTTCAGCTGAGTAGGCTGGTGGATTTACGACGGGTACCATCACGCTGTTTTTCAAAAAGTTCAACGCCGATTCCTTGTCAATCATTTCAGGGCTGGACGTTGCAGCGATAATTTTATCTAGGACCTCTTCCATATTGGCTTTTTTCCAGGATGGAATATTCCTGCCCTGCTCCACGAGCCCATTTGTTGTAAACCAACGGATGAACGTATACGCTTCCTCTTTATGCTTGGACTTACTGTACATCGTCAATATATCTGCTGATACGGATGTCGTGATCGGATCTTCTTTATTTACTTTTGGATATGGCGCAAATACCGTTTTGAACGCAGCCGGCACTTTTTCTGTGCCCCCCGTCTCGGGAAGGAAGAACGTTCCTGTCACGATCATACTCGCGTCTTCATTGAAATACTGAGGACGATAGTTCAGCTTTTGGCTAACCACCTCGGTGTAAGGAGTTGCCGATTTGTCCTTCTCTGCTTGCAAGCGCACTTCCAGCGATTTAAGCATAATCGGATTCATAATATTGGCCGATTTGCCATCGTCCGTGACAAGGTAGGCGTTTTGAGGTTGGTTCACGAGCCCAATCATAGCATACGGATTAGTCCAGCTATGGAAATACGTTCCATACCGTTTTTTCCCGTCGCCGAGTTTTGTCATTTTCTTGGCATAGTCGAGATACTCGTCCCAAGTCCAATCTGTCGGAATTGGCAGTCCCGCTTCATTCAAATGATCTTCGTTAATCGCAACGAGCATATTGACCGATTTCCCTGGCAGACCGTAGATTCTGCCGTTCTCTTGCGTATTGACACTATATTCATCCTCAAATTTGATTCCCTCTTTGTTCAAATAATCATCAAGCGGCTCGATCATGCCGAGCTCGACCCGCTGCACGTAAAAAGAAGGCTGTGAGAACATGATGACGTCCATGTCTTCACCAGAAGCTGCGGCCAAATCGACTTTTTTCACTTGTTCGGTGGCATTGTTATCTCCTGCCGATACGAATTCTACTTTGATGTTCGGATACTGTTTCTCGAACGCCTGCTTCACGATATCGAAATTTTCAGCCTTTAGATTGTACCAGGTGTGAACCTTAATCGTGACCTGTTTTTCATCCTTGTCTTTAACGGTCCCGGCATTTGTTTCATTCGTTCCCGATGATGAGGAACAGCCTGCCAAAAATAATACCGCAGCCATAAATACGATGGTCGAACTCGTCATCCATTTCTTAATCATGTCGTTTCCCCCTGGTTTCTCTTTTCTATCCTTTGACGCTGCCTGAAGCCACACCTTCAATAACATGTTTTTGACCGAAGATGAAGATGATCAGCAATGGCAGGATAGCAGATACGGCACCTGCCATCATGAGCGAATAAAACTCTCCATTCACGTCGGAAAATTTCGTCATCCCTAACTGAAGTGTATACAAATGATCTGACCGCAGGAAAATCAACGGATTCTGATAATCGTTCCATGTCCATATAAAACGCAGAATCATTACGGTAGCCAAAGCTGATTTTACTAACGGCAGCGTAATTCGTACAAAGATGGTCCAATGGTTGGCCCCGTCTATGCGCGCCGACTCGATAATTTCGTTATGAATACTCATATAAAATTGTCTAAGCAGGAAAGTCCCGATCACGGAGGAACCGCTCAACAACACTAAGCCGGCATGACTGTCAAATAGGCCTAACCAACGGTACATAATAAATTGTGGCACTAAGATCGCTTGACTCGGAATCATGAATGTAGCGAGAATAACGATGAACAGCAAATCGCGCCCCTTGAATGAAATTTTTGAAAAACCGTACGCAGCCATTGCTGAAATAATCAGGGAGAACACGGTGGTCAGTATGGTAATCTTGATCGTGTTCCAATAGTACAAGCTGAAGGGCAGCGAGCCCAACCAAACTTCCCGGTAATTTTCAACGATATTCCAATTTTTCGGAATCCATTGAATAGGATAAGCCAGCACATCAAGCTCCGGCTTGAAGGAAGCGGAGAGCATCCATAGGAATGGCATGACGAACATGATTCCTGCGGCACTCATTAATAAAGTCACAATAATACGGCTAAAACGCAACGAGCTCATAGGAATCCCCCCTAGTAATTTACCCATTTCTTCTGGCCGATCCATTGCACGACGGTGATTGCCAGAATTAAAAGAAGAAGTGCGATGCCAATCGCCGACGCATAGCCGGATTTCAATTGAATGAAAGCGACTTCATACAAGTAGAACACGATGACGGACGTCGATCCCGCAGGCCCGCCATTCGTTAAGATCATAATCAGATCAAACACCTTAAAAGAACCGACAATGCCGGTAATGAGCAGGAAGAACGTCGTTGGCGAAAGCAGCGGTATCGTAACTGTGAAAAATTGACGAATTTTCGTTGCCCCATCGATGTCAGCTGCTTCATAGAGGTCAACCGGAATGTTTTGCAGCCCCGCCATGAAAATAATCATTTCAAAGCCTATCCCCGCCCACACCATAATAATCATGACGGATATAAGAGCAAAGTTCGGATCTGCCAGCCAAGCCGGCGGATGATCAATTCCGAGCGACATCAGGAATCCGTTAATGGGTCCGCTGCTTGGATGGAATAAAACCCGCCACAGAACGGCTACGGCAACAAAGCTAGATATGAAAGGCATGAAATAAATGACTTTAAAAACACTTTTAAAGTAGGTTGCTTTATTGATGAGCACCGCCAGAGCTAATGAGATAAATAAGGAGACGGGTATAACTAGAATCAAAACAAAATTGTTGGTTAACGACCGGATAAAATTTTCATCCGAAGCCATTTTTGTATAGTTATCTAATCCAATAAATTTGATATTGCTTAAGCCCGCAATAAAGTTCCAATCGGTAAAACTGATTATTCCGGAAAGTATAATCGGAATGATCGTGAGTATGGTCGCCGTAATTAGCATTGGCGCGATAAACAAATACCCGGCTAACGTGTCCTGCAAAAATTTCTTTCGTTTTTTTAGGGGAACCTTATTTCTAGCGGTTCCGGTTTCATGCAGCACTTGTTCCAATTTGATCACCTCATGTTGTTTCGTCTATGGTTTCATTATAGGGAGGACTGCATTCGAATACAGGGCAATAATTTTTCTCTATTAGAAATAATTTGCGCAAAATTCGACAGCTTGGCGAGAAGTCATTTCTAAAAGAACGAAAAGGCGATTCCCCGCATCACGCGGTAAGAATCACCTTTTCGCCCCGGGTTAATGCGATATTGAACGAATTAATTCCATTGGTTATTGATTCGAATCAATCACCTTTTGAATTCTTTCTTGGGCAGCATTCATAGTCTTATCGATGTCCTGTCCCTGCAGCATCATGCGATCAAACTCTTCTTGCATCACTTTTTCTACTTCTGCCGAAAAAGCAGGCGGGTTTTTCGCTGGGATCATCACGCTGTTTTTCAAAAAGTGCAACACGGATTCCTTGTCAATCATTTCAGGATTAGCTGTCGCAGAGACAATCTTATCCAGCACTTCTTCCATATTGGCCTTTTTCCAGGATGGAATATTTCGCCCCTGAACCATAAGCCCTTCCGTGGTAAACCAGCGGATGAACGTATAGGCTTCCTCTTTATGCTTCGACTTGCTGTACATGGTGACATAATCAGATGAGATCGTTGCATTCATAGGGTCTTCTTTATTTACTTTCGGATACGGCGCGAAAACCGTTTTGAACGTCGCCGGCACTTTTTCCGTTCCACCTACTTCGGGAATAAAGAACGTGCCTGTCGCTATCATACTTGCAGCTTGCGTGAAATATTGCGGGCGATAGTTCATCTTTTGGCTAAGCACCTCGGCGTAAGGCGTCGCCGATTTTTCCTTCTCTGCTTGCAAGCGAATTTCCAGCGACTTACGCATAGCCGGATTCATAATGTTCGCAGATTTGTTATCATCCGTGACCAAGTAGCCATTTTCTGTATTGCTAACTAATCCGAGCATCGCAAACGGATTAGTCCAGGTATGGAAGTAGGTGCCATAGTGTTTTTTCTCGCCATCCTGTTTGGTCATTTTCTTGGCATATTCCAGATATTCGTCCCAAGTCCAATCCGTCGGAAGCGGCAGCCCAGCTTCCTTCAAATGGTCTTCGTTGATAGCCACGAAGAAACTCACTGATTTTCCTGGCAGACCATAATACTTGTCATTCTCTTGCGTATTGACGGCATATTCGTCGTCAAATTTGAGCTGTTCATTATTTAAATAATCGTCAAGAGGCTCTAACATCCCGACTGCGATCCGCTGTACGTAGTGTGCGGGCGAAGAGAACATGATGACGTCCATGTCCTCGTTTGAAGCTGCGGCCAAATCCACTTTTTTCACATGTTCGTTAGAATTATTATCCCCCGCGGATATGAAATCAACTTTGATGTTCGGATACTGTTTCTCGAATTCCCTTTTCACAACATCGAATTTCTCGTTTTCAAGGTTGTACCACGTATGAACCTTAATCGTGACGGGTTCCTTATTGCTCCCAGCATTGCTTCCGGCGTTTGTGTCTTTCGTTCCAGTTGATGAGGAACAGCCTGACAGTAGCATGGCTGCAGTCGTTAAAACAATTGCAGAGCCCTTCATCCAATTCTTAATCATTCAACTTCCCCCTTAAATGAATGAATCTATTTTTTGACACTTCCCATGGCCTTGCTGTATTCATTTGTTTTTGGCCATGATGAAGATGATCAACAGAGGTAGGATTATAGACACAAAGCCTTTAAAGCGCTTTCAAACCCTATGGAAAGCTGTCTGATTGCGGTTCGTCTATGATTTGATTATAGGGAGCGCGAAGTTCAAAAACAGGGCAATATTTTTTCTATTTTGAAAATAATTTGCGCAATAAACGTCTTTTTGGTCGGTTATGAATCTGTTTAACTCTGAACAGCTTTACATATAGAAGGCGCAGCCATCGGCTGCGCCCGTTCGTATATCATTCCAGCCTTTTACAGTTATTACTTCTTCCCAAGAAAGCGCCAAAAATTCCGGTTCAGCATATCATCCAGATCTCTTTGTATTTCATCTTCCGTAACGGTCCAGCCGCTGTGATGCAGCTTCTCATATTTGTCCGCCAGCACATTCCCGATAATTCTTCTGGAATGCTCCCATTTATAGATCAGCTGCTCGAAGACGCGGCAGTCAGAGTGCTGCGGAATCATCGATGTCCCAAGAAGCTCTAAGCGGAACCGCGTCATTTCTTCGACCATTGACTCGATGTGAAGAAACCACCAGCATCCGAAAATCATCAGATTACGGAACTTGCGGGCAAGCACCGTCAGCTCATGCTGGTTTTCTCTTGCCAGCATCGTAATAAGAAACTTCTGCTCCGGGTATCGGCGGCATAACGCTTCCACTGCCGACACGTCGGACTGCATACTCATATCGCCTGCCAATCCCAGTGACGGATTCACTTTTCTCCGAACGCCAATCATCAGAGCAAACGGAATGTCTTGCTCTTGGCATACCGGAATCATAACCTCATCAATCATTTTGCTCCGATGATCATCGGCTGGATATGTGAAATCGCCCGTCATGGACACGGCAAGGTAGAGCGCATCCATGCGAGTGATCCATTCCGATAGAAAACGGCGGGTCTCCTCTTTCGTCCGTTCCGTCCACTCCGCCTGTACATCATAACCTAGACCTTGAAGCTCGCTCACGGCATGAGGCCAATCATTGAGCAGTGCATCCACTCGAAGCGCTGCATAAAACCGTGGATCCGTTTTACCTTTCCCTGATTGCCAGACAGGACGTTCTACGGGGTCGAACGGGTCGTTAGTCATCACGATTTTCTCGATTCCCGCGATTTGCATGACCGTATCGACCTGTTCATGCACCGTGCGTTTCTCTAGCGCTAGGCGGTAATCGTCAAGGTTACGAGAGGATACGTCCAGTCCAAGCCGTTTGAGAATCGTTATAAATCCGGTAGCCGCCTCGCTTACTGGTGAATGGTCAAGGAAAAGCAATTTCCATATCCAATCCGCTTGCTCCCGCTTAGTCATAGACCAGAAGTGGTCGTACTCTTCCTCCGACCACCTGAAACTCTCCGAAATCAAATAATGATAGGTTAGTAATTCATCAATGCCCCATAAAAGCAAACTCCCGAATTCAGGCGCATATAAATGCGTATGCATATCGGTGACGGGCGTGCTAAGCGCCAAGCGCTCAACCGTCTGCCGAAGATCAACCAAACTCATATCCATTTGTGTACTCATTTTCATTTCCCCTTTTCTTAGCTATTCCATTGATAGTGATAACTGCCGTCTTTATCAATACGCTCAAACGTATGGGCTCCGAAATAATCGCGCTGAGCTTGAAGCAGATTTGCAGGGAGATGCTCCGTGCGGTACGCGTCAAAGTAGGATAATGCCGAAGCGAATGCAGGTACAGGGATGCCATTCAGCGCCGCGGCTGCAACCACTTCCCGCCAGGCTTGCTGATAGTCATTCACGATATGTTTAAAATAGCTGTCTACGAGCAGGTTCGGAAGATTCGCATCGTGATCAAAGGCATTCTTAATGTTTTCAAGGAATTGCGCACGGATAATGCAGCCTCCGCGGAATATCATTGCAATGCTGCCGCAATTCAAGTCCCATTGATAAGTATCGGAAGCCATTTTCATTTGGGCGAAACCTTGCGCATAGGAGCATATTTTGCTTGCATACAGCGCTTTCCGCACTAGCTCGATGAAATCATCCCGGTTTCCGCTATATTTCGATACAACAGGCTTGTCAAACATCGCCGAGGCTATCTTGCGCTCTTCTCCCATAGACGATAAATAACGCATGAACACGGACTCCGTGATGACAGGCAATGGAACGCCCAGATCCAGAGCATTTTGCGATGTCCATTTTCCCGTGCCCTTCTGCCCTGCAGAATCCTTAATAATATCAACCACTCTTTTACCCGTTTCCGGATCGATCTTCGTGAATATATCCTGCGTAATCTCAATCAGGTAGCTGTTTAGCTCCCCCTCGTTCCATTTCTTAAAAATTTGATGGAGCTCCTCCGGCTCTGCACCGATGACTTCTTTCAGCAGATGATAAGATTCGCATATCAGCTGCATGTCCCCATATTCGATACCGTTGTGTACCATTTTGACATAATGGCCCGCTCCGTCCGGCCCGATATACGTACAGCAAGGCACGCCCTCGACTTTGGCAGAAATAGCGGTCAAATATGGCTCAACATGTGCATAAGCCTCCTTGGTTCCGCCCGGCATAATCGCGGGTCCCTCCAACGCGCCCTGCTCCCCGCCGGATACGCCTGAACCGATAAAACGAATGCCTAGCGCCTCCAGCTCCTTCGTTCTACGCTGTGTATCAACAAAGTACGAATTGCCGCCGTCAATGATAATATCTTCTTTACCCAGGAATGGAAGGAGCTGTTTAATCGTATCATCCGTCGCATTCCCGGCTTTAACCATCAACAGGATTTTCCTTGGCAGCGCAAGCGAAGCGACAAAGTCCCCTAAAGATTCATATCCGTATAGCTTTCGGCCGTCAGCTTCTGCAAGTAACTCTTTTGTTTTTTCATAAGATCGATTAAAGACGGCAACCTCAAATCCACGGCTCTCCAAATTTAATGCCAGATTTTTCCCCATGACAGCAAGGCCAATAACACCAATCTGTTGTTTATTCAAGTACTTCTCTCCCTTTGTTCAAATGAGCTTAATATTTTAATTGCATATATAGAGAAGGATGACAGGCATCCTATCAATAACAACGTTGTTAAAATAAGCCGCGCTTACTCCAGCAAATAGCTTACCCCGAGAACAAAACTGAATAAACAAGCGGCATACATCGTAACCGGAAGCAGCGGCCGAATTTTTTTGGCAAGATCATGAAACCAAAGGCTGACAATCGCTATAAGTGTGTGTGAGAGAAGCAATCCTATGCTAAACGCGGCTACCGCAAGCATACCGTGGTTCGCTGCGGCTGCTCCGGCGACCGTGGTGAACAAAAGAAGCTGCGTTGGCGTTTCCGCACCGATGCCATGGATGACTCCGACCGTAAATACATTCCGGCGCGTAAAAGTAAACGGCTCGTCGTTTCTCCGCCTAAGCTTCTGAAATATAGCAATCCCGCGGCTCCAATAGACACCGCTCCCATTTCTTCTGCCAATCAAAATAAGGATTGCCATAAAGATCAAAGTAATGCCTACCGCCTTGCCCATCCAGTGATCGGCCCAAATCGGCACGGTCCAAGCAAATAAAAGAATACTGCAGCCAAGCACGAAAACGACCGCTTCATGCCCGCCCGCGTACCAGAGAGACAGCTTCATCCTCTCTTTCTTCGAGCCCGAGCTGCCTCCTGTTATATCAGCTAAAGCTGCGACATGGTCCAAATCTATGCCATGGCGCAGACCCAGCAGTATAGACAAAGCTAACAAACCTATTAACTCCACTTTTATCCCTACTCCTATTCGCTGAGCTGTTTATAGACTTCGCTGTAGACAGTTTCGAGAGGAATGCCGTACGTTCTTGCGGCTTGAGCCGCATCCTCATATTCCGGCGATTGGCGAATGATTTTTTCTCCATCTAGAGCCTGCTTCACTCTCACCGATCCGAAAGGAGTTTCCACCTGAATCCACCGGCGTGCAAGCGCCTTGCGCTGCCATTCGCTTCTTCGTACGCCGAAAGTCGATGTTTCTGCAAGCATCGTCTCCTCGCAACGTGCGCTGTTTGCTGGATGGCATAGAACGGTGATAAGGACGCCGGGACGATTTTTTTTCATATAGACCGGCGTATGATAAACATCGAGAGCTCCGGCTTCGAATAGCCTCTCCATGGCAAAACCAAGCGTCTCCCCCGTTGAATCATCTACCTGTGCTTCGAGGACGACAATCGTCTCGTTAAAACTTTTCTCTTGCTCTTGCTGGTATAAAACAGCTCTGACAACGTTCGGATGATCGAAATTTTTTGTACCTGCGCCATAACCGATTCGATCAATCGTTCCTGCGGGCAATGGACCAAAGCTTGAGGCCAGCGCTTTGACAATCCCGGCACCGGTTGGCGTTGTCAATTCCCCTTTCGCCGTGAACTCAGACAATGGCACTCCTCGCAGCAATTCTGCCGTCGCGGGAGCAGGAATCGGGTATAAGCCGTGGGCCATACGCAGCCTGCCCGTTCCCGTTGGTACGGGAGAGACAATGATTTTGCCAGCATCCAAGCTCTCCAGTGCAAGGCAAACGCCAATGACATCCAAAATGGAATCCATCGCTCCTACCTCATGAAAGTGGACATCGGCTGGGTCCATGCCATGGATCTTGCCTTCCGCTTCAGCGATTAAGCGAAAGATGGACAGACTTCGCTCTTTCACCCGATCCGGCAGCGTTGAACTCTCGATCATTCTCATGATGTCAGATGCTTTTCTGTGCTCATGCGAATGCTCATGATGATGGTCATGTGTGTGAACATGCGAATGCTCATGATGATGGTTATGTGCGTGAGCGTGTGAATGCTCATGATGATGGTCATGTGTGTGAGCGTGCGAATGCTCATGATGGTGATCGTGTGTGTGAGCATATGAATGCTCATGATGATGGTTATGTGCGTGATCATGCGAATGCTCATGATGGTGATGGTCGTGTCCGACGTTATGCTCACTGTGATCGAAGCTTAGCTTCAGCCATTTCGCGGTTATTCCTCTTCGGTCGACCTTTACGAATTCCATCGTGAAAGGATCGATCGGTAATTTCGATAAATGGCTGATAATATAATCCGTATTTGCACCCAGGTCCACGAGTGCGGATAGTGCCATATCTCCTGCGATGCCAGAAATACAATCCAAATAAACCGTCCTCATCCTAAGTGCCCTCCGCTACCAATTGTAAAATCATTGCTGCTTGAAACCCTGCCCCGAAGCCGTTATCGATATTGACGACCGTCACGCCGGCGGCGCAGGAGGTCATCATGGCAAGAAGCGTTGTAATCCCTTGAAGATTAGCGCCATAACCGATAGAAGTAGGCACCGCTATAACCGGCCTGCGGACGAGTCCTCCGACAACGCTGACTAAGGCGCCCTCCATACCGGCTACCCCAATCACAACAGACGCTTCCCGGATACGTTCCTTTTGGCTAAGAAGCCGATCGATTCCCGCGACTCCGACGTCAAAGATACGATCAACCTCGCAGCCCATCCATTCCGCTGTCCCTGCCGCTTCCTCCGCCACCGGTATATCCGAAGTCCCTCCGGTCAGAACCGCCACTTTTCCTGGGAGCTTGCGTGCCGATTGACCCAGCGAGATAAGTCGAGATCCGCTATCATAACGAGCCTCAGGGTACCTTGCGATCACTCGCTCCGCCATCTCGGCCGTTGCCCGGGTGACAAGCGCCCTGCCATGAATTTCAACGAGCCTTGAGAAAATGGTTTCAACCTGATCCACGGTCTTTCCCTGTCCAAAAACGACTTCCGGATGTCCCGTCCGCTCGTTGCGCCCCACATCCAGCTTACAAAATCCAAGATCCTCAAACTCATTCATATCGCCGAGCCCCCAAGTTCAAGCACTTTATTCATACTGCCGCTGCGGTAACCGGAAAGATCCATCGCAACGTAGATAAATCCAAGCTCTTTCAATCGCTCTGAAATGATGGAGGCGTGGCTAATGAGCTGCTCCATTGCTCTCGGCTCTACTTCGATTCGTGCGATATCGCCATGACTCCTGACCCTTACTTGCCCAAAACCTAGTGAACGAATATAGCGTTCAGCTTCTCCAACACGTCCAAGCTTCTCGATCGTAATCGTCTCGCCGTAGGCAATCCGGGAGGAAAGACAAGCGAATGACGGCTTATCCCAAGTCGGCAGACCGTGCTCACGGGAGAGATCACGGATTTCTTCCTTATAAAGTCCGGCTTCCTGCAAAGGCCCCCGCACGCCTCGTTCTTTCGCCGCTTGAACCCCAGGCCTATGTTCATTCATGTCATCCGCAATAAGCCCGTAGACGATATGGCGGTAAGCTCCGTCCTTGATGAACGGCTCGATATGCTCGAATAGACTCTTTTTGCAAAAATAACAACGGTTTGCATTATTCTCTTTGTAGCCAGGAATACTTAATTCAGACGTTTCGATCACCTTATGAGTCGCGCCAATGTTCTTCGCCAGCCGGATCGCTTCCTCAAGCTCTTCCGTCGGATAGGTTTCCGAGTCGGCCGTGACCGCCAAGACCCGCTCGCTTCCCAATGTTTTTATTGCGGCATCCAGAAGAAAAGTACTGTCAACGCCTCCAGAGAACGCCACCACAACCGATTCCATTTCCGTTAGAATCGTCTGCAGCTTGCTGTATTTATCATGCATAGTATTGACACCGCCTTCCGTTAAATTCATCCAACCGACATATGCTGCAGTTTCGATATTTCCCTCATAGGCTCTTTCAATCGATCGTATAAGCTTAAATATAGCGGAAGTATTTTTTGATAAAGCTTATGATTGGTCATATCGGGTTCATAGAAGCTGCCTTTCTGCTCCTTCCACCTCAGCAGCGGGCCGCGGCAGCCATCCATAGCGTATAATCCAAGCTGAGCAGCTCCGAGTCCTGAGCTTTCTACTGACTCGGGTACCCGTACGGGCACGCCCAGCATGTCGGCCATCATTTGGCACCATAAGGCAGAACGGGCAAAACCTCCGGATGCCCTGACCTCTTTAGGCTTTTCACCTGCCTGCTTCATTAAGGAAACGATTGCCGTAATCTGAAACAGAACGCCTTCCATTGCAGCGCGAAGCATATCCGTTTCCCTATGCGCAAGCGTCAATCCGAACATGACACCTTTGGCCTGGGCATCCCAGAAAGGAGCCCGTTCTCCCGATAAGAGAGGCAGAAAGAGCAGGCCGTTGGATCCTGGAGGCACAGAAGCGGCTAAAGGAAGCACCTCATCAATCGATTTCCCAGGGTAGAGGCGATCCGAGATCCACCTGGCTACGATAGCACCGTTGTTGGAAGGTCCTCCGACAAACCAATGATCTTTCGTCAAAGCGTAGCAGAACAGTTTCCCATCCGCATCGAAAGTAGGCCGTTTTACGGTCGTCCGTACAGCTCCGCTTGTGCCAATCGTCACTGCCAGCACACCTTCCTCCACCGCGCCAATTCCAAGATTGGCTAATACTCCGTCCTGCGCCCCGAGAATGAATGGCGTGTCCGTACCAAGTCCCATCCGTTCTGCCGCTTCACTGTTCAGCCCATCGATTCGCTCCGTCGAAGGAACAAGCTTGGGCAATTGATCCTCACGAATGCCTGCCAGAATTAATGCTTCCTGATCCCACGTCAACGTCTCGAGATTAAATAAACCGGTAGCGCTTGCTATCGAATGGTCCATCATCATAATTCCAAATAACTTATTCAAAATATATTCCTTTATTCCGGCGAAATGATGCGCGGAATGAAATAGATCCGGCCGTTCCTCCCTCATCCAGACCAGCTTGACGAGCGGTGACATCGGGTGGATCGGCGTGCCCGTCCGCGAATAGACCGATAATCCCGTTCCGTCATTCATCAACCGCTCGGCCTGGGCCGCGCTGCGCAGATCCGCCCAGGTGATGCTGGGCGTGAGCGGAAGCCCGTTCGCATCAAGCAGAATCAAGCTGTGGTTGGCCGAGCTAAAGGCAGCACACCGTATTTCCCCAGCCTGAAAACCGCCTTTCTTCATAACATGACCAACACTATCAATTACAGCCTCGCAGATGACATCGGGATCCTGTTCGGCATACCCTTGCCTCGGAGTGTGCAGCGGATACTCAATCGAGTGGCTTCCAAGGATCTGTCCTGTCAGGTCGACGGCCAACGTCTTCGTGCTCGTCGTTCCGATATCAATGGCTATGACTATTTTGGCATCCGCATTCATTTTGGCAAAAATCCTTCCTCGTCGAACTTCCACTCGTAAGGCCCTTCCAAAATCTCGATGCGCGGATTTCTTTTTGCTTCCTCAAGCAGTGATTCGGAAATTTCAATCGTTCCAAGATGCAGCGTATCCCGAATACGAACCAGCTTGCACTGTGTGTAATCCAAAATGTTGCAGGTTTTGATCGCTGCCTTAATGGCATCGCGGTCATTCTCAAGCGTTGTCGCTTGTTTCGTCGGCGCACAGACCGTTGAGGTTAGTCCATTGGCGTAAGTAGCTGGCCAATCCGTCTTGCTAACTAGTCTGCTTGTCGTGAAATCGGCTGTGCCCACTCCGTTTGCATTGCCCTGGGACTCTGGCGTCAGGTCGAGAACGACCATCTTGTTCACCTCAGGTCCCCCATGCGCATAAGGCGTCGGATACCTGCCCGTGATATTGGGATCCGCTCCGTCACCGCTAATATTTTTACCGATGTAATCAATAACTAGAACGTCCAGATCATTGAAAAAGATTTGCGGGAGTCGGCTCTTCGCTTCGATTAACAGCTCCTTCTCTCGTTCCTCCATCGTATCCGTTCCGAGAACCTCAATCCGGCAGATTTGGTCATACGCATTTTCCACGACCGCTACCCCAAACCGGATCGGAAGCTTCTCGATCATCACGCGAGCCATTGCCGGTACATTCTCAGCCATATACTTGAAGCCCAGCTGATGGCAAGCCTCCGCTCCTTTTTGCTTCCCAAGTCCGATCGAGATCATTTTAAACATGCCGCTTTCAATCGCCCCTCGAAAAGCCGTATGCGGTTTGATGCGGTTAATGACGATGATCGCATCCGACTCCGTGGCGGCGATTTTGTCACAGTAAATCGGCAAGCCGTTCGGCAGGCGATCAAGCTCTACGACCTCCATCGATGAACGAACCGGACAACCCATTCGCTCCTCGTCTATGCCCAGATGGGCAAGCACCTCGGTTTGCCCTTCTGCCGTGGCTCCCCCATGACTTCCCATACAGGGCACAATGAAAGGCTCGGTGCCGATTCTCTTCAATTCGTCAATAACAGTTTTTGTGAGCTCATCGATTCTGGAAATTCCCCGGCTGCCTACAGCCACCGCAACCCTCTGTCCTGCAGTAATCCCGGTCATGGAATCGGCCGTAAGCAGCCGCCCGATCAATTCTCCGATAGGATCCTCAAGTATAGTGTCATCAAACGACTGACGAATCTTCACCATTTTCGGTATAGGCGTATTTTCAACTAAACTTCGAAGTAAATTACTCATATGGTCATCGCTCCAAACCCTCCGTCAACCCGGATCATCGCTCCGGTGACAAATGATGATGCTTTTGCTGAGGCCAAGTAAACAATGGTTCCTTTAAGTTCCTCCGGATCTCCGAAGCGGTTCATTGGTGTGTGCTTCATAATCGATTCCACTCTGTCCGGCGATAAGATTTTTTTGTTTTGTTCTGCCGGGAAGAAGCCGGGAATGATGGCGTTAACCCTTACCTTGCTTGGAGCGAACTCCCTGGCCAAATATTGGGTTACGCTATTTACCCCAGCTTTCGATACCGAGTAAGTAAATACCCGGGACAGCGGAGGCGAAGAGGATACGGAAGAAATATTGATTATGGAGCCGCCATACCCCTGCTCGATCATCCTTTTACCAAAAACCTGGCTGGCCAAAACTACGCTTTTGAGGTTAACATCCATAATCCGGTCCCATTCCTCCATTTCGAGATCAAAAAACGGTGTCGCGCTATTCGTCCCCGAGGCATTAACAAGCGTATCCACACGGCCGCCCCATTCAAGCACTTTATTCAAAACCGACTGCAGTTCCTCTTTTTTTGTCGCGTCCGCCTGCAAAGGAATCGCGATTCCGCCATTCCGTTCGATCTGCTCACAAACGAGCCGAGCTTTTTCCATGTCCCTGCCAACGACCGCCACTTTTGATCCTGCTTCCGCAAGCGCAGCAGACATGGCACTGCCTAACACGCCATTGCCACCGATAACGACAGATACAGTATTTTGTAATTCTAACATCTATAAAACCACCTTTAACCCCAAATTAACAACGTTGTTATTTTTATGATATCCGAATATCCCATTGCTGTCTATACGAAAAATATGCCGCTTTCATTTGCAAAAAATGTATTCTATGATAAAGTGAACGACATAAATGAGAACTCGGACTTGTGCCTTCCGGAGGGAATCCATGGTAACCATTAAAGACATCGCAGACCGAGCCGGCGTCAGTTTCTCCACTGTCTCCAAGGCATTGAGAGACAGCCCGCTCGTACAGAACAAAACAAAACAGCATATACTTTCTATCGCAAAGGAAATGGGTTACCAACCCAATATCGCAGCCCGAAGCCTCGTCTCCCGAAGAAGCGGAGCGATTGGCGTCGTATGGCCATCCATTGAACGAGCCGCCCTTTCCTCCCTGATTACAAAGATTAATGAACAACTTGAAAAAAAGGGTTATGTTACTTTGCTTTCCATAAGCCATTTGGAATCAGCGATCGAAATCTTCCGTCGTTACCAAGTAGACGCCATCCTCGTCTTTGGGGACAGGGATAGTATTTCCAGCTTCAACAAGTTAAATCCGCTGCAGATCCCTATTCTGACTTATGGCGCTGCAGGCTACACACCGTACTCTGCCGTTGACGTAAACCGAGGCCAAGCCGTTCGTCTTGCCGTACGTCACTTGGTTGAATTCGGTCATAAGGATATCGCCTATATCGGCGAACCTAACTCGCAAGATCCGCTGCAGACCGTTAAGATCGAAGCTTTTCGCGACGAAATGATCCGTCTGGGCTTACAGGTCAGGAACGACGCCGTGCTTCACATGAATGGCTTAGAATTTCACGACGGATACATGGCCGCACGTACGATGCTGGAGCAAACGGCATGTCCTACAGCCGTCATCAGCGGCGGCATCGATTTGACACGCGGCATCATTCGGGCCATAGGAGAGCATGGACTTCGCGTTCCGCAGGATATTTCCGTTGTCAGTTATGACAACCTTCCTCAAATGGAAGACCTTGAAACGCCGATGACCGTTGTCGGCGTAGCCATAGACACGATAACATCCGTTATTTCAACAACCATTCTCGAGCTTATTGAAGACCCGGAATCACTTAAAACCGTGTACTTAGAACCAGAGCTCGTGATCCGCGACTCCACCTCCCAAAGGTGATTGACGAAGCAGGTAAGTGATTATTCTTTTCTCAAATAACCTTTTACAAGAGTTGCAGCCAATAAAAGCAATGGCAGGGCTAATCCAAACGTTAGATTAAAAAACGGGAAAATGGTTCTGCTGAAGTTAATCATGTAACTTGAATTCGCTACAAAAAACAAAGCAACATTCACAATTAGAATACCAAGCGGAATTATTAAAAATTTGCTGTCTTTTAAATTTAAAGTTTGTGCTAAACCATAAACGATCAGATAAAAATAAGTACACATTTTAATAAAACAGGTGAAAAACCAGGCGAACGCAATCGTTGACTCTACCCGTTCGAAAAATTTGCCAATGCTGATTTTTTTGGCTAACGCATAACTTGGGTAGGTTTCACTCGATGTAATCTCTAAGCCTAATACAAGAATCGAAAGAATCGTAATCAAGAACAACAGCGACCATCCGATAAAAGCACCTGATAATAGAGCTTTTCTAACCTTTGCTTGCTCGTTTGCATGAGGGAAGATCAACAAAAAGAGCACGAGCTCTAAAAAGGAAAAACTCATCAATGGAACAGCGCCTCTTATGACAGGTTTAAATCCATCTTCGAGGATGGGCAATAGATGTTCAATATGGACTTGGGGTATAAGAGAGATAAACATAAAGGCGAGCAGGAAAAGACTTATGGCCACCAGAATTTCGGCAGTGCGGGAAATGGATTCTATCCCTAATTTCACTGCGTATATGACAACTAAAATAAAAATGACGTAAATCGCTCCGATTGGCGTTTCTGGCATCGTTTGATGAACAAATCCTCCCATCCCCATTAAGGTAAGAGCACTTAATAAGACAGGATAAATCATAATAAATAGCAAGGAAGTTATCTTTCCAACCCATTTTCCCAACACCGCTTCAAAAATCTCGGTTAAAATTTTCATAGGATGCTTTTTATGTAAGGCCAAGTATAAAAAAAGTATGGGCAGTGTTAGTAAGAGCGCCAGAATTGCAGCTAACCAAGCATCTTGTTTGGCTTCCATTGCAAGAATTGAAGGTATCGTAAGTATCGAAGTACCTGTTACATTCATGATGACCAATATTGAAAGCTGCCTGGCCGAAATCTCGCTTCGATGCTCCATACCTCCGCCCGCCCCCTCAGTTATAGTTAATTTAATAGATAAAGAGATGGAAGCTCAATGCACGCAATCAAAGTTGACAGAGCGATCATACTGGAAACGATTAGCATGTCTTATCATTCCTTTCCAGCTACTTTTGACATCGAATGAATGACTGTACCCATATTCTGGATTTTCACTTCAGCTTTAACTGCAACTTGGAGGTCGGAAAACTTCTTATCCCAATTCTCGTTTAACTCTCTCCATGCTCTTGGATCTGCACGATGCAGAACTTCGCCGAAACCAAAGATATCGGTTTTATATTTGGTTTTCACTGTTTTGATCGTATTGAACAACAATTGCTCAAGATACCCCGATGCATCCTCCTGAAGTGCGACAATGTTGGCCGGATTTGCTAGATCCATATGGCATGCGATCTCGTCAATGCTTATCTCTGTTCGAACGAATAGTTCAACCCGGGGTACACCCTGCTGAATTTTTCCTTTGATCTTCGTTTTAGAGCGCATGACCTCATACGAAATTTTTTGCTTTCCGCTCGGGCAGTCGATGACTAAGCCCGAATGGGTTACATTATCAGTGATGTAGTTGAAGCCTAGGCTCTCCTGCTGACTTAGCCAGCCAATGAGTTTGTCATCCTTAAATACGGATAGCCCCAGTAGTTCAATTTCGCTGGAGGGCTCTATCGTCTTTAGATTATCTTCTGAATTGCCTTTCTTCAAGCTGCCGGTTACTTTGAGACCAGGTAATACCGCACTTTTCCCCGTGCTCGACAAGGTGGTAATGAGGGCATCCAATTTCACTCCCGCCGCTGACGACAAATAATCTTCTGAAGTTTCAATCGATTGATATACCTTCGCCGCTGGGACATTATCAATTGGGCTCATCACCGTTAATATATTTTCAGCAGCTGTGCCTTTTGCTATGACGATGTCAAAGTCTGCTCGAAAGTACCAATTCCTTCTCAAAAAATCTATAATTTCATTTAGACCCTCTCTTGCTGTTTTTTCACCGATTGCGAGTATACGTATATGCCCTAAGTGTATCCTTCTTGGACTCGTCTTTGTCATCTTCCGCAGTGCCTCTGAAATGGAATAACCTTTCGCTTTAAAAAGGATGACGGGAGATTGCCCTCCTCCCCCTTTTTTATTAGTTGCATATTGTTTCGGTTCTAAGACTTGTACGGCTACCTCATACATATCCCCTTGTTTATCGACGGACATCCCGGCAGCTAAAGAATATTCATTCAATTCGTTACGACTCCAACAGCCTGTTACAAATGCTAATAAGAAAACAGGCAATAAAATGACAGCTAATTTTCTTTTCATCCTATTCCCTTCTGAATACGTCGCTTGGCCTGATCTGCTTTTATTTTGGCGGACGCACGCGCTGCCGCATTAGATTATGTCGTGCAATTAATTTCGGCCGGAAAATCATGAACCTGATCGGTGCCCTCAATAAGCCATCTTTCTGACCTTGCAGGTCAAATGGTGCAAACGGACTTAAATAGGGAACGCCAAACGAACGTAAGCTGCTTAAATGAAGGACCAAAGTAATGAATCCTAAACTAATTCCAAATAGTCCAAATGAAGCGCCCAAGAAAATAAAAGGAAATCGCAATAACCGGATAGATATGGCCATATCATTCGATGGAATAACGAAGTTGGCAACTGCAGTTATGGAGACCACGATGACCATCGCAGGAGAAATAAGTCCCGCTTCAACTGCTGCAGTTCCAAGAACGATTGAGCCAACAATGGACATCGCTTGTCCAATATTCCTAGGCATTCGAATACCAGCCTCACGTAAGATCTCAAAAGTAATTTCCATGATCATGGCTTCGATAAAAGCGGGAAAAGGTACGCCTTCACGTTGAGCAGCCAAACTACCGAGAAGTGTGCGCGGAATCATTTCAATATGAAAAGTGGTGACGGCAACGTAAACAGACGGCGCTAATAGGGCGATAAATATCCCCAAATAACGTAATAATCGAATAAGTGAACCGATATCAGCACGATGATAATAATCTTCCGCAGAATGTATAAAGGAAACAAATAATGCAGGTACTACAAGTACATAAGGAGTACCGTCAACTAATATAGCCACTTTGCCCTCAAGCAGCGATGCCGCTATCACATCCGGTCTCTCCGAGTTAAATACAGTCGGGAAAGGGGTCTTCGCTTCGTCCTGAATCAGCTCTTCTATGTAATTGCTTTCAAGGATGCCATCTATGTCGATTCGCTTTAGACGCGTGAGCACTTCTTTTACTATCTTCTCGTTAGCAACTCCGTTGATATAGAGAAGCGCTACATCTGTTTGTGTCAAACTCCCGATTTGTATGGTTTCCAACCACAAATTCGGGGATTTTATCTTCCTTCGGATCATGGCCGTATTCGCCCTCAAATTTTCCGTAAAACCTTCCTTAGGCCCTCGAATAACCGTTTCTGAGGTTGGCTCTGTAATTCCGCGCTCCTTCCAGCCGCTCAGGCTGATTGAAAATCCGGATAAATATCCATCCATCAGCAAAATAACGCTTCCTGACAACATCGAATGAAACATGCCGTTAAAATCATCTACATCATGTTTAACTGCCGTTGTTGTTAAAATATAATCTTTCAAGTATTGCAAAACGTTTGCTTCGGATTTTAATTCTTCGGAAGATAAATAATCGTTTTTTATCATCAGTGATTCCAGAACAAAATCGTTTACTGCATTTGAATCGATCAGCCCGTCAATAAAGATGACGCAAGCTTTTACATCCATCATCCCTAGTTTGATTTCACGAACAATAACATCTGTACTATTACCCATTCGTTGTTTCATTTTATGGATATTCTCTTGTAGGTCAGCAGCCAATAGTTCATTGGTTTGCATGAGATCACTATCCATCAAAACACCGCCTTCTATACTTTCTTTGCTTAAAATTCCCTATTGTCTCTTTTTCATGCATGGGATAAACCCTCGATCCGTATCCCAAACCAAAACAAATAAGCCCGAGGCTAGGCCCCGGACAATTGAAAACGCAATCGAATATTCTCTATAACCGATTATTATTTTTTAACTGCTCATTTAACCAGACCAAACGCTGCTTCGATAAATTGTAAATCCACACAATAGCAACTAACGCGATCAGCGAGCCAAGCGCGGGAATCAGTGTGATCAAACTCTTTATTCCTATCGCAGCTTCTTCCGTTTGAATCTGCAATCCGGAATTATACCCAACGGCAACGAGCGCAAAACCGCCGAGTCCTCCCGCAACCCCTTGACCAATTTTACGAACTAATGAGTAAACGGAATATACGGTCCCCTCTTCGCGTTTGCCTGTAATGAACTGCTGATAATCGATGCAATCCGAGACCATGGCCCAAACCAATATATTTAAGAAAGCCATGCCAAAGCTTGAAACAAAGTAAAAACCAATATACACATAGGGGCTTGTGATCGGTAGAACAAACATAATGAAATTAATGACAACCGCAATAATCAAGCCGATGACAGCGCTCTCTTTCTTCCCGTATTTCTTTACTAGAGGAGAGACGAGCGGCATGGCAAGGAGCGCGGAACCCAATCCAATTAAACCTGCAATAGAGATTAGTCCCGGTGTTTTGAAATAGTCTTTGAACAAATAAGGCGTTATTGCGGATACCACCATCAAAGAGACCATCATTCCGAAGGAAGCGAGCATGATGCCGAGTAGTGCTTTGTTTTTAAATAAGCCTTTTACTGTTATCAATAAGTTTACTTTCTCAGAGGCAGGCTTAACTGTTCTTATTCTTTCTACCGTCAACCGGTAGGAGCTTAAGTAACAAATAATCGCCAACACGGCGCAAATGATGGCTATCGTTACAAATCCGTTTGCTGTGGGCGTTTTTCCGCTGCCGAATATAATAATCGGCGCCACCGTCATAATAAAAACATTAGCTAGAATAGCACCCATCGTCCTGAATGTAGAAAGCGATGTTCTTTCCACGGGATCCGATGTGATAACGGATGCTAATGAACCATAGGGAATGTTTATTGTAGAGTAAGCCAAGCCCCATATAATGTAGGTTGCCGTTGCCAGAAAAACCTGCCAGCCTGCGGCGACCGGAAAATAAGTAAAGGTCAGAATACCGAAAGCGGTTACAGGAATTGCACTATATAACAGGTAAGGCCTAAATTTACCTTTCGCCCCGACAGGCCTGGAATCGACATAAGCTCCCCATGCCACATCAAATAATGCGTCCAGTATTCTAGCCACGAGCAAAATCATGCCGGCAGTCGCAGCGGATATTCCATAAATATCCGTATAGAACAACATTAAATAACCGCTAATTAATGTAAAAAACAAATCGTTCCCAACGTCTCCGAACATATAGCCGACTTTATCTCTGATCCCGAATTTTCTTATGCCCTGAATGGCCGGAGCCTCCGTCTTTTCCAACAGCTTCGCAGTTTGTTCCATGTCTTATCCCCCGAGTAGGTACAAAATCTCGGGAAGGGATAGACGTTAGCCAGCGGCCTTCATCTATCCGAATTCCCGAGTTTACATTTACTTTCATTACATGGTGCAAGGCCAATCGCAATTATTGCTTATAACCGAAATCCGGAATGGCAGACCATCTTTCGCGCAGTGAGTGGGCTGCGTATTTAGGCTTTCTATCCCTTGTGAAAATACCCTTCTTGTTCCCTTGCACACGGATAAATCCTTGGCTTGTATTAAAATCGGCAAAGTTCCACACCTGCTCGCCGACGAAATTATCGAATTCATCAAACACTTCGTGATTCGCACGCAGGTACTCGACTTGATATTCTTCCGTAAACATGACGGCATCGATATCATGTAGTCCTGCAACCGTATCAGCGCCGTATTCGGTCATCACAATCGGTTTGTTTGGACAGCGCTCGCGCCATCCGTTCAGCTCCTTACGGAGATTCACTTTCGCATTTTCCAAATCCCCGCCATCCACATACCAACCGTAATACCGATTTAATGCGAGTACATCGACAAGCTCTGCTACTTTGCATGTATCGGGTGTTGACATTAAATGCGTGACGATGGTTACCGGTCTATTTTGCGGGTCAATGGCTTTAGTCAGTTCAACAAGCGGTTTAAAATACTCGTATGCTCCTTCTTCCTCAGAAGCCGGTTCATTCGCAATCGACCACATGACCACGCAAGCATGGTTCTTATCCCTAGCAATCAGCTCTTTAATTATTTCTTGATGATGTTCCTGCGTTTTTAGTTCAGCCCAAGTATTCCTTTTTGGACCTCCGCCAAACAGCGCGGCCATAAAATTCAAATGAAGTCCTACAGCAGGAGTCTCATCGATAACGACTAAGCCTTCTTGATCGGCTAATCTCATTAACTCTTCCGAATAAGGATAGTGTGCCGTACGGAATGAATTAGCTCCGATCCATTTCATTAATCGGAAGTCCATAACATTGGCCGATTCATTAAAGCCTCTTCCGTTAATAGGGGTATCTTCATGCTTGCCGAATCCTTTGAAATAAAACGGCTTATTATTAATCAGGAATTTCCCGTCGATGACCTCAACTGTTCTGACTCCGAAAGGCTGGAAATATACATCAACGATTTGATCGCCGTTTAATAGCTCTACTTTAAGGTTGTATAAATAAGCGTTAAGCGGCTCCCACAGCTTCACATCGTCGATTCTGATTTCGCCTTGCGCTTCGTCTGCTTCCCCGACTATTGCACCGTCTGCATCTAATACGCTAACTCTAACGCCAGCCTCTCCCACAACATCCAAAGAATAGTTCACAATCCCTGACTTCTCATTTATTGAAGGAACGATCGTAATGTCTTTGACATACGTTTGGGGAGTCGAATAAATCTTGACTGGTCTATGAATTCCTGCGTAATTAAAGAAATCGAAGTTCGGCTGATTCCGAGCAACCTTGCCTACGCCGGGAATATCTTTCTCCGTGTAGATCCCAATCGGGAGCGTTGTTTCGTCCACGATACTATTTACGGCAACCGTTACACGGTTTGTACCTCCAACCAGATTTGAGCTAAGCTCGGCTTCAAAAGGGGTGAAACCGCCTTTATGCTCCATCGTGAGCTCTCCATTCACATAAACCTTAGCCGTATGCGTTGCCGAACCGAACCGCAGCACGATTCGCTGGGACCTAAAGATACTCGGTACTGTAAATTCTTTCTCATACCATACCCAGCCTACGTGATTACGAATATCGGCGGTTACACCCACATCATTGAAAGACGAAGGAACTGCCATATTCATCGTTTCGCTAAGCGAAGATTGAAACCATTTCTCTTCAAAACCTTTTCCGGAATCCAGCTTGAATTTCCAAATGCCGTTTAAATCAATAATTGCACGGGAATCACTAATAATGGGGTATAGCATCTCTCTACTCCTTTTTGTGTACCTTATTGTGTTTCTGTAAGTTAAAGTTTATACTAAAAGCGCTTACAAATATAAGTACTGTATTAGCATATTCGGGACTAAATTAGCGTCAAGGGGACACAATTGAACATGGGACATGATTTTCTCCAAATCACTCCGATCAGTACGACCATTTTTCATTTGACGGGTATTAATACTTTAGTGTTAGACAAAGACGGTTCTACTCTATTCGCTCATGAGCATGACCAACTGTTGGACATTCTTTTTGAAGAACAGAGAGAAACTCTTCAACACCTCTGCAAGGAAGCGGTACGACTTGATCAATGCTGCCTCTATACGAACGACTGGGGACTCTCCTACTTAGCTCGAAATTTTCAAACCAGCAATAACGGCACTCTCATTCTGGTAAACGGCCCATTCTTATTGCAAATCCCGGATACGAGTAAACTAAACATTCAACAAAACAGTCGATTTGCATTAGAAGAGTTTTTTAGAGGATTGACGCTTCTGGGGATCTCCAAAGTACAAAGTATTACCAACATTCTCGATAAAGCAGAGTCGCTTTGTCATGTTCCGATGAAGGTTATCCCCGCAAGACAAAAACATGTAGAGCAGCATCAAAAATCAATCACTGATTCTAACTATTATCAGCCTGATGAACAGGATGTCGAATTAATCGAACACAGATATCGTTTTGAGAAAGAAATCATGCATGCTGTAGAACTTGGCGACACTGAGCTTATCAACGATTTGATGATAAAAATGAAAAACATGTACGATCTCTCAGACAGGTTCCCGAACCAACCGGTCAGAGCCATGAAAAACGGCTTAATCATTTTTAATACGTTATTACGCATAGCCGCAGAAAACGGAAAAGTGCAGCCATTTTTCCTGCACAAAATTTCCGAAAAATTTTCCAAGCAAATCGAGCGTACCGATAAAATTGAATCCCACGATACTTTAATGGCACTCATGAGCAATGAATATTGCGAATTAGTGAATCATAACGCGATATCGGGCTATTCCCCTTTGATCAAGAAAGCCATGGAGCACTTAAACACTTACATGGGCAAACCTCTGAATTTGGATAGCTTGTCGCAGCATTGTTTTGTTCATCCCTCACATTTATCGAGACAATTCAAAAAAGAAACAGGAATGACCCTGACGGACTACCAAAACTTAATCCGAATTAATGAAGCGAAACGGTTATTGAAAAACGCTCAAGATACGATTGCCAATATCGCTGGAGCCGTCGGCTTTAATGATTCCGGATACTTCACACGTATTTTCAAAAAAATTGAAGGCATAACGCCAACGGAATACCGCAGCATACAATAAGATTATTACTCAAGCAAAAACAGACCTGAAGCCGCTGGGCAGCATCAGGTCTGTTTAAGTTAACTGTACTCACTTATACAAATAGGCGTAAATGTTATACATCAAAACAGCCGATTCAGCCCTAGTCGTTGTTTTTTTAGGATGAATCGTATTTCCGTTACCCTGCACAAGCCCTGTCTTTACTAGAGCAGCCACGCTATTAACCGCATAGTCAGAAATATCTGCAGAATCTTTAAATAGTTTTAGTGGGGCTTGCTCTGAATTTGTTGTTATTGGTTTAACCGCTTCAAGTGCACGCTCTGTCAATACCATCATGTCTTCCCTTGTAATTGACATGTGAGGTTTAAATAAATTATCGCCCATGCCTTTCGTAATGCCTAGGCCTCTAGCAATTCTCAAAGCATCATTATAGTAATCGCCTTCTTGCACATCTGCAAACCTATTACCCATTCCCTTACTGCTTTCCAGCTCTAAAGTCCGTACTAACAGAACTATGAAATCAGCGCGCGTAACCGGCTGACCAGGGTCAAATGACTTGTCCGAGATACCGTTAATAATCCCTTTAGACGCTAGTACTTCAATCTGTTTTTTCGCCCAATCCAAGGATACAATATCGTTAAACGTTTTTTGAACAAACGCTATTGCATAATTACTAAAGTGTGTTGTCTTAAATGTCACTGTACCCGTTTTGGCATCATACCTGCCATTTGGTACCGAAACAACTTTCCCTTCACCGGACAAATACCATACAACGATATGCTCAGGGTTCCGCAATTCCTCCGCATTAGGCGAGTAGGGTAAGGTTACCGTCACCGGGGCTTCCGGGTTGTTCCAGGAAATGGTTTGGTCACCGGCATGCAAGCTTATATCAATAACAGGTCGATCACCAATCTGACTCAAAACACTCATATCCAGTTTGCTGATATCGGCTTTCTCTATCCTTAGCTTAACTCCATCGGCAGCTATTTCACCTGCTTTAAACATATGATTGGAAATGAGTACCGTAGCAAGCGGTGAAACAACTTGAACTTGAACTGTATTTTCACTATTTGCGAATGCTGTTGTCGGTAATTGCAGTTCATATGCGTTCGCACCCGGCACTTCCTTACTTGAAATTTGTATATTTTTAACCCCTTTTTCATTTGGTGCTGCCTGCTGAACGGCTTGGTCCCAAGCGGCTTCGTTTACGACTGCTTTTGCCGTTTTCGTTGCAGCGTCCAGCTTTACATCAGGAGTCAGTGTACCTTGTCCTGGTTGACCATTTGACGGGTTTACATTCGTTCCCGGTGTTGAATTGCCTGGGTTGCTACCTGGATTACCACCGATAATCGATGCCGTCACCTTCGCATCTGTTGTTGGCGTAGTAACGTTCAATTGACTATCCACTAGCTTTACGCTTTTTAACTGAATCGCAGGGTTTCCTTGACCGATTGTTACAAATGTTACTGTGGCGAGATTTCTGGTTCCATTCTCACCCGATATATCACCAACCTTAGTAAACGCGAATTGAAGTTGATTTCCAACCGGCTTAAGTTCAACTGGAAAGCCATCGGCAATTCTGCTTTCACTTTTCATATATTTCAGCCTTGTACTGTCAAAATCAAGGTTTAATTCGAAAGCATACACATCGGTTAAATTCGTACCAGTAATGGTAACCTGAATCTCTTTACCTAGCGTCACCTGGTTGTTATTTAATTGTAATCCAAACGATGGCGCACCATCTGCAGCAAATGAAGCCTGCGGGAATAAAAACAGGATACTCATCAATAACGTTAGGTTGAATAACAGTACGTTTCGTCTCATTCCAAGACCCACCCTTTCGGTAAGAGCAAGGGGAGGAGTTTAAACTCTTCCCCTTGCCTCTACAATTAGTTGATTTGTTTTGCTAGCGTGGCAATATCGACAATGTCAATTTTACCATCATCTTTAAGATCGAATAATTCATACTTAGCCCAATCGGCGCCGTCTGAATTTTTTCCATAAGCAACAGCAATCATGCCGAGATCACCAATGTCCACCTTGCCGGAATTGTTAAAGTCGGGGCTAAAGTAACCTCGAGAAGCATTAGGCAGTTGCATTGTTTCTCCATTACCGTCAGATACAACGATGTTTGATAATGCAATTGCGTTAGGCGACACTATATTTGTTTTTGCTTTAAGTTGGATACGCAGCAAATCACCATCTGTGTTGATCACATTGTCTGATCCTAAGCTAGCGAGCAAAATCTTCACTTTTCCTGGCTCAATTAGCTTTTGACTCGCAATGTTTAAGCCTAACTTCAATGGCGTTGCAGCAACAAATTCGTATTGCTCTGGATCAAAATTAAGTGTCAATTCTTGAGCAGCAATGCCCCCGGTAGCACCTTTCGCTACATTGCTCAAACCGTAATTCAAGCTGAATGTGGTTCCTTCCATAACCGCAATTTTTCCAGTTAAAGAAGTTTCAATTTGATTGTAAGATAATCCAAAACCAAACGTGTAGTCATCGCCAACTGCATTAGTGTAAGTGTAGTCGAACGCCTCGGCGTAGCCTGGTACGTCCGGTGCGTTGTTCAATACTGCTTCTTGGTTAGCTGGGATCGTGATCGGCAGTTTGCCTGTAGGGTTAAAGCGTCCACGAAGCACATCGAGCAGGGCTTCAGACTTGACGTTGTAAGTCGCCACGACCGCCGCAGCGCCGGGCTCGATCTCATTAATAACCCACGGATTGGTCATGTTAATCACGAGGGCGGTCGGAACAGCAGCCTCGATCTGCTTAACCTTTGCGACGTCGACACGGGTGAGCTCGTTCAGCTGGATCTCCACCGTGGAGAGGTCAGGGTACTCGAATGCTCTCGGACGTACCCACACGAGGGCGGCGGTCGCTTCCTCGAGCGTGTCCACGATTTTCACCGATGGATCCTCCTTGGCGATGAGCGCCTTCAGTGAAGTGGTCTGAGCGGCGCTGCTGGTACCGTTGAACACCTCGACATACAGCTTTGTAGTAGCAAGGTCTGCGTCGGTCAGAGGCAGCATACCCTCATTGTTGCGCAGGAGCGTAACCGACTTGCGGTGAGCCTCGTCGGCCCGTGCCTGGTTTGCAGATGAGTCGGCGATCGCCTGGGCCGCATCCGGGTCAACGTACGGGTTCTCGAACAGTCCGAGATTGAATATCTCCGTAAGCAGAAGCGTCAAATGAGGGGTGAGCTCTTCTTCAGCGAGCACGCCCGTGCTAACCGCGGAAATGAGTCCTGCTGGATTGTTGTTGTCCGAGAAGATACTCGTGCCGGCTCTGATTGCTTTAGCGAACTTCTCCTCGATCGATAGGTGCTCCACGCCATAAGCCATGCCAGTCAGCACGCCGCTGTCGCTGTTCACGTAGCCCTTGAAGCCCATCTTGGTCCGCAGCAGGTCGGTGATAATAGCCTTGTTATAGGCGCCCGCCACCTCCTCGAATTGCTGGGTATCAGAAACCCACAAATCTTTCGGGAGCTGATCGGCACTCATCTCGTTGTTAGGAACGTTATAGAAGGACATGATCGAGTTCGCACCAGCGTCAATTGCAGCCTGGAACGGCGGAAGTTGGTACTGGAATAAGCTTCCAGGTGTCGGGTAGAGCGTATACTTGCCGTGCGGTAAGTGCGGGTCCAGACCTCGTAATACAGGTCCGTCGCCAGGGAAGTGCTTGACGGTATGGACAACAGATTCGCTGTTGATCTCCTCCCCTTGGAAGCCTTTGACAAGCTCAGTGGCTATCATCGCGTTTAGCTCCGGGCTCTCTCCGAAAGATTCACTGATACGGCGCCAACGCGGCTCTGTCACGACTTCAACTGTGGAGCCGTAGATCTTGCGGATGCCGGACGCGCGCCACTCTTCGCGGGCGATCTCTGCAAAGTCGCGGTTAAGGGCTTGGTCTTGTGTTGCCGCCATGCCTAAAGCTCCGGGCCAAATGGAGAACTGTCCAGAGGCCTCTTGGAAGCCGAACTGGAGAGATTCTGCAATGTAGTTCCGCGGGTTGGAGGTAAATACGATCGGGATACCCAGCGGCGTGCCTTCCGCGATCTGCTGATATGTGTTGTTCCGTGTGGCTATGTTGAAGGCAGTAGGGTTGTCGCGCAGGATGAAGTAGCGCAGGTTACGATTCTTGATGAAATCGTCGACGGTGGTAGCGTTAGGATTAGAGGTGATCTGCATGAGACCTGCCTTTTCCGCCAAGCTCATGCGCGGAATGAGATCGGCCACGCGATCCGCGGTAGTTAGCTCCCAGTTTTCATAAGCGTCCAGTACGTTGTTCCCATTTGAATCTTTATAAGACTTGCCATCGATCATAAGCACATTTTTTACACGGGCATCGATTACAGGCTGAGTCGTGCCGCCGGCATCCGCACTTGCTTGAATCATAACAAAAGGAGAAGATAGCATTGAAAAAACAAGCATAGATTGTACAATCTTTTTAGAACGTTTCGAAAATGAAGTCATATTTCGTCCCCTCACTCTAATGAAATATTTTTAATTATTTTCGATTCCGTATTTCGATTGCCACTTTCGATACAGCGCTTTCATTTTGTATTAAAAAAAAATCTTTCATTGGTAATCGCTTGCAAAAAGATTTAATTTACTTTGTTTCCTTCTGGTGGACTTCTCAAAGTATTATCCTCCTCCTCAACACTTGTCTACATTGTATAAATTTATAAACTTTAAATATATGTGTTTTTTTTGGGATACTTTGCATTATTTTGATTATTTTAAGGTTAGATTAAGGTTTCTTTAAGGTTTCATTTTCCTATACTCACTCGGTGTCACTTTCACTGATTTTTTAAAGGTATTGCTAAAATATGCCAAATCCGTATAACCAAGCCGTTCAGCAATTTCCGAAATACGCAGAGATGTCTTTTCCAACAATCTTGTTGCTTCCTTCATTCTTATACTGGTCATATAATCTGTATAGTTAATGCCGGTCTGCTGTTTGAACAGCTTGCAGAAATAGCTTGCGTTCAAATGCACCATAGCGGCAGCTTCGGTCATTGCCAAATCTGGTACGGATAAGCTATCGATATGCCGGATGACTCGCTCGATAGGGGAAATTTCATTTAAATCCATAGTTTGATGATCTGGCTTCGAAGCTCTCCCCTTCTCCTGTTTCTCCAACCACTTCTGCAAACAAGCAGCCATACTGTCTGTCTCGACAGGTTTAAGCATATAATCAAAAGCACCATGCCGTATGGCCTGCTGAGCATAAGTGAAATCGTCATGCCCGCTGACAATAACGACTCGTGTCATGTGCTTGCGCCGCTGTATTTCCTCTATTAATGCCAGCCCGTCCATCACCGGCATCCGAATATCCGTTAGAACTATATCTACATTATTTTGGCTCAGCCAATCAATCGCCTCCATGCCGTTCGTTAATTCATGAACGACTTTAAAGGGAAGCTCGGTTTTCTCGATTGTCTTTCTTAATGCGGTGCGTACCCATCTCTCATCCTCCACGATTAGGATGCTATGCATTCAACTACCTCCCTTTGAAGTGTCTTGTAGAGGCAAATTAATTCCAACTGTTGTTCCTTCACCTGGCTGACTAACGATGAATAATCCATATTCATCACCATGGATAAGACGAATACGCCGATGTACATTCATAAGACCAATGTGCTTGCCCGTCAATTCGATTCCCTCCCGCAGATCGAGTTTTTGAATCAATTCTGACAGCATAGCTGGGTGAATTCCTGGTCCGGAATCAGTTATCAAAAGAGTGAATATTCCATTGTCAGGCGATCTTTCGGCACTTATGACAATATGCGTCGTTCCCGAACGAGGCTCAAGCCCATGAACGATACAGTTCTCTATTAAGGGCTGTAAGGTGAACTTTGCTATCTTTTGATCCAGCGCCCAATCCGGTATATCCACAAGGTAATCCAGCTTCTCTTCAAACCGGAATTTTTGGATTCGCAAATAAATATCTCCGATCTCCACTTCTTGCCGCACCGTCACCTGAGGAGCCTCCTCTTTCACGTTATACCTCAGAAGCCGTGCGAGAGAAGCCGCCATTACAGAAATTTCATCCCTATCGTACAGAAGCGCCATACCTCGGATCGTGTCCAAAGAATTATAGAGAAAATGTGGATTGATCTGTGCTTGAAGCATCTTCAATTCCGTATCCTTTTGACGTAGATTCAATTCCGTCGCTTTCAATTTAGAGAAATAGATTTCTTCAAGCAGTCTGGAAAGCCGCTCCACCATCTTATTAAAGCCATGTGACAGCAAACCGATCTCATCTTTGGAATCGACAGAAACCTTGCAGGAAAAATCACCGATTTCTACACGTTTGATGTATTCATGCAAGCGTTTGATGGGTTTGACTAAGCTGGCAGCAAATCCAATACTAAGTACATAAGCAACCAACATAAAGCCTATAGTTGTAAACAGAATGGTTCTCCCTATATAATCCGTACCACTCATCAGCTCGTCATATGGAATAGAAGTGACAAAATACCATTTCAATATATCACTGCGGCTGAATGTCAATAAATTTTTGCTCTTATCAACGGATATCAACGATCCGCTGCTCTTAAGCTGCATCTCTTGTACATCCATGGCATTAGCTTGTTGACCGATTAGTGAGAAATTAGGATGATAAACATAAAGCCCTTGTTCATTAACTATAGACAGATAACCGCTCTTACCTGGTTTGACTCTATACGCAACATCCTGTAAGCGCTTGTAATTCACATCAATAATCAGCATGCCGAATGGTTTCAAGGTTTGTGGACTAACGATTCTCTTCATAACGGAGATTACCGCCAACTCTTCTTGCTTCCAATGGATAAGACGACTGATGATTTTGGGCTCACCGCTTTGAGGGATCGTATTATACCAATATTCACTCCTAAGATTAAGTGCGGACTCATCATCCGCATCATCGGCAGAATCGACAACTTGAATATCGTCGAGAATAATCGTGATATTGAGAATGTCAGACCGTGAATATGCTGAATTCTTCAATAAATTACGTATACTTTTGACAATCTCACTGCTCTCTACTTCCTCACGAGTCTCCATTTTAAGGAAGTTTACGGTGTCAGGATGATTAATAATTTTGAGTGTGTTAATTTCAAAGTCGCGCAGGTAGTCCTCCACATAAAGCTGAACCTGATCGATAATTTGTAAGCTATAATCTCGCGCCTCTCTCTCCAGCACCTGCGAGGATTGACGGTAAGAAATAAGGCCTACAAACAACATCGGCAACACAACCAATAGCGCTGAGAATACTAATAATTTTGTCATGAGTGACCGATCGCGAAGAAGAATGATCTGAATGATGTATTCATAATGCTTTTTCCAGGACGACATTCATTGTTCACCTTCTTCTATAATCTTGTCTTCAAAATAACGTCTTATTGTATTCATGTACATTGAATTATTTGTTATTCATTAGAAAAAGAGGCTCACTTGGAGCCTCTTTGTTTGTTTTTTGCTGCTAGGTTCCTGCAATAGCTTTGTTAATTAACGAGCAGCATCGATCGCATCCAGAATTGTTTTATATTGCTCACGATTAGCGTCAATGATTGGTTTAACAGCTTCCTGCCATGGTGTCACATCTGTAACTTCAGTAATGGTTGCACCTGCTGCACGTACTTGCTCTTCGGATACTTTCTCATACTTGGCCCATTCTTCGCGTTGGAAAGTTATGGATTCAAGAGCAGCTTCTTTGATAATAGCTTGATCTTCTGGAGACAATTTGTCCCAAGCTGTTTTGGACATCATGAGAACTTCAGGTACACGTTGATGACCATCAAGAATATAATTCTTTGCAACTTCGTAGTGTTTGCTGGAGAAGTAACTAGGGTAGTTATTTTCAGCACCATCGATAACGCCTGTTTGCAGTGCACTGTATACCTCGCCATAAGGCATTGGAGTTGCACTCGCTCCAAGTGCATCAATCATCGCGATGTTCAGTTGATTTTCTTGGACACGGATTTTCAAACCTTTCAGATCCTCCAATGTTTTAAGTGGCTTTTCAGAATAAAAGCTCCGAGCGCCTGAGGTATAGTAACCCAACCCTTTCAACCTTGAGGATTCCAAGCTGTCTAACAATTTCATTCCCGCATCACCAAGCAGGAACTTCCAAACATGCTCATCATTATCAAAAATATACGGTAAGCTGAATACTCCAAATTCTTTATTGAATTCTCCCAATGGTGAACTGCTGACTCGAGTAAACTCGATTGCTCCGAGCTGTACTTGCTCTATAGCTGATTTCTCCTCACCTAGCTGTGCTGATGGGAATACATCGATGGTTATACGTCCATCAGACTTTTCCTTAACGAGCTCAGCGAATTTCATATCTCCTTTGGTTGTTGGGTAATCAGCCGGATGCGTCTCAGCAAGTCGGAAGTTGTATTTTGGACCTTCCGTAGCAGCAGGAGCAGGTGTGCCCTCAGCAGTACCGGTATCATTCTTGTTTCCCTCGTTGTTAGCGGCATTATTTCCGCCTCCACATGCAGTTAAAACCAATGCGATAATCATGAAGCAAAATAAACCAACTAGCTTTTTGTTCCTCAACATCTTTGTTTGCCTCCCTTTTTATATTGCTTTTTATTGTTTTGCATTTTCAGTATAATGAAAGCGCGTTCAGAGTGGTATGGGATAATCTTAGCGTAGATTTGTATTATTTTGTTCTTCGTCATCCATTAACTAAATTCGGAAGCCACATTGTAATAGCCGGAACATACGTAAGTAATAACAATACCGCAACCATAACTAAGAAGAACGGAATGAGCGCCTTTGAGGCTTGCCCGATTGATACCTTCCCGATTGCACAACCGACAAACAGCACCGTACCGACAGGCGGTGTGATTAACCCGATGCCCAAGTTAAGGATGAGTATAATACCGAAATGCACAGGATCCACACCTAGTGCTGTCACAACTGGATAAAGAATGGGCGTCATGATCAGAATCAGTGGGGCCATATCAAGCGGTGCACCCAGTATAAGCAGAAGAACATTAATAATTAAGAGAATCACGATAGCATTATCAGAGAAACCCAGGAGCGCTTCTGTTATAAGTGTAGGAATCTTCAAATAGGTCAAAACCCAAGCAAAGGCATTCGAAGTTGCGATCAGGAATAGAACCATTGCTACCGTCCGAAAAGTCTTCAGAAAAATAGTCTTTATATGCGATAAAGGTATATCTCGGTAAACAAAGAAAGTTAGGATAAAGGCATAAACACAGGCTAACGCTCCTGACTCCGTCGCTGTAAACCATCCGGAGAATATGCCGCCCAGAATAATAACTGCTGTCATCATCGAAAGAAATCCGTCCTTTATGATACGAGGGACTTCTTTTAGCGCGACAGGTTCTCCCTTCGGGTACTTTCGCTTCCTTGCTATAACATAGGACGTAATCATTAATCCGGTTAGCAATACAAGACCAGGAACAATACCAGCAAGAAACAGGCTTGAGATAGACACGCCACCTGCAGCTAGTGCATATAGGATCAAATTGTGGCTTGGCGGCACGACTACACCTTGAATAGCTGCAGATGTTGTAACTGCGACCGTAAAATCAGCGTCATAGCCCTTCTTCTTCATCTGAGGTATCATGACTGATCCAACAGAAGAAACATCGGCAGCGGCTGATCCGCTAATATTACCGAATAACATACATGCCACACAATTAACCATCGCCAAACCACCACGAATAGCACCAACGGTCAACTGTGCCAGATTTATTAATCGCAGCGCCATTCCACCTTCACTCATGATCTGTCCCGCTAAAATAAAGAACGGAATAGCCAACAATGAAAACGAATTCATACCCTGCACCATTCGCTGGCCAATGACAGCAAGAGGTATGTCCAAATAAATAGCAGTAAACAACGAAGATAAGATGAGTACCATTGAAATAGGAAAACGGAGCAAGATCAACCCGACAAAACTGGCGGCCAGGATAATGATGGCTATCGTTGTTGCTGTCATTCGCCCCCAGCCTCCCCAAGATCTTTATGACGAACTGTGTTCACACCGATTAGATCCAGGAACGAGTAGAAACAAATCATTATACCTGTGATCGGCATAACGACATACATCACACTTACTGGCCATTTTGTCGCCGCAAATGTATTGGCATGCATCATAACAGTGAAATCCCAGCCATAAATGATCAGGTACACCCCGAACAAAAATGTACAGGTTCCAATGATCTTGTCGAGTACCTTATTCCATAATGCTGGGAATAGATTGGTGAATGAGTCCATCGCCAAATGAAGCTTTTCACGAAAACCAATCGCAATCCCCAAAATAGAAAACCAAATAAGAAGCAATAGGGTTACCTCCTCCGACCAGAAGAAAACGAAATTAAACACTTTCCGTGTAAGCACCTGCATCGTAACGATTAATGTCATCGCAGCTAATGCGCTTAATGCAAATGTCTCTACGATTCGGTCAATCATTAAAGCTCCGGCTCTTATCCCTTTCCAAATGCGAATCATGTATTCTTTCCCCCTTTTAAGTAAGCCGCATCCTAATTGTAAGGGCTTTCTCCGAAGGAAAACATGGATCTAAATTGAGATAAATTTGTAATTTTTTGTGGTTAGTAATAGTAGAACAAAAAAGGGTTCCTAAAGCATCCAACAAATTTTTCGAATTTGAAAATATTTTTTCTATACCTTGATGAAGTCAAAAAAAAGCAAGACCCTAGGTAAACAATCCTAGGGTCTTATAGGTTATATGGGAGATCGCACCGATTTTTAAAACCAATCGGAATAGCCCATAGCTCTTAAATTGTCGCCCGAAATTTTCAAGCAATCAAAGGGATCGCGCCCGTAAAGCTCATCCTGCTCCACTAAAAAATACTTTGCGCCGCTCGCAAGGCCCGCTTCAATAATTCCTTTCATATCCAGGTTTCCTTCGCCGACTTCCGCAAATTCAATCACATTAATGAACCGTTGGAAAAACTTTGGCATATCCTTGAAGTCTGCTTCATCCACATTCATCTGCCCTACCAGATAATCTTTTAAATGCAGCAAAGAGATACGGCCCGCGTATTCTTTGATCAATGTGATCGGGTCTAAGCCCGCTCTTTGAATCCAATGGACATCTAACTCAAAACCAAGTTTAGAGGTGTTGTTCTTCATCAGATCCAATAAATATTCGCCATCATATTTCGCAAATTCAATATGGTGATTATGATAATATAATTCGATGCCATGCTTGGCTAATCTCTCCGCCATCATTTCAGCTTTCCCTATAAACGCCATTATTTTTTCTTTATCGCCCATGATATGGAACGGCAGCATACCGATGCGTAAGAAGCTGCAATTCAAGATTTTGCAATCATTCACCATTTTCTCAAAATCATTGGTTAATGTTTCGCCAGGCATGCCCGGCAGCATCGGCTCAAGGGCGGCCGACAGTGAGGCAATTTTGATATTGAAATCTTCAGATGCCCGTTTAAACGCAGCTACGTTATCTTCCGTCATCGGAATTTGAGATACTTCAACACTCCGGTACCCCAGTTCATTTAACTTTCTCATTGTCTCATAAACGCCTAGCTCTTCAATTTTTCCTTTAAGCATCATCATTTGAACGCCAATCTTACCTTTTCCCATGTGGTTACGACCTCCTTTTATGCTGCATTATTTATGAATCGGTGTTTTTCTTTCTTCTTCCACCTTCTTGCTTAATTCAGCTGCGTATAGCTCTTCATCAAATGGAATAGCTACTTCTTTGCCTAACCAGCTTGACAGATGGATCGCGTTCGCCAGCCTCACACCATGGATTCCATCGGATCCAGGCGCAAGCAAAGGTGTGCCGTCTATGATATTGGCGGCGAAATTGTCCAGGACAGCAATATGCTGGGCTCCCCAAACACTATCGAATTCCAGCACTTCTTCCTCATATATTTCGGAGAGGCCTTCTCCCATAAATATTTTCACGACATCTTCCCATTTCATGGTGGAACTCATTTCAGACTCTGATTTAATCAGTCGTTTGATCGTAATTTTTTTGCTGTCATCAACGACAATTTTCCCTTTATCCCCCAATATTTCAAAGCGGTCAGTGCCAATAACGTCATGTGTGCAGGTAATAAATACACCCGTAGCGCCATTCCCGTAGTCGAGCATTGCGGTTACTTCATCTTCGACAGCGATATTTCTTTGGTATCCGTACTTAACATTGGAATAAACCTTTTTTGGCATACCGCAAATCCATTGGAGCAAATCTAATTGATGCGGTGCTTGATTTACGAGTACACCACCGCCCTCACCGCCCCACGTTGCTCTCCACGCGCTTTGCTCGTAGTAACCCTGAGGTCTCCACCAGGTTGTAATCATCCAGTTTGTGCGGCGTATCTCACCGATTTCACCCTGATCAATCATCTCTTTGACTTTTTGATAAAGCGGATTGCTCCTCTGGTTGAACACAATGCCAAAGGTTAATGCAGGTTTGGATGCTGCAAAATCGTTCAATTCTTGTACCTGTTTAGTATAGACACCAGCCGGTTTTTCCACCAACGGGTGGATGTCTCTCTTTAACGCCTCGATGCCCATTTCGGGGTGAAGATAATGCGGAACACAGGTAACAATGGCATCGACATTGCCGCTGTTAAGCATGTCCACGTAATTATCATAAAAAGGAATGCCCGGATACTTATTCACGCACATTGCCTTTTTTTCTGGATCAATGTCACATATCGCCCCGATAACCATGTTATTGACTTTTCCATCTGCTATAAATCCGGCGTAAAGCCCGCCTTGCGCACCTATGCCGATAATTCCCATTCTTACTTTTTTCATTATGAATTCTCCTCACGTAGATTAATAATAAAAGTCGGTTTGTTGCTTAGACCGTTTTGTATCCGCTTTCAATTAACCGTGCTTAATTTAGAGACTTAACCCCTGATGGTTATTCAAGGCTCGCCGTCCCTCATTCGCACGCGTTTTTTTTCACGGTAAGCGGATGGCGTGATACCCATCTTTTCTTTAAAATACCGGCTAAAATGCGACACGCTCTCAAAACCCGCTGCACGGGACACCTCTGTCAGAGAACGGTCAGGCTCTATTTCCAACAAATATTTAACCTGATTCAGCCGGCAGCCCATTACGTATTCCATCACCGTAAAACCGGTCGTTTCTTTGAAAATATGCGATGCATAATACTTACTCAGATTTAACTCCGCAGCCAATTGATCCAAACTTATTTTTTCGGTGTAGTGCGCCTTAAGCCAAGCCGAAATCGCTTCGGCATGCTGTTCCTTTCCCGTCATTTTTTTCCGCACATGGGTGAATTTTTTTTGTGCCATTTTGTAAATGCCCAGCAGCAATTGTACGACTTCCATTTTCAATTCCGCTTCAAGCAGCTCATTTTTTTGACCTGTTCGCTTCATCTCTTCGTCTATCTGGACTAAGAAACCAGCGATCCGCTTGATGCTTCCCTCGACAAACTGCCCCGATTCATCATTCCCCGTTCGAAGCAAACAATTGTTAAGGTTATGAAAGGGGTCCAACAACTTCAAAGCTCCAAGCACAGTCAACAACTCATGCAACCAAGCGGGCGAAAAATGAAGCATACTCCTCGTATACGTAGGAATGGAACGCGGATTAGGCTTATGCAACGTCAAGCCGTCCAATAAGATGATATCGCCGGGCTGCAAATCATAAATCTGATTATTAATTAAATACCTGCACTCCCCTCCAGAAAAATAATAAATCTCATATTCGTGATGGGAGTGAAAACCAACGATAGGCATCTCCATTCCTTGCACGCGGTAAAAGGCTGTTATCCACTCATCCAGTACTTTCGCTTGGTATAATGGAATTTTCCATACATCCATTACTCTCACACCTTTACAAATAGACAACGTCGATTGCCTATGCCATTTGAAACTGCTTTTATAATATTATATTTGGTGACAAATAGCTTTCGACAGAGTTGCTCAAAATGCCCCGAGATTTGACTGAGATTGCTTTTTAAGTTCTTTAGCTGTTTTTTTGACTTCAAACTGCAAGCAAGCGTAAACCGCTGTCGCCGTCCTTTGGCGGCAACAGTTCGTTTCGCGGTGAAATATAAGCTTATTTATAAATGTGAAACTTATAAATTCTTATATTTCAAAAAAAGTCATCGCTGCCGGTGTCCCGGTAACGATGACTTTTTTCACGAAAAGAAAAGCGATGCTGCCGCCCGAAACAACCGCTAAGCGGGAGCCAATGGTTTAATAAATCGCAGCGCCAGCGCAACAAATATAAGCTCCGCTGCCATACCGATCGATTGGGCCAAAGCCCCTATCGTTCCGTTCCATTCAGGCGATAATGCAATACACACGAGCAGCGTAGTAAAGGTAAAGCTCAAATTGGCAATTTGGGAGCCGATAATGAGCTTCGTTTGCCCGCGCACGAGCACCAGTCCGTTCAAGACATCAAGCCAAGGCATAACGAGAGCAAACAGCACAAAGCCCTGCAGCACCCGGATGCTCTCCGCTTGCAGCCGTCCATGCACGCCAATGACATGCTCCAGCAAAAAAACACCTACAGGCGTGTAAGCGATCAACCCCATCAATAGAGCGGGCACGAAGCCAAGCATCAGAACGAATTTTCGGACTGCAACCGGGTCGATCCGGTAGAAATTAATGACAATCTGATGGAAATAACTAAAAAAACTGCTAATCAGCATGACGAGACTAGCCGCGATAGCGAAAGAAGCGATGGCCAGCTGAGCATCCCAAGTCTTCCCTAGCATCGCATTAATCGCCGGTCCGATCCAGACAGAAATAAACGAAGAAAACAGCAATGGCTTGTAAAAAATAAAAACATGCCGTTTTTTTTCTATCATATGGTTCTCCAGCTTTTCCGGCATCTTTCGGACCAGTAAACGTCCCTCCAAAAAGCTGACAGCAGCTTCGATGATCATCCCGAATAGGAAAATAAACGCTCCTACGGCCCCGCTGGTAACCCCTGTATGAATAAAATAGAGTGAGAGCGCATACATACCTGCCAGCCGAATCGCCATACCGATCGTTAACCATTTCGTCCGTAAATTATATATAATAACGCCTTGGTAAAAGCAGCGAATACCGGAAAACAAGCTTACGAACATCAGTACCTTATACACATGAATAACATCCTGGACGTTGCCTTCACCGACTCCGAACACGCCCCTAAAAATAAGAGTACCAAGCGGAGTATAGCTGATGATCATACCTAACACCATAATGCTGGCAAACACAAGCTGCGCAACCGTGAGCGTTGAAATAAATGATCGTTTATCCCGGACAAGCGCGGAACTGGTTTGCCTCAGCAGCACGGCCGGCCGTTCAGTAATAGCAAGCAGACTCATCGCAACCGCATAGCTGGCTATAATGCGTTCAGGGTCAGCGGCCTTGCTTAATGTACTGTTAATGATAACATGTGAAATCGTGACTAAACTTGCCGAAATACCCAGCGGCAGAAAAAAAGACCATAATTTCTTCAAGCTTACGGTTTGTTGCTTTGATTGCGATAATGGCAGGTTCATTGCTTAAGCTCCTTCAAGTCTGACGGTTGAATAATCATCTGTGTTTGACTTCTAGTTCAATTATAGCTCTAGTTCGTCATTAATTCCTACACTTCTTTATCGATTCGTTTATTCATCCGTTCGACGGTACAGGAGCGATAAGGTTCCAAAGACATAAAAAGGGCTGCCGAAAAACTTCCGGCAGCCTCGTTGCTATCTTTTGAATAAAATTGGAAAGTAGTCGTTCGCGAAAGCTTGGCCATGAATAGGACGCGGGCCCAGCAAACGGATGTTGTCATGTCGTTGTATCCCTGCACGATAGCTGGTGCCGCCTTTCATGACATGCGCTACGACGGACAGCCTGGGATCATTCGTACGGTTTGGTCCCGAGCCATGGAAAGTAAGTCCGTGATGAAAGCTTGCTTGACCTGCCTTCAGGATACAAGGCTCTTCCACCCAATCACGGTCTCCCGAATGCTTCAGCTTCAGCTCCTCCAGGTTTTGATTGAAGAACGAGTCGCTGTCTGGAATCAGTCCCCACTTGTGGGATCCCAAGATCGTCATCATACCGCCGTTCGACAAGTCCGTGTCCTGAAGAGCGATCCAGACCGTAATCATATCGTGCGTATCCGAGCACTGCCAATAGCCGTAGTCCTGATGCCATCCCACATTGCCGTCACCGGAAATCTTATCTCCAATACCCGGTTTGAATATGATCTGGTCATGCCATAACCGGATTTCATTTGTCTCCAGCAAATCTGCCGACAGTTCGCCGATCAACGGATCCGTTACGACTTTACGTATTTCATCATTGATCCACCAGCCATTGTCCAGCTTACGCAGCGCGTCCGGATTGTCACTTAGCCGAAAATGGTTCATCGGCAGTCCGTCGCCGTCATATTCTCCTGACCAAATCCGATTATGCGCTTCGCGCAACCGCTCAATTTGCTCGTCGTCAATTAGTTTTGGGCTAATCCAATACCCGTCCCTGTTAAATAATTCCTTATCCTTCTGCGTAATTTGGTAAGAACGTTCAGCTTGCAATGTCATAGATAATGCCTCCTTATTCGTGGTTGACATCATCTTAACCTTCACAGGTACCCTTTGACGTTCTTGTTATTACGAAGTAGGATAAGAAACATAGAACGCATATAGAAACATAAGGGAGATAACTCCTCATGGCGAAACCTCATACAGAATCGGATAGACAAGCTTCATTGGACAAAGAACAAAACTCCTTAGCGCGAAGCGCCCGCTGGACGTACAATACAGCAATGGATCCAATCATCCGTCTCGTACCGGAATTTGTCATGCTTGGAAGCGATGAATTGCGTAAAGCATTGCCGCTTAACGAGCATGAACATCCAGGATGCTATGAATTCGTCCTGATTGAGCGGGGAAAAGCGCGCTGGGAGCTAGAAGGCGGACTTTATGAGACGCACGCAGGCGATTTGTTCCATTCACGTCCCGGCGAGAAACACCGGGGTGGCTTCAACGTGATAGAGCCCTGCAAATTTTGGTGGTTGATCATTAGCGCTCCTCACCAGGAGGGCTGGCTTCGATTGGCTCCGGAAGAAAGCATACATATGGACCAAGCGCTTTCACGATTGCCTCGTGTTATGCAAATTGGACTGCCTCCCGTTGAGTCATTCAAGAAATTAAAAAAAGCGCTAATTATTGAAGGGCCTCACCAAAGTACCGCTGTGCGCAGCGCCCTTCTTGATATTCTGCTTGCCTTAATTCAGCCTAGCGCTGACACCTATGCAATCGCACCAGATCTGCTGCACCAATTTAACGGGCTCGTTGCGAAAATGGGCAATGAACCGGAGTGGCGTCCATCCGTAAAAGAACTTGCCGCAATCGCCGGCGTCAGCACTTCCCATTTCTATCGGACCTTTCAGGAATTTTCCGGGGAGCCACCCGTTACTTACGTCGAGCGGCTTCGCGTGAAAGCAGCTTGTCGTCAGCTTGCGGAATCCCAAGATTCGGTAACGGATATTTCACATCGTTTAGGCTATCAATCAAGCCAGCATTTTGCAACCGTGTTTAAGCGCTTTGTAGGCGTAACGCCTACCCAGTGGCGCAATTCACACAGTGATTCACCAAAATAGAAAAACAGCTGGTTCCGCGGCAAATGCCGGAGCTGGAACACCCCATTCGCAATGACAATACTTCCTCTTGCCACAAGCGTAAACGGCTGTCGCCGTCCTCTGTGGCAAAAGCAGTCGTTTCGCGGAGATATATAAGCACATTTATATGTGAAAACATATAAATTCTTATATATAAAGAAAAACGCATTCCGTTGGAATGCGTTTCTGTGTATATGTGATGTGCCTTTTGACGCTCAAAAATTATTATGAAACTGTTTTTTTCCAATCGGCAGCAAATTTCTCCATCCCTTGATCCGTTAGAGGATGTTTGGAGATTTGTTCGATAACCGAGAACGGAATCGTTGCAATATGCGCACCAGCCATTGCTACGCGAGTCACGTGATCCGGGTGACGGACGGACGCAGCGATAATTTGCGCGTCCAGGTTATGCGTGCGGAATAATTCAGCGATTTTTGACACTAATAGGACGCCGTCTTCCGAAATATCATCCAAGCGGCCCAAGAATGGAGAAACATAGGTAGCTCCTGCGCGAGCTGCCAAGAGAGCTTGGTTCACCGTGAAAATCAACGTTACATTCGTTTTCACGCCTTTTTTAGTCAAGTAACGGCAAGCTTCCAAACCAGCCAACGTCATCGGGAGTTTGATGGTGATGTTTTTGTCACTATTATTGATTTTGATCAGTTCATTCGCTTGCGCAATCATTTCTTCGGCTGTAATCGCATCAGGCGTTACTTCGGCAGAAACAGATTCAACTTCTGGCACTTCCCGCAAAATCTCAGCAATTCGGTCTTCGAACTTTACGCCTTCTTTGGCAACCAAAGATGGATTCGTCGTTACGCCGGACAAAACTCCAATTTTATATGCTTTTTTGATATCTACCAGATTTGCAGTATCGATAAAAAATTTCATAGTTAACTACCTCCGTTTTTTTATTGTTAGTTTATATTTATTTCAGTAAATCTTTTGTCAAACGGACTACGTTTTCTAAGGAGAAACCAAAGTATTCCAAAACTTCGTTACCTGGGCCCGAAGCGCCGAAAGTATCAATCGATAACACTTTTCCGCCATGCCCCGTATAACGTTCCCAGCCTAACGAAATGCCGGCTTCAATCGCTATACGCTTCGTAACGGATGCAGGAAGAATGCTCTCTTTGTAATCAGCAGATTGACGGTCGAACAATTCTCTGCTCGGCATGGCAACTACACGTACAGAGATATTATCCCGCTCCAGCTCCGCTTTAGCATTCACGGCAAGCGATACCTCGGATCCGGTTGCGATCAGAATAACATCCGGCTGATTGTTCGTTTCCGTTAGGATATAAGCTCCTTTAGCTACGTCTTCCGTATTGGCCTTGGTTGATTCATATACCGGAAGATTTTGTCTGCTCAGCACCAGTGCTACCGGACCATCATTTTGCTGCAAGGCATACGCCCATGCGCTTGACGTCTCGTTCGCATCACTTGGTCTGATAACCGTAAGTCCAGGAATCGTGCGCAATGCAGCCAGATGCTCTACAGGTTCATGCGTAGGTCCATCTTCCCCGACGGCAATCGAATCGTGGGTGAATACGTAAGTTAAAGGCAGCTTCTGCAGCGCAGCCAAACGAATTGACGGACGCAAATAATCACTGAATACGAAGAAGGTGCTTACGAAAGGTTTTACGCCGCCATGCAGCGCCATTCCGTTGCCAGCTGCCCCCATCGCGTGCTCGCGAACGCCAAAGTAAATGTTGCGGCCTGAATAAGAATCTACGGCGAATGATTGCTCTCCCGTAATGTCTGTCATCGTCGAATGCGATAAGTCCGCGCTGCCGCCAAAAATGGAAGGAACAGTTTTCACGTAATGATTGATAGCTGCTCCACTCGCTACGCGGGTCGAAATGGTTTTGGACGCGTCAAACGTAAGAATGTCTGCGGCATCCAACAACACTGAACCGTTGATAGCTTGCTCAAGCTCCTTGCCTTGCAAAGGATACTGCGCTTTATAAGAAGCGAACAAATGGTTCCATTCTTCTTCCTTAGCCGCGCCTTTTTGTTTAAGCTGCTCATAATGAGCTTTGACTTCTTCCGGCACGGTGAACTCATTCTCATATTCCCAGCCGTAAGCTTCCTTAGTTGCCTTCGCTTCTTCTTTGCCCAGCGGATTGCCGTGCGCTTTGTTCGTTCCCGCTACCTTGCTGCCATAACCGATAATCGTCCGAATTTCGATAAGCGTTGGCTGCGAATCATTTTTCTTCGCGGCTTCGATCGCTTCGGAAATACGCGTTACGTCATTTCCGTCCTCAACCCGTATATATTCCCAGTTAGCCGATTCCGTTCTTTTTTTCATATTCTCGCCGAAGGAAAGGCTAAGCTCTCCATCCAATGAGATGTCGTTGGAATCATACAATACGACTAATTTGCCAAGCTTCATATGTCCAGCCATGGACATCGCCTCGTAAGAGATCCCTTCCATTAAACAACCGTCTCCGACAAGCGCATAGGTGTAATGATCGATAACCGGCAAACCGTTTTGATTGAATTTCGATGCCAGATGGGCTTCAGCCATCGCCATCCCGACAGCCATGGCAACACCTTGTCCTAAAGGACCTGTTGTTGCATCAACGCCATCAGTATGCCCAAATTCGGGATGTCCAGGCGTTTTGCTGTTCAGCTTGCGAAATTGCTTTAAATCCTCGAGCGATACCCGATATCCGGATAAATGCAAAAGGCTGTACAACAAAGCCGAGCCGTGACCCGCAGATAAAACAAAGCGGTCGCGGTTAAACCATTTGGCATGGCCGGGATTGTGATTTAAAATTTTGGACCAAAGGGCGTAAGCCATCGGCGCTGCTCCCATTGGCAGCCCAGGATGACCGGAGTTGGCGCTGTTTATAGCATCGATGGACAAGGTTCGGATCGTATCGATTGCTAATTGATCAATTGTTTTTGTAATAGGCATAATATTCTCCTTCTTCCTCTCTCCGTTAGATCTGGTTTCTATTTCGTCTTTCCACTATAATACGATTATCGACCATACAAGTAATTAATATATTTCACAGGAGCTATAGACCATATCTATGAACAACAATTACGAATTGTACAAGGTTTTTTATTGGGCTGCGAAAACAGGAAGTTTAACAAAGGCGGCTAAAGCCTTGTACCTCACTCAGCCCAGCGTCAGCCACGCCATCAAGCAGCTGGAGGACAGCTTTGGCATCACTTTGTTTTATCGGAATTCAAAAGGCGTTACACTTACGCAAGAGGGTACCATGCTGTATTCCTATATTGAGCAGTCTCAAATCTTAATATCACTAGCCGAAGAGAAAATGGCTGCGCTCAAAAACCTCGACAGCGGTGAGCTTCGCATAGGCGGAAGCGATTCGCTGTTCAAGCATTATTTGCTGCCGTACTTGGAAGACTTTCACCGTCATCATTCTGGCGTCAAGCTTCACTTGAATCACGGAACTACTCCGGAAATCATTACTTTCTTAAAAGAGGGAAGAATTGATTTGGGCGTCGTACGTATGCCTATCGTTGATTCACAGCTTGAAGTGACGGAGAGTATAAAGCTGCAAGATTGCTTCGTAGCCGGGGCCCGTTACGACGAGCTTAAGGACGTGGTTCTATCGCTTGAAACGCTGCTCCAGTATCCTGTCATCCTATTCTCGCGCAATAGCCGGGCACGAATGGCCATTACGGAATTATTTCAAAAGTACGGCTATACGCTCAAACCTGAGATCGAGGTCGGAAGCGTGGATCTTCTTATCGAGTTTGCCCGGAAAGGACTTGGAATTTCTTACGTGACCAGAGAATTTGTTTCGAATGAGCTCGAAGAGGGATCTCTCTTCGAAATTCAATTAGATGTGCAGCTGCCGCCTACGCATGTGGGTATCATGATTATGCGAAACATGCCTCTTTCCAGTGCGGCCAGCAGATTCATTGAGCTGGTTCGATAAACGCGACAAACAGGATCCCCAAAAAAAGAGGATCCTGTCCATGGACATGACCAGTTGTTCTATTTTTAAAAGGGAATCTATACCTATTTAAAGAATTACTCTGGTGCAAGACTACATTTTGATGGGGGAATAGCACTGGGATTTCTTGACGGACTGATGGGCAATGCTTCCGAACTGAAGATGGAGGATGTACACAAAGAATTCAAGCATTTGCTGGGGAGCACAGAAAGATTCGAGAAAGCGTACAAATTAATTAGGGATTTGTTTATTTTTACCGATAAACGGCTTATCCTCGTAGACAAGCAAGGGATTACGGGAAAAAAAGTTGAAATCCACTCTTATCCCTATAAAAGCATCACGCATTTCAGCATTGAGACAGCAGGAACGTTCGATATGGATGCGGAACTGAAAATCTGGATTTCCGGGACGGCAGCTCCTGTTGAGAAAAAATTCAATAAAAGCCTCAATATTTATGAGCTTCAGAGCGTGCTTGCCGATTACGTGATGAAATAAGAAGAGAATTATGATTGGAATAGCCATCTCTATACGGGATGCTATTCTTTTTTTATCCGCCAGGCATCACTTGACATCAGATCTTTTCGCTCAAATCCTGTCACATTTAGATGGAATTTCTCCCGTTAAGAGAATTTCATTGTGCCGTGTTCTTCAATTAAATGGAATTTCTCCCGTTAATGCAAGACTTCTTAAGATAAAGTAGCGAATCAAGAGAAATTAACATGAGGTTTTCCCGTTATATTGAGAAAATATGAATAAAACGAATCATTAACGGGAAATTTTCCCTCTAAATTAAACGCTGCATTCCGAAGAAACCTGTCTCTTTCCTCCAGAAGATGATTCATTTTTCATTTCCCAAAGCACCTTGCTTACGATTTGTTTAATAAAACATAAAACGCACATTATGTCCGACGCATATAGGCGCGTACCGTGATCGTAAGCAAGGTGCTATCGGTGCAAAAATGGCCACAATGACGGCAGCTCCGACGAGTGAGATAACTAGATCCCAACCAATGGTTCCCGTGTTGGCAAGTTCACGTACGGCAGTAACGAGATGCGAGATCGGATTGATGTTAACAAACCATTGAAGCCAGCCCGGCATAGTATTGACCGGCACGAAGGCGTTGGAAAGAAACGTGAGCGGGAACAGCACAAGCATCGATATCCCTTGTACGCTTGAAGCCGTACTTGCAATCACGCCGAAGAAGGCAAATATCCAGCTAATCGACCAGGCGCATACAATCACAAGAATTGCAGCAATGGCGACATGATCCAGGCCTCCATAGGGACGGTAGCCCATTATATATCCCATGGTAAAGGTGAGAACAGTCGCAATGGTATATAAGATCGGTGACCCGGTCGACGTTCGTTACCGGTGCAGTAATCTTTCCTGCCTCGTACGATACGTTTGACTGAATGCCAAGCACCAAAAAGAGGCCAGCCTACGTGGCTAACCCCTTATACTATGACGGTGCCTAGTAAAACAACGATCGAATCCCCAAATCCTTCTTAATTGATAAAGCCCAAGCCTTGCAGCATTCGCTTAATTATAACGACTGCTTGCGCTCGAGTTGTCTCGTATCCTGGAGCAAAATTCCCATCTCCCAATCCATTTACGAGTCCTGCCTGCGCTGCCCAGTCTACCGAGTCCTTCGCCCAATCGCTAATGTCGCCGTAGTCGCTGAAGGATTGGCTTACCGGGCTAGCCGTTCCATTTTCTTGACCTGCGAACGCAGCAGCCCTTGCGATCATGACTACCATTTCCTCTCGGCTTATTCGATCCTCAGGCCGGAAAGTCCCGTTTCCGGAGCCTTTCATCAAGCCGGCATGCACTGCCGCTGCAACAGAGCCGGCATACCAGGCGTCTAGCGATACGTCCAAGAATGCTTCATTCGGCTGTTTCTCACTCAAGCCAAGAGATCTAACCAGCAGGGCAGCGAATTCCGCTCGGCGGATTTCCCGTTCCGGCTCAAACATCCCCACTGCATTGCCTTGCACGAGAAGCTTGGAGGCCAACAGGCTAATATCCTGCTCTGCCCAATGGCTGCCCGCATCCGGGAATGACTTCGATAATTCAATAACCGCGTAAACGCCGTTTCCTTCTGAACGAGGAAGCACTGCTTGTGTAATGCCATTCTCTGTGAAAAACTTTGTTGGCACGAAACGAAGTTCTCCGGTTTTGGAATCGACAATGACGCCGGTCGCTTTGTTCGGATCCATGCCATACGGCAATTTGATCGTAAGCCGCGTATAGACAGAAGCATCGGACACCGATTGCTGCTCCCCGTTCACCTCGGCAGACAGGCTGAAACGGATCGGAGCAGCAATAAACTTTGCGCCAAGCGCATTGGCTTGTGACTCCGTTAGCTGCAGCAACTGCCCGTTAATCGGACTAATCGTCAAAATGGCCGCTGTGCCAGACATAGAGTGAAGCAGTTTTGCAGGCAAATCATAAGCACCATCTTCGGATTGAACCGTCACGGTAACGCCTTTGGAGCCTGCCGGGAGCGGCAACGGTAATTCTACCTTCACTGCAGCGTTTTGAATGAATGCAGCATTCAGCACGACTTTATTGGTCTTGTTGCTCACTGCCTCATCCCATGCCTGAGCAAACTTTTTTTCATCCACAACCAACCTAAACGCTTTGGCACCGTCAATGGAGGATTCCTCGAGCACCTGAAACGCATCTTTTCCTAGACTGACAAACGGTTCTGCGATCTCGTTTCCGTTTCCATTTCCGTTATCATGCTCGGTCGTCGCGGTCACTTTCAATGCCGAGCTGCCGTTCTGCTCGCCGTCATAGGCGACGACATGGAACTCGTACGCAGTTCCTTTGCTTAATCCTTCAACCTTATACGTATGGATGCCGCCAACCACCTCAGCAAGAACTTTCCCGTTTATTAGAATGGCGTATTTCGCAACGCCTACATAGTCAAACGCGGCCTGCCAGTTCAAGGTTACGCTGTTTTTGGTCACCTGGCTTACCGTTAATTGTCCGCCGTCCCATACTGGCGACTTGCGGTCCTGTACAAGAACTTCGACGCCGGTACTATAAGTGGAATAGGTAACACTGGTAACTGTCGCTCTTGCCGTTCCCGGCTTCAAGCCTGTAATTAGGCCCGTTTCGCTGACATGAATAATAGGATCGCCGCCTGACCAGCTGACCGATTGATCCGCTTCCTTCGGTTGAACAGTCGCCAGAATCTGCGCGGAATCACCTGCCTCCAGTGTCAAAATCGGGATGTCGACAGTAATTCCAACGGCCGCAGGCTCCTCCTCCGATGCCAACTCATAACGAACCGTATACAGACTGACACTGCCGTCCATTGCCGTTACTCTTGCAGATGCGGTGCCTTCAACTTCTTCCGCTTGTATGATTACGATTTCTGCCGCAGTGGAGAACGGCTCCGCTGACAAGGTCGGCACATCCGTCATGCCCTCTGGCAGCACAAGCCGGTAATTTTTCGTGCGAGGACTGAAACCTTCGACCGGAATGCCGTTCACGTTCAAATCTGCCAATGTAGAATTGCTGTCCGGAAGCATGCGTTCATCTTCGGGATTCCAGCCGTCCGTCCCTCCAAGCACCTCTTCTATTGCATATTGAGCCGCTTCCTCCGGAGTCAATTGAATAGACCAGTTGACGCGCTGAGCAGCATTCGCACCCGTTCCTTGACTGCCGTACTCGCGGAACCGCGCCGTCTTCTCGTTCTCACTATTGCCCCAATTGTTCCAGCCAGCCGGTTTGATATGATCATCCATGACGGCGTTGATAAAGACGACATTGGCATCAGGCCTCCACGGTCTTCCTAAATCAACCTTACCCGTCAAGCCCGGCTCCGCAGTCAGCCTGCTGTTCAGAAATACATACCCAGGCTTGCCAGGCGCCGTTGAAGCCGCTGTTACGTAGCCTGGTCCTGCGCTGTGCAAAATCGAGTTATTGAATACGGCCGGAGCATTGCCAAAAATGAAATCAACACTCCCCGCGATATAGCTGTCGGCAAAATAGGATCTGCCTTTATCGGCAAGCAGCGTATCTTGGAAACCAAGCAGCTTCACATTCCGATAAATGCCGCGATCTCCCTCGGCATATAACGCCACAGCCTGCCCGTCATTGATGCCCGCGCTGTTCTTCACTGTCAGATTCGAAAGGCTGATGTCCGTGCCGGATACCTTCACGGTATAGCTGTTGCTCGTTCCGAGCTCCTTTCCATCAGGTCCTATTGTGTGAGCTGTGTCTCCGTTTGTGATCACCGTATTTTCACGGCTTTCGCCAATGATGCTTACTTGCTTTTTTGACGCCGACACAAATACCTTTTCATGATAGATACCGTCCTTGATCCGGATAACGGCAGGCGTTTCACCATTGTCCGGTGCGGCGTCAATCGCTGCCTGCACGGTCGCATAATCACCGCTTCCATCCTTAGCTACCGTCATTACTAACGCCGGCATGGCCTTAACCAGCTCGGTGGCAAAGCTCCGTCCAGCAGCATTGCGGGAAGCAACCGTATAGTAGTAGACCTCCCCATTGATCAAACCGGAATCCGTATACGAGTTATTTGCGATATCTGACGCAATAACGGTGAAGGGTCCATTTTTGCTTGTGCTTCGCAGTACTTCATAAGACTCAGCATGATCCGATGCGGTCCATGTAAGATGAAGTTTAGAGTCGTCGCTCTCCGCGATCAGATTGCCCGGTATTTCAGGCCCACTTCCTGCATTGAATGAACGGCCGCTCACAACGGCTGATTGGGCGCCCTGCACGCCTGCTCTTACTGCCAAGACCTTATAATAATATGGCGTGCCTTCGGCTGCCTCGCTGTCCTTGAAGGAAGCCGCGGCAATATCATCTGCAATAATTTCGAACGGTCCGTCAGCCTTTGCTGCACGCTTCACGATGTAGCTGTCTGCACCGACATCCGTCCAGCTTAAGTCGATATACCCCGTTCCTTCATGCAATACGGCTTTAGGAGTTCCCGGAGGCGCATACGCCGTCGCGGAAATCGGCTCCGAATTCGGGCCCTCGCCGCCTACGCTTTTGGCAGAGACGACATAATAGAAGGATTCATCATTCGGAACGCTGCCAAGGCGGTAAGACGTATCCGTTATTTTGGACATGATGGTTTCGAATGGACCGGAGGCGCTGCTTGAACGCTTCAATTCATAGGATACCGCATTCGGAACGGCATTCCATTCCAGCTCCAGCTGCGCGTTCCGGGCAGTTGCCCGGAGTCCGGCTGGCGCATCCGGTTTGGCAGCTGATTCGTTTGGCTTTGCTTGCGCTTGATTGGAATAGCCGGACTCACCGGTCGGACTATTCGCCGTAATGACATAATAATAAGTTTTATCATTGTCTACGGAGACATCTACAAACCTGTTAGCCGGGATGAGAACCGGATTTGGCTGTTCCTCCGTGGCAGGTATAAGCGTATATGGACCTCCATCGGACTCGCTTCTGAACACATTGTAGGATAATGCGCCCGGCGTCTCCGGCCATTCAAGCTGAACCGCTCCGTTTCCAGGCATAGCGTTCAATCCTTTGGGTGATGCGATCGGTTCCACGTATACTTTCAGATTGTCGATATAGTAAGTACCCGTGCCGCCTCCGGCCGTCGCGGAATAGATGCGGCCAACGCCCATCTTTTTGAAATTGTCCTTGTCCTTATAATCATCAAAGGTGCCGATCTCTTTCCCGTTCAAGTAAATCGTCACATTGCCTGCCGCCACATCGAGAACCAGTTTTATATTTTGCCATTTGTCTTTATATTGGGCAAACTTCTCATCCGACAAAGCGTAAAAGCTTGATGAGCCGTTGTCGTAAACGATCGTTGTCGCTGACTTGTTCGCATTCTCCGGGGCCGTAGGCTTCCGAATCCCGATCGAGAATGCCCGTTTGCTGTCATCATAGCTTTTGACTTGAAAAAGCACGGCATTGCCGCTTTCCTCTGTCAGCATAAAGTCGGCATCGATAATCACGGTTCCTTTCTGTGATTCGAATTGCCGGAAGAACGATACGCTTTGGGCATTTTCCGTTGCATTGCCTTGGTCGGTAATATACAACGCCTTAGCGGATGTATTGCCGCTGCCGCTATTCGGTACGGGAGCCACTTCAACCTTCTCTAGCCCGCCATTCCCCGGGAAGCTCGCTTTGTAAGCTGCCGGAACGTTTGCCAGTCCATCCTCCTCGAAGTGATCGTCTACATAATAAATATTTTCAGGATCGCCTGTAGGCACTGCTGATACCTCCTGCGATTCGTAGCTTTTTAATCCTTATGAATTAACAGCTACGATGGTATAGTAGTAGGATTTGTCCGGCACGACATTTTCGTCGGTATAGATCGTTCCGCTGGCAACGTTCGCAATTTCCTTGTACGGCCCGCCGGATATATCGCCGCGCTTCACGATATAAGTCTTGGCATTGGCATCAGCAGGGCTCCAATTCAACTGCACCTGCTTGTCGCCCGATTCAATGGAGGCGGTCACTGCTGTCGGAGCCGCTGGGAAATCTGCTGCCAACGCTTTAAGCTGGACGCCCGCGAAGCTGGACGTATTATATTTCCAAACGCTGTCCTCGGCCTTGGAAGCATCAACAGCCAAGCCTGCATAGAGCTGCGCATTGTCAGCAAAATCGACGGAGAATGAGCCGATTCGAGTCCAGTTCGAGATGCCATCCGGCGAGACCAAGCCTGTCAATTGATCGCCCAGACGGACAAGCCTGAGCCAGTAAGGCGTATGGATGAACGCATCGCTTTCAATCCGATCCGAAGCTCCTTTGTTCGTCTCGCGGCCGATCATCGCGGCTTGCTTGCCGTTCTTCACGTACGGAATAGCAAGCAGTGCCATTCTTGCGCCTGGCTCCAATGATTCCCGAATCATAAGTCCCGCTTCAGCATTGTCATCCGTAGGCGTCACATGATCGATTCTCGCTATGATTTCCCCGTTGCCGTCCAACTTCTGGTATAGAAAATGGAATGCATCCGCCGTGCCGCCGATATCGCCGCCAGACTTTACGGTGATCGATTGATCGGCTTCTACTTGCGCATGACCTTCAATGCCAACATTGCCGATGTCTACCGATTGCCAAGGGCCAAGATCGGTTGTTGTATTGGCGTGAACCGCAGCGTTAGAAGATTGTGACGCCAAGCCTTGCCGATCAACCGCACGCGCAATGATGTAATGCGTGCCGTCAGCGATATTGGCCCATTGGAAACGATATGGTGCCTCCATATCTTCACCGGCCTTCATGCCGTCGATATAAAACTCTACTTTGGCAATCCCGTCTTTGTCGCTTGCCTCCGCTTCTACCGTTAAATCGGAGCCCGCTTCAATTATGCTGTTATTGCTTGGGCTTGTCAGTCTGGCTGCCGGATTGTCGACATTGTCGCCAGGCACCGAAGGCACAAGAGCGTTTAAGTATACTTCCAGATTGGTATAGCCTTCCGGCGATAGCAGCACTGTGCTGCGGTCTTCCGGATCCGCAGCCGACAAACCGTTAGCCTGCTCCCATACATCATCCATCCCGTCCTTATCCTGATCTGCTACCGTGGACAAGGTCAGAGGATGCTCCGCATAGCCGCCAACTTCCTTAGGCGAATTAATATGCTGCCCGGTGCGGTTGCGAACATCATTGATCACGCGGGCATCAATCGCATCCCGTTTCGGCAGCGTTGCGCCGGCATCCGCGAGTACTCGTTCATATGCCGCCTGTGAGGATACAGCCTCGTAATACCCGTACTGCTCGTCGCTGATTTCTTCATAGCTCCCTCTCACATCGATCGGAGCATCCAGCTTTGCCTCTGAATCCAGAACCTTCTGCACGCCGAGCCAGTTATTGCTGGTTACCGAAGTATTGCCGTCCATAAAGTTGCCGCCGATGTATATTCTCGTATCGTAGGCGCTGCCAACTTCGCCAAAAAGCTGGCTTCGCACGCTTTGAAAGGTATTCAGGCCGTATTTGTAATAATTGTTTCTTACATTATAAGATCCTTCTCCGCCGCCGTAGGAAGAAGCGAAGCCCCAGTTGTAAATGACGTTATTAGTCATATCCGTCAAGTCCAGCTCCCGCTTGTCCGTCGGGAAGCGCGGATTACGGCTTGTGCTGTGCGCAATCAGGTTGTTAAGATAGGACGCATTGTTCCCGCCCCATATCCCGCCGTACCCGTGACGCCCCTTCTGATGCGACGTCATCAGCATGCTTTCCGAAGAAATCGACCATTGCACGGTCGTATTGACATTGTCGTACAGGCTGACCACCTCATCCACGGACCAGCTGAAGGAGCAGTGGTCAATGATGATATTTTTGTGGTAACGAACGCCAAAGGCATCGTCCTCGCTGGCATAACGGTCCCCCAGCCGGAAACGGATATACCGTATGATAATATTGTCCGCTTCAAGAGAGGTCGTATAATCGCTGATCGTGATACCGTCCCCAGGGGCGGTTTGCCCTGCTATGGTCAGATTGCTGCCCATCACCTTAAGCGACTCTTTCAAATGAATGGTGCCGCCTACACGGAAGACGATCGTCCGATTCCCCGCGCTTACGGCATCGCGCAGCGAGCCGGGAATCGGAGCTTCATTTTGCGAATAATCCGCAAGCGTTGTGACCTCATAAACATCCTTGCCCCTGCCGCCGGTAACATATTTTCCTCCACCCTCTGCGGTCGGAAAAGCGGGAAGCGGAAGAACGGCAGCTTCCTGCTCCGCCCCAAGCTCCGTTGATAATTTCACGCTTGAATCAGCAGATGCGTTCACAGGCATACAAGTTAGCAGCAAACAAACAATTAAAATATAATAGAGACATTTTTTCAATTCGATCCCTCCCGTAATGTAAACGCATTCAAAAATGACATGCGGTATCCCGCATAGTAAGAATGATCTCTCTAGTCCCTGGGCCTGCCATCCCCCCTTTCACTGTCCCTTTGATGAAATAAATAAGGATCACCGCTATATGGCTGCCGAGCCAATAGTGTGATCCTCTTCACTTATGCTGCTTCATTCAACTCAACTGCTCATGCTGTTAGGGGAGAGGGACCAGCTTAATGTTGGCGGAACTGCTTCCTGTAACCCGAATCGGAGAATGAACGCTCGCATCCGTCGTTTCGCCTTGCCAATCAACCATTTCTACATCTTTGCATTCATGAAAAGAAGCCAGCGGTCCTTCCGTCACTTGAAGGCGGATGTTGCGAAGCTTCAGCCCTGCGGCAAACCTGCATATCACGCCTCGCCCGCTTTGGACGACCGCATTTTCAAGCAAGCAGTCGCTCAGCGGCATCTCCGCAAGCCCGTTAACGAGCAAACCGACCGACGCTCCAGAGCAATAAATATTCCGCATCGTAATTTTGCGGAAAACAGGCGTTCCTTCATCGACCGGGTGTTCTGTGTCGTCGAATCCTTCTGAGCCTTCCACGCCTTGATAAAATAAATGAAACGATATCGCTTCCAGCCCGATATCCTTCATGCGGATGTTCTCGATGCGGATATTCTCCACGATCCCTCCGCGTCCTCTCGCGCTTTTGAAGCGGAGACCGATATCCGTCCCCATAAATTCGCAATCGGATACATGGATATGATTGACCCCGCCAGACATTTCGCTGCCGATTACGAAGCCGCCATGACCGTGATAAACCTTGCAGTTCGTCACCGTGACATATTCACAAGGCATGGCTAGCTTGCGGCCCGCTTCATTCTTGCCGGATTTCATGCAAATGGCATCATCCCCGACATCGAACGAACAGCTGTCGACCGTGACGAAGCGGCAGGAATCGATGTCGAGTCCGTCCCCATTTTGCGAATACCAAGGATTTCGCACCGTCGCATGGCGTACCGTTACATGCTCGGACCCCCAAGGATGCAGGCACCATCCCGGCGAATTTTGGAACGTCGGTCCATCAAGCAGCAAGCGCCGACAGCCTCGCAGACTAACCAAAGCCGGTCGAAGATAATCTCTTACTGCGCTATATTTCGCCGGGTCAAGACTGCCTGCCTGCCGCAATCGGCTTATTTCCGCTTCGCCATGCATGGCCTGAGCGGTTGGCCACCATACTTCTCCCTCAGCATTCTCCGCAACCACTCCGCCGGATGCGATCCGTTGTTTCCACTGCAATGCCGTCATCTTCATCCGCTTGACCGGCCGCCATGCGTCGCCGCTGCCATCGAATACACCTGGTCCAGTAATCGCGATATCCTCAAGATTTTCCCCGTCAATCGGCGCGCGGCAGCGAACGGCGGGCTGACCCTCGAATTGCGATAACGTTAACGGGTACTGCTCGAAATCACGACTAAATGTGACGAGCGCTCCCGATTCCGCGTGGAGCTCAATTCGGCTTCGCAGGACGATGGGGCCGGTGAGCCATAATCCTGCCGGTATGACGACGCGCCCCCCGCCTGCTTCATCGCATGCCGCAATCGCGCTTGCGATCGCTTCCGTATTGTCCGACCTCCCGTCTCCAACGGCACCGAATTGCATAATCGAAAAGTCGCGTTTCGGAATTCGCGGCAGTTCAACCACAGGAAACGACTTCATTCCGCTCATTGGCCAAGCACCTCCTCCGGCGCGCTTACGCGGAACCAATCGGCATCGATGTATCCGCCCTGTCCCTGCTCCCCTCGATGAAGAGCGAAGATCCCCGCCTTTGCGCCGACCCAGCGGCTCTCGCGCGCGATAAATGGCGGTGAATCAATGGGGCGATACAGCTTTCCATCCTCGCTGTAAGCAAATACACAGCTTGCTTCCAGGCGGACGGAAACCCGAAGCCAGACGGTGCTGGTGTTCAGTTTATGGCTCGAAATGCACCGCTCAGCTTCTTGATCCCCTTCCGTATAATGAAGCGAAAGCCCGCCTTCTTCCTCGCGGCAAACCGAGAGGTAGGCAAATGCAAAGCCGAACATGACAAGACCCGCAGCATCGCCCTTCTTCAATTCGGAGCAGGATAGCTTCACCGTCATATCAAATTGCTCCGCCGGGAGCTTCTGAAGCAGCAGCTGCGGCACATCAAACAACGTTCGACTACATGCAGGAATCGGCAGCGAATGCAATCGGAGATGGCTCTCATGCGCCCCCAGCTCATACCAACGGTGATCCGGATTGGCTTGCCACTGCCATTGTTTACCTAGCAGGCTCCCGTTAAATTCATCGGAAGCAGCGGGAACTGCAATCGGCGAATTCACCCTAACCTTCGGCTTCGGATATTGAATAACCGGTTCGCCGATCCCGTCTCCATTCGTATCAATCCCCATGAACGGCCAATCGTCCTGCCAAACAACCGGTTGAAGATGTACGATTCGTCCATAAGCGCCTTTATCCTGAAAATGCATAAACCAGGATTCGCCTGATTCAAGCTCTACTAAACCTCCTTGATGCGGTCCATTAACTACGCTATCCCCTTGATGAAGCACGATCCGATCCTCATAGGGACCGTAGACCGCTTCGGAGCGCAGCACCGTCTGCCAGCCCGGCTTAACGCCTCCTGCCGGCGCAAAGATATAATAATAGCCGTTTCGCTTGTACATTTTCGGGCCTTCCATCGTCGGATGCCCTTCCGTTCCGTCAAAAATAATCTGTCCTTCGTCCAAGAGCCTGCTGCCGTCCGGTGCCATTGCGCACAGACGAAGCTTATGCTTTATGCCGCAGCGGCTGTTCGCGAACGCATGCACGAGATAGGCTTTCCCATCCTCATCCCAGAACGGGCAAGTATCGATGAGCCCTTTTCCTTCCTGCAGCAAATGGAGAGGTGTCCATTCGCCGGCCGGATCGTCAGCCGTGCTCATGAAGATGCCGACATCGGGATCGCCGTAGAACACCCAATACTTTCCGGCATGATACCGCAGACTCGGCGCCCATACGCCGTTACCGTGCTGCGGATGGTCATAGCCCGGCAGCGGCATTTCCCTGATAACATGATTGATCAAAGTCCAGTTGACCAAATCCTTAGAATGAAGAATGGGCAGCCCCGGGAGATGGCCGAAGCTTGAAGCCGTCATATAGAAATCGTCCCCTACGCGGATAACGTCCGGGTCCGAATAATCGGCATGAAGCACCGGATTGCGATACGTTCCGTCTCCTTGATCGGAGACCCATGGCTCGCGGGATTTATTTACAGTTTCTGTCATCTCTCTCTCCCTCCGTATTCAAACCAGTCAAAATCCACAAAATTGTCGCTAGCCATTCCGCTCGATGTGGCATACAGCCCCAAATAAGCTCCTACAAAACCGCCGGCAACATCCGAGCTGAGCAGCCTGCCGTCAACGTCTTCCGCGAGTGTCTCCCATTGCCCGGACAAAGCGGCATACTGGAAACGATAGCTTTGCTGTTCAGCCTCGATTTTGAAGTACAACTTGTTGCCGCTCCATTCCCGTGCCGCCAATATTTGTTCCGCCCCGTCCTTGCGCTCGACTAACCGCAATAAGCTCGAACCGCGAACCTTCGTATACTCGAAACGCAGCATATATTCATGGTTTTGCAGCAGCACCACGCCCGCCGCCTCGCCATCCAGCCCCGGAGTGAACTCCATCACCGTACGAGCCGCAAAGCTCATATGCTGCTGCCGCCTTCCGACGAAGCTAGGGTTAACCGGCTGGGCGATCGACTCCGGCTTCAGCCGCAGCCGGAGAAATCCCGGCCTGTCCGTTAGGCTCCAGAAATCGCCGCGAGGCGTGCGAATGAAATTCCAGCAGTCATCCAGCTCTCCGCTGTCGAAATGGTCGCAAGCGGGCTTAGCAGGGAAACGATGCTCCGGCAAATTCGGCCTGCGGGATTGCAGCTCCACTACCCCTTTGCCCGGATTGACGACCGGCCAGCCGTCTTCCCATTCGACCGGCACAAGAAACGTCTCCCGGCCAAGATTGCGGTAGGGCCCGCCATAAGGACGCGAGGCGAGGCATACCATCCACCATTCGCCGGCCGTCGACTCAACAAGATCGGCATGCCCGACGTTCGTTATCGCGTATTCCCGTCCCAAATGACGATGCGTCAATATCGGATTTGATTTGCAGCTCTCGTACGGGCCCGTCACGGAGATGCTTCTTGCGACGGTTACGGCATGGGTAAATCCGGTGCCGCCCTCGGCAATCAGCAGATAGTAATAGCCGTCTTTCTTGTAGATATGCGGTCCTTCTTGGGCATGGGCGTTTTTTAGCGCTCCATCCCATAAGCTGTATTTTTCGCCGATCAGCCTTTTGCCCTCGATATCGAACTGCTGCAGCCATATTTCCATATGCTTTGGATACTGCTGTCCGCTCGGAGGGACGCGATTCGCCATCACGTAAGCCCTGCCGTCGTCGTCGAAGAAAAAAGAAGTATCGATGCCCGGGGCATCCGTCAGCCAGACCGGATCGGACCAGTCACCTGCCGGGTCCTCCGCTGTCACATAGAAATTACGGCGAGCTCCTGTCTGGCTGACGACGAATGTCGTGATCATATAGAATAAACCAGCATGGTGACGGATCGTAGCTGCGTATATCCCTTTGGAGCAGGGCGTGCCGTCCAGATCCAGTTGAGAAGGCCGGTCAAGCACATGGCCCAGCTGCTGCCAATGGACGAGATCCTTGCTGTGAAACAAAGGGACGCCCGGGTAATATTCAAAACTTGAAGTGACCATATAATAATCTTCGCCAACCCGGCAAATCGACGGATCGGGATAAAAGCCCGGCAGGATTGGATTGTTGAACGTTTCTTTCGAGTGGCTCATCCCTTGGACCCCTCCCTGCTCGCATACCATGATTCCATCTCGGTGCAAGCCAGTATAAAAGCGCCTACGCCATGCAGGTCGTTCTCACTGACGGGTCTGGCAACGTAGTAGTCATATTCTCCCGCAGAGGTGCCAATGCAAATATCCGGAACGATGATGCCCAGGTCATCCTGCTTAAGACGGGCAATAAGACCTTCATACCCTTTCCAGGCCGCATTCATCTGTTCCCCGTCGATGCATCCGTGCTTTGCGGCTTTGGCGATCGTATAGACAAACAAGCTGGTACAGGACGTTTCGAGCCAATTGTCAGCCCGGTCTCCTTGATCGACCACCTGATACCATAGACCGCTTTCCGCATCCTGAAACCGAATCAGTGCCGTCGCGAACATGCCCAGCGCTTCCTTCCATTCCATTGCGGCAGGATGCGAAGCGGGCAAACGATCGAGAAAGTCAGCCAATGCCATTCCGTACCAGCCTAATGACCGGCCCCACAGCTCGGGTGAGCATCCGGTTGCCGGATCGGCCCAAGGGAATTGCCGGCTTTCGTCATAGGCATGAAACAACAGGCCTGTATCTTCGTCGGTCATGCGCCTCCGCATGAGCCGCTCCCATTCCGTTACCATAGCAATCAAGCTTTCATCGTCATAGCGATTAGCATATTCAAGCGCGAACACGCCGCCCATATACAAACCATCCAGCCACATCTGACGCGGATATTTGTCTTTATGCCAAAACGCTCCCTCCGAAGTACGGTTCAACGTGCCGAACAATCCTCGAAGCTTCTCGATCGCCGTGCGATAACGCGAATCGCCAAGACCGTTATCATCAAGAGGGAACAGGAGCAAGCCCGGCATAATGGCATCCAGTTCATCGCGTGCAAACAGAAAATTGCCATATTCATCGATTAAATGATCCACATATTGCTTGGGATAGTTCCGGTATGCTTCATTGCCGGTTCTTGACCATACCTGCAGCATCCCATGAAGGAAAATGCCTTGATGGTAATGCCATCTATTCTCAGGAGGAAGCTGCGGCGGGGTATAGCGGGCCATTAAGGAATCGCAAGCGGCTTGCGCCCACTGCAAAGGCGTGAACGCGGCTTGAGCTGCCACAAGGTTAGTATAATTCATCGAGCCAAATGCTCCTTTCGTATTGAAACCGATTACGGTTTACCCTTTTATCGAACCAATTAGCGCGCCTTTGGCGAAATGCTTTTGCAAGAACGGATAGACGATTAGAATCGGCACCGTGGCGACGACGATAACAGCCATCTTAATGGTCTGCTGCGGCGGCATCACATAGCCGTTGCCCATATCCGACGTATCGCCCGCAAGTCCGCTCGCCAGTACGACGATTTGCCGAAGTATAACCTGTACTGGCCACTTGTCTGCATCGTTCAAATAGAGAATGGCCGGCAAGTACGTATTCCAATAGTTTACGGCATAGAATAAGGAGATCGTCGCAACCGCCGGCATGGAGAGCGGAAGTACAATTCTTGTAAAGATCGCCCAATAGCCCGCTCCGTCCATCTTCGCCGACTCTTCCAAACCATCCGGCAAATTTTGAAAAAAGTTTCTCATGATGATGAGATTGAATGCATTGACAGCCGTCGGAACGAACAAGGAAGTATAGGAGTCAATTAGCCCCATTTCCTTAACGACCAGGAAGCTGGGAATCAGACCGCCGCTGAAAAGCATCGTGAATACGACGATAAAGTTGATCGTTTTTCTGCCTAATAGCTGCGGCTTGGATAAACCGTACGCCATAAACGATGTAAGCAGCATGCTGAACAGAGTTCCGGCAAACGTCACGCCAACCGAGACGCCAAGTGACTTAAAGATTGTATTCGTTGAAAAAATAAAACGGTAAGCATCCAGCGACCAAACCGTCGGGATAATAACGAATTGCTTGCGGGCAAGCTCACCCACAGTCGTAAAGGAGCCTGCTACGACGTTGATAAACGGTAAAATCATAACAAGAGCTATGATGGACAGCAGCGCATAGTTAACGGTGTCAAAAATCCGTCCGCCTAATGTTTGATCCTTCATTCGTGGTGTGTCCTCCTTTTCATTTATTAATAAACGCCTTCTTCGCCTGCTTTCTTGGAAAGCCAATTCGCACCCATCACGAGGATGAGTCCAACGATTGATTTGAAAAAGCCTACCGCCGTACTGTAGCTGTACTCGCCTTGCTTCAAGCCAGCCGTATAGACATACGTATCGAAAATTTCCGCTACCTCTCGGTTCATCGAGTTCAATAGAAGATAAATATGTTCGAATCCAAGCTCCAGCACATCCCCGATTTTCAAGATGAGCAGAACAATAATAACGCTTCTAATCGACGGGAGGGTAATATGCCAGATTTGGCGCAATCGGCCGGCTCCATCCATCCGCGCCGCTTCATACAACTGCGGATCGATGGCTGCCATTGCCGCCAAATAAATAATCGTTCCCCATCCGGCTTCACGCCAAATGATTTGCAGCACATACATTGGACGAAACCATCCGTTGCTCATTAGAAAATTGATTTTCTCCAAACCCATCATCACAAGCAGCTCATTGATCAGCCCTCTATCCATGGAGAGCATGATGAACGAGATCGATACAATAATCACCCATGACATAAAATGCGGAATATATACAATCGTCTGTACAAATCGCTTAAAGAAGGAGTGCCTTACTTCATTCAGCATAACCGCGATAATAATCGGAACCGGAAAGAAAAATACTAGATTCAAAGCAAATAATATTAACGTATTGCCCAAAATCATAAAGAAATCAGGCTCTTGAAATAATCGGGAAAAATGCTCAAACCCTACCCATTCACTGCCGCCGATCCCTTTATACGGCTTGTAATCCTGGAAGGCAATCGCGATCCCTCCAATAGGCACGTATTTGAAAATAATAAAGAACAGCAAACCCGGAATAATCATCAGATAGAGCGCCCGGTCTTTCCACACTTGTCCCAATCTGCCTCTCCTTCGTTTCATCCGCGAAGCCGGAGCCGCAGCTGTCCTGACCGTTGCTTCATTCATGCATAACCCATCCTTTCTCAGCAGGACTTAAAGGAGGCTGCTCAATCAACAGCCCCATATGCTTACTGCTTCCATGTTATTTTTAATCGCTATTCGTTCGAGTTGTATTCTTCAATCATTTGCTGTCCGCCATCTTTCAACCACTTTTCGACCGCAGCCTGGAATCCGGCTTCGTCAATGTCGCCCAGGATGTATTTATAAGTAGCGTCTTTGATAATCTCGGAGAGGCGGACTCCCTTCTCAATCTTCGTCTTAGACTCCAGTGCAACCGTTGGGTCAGTGATCAGAATACTTTCATTGTCTTTAATCAGCTCTTCGGACTTCGCTTTCACCGGCAGCGGGTACGTCGGATCAAGCAATTCGGCAATCGTGCTCTGCCCGCCGATTTGGAAGCTCAGATATGGCTTTGTTTCACGATTTGTCAGCTTCGTGTCTTCGGAAGGCACCACAAGGTTGTCTTGCAAAGTGTAATGCTCTCCCTCGATGCCCCATTGCACGACATTGGAAAGTTCAGGCGACATCAGCTCGTTGAAAAATGATAATACTTGCTTCAGTTCTTCTTCCGATTTGACCGCCGATTTAGGGAACAGGAATACGGAACCGTAGCCGGCTGTCGACCAGATGCCTGTGCCTTTCGGACCTTCGATGCGGTTCTGGATATCCAGCTCGCCGGCGGCATTGATTTCCTTCACTTTCGGATCCATGCTTTGCACATCGCCCAAAGCGCCGATGTATACCCCTGCTTTGCCCGTCGCGAATAGATTTTGTTGATCGTTTTTAGCCGTTACTGGAAAATCCTGATTGATCAATCCTTCTACATGCAGCTTCTTGAAAAAGTTCATCGTATCCATATATTCAGCAAACATAAACTCAGGAGCCAGCTTGCCCTCTTTCTCTCCCCAGCCGTTAGGTGTTCCGAAATAGGAACTGACTGTCTTGAACGCGCCGTAAATCAAATCGCTGCGATCCGTCAAACCAATCGTATCTTGCTTGCCGTTGCCATCAGGATCCTGCTCTTTAAACGCCTTCAGCATGTTGTACAACTCATCGATGGTTTTTGGAGCGGCTAACCCCAATTTGTCTGCCCAGTCTTTGCGGAAAATAATGCCTTGGCGGGAGAGTACAGATTCACGGTAAAGCGCATATATCTTGCCGCCTACCGAGGTATTATTCAGAACATCCTTGTTCAGCTTTGTCAAATTTGGAAATTGATCGATGAACGGTCCAATCTCCCAAAATTGTCCATCCTTGATAGCGTCGCGGAACAAACCGAGCGACTCTGCGTTTTTCAATTGAACGGCTTGCGGCAGGGATCCTGTCGCGAAAGCAGCATTTAGCTTGTCGTCATAGCTGCCGTCAGGTACCCATTGAATATCCAGTTGCGTATTTGTTTTCTCTTCAAGTAGTTTTTCGATCTTGTCGGAAGGAACCTCCGGCTCATGCAAGTCCAGCATGACGGATAATTTGAGTGGCTCCGCAGGTTTCTCCGTACTTTGCGCAGCACCCTCATTAGGCTTCTGCGTCGCTTCAATATTTTTTGTTTCACCTGCATTGTTATTGCCGCATCCAGCTACAAGAGCCATTGATACAGCAGCGGCAGCTAGTACGATTGCACTTTTTCTCTTCATTCGGCTGACCTCCGTTTTTTGTTGTTTCCGTTGCCTCATCAATATAAGCGTACAGTCGCCATTCCGAGAATAATCTCTGGATATGTTGCTGCAAACCCTTGCTGCTGCTGCATTTCGCCGTTTGCCCAAGGTCAGATCAAATGCAAGGATTATGCTGATTATTGGGAAGAACGCAGTCCGATCATGCAAAAAAAACATGTAAAAGGGCCTTGGCAGAAGCGATGGCATTCGCTCTGACAAGACCCTTAGGATACGTCTATTAGATTATTGATCTTGCTGCTTGCGGTACGCCTCGGAAAATTCCTCGATCACCTTCGCGCCGCCTTGTTCCTTCCACTCCGCTATCGCAGAATCGAAACCTGCTTCGTCGATCTCTCCGATTATAAAATTATATGTTGCGTCGCTTATGATCGTCTGCAGCATTACACCTTTATTGTTATACGTAACAGACTCTAACGATTCCGTTGGATCATGGATCAATTGTTGGTCATTATCCTTCACCAATTGCTCTGCCTTCACTCTTGTCGGCCATGAATAGCCGACATCCAGCAGGCCTGGAATCGTACTGTGCCCCCCGATCTGCAAAGCGAGGTACGGTCTGACCTCTTCACTGAGACGGGCATAGTCATCGGAAGGAATGACTTTTCCCTCCTCCACCCTATAATGCTCGTTCTCCATACCCCAATAGATCATATTGGCAATTTCCGGTTCCATCAATTGATCGAAGAAGGCAAGCACTTCCCTGAGCCTATCTTCTGTGGGAATTGCCGATTTCGGGAAAAGCACGATCGAGCCATAACCCGGCGTTGACCATATGCCGTAGCCTTTCGGGCCCTTTACACGGTTCTCAACGTCAAGACTCGCTTCCGGATGCTGTTCCTTCAATTTGGCATAGAGGCTGACAACATCGCCTAATGCGCCAATATATACGCCGGCTTTGCCGTCAATGAAAAGCTGCTGCTGATCCACCTTCCCCATCACGGGAAAATCGACGTTCATTAATTGCTCTTGATGGAGCTTACGGAAAAACTTCATTGTTTCCATATATTCGGTAAACATAAATTCGGGCTGCAGCCGTCCATCATTTACTCCCCATTCATTCGGCGTACCGAAATAAGAGCTTACTGTCTTGAACGCTCCGTAGATGAGATCGTTTCGATCCGTTAATCCTATTGTATCCGCCATGCCATTTCCATCCGGATCATCCAGCGTGAACCGCTTGATCATCGTGTACAACTTATCGACTGTGGCAGGCGACTGCAGCCCCAGCCGTTCTGCCCAATCCTGCCGGTAGATGACGCCTTGCCGGGACAGAGGCCGCTCCTGATACAGACCATACCATTTGCCGTCAACGGCTGTATTGCTCAATACCTCACGATTAAGACGTTTCAAGTTCGGATATTGGTCCAGCATGGTGCCGATCTCCCAAAACTGACCATCGCGAATGGCGCTGCGTAACATAACAAGCGAAGCGCTATTTTTCAGAAATACCGCCTGCGGCAAACTTTCAGTCGCAAGCGCGGCATTCAATTTTTCCTCATAGCTGCCGTCAGGGACCCATTGTATGTCGAGCATCGTGCCCGTCTTCTCTTCCAGCATACGTTCTATTCGGTCCGGAGGAACCGTCGAAGTATGTAAATTGGCTAATATTGAAATGGCTGCCGATTGGCTGCCTTTCTTTTCATTCTTCAATGTTTTAACATTATTGTTGTCGTCCCCTGCACGAGCACATCCACCCGCCAGCAGCAAAATAGTGATAAGCAGCATACAGCAACGCCACCGATTCCTTCTCACTCGCGCTTACCTCCTAATTTTTAGCCTTGAGGTTCCAAATCAACTCTATTATCTATGGATGTCGTTTTTTTGTACAGCATTACTTGTGCCTGTTCCTTCATTTGAGTAGAATGGAAACATCATCTGTTTGAAAGGCTGATTGGAATGAGGAAGCACAACTTATATACCAAAATGCTGCTTTTCGGTTGTTTGACCAGCATTTTGCCTCTCTCCGCGCTCGGATTTTTCTCTTATATGAAATCTTCCAATTCCATACAACAGCATGTCAATGAAAGCAGCATTCAAATTATGAACCAATTGAACGGCAATATCGAGCAGGTGCTGCGAACCGTCGACTACACGCTGAATTATGTCATAAATACGAATCAGCTGCAGGAAGCCTTGTACCGGCCTATTACGTTCAAGGATTTCCAGCTCTATAACCAGCTGAAGGAAGAGCTTAGTTTGCTGCAATCTCCCGACACCCGCGTCACGGATGTCATTCTCGCCAATTCGGCATCGAACTGGGTCATTAACAATCGCGGTCTCTACAAATTTGATGAACACGCTTCCAAGGAAGAATTGCTCAAACTAATCGAGAGGCCAGGCAAAAGCACCGACTGGCTGCTGCTGGACTCCACCGACATCGGCTCAAGCGATACGTCAAGCTATGGCTGTCCCTATACGGTCGCTTTGGTCAAAAAAATGCCGCTGCATACCACGGACAAAAGAGGCGTCGCGATTGCGACCATTCCGAGCTGCAGTCTTGCGAAAATAATGGATTCACCGAATGAAACCCGCGAAGTCATGGTGCTGGATGAGAATTACCGCATTATTGTTCATCATGATCCTTCAAAGATCGGAACGCTTCTAACGGACAACGGAACGTTGAAAGAAAACGATCTTGCGGAAATTTCCGGCAAGTCCGGCCAATTCCGGAATGATCTCATCTCGGTTACCTATGTCCGTTCCGATTTTAATGGCTGGATCTACGCCAGCTTCACCGACCTTGCCGAGGTGTCGAAGGAAGCGAGGTCGATCGGATGGTTCACTTTCTATGTGTGCCTGCTCATTATATTGCTCACGCTTGTTCTTGTCTGGCAAGGCAGCAGAAAAGTCTATTCTCCTATTCGCACGCTATTCCAGAGTATTGCCAACCGGCTGCCTGAGATTTCAGAGTCGAATAAGAACGAGCTGCAATTAATCGACGAGCATATTCGCGACCTATTCCACTCCAATGAGAATTTACACCATGAGGTGAACCAGAACAGCCGGCAAGCCCGCACTTATTTTCTTATGAAATTGTTCCAGGGACAGGTAAGCGCTGCGGAGATCAACGAGAAAATTCGATTGTTCGGCTATGACAAGCAAGTATCCAACTGGGATAATCTAGCAGTTCTAACGCTGCAGATCGATATTTTGAACGAAACCCGCTATGAGCAGAAAGATCTCGACCTGCTGCTTTTCGCGATTACAAATATTGTTGAGGATACCGTGCCTGCCTCTGACCGTCTCCCTCCGGTCATCGTCGATCAAACGCAAGTGACGTTATTCGGGAGCGGCAATCAATCACTTGATGAGTTCAACAACCATCTTTATAAACTGACGGAAACGATTCAGCTGAGCATGAAGCAATATCTTGATCTCGATGTCAGCATCGGCATCAGTCTGCCATTCCACAGCCTGAAGCAAACGACGCGCGCTTACCAGGAAGGTCTTGAGGCGCTGAAGCATCGTCTGAAGCTTGGGAAAGGTGTGATTATCCCTTATTCCAGCTTGAATGCGGGCAAGCATACGCGCGTCTACTTCTATCCCGTACAACTTCATAATGAGCTGATTGACGCGATTAAGCTCTCTGATGAGACTCGGGCGTCAGAGCTGCTCAAGGAATGGCTGGGTCAGGTATTTCTCAAAGAGAGGGAGCCTCAGGATTACCAGATTTCACTCGTTCGCTTGCTCAATGATCTGATGATCGTGATGCAGGAAATCGGTATGCAGATCGATAAACGGAATATCCGGGGGTCAACGCTATACGAGGAGCTGATGCAGCTGTATGTCGCTTCAGAAATCGAAGCCTGGTTCGAGAAACGAATCATCCATCCATTGATCGCCGTCTTCCGCGACCGTCAGGAAACACAGTACCAGAATATATCGGAGCAGATTATCGAGATCATCCATCGCGAATACGGTACGGCAATTACGCTCGAGGAATGCGCCGCAAGGATGCATTACAATGTTTTCTATCTTAGCAACGTATTTAAGAAAGAGACGGATATGACCTTCAGCGAATACTTGTCCCAGTACCGGTTGAATCTCGCGACCAAATGGCTTGTCGAGACGGACATTTCTATCAAGGAAATTGGCGAGCGGCTTACCTTTACCAATTCACAGAACTTCATCCGGGCGTTCCGCAAGCAGGAAGGGATGACGCCGGGACAATACCGCAGCAAATATATGCAGCCGGAATCTTAAACGCTTGTAAGCTCGTTCTTTTGCTGATTTGCAATCCTTGCCCTATAAAACAAGAAAGCCGCAATTTTGCGGCTTTTCTTGTTTTTCCCGTGGCATACGCCTTTCCGGTATTCTATTTTTGTTTATCGGAGATTATTTATATTGCTGGTTTCTTCGGTTGTCGAGCACTTCTAAGTAAAGCACCTGCAGAAACTTTTTGATATTAACCTTTCCTTTTCCCGGCTGACGCTTTTCATCGATCTCTTTCATTTTTAAACGGATATCTTGAAAATCAAAATAGAGCGGAGCATAATGCTCAAATTTAGGATTGCTGTAGTCCGTAAGTCCAATGTTGGCGAGGTTTGAAACAGCGCTCATTACCGCACGGCGTATCCGCTGCTCTACAGCTTTAACCTCTCTTGCAGGGTCGTGATGGGTACGGGCGGTAATCTCATATAACTCTTTTAGAGGAGGAAGCGACTCTACTTGATCATGATGAATAAGGTGTTCAATGATTTCAATCATGTCTTTGCTTCCGAGTTCACCGACTATTCCCATGTCCCTCAAAATAGGCTGCATGATTTCTCGAACCGACTGTTTTCTCTGGAGGTTCCCTACATTCGTATTCAAATTGCTAAGCTTTGCCATAGAGTCCTTGATTTCATTCAAATAACGCCCAATTTTCCATTGCTCATTCACTTTGGACAATACAGCTTGGACTTCTATCCGATTAATAGGTTTATGAATATAAAATTCGATTCCCGCCTGATAGGCTTTGCCAATCATTTCTTTATTTTCGATTTGTGATATCATGACATATTTTCCGCAATAGCCTTTTTGCTTTAGATGGTTTATAGTCTCAATTCCATCCTGTTCCGGCATTAATAAATCAATCAGCAAGACGTCGGGATTCGCGCCAAGAACAGCTTTTTCCCCTTCGCACCCATTTTCCGCCGTAACGACTACCTCGCCCAGCCAGCCTTTCTCGATGATGCTCTGCAGCATTCGTATGCATACCGCATCATCATCCACAATACCAAATGAAAGCATTGGTCATCACACCCCTAATCTCAATGTATTGGTCGAAAAAGCCACAACAAAGGTTGTTTCTCCTGACTGACTAGAGGTATGCAAACTCAGCTTTCCTCCTGATGAATGCACGATATCGCGAACATGCGACAAGCCGATTCCGGTAGCTGCACATCCCTCATCATTAAATTTAGTCGTAAATCCCGGTTCAAAAATAACCTCCTTATTCTGCTCCTCAATTCCTGTTCCCGTATCGGAAACGACCAATACCGTTTTATCCTCCTGTTCATAAACCCTGATACGAACCATACCCTCTGTATCAATGGCCTCCACTGCATTTGAAACCAAATTGTTAAGCACGGTTAACAGCGGAATAAAGTGGGCTGTAGAATAATCAATGTCTATCCTTTTTTCGTAATGAACCTCTTTCTTTAACATTCTACTATAGCCGGAATTTGATTGAATAACAAAAATAACGATTTCCGCAATGGTCATATCGGAAGCCGTTTCCCGATTGAATACCTTAAGCAATCCAGCTAGAATACGTTGGGAGTCCTTCTTCACCTCATGAATTTGCTGTGTAATTTCCAGCATGGCTCGGCTAATGTCTTTTTCTCCGGCGCCACTCAGCTTACAATACAATTCATGACTTTTGGCTGTAATTTGCTCCATCGTATCCATTGATTTTTTCAAGTAAAACACTTCTCCGTACAGGCCCGAACCGACATTAAGCATTTGCTCCATCCGTTTTTGCTGTTCGTTATGAACGACGCGCATCTGACTTATGATCATACTGCTGTAAATTCCAACCACAAAGATGCTCCGAACTACAGAGGTTACTCCGATCAACCACAACTGACCCTTATAAAGATATGCTACATCAAAAAGAATACTGCGAGTCAAAAGCTCTATTTCATTCGATATAAAATCGATAATTGCGATCATGCAAACGAGAAGGAGCGGCTGGCGTTCTGGTAAATTGCCTTGAATCCGCTTCATTCCGATTGCAAAAATGAGATAGTATAGCGCCGCCGATAAGTGGGTCTGCAGACTTCCGGAGAGAGAGAACGTATCATACGAAACGAATCCGTCTAAGACAGATCGAAAAACAAGCACCGTAACCCCCGTAACCATCCCCGTATACACATAGGGCAGATGCCGCATTAACAGCAGGAAAAGCAAAAAAGCGCTGCTTCCGAGACCAATACGGAACATTTCTCCGCTAAAGGGCGTAATCTTGAATTCGCCTGCTATCGCTGTCACCACAGCAACCAGTATCATTTGCATCCCGACGTTAGTCAAATATCTTCGCAAATAATCCCCTCCTGTTACAATCATTGTAAACAACGGGATATTATTTTCATAGATATTTGTAAAGAACGGGTGATCCGTAAAAAGACTGACCTCTCATGAAGTCAGCCATGCGATTCATCTATACGCTTATGAAATCGCACTTCTTGTGACGATCCCTTATTATTAAACGATTTTAGTCTCCAGTCGTTTTGCAATTAAGGATAAGGCGTAGTTAACAGTAAAGTATAGGACAGCGGCTAAGAGAAGAACCGGAATGACATAATGATTATTTTGCCCGATAACAATTTTCGATTGGTTCATAAGTTCCGGTAATGAAATAACAACGGCCAATGACGTATCTTTTAGTAATGATATAAATTGGCTTACGAGCGGAGGCACCATACGACGAAGCCCCTGCGGCAGAACAATATGCCAGAGCGTACGCATGTAGCCGAGACCCGATGAACGAGCTGCTTCAATTTGTCCTTTTTCGATGGAATTCAATCCGCTGCGGACGATTTCGGAAATCATAGCCCCTTCAAATAATGTCAAAGCAACAATCGCGGCGTACACCGGACCAAGCTGAATGCCAATATCCGGTAAAGCGAATCGCGCGAAAAAAATAATGAGCAGCAGCGGCAAATTGCGCAGCAATTCTACGAGCAGGGCGAGAATCGGTGATAGAACAGGCACTTTCATATAACGAATGATTCCGACAATAGAGCCAAGTACAAAGCTGAAAATAATAGAAAAAAACGCCACTTTGAGCGTCATGTAAAAGCCATCCAAAATAAACATTAAATTCTCGATTGAAAAAGCATTGGCGAAATCCATCTGTTCTCCTCCTCTCTAACTATGTTTAGCCAGTCTGCTTTCCAAATAATGCGCCACGTAGCTCAAAGGCAGAGTCAGCACCAAATAAAATACAGCAACAAAAATATAAGTATCAAAGGTCGCATACGTTTTGCTGGCGATTCGATCGCCGAAATACATGAGATCCAATCCCGCGATAACACTGAGCACCGACGAATTTTTAACTAAATTGATAAACTGGTTGCTAAGCGGAGGAATGACAATTTTGATCGCTTGCGGAAGAACAACATGTCTCATCGTTTGCACATATGTTAATCCTGAGGACTGTGCCGCTTCCGTCTGCCCCTTTGGTACGGCCATGATTCCCGCTCGGATGGCTTCCGCTATAAAGGCTGCCGTATATACTGTCAGCCCGATTGTCCCGCATACGAATCCGCTTAGTGTAATACCGAGCGCGGGTAAGCCCCAGAAAAAAATATATACAACCAGCAGCAGCGGTATGTTGCGAATAAATTCGACATAGACGGTCCCCCCCCATCGCAATGGCTTGATGGACGAAATACGGAATACCGCAATGATCGTCCCTAGTACGAAGCTGCCGAGCAGCGCAATAATGCTGGAATAGATCGTGTTGATAAAGCCTTCCATATAGAAGTCAAAGTACTCTGTTAAGATCGAGAAATCCGGCATGGTTTATCCCCCTTGCAAATCTGACCTACTAGCGGCAACAGCTGTTTTGTGATGAATTATTAGCCTATTTATAGAGGTAAAACTTATAAATTCTTCTATTTAAAAAAAGGGCGGCCGCGGCCACCCGTTGGTGTTGTCATTGGTCTGCTACTCAGACGGCGCTTCTCCAATCCAGTTCTCATAGATCTTCTTGTATTCACCGCTCGAATTCATCGCTGCCAGCTCTTTATTGACGGCATCCACCAGCGCTGTCTCCCCTTTCTTGATCGCAATACCGTACGGCTCGTCGGTGAACGGCTCGCCAACCACTTCATACCCGGCATCTTGTGCCATCATTCCGTACAGGATCGCATTATCCGTTGTCAATACATCGCCTTGACCCGCTTTAAGCGCAGCGAAGGCATCCTGGTAATTATCAAATTCAAGCACGGTTGCATCCGGCGCTTTCTCTATAATATTGTCTACGGAAGTGGAGCCCTTTACGGCCAGTACTTTTGTACCTTTCGAAATGTCTTCGATGCTTTTAATCGCACTCCCCTTTTTCACGAGCAACGACTGTCCTGCTTTAAAATACACCTCTGAGAAATCGACTTGTTCTTTCCGCTCTTCCGTAATGGTCATTGTTGCAACGATTAAATCAATTTCATTGTTATCCAGCATCGGAATCCGGGTCTTCGAAGTAACTTCCTTCAGCTCAAGTTTAGTCTCATCTCCTAGAATCGACTTCGCCAGCGCTTTCGCTATATCCACATCGAAGCCTTCGACTTCATTGTTCGCAGGATTTTTAAGGCCGAAAAGCTTCGTATCGTATTTCACGCCGACAACCAGCTTGCCTCTGCTCTTGATCTCATCAAGCAACGAGGCTTCCGCTTCTGAGTTCCCGTTCGTTGATCCTGAACTATTGTTCGCCTTCTCGTTCCCGCACCCTGCTAATACACCTACCGACATAACGATCATCATTAAGGTAACGGACAACCATTTCTTTGCCATCATTTCGAATCTCCCCTTTATCCTAATGATTTAATACACGATTTAAAAATAAGCGAGCCCGCTCCTCGCGCGGATTGGAAAAGAACTCTTCGGGCGTTGCTTCCTCGATGATATGTCCCTTATCCATAAACACGACTCGGTCGGCTACTTCCCTCGCAAAACCCATCTCATGCGTGACAACAACCATCGTCATCCCCTCATTAGCGAGCGCCTTCATAACATCCAATACCTCACCAACCATTTCAGGATCGAGGGCGGAAGTCGGCTCATCAAAAAGCATCACCTGCGGCTTCATCGCAAGTCCCCTCGCAATGGCTACACGCTGCTGCTGTCCTCCTGACAGCTGAGAAGGATATTGGCCCGCTTTGTCCATAATCCCAACCTTCTCTAAATAATACATCGCGGTTTTTTCAGCCTCCTGCTTCGTCAAACCAAGCACCTTCATAGGAGCTAATGTAATGTTATCGATTACTTTCATATGAGGATACAAATTGAAATGCTGAAACACCATTCCAATATCCCGTCTTAGCTTGTTAATATTCGTCCTCTTATCATTGACGGTATGACTGTTGATGATCAGATCACCGCTTGTGATGGTTTCCAAGCGGTTAATGCACCGAAGCAGCGTACTTTTTCCGGAACCGGACGGTCCTACTACGACTACGACTTCTCCTTGCTCAATCTCGAGATTAATATCCTTGAGCACATGGAAATCACCGTAATGCTTTTCAACCTGCCGAAATAAGATCATTGGTCCCCTCCCCTCTAATCTCATCAACTAACATTTGTCAGATGTAAGTTAGATAACCTCACACTAATACTACAGGCAGACTACGAGAACTTATAAAATCCTACATTTTACTTAAATATTTTTCTGTGCCACATTGCATCTGTACATATGTTTTTGGATAGGGTACGTTAAGATTAGGACGAAATTGACGATAATACCAAATGGCGATAATGCCTAATCAGGAAGCAACGACATCATTCTGGATTTGGCTCTATCTTGATAACTATTCTGATAAAAAGGCGTTGAAAGCTAATGTGGAGACCCGATCGTTCGAATAAAAAACCTTTATATCAGCAAATTGTCGAACATATTGAACGGAGAATTTCATACGCCGAGTTACCGCCCGGCAGTATCCTGCCCTCCGAGAGAAAACTGGCGGAACAACTAGGCGTGAATCGAAGCACTGTCATTCAAGCCTATGAAGAATTGCGCGCTTCTGGTTTGGTGGAGAGTACGGTTGGCAGCGGTACTTACGTAAGCCGCACAAAGTGGGGAATTTCACCGATGCAAACCCCTAACTGGCGTCAATACACGGAAGGCGGGACATTTCTGCCTAACCTTCCTCTAATGAGACGTATTAGAGAGGTTACTCTAAGTGATCCATCGGTTGTTAATATGGCTAGCGGTGAATTATCTTCTGAACTGTTTCCGAACGAAATGGTATCTGATTTGTTACAAAAACAGCGATTCCAAGAGCATCTTGGTTATGATGATCCTCAAGGCTACGATCTTTTAAGGAAATCGCTTGTTCATTCCTTAAAGGAGTACAACGGAATCAACACAATGGAGTCCTCTATCCTCATCACATCCGGATCCCAACAGTCATTATATTTAATTACCCAATGCCTTTTATCGCCCGGGGATGCTGTTGCCATAGAAGACCCTTCTTATTGTTATTCTTTACCCATGTTCCAATCAGCAGGTTTGCGCATCTTCCGTTTGCCAGTCCGCGATGACGGTATCGACCCTGATGATCTTATTCGTCTATATCGTCAACATAGAATCCGTATGGTATTTGTAAACCCGAATTATCAAAATCCAACCGGTACCCTACTTAGTGAAGATAAACGCAGACGCTTACTCCAGGTTGCCACTGAATTACGAGTGCCTATCGTGGAAGATGATCCGTTTAGTTTAACTTCCTTTAGCGGAACAATACCGGCCTCTCTTAAGTCAATAGATACAGACGGTATTGTCCTTTATATCGGATCACTATCTAAAGTGGCCGCTTCGGGGCTCAGAATTGGTTGGATGATTGCCCCCCAATCCGTAATAGGCCGTTTAACTGACGCCCGGCAGCAAATGGACTTCGGACTAAGTATCGTATCGCAATGGGTCGCGGAACGGCTGTTAACATCAGAACATTTTGATCGGCATATTATTCATTTGAGGCAAGCATTAGATCAAAGACAAAAAATGATGGTTAGATCATTACAGAACACGCTTCAAAAAAAAGTAACCTTTACACCTCCACAAGGAGGATTAAATCTATGGTGTAAAATAAACCAGCCTATAGATGATACAAGGTTATTGGAGGAGTCGATCAAGAGGGGAGTCGTATTTGTGCCTGGAAGTGTTTACGGTTCAGAGCCGGGTTACGTACGGTTTAGCTTTGCTAAACCGAAACTCGAAGAGATTCAATTAGGAATTAGCGCATTTTCTGCTGCGCTTGAAATGTTCCGCAAGTCATAAATATTGTTCAAATGAAGAAATACAGCCTTTCTCTTAATTAGAGATAGGCTGTATTTCTTTATTGACCATCAATCCGGTCGTCATGGTCTTCCCATCTTTTCGAATAAGCTTTATTCGTAATCCAAAACGTGATGCATGACAAAATAACAACGATGATAGCCGAAAAAATCCAAACGCTTACCGGTACTTGCATACCGCTTCTCCTCCTTGTCATATCGATTGCTCTCCAGGTCAGCTAGGACTTGAAGATAACGTTATCTTTTTTCACGAGCAGCTTTACTCCATGCTGCCGCGCTTCAAACGAATATTTCTCTATTTTTTGGAAAGCGGATTCCTTGTCAAAAAGAATCGGAGCAGCCTGTACAACAGCAACCCGAACGTTCTGTTTCCCCATAATGATCCCCATCCAATCCTAAATATTGTTTCCCATTGTGTCGTTTATATTAACGAGCGATTTCGATAATCATGGCACCCACGCAACCAATGTTAATAGAATAGATCTGTTTATAGGAATTGTAACCGTCCAATTCCGAAAGGAATAACCCATCCACTTTGTATTTTGAACTACGTGCAACTAACATAATGAACCAGTTCACATTCATAAACTTACTCAGTTGATCCTAAAAATGGGGAGGATTTCAATTCTTAAGCACAAGCGCATAAGCCGCACATCAAAATCGGCCAAGAAATTGCCAAATGAACAAAAACAGGATATTTATTCCGATTACTTTTTGTTGGCATAACCATATTAGATTTGGGCCATCTTAACAAAGTATTATTGCAAGGAAAGGAGGGATTACTTTGGCAAAACCAGATAATCGTGCGGATAATGCCATCCATTTGCAGCAGCATATCGACAATACCGAAGCTAATTTGCAAGAAGCAGAGCAGTACTTAAACGAATTTGCGGGTGAATTATCAACAGAAGAGAAAAATACGATCGAAGCCAAAAACGAACGACGCAAAGAAAGCATTCAATCTTTCGCTGCGGAAAAGCAGGATGAGGCTGGGCAGTAAGAGCTTTGTTTCTTAAAAACAGCGCAACAAAGAAAGAAGGAACTGCCAATAGGCCGCTAAGCCATTTGGACAGTTCCTTCTTTATATGAGAACGGGTTTAATCTCTTTCAAATGTGAAGCATGAATAAGACTAAGTTTATTTTCACAAATATAAGTGTAACTAAACGTATAGAAAATGCAGGAGGTGCTCGCTTTGAAGGTCATGATTTCCGCTTCGGAAGCAATGGAAAAAGGGGTATGGAAAGAGATCATACGTCTCTTCGGCAGAGATGAAGATGAGGAATTTTGGCCCCAAGAGGAATTTATATTATCGGAGGAGCAAGCGCTTCGCTTGAATCTAATAAAAAAATAAGCGTGAATAGGACAATTTACATCCTTCATATCATGTAGATAGGGAGGAGGAGGATATCTATGCGCTTTACAGTCCGGTATATCCCTTTGAGCAAGATCAAGCCGGATCTCTCCACCAAAATGACCGCTCGTATCCGTAGTCTTCGAAGAATGATGTGGGACTGTATGAATCTGTTAGTTGTGCGAAAAAACCGAAAGGATGGCAGTTATACCATCCTTATTGGCAACGACCGTTACGAATTTCTTCGCAAACATACCAAAAACCTATTCGCGCCTTGTTTGGTTGACGAAAGCAAGCCCAAAGCACGGCTTCGAACTTGGTTCGACCAGGTACAGGCCAACCTTAGCTCGAGTCATGCTCCAGACCGAAAGACTCTCCGTATGAAACCGGTCGCTTGGTTAATTATACAGGACTTCCTAAAAGCAGATCCCCGTTTCAAACAGCTTACCCTAAGCGAGAAGCTTCAAGTATCGATGCTTGCCATTCGTTACAAGGATACTGTCATGGCATCCATGAAAACGAAGATTGATCATCTGTCATCGTGACGACTCCCCCTGCCTAAAGGCAGGGGCTTCTCAGATCATTGGGATTCGTAACCTCACCCCTCCTTGAAGGCTCCGTCCGAGCCTATGCTTTTCATGGCTACGATACTAAAGCGCGTTGCAAAATGTTTCGTGCCGCGTTCACATCGCGGTCAGCGACATATCCGCACGGATCACATCGATGCGTTCGAACAGCCAACGTCTTTTTCACCATCTCACCGCAACTGGAGCATTGCTGAGACGTGTTTCGCGGATCAACTTGAACAACTGTACGACCGGCGCTTTCAGCCTTGTACGTAGTGAATTGAACAAGCTGGG
>NZ_JAVIFU010000031.1 GCF_031157315.1 Paenibacillus sp. LHD-38
TTACCCAATCTATTTTTCTCAAGCATGAAGGTCATCTCCTAGGATAAATTCTGACCTATATACCTTCGACAAATGTTTGGAAATACCTGCTAGTTAATCTTGCTGTCGTAGTTTTTTTTCTGAAAATTTTCTCATGGTTAAAGTGGTTCAGAATCTCCTCATTGGTTAAGTATAGTTAAGCACTCCAACAACCAGTCGAGAGGAGCACCACAAATGAATAAAACAAAAAAGAATAGCAGCCACACTAAGCTGATATTAATTGCCTTGATGAGCGTTACGGTCGTCTTCACCGCATCTGCATGCAATAATGCTAATAACGTGGATGGCAATGCAAATGGAAACGTGATCATAGAAGATGATAACAACGCGTCAGGCAATACAACCGAACCAGAGGCCACCGATGAGGTCAGCACTCCTTAATATAATACAAAATAAATAAGGAAGGGCCTTCTGTCATGCGGGCATAACATTATGTTATGCAATGTGAGACAGAGGGCTTTTTTTCGTTTGTTATGGGAACGGCTAGAGTTGCCGCGCTGCTCGGGAGCAGCTTCATTTTGATAGCAATATTGATAAAGAAACTCCCTTATCCAATGCTTGTGCCAGAGCCTTACGAGACATATGACGGTAGAATCAGCTGGAAAAAGGCCTGGAATGACGATCATCAATAAAATGCAAAACTAAATGTTAATTTAATGCAATGAAAAGTGGCATTGTTTTGGTACACTTGAATTAACAGCCACGCGTATGACTTCACAGGAAGAGGGAGAGAGAAATGAAACGGACCAGTATACGCTATAGGCTCATGGTTTTGATGATTTGTTTGACGACGCTGCCCGTACTGACGGTTACGTGGATTGCAATGAACAATACCCGCGGCTCGGTCGAAAAAGAAATCATCGATGCGAACCGCTCTCGGATGTTGTCTGCTGATCAATATTTGGATGAGCTGATCCGGCAGATGGACGTTCTATTTTATTCGCTTCAGGTCAACCAGCCGTTGATCGAAGGTCTGAACGCAATCGATAACCAAAGCGGAAGCGGACAGTTTCGCACGCAGAAATATATTCAAGAAACGTTGACGAAAGCTTTTTATGCAAATTCCAAAAAAATAGATGAGCTGGCGCTGTATACGCATCAAAGTCAAAAGATTTATTCGGTCAATTATGCGAACAGCGGCTTAATTTATTCGCTTGATATTGAGAAGGGGAACTGGAATCGAATGCTGCAAGCCCCTATTAATATGTACTTCAAGCAAGCCGACAGCGGTATTTATGCCTTTCACAGCATGAACCGGTTTGCGGATCAGGAATTGCTGGGGGGATTATCCGTCCGTATGAATAAGGAAGTATGGAAGGAAGTCAGCAATATTTTGAAATCGGAAGATGACAGTTCCGTTTTCTTAGTTAATGACGAGGGGGAGCAGTTGTCCGGCTCCACATTGGAGCCAGGCTTATACGACATAGCAGATATCCTAAACCATGATGGTATCCTAAATAAAGAGTTGGAAATCATGAAGACCGACAGCCATTTTATATTTATCAAACGCGTCGATGACGGCGAGCTTACTCTCATTAAGGCTTTACCGATTACGACGATTGCTGAGAGCGCTAACAATACGGTTAGAGCGGGAATTATAACAGGCTTGCTGTTTGCGTTAGCCTCCATTTTATTGTCTATCATGGTGTCGCTTCGAATTACTAGACCCATTGTCAGCTTAGCAAGAACGATGCGCATGACGCCCATTCAACAATTTGAGCTTACTTCGGTCCGCAGTCAAGATGAGATCGGACTCCTGGAACGAGGCTATAATTCGATGATGCAGCGGATGAAGGAGCTGGTAGAGAACGAATACCAGAAAGAGATCGAGGTTAAGAATGCACAGCTCATGGCGCTGCAGGCACAAATTAATCCTCATTTTTTAAATAACACCTTGAATTTAATCGGCGGCATGGCATTAGTGAAGGGCGCGCCAGAAATTTATAAGATTACGAAGGTTATCGGCGATCTGCTGCGTTATTCGATAAGCTCCGGGCATGAAGCAGCTGCGCTGGATGAAGAATTAAAGCATATTCGCAATTATTTGTTTATTCAGGAGCAAAGGTTCTCGGGACGCTGCACGATTACCATCGATTACGACGGCGCAGATCTCGGCATACAGCTTCCAAGGTTTACGCTCCAGCCGCTGATAGAGAATGCTTTCGAGCATGGGCTTCAACCGAAGGAAGGCAGCTGGAAGGTTCAAATCCGGGTAAAAGCAATCAGAAAGCGTATGGTTATCCTCATTCAGGACAACGGAATAGGTTTGGATAGAACACGCTTGTTGATGCTGAGGTCAGAGCTAAAGGATGGCATGCCCATAAAGGTTGACCGGCTGGATCCGGAGAAGGATCAGCCGCGAATGCGTAAAGGAATTGGCCTGCAAAATGTAAATGCAAGACTGAAATTGCATTTTGGAGAGAGCGCCGCACTGCGAATATTCAGCCAGTCTGGGAATGGGACATTGATCGCGCTGAAGCTGCCATTGCCAAAGAAGGAGGATGTGCATGAATAAAGTACTTATTATTGATGATGAGCCATGGGCAAGAGAGGTTATCAAAGCTCTTGGAGAATGGGAACGGCTGAAGCTTGTTATTGCCGGCGAAGCAGAGGATGGGAAGTCGGGTCTTCGATTGATCGATGAGCTTGCTCCCCACATCGTTGTAACGGATATGCGCATGCCGGGCACGGATGGCGTTGAGCTTCTAAAACAAATAAACGAACGGTTTCCGCTGCTAAAAATTATAGTCATGAGCGGATATGACGATTTTATTTACTTAAAACAGGCCATTCGTTCGCGTGCGGTGGAATATTTGCTGAAGCCTGTTGACCCCATGGAGCTTAATGCTGCTTTACAGAAATGCGTCGAAGAGCTGGAGGCCTTGGAGCATTCGGAAGGTTCGCTCCGGAGATCGCCTTTGCTATTTTCAAGCGTGCCCCAAACTGATCGTTATATCGCTCTTAAACAGCGTGCGCTTGCTGCATTATTTGAGCTTAGCAAGCCATCGGCCCTTCATTCACTGAGCAAGGTGGAACTTTTATTGGCGGAAGCCTTTCCCGGAGGTATAAAGGCGGAACAGCTTGAGCGGCTGGATGTCGATTTTACAGATATACTCGAGCAGTTCTTAGGCGAATATTCGTTTGAAGGCAGTAAAGTAAACCTGCCCGAAAAGCGTATCTCTCCTTGCGGCAGCTTAACCGAAGTAATCGGAAAAATCGGAAACCTGTTTAGTGAAGTTATCGATATGCTTGAAGCTGTCCAAAAAACGAAAGGCAATTTGGTTATTGCAGAGGTGAAAGATTATCTGGATAAGCATTACTTAGAGCCGATCGCGCTTGAAAGCGTAGCCCTTCAATTTTATGTCAGCAAGGAGCATCTTAGCCGAACCTTTAAAGCGGCCGCAGGGGAGAATTTGACGGAATATATTATTCGCAAACGGATGGAGAAAGCCAGGGAACTTCTGCTGTTGCCGCATGTCTCCATTAAAGAAGCAGCGAGGCTAACCGGCTATTCCGAGCTTCCTTATTTCCATCGCGTCTTCAAAAAACATTTTGGCGTGACGCCTGGCGATATGAAGAGCGGAAAATAAACGACAAAACACGACAATAATACAGCAGGCACGATGATCAATCTGTCTACTTCTACAACGTTAGCCGTATCGAAAAAAAGCAAAAACAAAGAAGTGGCGCTGGATCTGCTGAACTATTTCTATGATGAGAAGGATTCCTCCGCGTTATTCCAGGAGCTAAAATTCAATCCGGTGTCGTGACGAGGATGAACACTCGGTCGCGGTTCAGCGGCTGCGAATCGTCGTTCTCTAATTCGCCTATTTCATCCGCAAAAACCAAAAACCGCCGGAGCACATACTCCGGCGGTTTTTGATTTGGGGTTAAGAAGCAATACGGTGAAGGTATTGCGTTATTTCACTTGCAGCCTGATTACATTCCAGGACGCTTTACCCAGTACGGATGTTACCGCACCATTATCGGCAATGGCATCTCCGCGATTGTGAGGCACAACTTGTCCTGGATTTGCTTTCGTGTTGCTTGCCTTTAAATCGTCATTTTCCAGAACGATATGCTCGATCACGCTAACATTCCCGAAGCTGCGAACGTCAACACTAAGCTCCATACCGTTTGTTAAATGACGATTGACAGCAAAGATCGTCACTTCGTTTTTTTCCTCATTGTAAACGCTGATCGCTTCTAAGTACGGAACATCCGTGAAATCTTTCGAATCGTATTTAGGCGAAGTCGTAATCGGCTGAAGCACCGTTCCTCTACCGTAGATCGAAGCGTGCATATAAGGATAATAGGTCGTTTGCAGCCAGAGCGGCCCGCCGTTTTCTGTCATAATAGGTGCGATGACATTGATTAATTGAGCAATACAAGCCATTTTCACACGGTCAGCATGCTTTAGTAACGTGATGATGAAGCAGCCGACAGCGAGCGCATCCTCATGCGTATACACATCCTCGAATTCCGGCGGCGCAACCTGCCACAGCTCCTCGGCGCGGCTTGAACCGATGGAATTCCATACATTCCATTCATCAAGGGACAGCATGAGCTTCTTTTTGCTCTTCTTTTTGGCCTTTATATAATCGCAAATGGCCGTGACATCGTAGATGAACTGATCCATATCGAGCGACTTCGCAAGGAAGTTGGAGGAATCATTTTCATTATTATTGTAGTAGGTATGCAGCGATAAGAAATCAACTTGATCGTAAGTGAGATCAAGTACTGTTGCCTCCCAATCGGCAAAGGTACTCATCCCGCTGGATGAACTGCCGCATGCAACAAGCTCGATGTAAGGATCGACCCAGCGCATTGCTTTTGCCGTTTCATTCGCAAGTCTGCCATATTCCACTGCTGTTTTTGCGCCGATTTGCCAAGGGCCGTCCATTTCATTTCCGAGGCACCAGGTCTTAAATTTATGAGGATCTTTATAACCGTGTGATATTCTTAGATCACTATAGTAGGAGCCGGAAGGATGATTGCAATATTCAACGAGATTTCTAGCCGCATCAATGCCGCGTGTACCGAGATTAACTGCCATCATAACCTCTGAGCCGACAAGCTTGGCCCAATCCGCAAATTCATTCGTGCCGACTTCATTTGTTTCGGTCGTCCACCAAGCGAGATCCAGAAGACGTTTCCTCTCCGATTTAGGACCAACGCCGTCCTCCCAGTTATAACCGGAAACGAAATTTCCGCCTGGATAACGGATGATTGGAACGTTCAAGGAACGAATGGCATTCAGCGCATCTTGGCGAAAACCGTTATCATCGGCAGTAGGATGGCCGGGCTCATAGATCCCGCCGTAAACTGCTCTTCCCAAATGCTCAATAAAGGAACCGTAGAGCCTGGGATCTACCTCGGAAACGGGAAAGTTTTTATCGATAAGCATGGTTGATTGAATAGACATAAATAACAACCTCCTAGTTGAATTAATTAATAAACTAATTCATAATTGTTGATAATCTAATTAATATTTATCATATTAACAACTCAGATTCAATACGGTTGCCTATGATTATCTTAGGATTAACTAAATTGCTAATTGTAAAAGCGGGTGTATTGCATGTATTTATCGACCGATGCGGAATCGCTGCGCGTATATGAAGCGCTGGCAAGCGAGGCTCGCTTGCAGATTATCGACTTATTAAATATGAAAGAGATGCATATCAAAGAACTGGCATCGGAACTGTTTCTAAGCAGCGCAATTGTAAGCACGCATGTGAACAAGCTGCAGAAGGCCGGTCTCGTCAGCTGTAAGATGCGCAGAATCAATGGAGGGACCTATAAGTTCTGTTCCTTGTCTACGGAGTATCTCCAAATCAAGCTGTCTCGATTTACGCCCGCTGCAAGAAAGTTCGCAGAGGTATCCATCCCGATTGGCCAATACACGGATATTGAAGCTTCCCCTACCTGCGGGCTTGCCACAACGGAGAAGATGATTGGGCATTATGACAATCCTGCTTATTTTTTGGATCCTGAACGCGTGCATGCCGGGATCCTATGGTTCACCAGAGGATTTGTCGAATACAAAATCCCTAATTATTTATTCAAGGATCAAAAGGTGCAAGAAATCGAGATATCGATGGAGATTGGTTCGGAGGCTCCTTATATCAATGAAAATTGGCCTTCGGATATTCAATTCGCAATAAACGGGACAGAGCTTGGCACATGGACAAGCCCAGGGGATTTCGGCCGCATGCGGGGACGCTTGTCTCCGGATTGGTGGAAGAACGACGTTAATCAATATGGTTTAATGAAGGTACTGAGAATTAATAAATTCGGATCATTCATTGATGGTATGCAAATATCCGATACTACGATAATGGACGTGCCTTGGGATAACTCCCAGTGGACATTTCGAATACGCGCGGAGGATACCTCGCAAGGCCGCGGCGGACTGACGCTGTACGGAAAAGGATTTGGGAATTATGATCAAGATATCGTCATTCGGAGCTATTATGAGCAGTCGGACTCTGAAAGCAACAAAACATAGATCAGATAGCGGAGGTATAAGTTATGGCCATTTCATGTCGTGTTCTCATCGTAGATGATGAATTATTAGTCAGGCAGGGGATTAAGCATCTGCTGAATTGGGAGCATGAAGGCTTTCAAATTGTCGGTGAAGCCTCTAACGGCAAAGAAGCGCTTGAATTGATCGAGCGTTTGGAGCCCCATATCGTCATTACGGATATCGTTATGCCCGTCATGGGCGGAGAGGAATTGACCCGTGCGATAAAGACGAGATTTCCTCAAATCGAAGTCATTATTTTAAGCAGCTTTGGCGAGTTTGATTACGTAAGATCGACCTTCCAAAGCGGCGTTGCCGATTATATTTTAAAGCCTAAGCTGGAAGCCTTTCAGTTATTGGACATAGTAAAGCGTACTGCTCAGAAAATTCCTTCATTGAAGCTTGTAGAATCAGAGGATGAAGGAGGGTTGTCCATCCATGCGATGCTGGACAAGCTCCTTTCCGGTTATGAAGTTGATGCAAATGACGCGATCATAGCGGAAGCATTCCCCAATAACAAATATCAGCTGCTGGGCGCCGATTTAAAGCAAATCCAAACCAAAGGCATAGACGGGAATGGCAATCCACAGTGGCTGGATCGAATGAAAGCAGAGCTTGAAGCAGAGCTGCCGCAAGCCGTTTATTTTCACCTGCCTACCGAATCGAATATGGTCGTAATGCTTATTAACTTGGATAGCAGCGAGATGGCTGCTTTAACGAATACGGCACGTAAGCTGGCGGCTTGGACAATCGCTCAGTTTCCGGGGATTGGCTGGACGGTAGGCGAGTCTTTTTCTGATTTGAGGCAGCTGGCCCTGTATTACAAGGATCGTTTTCTCAAAATGAATGCTTATCGTTTCTTTCTTCCGGAATCCCAGCATCTCATCGTTTATAACGAGCTTTCGAAGAGCACGGATGAAATCCAGAGCTTTAACATGAATCATTTTACGGAGCTGATGAACAGGCGGCAATTTGTCGACGCGTTCGGCAAGCTGCTTGAACATGTGAATGGTCTCGCAAGAAATTACAAGACGGATGTATTCGAATTTAAATCTTTTGTAAGCAATGTCATTTTCAATATTACGATTTTGCTTGGTCGTCTGGAGTCCGACATAAAGAAACTTGAGGAATCAAAATATAAATACTTCAAGCTGATCGGAGAATCGACGCATGCGAGCGAGACGATCACGCTGCTTAATGCTTTTATCAACGAGGCAAATGACGTGATCAAGAAGAGAGGGGCCGCGGGCAGCAATTCAAATATGACACAGCTGCTTCATTTTATACGCGAGCATTATGCGGAACCGCTAAGCCTTACGGAATTAGCAAAGCATTTTCATTTTAACCCATCCTATTTATCAAGCTATTTCACCTCGCATAATAAGGAGGGCTTCAGCGAATATTTGAATAGGATCAGGGTGGAGAAAGCCGCAGAGCTATTGCAGGACGATTCGTCATCCATTGCTGAAATTAGCGGTATGGTCGGTTATTCGGACCATAGTTATTTTACGAAGGTATTTAAGAAGTTAACGGGTTTGTCCCCAAGCCATTACAGAAAACAATACACAGGTAAGAAGAGGGATTAAGCGATGAAAGGTTTTTTGGATAAATTTAAGTATCAAAGTCTGTTTATTAAAATGTTTATGGTTACGCTGGTCAGTATTATAACGGTATCGTTACTTACGACCCTGGTCACGATTCAAATGTCAGAAAAGCTGTTTATGAATACATTCAGCATTACGAATTCAAAAATCATCAACCAAATCCAGGCGAATTTTGAGTCTTTTAATTATTCGGTCGTCACGGCCTCCAACAATGTTTTGCAGAACGGGGCAATTAAAGGTTTTTTGACGAACCCCGACATGGACACGCTTGCCTCATTAAAAAGTTATTACCAAGCCAGTCAGCAGATGGAACGGATTCAATCCAACGTCGCGGCATATCCGGTTACGATGACCATTACGGGAATCAATCGAAAAAGCCATTCGACGGACAGCTATTATTGGCCTAATTCGGTGGAGAAGCTGAGAAAAAGCCTGTTAACCGTTAACACGCTCATACAGCCTAAGCGACTTATCTACCAGTTGGATAAAGAAAACCTTACCGGCGCGTCCAATGAAGATCCAGTCATCGTCGCTTCCAGAGCTCTAATGGAGAGGACGAGCGGCAATCAATACGGCATTCTTTATTTTGCCATACGGGAAAGCGATTTTAAGCGATTTTACACAAGCTTTACAAGCAGCGGCAATGACGTTGCCATATTGGATCGATCCGGCATGGTTGTATCAAGCAACCGCTCCGACCTGATTGGCAGACAAGAGCAGGACCTGCTCGGTTATGCGCAAGAAATCGAAAAGCAGCAGCTGAAATACAAAGAAGTTAGCGTGATGGGGAAAAACAGCCTGGTGCTGTCCGAATACTTGCCTGTATACGACTTTTACCTGGTTAATCTCATTGATAAGCAACAGGTGCTGAGCGAGATGGTCGATTTCAAGACAGTCGCGCTTATTTGTGTTGCTATCGTGATTGTCGCTCTGATCATTGTTTTTCTAATATCCAGACGATTAACGAAGTCCTTGACTCTCCTTGCCAGACAAATGCCGCGGATCACTGAAAATAACTTTGACAATTACATAACCGTGACGGGCAGCTACGAGATCAAGGAGCTTGGAAAAGCTTACAACTACATGCTGGATGAGTTAAACGATTATATCCAAAAGCTGATTCAGACGCAAAAGGATCAACGAAATGCTGAGCTCTCCGCTTTGCAAATGCAGATCAATCCCCATTTTTTATACAATACGCTCGCGTCCGTCAAGATCCTTGTCCAGCAGGGAAACAAGGAGAAAGCGGCAGCTACCATCAATGCGCTTATATCGCTGTTGCAAAATACGGTAAGCAATATCAGCGAAACGATTAGTGTGGCCCAAGAACTCGTGAATTTGAAAAACTACGTTTTTATTAACCACGTGCGATATGGCGAGCAGATTACGGTCAATTATTTCATTGCCGAGGACTGTTACGGTTATCACATTCCCAAGCTCATTATCCAGCCCTTTATTGAAAATGCCTTTTTCCATGCCTTCCAAGAGCGCAGCGAAGGGCATATCTATGTACTTGTTTCACGCGAGGAAAATGCGCTTGTGTGCGAGGTTGTCGATAACGGCGTTGGCATGGAGGGCTATGATCATGAAAATCCTGCCCACAGCTCGATCAGCACAAGCCATTTCTTCTCCGGTATTGGCATTCGCAATGTGCATGATCGGCTTAGACTGCTGTACGGAGAAGAATTCGGCGTTGCCATCGTGAGTAATATCGGTGACGGAACAAGAGTGAAGATTAGGCTGCCTCTTCATAAGACCTAAAGAAAGTACCAATAAGCAAATAATTTTCTAATTACATATTAACGATTGGAAAGGTAACAATAGAATGACAAATCCGCACAAATATATTGCTAACGAGTCGTTTTGATGAATTGTTATACTGATTATCGTTAGCTAGTAAATGTGCTTAGACAAAGCTTAAAGGGGTTGAATGGAATTGAAAAAACTACTCGCAGTTATGCTTGCCAGCTTCGTTTTGCTGACAGCATGCGGAAACAATGAGAACACAGCACCTGAAAATGGCGGCACACCCGCTGAAGGTACGAAGGAAATTACAGTATGGGCATGGGATAAAGCTTTTAACATCGGTGCAATGGAACGTGCAAGCGAAGCTTACAAGACTAAAAATCCCGATTCCGACCTGAAGGTCAACATCGTGGAAAACGCACAGGCAGATATCATTCAAAAATTGAACGCAGGCTTGAATGCGGGAACGACAAAAAGCTTGCCGACCATCGTGTTAATTGAGGATTACCGTGCGCAAAGCTTCCTGCAAGCGTATCCGGATGCTTTCTTCGAATTAACGGATTTCATTAAACCGGCTGATTTCGCAGATTACAAAATCGGACCTACAAGCGTAGACGGCAAGCAATACGGTGTACCGTTCGACTCAGGCGTAGCGGGTTTGTACGTAAGAAGCGACTATTTGACAGAAGCAGGCTATAAAATCGGAGACCTGCAAAATATCGACTGGAAAAAATTCATTGAGATCGGTAAAGCAGTGAAAGCAAAAACAGGCAAGTCATTGCTTACGCAAGATCCGAATGACCTTGGCTTGATCCGTATGATGATTCAATCGGCCGGTTCATGGTACCTGAAGGAAGATGGAACGACTCCTAACCTTACGGGCAATGAAGCGCTTAAAGAAGCGTTTGAAACTTACAAAGAGCTTATGGGCGCTGACATTGTGAAGGTTACTTCCGATTGGAGCCAGTTTGTAGGCGGCTTTAACAGCGGTGAAGTTGCTACTGTTCCTACTGGAAACTGGATTACGGCTTCCGTTAAGGCAGAGGCTTCACAATCCGGCAAATGGTCAGTCGTTCCTTTCCCTAAGCTGTCTAACAACCCGAACTCGGTGAATGCTTCCAATCTAGGCGGCAGCTCGTGGTATGTCATGAACGTTGACGGGAAAGAAGCAGCGGCAGAGTTTCTGAAACAAACCTTCGGTTCCGATGTTGATCTTTATCAGAAGCTTGTGACGGAGATCGGTGCGATCGGTACCCTGAAAGCTGCGGCTGCCGGCGACGCGTACAAGCAAGCTGATGAGTTTTTTGGCGGGCAAAAGGTAATTGAGGATTTCGCAAAATGGACAGAGCAAATTCCTAGCGTGAACTACGGCATGCACACGTACGCAGTTGAAGATATTCTCGTCGTGGAAATGCAAAACTATTTAGGCGGCAAGGCAATTGACGATGTGCTCAAAGACGCGCAAGCGCAAGCTGAAACGCAAGTTAAATAAAACAGACCATACGGCTATGAAATAAGACCGGGGCTCTTCTCCTTCTCCTGCATCGCAATGGATTGATCCGGCTACAGGAGCTGGAGGGACCCCTATGGTTTTATTCCCGTAAAGAGAGGGGTTAGGCTAACGTGAAAGCAGCGAAGCCTGGCGTGAGAATTCGCACTAGAGCTAATTTGACTGGCTGGATGTTTATCATTCTTGCGGTTGTCATGATTGCGGCGTTTTACTTTTATCCGATGATTCAGGCGCTACTACTATCGTTCAAATCAGGTAAAGGAATGAATTTGAAATTTACCGGCTTTGACAATTATGTTCGGCTATTTAGCGATAAGACGTTTTTAACCGCAGTGAAGAACACGTTTATTTATTTGGTCATTCAAGTTCCAGTCATGATCGTACTTGCTATGTTTATATCTGTATTACTAAACGACAGCAAATTGAAATTTAAAGGATTTTTCCGTACGGCAATATTTTTGCCTGCCGTTACCTCGCTCGTAGCTTACTCCGTTATCTTTAAATATTTGTTTGCTACGGAAGGCTTAGTTAATAAACTGTTAACGAACCTTCATTTGATCGCAAACCCCATTCAATGGATTACGGATCCGTTCTGGGCGAAAGTTACCGTAATTATCGCAATCACATGGCGCTGGACAGGCTATAATATGATTTTCTACTTGTCCGCGCTTCAAAATATTGATCATTCGATCTACGAAGCAGCAAAAATCGACGGTGCCTCTTCCACGAGACAGTTTTTTGGAATTACCGTGCCGCTGCTAAAGCCGATCATTTTGTTCACTTCCATTACTTCAACAATCGGTACCTTGCAATTGTTTGATGAGGTTGTCAATATTACGAAGGGCGGGCCGGGTAATGCATCCATGTCCATCTCTCAGTATATCTATAACCTGTCCTTCAAATATTCGGCCGATTTCGGTTATGCGGCTACCGTCTCGTATTCAATTGTTATCATGATCGTCATCTTGGCGTTCATTCAGTTCAAAGCGGCAGGTGATAAAAATGGATAAGCTCAAGCGTGTTTTTGTCTATATTTTTCTAAGCGTGCTTGCTTTCGTTTCGATCTTCCCGTTTCTTTGGATGATCATCAGCGCTACGAATAAATCGGCCGACGTAACCAAAGGAAGATTGCTTCCCGGCGGTCAGCTTTTCGAAAATATTAATCAGCTGTTCAGTACGGTGGACATCTTGCCCGCATTGCTGAATTCAGCAAAAATTTCAGTAACGACGACGGTTCTCGCCATGGTTATTGCCTCTTTGGCTGGCTACGGCTTTGAAATTTATCGCAGCAGGGCAAAGGATGTTGTTTTTAACATCCTGCTGCTTTCCATGATGATCCCTTTCGCAGCCATTATGGTCCCGTTGTATCAAATGTTCGGGGGAATTTCGCAGGTCATTCCTTTCATCGGTCTGGACACATTGTCAGGGGTTGTATTACCGACCTTTACGACAGCGTTCCTGATTTTCTTCTTCCGTCAAAATACAAAAATGTTTCCGCGGGAGCTGCTTGAAGCCGGCCGGATTGATGGTCTGAATGAAATCAGTCTTTTTTTCCGGATCTTCATGCCAACGATGAAAACGACCTATGCGGCAGCAGGCATTATCACGTTTATGTCGAGCTGGAACAACTATCTCTGGCCGCTCATCGTTTTGCAATCACCGGAGAAAAAGACAGTCCCGATGCTAATTTCCAACTTGGGTTCAAGCTATTCCCCGGATTATGGTATTATTATGACGGCTATCGTTATTTCGACGATTCCGACCGCGCTCGTATTCTTCTTAATGCAGAAGCATTTTGTAGCGGGGATGACAGGTTCAGTGAAATAGTCAAACGAAAAGTCAGGTGGCTGCGTGCTTCTTACGCGGCCCCTGACTTTTAAATAAATTTAAGGGGAAAAAGCAATGAATAAGATGAAACCGAATATTAGCTGGCTCACTGATGTGAGCATATTTGCGGTGAACCGATTGCCTGCGCATTCCGATCACCGTTATTACGAGTCGATAGAGGAAGCTGCAGCGGAAGTTCCGATGGCTTTGCGTCATTCTTTGAACGGCAGCTGGAAGTTCAGCTATGCGGTAAAGCCTGCGGACCGTCCCGAGCATTTTCATCAAATTGATTATGATGTGGATGGATGGAAAGACATTGAAGTGCCTGGACATATTCAATTACAAGGCTATGGCAAGCCTCAATACGTAAATACGATGTATCCATGGGATGGTCATAACGACATACGTCCGCCGGCTATTCCGGAGGATCATAATCCAGTGGGCAGCTATGTAAAATATTTTTCTGTACCTGCCCAAATGGTGGGCAAACCTGTGTACCTTTCCTTTCAAGGGGTGGAATCGGCATTCTATCTTTGGCTGAATGGCGAATTCGTCGGATACAGTGAAGATAGCTTTACGCCATCGGAATTTGACCTCACTCCGTTTCTAGCAGAAGGAGAAAATAAACTAGCAGTAGAAGTGTATCAGCGGAGTACCGGCAGCTGGCTGGAAGATCAGGATTTCTGGCGGTTCTCGGGTATTTTCCGCGATGTTTATTTATATACCGTTCCTAGCATTCATGTTCGCGATCTATTTGTGCATGCGGAGCTGGATAACACTTATACGCAGGGCAATCTGCGCGTAGATTTGAAGCTGTCCGGCGCCCAGCCGTCCAGCATAGTGATCGAGTTAAAGGATGCGGATGGACGTACAACCGCTTCGGAGAAGTCTGGTTCTGTAACAAGCGACACTTTCTCTTTGTCTCTTGATGCTGGCAAAGTAACACCGTGGAGCGCAGAAAATCCTTATTTATACATGCTGTATATTTCGGTATATGATTCGTTAGGCAACCTTGTCGAGGCGATTCCGCAAAGAGTCGGCTTCCGTACCTTTGAAATGATGGATAAGGTTATGCATCTCAACGGCAAGCGTATCGTCTTCAAGGGCGTCAACCGTCACGAATTCAACAGCCGCAGGGGACGTTCGATTACGAAGGAAGATATGCTGTGGGATATTGCCGCCATCAAGCGTAACAACCTAAATGCTGTCCGCACCTCACATTATCCGAATCAGTCGTTATGGTATGAGCTTTGCGATATTTACGGCGTCTATGTCATAGACGAAATGAACCTTGAAACGCATGGCTCATGGCAAAAAATGGGGGCGGTTGAGCCGTCCTGGAACATCCCGGAAAATAAACCAGAATGGCAGCCGATCGTTATGGACCGTGCGATTTCGATGGTAGAACGGGATAAGAATCACCCATCGATTCTGATTTGGTCCGTCGGGAATGAGGCCTATGCGGGGGAAGTGCTGCTGAATGTATCGAACTACTTCCGCGAGACGGATCCGAGCAGGCTCGTTCATTACGAGGGCGTGTTCCATAACCGGAAATATAATGCGACAAGCGATATGGAAAGCAGAATGTATGCGAAACCTGCGGATATTGAGCAATACTTGAACGATAATCCGGAGAAGCCTTATATCAGCTGTGAATACATGCACGCCATGGGTAATTCGGTCGGCGGCATGCATAAATATACGGAATTGGAGCAGAAATACGCCATGTACCAAGGCGGCTTCATTTGGGATTATATTGATCAAGTCATTGTGAAAAAGGATCGTTACGGCAAAGAGTTCCTGGCCTTCGGCGGTGATTTCGACGACCGAGCGACCGATTACAATTTCTGTACGAACGGCATTGTGTATGCAGACCGCAAGGAATCGCCTAAAATGCAGGAGGTTAAGTTCCTCTACCAGAATATCAAGCTTATTCCTGACCGGCATGGCGTGAAAGTGATCAATGAAAATCTGTTCGAGGGCACGGATGCTTATGATTTGGTTATTGCGCTGCATCTTGAAGGCGAAGAAATTTTCCGAAGCAAACTGGCTGTTGACGTTGCAGCGCAATCGGAAGCTTATGTGAAGCTGGAGCTGCCGAGCGCGGATGAGCCAGGCGAATATGCGCTCCATGCCTCGCTTCATTTGAAAGAGCGTACACTTTGGGCAGAGGCCGGACACGAGACCTCATTCGGGCAATATGTATTTGTAACGGAACAAGAAACAGCATCAAAACAGCCGTCGGGGTCGCTCCGAGTCGTCGAGGGAGATGTCAACATTGGCGTTCATGGCCGAGATTTCAGCATTATGTTCTCGAAGCAGGCCGGAACGCTTATTTCCTTGAATTATTCGGGCAGAGAGCTGATCGCGATTCCGCCGGCTCCACTATTCTGGCGCGCGACTACCGACAATGATAAAGGTTTCTCGCTAGGCTTTGATTCCGGCGCTTGGTTTGCGGCGAGCTTGACACGTAAGTGTACCGGCGTTGAATTGTCGGAGGAAGCGGGAAGCGCAACCGTCACCTTCCGTTACAAGCTAAGCATTAGCGCAGACGTGTCGGTTACGGTTTCCTATAAGGTTCTTGCAGATGGCAGCCTGAACGTGAAATCGCGTTATGAAGGAGCAAAAGGACTGCCTAAGCTTCCGATATTTGCACTTTCTTTCAAAATACCGGCAGATTATTGCCATTTGGACTGGTATGCGATGGGGCCGGAGGAAAACTATATCGATCGGGCATTCGGAGCGAGACTCGGCGTATTCCGAAATGACGCTGCCGATAATGTTTCCGGGTATGTGGTTCCACAGGAATCAGGCAACCGCACGGGAGTACGCCGTGTAAGCATCAGTAATGATTATGGTCAAGGCATTCGGATTACGGCTCCTGCGAAGCAGCCGGTCGAATGCAATATTTCGCCGTTCACAGCCTTCGAGCTGGAGAGTGCTTATCACCATTATGAGCTGCCTAACGTACACTACACCGTAGTTACAGTAGCTGGCAGACAAATGGGTGTCGGCGGCGACGACAGCTGGGGTGCTCCAGTCCATGACGAGTATTTGATTCCGGCGAATCAAGAGCTGTCTTTTGAATTTAATATCGAGCGGTTGTAAGCACAGAGAGTAAAAGCAGGGCATATGCTCTGCTTTTTTTGTTTTTCACATCACTCACGCATGATATGATAAAGTGAAATAGCGCTAAGAGCATGGAAGGGAGATTGTCGTCATATGTTTGAGCATTTGGTTTCCTTTAAATTCAAAGAAAAATTGTCCGCCAGCAAAGAAAAGGAGCTGCTGGATGCGTTATATTCGCTTCCGTCGCAAATTCCGGGGATCATACAATTGACTACCGGCAGTAACGAAACGACGGAAACCGGCAATATTCAAGGCTACACACTCGGGCTTAGGGTAACGTTCACCGATCAACAGGCTTTGCTCGATTATGGCCCGCATCCCGCGCATCAAAGCTTTGTAAGCTTACTGGACGGACTTATTGATAATGTGATCGTCATTGATTATCCAATCGTTTAACGGTTATCATTGACGATATCACAAGACGAAAATGAAGCAGGCAGGGTGAATGTATGGCAGACAAGGAAGAGTTGGTCCGGTTCGGGGTCTCTTTCCCGGCGCCTTTAATCGATCAGTTTGACCGTTATATCGATGAGCAAGGCTACACAAACCGATCCGAGGCCATTCGTGACATGGCTAGGCGGGCTTTGCTGGAGCCGGCCCGAATGAACGGACAGGAACATGTAGCGGGAACGATCGTACTCGTCTACGACCATCACGCAAGCGATCTTCCGATCGTGCTGATGGAGGTACAGCATCGCTTTCATCATGACATCATCTCCAATATGCATGTCCATTTGAATCACGATCAATGCTTGGAGGTTATCGTCGTGAGAGGACAGCTTGCGCGGCTGCGTTCGCTGCATCAGCAGATTCAAGCGCAGAAGGGCGTCATCTATGCCGAGCTCTCGGTCACTTACGCCGATAAGCATGATCAAGGTAAAGAGCACACGCATGAATGATATTTTTATTTGAGCAATCTCCGAGGCTGTGAGCGCGAATACGTGCTTACAGTCTTTTTAATATATAAGAATTTATAAGTTTTCACATATAAATGTGCTTATATATCTCCGCGAAACGATAGCTTATGCCACTGAGGACGGCGACAGCCGTTTACGCTTGTCTGTTACGTATTCCAAGCGAAGCCAAGAAAAAATGGTGAATTCGCAATTGGGTCGTGTTACAATATCGTATAATCGTGTTACGAAAATCAGCGCAAACAGGGGGATTAAAATGAAAAGATTTTATTCAAGAACGGTGTTTGCGTTCGCTGTTCTTCTGCTTGTTGCCGGCTGCAGCACGGCAAAGCCGGCAGAAAACTCTGCGCCAAAGGATGAGCTTGTTGTAGCCATAGGCGCAGAGCCGGATACGGGCTTTGATCCGACAAAAGGCTGGGGCCGTTACGGGTCGCCGCTTTTCCAGAGCACGCTGCTGAAGAGAGATGATCAGTTAAATATCGTAAACGATCTTGCAACAAGCTACGCGGTCAGCGTGGACGGCAAAACGTGGACGGTCAAGCTTCGGAACGACGTTACCTTCTCAGACGGGGAACCGTTAACAGCCGAGGATGTTAAGTTTACCTTTGATAAGATAGCCAGCAATGGAGCGGCCATTGATTTGAACAATTTGACAAGCGTAAAGGCGGGTCAGGATGAAGTGGTTTTCCAGCTTCATAAGCCCCAATCTACCTTTGTTTATAATCTGATCACTACAGGGATTGTTCCTAAGCATGCTTATAGCAGCACTTATGCGGAAAAACCGATCGGGTCCGGACCGTTCACATTCGTACAATGGGATCGGGGACAGCAGCTGATCGTAGAGGTGAATGAAAATTATTACGGAGCCAAGCCTTCAATCCATAAGCTGACCTTTCTATTCTTGAATGAGGATGCGGCTTTTGCGGCAGCGAAGGCGGGCAGCGTCGATGTGGCCTACATCCCTTCTGCGTTTAGCCATCAAGAAGTTGCCGGGATGCGCCTCGAAGCAGTCAAGACGGTAGATAATCGGGGAATCGCATTTCCTTACGTGAAGGCGGGCGGCAAAACGGATAAGGGATATGCGATCGGCAATGATGTTACGGCAGATAAAGCGATTCGTGTGGCAATCAACACCGTCATTGACCGTCAGCAGCTGGTCGAGGGCATTTTGGAAGGCTACGGTTCACCGGCTTTCACCGCGAATGACGGTCTGCCTTGGTGGAACGAGGACACTGTAATCAAGGACAACGATGCGGACGCTGCATCGCAGATTTTAGCCGATGGCGGCTGGGTTGACAGCGATAAGGACGGCATTGTTGAGAAAGGATCGCTTAAGGCGGAGTTTACGCTGCTTTATCCATCCGGAGATGTTACCCGGCAATCGCTCGCTTTGGCAGCCGCTGATATGGTAAAAAAAGCTGGCATTCAAATCAACGTAGAAGGCAAGAGCTGGGATGAGATAGAGAAGCTCATGCATTCAAATGCAGTGCTGCTTGGCTGGGGCAGCCATGATCCGCTGGAAATGTTCAATCTTTACAGCAGTGAGTATGGCGGTGTGGATTATTATAATACCGGCTATTACAGCAATCCGGCCGTGGATAAGCTGTTTGAGCAAGCGCTTGATGCCCGTACCGAAGAAGAAGCGCTGTCCTTTTGGAAGCAAGCGCAATGGGACGGTCAAACAGGGCTGAGCGTACAGGGCGATGCGCCCTGGGCTTGGCTCGTCAATATCGATCATCTTTATTTGGTGAAGGATGGGCTAGACATCGGCAAGCAGCGCATTCAGCCGCATGGTCACGGATGGCCGGTTACGGACAACATCGAAAGCTGGAGCTGGACAAAGTAGAAAGCGGGAAGAGGTTCTTGCATGTTTCAAGGAATTGCTGTTTTTATAGGTAAAAAAATCATTCGTCTGCTTCTTCTACTGGCCTCGGTCAGCATCATTACCTTTGCGCTTGTCGCGATGTCGCCCATTGATCCCGTACAATCATACATCGGTGCGGATGTGATGCGTGTCGGAGCGGAGCAGCGGGAAGAGATTGCCGCGTATTGGGGACTAGATCGTCCGTTTGCGGAACGATTCTTAAAGTGGGCTTCTGCTTTGCTTCAAGGTGATTTGGGAACCTCGATGATTTACCGAGAGGCCGTGACCAAAGTTATCGGGGAGCGATTTATGCATTCGGCCTTGCTCATGGCGTTCGCATGGATGCTTTCGGGTGTCATGGGTTTTGCTGCGGGCGTGGTTTCGGCGTTAAAAAGAGATTCTTGGATCGATCGCATGATCACAAGCTACTGCTATACGCTTGCCTCGACACCGGCCTTTTGGATCGGACTGCTGCTCATGATGGTGTTTGCGGTTTGGCTCGGCTGGCTGCCTGTAGGGCTCGGCGTGCCGGCAGGGGTGCTGGCAGGAAGCGTCACAGCCGGCGACTATATCCGCCATATGATTTTGCCTGGCATTACTTTGAGCGTAGTCGGGATTGCGCCGATTGCTTTGCATACGCGGCAGAAGCTGATCGACGTGATGGATAGCGACTATATCTTATTTGCCAAAGCAAGGGGCGAAAGAGGCGCGGTCTTATTTTTTAGACATAGCCTGCGCAATATTGCGCTGCCTGCGATTACGCTGCAATTCGCTTCATTCGGTGAATTGTTCGGGGGAGCGGTGCTCGCCGAGCAAGTTTTCTCGTATCCCGGACTTGGGCAAGCCACAGTAGAATCCGGGTTGCGAGGCGATGTGCCGCTTCTTTTGGGGCTCGTTCTATGCAGTACGTTGTTCGTATTTACGGGAAATGCCTTAGCAGATTACTTTTATCGGATGGTTGATCCGAGGCTGCGGCTAGGGAAGGGGATGCGGGGATGAATCAACCGGCCTCAGTTCAGAAAGAGAAAGAGCGGCGGCGCTGGAACGAACGGCGGCGGACGCTTGTATCCGCGGCAGCTGCGGCAGTCTTGCTTGCAAGCATTGGAATTGGCAGCTGGCTGCTCGGCGCTTCAGGGCTCTCCGTTCAGCTGGAAAGCCGAAACCTGGCGCCATCTCTATCCCATCTATTCGGCACGGATTGGCTGGGCAGGGATATGCTCTCGCGAACCGTAAAAGGACTTGCCTTAAGCATTCAGGTTGGTCTGCTTGGTGCGGCATGTAGTGTCGTAATCGCTGCCATCATGGGGCTTATGGCAGCAACGCTTGGCAAAACCGCTGATCGCATCATTACTTGGCTGATCGATGTTTTCTTAAGCGTTCCTCATCTCGTCATGCTCATTTTGATCGCTTTTGTTTGTGGAGGCGGGCTGAAGGGAGTTGCTGTCGGAATTATGCTCACACACTGGCCGAGCCTTGCCCGCATCATTCGCGCTGAGGCGCTGCAGCTGATGTCCGCGGAATATGTGCTCGCAGCGAGAAAGCTTGGAAGCTCTCGCTATGCCGTTGCGACCCGCCATTTGGCGCCGCATTTGCTGCCGCAATTGCTTGTGGGGTTCCTGATTCTTTTTCCGCATGCCGTGCTGCATGAAGCGGCCGTAACGTTTCTGGGTCTTGGAATGTCCCCGCATCAGCCGGCCATTGGCATCATTCTTTCTGAATCGATGCGTTATTTATCGAGCGGCATGTGGTGGCTTGCCGTATTTCCCGGCTTAGGACTGCTGCTCACCGTAAGAGCATTCGACAAGCTTGGCAATCATCTTCGGCAGCTGGTTGATCCACGCCATACCCATCTTTGACAGCTAAGCCGATCGTCGTCAATTCAAATAGAAAGGAGGAAAACCCGTGCCGCTGTTAGAGGTAAATAAACTATCGATCTCGTTCATGCAATATACGAAGGGAAGCAGGCAGGAGCCGGTCAATGTCATCGAAGAGCTGGATTTTGCGATACACGAAGGAGAAATCGTTGCTCTCGTCGGAGCAAGCGGATCGGGTAAAAGCCTGCTCGCGCATGCGATCATGGGTATTCTTCCTCCAAATGTCGTTATGTCCGGAAGCATCTCATACGGCGGAGCGCCGCTTGACGAAGCAAGGCTAAGACGCTACCGAGGTAAAGAAATCGCCTTTGTTCCGCAATCCGTCAGCTATTTGAATCCGCTCATGCGAGTTGGCAAGCAGCTTCGGACGAGGGAGGACGGATTGGAGCAGCATATTGAGCGTAAAAGCTTATTCGAGCGATTTCATTTGGGGAAGCATGTAGAACGGCTTTTTCCGTTCCAGCTCTCGGGCGGCATGGCCCGCAAGGTGCTTGTATCGACGGCCGCACTTGGCCGTTCTAGGCTGATTATTGCCGATGAACCGACACCGGGCATGCATCCGGGCGATGTTGAGGAAGCGTTGAAGCAATTCAAGCAGCTGGCAGAGGGAGGCTGCGCCGTATTGTTGATTACGCATGATATTGAGGCGGCTGTACGTATAGCGGATAAGGTCGCCGTTTTTTATGCGGGCATGTCGGTCGAGCTCGCTCCTGCCAGCGATTTTGCGGGTAACGGCGAGAGGCTGCGGCATCCATACAGCCAAGCGTTATGGCGCGCGCTGCCGCAAAACGGATTTGTTCCGCTGCCCGGATCGCAGCCGGCAAGAAGCCTTGGTCAGCAAGGCTGCCACTTTGTTGATCGCTGTCCTTCGGCTGGGGAACAATGCGGGACGATGCGGCCGGAGCCTCGTTCCATCCGGGGCGGAATCGTGAGGTGCATACATGCAACTTGAGGGCAGGAATCTAGGCTGGCGATACGAGAGCGGTCCATGGCTGTTTACCGACTTTAACATTTCGGTGCAGCCGGGCGAAACCGTCGGACTTATCGGGCCGAGCGGAAGCGGGAAAACATCATTGGGACGACTGCTCGCAGGTTATGCAAAGCCAATCGCGGGCGAGGTAATCGTAGCGGGCCGAAACAAACACAATAGCGGTTATGATCCGGTTCAAATGATATTCCAGCATCCGGAGCGCGCGGTCAACCCAAGGTGGCGAATGGCTAAAACGTTGTCAGAAGGCTGGTCTCCGGATGCTCCGCTGCTTGAGGCGCTAGGGATCAGAGAAGACTTTCTGCAGCGTTATCCGAACGAATTGTCTGGGGGTGAGCTGCAGCGATGCTGTATAGCCAGGGCGCTGGGGCCGGGCACCAAATTTCTGATCGCGGATGAAATGACGACGATGCTGGATGCGATTACGCAGGCTCAAATCTGGCATACCGTGCTGGATATCGCAGCGGCCAGGCAAATCGGTTTGCTGGTCATCAGTCATGATCATGCGCTCGTGAACAAAATATGCGACCGCACAGTTCCATTCGGATAAATGTCCCGTACCATTTTGCATCAAAATCAAACCGTTTCGTTAGTCTTGTTTTTCCATCAGCCGGCGCAGCTTAGACTCGGTTGAGGACTCAGGCGCCGGCGTATATACGCTGCATCTCAAATCGGAGGGTCCCTGCACTTGAAAAGAAGTCAGATGAAATAACATTTTCCCTACCTTCGCATGCCGAAATTCAAGCAGTACATCTGGAGCTGAGCTGACCTGGCTTTGCTCCCAAAGGTACTGAAACTCCGGATGGCTGCCCTTCATTTCCTCAATAAACCGCTCATACCAATCATCTTGCACATATTGGCCGTAATAGGCGCGAAAGATAGCCAGATAGCCGCCTACAAAATGCTCCCAATTTCCAGCAAGCCTGCGAAACTCTTTGCGCGTGAACAACAGCTGGATCATATTTCGCTGTTCGGCAGGTATTTGTTCGAAATCCATAAACACATGCGAGGCTGCTGCATTCCATCCGACAATTTGGCAGCGGCGATCGGATATGATCGTGGGACAAAAACGCAGCTCCTGCAGGATTCGCTTGAGTGATGGCGTAATTTCCGAATGCTCCTCGTCAATCATATGATTGATGTGACCGGACCCCAAGGCAAGTGCATATAAATATTTTCGCTCGTCGTCATTCATTTGCAGCGCCGCAGCCACGCAATCGAGAACGGAGCCGGATACTTTAATATCTCTGCCCTGCTCAAGCCATGTATACCAGGTCGGACTTACACCGGCAAGCTGCGCAACCTCTTCTCTGCGTAAGCCAGGTGTCCTTCGCCGGGCACCGGGAGGGAATCCCGCGGCTTCGGGAGAGATTTTGGCCCGTTTTGATTTTAAGAATGAAGAGAGAGCCTGTAATCTTGTTTCTTGGTTAATCATTTCTATCATCCCTTTTCTTCCATTATCGTGGTACTCATTATACTATAATAAACTACAACTTGTAATAGGATAACTTCTATGACAAACTACAATTCATAAAGGAGTTTGCGAAGGAGGGTTCACGATGGAACGAGTCGTAATTACAGGGATGGGCGTCATATCGCCGCTTGGGAACAGCGTGGAACAATTTTGGAACGGATTAGTAAACGGGAGATCTGGTATATCATCAATCGATTCTTTCGATACCAGTAAGCATAAATCGAAAATCGGAGGCCTTGTGCGGGATTTTGATGCAGAGGTGCGATTTGGACGGAAGGAAGCCCGCCGCATGGATCGGTTCAGCCAGTTTGCGATTGCGGCGGCGGAACAGGCACTAGAGGATGCATCACTGTCAATGGACGATACGGATCGTGAACGCGTAGGCGTTTATGTAGGCTCTGGCATCGGCGGCATTCAAACCTTGCTCGGTCAAGCCGAGGTCCTGCACGAGAGAGGACCTGACCGGGTGAGTCCAACCCTTGTCCCGATGATGATCGCAAACATGGCCGCAGCAATGATCAGCATTCGCTTCGGCACGCAGGGTCCTTCTATGTCGCCTGTTACGGCTTGCTCCATCGGGAATACTGCAATCGGGGAAGCCTGGCGCCTCATACGTTCAGGCAGCGCGGATGTGGTTATCGCAGGTGGCGCGGAAGCGGCAATTACAGATATATCACTGGCAAGCTTCGGCAACGCTACATCCATTTCGACCCGAAACGAGGAGCCAGAGCAGGCAAGCCGGCCCTTCGATGCCGGTCGCGACGGCTTTGTGATGGCTGAAGGTGCCGGCATACTTGTGCTGGAGTCTTTATCGCATGCGCAGTGCAGAGGCGCTCGTATTCATGCAGAGGTCATCGGCTACGGCGCCAGCTCAGATGCTTATCATATGGTAGCCACACATCCGGAGGGCATTGGTGCTTACCAAGCAATGAAGCATGCTTTGCGAGAAGCGGGCCTAGCGCCTGACCAGATTGATGTGATCAGCGCGCATGCCACCAGCACGGAAATCGGAGACCGCTCGGAGACTGCGGCGATCAAAAAACTGTTCGGCGAGCAAGCCTATCGCATTCCTGTGACTGCGAACAAGTCGATGACAGGACATATGCTCGGGGCTGCGGGCGGAGTGGAAGCCATCGCTTTAGTGAAGAGCATACAGGAGGGCGTGATCCCGCCGACCATCAACCTGGAGGAGCCTGATTCCGTTTGCGATCTCGATTACGTGCCAAACGAGGCGCGTAAGGTGGATATTGAAATCGGGATGTCCAATTCCTTTGGCTTCGGCGGTCATAACGCGGTTATTATTTTGAAGAAATATGCTGCGGATAAAGAGTAACGGGTCCAAATATTTTAAGCTAAAATAGCAGATCTTCGCAGGGAGAAGAAGTCCCTCGAAGATCTGTTTTTTTGTGTGCACTTGGAAGACGGATTACAGAATCGTTTCAGTGGCAGTTGCAATGGGTAAAAGGGAAGTAACTTAGAGAAGAAGGTGTACGTATGGCCAGGCATAATCGATTTATTAGATGGTGTGTTTCCATCATTTTAATACTGATCATTATTTATTTGGGTTCGCGTGTCGATTTTATTTTCAAACCAGTGCTTTCGCTTTTCAGCATGATTATCGTACCGCTTATGTTAGCAGGGTTTTTCTATTACCTGCTGCGTCCAATCGTAAATCTCATGGAACGCCGCAAGGTCAATCGGACATTCGCCATTCTATTCATTTATTTGGCTTTCACCGCCATCATGGTCGTCTTCAGCCTTGGCGTTTGGCCATCGCTTCGCACGCAGTTGCTTAATTTGGTCGAAAATGCGCCAACGCTGTTCACTTCCTTAAGCGAGCAGGTGGCAGAGCTTGAACATAACGGCTTTATTTCTTCTTTCCTGCCAGAGAATTCAAATCCGCTGTCCAAGCTGACAGAGTATTTGAATAAAGGCTTTACGCTGTTAACGGATTATTTCTCCGGCATGCTATCGTTCTTCTCTAATTTTGCGATAGTGCTTATTACCTTCCCGATCCTTTTGTTTTACATGCTGAAGGAAGGAGGGAAGTTCGGAGAACAAATCGTCAGCTTCATTCCCAAGAGGTTCCGCAAGGACGGAACGGAAGTGATGGAGGATATCGATCATATGCTGAGCAGCTTTATTGTCGGCCGCGTAATCGTGAATCTGGCGCTTGGCGTTTTCATGTATGTAGGCTTCCTTATCATCGATCTGCCCTATGCGCTTTTGCTGACGGTTGTGGCTGTCATTCTGAACTTTATTCCTTTTATCGGTTCATTCCTATCTTCCGTGCCGATCGTAATTATTGGTTTCATCGAATCCCCGACTATCGCCATCTGGTCGATTGTTATCATTACGGTAGCCCAGCAGATTCAAGACAACCTCGTTGCGCCTTATGTCTTCGGCAAGCAGCTTGATATCCATCCCATGACGACGATCATTTTAGTGCTGGTGGGTGGAGACATTGCTGGCATTCTTGGTATTTTGCTGATTATTCCGGTCTACATGATCCTAAAAATTGTATATTGCAGAGTGTATGAGCTTTTTTTTAAACAGCAATGGGAAAATGCCTGACATAGATCTGACAAAAAGATGCGCATTACAGCTCCATTTGGTATAATGACCTCGGCTAAGGCTAATTTACCGAAAGTACGGTGGCTTGAATAATATGGGGATTAACGGATTACAGGGAAAACGAGTCGTCATTGCCGGATCACGGAAAACGGATGAAATGGGCTTGATCATAGAGAAGCAGGGCGGAGTTCCAATCATTCGCTCATTGCAGGGATTAACGATGTTTGAAGAGGAACAGCTGGAAGAACCGCTGCGCAGGTTCGCAGAGCAGGGATCGGACTGGGTTATTTTAACGACGGGAATGGGATCGGAAAGCTTAGTCACCGCAGCTGGTAAGCTTGGGATTGGGCAAGATGTGATTGATCGGCTTTCTAATGCAAAGATCGCGGCAAGAGGCTACAAAACCTCTGCGTTTTTGAAGCGGAATGAGCTAAAGGCGGTCGTCAGTGATGATGACGGAACAATGCAGGGGCTCATAGAAAACCTTGCGTCTTTTGATTTTGAAGGACAGAGCGTATGGATTCAGCTTCATGGAGAACCAGCGCCGGAGCTGGTCCGCTTTCTCGAAAATAAGGGCGCGGCTCATGTTGAGTCGGTGCTGCCGTATAGACATGTTCCGCCTGCAGATGCTACTTTGGCAATGCTTATGGAGGAGCTAATGGAAGCGGCCGTTGATACGGTTTGCTTTACAACTGCGGTTCAGGTGCATTATTTGTTCAGACATGCGATCGCGCAAGGCCGCAAGGAGCAGCTCTTAGAATGCTTTGAGCAGCAGGTTGTTGCTGCGGCGGTAGGTAAAGTAACGGCTGAAGCACTGAAAGAATATGGCGTGACACGAATGGTTGTACCGGAAATCGAAAGAATGGGCGCTTTGATCATCGAGATTGTCCGTTATTATGAGCGTGAAGATAGCAACGAAGCTTAGTCCTAACCAAATATTAGTTTCAGAAGGCGATATTGTTTCCGGTGTTTACGCCGGGAGCGGTATCGCCCTTTTATTTATATATAAGAATTTATATGTTTTCACATATAAATGTGCTTATATATCTCCGCGAAACGACTGCTTTTGCCACAGAGGACGGCGACAGCCGTTTACGCTTGTGCGTTACGGAAGGTTAAGAATCGCCGCGACAGCGATGAAAAAAGGGATCAAGCGCCGGCTGCATTTGCTTGATCCCTTTTATTTATGAAGTTTGAGCGTAAGCTTTAAAGCGAGTGAAGCAATTTATCCAAATGTTCGAGCGGTCTTTCGAGATTATGCTTCATTAAACGCGCGGCTGCTTCCGCATCGCGTGCTTCCAGCGCTTTTATAATGGCTTCATGATCATCCACGGCGGCTTGCGACTCCCAATTCGGCCGTTTGATAAAGATATATTTATACCTTCTAATATGCATTTGCAGGGCGGAGCAAAAGGATAAGATATGTTGGTTATTTGCGATATGTAAAATCGTTTGATGAAATTCTTCATCATATTCCATCGCTTCATAGAGCTGCTCATCGTTAACATACTCGTTGAAGCTTGCATTGATTGCGCGAAGCTGATCGATATGCTCCTGTTGGATGTTTTGGACCGCGAGCTCGGCTGCTAGTGCCTGAAGTGCGGTAAGGGGCGCGTACAGCTTTATGATATCTTCCTTCTCCAGCGTCGTGACGCGCGTTTCCTTGCCGGGAAAAGTTTGGATCAGCCCTTGAACCTCGAGTAATTGAAAGGCTTCTCTTACTGGGGTGCGGCTTACGCCAAGCGCCTCGGACAGCTCGGTATCGTTTAGCTTCTCCCCAGGCTGGAGCGTGCCATCTATAATCCATTTTTGCAGCTGGCTTAAGGTACGATTCAATCGGTTGTCCCGGCATTATTTCCAATCCTAAAAGATTCGTTATCGCTCACCTACGCCCAAATCGGACTGATCTCGTTAATGATCAATATTACGGCGGCCATGCTTCAGCCCGTCATCGGCATATTATCCGATTCACATCCGAAGCCGATGCTGCTCCCAATCGGAATGTTGTTTACGATGGGGGGCGTGGCGGCGTTGTCCTATGCGACGCATTTCTGGATGGTGATGGCAGCCGTCATGCTGATCGGCGTCGGTTCAGCGGTTTTCCACCCGGCCTCCGCGCGCGTCTCCTATTTGGCTTCAGGGGCGAAAAAAGGTACGGGGCAGTCGATTTTTCAATTTGGCGGAAACATTGGACAGTCGCTGGCTCCCATTATGACTGCAGTGCTGTTCGTGCATACGGGTCAACAGGGGGTTATCTGGTTCGCTCTCGTCGTTACGATCGGCATTGTAATTCAATTCAATGTTGCAAAATGGTATGGGAAGCAGCTTGCGCTTGTGCCTGCCATTCATCAAAAAAACGCAGCTAAGCCAGCCTCGAAATTGAACGTATCGACAGGTAAGGTCATTTTTGCTATTACGATTCTAATGATTCTTGTTTTTTCTAAAAATGTGTACATCGCCGCAATCAGCAGCTATTATTCCTTTTACGCGATCGATCATTTTGGTCTCTCCGTCAGTCATGCGCAAATGGTGCTGTTTGTTTTTCTTGCTGCGAATGTCATTGGTTTATTGCTAGGGGGAGTGCTCGCTGATAAATTCAGCAGACGCAGCTTAATTTGGTTTTCTATTTTAGGAACGGCACCGTTTGCCCTGCTGCTGCCCTATGCGAATCTAACCTTTTCGGTCATCTTAATTTTCTTCACGGGACTTATATTGGCATCTGCATTTTCCGTCATATTGGTTTATGCGAACGAGCTGCTGCCGGGTAGGATTGGACTTGTCTCGGGTGTGTTCTTCGGAATGGCGTTTGGTCTTGCCGGCATAGGCTCGGCTATCCTCGGCAACTTAGCGGATGCCATGGGCATCGAGTTTGTTTTAAGATGCACTTCGTATTTGCCGCTGCTTGGTATGCTGACGATCCTGCTGCCTTCCGATCGGAAGGCTGCTGCAAGCAATTAGGCCAAGTGGTAAAAGGGAAGTAAGGCATTTGGAATTGGCTGGAAGCATAAGGATAAGAAGGAAAGGCGAGGCAGCATTTTAATCGAAACGTATTCGAGGACGATTTTCTCACTAGGACAATTTCCGCGTTGTCCCCGCACACATACTATAATGGTGTATAGCCTAATCGGTGCTGGAAGGGGAGTAGCGCTGTGAGTAAGCGGACTTTAATGGTGGTATCGCTTGTCATTTATGCATTGCTAGCCATTTTATTCGTGGTTTTGTCTATTTTCGAATAAACACATAACAGCGCAAGGGCTGCCTCGTGAGTAGAATAATCTGCTGGAGGCAGCCCTTGCTTATGGAAGAAAGCCATTATTATTGGCCACGCGTTTCTTGACTAAGCTTCATTTTACGGTAATCCTTTGGAACAACACCCTTCGTCTCGCGAAAAATACGCGAAAACGTTTTATAGGATCCGTAGCCGACTTCGAGCGCAATTTCGGCGACACTCATATCCGTAGATACAAGCAGGCTGCACGCATGGCGCAAGCGCAAATCATGCAGGAAATGTACGAAGGTTTGTCCGGTTGTCTGCTTAATCACCTCGCTGATCCGGGAAACGCTGAGGGAAAAGCGGCTTGCAAGATCAGACAGAGCAAGCTCGTCCTGGTAATGGCGATGAATGTAATGGATGATTGGCCATATGGAGGCGCTAGACCGCGAAGCGAGCTTGGAGACGGCCGTTGAAGGCGCTGCCTTGCGGCGATAACGGTCAAAGCAAACCAATATCTCTTTTAACTTCACTTGCAGCATCGTGCGCCGCCAAGGCTCTTTCCCCTTATACTCTTGGAACATCTCCTCAATCAGCTGTTTCATCCGTTCATTGTCAGCGCCGCTTAGCTGTACGAATGGAGGCAGCGTGTTCTGATCAATCAGATCCATAAGGCCCTCTTCCTGCCCTGGCTCCATTAATAGATCCATGCTGAACATACAGTTATACAAAACCAAGGTGCTTCCGGGCTCCGTAAACAGCTCATGCACCTGGTAGGGCAATACGAATGTAAACGTGCCTGGCAGCATTTGATGCCGGGCATCGTTGATGGATTCGGAGCCTCTGCCGTCGGCTACATACGAAAATTCCAAAAAATCATGACGATGCGGACGAAAGCCGTGATAGAGGCGGTTCATGCTGATATGGAGAGGCGATGAGGTATTCATATTTGGATACGTTTTCAGATAATCAGGTATGTAAGTCATGAATGATTCAAATCCTCCGAAAAACTGAGACATTTAACGAAAAACAAGCACGATTTCTAATCCCGTTTATTCTAACATAAATAACGAGATCAAGCGTTAGCAAAATGAATGCTTATAAAACGAGCTTTGCCTTATAAAAAATCGCAGGAGGAATTCTAATGACTACTGAAAATAAAACGAGAATAGGCATTATCGGCGCGGGTAATATCGGCAATGTCCATGCAGGCGAATTTTCGAAGCTTGGTGACGATTGTGTTATTACGGCGGTAACCGACCTGGATTTGTCGCGCGCAGAGAAGATGGCGAAGCAGTTCGGCATTGAAAATGTAATCGCTTCAAATGATGAACTGATCGGGCGGTCGGATATCGATGCCATCATTATTGGCGTACCTAACCAATTTCATGCACCGCTGGCTGTACAAGCGCTAGCGGCTGGCAAACATGTGCTGTTGGAGAAGCCGATGGGCATCAACAGCGATGCAGCGCGTCAAATTTTAAACGCAAGCGAAGCATCGGACCGCATCGTTATGGTTGCTCATCAAATGCGCTGGGAATCTGTCGCGATGCAAATTAAAGAGCAAATTGATCGGGGCGAGCTAGGTAAAATCTATTCGGCGAAAACAGGTTGGTTCCGCCGCAAAGGCATTCCGGGCTGGGGCACATGGTTTACCCAAATGGATCAATCCGGCGGCGGTCCGCTAATCGATATCGGCGTTCATATGCTTGACCTTGCGTTATACTTAATGGGCAATCCGAAGCCAGTTTCGGTTTATGGCTCTACCTATGCAGAGTTCGGCCCAAGCCGCAAAGGGATCGGAACATGGGGAACGCCGGATTGGGACGGAACTTATGACGTAGAGGATTTGGCAATGGCATTGATTAAAATGGAAGACGGCAGTACGCTTTCGCTGGAAGTGAGCTGGGCGGTCCACATGGATACGGACAATTCCCCGTTCATACACGTGATGGGTTCAGAGGGCGGAGCCAGCTACCGCGGTTCCGAAGGCAAGCTGCTTACTGAAAAGTTCGATCGTCCCATTGAAAGCGTGCTGAGCAAATCGGACAATGACGAAGGAGAACGCGCACGTCTAAGCCGTCACTTCTTGGCATGCATCCGTGAAGGCAAACAGCCGATTACTTCTGTGCTTTCAGGCTTTACGAACAACCTGGTGCTGGATGCCATTTACGAATCATCCCGCACGGGCAATGAAGTGAAACTGGATTGGAATTTAAATAAATAATATCATAGATGAAAATGAGGAGGTTTTTACATGTTGAGAGGGTTAACAGGCGCAGGGCTTGGACGTATTGAAAGCGATGAGCGCCTCATCGAGCTTGCTGGAGCATACGGCTTCCAAGCCGTAGATTTAGATGCCGGATCGCTTATCGAACGTCATGGAGTGGAGAAAGCACGAGACCTTCTGGCGAGCAATGGCTTGGTGATTGGATCGATCGGATTGCCTGTGGAATGGAGAACGACAGAAGAGGCTTTTCTTGAGGGTTTAGAAAAGTTGGCAAGTGCTGCTTCGGCAGCAGCGGCTCTTGGCTGCACAAGCTGCTGTACCTATATCCTGCCGTCAACGGATTTGAAAGCCGCGCGTTTCATGGCGCTTGCCACGCGCAGATTGCGTACCTGTGCGCAAATATTAGGCGCTTACGGAATTCGACTTGGTCTTGAATTCGTTGGCCCGCATCATTTGCGTACTCGCTGGGCGAACCCGTTTATATGGACGCTTGAGGAGACGCTGGAGTGGATCGACGCGATTGGCGAGAGTAATGTCGGATTGTTGTTTGATGCTTATCATTGGTATACGAATGAGTTGACCACTGCGGATATCGAAGCGCTTCGCGCCGATCAAATCGTCCATGTGCATATTAATGATGCGCCAAACGTTCCTGTTGAGGAAGCACTTGATAATGGCCGGATTTATCCAGGTGAAGGTGTTATTGATTTGGCTGGTTTTCTGAAGTCACTTGCGAAAATCGGCTACAAAGGAACCGTATCGCAGGAGATTTTGACGGCAGAAGCGCCAACACAGTCACCAGAGGAGCTTGTTCAGCGCTCTAAAGCAGGATTTGATAAGGTATTTGGAGCAGCAGGCTTGTAAATTTTAAAAAGCTAGGTTCACTCTTATTGTGCGAAATCGTTGTAGGCATCGGCAGGTGCTTACAACGATTTTTTGTTTATATATAAGAATTTATAAGTTTTCACTTATAAATGTGCTTATATATCTCCGCGAAACGATAGCTTTTGCCATTGAGGACGGCGACAGCCGTTTACGCTTGTTCTGCCTCATTCGTAACGGCAGCCGTCATTTAATTGAAGTGCTTGCCGCATGCAAGCGCTAATTTTCATATGAATTTTTACGAAATCTGATGGGTACTGTACGAGAGGTATATTCCGTTATGATGGATAATAACCGTTTTTTTATGATCATAAAACGAGAGATAACAGGAGACCAACAATATGGGCTATGGGTCAGAGCAGGTACATCCGTTGAACCTTTGGTATAAGCAGCCGGCTTCCCGCTGGGAAGAAGCGCTGCCGATCGGCAATGGCCGAATGGGCGGCATGGTATTTGGCGGCGTAGATAAGGAACGCGTTCAATTAAATGAAGATACGTTGTGGTCAGGCTTTCCGCGCGATACGAACAATTACGAGGTATTGCGCTATTTAAAGCGTTCGCGCGAACTAATCAAGGAAAAACGATTTGTTGAAGCAGAACAGCTTGTAGAAGCAAAAATGTTAGGGACGAACACGGAATCCTACCAGCCTATGGGCGACTGGTACGTAGTGCAGCATTTTTCTGCGAATAATAGTCGGCCGGAAGACTATGTCCGCAGGCTTGATATTGATTCAGGGATCGCTTCTACGCGGTTTCAAGTCGGGCAAACGGAATTTATGCGAGAGATATTCGTAAGCGCGGTCGATCAAGTGATATGCGCAAGATATGAAGCGAGTGGCGATCAATGTCTGGAGCTCACGGCTTCGCTGCAAGCACCGGTGCAGTTTGCTCTTTCATCTGCCGATGGCGTGGCAATCGTGCTGCATGGACGCTGTCCGAGCCATGTAGCAGACAATTATATGGGAGATCATCCAAGAGCCGTGCAGTATGAGGATAATCGCGCCATTACTTTTCAGGCTAAGCTTCAAGTGGTTGTTGACGGCGGTCATGTATCGATAAGCAATGATAACGAGCTAACGATTCATGGCGCCCGTACGGCTACCTTTCTGCTCAGTGCCGCGACCAGCTTCGAGAAATTTGATCAACAACCTTTCAAGAGCGAGGCTGAGCTAAGCGAAAGAAATAACCATTTGCTCGCGGCAGCTTTATCACTTGGCTATGAGCAGCTGAGAGAACGGCATACTCGGGATCACCGCCAATTATTTCAGCGGGTGAGCATCGATTTAGGACAAACGCCGAACGCGCTATTACCGACCGACGAGCGTCTGGAGGCGTATAAGAGAGGCGAGCAGGATCCCCAGTTGGAAGCTTTGTATTTCCAATATGGCCGATATTTGCTTATGGCAAGCTCCCGTCCCGGGACACAGCCTGCTAATTTGCAGGGGATATGGAATGACCGTGTTCAACCGCCTTGGAACAGCGACTATACAACAAATATAAATACGCAAATGAATTACTGGCCAGCCGAGCTGGCTAACTTGAGCGAATGCCATGAGCCATTGTTTCAGCTTATAGAGGAGCTTAGCGAGTCGGGCGCACGCACGGCAGCCATTCATTACAACAGCGCGGGATGGGTAGCGCATCACAATGTAGATCTTTGGCGGACATCGACACCGACCGCGGGACATCCGAGCTGGGCCTTCTGGCCGCTGGGCGGAGTTTGGCTGACTCAGCATTTGTGGGAGCATTATTTATACAACCCGGATGAAGCCTTTTTGCGGGAGAAAGCTTATCCCCTAATGAAGGGAGCGGCGCTATTTTGTTTGGATTGGCTGCAGGAGAACGAAGACGGGCTGCTGATGACGGCACCTTCCACTTCGCCGGAGAACAAGTTTTTGACCGCGCAGGGCGAGGTGAGCAGCGTAGCGGAATCGTCTGCCATGGATATTACCTTAATCGGTGAGCTGTTCGATCATTGCCTAATCGCGGCGGGGCTGCTGCAGCAGGATGATTCGTTTGCTCAGCGGTTAGAAGAGGCAAGGCGCAAGCTTCCTCCGCTGCAAATTGCGCCATGCGGTTTATTGCAGGAATGGCATGAGCATTTCGAAGAGCATGAGCCAGGACATCGCCATGTTTCTCATCTGTACGGTTTATATCCGGGAACAACGATCAATTCGGAGGCTGCGCCAGAGCTGGTCGAAGCAAGCAGGCTATCCTTGGAGAGCCGCATCAGGAGCGGGGGCGGCCATACAGGCTGGAGCTGTGCGTGGCTCATTAACCTATACGCGCGACTCAAGGACTCAGAGTCCTCGTATCGCTTTATCCATACACTGCTTGCGCGATCAACGCACCCGAATTTATTCGATGATCATCCGCCGTTTCAAATTGACGGCAACTTTGGCGGTACGGCTGGCATAGCCGAGCTGCTGCTGCAAAGTCATTTGGATGGCATCGCGCTTCTGCCGGCGCTGCCTGCAGCTTGGCCGGACGGTTATGTTAAAGGCCTCAAGGCAAGAGGCGGCTTTGTCGTCGATATCGAATGGATTGGCGGAAAGCTGGCGGGAGGCCGAATTTACTCCACCCATGGAGCGGTATGCAGACTTCAATCCAAGGATTCTATCCGAATTCAGGCTTCTGATGGCATCTTCATAGACGCATCGAAGGCATTCAAGACCATTAAAAACGAATGGTATAGCATCATAATTGCACCTAAAGAAGGGGAGTAACCATAATGACAACGAATACGCATTTTCCATTTCAAAATACCGAGCTTCCGCTGGAAGAACGGGTAACGGACCTCGTTTCCCGGTTCACGCTCGAAGAGAAAATTGATTCCATGGTGCAGTATCAGCCTGAAATCGAACGCTTAGGGGTAAAGCCGTACAAGCACGGAACTGAAGCGGCACACGGAATGGCTTGGCTTGGTGAAGCGACTACTTTTCCGCAGCCGATCGGCCTGGGTTGTACTTGGAATCCCGTGCTTCTCAAAGAAGTGGGTTCTGTCATTGGGGATGAGGCTCGCGTCTACTTTCAGCGCAACCCTGCCATTAACGGTTTGACCCTTTGGGCTCCGACTGTAGATATGGAGCGTGATCCGCGCTGGGGACGGACGGAGGAAGCTTATGGAGAGGATCCAAAGCTGACGGGAGAGCTGACGGCATCGCTCGTGCAAGGCATTCAAGGAGATCATCCGCTTTATTTCAAAGCGGTAGCCACCCTGAAGCATTTTATCGGCAATAATAACGAAATTAATCGCGGCAGCTGCTCGGCGAGCATCGATCCGCGCAATATGAAGGAATATTATCAAGCGGCGTTTAAGCCGGCCTTCGTTAAGGGCGGCGCGCATTCCATGATGACCTCGTACAATTCGGTTAACGGTACGCCGACGATTTTGCATGAGGACGTAAACAAAGTGGTTAAAGAAGAGTGGGGCATGAACGGCTTTATCGTTAGCGATGCCGGCGATCTTCTCGGGATCGTCAATGATCATAACTATTATGATTCCTATAAAGATGCAGTTGCGCATTCCATCAAAGCGGGAATCGACAGCATTACTGATGACAAGGAAAAATCATGCGCCGCTATTCGTGAGGCTTTAGCTGACGGACTGCTGACGGAGCAGGATTTGGACAAAGCGCTCATCAATACATTCCGCGTTCGTTTCCGCCTCGGCGAATTCGATCCAGCCGAGCAGAATCCTTATGCGGATATGCCGGAATCGAAGCTTTGCGCGCCTGAGCATGGCCAGCTGTCGCTGCAGGCTGCCCGAGAGTCCATCGTATTGCTGAAAAATGATAACAAGACATTGCCTTTGGACAAAGAAAAGCTCAATCATGTAGCCGTTATCGGACCGCTTGCCGATGTTGTATACCGCGACTGGTATTCCGGTTCCCTGCCGTATAAAGTTACGCCGCTTGAAGGTATCCAAAGCAAGCTGGCCGGCAAAACGGTCACTTATAGCAGCGGAAATGACCGCGTTGTGTTGAAATCAGCGGCAAACGGCAAAGTGCTTAGCGCTTCAGCTGACAACGAAAGCCGTCTGCAAGCAAGCGATTCGGCTGCGGCTGGCGAAACGTTCGAGGTATCCGATTGGGGCTGGGGCAGCTACACGCTAGAGAGCAAAACGACTGGCAAGCTGCTTACGAGCGCTGATGATGTGAATATCGCTGCGGCAGCAAGCGAAGCGTTCGGATGGTATGTGAAGGAAGTATTCAAGCTGGATGAGCAATCCAATCATCAATTTGCGATCCGCACTTGGAACGGTAAGCTGGTTACGGCTCCTAACGCTGGCGCAGATTCGCTTCAAGTCACGGAGTCAGCAGAGATCGGCGTAAACGAGCTATTCACAAAGGATGTGATTGCGGAAGGAATCGCTGAAGCGGTAGCGGCAGCTAAAGCTGCGGAAACGGCAATCGTTGTCGTGGGCAATAATCCGCTGATTAACGGCAAGGAAGAAATTGACCGTCCAAGCCTTGATCTTGCCGCATCTCAAAACGAATTGATCAGCGCTGTATACGCAACGAATCCGAATACAGTCGTTGTCGTCATCGGCAGCTATCCGTTTACGCTGAATGCGGTTAATGCACAAATTCCAGCGATTATTTATCTGTCTCATGCGGGACAAGAACTGGGTAACGCGATCGCAGACGTACTATTTGGCGATTACTCCCCAGCAGGACGCTTAAATATGACCTGGTACAAATCAGAGGAGCAGCTTACGGATCTGATGGACTATGACATTTTGAAGGGCAAAAGGACGTATTTGTATTTCGACGGAGAGCCTCTATATCCGTTCGGTTATGGACTCAGCTACGGTTCCTTCCGGTATAGTCCGCTGGAAATTACAAATGACGCGGCAGCTATTGACGGTAGCGTGACGGTTCGCCTTCAAGTGACGAATACGTCCGACATGAAAGCCGACGAGGTTGTTCAACTGTATGTTCGTACGGAAGGCTCCAGAGCCCAGCGTCCACTGAAGAAGCTGGTCGGCTTTACGCGCATTACACTGCAGCCGGGCGAGACGAAGGATGTTGAGCTTGTCGTACCGGCTGAAGAGCTTGCTCTCTGGGATGTAACGCGTGATCGCTTTTGCCTTGAAGCTGCAGAGTATACGTTTAGCGCAGGAGGCTCCTCCGCTGACGTGAAAGCTTCCGCTTCTATCCGAATCGATGGCGAAATTATCCCTGCGCGCAATCTATCGATGCAAACCCGCGCGGAAAATTATGATGATTACGCAAATGTTTATTTGGTCGAGAGCAAGGAAGGCGGAACGGCGGTGCGGTTGTCGCAAGCTGAAGGCTGGATCAAATTCGCCGACGTGGATTGGTCGAACGGCTCCGCCGTATTCGAGGCCCGCGTTAGCGGCAGCGAACAAGGCGGAGAGCTTTCGATTCGAATTGGCGGATCGGATTCGGCGGTTATCGGCTCAAGCACGGTTGATGCCAGCGGAGAGCAAGAGTGGCAAAACGTACGAATTGAGCTGCCGGACGCGAAACCTGATGGAGATTTGGTTGTCGGGTTAAAGGGAAGTGTGAAGCTTAGCAGCTTCCGCATCCATTAATCAAATAAGAACCGAGCAACGCGCGGAGCTGTACCAAAGGCCGAAAGAGGCCTGGTACAGCTCCGTTTTTTTTGATATATAAGAATTTATATGTTTTCACATATAAATGTGCTTATATATCTCCGCGAAACGAATGCTTTTGCCACAGAGGAAGGCGACAGCCGTTTACGCTTGGAAAATAAGAAAGTATAAATTGTATCCGTATACGATGCTAATATTTCCCTGCGAAACGGGATTTTGCCGCCAAGGACGGCGTCAGCCATTTTCACTTGTGACTGCGGTTGCTTTTTCGCGAAGCCTTCTTTATCCTTGAAAAGAGTATTTAACATCGGCAGAGGAGCTTAACTTATTTATGAATGGGATGGAAATCAACTTATATCAGGATTGGATCGATACGGTAAAGGAAATATTCCGAGGCTCGGGGGTTCCGTTTCATGAAGGAATCAGCGACAGTGAGGTTGCTTTGGCTTACTTCATGCAAACCGCGCAATCAACCGAGGAGGCGGAAACGCTGCAAGAGCAGAATAGGGAACGTCTGGATTCGCTTCAGCAGATCATATTGGAAAATTTCCAAACGGTGATTCTACCGGATATTCGCGCCAGAACAAACTATTTAGGCGATGATTTTGTTTTTAAATGGGTTTACAATAAAGGCGAGCATATCGTTGAACAGCATTCGTCCTATCGTATTCCGCTCTAATCAGAGCGGTTTTTTCTTTATAAAATAATAATTCAAAAAACAATGTCTAATTTTTATATGATAAAATAACGAATAAGTCATGTATGAATGCGTCTATATCCGCTTTATAATATAGGATGCTTCAAATTACGCGTATAAAAGTAAACGCTTTCCTTTGAGAAGGAGGAGCAGCCTATATGATGATGAGCATCAGAGCGCTGGCACTTAAAATGAACAATATTCGAATCAAAAACAAGCTGATTTTCTCTTTTATCCTCGTCGTATTCGTGCCTGTGCTGATTGTCGGGATTTTTCTAACGGTAGCTTTTCGCCAAAATGTGCTTGATCAAGCGACCCAGCAGATTACGAATAACGTGGAACGAATTAAGAAGCAAACGCTTGATATCATTCGAATGCCGATCGAAATTTCGGATAAGCTGCTTGTCGACAGCCGGTTAACGAATGTCGTCAATACACAATACAGCTCCACCTTTGATGTCGTAAAGGCCTTTTGGGATTATCGTGATTTTCGCGACTATATCCATTTGTACAGTGAGATTTATAACATTCGCTTCTATACGACGAACATGACGATTTTAGACAATTGGGAGTTTCTGAAGCTTACGGAGTCGACAAAGGAACAGTCTTGGTATAAATCAGCCATGGAACAGGATGGCATTCATTGGGCATATATCGCCGATGAAACGAAAGATAACCGCCATTATTTAAGTCTCATTAGAAAAATCACGTTTCCTACCTATCGGACAAGCGGCGTCCTCGTTATTGGCGTTAATCAAGACGAACTGAACGCGATGATCAGCCAAGAGCCCTTTGATACGATGATCATTGATGACAACGGCTATATGATTGCGGCAAAAAACCCCAAGTGGGTCGGCAAGAATATCGATGAACTGGACTTTGCCAGTCAATTAACGGATAAAGCGGAGGGGACCTACGAATTTAAATACGATGGCAAGCCGTCCAAAATCGTTATCGAGGATCTGCTTCCCGAATCCAGCCATAACGGCCTGAAAATCGTTTCTGTATTTACAATTGACAGTATCGTAAGCGGGGCTAATCGCATCAGCTTGCTTGGCTTCGGTATCATTATGCTAAGTTTGGTCATTGCGTTTGTTCTGATTTATATTTTTTCAACCATATTGGCAAAACGGATGCTTGTGTTGAACAAGGATTTAAACAAAGTAGCGATGGGTGATCTGAATGTTATTTCTCACGTGACAGGAAATGACGAGATCGGTATCCTTTCCAAGCAGTTCAATAACATGGTGGTCAGTATCCGGGGCTTGATGGATGAGGTTACGGAGTCACATAAGCAGCAAGCCCAGCTCCAACTTAGGCAAAAAGAGATTAAGCTCAAGATGATGGCCAGCCAAATCAATCCGCATTTCTTGTTCAATGCGCTTGAATCGATTCGTATGAAGGCGCATATAAAGGGCGAGACTGAGATATCCTCAATCGTTCGCATGCTGGGCAAGATGATCCGACGAAATTTAGAGATCGGCACGAGGAAAATTGCTTTGAAGGAAGAGCTTGAAATCGTACGCTGTTATTTGGAAATCCAAAAATTCAGATATGGGAATGACCGTTTAACCTTTCATATCGATGTAGATCCGTCTGGCCAAGAGATCGAAATTCCTCCGCTTATCATACAGCCGCTTATTGAGAATGCTGTGGTGCATGGCCTGGAAAATATTGCGGAGGGCGGTTTCGTTTCGGTAACGGCGAAAGTGAGCGATCGAATGCTTCGCGTAGAGGTTTCCGATAACGGAGTTGGTATCAGCGAAGACAAAATCAATCAAATCAATACCGCGCTATACGATATGGAAGAAGAGGAAGAATACCGTATTGGGCTGCGAAATGTACATCAACGGCTCGTTATGACTTATGGAGACGGCAATGGCTTGACGCTGAGGAGCGAGCCGGGCGCCGGAACGCGAATTACTTTTGAAATTCCGATAGGGGGTCATCCTTTTGCATAAAGTAATGATTGTCGACGATGAGCCAATGATTCGAGAAGGGCTGCAAACCTTGGTTGACTGGAACAAATACGGGTTCACGGTTGTGGGAATTGCATCTAACGGCCGTGAGGCGGTTGAAAAGCATGCAGCGCTCGCTCCTGATTTGATACTAATAGATATTCGGATGCCCGGTATGGACGGGCTTCAAGCGATAGAGGAAATAAGAAAAACAGACAGCGTCTGTCATTTCTTAATATTGAGCGGTTATGCGGAATTCGATTATGCAAAGCAGGCGATTGCGCATAATGTGGACGGATATATTTTGAAGCCGATTGATGAGGACGAACTGGAGAGCTATGTTGATCGGATAGCGGGCCAGCTCAAAAGTAAATCCGAGCAGCAGCAGAATACGGAGCAGACGAACGTGCTCTTACGGGAAGAAATGCTGCAGCAGCTGGCAGCCGGGAAGCTCGATCCGGATTTGGCCGGGAGTCAAGACCTGAAATCCTTATTAGGGGAGCCGGCGAAATATTATCAGCTGCTGCTAATAGAGCTTTACAGCAGGGAGCATTCTCTCACGATGAATGCTACGCTTAAGAAAAAGCTGACGGATATCGTAACGCAAAAGCAGATCGGATGGGCTTTCTCGGCAGAGCCGTATGTCGGCATATTGTTGAAGGACTATTTGCTGCAAAATGGCTCGCAGGAGCAAATGAAGCTTTGGATTGAAGAGTGCTGCGGAACGAAGGTAAGATTTGTAGCGGTTGCCAGTGAACCGGTCCGCGAACCGAAAGAGCTCCTGCTCTCTGTTCAGTCGGTTAGAGGCTTGCTTAAACAGCGTTTCATGCTGCAGGGACAGCATATTCATTTGGCCGCTGTATCCGGAGAAGCTAGACCATTGGCGCCCAAGCAGGAAGAGGAGCTGTCAATAGAGACTCTTGCTCAGAAGCTCTACTACATGATTGATATCGGAAGCAAGGATGGCGTAGACAAGGCGATTCAAGAGGCGTCAGATCATATTTGCGCGCACGATACCGCGGAGCAATTCGTCAAGTCTAGCTGGGCGCAGCTGCTCACGATTGTGCTGAATAAAGCAACGACATCGAATCCCCTGGTTTCGGTACAGGAGGATCTATCGATGATTACCGCGCTGTATCTCGCCCATCATTATCAAGAAATGATCGTACAGCTGCAGCAGCGTTTGTCGGATCTGACGGTGAAAATCGGGAAATCCGACAGCTTGTCTGTCATGAAGCAAATGACGGATTTTATTGAACGCCACTATAGCGAGAATATTAAACTGGAGACGCTTGCTGACCTATTCAATTACAACAGCGGGTATCTGGGTAAAATGTTCAAAAACTATACCGGTGAGCATTTCAATACGTATTTGGATCAAGTGCGCATTCAGCACGCGATCGAGCTTTTGCAGGAAGGGCTTAAAGTGCATCAAGTTTCAGAACGTGTCGGCTATGCGAATGTCGATTATTTCCATAGCAAATTCAAAAAGTATAAAGGCGTTTCTCCTTCTTCTTTCAAGAGTATCTCGGGCAAATCGGTCTCTGAATAGCAGTGGAACCGTAACCGAATGATTGATATAATCAAATAACGCCTATATCGCCGTGCTCTTGAAGCAGCCAGTGATATAGGCGTTTTTTTATGCGCTTAAATGTAACCAGTGGTTATGAAAGCGCTTGAAAGTGCGTATTTTGATATGATTTTAGAACTAATTTACCGGGTGTAAGAGAGCGGCCCTCATCGTTTATGATAAGTACAGATAAGAGAGGGTAAGCTACACAGACAAAGAGGAAGCTTACGAACGACGTTTTTGCCGGGTGCAAAAACAATAGGAGGAGCAGCGATGAAACCGCTAACAGAAGGTAGCCCGAAAATAGGGTCGACAAACAAAAAGAACCAATTTTGGTTCAAAGCATTCCAGCAGCGTTATTTGTACTTAATGTCATTGCCATTCGTCATCTGGATATTCATATTCAGCTATGTACCGGTATGGGGCTGGTTAACCGCTTTTCAAAATTACAAACCAAAAAACTCCATATTGGACCAAAAGTGGGTCGGGCTTGATAATTTCATTGAGCTGTTCCAAGACGAAAGATTTTATATCGTATTGCGAAATACGCTAGCCATGAGCACGATGGGATTGATCGTCGGATTTACAATCCCAGTTATTTTCGCGTTATTGTTAAATGAAATGAGAGGACAGTTCTTTAAACGTTCGGTTCAAACCATTTCGTATTTACCGCATTTTGTATCCTGGGTTGTTGTGGCGGGACTCGTGTCCAAAATGCTGTCGACAGACGGCGGCGCCATTAACCAATTGCTGATGTTCTTGAACATTATTGATTCGCCGATACAGTTTATGGCAAAGGGCGAATGGTTCTGGGGCATCGTTACGCTGTCCGATTTGTGGAAAGAAATGGGCTGGAACTCGATCATATTCCTAGCTGCTATGGCAGGAATCGATCCTGAGCTTTATGAAGCTTCGACGGTTGACGGCGCAGGCCGGTTCCGCAAAATGTGGCATATCACGCTGCCAGGTATCCGGACAACCTTCATGGTGCTATTCATCCTGTCGATCGGACATTTGGTCAGCATTGGCTTCGAAAAACAGTTTTTGCTAGGAAATCCTCTCGTATCCGATTATTCAGAGGTGCTCGACCTGTATGCGCTTAAGTACGGTATTCAAATGAGCCGATATTCGTATGGTACGGCAATCGGTATATTTAACTCCGTAGTCAGCATCCTATTAGTGTTTGTCGCGAACGGAATATACAAACGAGTCACCAAAGAATCAATCATATAGGAGGAAACGCATATGCAAGGTACTATCAGAAATACGGGCGACAAAATATTCGATATTTTCGTATATGTATTCATGGTCATTGTCGCAATTGTAACGTTATATCCGTTCCTCAACGTACTCGCTATATCATTCAATGATTCTGTGGATACGGTGAGAGGCGGACTAACCATATACCCTCGTGAGTTTACGCTCAAAAACTACGAGACGATATTCGGTTTCGATGGACTGCTTGTCGGTTTCAAAAACTCCGTATTGCGTACCGTGATCGGTACAGCAATCGGCGTACTATCCGCATCGATGATGGCTTACACGCTTAGCCGTCCCGATTTCCAAGCAAGAAGATGGATGTCAGTCGCATTCGCCTTGACAATGTATTTCTCGGGCGGCCTGATTCCGGGCTTCCTGCTTATGAAAAATCTTGGCTTGATCGGCACTTTCTCAGTTTATATTATTCCTGCACTCCTCAGCGTATGGAACGTGTTCGTTGTTCGCTCCTATATTGACGGACTTCCTTACGCGCTTCAAGAATCAGCTAAAATCGACGGGGCGAATGATTGGACGATATTCTGGAAGATTATCCTTCCGCTTTGCCAGCCCGTGCTTGCGACAATCGCTTTGTTCATTGCGGTCGGCCACTGGAATGCCTGGTTTGACACGTACCTGTTCAACAACAGGAGTCCCGAGAATACGACGCTGCAGTACGAGCTGATGAAGGTGCTGCTATCAACGCAAACGGGCAGCAATTACCGCGACCCGAATGCGCAGCAGGCGATCGCATCGGTTTCACCTGAATCCATTAAGATGGCGATTACGATTGTCGTTACTGTTCCAATCTTGATGGTATATCCTTTCCTTCAGAAGTATTTCGTGAAGGGTATGACGCTTGGAGCTGTAAAAAGTTAAATTTGGTAGTAGCAGGTATCCTGTTATATACATGGTTATCACGTACAAGAAAAAAAGGGAGGCTTTCCAGCAATGAAAAGAAAGATGCAGATGGCACTAAGCTTGATGTTGGCACTTGTATTCGTATTCGTCACCGCATGCGGCAACTCGAATAACGAAGGCGGCACGAACAACGGTACGACGAATGAAGCGACCAATTCGGCAAACGAAGGCGCAGCGGCTGAACCGATTACCATTCGTGTAGCATCAGGAGACAACAACGCGAACTGGGATGACATGCAATCCGATGTCGGTAAATTTATTCAAGAGAAAACAGGTATCACGATTAAACAGGAATTTCCTGTTGGCGGTACCGATTCCGATATGTTCGCGCTTATGGTGGCAAGCGACGATTATCCGGACCTTGTTATGCCCAAAGGCAGCGCAGGTAAATTGGTTGATGCCGGCGCAATGATTGACCTTCGTCCATTGATCGAGGAGCACGCGCCGAACCTGAAAAAGGTTTACGGCGAATACTTCAACCGCCTTCGCTGGAGCGAGGATGACGATGCGATTTACATGCTTCCGCAAGACGGTGTAGGCCAAACTTATTTCGAAGCAGGCGGCGGCTTCCAATTGCAGCACCAAGTGCTTGAAGCAGCCGGTTACCCTGAAATCAAAACCGTTCAAGATTATGAAGCAGCAATCAAAGCTTACATTGAGAAAAACCCAAAAACGGCAGACGGCCAACCGACAATCGGTATGTCGCTTAACGGCGGCGAGTGGCAAATTCTGATTTCCGTAACAAACCCTGCATTCTATGCTACAGGCGCTCCTGATGACGGCGAATTCTATGTAAATCAAGAAACTCATGAAGCCATTATGCACTACCAACGTCCTGAAGAAAGAGAATATTTCCGCTGGTTGAACCACATGAACGATATCGGCTTGCTTGACAAAGAAAGCTTCGTTCAAAAATACGATCAATACAAAGCTAAAGTGGCATCCGGGCGTGTTCTTGGCCTTATCGACCAAAACTGGGATTACGGCGATGCGGAAAACGCGTTGAAAGCAGCAGGTAATTTCAAAGCGACTTACGCTCGTTTCCCTGTAACATTAAATGAAACGTTCCAAGATCACTCGTTCCAAGGCACAGGCTACCTCTCCGGCTACGGAATCGGTATTACGAAGAACGCTAAAGATCCTGTACGTTTGATTAAATTCCTTGATTACCTTGCTTCCGATGAAGGCCAAGTACTCGTTAACTGGGGTATCGAAGGCAAACATTATAACGTAGAAGACGGCAAACGCATCATTCCTGCGGATGTTCAAGCTCAAAAATCGAACGACAACAACACTTTCAAGAAAACAACGGGCATCGGCAACTACTTGATATCCGCTCGTTACGGCGATGGCGTGAAGGATCCTTCCGGAAATTACTATACAACAACATTCCCGGAGCAAATCCAAACGGCTTATTCCGAAGAAGACAAAAAGACGCTTGCGAAATACAATGCGACGACTTACAAAGATCTGTGGCCTGCTGACGACGCATTCCCAGAGCGTAAATACGGCGCAGCTTGGACGCTTCCTTTCGAAACGGGCTCCCAAGCAAACGTAATTTTCCAAAAAACGCAAGATATTATGAAAAAACGCATTCCTGAAGCTATTCTTGCTAAACCAGCGGACTTCGACAAAATCTACGATGCATTCTTGAAAGATCTTGAAGATGCAGGCGTTGCGAAATTGAATGCCGAGTTCACGAAAATGGTGCAAGACCGCGTAGCACTTTGGTCCAAATAGGTTTAAAAAAGGCGAGGAAGGAGAGAGCTCATTTGATGAGCTCTCTTCACGCGTTCACAATATGCATAGAATGAAAGGAGAAACAGAATAACATGATAAATGATAAACTTCCGAAAATATGGTATGGCGGCGATTATAATCCGGAGCAATGGGACGATGAAACAATGTCGGAGGATCTTCGCATGTTTAAGCTTGCGGACATTGACGTTGCGACTGTTAACGTGTTCTCATGGGCCCGCATTCAGCCGAGCGAGGAATCCTATGATTTTACCGAACTGGATAAAATTATCGACAGGCTTCACGGCGACAATATTGCTGTCTGCCTTGCTACGAGCACGGGGGCTCATCCTGCCTGGATGGCTAAGCGCTACCCTGATGTGACCCGCGTTGACTATGATGGACGCAAGCGTAAATTCGGCGGGCGCCACAATTCATGTCCAAGCAGCCCTACATACCGTAAATACACGAAGCTGATCGCCGGTAAGTTAGCTGAGCGGTACAAAGACCACCCATCGCTTGTTGCATGGCATATTTCGAATGAATACGGCGGCTATTGCTACTGCGACAACTGCGCCGACGCTTTCCGCGTTTGGCTTCAAAAGCGCTATAACACGATTGAGCAATTGAATAAAGCATGGTATACGAGTTTTTGGGGGCATACGTTCTATGATTGGGATGAGATTGTACCTCCTAATGCGCTAAGCGAGGAGTGGGGAGGCAACCGTACCAACTTCCAAAGCATTTCGCTTGACTATCGCAGATTCCAATCGGACGCCTTGCTTGACTGTTACTTAATTGAATATGATGAAATTCGCAAGCATTCGGCTAATATTCAAATTACGACCAACTTAATGGGCACTTATCCAGAGCTTGATTATTTTAAATGGGCTAAGCATTTGGATGTTGTATCTTGGGACAACTATCCTTCCATTGACACTCCCGTTAGCTTTACGGCTATGACGCATGCGCTAATGCGCGGCCTTAAGAGCGGCCAGCCGTTTATGCTGATGGAGCAAACGCCAAGCCAACAGAACTGGCAGGCCTACAATGCCTTGAAGCGTCCTGGCGTTATGCGTCTTTGGAGCTATCAAGCGGTCGCTCATGGCGCGGATACCGTTATGTTCTTCCAGCTTCGCCGCTCCATCGGTGCATGCGAGAAATATCATGGCGCTGTCATTGAGCATGTGGGGCATGAGCACACGCGTGTTTTCCGCGAATGCGCGGAGCTCGGCCATGAGCTCACCAAGCTTTCCGACAAGCTGCTCGATTCACGGATTGGCGCTAAGGCAGCGATCGTATTTGACTGGGAGAACCGCTGGGCTGTCGAACTCTCAAGCGGACCTAGCATAGCGCTTAAATACGTGGATGAGGTTCATAAATATTATGACGCCCTGTTTGAGCTCAATATTCAAACCGATATGATCAGCGTCGAAGAGCAGCTCGACCAGTATGATCTGGTCATTGCTCCGGTCATGTATATGATTAAGCCCGGCTTTGCAGAGAAGGTCGAAGCTTTCGTTAAGCGGGGAGGCACTTTCATTACAACCTTCTTCAGCGGCATCGTGAATGAGAATGATCTGGTAACCACAGGCGGATATCCGGGCAAGCTTCGCAATGTTCTTGGCATATGGGCGGAAGAGATCGACGCGCTGCTGCCAGGTCAGCAAAACCATTTGGTTATGAAAAAGGTAGACGGAGCTCTGAGCGGCACTTATACATGCAGCTTGTTATGCGATTTGATTCATTCCGAAGGCGCGGAGGTTGTTGCGGAGTACGGCTCTGATTTTTACAAAGGCATGCCGGCAGTTACCGTAAATAAATTTGGCAAAGGGGAAGCTTGGTATATCGCTTCCAGCCCTGATGGGCATTTCCTTCAAGGCCTGCTTAGCAATCTTTGCAAGGATAAAGGAATCGATCCTTTACTTGCAGCGCCTTCTGGCGTTGAAGTCACGCGCAGAAACAAGGACGGCAAAGCATATACCTTTATTTTGAATCATAATTCGGAGGCGGCAGAGCTCGAGCTGGGCGCTCAGCCGCGTCCTGAGCTATTGACTGGTGAGCCTGTCAGCGGCACACACAGCCTTGCAGCCAAAGGCGTTATGATTATTGAAGATTAACTTTGCCTAGAAAATTCGATGTACACAAGCTCTCTGACTGGGTATTAGGCATATGCTGTAGTTATAAGCCCGATGTGAGGGGAGCAGCGTTTGTGTCGAAAAAACGGCAGCGTTATTTATTGAGCATACTTGTGCTTGTATTGTATGTATTGCTCGTTCTTTTATTGTTAGCGATATTAATTTGAGAAAAGGATTGTCCAAGGCGAATGCATTCGTCTGAGACAATCCTTTTTTTTGCTGGAATATTGCTTCCTGCTATTACAAATAATGAACGAGAAGAAAGCAATGCGGATACGGAACCTCGAGCTTATGCCTAACGAGATACCGTGCCGGAAAAGGAGGATGGCGCAGTGGCTACAAAAAGCAAAAGCCGAAATAACTACAAAAAAATGGCGATGTCGCCGAAGGAATATCAGTCTTTCGCGAAATCCATGGAGCCGCCAAGATCGATTTTGGGAAACTGTTTGAAGGCATTTGTTTTTGGCGGTGCGGTATGCGTGCTTGGACAAGTCATTCAAGAGCTTTACGTTAATTTGATGGGAATGAGTCAGGAAGCAGCAAGCAACCCCACGGTTGCGACGCTTATCTTAATATCCGTTATTCTGACGAGTCTCGGCGTATACGACAAAATCGCGCAATGGGCCGGGGCCGGATCCGCTGTTCCCGTAACCGGGTTTGCGAACTCGATGTGCTCGGCAGCATTGGAGCACCGGAGTGAAGGCCTTGTGCTCGGCGTGGGCGCAAATATGTTTAAGCTGGCGGGATCCGTCATCGTTTTTGGTACAGTAGCTGCTTTTTTCGTCGGAATCGCCCATCTCATACTAGGTACTGGGGGTCAGTAATATGCTGCGTGGGAAGCAATCATGGTGGTTTGAGAAGCGCCCGGTTATTATTGGCGAAGCAACGGTGGTCGGTCCTGACGAGGGAGATGGTCCGCTCGCGGCTGATTTTGATCTCGTTCATCCCGAACTTGATATGCAGCAGAAAAGCTGGGAAAAGGCGGAGAGGCTCCTGCTTGAGCAAGCATCCGAGTTTGCCATTCAAAATGCAGGTATACAGCGCGATCAGCTTCAATTTTTTATTGGCGGAGATTTGATGAACCAAATCATAAGCAACAGCTTCGCGGCTCGCTCGCTCGGTGTTCCCTACATCGGCGTTTTTGGCGCCTGCTCAACATCGATGGAAACTCTTGCGCTCGCTTCATTACTCGTGAATTCCGGAGCAGGTACGCATGTGCTTGCCGGAACATGCAGCCACAATTGTACGGCGGAGAAGCAATTTCGTTATCCAACCGAATACGGCTCTCAGAAGCCGCCTACAGCGCAGAATACCGTAACGGGCGCTGGCGCTGCCATCGTCGCAGCTGAAGGAAACGGGCCAGTCGTTGAATGCGCGACAATAGGCAAAGTAATCGATCTAGGGATAACGGATCCTTTTAATATGGGAGCAGCTATGGCGCCGGCCGCGGTCGATACGATACAAGCTCATTTTAACGATACCGGCCGTACACCAAGCGATTATGACTTAATCGTAACGGGAGATTTAGCTGGAGTAGGGCATCCGATTGCGAAGGAGCTGCTCTTGAAAAACGGGGTACCCATGAATGATACGGTCTTCAGCGATTGCGGCCTGATGGTATATGACGTGCAGAAGCAGAAGGTGCAGGCTGGAGGAAGCGGCTGCGGCTGTTCTGCTGTAGTGACCTATGGGCATTTACTTAAACGAATCAAAAAGGGTGAATTAAAGCGAATTTTAGTTGTTGCTACTGGCGCATTGCTGTCACCGCTCTCGTTCCAGCAAGGGGAGAGTATTCCTTGTATCGCGCATGCTGTCGCCATTAGCGCAAAAGGAGGATAAATCAGTATGATTTTTTTATGGGCCTTTCTAGTTGGCGGAGGAATTTGCGTGATCGGTCAGCTCATGTTTGATGTGCTTAAGCTGACTCCGGCTCATACGATGGCGACGCTGGTGGTTATCGGGGCCATCGTTGACGGCTTTGATTTATATGAGCCTTTGGTCAAGTTCGCAGGAGCGGGAGCTACCGTTCCGATCACAAGCTTCGGCAATGCGCTCGTTCACGGGGCATTGACCGAGCTGCATAGTCAGGGGTGGATTGGCGTCATTTCTGGTATCTTTAAAGTCACCAGCGCCGGCATCTCGGCAGCAATAATTTTCTCCTTTCTGGCAGCGCTTGTGGTCAGACCAAAAGGATAATAAATATAGGACATAAGTTGGAGGATCCTGTGGGATCTTCCAATTTTTTTTGTAGCGAAAAAGTTTGTGTACGGGAAAGGAAGTACTGTAAAATAGTAGTATTGAGTATGTACTTTAGCGTTATTTCGGGAGGTAATGAAATGGATATTCGTCCTGCAGACATGCAATTATGTGCTATTATTCTACGAAACTTAGAAACTTGTATCCTTGGTAAACAGGAAGAAATCCAGAGATTGCTCATCGCTGTTATTGCAGGCGGACATGTTCTGTTGGAAGATGTGCCCGGAACAGGTAAGACGCAGCTGGTGAAAGCGCTGGCAAAGTCAATCGGCGGACAATTTCGCCGTATCCAATGCAATCCTGATTTACTTCCTACCGATATTACAGGCGTTTCCATCTATCATCCCAGACAGGAAACCTTTATTTTTCGACCGGGTCCGGTTATGTCTAATATACTGCTAGCCGATGAAATAAACCGAGCTACAACGAAGACTCAATCCGCGCTGCTTGAGGCGATGGAAGAGGGGCATGTCACGGTTGATGGAGACACTTACGAGCTTCCGCGTCCGTTCGTACTGCTTGCTACCCAAAATCCAATCGAGTTTGAAGGCACCTATACGCTCCCTGAGGCGCAGCTTGACCGCTTTATGATAAAGCTTTCGCTTGGTTATCCGAGCGAATCGGATGAGCAGCGAATGGTGTTATCTAATGAAGGAATCCATCCGTCCGACCGCATTGAGCCAATGATTAATATATCGGACATGATTCATATTCAAGAACAAGTATTACAGGTGCATATCGATGATGCGGTAGGAAAATACCTGGTAAGCCTAATAAGAGGAACGAGAGAGCATACGAACGTCATGCTAGGGGCCAGTCCCCGCGCAGCGCTGGCGCTCGCAAGAGCGGCTAAAGCGAGTGCGTATATCCAGGAGCGTACATTTGTAACGCCTGATGATGTGAAGGAGCTGGCGCCACATGTTCTTTCCCACAGGCTATTGCTTCGTACAGAGGCCAGAATGAACGGGCTTAAAGCGGAGGACATCATCGCGCAGGTGATCCAGTCCACGAAAGTGCCGGTTCGGCTAGAGCGATAATCAGATGGCAGCGGCTAAATCTACGAAGCTGCGCTGGCAGCTTGTCGCCGTTATTTATTTGACTAGTCTTTTTTATTTTTTATTTCAAGGCGGCAAAACCGCGATGATGCTCTTTATGATCTTAAATCTATTACTTATTTATTTAGTGCTCGGGCGTTGGAGCGGCATAAACAAAGTAACGGGGAGCAGAAGTTATTCGGTGCCAAGCATGAACGCACTCGATCAGTCCCTATCGGCCGGAAGCTCGCTTGAAGTAAATCTTACCATGAAAATCCCAGGCTATTATCCTCTGCCTTATGTTATCGTTAGGGACCAGCTACAACGTCATAACGGGCAAAGGATGGCCTTTGAGACCTCCTTTGTACCGAATTGGAAACGATCGGGGCAGGTGGCGTACCAGACCCCTCCGCTGCTTCGCGGGGAATATCGTTTTACGCACACGCAGTGTTTGTCTTACGATGTATTTGGTTTATTCGAACATTCTGGACAGTTCGGTAGGGAGACCGTGTTCAACGTGCTTCCCCAAACGGTGCCGCTAAGACAATGGAACGGGATCCAACGCGGAATTCGCGGACCATACTCCCATGCTGTTGCTACCCGGTCCGCGAAGGAAACAACACAAATAAACGGCGTCCGGGAATACTTATACGGCGACCGCTTATCGCGCGTGCATTGGAATGCGACGGCCAAGACGGGGGAGTGGAAATCAAAGGCTTTCGAACGGGAGTCATTACCGCGTACGGTCGTCATCCTCGATCGTCATGCAAACGGCTATTCCGGGGAGTTGACAACCCGCTTTGAATTAGCCGTATCAGCGGCAGCTTCGCTGCTGGAGAACGGTTTGAAGGATGATACGGCTATGGGCTTGCTTTCGATTGGCGAGACGCTGACGATGATTCCCCCTAAATCAGGCGTGGATCAACGGAATGCGATGATGAGGCATCTTACTTTTGTTAATGCGGATGCAGTCCGGCCTTTGTATGCCTCGCTGCAGCAAGCGGATACGATTTTAGAGCCTGGCAGCTTTGCTGTCGTGATTACTCCTGAGACCGGTGCAGACGTGATACGAAGCATGGAGTGGCTTTCCCGAAAAGGAATGACGCCGTGTTTGCTGCATATTTCATCCGTTGTTGACGCTCTTAGCCCTAATACGTCTTGGAAGCATGTGATGCGCGAGCGCGGCTGGCCAGTGTTTGAAATTCGCCAGCTCCAAGAGCTCCCCGCTGTCTTAGAAGGGAGTGGTATTGCATGAAGCGCAGCATGGTATCCATAGGCCTTTATCTAGCGGAAAATTGGTTCGATAAGCTCAGATTTATTTTTATTGCCATCATTTTATCCAATACGATTACGATATTTGAAGGCTATTGGTGGGAGGAAACCTTCTCCATTGCCTATTACACGCTGTTTGCCGCAGTGGCAATCGATGTTTTGCTGCCTGTTCGGATGAAGCTGCTAAAACTGCTGCTTCAAGCGGCAGCGGCGATATTTATTACCTCCCGGATAGCAAAAATGGACTGGCTGATCGCAACCCCGCAGCGCTGGGAGGAGTGGATCTGGTGGCTGCAGGTCCATACCGCGCAGTTAAATCCATATATTTGGATCAGCCTGGCTTTGCTTCTTTTATATATCCTGTTCGGAATATGGACAGCCACGCGCGTGCGGATGTTCGGCTTCGTCGGCGTAAGTATCCTTGTGCTAACCATTGCGGATTCCTTTACGCCAATCTGGCTGTGGGATGAAGTAGGGATGGTTGTTTTTATAGGCCTGCTTTGGCTGGTAGCCAGTCATTTGTCACGGCTGCAGCGTGAGCACCCGAAGAGCTGGAGGGAGCTGATCGAATATCCGCTGCAATTAATTCTGCCGATTGCGCTCGTACTTACTGTGCTGATGACTGTCGGTCTAAATATGCCGTCCTTGTCGCCGCTTCTGCAGGATCCCTATACGATCTGGAAGGAAGCAAACGGGGAGCAAGTACAAGTATTCCTGGGCGATAAAGGAACGGATACGATAACGCCGAACAAAACCGGCAATGCGAGCTCTGGCTACAGCCGCAATGATGATCAGCTGGGCGGAGGGTTTGAATTTGATTATTCGCCGATGATGACCGTCACCACCTCGCATCGCAGCTACTGGCGGGGTGAATCGAAAGCGATCTATACGGGCGCCGGCTGGATGGACGTTGATTCGAAAACGGGCGGCGAAGTTCTTGTTTCGGTCCCTAAAGGTGAGACGCTCGTCTCACTCGATCCTCCTCCGGCAGCGGGTACAACCAAGATTGATCAAATCGTTACGATGGTGCGGAAGGATGTTTATCCCGTCTTGTTTGCGGCGGCCCCGCTTACGAGCGTAAACTGGATGAATGATGACACAGCATCTTTGCCGTCTGGCTTAAGATGGGAAGCGTCCTCCGGCGAGCTGCGATTATTGAATTGGTCCATGAAAAACCGTAAATATCCACAAACCTATTCGGTCACCTCTTCAGTGCCTATTATTGATGAAGAGCTGCTGCGGGAGACAACGGCGGGCTGGCCTGATCAGGCGGCTGCGTCGAGAAATGCATATTATTTGGAGCTGCCGGACACATTGCCGGATCGCGTCAAGCAATTGGCAAAGGAAGTGACCGCGGAAGCCACCAACGACTATGATAAGGCAAAATCGCTTGAAGCTTATTTGAGACTTAATTATACTTACAATAACTTGCCGGATGAATCCAAGCTTACCGGGTCGTCGCAAGATTTTGTGGATCAGTTTCTATTTGAGCTCAAAGAGGGCTATTGCGATTATTTCTCTACCGCTATGGCTGTCATGGCAAGAAGCTTAGGACTTCCCGCGAGATGGGTAAAAGGCTTTGCTCCTGGTGTGCTGCCGATTAGCGATTACGGTCCGCCCGGCGCGTATTTGGAAGAGAATATTAATCCGAGCGGCGCCGGTACGTATACGGTTCGGAATTCCGACGCCCATTCCTGGGTAGAAATTTATTTTGACGGGTATGGCTGGATTCCTTTCGAGGCAACAGCGGGCTTTACCTTCCCGTACACTTTAGCGGAGGATGAAGCTCCTGCTCTGCCGGACGTGGATACGGAAGACAGTGAGGCTGCTGCAGTCAGCAGCAATGAGAGCTCATCGAGCTCGAAGGTGTGGGCTTGGAGCGCAGGTTCACTCTTGTTCATTGCGGCAGCCGCGTGGCTATTCATTCGTCGCGACAAGCTTGTTTTGGCCTGGCGCAAGCTGCGTCACGGCTCCTATACTTCGAATGACCGCATCGTAATTGAGACGCAGAAGCTGCTTCGTATTTGCAAGAAGCGCGGACTGGAGCGCGAGGAGCATGAGACGCTAAGGGAAGCGGTCATGCGATGGTCGCAAAGCCAGAAACGTCTGCGCGATGATTTTAGAGCGGTGCTAGACCGGTTTGAGCAGGCGAAATACAGTCCTTCCATGGCTTCATCGGAAGAAGCGGATCGTTTCGTTGTAAAAGTCAGATCAATCATCGATCAATTAAGGTGAAACTACGATTATTCTTATGGGAAATGGATCCATTATCCATAGGTTGGAATGATTTGGAATAACATACCGAATTTCTTCATTTTACTTGAGCAAATACCGCTTGCCAGAGAAATTGGCAGCGGTATTTTTTGCAACAAATTTGGTTTGTATGGTATAGTTTCGTAAGATAGCAGGCAGAAAGCAGAGGGATATCCATTATGTTTGAACGGCTGTTGCCGCATATGCGCGTTAATACAGTTTATGAAATTAATTTAGATGAGCTGCATGCGAGAGGCGTTCGCGGCATCATTACGGATTTGGATAATACGCTCGTCGGTGCAAAGGAGGCGTTAGCTACGCCTGAGCTTGTGCAGTGGCTTGATTACGTGCGCTCACGGGGGTTTCAGGTTGTTATCGTATCGAATAACAATGAAACCCGTGTTGGGAAGTTTGCAGCACCGCTGAATATTCCATATATTCACGCTGCTCGCAAGCCTGCTGGAAAAGCGTTCAGGAAGGCGCTCAGCGTACTAGGCCTAGCCGCAGATCATACAGTCGTTATCGGCGATCAAATGCTTACTGATGTGCTTGGCGGCAACCGAATGGGACTTTATACCATTTTGGTTACGCCGATTGCTCCTTTAGATGAAGGAATCATGACGCGAGTGAATCGCCGTATCGAACGTTTTGCATTAGTACGCTTGAGGAAAAAAGGGTTATGGTATGAGGGGGACACAAAGTGATGGAACAACAGCTTAGTCAGGCATCTGGTTCATGTGCGGGCTGCGGGGTGGCGCTTCAGACAAAAAGCTCCGATTTGCCGGGATATTTGCCGGAAGCGGCTATAGGACGCGAACCGGTTATTTGCCAAAGATGCTTCCGGATTCGCAATTATAATGAGGCTTCATCCGTTGCGGTTGATCAGGATGACTTCTTAAAGCTGCTAGGCAGCATCGGAAACACGGATAGCCTGGTTGTGCACATCGTAGATTTGTACGATTTTGAGGGCAGCTTGATCTCAGGCCTGCAGCGGTTTGTCGGAAATAACCCGGTGCTGCTTGTCGTAAACAAGATTGACCTGCTGCCGAAAGCGATGAACGTCAATCGCCTAAGAAACTGGGTACAGAAGCAAGCGAAGGAAGAGGGCCTGCGTACAGTGGACGTCGTACTGTGCAGCGCGAAGCGCAACATGGGCTTTGAGCGCGTAATTGAAGCCCTCGAGCAATATCGCAACGGTCGTGATGTTTATGTGGTCGGCGCAACGAATGTCGGCAAGTCTACCTTAATTAATCGACTGATCCGTGATTACAGCGATATGGAACGCGAATTGACGACTTCAAGGTACCCGGGAACTACGCTCGATGCCGTTCATATTCCGCTTGAAGATGGCAAAGCGATTATTGATACGCCTGGAATCGTATATTCATCACGGATGACGGAGGTCGTACCGCGCAGCTTCCTCGGTTCTTTGCTGCCGGACAAGCCGATCAAGCCTCTTGTTTATCAATTGAATTCAGGCCAATCGCTGTTCATCGGCAGCCTGGTCCGATTTGATTTTGTCGAGGGCGATCGTCAATCCTTTACGTTTTATGTGTCTAATGCGCTTAACATGCACCGGACGAAGCTGGAGCGGGCGGATGAGCTATATGCCGATCACCGTGGACAATTGCTTGGGGGACCGTCGCTTGAAGAGCTGGAGACTATTCCGGCATGGACCAGACATTCACTGCGTGTAAAGCGCGGCGTAAACAAGGATGTATTCATTTCCGGTCTTGGCTGGATTCAGGTGAACGGCACCGGCGGAGCAGTAATTGATATCTACGCGCCAAAAGGCGTAAAAGTTATGCTTCGCGATTCTATGATTTAACGACATGGCACTTGGAAGGGGAATTCACTGTGGCGTACGCGGGCGCAGGAAACCGGATTGATAGCAACACCCTTTTGTTCGGTGTAATCGGCAATCCGATTAGACATTCAAAATCACCGATCATGATGAACCGTGCCTTCCGGGAAACGGGAATCAACGGCGTATATACAGCATTTCACGTAACCGCTGACCGCATCGGAGATTTTGCGGCAGGCGTTCGCGCAATGGGGATCCGCGGCATTAATGTCACGATCCCCCATAAGCTGGACATCATGTCTGTGCTCGATGAGATCGACTCGAGCGCGCAAGCAATCGGCGCGGTAAACACGATCGTAAATGACGAAGGCCGGCTCATCGGCTACAATACCGACGGGATCGGATATGTACGTTCATTAAAGGAAGAAGCGGAAAGCGAGCTTGCCGGCAAACGAATCGTTGTAATCGGCGCCGGCGGTGCTGCCCGCGGAATCATATTTGCCCTCGCAAATGAGATGCCCGCCCGCATTACGATTGCCAATCGTTCCGTTGAGCGCGCCAAAGCGCTTGCGGACTCTTTGCAAGGGAAAGCCGAAATTTACGCGATTTCGAACGAGGAGCTGCAAAGCGCGTGCCTGGATGCGGATATCGTGATCAATACGACCTCGGTTGGCATGTTCCCGAATACGGATGAGACACCGGTTGATGCAAACTGGCTTAAGCCGGATGCGGTTGCAAGCGATTTAATTTACAATCCCTTAAAAACGCGATTTCTCAAGGAGGCCGAGCAGCGCGGCTGCCGTATCCACGGCGGACTTGGCATGTTCATATATCAAGGCGCATATGCCTTCGAATATTGGACAGGCCAGCCGGCTCCGGCAGCGGCGATGCGAGAGACAGTCCTAGCTTCCTTACAAAGCTAACCCAATATTTTTTTATTGGTTATAAACAAATAAACAGTCGAAACATCGAGATGAAAGAAGGAACCATTATTATGCTTACAGGTAAACAAAAACGTTATTTAAGATCACTTGCCCATCACATGACACCTATTTTCCAAGTGGGTAAAGGCGGCACGAACGATCACCTTGTTCGTCATATCGAGGAAGCCATAGAATCACGCGAGCTAATCAAGGTATCCGTGCTTAACAACTGCCTGGATGATCCTAGAGAAATCGGTGCGGAGGTTGCCGCGGCAGCTGGAGCCGAGCTCGTTCAAGTCATTGGGAAAACGATCGTCCTCTATAAGGAATCAAAGGACAACAAACAAATTGTGCTTCCTAGCGCAGCTCGCAAGTAAAACATTATGAATGTTCGGAGTTTGGTTGGCCATGCGGATTTTTGTCATAAAGGGCATACTAAAACCGCAGTGGCTTTCATAGCTCTGATTCGGCTTGATGCAGGGAGGCGTTCAACGAGTGAGTAAGATAGGTATTATGGGCGGAACCTTCGATCCCATCCATATCGGCCACTTGATCGCGGCGGAAACAGCGCGCGAGCAGTGTGACCTGCATGAGGTATGGTTCATTCCGTCTTACGGTCCTCCGCTCAAAGCAAATGAGCCGGGCGTTAGCGGAGAGCGGCGCTACGAAATGGTTTGCGAAGCCATACAGAGCAATTCGGCATTTCGCGCATTGGATATTGAATTGCTTCGCGGCGGTGTCAGCTACTCCTATGATACGGTTAGGGAGCTGCAGCAAAGAAATCCTTATGACTCTTTCTCCTATATTATCGGTTCAGATCGGATAAATGACTTGCCGCAATGGTATGAAATCGAGCAGCTTGCTTCTCGAATTTCATTTATCGGTCTGGAGCGTCCCGGAGATCCGGTAAATCTTGCTGCTCTGCCTGTTTACTTGCAGGAGCGGATAAACCTCATTCATATGCCTGCAATCGATATTTCTTCTACAGAGATTCGCAGCAGGAGAAACGCCGGGCATACGGTTCAGTATTTAGTGCCGGATTCGGTGAATAGCTACATGAGGAGGTACAAACTGTATGAATCGTGAGCAAATGATCGACAAGGTGAAAGCAGAAATGCCGGAGCGAAGATGGCTTCATACGCAAGGAGTCATGGATACCGCGATTCTGCTCGCTGAGCGATTTGGCGAGGACCCCATACGTGCGGAGCTGGCTGCCATTTTGCATGATGTAGCCAAATACTGGCCGACAGAGCGGATGCAGCAGGTGATTCGTGAGCAATCCTTGCCCGCTGAGCTGCTTTTTTATGATAAAGAGCTGTGGCATGCACCGGTTGGCTCTTGGGTAGCTGAGCATGAATACGGCGTGACGGATGCCGAAGTACTCGATGCAATCCGTTACCACACCTCCGGACGCCGGGGAATGTCGAAGCTGGAGAAGATTGTATGTCTGGCCGATTACATGGAGCCGGGGCGCGACTTTCCAGGCGTGGACATTATACGCGAGCTAAGCGAACAGTTTTTGGATAAGGCACTGCTTGCGGGATTCAATTCTACGATTACCTTTTTATTGGCAAAGGGAAAACGAATATTTCCGCTAACAGTAGAAGCGAGAAACGGTTTATTGGAATAATAATATTTTACAGGAGGCTGAGCTATGGCGTTACATTCAGATGAATTGCTTCAAATTACGGTCGCAGCAGCAGAAGACAAAAAAGCGGTACGGGTTGTGGCTTTGAATTTAAAAGAGATTTCTTTGGTAGCGGATTATTTCGTTGTTTGCAGCGGTAATTCGGATACGCAGGTCCAAGCAATTGCAACCGAAATCCGCAAGCAAGCAGAGAAAAACGGGAACCGGATTCGCGGTATCGAAGGCATGGATTCTGCTAGATGGGTACTGATCGATCTCGGTGATGTGATTGTTCACGTATTCCACCGCGATGAACGTGAATATTACAACATTGAGCGGCTATGGTCCGATGCGAAGGTTGTGGAGTTCGCATGAGTTTTGTAGCCGGTACGACTCAAACGTTAAGGGTGGCACGCGAGGTGTCACCCTACGGGTATTTTTTGAGCGACGGAGAATCGGATGTGCTGATGCATTATACAGAGCTTGTGGGCTCTAAGCCGAAAATCGGCGATGATGTGGAAGCTTTCCTGTTCTATGACTCGGAGGATCGTTTGGCGGCAACCATGAATAAGCCATTGCTGCAGCTTGGCGAGCTGGCCCGGCTGCGTGTCGCGGATCTTCATCCAAGGCTTGGCTGTTTTCTGGAAATGGGACTCGGCAGACAGTTGCTGCTTCCCCTTTCGGAGCTGCCGGAGAGTATCGACTACAGACCTCTCCCGGGAGACGAAGTGTTCGTTGTGATGAAGCATGACAAAATCGGAAGGCTTGTTGCTAAGATCGCATTTGAGGAAGAGCTCTCGGAGCTCGTATTCCATGCGCCTGAGAGCTGGAACAACCAATGGGTTGAGGGCTGGGTAACAAAAACGCTGCAGCTCGGTTCGTTTGTCATGATTGACGGCGGCGTTGTAGGCTTTGGCGTCTACGGCCTAATTCCAAGCGCCGAGCGTATTCGTCCGCTTCGGCTTGGTGAGCGAGTGAGTGCCCGGGTCACCTTTATCCGCGAGGACGGCAGAGCAAATCTGTCGATGGCGCAGCGCAAGGAAGTAGGAAGAGTCGAAGATGCAGATCGTATCCTGGCCTTCATGAAAGAACGGCCAGGAGGCGGAATGCCTTACTCCGACGAAACCGATGCTGACATCATTAAACAAAAATTTGGAATCAGCAAAGGCGCATTTAAACGCGCGATAGGTAAGCTGATGCGTGAAAGGCTCGTAACGCAGAAAGGCAGCTGGACATACCTGGCGGAAAATCTGCAAACTGAGGCGGAGGCAAAAACTTCAAGCACCGAGGCAGAAGGGACGGATGGGCAATGACACGCTCATACGGACAGTTTGCAACGGTTTATGATCAGCTCATGGAGGACATGCCTTATGCAGACTGGCTTGGCTTCGCCAGGGCCGGCTGGTCGCGTTACGGAATGATGCCAGCGACCGTAGTTGACCTTGGCTGCGGAACAGGGAGTATCTCCATTCCCCTGGCCCGCTCAGGTTTCCATGTCTACGGCATCGACTTGTCATCCGATATGCTTACAGTTGCCCGCAGCAAATGGGATGAGCCGCCTCAGTTAGTGGCAAGGCCACGCTCAGGCTCTATCCGATGGCTGCAGCAGGATATGCGCGAGTGGGAGCTTCAAGAGCCCGTAGACTCGGTTATATCGTTTTGTGATTGTCTGAATTACTTGACCGAGGAAGCCGATATTGAAGCAGCCTTCCGTGCAACCTATGCGGGCCTCCGCAGCGGCGGAACCTTCTTGTTTGACATGCATCCACAGAAGCAGCTTATTCGTTATGCGGAGGAGCAGCCTTTCGTGCTTGACGAGCGGGATGTCGCGTACATATGGACCTGTGATTTCGAAGAGGAGCGCTGCGAGATCGAGCATCACTTAACGATTTTCTCGCGTGACCAGGATTCGAAATTTTACCGGTTCGAGGAATCGCATGTGCAGCGTGCTTATGATCCGGACTGGATCGAGTCTGCCTTGCGCCGTGCCGGCTTCCAAACGGTTGACCGTTTTGCGGATTTCGAACTGTTTCCACCTAACAGCCAGTCGGAGCGTTTGTTCTTTGCGGCTGTCAAATAACGACATACTATTCATAAAAAATCAGGGCAATCCTACAAGGTAATGAACCTTTTGGATTGCCCTTTTTATCGGCTGATTAAATTATTTCAGGGCTCGCGGCTGCGGAGAACTCTTTCATGTAAATCGAGCTGACTTTCTCTAAAACCTTTCGGCTCTGCTCAATGAATTTCAACTCCGTAACTCGCCCATTCACCAGAAAACTGCCTGACACGGCTTTATTTGTAAGCATATCTGCATCATATAATAAAGCTGCGCCTTTACTTGGCTGAGGGAAGAAAAGCTTTATGATCGGTTTCAAATAAAAGGGGATACCCGAACGTTTGCCTTTTCTAATCGTGTTGTTCGCACCTGGATCCACGCTCAAAATCTTTAAGCCCTCGCCAGCGACCTTAGAAGCAATCTCATAGGACCATAAGGAGAGGGCTAGTTTTGTGGCCGCACAGGGGGCGTACAGCTTCGTAAACTCGTTTGGACGCTCCAACGTATCATTACTCTCATTGATACAAGGATTCTGCAGGGGAACATTGCCTTCGAGGCTTGCGAGAGATCCCGCAAGATGAAAAACGAATGCCGGAGTCGCCTCATAAATCGAAAAAGTAAGCCATGCCAATGGAAATGCTCTGCCGCTGCTCGCCAGTCGCTGTTCGACTAGCGGGCTTTTTGATTTCTCCATGAAATACAACTATATCTAGTTTTTCGCGAAACTTGTCGTTTTTTGAGACTGATTGTAATATTTTATCAGGAGAGTTTTGGTGAACGAGAAGTGCTATCGGAATCTTCGAATCGCATGCTTGTATATTACTAGATCTTGTGTCTCTTAGGCCGATTATTCACGCAGCGCATCTTTCAAACGGCTGTTCATTCCGGCCGCAGCCGATGCTTTTCGCACGGAATCCAGCTTCATTTTCTTTATTTGATCGGCCATTAGCTCATGCTCTTTTTCGAGCATTTCGATATAAGAAAGCAGCTCAGGCAACGTATATCCGGCGTCTTTGAACAGTTTTTCGATCGTTTCCCGCATTTGTTCAGCCGGTGTTTTTATGTTCATTGAAACCTCCACAATAGCAATAAAATGTCACTATCCCATCATATCCGCATCTGTTAAAATAGTCGAGTGCGCCAAAAAAATAGATTAATATTTTCTCCATAATTTTCATTGACTACTCCTATATATTGATGTAGAATCAAAAACATCAACTACATATTGATGTGGATTGGTGCTTTCAATGATTACCATCGGTAAACCTTGAACCGCCGTAGCTGACGGATTTGCTAGTCAGAAGCGCTTTTTGATTGCTTGATTTCAGTAGGGGAGCGAACGCGCTATGCTAGTTGTCTATGATTCCAAAACAGGTAATGTCAAGCGTTTCATTAAAAAATTGAATATGCGGGCAGTGCCAATCGATGAGAAGGCAGCAGTGGACGAGCCGTTCGTGCTGGTCACGTATACAACAGGGTTCGGCCAAGTTCCAGAGAAGGTAACTTCGTTTCTGGAGAACAATGCGGACATGCTTCGCGGCGTTTCTGCCAGCGGCAACCGAAACTGGGGAACCGGCTTCGCGAAAAGCGCAGATACGATCTCTCAAAAGTATGATGTCCCCGTAATTTTGAAGTTTGAATTGTCAGGCACGAATCAAGATACGCAACATTTTGTCGAAAGGGTGCGAACCATTGAAGCATATTGAACTGAATAACGAATTGATGCAGCGCGGTGCAGACGGATTTTACCAGCTGGAAAAAGATAAAGAGGCTGTTGCTGCATTTATGGAAGAAGTGGAAGAGAAGAGCGTGAAGTTCGATTCCCTCAAACACAAGCTAGATTACTTAATCGAGAACGATTATTACGATAATGTATATGAAAAATATACACATGAGCAGGTTGAGGCTGTATTTACGTTAACAGCGAACAGCGGCTTTGAATTTCAGTCCTACATGGCAGCATCGAAGTTCTATAAAGACTATGCGATGAAGACCAACAACAAAGCGCAATACTTAGAGCAATACTCCGACCGTGTAGCGATCGTTGCTTTGCACTTAGGCGAAGGCGACGCAGCAAGAGCACTCCGTATCGCTGAAGCGATGATCGATCAACGCTTGCAGCCAGCAACTCCCACCTTCCTGAATGCGGGCAAGAGCCGTCGCGGTGAGATGGTTTCCTGCTTCCTGCTTGAAATGGACGACTCGCTTAATTCCATCAACTACGTTTTAGGAACATGCATGCAGCTATCCAAAATTGGCGGCGGCGTTGCCGTTAACCTCTCGAAACTTCGCGGACGCGGTGAGCCGATTAAAGGCGTAGAAGGCGCTGCAAAAGGCATCATGCCAGTACTTAAGCTAATGGAGGATGCATTCTCTTACGCAGACCAAATGGGTCAGCGCAAAGGCTCAGGAGCTGGTTATTACAACATCTTCGGCTGGGATATCATCGAATTCCTAGATTGCAAAAAAATTAACGCCGATGAGAAGGCGCGTATTAAAACGTTGTCTATCGGTCTCATTATTCCGAATAAATTTTATGAGCTCGCAGCTCAAAATAAACCGCTATTCGTATTTGGTCCGCATTCCGTTCAGAAAGCATACAACAAGCATCTCGATGACATGGATATGGACGAGATGTACGAAGAATTGCTCGCTAATGAACTGGTAACAAAGAAAAAAGTAATGAACGCACGCGACATGTTGACAAAAATCGCTTCGATTCAGCTTGAATCAGGCTACCCATACATCATGAACAAATCAAATGCTAACAGCGTTCACGCGCTTAAAGATATCGGATCGATTAAAATGTCCAACCTTTGCACGGAAATTTTCCAGCTGCAGGAGACTTCAGAAATAAAAGATTATGGCTTTGATGATGTTATTCAACGCGATATCAGCTGTAACCTTGCTTCGCTAAACATTGTTAATGTTATGGAGCATAAGAAGATAAAAGAGTCCGTACATGTGGGCATCGAAGCATTGACGACGGTCAGCGATTTGTCTAATATCGACAATGCCCCAGGCGTTCGCAAAGCAAACGAGGAGCTTCATTCCGTAGGACTTGGCGCGATGAACTTGAATGGCTATCTAGCGAAAAACAAAATCGCCTACGAAAGCGAAGAAGCAAAGGATTTTGCCGGCGTTTTCTTTATGATGATGAACTACTACTCCCTTGAGCAAAGTATGGAAATCGCCAAAGAACGCGGCATTACCTTCAAAGATTTCGAACGTTCCGAGTATTCGAAGGGAACCTATTTCACTCGTTATGTAGAGACCGATTACCGTCCGAAAACGGATCGAGTCAAGGAATTGTTCGAGGGTATGGAAATCCCTTCACCTGAGGATTGGGCAGCTCTAAAAGCAAAAGTACAAGAGCACGGTTTATACCATGCGTACCGCCTTGCTATTGCGCCAACACAAAGTATTTCGTATATCCAAAACGCAACATCGAGCGTTATGCCGATTGTCGAGCACATCGAGACACGCACGTATGCGAACTCAACAACCTATTATCCGATGCCGTATTTGGCACAGGAAAACTATTTCTACTACAAATCAGCTTACAATATCGATCAATTCAAGCTGATTGATCTTATTGCTGAAATTGGACAGCACGTAGACCAAGGCATTTCATCGGTGCTGCATGTAAATAGTAATGTGACGACTCGCGAACTGGCGCGCTTCTATGTTTACGCTGCACAAAAAGGGCTCAAATCCCTCTATTACACAAGAACGAAGCGGCTTTCCGTTGAGGAATGCACGAGCTGTGCTGTTTAAGTTTTATTTTAATTGATGCTTACGTAGCAAAGAAGGAGCTCATCAAATGAAAGCAGTAAACTGGAACCGCCCGGATGACGATTTCACATTAACATTCTGGCAGCAAAATGTAATGCAATTTTGGACGGATGAAGAAATTCCATTGTCGGACGATAAGATGGATTGGATGGAAATGACAGACGCTGAGCGCACACTCTACAAAAACGTGCTTGGCGGTCTTACGCTGCTTGATACGATTCAAGGCGGTATCGGCATGCCGAAAATTTTGGAGCATGTAGATGGCTTACAGCGTAAAGCAGTGCTGTCCTTTATGTCGATGATGGAACAAATCCATGCCAAATCGTACAGCAGCATTTTCACGACACTGGCATCAGGCGAAGAGATCGACGAGATCTTCGTATGGGTGGAGAAAAACGAACAGTTGCAGAAGAAAGCGAATTTGATTTCTTCCTGGTATTCGAACATTACGGGCCCGAGAGAGCTTTATAAAGCGATGGCTGCGTCCGTATTCTTGGAGAGCTACCTATTCTACAGCGGCTTCTTCTATCCGCTTTATCTGGCTGGTCAAGGTAAAATGACGAGCAGCGGCGAAATTATCGATTTGATTTTGCGTGACGAGAGTATTCATGGCTTATATGTTGGCGTTCTTGCGCAAGAGCTCTTCCAGACCTTTAGCCCTGAAGAGCAAGCAGCGCTTCAAATTGAGATCTATGCGCTCTTAAACGAGCTGTACGAGAACGAGATCATCTACACCGAGCATTTGTATGCTCCACTCGGCTTAGCTGAGGAGGTCAACGTCTACGTCCGCTACAATGCAAATAAAGCGCTTATGAACCTTGGTATGGAGCCTCATTTCCCTGAAGAGTCGGTGAATCCGATCGTGTTTAACGGAATAAGCACGCATACTAAGCAGCATGATTTCTTCTCCAAAAAAGGAAACGGTTATGTACGTACGATTCACGTTGAGCCATTGAATGATGATGATTTCGTATTTAACTTTTAATAGATTCTAGGCTTTATGTTATGGCTAAGCATCTATAGCCACAAGCGTAAACGGCTGTCGCCGTCCTCTGTGGCAAAGCAGTCGTTTCGCGGAGATATATAAGCACATTTATATGTGAAAACATATAAATTCTTATATATGAACAAAGAACCTCCCGCACTACAAGCTTACTTGTAGCTGCGGGGGGTTCTTTGTTTATCTTGTTAAAGAGAGAAGATATTAGGAGAATGGGGGCTACTCAGCCGTGAGAACTTCAGCCGCGAACCCTCGGAAATGCTTTCCAATAAATAGGAAGCAATAACTAATTCAGTTAAATGAGCCTGCAACGGGAGGATCATATTCATGTCATAGCATAAGAACTTTTGTCGAAGTGGTTGTAATAATATTATGAATATAATAAATATATATAAGCGAGGACTTGAAGGAACGCTGCCGGGTAAAGGAGGGAAAGAGTTATGGCATGCGTCGAGAATATCCTCCAAAAAACAATCTAACCGAGGTGTAACCATGTTACGTAAACTTACTGTTATCGGACTCGCTGTCGTCTGCACGTTGTCCATGTCTTTAAGTGCAGCCGCTGCCGAATCCAAAGAGAAGTTGCCAGTGAATACGATTTCTTGGCCAGAAAAGCAAGCGCTTCCAAGTTTCTCGAAGATTAAGCAGCTGGATGTGGCGGATATTTATGATGCGCCTGGCGACATAAAAATTCTGATGGCGTCCTTGCAAGGTATCGTGAATCGCGCCGAGCCCCGCATCTACTTACTTGAGAACAAAGAGGAAGGGGCATTTACTTGGCTGAATGACTTAGATGTTACTTACAAGGTCAGGGACGACTATTGGCAGATCGTCCGTACTTACAAGAAGGAAATCAACGGAATCATTATATACGATCCCAAAGTACCGGACTCCGTTAACGTAGCAACGACGTTGGCCGGCTTGAAAAATGCTGTAGTAGCAAGCCCTGAGCTCGCGCAGAAGCTGCAAGCAGCACCATTCAGCTTGAAAGTATTGGACGATCTTCAAGGGAAATTCAAGGATAGACTTGATGCTTACACATGGCAGTATGAGAATCTATGGAGTCAGACGACGCATCGGATGCTCGTAGGACTTAATCCGGAATCTTCAATCAAGCTTCCGGAAAACCAAGCGGACTTGTTCAAGGTTATTGACGAGGATAAAACACAGGAACGAGACGGTAAAAATAGAAAAGTATATGATCTTGACCTCAGTTCGAGTCTCGGTAAAACGGATGTTTTTCTCCGTTTTGACGATGCGTTTACGCAGGACGGCTGGGGAGCCGCTGTGCATCAGGTTACGATTAAAGCTGACGGGAAGACGATCGCGGAGTTTATTCCGGGTACGCCGGAAGAGGAGCCTTTCTTATACGATCGGCAGAGCTCGCAGGTATCTGCAGGTAACGGAGGACATCGATTCGCCGACAACGGCCGTTACTTTATCTACAAATTCACGCCGCCTGCCGGTACGAAGCAGCTGACGGCTTCTGTGGACATGTGGAATCAATATAAAGTGTCCGTTGGTAACGTGCAACCAGTGTCCTCTGAACAGAAGGAGCCGTACGGCTACCTGCGCGATTATGCGGTAGCGAACAAAGCGATGGTTTTCTGGCTGGATTCCAACGTGCCGAAAGAAAAGGAACTTTTCCAGAAGATTCTCTCGGGCGTAAAGCCGGGCACGCCTTATCTAGGCTGGTTCAGCAATGATACGGACGGAGAGTTCAGCGGCGTCGAGATTACTTCTAATTATGGCGTCTATGTGCTGGCTGCTGATTGGTTCAGCAACCTGACAGTATTCTCCGGTACCAAGGCGAATGCAGTTAAGGCCAAAACAGTGAACACACCTAAGCTTGAGAACAAAATTTACGTAACGTATACATTCAGCGAAGGCGACAACTTCCAATATAATCAGCATAGAATGCGCATCCTATGGGATGATCCAAGCCGAGGAGAGGTTCCGCTGAACTGGACCTCCAGTCCGCTGCTCTACGATGGCGCGCCTGCGATGTTGAATTATTACCGGGAGACCGCTACGGATAACGACCTGCTTATCGCGGGACCGTCCGGCGCCGGATACTTCTATCCGAATGCATGGCCTGCAAAATCATTTGCTGACTTCTTGAAGCAGTCCAATTCGTATATGGAGAAGACTGGCATGACGATACCTTACGTTTTGAACCGTATTAACAGTCAGAACATACCGCTCAGCGAGGCTCATGCTGCTGCCTATATCAAGGAGTATAAGCCTTCGGGGATGTTCCTAAGTTGGGAAGATCGTCATGGCGTAGAGATTGTAGGCGGAAAGCTTCCTGTCTCGACTATTCAAGGCATAAGCACGGTGAAAGACGGCGAGAAGATTCTTGCTGATGCCAAGGCGAAATGGGACGGGAAGTCGCCGTTGTTCATCTCCTTGGGGCTGCTTGCTTGGAGCATGACGCCTTCAGACATCGCTGAGCTGCAAGCGTCGCTCGGACCTGAGTACAAAGCGGTTCGCGCAGATCAGTATTTCTCGTTGATTCGCAGCGCAAACGGGCTGCCAGCTAAGCCTTAATAGAGCTTGCACGATTGAATAGAAGAGGACGCCGTTTGTATCGGTTGTCCTCTCTATTTTTAATATATAAGAATTTATATGTTTTCACATATAAATGTGCTTATATATCTCCGCGAAACGACTACTTTTGCCACAGAGGACGGCGACAGCCGTTTACGCTTGTACAACACTCCTTTTAGCGAAGGAGCTTGAAGAACTTCAGGCACGTATGCCGAAGAAATATAAGGTAAACCCAAGCCCGAAAAACGTTTTCGGGCATAATTTGTTTTCGAACTCTCTTGAAAAAAAGAGAACAAACATATATTATATATAACATAACAAATATACAGAATTTTTGGTGAATAACATGAAAAATGAAAGAATGCCGCTGTATCAGCAAATTCAGGATTATATTAAAGAGCTCATTCAGTCCTCGGGGCTGAAGCAAGGTGATCGGATTCCGACCGAGAAGGAACTCATGGAGCTTTTTAATGTGAGTAAAATTACGGTTGTCAATGCCTTGGCTGGGTTATCGAATGAAGGCTCGATCACCCGCGTTCCAGGAAGAGGCAGTTTCGTAAATAAAGCGAAGATGGAGACGTCCGATACCGGACGCCCGGCAAGCCATCTGCATGAGCAGCGGGAAAGCAGCTTTAGGGAAAAAATAATAGGCATCGTGATGCCGACGATTGAAGATTATTTCTCGATACGTTTGATTGACGGGATGCAGAAAGCTCTGCTTGAAAAAGGATATCGATCTGTGATTCAGTTGTCCGGAGGCCAGCTGGATAAAGAAAAAGAAGCCATAAAGCTGTTTATGGATTTTGGTGTCGAAGGTCTGCTCATTTTCCCGGTTGACGAAGGGCAGTATAACGAAGAAATTTTAAGCATGAAGTTCAGCGGATTTCCGTTTGTGCTAATCGACCGCTTCTTGCCTGGCGTGGAGACGGATTTCATTGCATCGGACGGCCGGATCGGCACGCAGCTTGCGGTAGATTATCTATGGGAGCTGGGTCACCGTGAAATCGCCATATGCTCCGATTCTCCTATTCAGACGGTAACGGTTCAAGAACGAATAGACGGATATATGAACGCTCTTAAAAATAAAGGAGCGCTAATTAATCCCGCGCACATTATTACCGAATTCAGCTTGAGAACATCGGATGATGTTCAAGCTCATCCTTTGTTCAGATATGTGAAAAACCGGATGGCTACCGCCTATATTACATTAAACGGCAGGCTTGGCGCTTATATTCATCAAATGGCTGAGCTGGCAGGGCTTAATGTGCCGCAGGACTTGTCGATCATTACGTTTGATGATTCGACTGCAATCATGGAAGGCGTCACCAACTTCACCCACGTAAAGCAGTTCGAGCATGAGATCGGATTTAAAGCGGCAGAGCTGCTGCTTAACCGCATAAACGCCGATGGGGAGCCTAAGGGGAAATACAACAAAATATTAATAAAACCAGAGTTGATTACCCGTCATACGACAAGTGAATGTAAATAAGAAGATAAGCAAGAAAAGGCTGTTTGGTCTGTCATCCACGATGACAAACCGAACGGCCTTTTCTTATGGCTCGGGAAATTGAGGGAATGATTTACGACTTGGCGAAGGATTCATTTTTTCGAAGAATTGATTTGGAATCGTCAAAACGCTCTTTTAAATACATATTCAATATATTCATATCAAAAACCATTGAAAATCGACAGGATTTATCACCAAATGACAACGAAAATTATATAAAATAGGTTGAAAGGTAGTGGTTAAATGCAATTTTCACTCCTTTTAGTGCTTCTGAATTAACGTTTCGTCATTTATATTCATCTTTTTTGAAATCGACGGTGCAATCAGTATGGATAAAAAGCTTATAAAATTATATTGAATATATAGATATTAAAGGTTATACTGAGGAAGGAAAAACCAACCTTATTCATTTATCGAAAAGAAGGAAAACCCGGTAAGGAGGTCTTGCGCTTGGCCAGAGATCGAAGGGAAGAAAGAACAGGCTTTCAGGAATCTGCTCCCTATCGCGCTGCATATGACTTGCAGACAGATTTCATCATGGTGTATGGGATCGATGATACGATGCCTGAACGGATCCGGCAGTGGAAGGAAAAAGGCTATATCGTTCACTTGATGACCGGAGTGGCATGGGGTAATTACCAAAAATATCTGAATGGCGAAATAGATGGGCGGAGCCACTGGGATGAAGCGCAGACGGACAGAAACGGAGATCACATCATACATGGCGTTACACCAGATATTCCATATATGGTACCGACCCTCTCTTATACGAGTTTTTTGGCAGGACCCATTCGTCTTGCGGTTGATGCGGGCGTTGAAGCGATTCATTTGGAGGAGCCTGAGTTTTGGGTAAACGGCGGCTATTCCGAAGCGTTCAAACGGGAATGGAGGCTGTATTATAAGGAGCCGTGGTCGGCCCCGCACGAATCCCCGGATGCGCAGTTCAGAGCTTCGAAGCTAAAAGCGTACTTATACACGCGCAGTCTGGATCGTTTGTGCACGGAATTAAAGGAATATGCTTTGACGACGTATGGCCGGGACTTACGATTTTATGTCCCAACGCACAGTCTGATCAACTACACGCAATGGAGAATCGTCAGTCCGGAGTCGCAGTTGCTCGACCTTCCCTCCATTGACGGTTACATTGCCCAGATTTGGACCGGAACCTCAAGGACGGCCAATGTATACCACGGCATACGGAAAGAAAGGACTTTTGAAACCGCCTATCTCGAATATGGCATCATGCAGGAGCTGGTCAGGGGTACGGACCGGCGGATGTGGTTTCTACATGATCCGATCGAAGACAATCCGAACTATACATGGACGGATTATAAGCAGAACTACTTCCAGATCGTTACAGCATCGCTCCTGCATCCAGCCGTTTCCCATTATGAGGTGTCCCCATGGCCGAAACGGGTTTTTGAAGGGAAATACCCTTCGGAGGATGGAAAAGGGAAAGAAGGAATCCCGCCGGAGTATGCAACGACGCTGTTGAACGTAATGCACACGCTTGGGAATATGGAACAAGAGCTGGAGCAGACGGACGAAACGATGCAGCAAGTCGGGGTTTTGATTGCGGATTCGGCTATGTTTCAGCGTTTAAGGATGGACGACCAAGCGCCTGACCAACTCACTAAATATGATGGTACAAATCCAGAGGCCTTCGGAATGGATGGGGATACGGAGATGCTTGATTTCTCCCCTTTCTACGGGCTCGCGCTGCCCTTGCTCAAACACGGAATTCCGGTTCGCCCTGTCCAGCTCGACAACGTGCGGCGGTTCCCCCATTACTTGAAGGACTATCGGGTGCTGCTGCTCAGCTACGAATTTATGAAACCGGAATATCCGGATCTTCATTTCGCTTTAGCCGGATGGGTCAGGAACGGAGGCGCGCTGGTGTATGTCGGAGACGACTCCGATGCGTACCACAGCATTCGCGCTTGGTGGAATGAGGGCGGTTCGGATTATTATTCTCCCCGCGAGCATCTATTTGAGCAGTTGGACCTGCAGGGAGCTGGGAACGGCGTATTTCATGCAGGCAAAGGTGCAGTCGGTTATCTAGCCGTTGCCCCCGATGAATGTGCGAAATCGGTTGAAGGCGCTGCAGCCTTACGCAGGACGGTTGCGGAGACGATTAAAGCACTCGGAGATCCGGGTTTCCAGCTGCAGCCAAAGCATTATTTCCAGATGCGGCGCGGTCCTTATATCATTGCAGCCGTACTGGATGAATCGATTGCGGATACGCCGCTAACGATTTCGGGCCAATTGGTCGATCTGTTCGATCCAGCGCTTTCCGTGCTGCAAGAAGTTAAGATTGAAGCCGGTGAACAAGCATTTTTGTTCGATTTGGAGAAAGGCCGGCCTGTTGACGTTGCAATCGGCTGTATCGCAGCGTCATCGCGGATCGAAGCACTCACCTTGAGTGAAGCGGGATTTGAATTTCAGGTAAAGGGACCCGGAAATATGCGGGCGGCGGCGCGATTCTATTGTCCGCGCCAGCCAGTATCTGCCGTACTGGATTACCGTGGCGAGACGGAATCGATTCCGTTCGAGTGGGATGCGGCTTCGGAAACGGTTTTACTCCAGTATTACCATTTGAGCGATACTGATGTCGTAGTGAAAGTAAACTTTGAAGCTTGATCATTTTCTGAAAAAGGAGACAGGATATGCCATATGAAATTGTAAGGCCGGAGCAGATGAAATCGATGATAAATGAGTGGAAGGAACAAATTTATATACCGCTGGAGGATTTGCGCGTTACGGCTTGGGTGACGCCGGAACCTGTTCCCTATGAACAGCGAAAGTCTGGACGGCTCGTAGAACTCTCGCCCGGTGATCGATGGGGAAATTTGTGGGACTGCGCTTGGTTTCATTTTAGCGGCAAGCTGCCGGAATCCGCCAAAGGCGCCAAGATCGTATTGCTCATCGATATAAACGGCGAGCTGTGCCTTGTCGACGACGAGGGCTCACCGGTGCAGGGATTGACGAACATCAACTCGGAATACGATTATTCCCTTGGCTTGCCGGGCAAACGGGTCGTTCACGTGAGCGAATCGTCAACAGGTAAAGAGACGGTCGATCTGTGGGGCGATGGGGGCTGCAATGATTTATTCGGGCGTTTCCGCAGCGGGACGCTGAAAGAAGCCAGTATCGCCGTATGCCGGGAGGAAGTACGGCAGCTCTATTACGATGCTGAGGTACTGCTTGAAACGGCGGAACGGCTGCACGCCGGCTCGGCGCGGAAAGAACGGATACTGCAGGCATTGTATGAGGTATCTCTGCTGCTTACCGAATTGTCAGATGACCGTGTCGGCAAAGCAAGGCAAATACTTGGCGATCAGCTTGCGAAACGAGGCGGAGACCCGGTACTGAAGATTAGCGCCGTCGGCCATGCGCATCTCGACCTGGCCTGGCTTTGGCCGATCCGTGAAACCATCCGTAAAGGCGCGAGAACCTTCTCGACGGCGCTGCGCATGATGGAACGATACCCAGACTATGTGTTCGGAGCGAGCCAGCCCCAGCTCTATGATTGGATGAAGAAGCATTATCCTAAGCTGTACGAGCAGATCGGACAGCGTGTGAGGGAAGGGCGCTGGGAGCTTCAGGGTGCAATGTGGGTAGAATCGGATACGAATGTGCCCGGCGGAGAATCGCTTGTCCGGCAGATTTTGTACGGGAAGCGGTATTTTCAGAAGGAATTCGGTCAAGAGATGAAATCGCTGTGGATGCCGGATGTATTCGGGTATACCGCGAGCCTGCCGCAGCTGCTGAAAAAATCAGGCGTCGATTACATGATGACGCAGAAGCTGTCCTGGAGCGTGTATAACAAACATCCTCACCATACCTTTATGTGGCAGGGTATCGACGGTACGGAGGTGCTGATGCACATGCCGCCGGAAGATACATACAACAGCCCGGCAGCGCCGCGCTCCATTATAAAGGCGGAAACGGAATATTTGGATAAAAACGTGTCGGACAACTGTCTCATGCTTTTCGGAATCGGAGATGGCGGCGGAGGTCCTGGTGAAGAGCATCTGGAACGGCTGGCCCGCGAGAAAAATTTGCTTGGTTTGAGTCCAGTAGAGCAAGAGCCGTCTTCGGTCTTTTTCGAGAAGCTGAATGAAGGCAAGGATCGCTATCAAACATGGCGCGGAGAGTTGTATCTGGAGAAGCATCAGGGAACGTTAACGAGCCAAGCACGCAACAAATGGTACAACCGAAAGCTGGAGAAAGCGCTGCGGGAGCTGGAGTTTGCCGCGGTGCTTGCCGGAATGGCGAATGGGAACCCGTATCCGGCAGAGGAGCTGGAGGAGATCTGGAAAGAGGTATTGCTGTACCAGTTCCATGATATTTTACCGGGCTCCTCGATTAAACGGGTATATGATGAGTCGCTTGAACGTTATGCGATACTGCAGGAACGTGTCGAGAGCATGATTGCCGAAACCTACGGAACATTGGCTAGGCAGCTGCCTGAGGAAGGTGGAGGCAAGCAGCTCGCCGTGTTTAACTCCTTGTCTTGGGAACGCAATGAATGGGTGAAGAAGGACGGGCAATGGATGCGCGTAAGCGTGCCGTCGATGGGATACGCGACCGCAGAACCGATTGCAGCTTCAGAGGCAGCAGCCGAGTCAGCGGCCGCGGCGGAAGTGAGAATGGTATCTTCGGTTCCGGAGCCGCAGGCTCAAGCTTCAGCCCGTTTCGTGGAAAACGATCTTCTTGCGATCACTCTGGCAGCAGACGGCTCGATCGCGTCGATTTACGATAAGGAGCACCGGCGGGAAGTTGTTCAGCGGGACCAGCGCGCCAATGAACTGCGCATTTATCATGATTCGGGTGACGCATGGGATTTCCGCCAGGATTACCGCCAGACTGGCGGGATGCTGCTTCTGCCGGACGAAACCGCTGAATTCACAGATGGTCCCACGTCAGGTCTTATACAACGGTACCGGTTCGGGGAGTCCGTGTTAACGCAAAAAATTGTGCTGACCCAAGGCAGCAGAAGAATCGATTTCGCAACCGAAGTCGATTGGCGGGAATCAGGAAAAATGCTCCGCACGGCTTTCCCGGTAAATGTACGTACAGAAAGCGTCAGCTGCGAAATCCAGTTCGGCTATTTGAAGCGTCCGACCCACCGCAATACGATGTGGGATTACGCTAAGGATGAAATTTGCGCCCATCATTGGGTAGACCTCTCGGAACCGGATTACGGCGTAGCGCTGCTTAACGATTGCAAGTATGGGCACCGCGCGGATGGAAATGTGCTCGATTTAAACCTTTTGCGCAGCACTTCCAGTCCCGACCCCGAAGCGGATCGGGCGATGCATACCTTCACTTATTCGCTCTATCCGCATCAAGGAGACCATGTGCAAGCCGAGGTCTACAAGCAAGGCTATGAGTTGAATATCCCGCTGCGGCTAATCGCTATTCCGCAGTCCGATGATTCAGACAGACTTCCGGCATCGCAGATGTTTCTGCATCCGAATCACCCGAATGTCATGGTGGAAGCCGTAAAGAAGGCAGAGGACGGAGAGGATCTCATCGTCCGGATGTACGAAACGGCGGGGACAAGCGTGCAAACGCCGTTGTCCTTCGGATTCCATGTCGAGAAGGCATGGCTGGCTGATTTGATGGAGGAAAAAATCGAATCCCTACCTTTGGACGGTGGAAAAGTAGAGCTTACTTTTACCCCGTTTGAGATCAAAACGCTGCGATTGACACATCAAGCTACGATTCTTAAGTAAAGGAGGTACGGCTTATGATAGCATCTCTGCTGTGGAAGAGGATCTGGCAGCATAAAGTGTTTTACTTATTTCTGCTGCCCGGCATCGTCTGGTTTTTCATCTTTTCCTATGTTCCCTTATTCGGTATTCAGGTAGCTTTCCGGGATTACACCTTCTCGGGAGGCTTTACCGGAAGCCCATGGGCCGGGATGAAATATTTTCAGCAATTTTTCGATTATTACAAGTTCGAAGAGATCCTTCGCAATACGATTATCATCAGCTTCCTGAAGCTGGCGATCGGTTTCCCGATGCCGATTGTGCTGGCGATTCTATTAAACGAGGTTCGAAACCTTAAATTTCAGAAAACCGTGCAAACGCTTTCCTACCTGCCGCATTTCGTTTCCTGGATTGTCGTCGTCACCCTGATGCAGCGGCTTTTAACGTTAAATGGCGGTCCGGTTAACGAGATGTTGATGGCTCTTGGCATGAAGCCTATCCAATTCCTGTACAACACATCATGGTTCTATCAAGTCATCGTCGGTTCGGAAATCTGGAAGAGCATCGGCTGGAACTCCATCATTTATATGGCCGCGATTGCCGGCATTGATCAGCAGTTGTATGAAGCGGCAAAGATTGACGGAGCGAACCGGTTCAGGCAAATTTGGCATGTGACGCTGCCGGGTGTACGCAATATCGCTATAATTCTTTTCATTCTATCGATCGGAAGCTTGATGAGCGCCGGATACGAGCAGCTTCTCCTTCTAAGCGGACCGGCTACTGCCGGAATCGGCAGCGTTCTGGATGTGCATGTCATTCAATCCGGCATAAGCGAGGGCAGGCTCAGCTACGCGGCTGCGGTGGGACTGTTCCAAAGCGTCATTGGCTTGATTCTGATTCTGACGGTCAACCGAATCGCTCGCAAAGCCAGCGACGTATCCCTCTTCTAAAGGAAGTGACGAGATGAAACGCCATTTGTCCATTTTCACGACAATCAACTATATTTTTCTGGCTTTGGTCGGATTTTCGATGATTTACCCGTTCATTTACATTCTCGTTTACTCGTTGAACGACGGGAAAGATTCGATGCTCGGCGCCTTATATTTCCTGCCGCGCAAACTCACGCTGGATAATTACGCGGAGGTGTTTGAAAACGCCCGCATTTGGAAGGCATACAAAATCACGTTGATGCGGACGCTTCTAGGCACTTTCCTGCATGTGGGGCTAAGTACGTTGATGGCGTACGCCTTGTCCAAAAAGTCGCTGCCGGGGAGATCGTTTTTCGCTTTCTATATTTTCCTGCCGACCATCTTCAGCGCGGGTTTCATTCCGTTTTTTATCACCCTTCAAAAGCTTCATTTGATCAACACCTTCTGGGTGTACGTCATTCCAATGCTGTTTAACTTCATGCACATTGTCATCATTCGAACCTTCTTGCAAGGAATACCCGAGGAGCTGGAGGAGTCGGCACGGATTGACGGGTACGGTGATTTTCAGATTTTCATGCGCATCATTTTGCCGCTTTCGGGTCCGGTGCTTGCGACGATCTCATTATTTATCGGCGTCGCCCACTGGAACGATTGGTTTACGGGCGCCTACTACGTGTCGGATAAAGATTTGATTCCCGTACAAACGCTGCTGCAGGAGATGCTGACGCAAGCGGAGGCTTTATCTTCTTCCATGCAGCGATCGGCGCAGCAGGGCGGCCAGACCATCAGCGGCAGCGCGGCCGGATCCACGCCGGAATCGCTTCGGATGGCACTGCTCGTTATTACCGTTTTCCCGATCCTTTGCATCTATCCGTTCTTGCAGCGGTATTTCGTAAAGGGTGTCATGATCGGCTCGGTTAAAGGATAACGGTCCGCTCCAAGGACTTTATCATATAACATAACTCGAAATGGAGGGTTAATATGAAGAAGATTTGGTACAAAGGGGCAAAAGTTTTACTGGCAGCGGCACTATTTACCGGCGTTTTGGCAGGCTGTATGAACAAGGAGGAATCCGAAAACGAGGGTGCTAACGGGGGCACTACGGGAACGAAGGAAGTCACACTGAAAGTCCTTCATAACTGGAACGGTTCCTCGGGAGCAGAGGTTGACATGACACCTGTAGAGAAAGTCATCAAAGAGAAGACCGGGGTCACCGTGGAATGGGAATATACGACAGGCAGCGAAACCGAGAAGGTGAATGCGATCTTCGCTACGCAGGATCTGCCCGATATTTATACGGGTCCGGCATGGGGCGGTGAGCTTGACGGCATGATTAAAGCGGCTAAGGAAGATCAGCTGGTCGACCTTTCGGATAAGCTGGACAAATATCCGAACCTGGCGAAGTCGATCGCCAAAGAGAACGTGCCGCCTGCATTGTACGAGAAGGGTATCGATGCATATGACGGCAAGAAATATTTGCTGCTGCAGAACCAGCCTGCCACGGATAAGGACGGCACGGATTGGTTGTACGGTTTCTACGTCCGCAAAGATATCGCGGAGGCTATCGGAGTCGACCCGCAATCCGTCAAAACGAAAGACGACTTTTATCAATTTCTGAAGAAGATCCAGGATGCGAACCTGCAGGCGAACGGCCAACCGGTTATACCGCTTGGGGGATTCAGTAACGGCTGGGCCGTGGGAATCGCCAATACAATGTTTTATGGCGGCGCCGGCTATGTCGACAAAGGCGACGGCACACTCGAGAACAGCTTCTTCTCCAAAGGGTATGACGAGTATACGTTGTATTATCGCAAGCTGCTGTCCGAAGGGCTGTTGGATGCTGAAGCTTTCACCCAAACGGATCCGATTGCGAAAGAGAAAATATTGCAGGGACGCGTCGCGGTTCTTGCCGCTCATTACCCCGCTATTCTTGATGCATCCAAGGAATACGTCAAGTCGAATCCGGGCAGCGACTACGTGCCTGTAGGTCCATTGGAGCGGGCAGGCGCGGAGCCTAACCGTCCGGTCGATCTGGGGATTCAAGGCAATAACGTAACGGCGATTACAAAAGCGTGCAAAGACGTGGACGCTGCGCTGCGTCTTCTGGATTATCTCGCTTCCGATGAAGGCTTCATGCTCGTTCGTTACGGCGTTCAAGGCGTGCACTGGGATATGGAGAACGGCAAGCCGACAGCGAAGAAGGAATGGTTCGATAAATTTGCGGCTGATACATCGGGTAAGCTGCTCGCGCGCAAAAACGAAGGAATCGATATCGGTTTTAATTCCATGTCGGGGATGGATCGTATTAATTCCGTGGGAGGCGGCGACATCTGGCTGGATCAAGAGCGGATTGCCGCAATGGATAATGCCCGTAAAATTTTACGTCCGGACGGCATCAAGGTGATTACCGCCTATAATCCTGGTGATGTCATCATCAAGTCCGAACAGTGGGAGATGCTGAAGCCTTCGATGGACAAAACAGGCGATGCATGGAAAGAGGCGGTATACGCCAAATCGGATGAAGCGGCGCTGAAAATTTTGAATGAGCTCCGCGATCAAATGCGAAAAACCGGCTATGAAGAGGCAATGAAGTTTACGAATGACAGCCTGAAAGGCAAAGAAGTCGTTATGATGCAGATGCCGAACTGATTTGGGCTGCTGGGGGAGCGGTTTCGCTCTCCCTTTAATTATGGAAACAGAGGAGATGTTTACAGTGTCCCACCCTTTTAGACCCCCCTCCGTACCGCTCATTGCGGTAGATCCTTACTTCAGCGTCTGGTCGGCGGCGGATCAGCTATCCGATGATCATACGAAGCATTGGACCAACAAACGCAACAGCATGACTGGCATCATCAGGATCGATGGCAAGCCAAGCCTTTTTATGGGGAAGATCGAGCTGTCTGAAGATACAAATGATAACGAACCGGCAGCGATGCAGCAAACAAGCTTGAAGGTTGAAGCTTTAACCAGCACGTATACGTTTGAAGCGGACGGTATTGAGCTGGAGGCGGTATTTGCTACCCCGCTGCTTCTTGATGATTTGGATGTATTATCAAGACCGGTTTCCTACATGACGTTCCGTGTTCGTTCGATAGACGGCAGGTCGCATGACGTTAAGGTATATGTCGATTTATCCGCTGACTTGTGCGTGAATACAGGGGATCAATCCGTAGGCTGGTCGCGCAAAACAATCAATGGCAATATCACCGCCATGCGTATGGGTACCGATGAACAGCCGGTATTAGCGCGTACCGGAGACGATACGAGGATCGACTGGGGATACGTTTATTTGGCAGCGCCAGAGACAAGCAGTCTTGAAACAACGATTCATTCTTATCAGGTAAGAAAACAGTTCTTGGAAACCGGCGGATTGCCGCAGGGAGACGATGAATCTCAACCGCGCCCCGCTGCGGAAAATACGCCGGTCATGGCTGCCGTATTGGATTTCAATCTGGTAAATGAACGGCAAGCATCACAATACGTGATCGCTGCGTATGATGACATTCAGTCGATCGAATATTTTGGCAAGAGATTGTATGCCTATTGGCGCAGGACAGGGATGACGTTCGAGGAAATGTTGGCTTTGGCTGTGGAGCAATATGAAGAAATCCAAACGAAATGCGATACTTTCAACCATAAGCTGACCCAGGAGAGCGGAATGGCGGGCGGTGACAGCTATACGAATTTGCTATCGCTTGCATACCGGCAGGCCATTGCGGCGCATAAGCTGGTAAGCGATGAAAACGGAGATATCTTGTTTTTCTCCAAAGAAAACTTCAGCAACGGCTGCATCGCCACCGTGGATGTCAGCTACCCGTCAATTCCGTTGTTTTTGCTCTATAATCCCGAGCTGGTTAAGGGCATGATGAGGCCGATATTCAGATATGCGGACAGCGAGGCTTGGAAGTTTAATTTTGCTCCGCATGATGTGGGCTGTTACCCGAAAGCTAACGGTCAAGTATACGGCGAGAATGAGCCGGAAAACCAGATGCCGATTGAAGAATGCGGGAATATGCTCATTATGGCCGCTGCGGTTTGCTTGTATGAGAAAGATGCGGGCTTTGCCAGAGAACATTGGGATCTTTTGACAAAGTGGGCCGGTTATCTAAAAGAACATGGAATGGACCCGGACAATCAATTGTGCACAGATGATTTTGCCGGCCATTTGGCTCATAATACGAACCTTTCGATTAAAGCGATCATCGGGATCGGCGCCTATTCCATTTTATGCAAAATGCTAGGGGAGGAAGAGGCGGACGTTTATTATGAAGCGGCTGAAGAAATGGCTGCCAACTGGTCGAGTATGGCGAAGGCAGGCGATCATTACAAGCTAACCTTTGACAGCACGCCGGAAACTTGGAGTTTGAAGTATAATCTGATTTGGGACCGTCTATTCGGGCTTCACCTGTTTCCGGAAAATATTATCGAGGAAGAAATACGTTATTATACTACCAAACAAAATAAGTACGGTGTTCCGCTCGATAGCAGAAACACGTATACGAAGCTGGATTGGCTCGTTTGGTGCGCAGCCATGGCGGAGTCCAAAGCAGATTTTGAACAGATGATTGATCCAATACTGCATTTCTTGAACGAATCTCCCAGCCGGGTTCCAATGACCGATTGGTATGATACGTTGACGGGCGAGCAGTTGAACTTTCAAAACCGCTCTGTCGTCGGCGGCCTTTTTATCCGGTTATTGCGTCCTGTTTCATCCTAATTTGCACCATAACAATCGCTCCTTGTCTGGTCCCTAGCGGCCGGCTGGGAGCGATTTTTTTTATAGTAACCGAAATATGATCGGGAAAAAATAAATGAGAGTCGCTTTAATTCCGCTCCGAACGACGTGTTTGAAAAAGGATGTCAATCGTCTGTGAAAATGTCACTTTAACTGTTCGATGAAAATGTCACTTGCTAAAATGGAGGCCGCCCTTACCAGGAGGCCTCTGAAAAACCGTTGTGCTGTGAATACATAGC
>NZ_JAVIFU010000032.1 GCF_031157315.1 Paenibacillus sp. LHD-38
ATATGAAATACCTTCCATCATAATAAGGAGGGTTATTTGGGATGCTCATTTTCCAGTATAACATCAATCAATCGTTCGTTAATTAGAAAAATCTTGACAAGATATTAGCTGGTTTAGTTTAACGGATCCTCGGACCGATTAATGAAAAACAGCCAACTTGAACGGTATAAAAGTTCTAGCAGGCTGTTTTATTTGACACTTCGATTATTTGCCTTTTAATTCCTTTATCTTATTATACGAAGCTGCGTAAGCTTTTTCGGCGCCGCGTTCTTTTGGGACGTAATATTCCACGTCTTTCAACACATCAGGAAGGTATTGCTGATCCACCCAGCCGCCGAAATCATGCGGGTACTTATAACCAATGCCGCGGCCAAGCTGTGCGGCGCCGTTATAATGCGCATCTTTTAGCGAATCTGGAATGTCGCCGACTTTACCTTTGCGTATATCATCCCAAGCACGATCTAACGCGGTGTAGGCTGTGTTGGATTTCGGGGTAAGACAAATGACGGACGTGGCTACTGCAAGCGGAATGCGCGCCTCAGGCAGCCCCAAGCGCTCAGCAGAAAGCACTGCACTTAGCACGATGTTACCCACGTTTGGATCAGCTAGTCCAACATCTTCCCATGCGATGACAAGCATACGTCTGCAAATGGTCACGAGGTCGCCCGATTCGAGCATCCGCGCCAAGTAATGCATCGCAGCATTAATATCTGATCCACGGCAGCTCTTCTGATAGGCGCTTTGTAAGTTATACAAAGTGTCTTCGCCGTTGTAGCCCATGCTCTTTTTATTGAGCGTTTCTTCAACCATTTCAATCGTGATTACGGTTTCGACGTCCAAGCCGATTTGAATGTTTGAAATAACCAACGATTCAAGGGCATTTAGCGCAGTTCGCAAATCGCCGCCGCTCACCGCAGCAATATGATCGAATGCTTCATCTTCAAAGCGGACGGAAAAAAAGCCTAGCCCTCGTTCGCGATCTTTGAGTGCGCGCCCTAAACCGATTTTTATTTCCTCAGGAGTTAACGGCTTCAGTTCATAAATTGCGCAACGTGACAAAATTGCGGATGGCAGCGAATGCATAACCGACTCCGTTGTTGAGCCAATAAGGACAATTTCGCCCGATTCCAAATATGGAAGAAGATATTCAATTTGCGTTTTCGAAAAGCGGTGTATCTCATCTACATAGAGACAAATCGTACATTCAAGGATTTTGCCTTGCTTGACAACATCCTCTAAATCCTTTTTGCCTGCCGCTACAGCGTTTAATTTCATAAACGGGAGAGAGATGCTGTTAGCAATCGCGTTCGCAATGGAAGTTTTACCGATACCAGGCGGACCGAACAAAATCATGGACGAAATTTTTTTATTTTGCAACATGCGCCTGATCGGCTTTCCGTCGCCCAATAAGTGCCGCTGCCCAATCACTTCGTCGATCGTTGTTGGTCTCATTTTATGCGCTAACGGCTCTTGATACATTGCTCCACCCCCCTTTCACCTGATAATTTTTCTCCAAATTGATTTTCACTTTGGCGAATAATTCGTATAACCGCGTCTCCACAAGTGATTTTAATTTTTCACTCTGATTTTTGTATATATAATCGGGCGTTGCCCCGATAAAAATAATGATGCCCTGCTCAACAGCGGGAAGCAGCGCATCCTGCCTTGCCGTATTAAAGCGATGTACCTCATCTAAGAATAGAATCGTCTTCTTACCATACATCCCTTTATTCGTGCGAGCCTGATCAATAACTTCCCGCACATCCTTAACCGAAGCATCCACCGCATTAAGCTTCACGAAATTGCCTGCCGTCCGCAAAGAAATGATATGGGCCAGCGTCGTTTTACCGCAGCCTGGCGGACCATATAACAAAATAGAAGACACCTGATCGCCTTCAATGGCTCTACGCAGCAGCTTGCCTGCACCTACTATATGTTCTTGCCCAATATATTCGTCTAATGTCTGCGGCCGCATACGATCTGCAAGCAGCCTGGCACGCGGCAATTCTTCATCTTGATAAGAAAATAAGTCCATCCTGCTCCCCAACCTTCTGCCATCTGTTATACCGATCATAGCATACAAGCACATTTGTTCGCCAGATAAGCGGCTTAACGGCAGATGCCTGCCTATGAAAATAGCCGCTTCGCAGAAAAAAGCTTCATCAGCTTCAGTTGCGAAACGGCTATACTTGATTGTTATTTATCAAATGGAGATTTAAGGCCATTCTCCAGCTTTTCTATCGATGCTGTAACGCGATTCGCACGTGTTTCTGCACGTTTCGCATCGGTGATCCATTTTACAAAATCTCGTCTTTTCGCTGCCGTTAGACTACCGCGAAAAATTTGCTCTGCTGCGTTTGAGGCCTGCAGGGCTGCTGCGAAGTCTTCCGGCAGCACCGCCTCCTCTGCCGATTGCGAAGACGTGGATACCCTGCCTATCGACAAGCTCTCCAATGCGGCGGAGGCTGTACGACGCTTTGTACCTTCATTGGCAGCGCCTGCCGGGCGGTAGCGCATGGAAGACCAGATATCGTCCATGGCAATCATGGCGACACCCTCCACGTGAAATGTAAGCATGAGTCTCCAGCCGGTGTCACGGTTAATATCCGTCTTTATCTTGGAGGTGCCCTTCGGATAAGAAATCCATAACAAACCATCCGGTTTAACCGCCTGAATGGCTGCCGGCGCATTCTCTTCCAGCTCGGCCAGATTCATAATGAACAAAAGCACAAAATCATAGTGTCCTTCTGCATCTGCGACGCTTGCGTCTGTGCTCAATCCAAGCTCTGTCAAATAATGCTCAGACGGCGGCTTAAGCACCAGTGCTTTCATCTCCGGCGTCAGCCTCAGCTTCTTGACAAGCGCTTCGTTCATAGCTCGATCCCGCCAGCTGCCAACAAGTCATTCACTACGACGCTGACCATAATGAGACCGGCAACCGGCGGAACAAAGGCATTGCTCGCCGGGGGCTGCTTGGCCTTACGAATCTCAGGCGCATTATCCGGGACGATTTTCTTGGTAACATCCTCCCGCGGCTTCATTGGAAGCTCGGTCGAGAATACGACCTTCACGCCGCGTTTAATGCCTTCCTTGCGCAGTTTCGTGCGGATGACCCGCGCTAAAGGATCGGTATGTGTCTTTGAAATATCGACAACCTGAAACTTAGTCGGATCCATCTTATTTGCTGCACCCATACTCGAGATAATCGGTATTTTCCGCTCCAGGCACTGTTTAATAAGATGGATCTTATACGAAATCGTATCGGATGCATCCACAACGTAATCGAGCGGATACTCGAAAAACTGCTCATAGGTTTCTTCCGTATAAAACATCCGAAGCGCAACGACATCACACTCTGGATTAATAAGCTTAATCCGATCGCGCATAAGATCAGCCTTAGGCTGGCCGACCGTCGTTGTCAGCGCATGGATTTGTCGGTTCACGTTCGTTATATCCACGACATCCTTGTCAACAAGGATAATCCGTCCAACGCCTGTACGTGCAAGCGCCTCAGCGGCAATGCCGCCAACGCCTCCGATGCCGAGCACGGCAACCGTGCTCCCCTTCATTAGCTCAAGCCCTTCTGGACCAATCGCCAGCTCCGTACGTGAAAATTGGTGAAGCATCAGGCTGCCGCCTCCTTCGCATTAATTGCTTATTTTTCGTTTGTTTCCGCAGCAGGTGCTGCAGCTGCTGCGGCTACTGGCTGCTTAGGCTTAATCACGGTACGGATATGCAATTGCTCAAGCTGCGATAGCTCGACCTCGGAAGGTGCGTCGCAAAGCAGATCCGTAGCGCTTGCCGTTTTCGGGAAGGCAATCGTTTCGCGCAGGTTAGTACGACCCGTTAGCAGCATGACTAGACGGTCGAAGCCGAAAGCAATACCGCCGTGTGGAGGCGTGCCATATTCGAATGCATCCAGCAGGAAGCCGAATTTTTCTTGTGCTTCTTCCATGCTGAAGCCCAGTGCTTTAAACATTTGCTCTTGAACTTCACGTTTATAAATACGCATCGAACCGCCGCCGACTTCATAGCCGTTCAGAACAAGATCGTATGCTTGCGCACGGATTTGACCTGGATCAGTATCGAAGAAATGAAGGTCTTCTTCATTCGGACGCGTGAACGGATGATGCTCTGCTACATAACGCTTAGCATCCTCATCCCATCCAAGCAATGGGAAATCTACAACCCAAGCGAATTTGAATTTGGATTCGTCGATCAAGCCGAGGTCCTTGCCCAGTTTTGAACGGAGGTTGCCAAGGACATCAGAAACGACTTTTTTCTTATCTGCGGAGAAAGTGAGCAAATCGCCGTCTTCTACTTGCAGGCGCTCGGTTAGGGCAGCAATTTCTTCCGGCTTAAGGAATTTCACGATCGGACCGCGCCATTCGCCATCCTTTACCGTAATCCAAGCAAGACCTTTACCGCCGTAACGCGCAGCGAACGGCTGCAGGTCGTCTAGCTCCTTGCGGCTCCAGCTTGCACAGCCCTTGGCATTAAGCGCTTTGACAACACCGCCGCCTGCCGCTACGCTTGCGAATACTTTCACTTCGCTGCCGGATACGATATCCGTAATATCTTCAATTTCAAGTCCAAAACGAAGGTCTGGCTTATCAGAACCGTATTTGTTCATCGCATCCGCATACGTAATACGTTGGAATGGAAGCTCAAGCTCTACGCCGACTGTTTCTTTAAGAAGCTTAGCTGTCAGCTCTTCCATCATAGCGAGCAATTGATCCTGCGAAAGGAAGGATGTCTCGATGTCGACTTGCGTGAATTCCGGTTGACGGTCTGCACGAAGATCCTCATCGCGGAAACAGCGGGCAATTTGGTAATAGCGCTCAATTCCGCCTACCATGAGAAGCTGCTTGAAAATTTGCGGCGATTGCGGCAGGGCAAAAAATTCGCCTTCATGCACGCGGCTCGGCACCAAGTAATCGCGAGCGCCTTCTGGCGTGCTTTTCGTCAAAATTGGCGTTTCCACATCGATAAAGCCTTCTCCATCTAGGAAATCGCGGAATACCTTAGCTGCTTTGGAGCGCAGGAACAATGTTTTTTGCATTTCTGGGCGACGAAGGTCCAGGTAGCGATATTTCAAGCGAAGCGACTCATCCACTTCTACGCCGTCTTCAATTGGGAAAGGAGGCGTTTTTGCAGCATTCATGACTTCGATTTTCGTAACACGCACTTCAATTTCACCCGTAGCCAGGTTCGCGTTGTACGTTTCTGCATCACGCTCTACGACTGTCCCTTGAATTGCAAGTACGAACTCGTTACGAGCGCGGTCAGCAATCGCTAGCGCATCGCCGGAGAAATCCGGGTTAAATACCGTTTGTACAATGCCTGAACGGTCGCGCAAATCAATAAATAACACGCCGCCAAGATCGCGGCGACGCTGTACCCAGCCGTTTAGAATTACCGTTTGACCAACGTCCGCTTTCGTTAAGCGTCCGCAATGATGTGTTTTCAACAACATAGTTTTCATGCTCCTCGTTTAGTTAGATTATTTATGGGTAGATCATTAACCAATGATTTCATCAGCGAGCTTATTAAGCGCTACAACGCGCTGCTCGCCTTTTGCCATATCCTTAAGTGAAATTTCGCCGCGCTCCAGCTCATCATCCCCTAGGATAGCGGTATAACGGGCTTGCAAACGGTCCGCAGACTTCATTTGAGCCTTCATCTTGCGTCCGAGATAATCGCGCTCCGCTCGAATTCCCCGCTGCCTAAGCTGGTAGACAAGCTTCGTAACCTCGCGTTCTGCCGCGTCACCAAGAGCAACAACATAAACGTCCACCTGGTTAAACACAGGCAATTCCGTTTCTTGATGCTGCAGCAGCAAAATCGTTCTTTCAAGCCCAAGCCCAAGACCGACACCAGGCTGATCCGGCCCGCCGATTTCCGAAACCAGACCGTTATAGCGGCCTCCGCCTCCGACGGTATCTATCGTACCGATGCCTTCTGCCTTATATTCAAAGGCTGTATGGGTGTAATAGTCGAGCCCGCGTACGAGCCGGTGGTTGATTTCATAAGGAATGCCCATATCGGTCAAGTACATTTTCACTTTATCAAAATGGAGCTGGCATTCCTCGTCCAAGCTGTCCAAAATAGATGGCGCGTCCGTAAAATGTTCTTGGTCCACTTTGCAATCGAGAACGCGAAGCGGATTACGGTCCATCCTAGACTGACAATCCTTGCAAAGCAGCTCCCGCTTAGGCTCGAGAAAAGCAAGCAGACGCTCGCGGAAGACTAAGCGGACAGCCAGAGTCCCGACGGAATTGATCTCGACTCGAACACCCTTGAGGCCAACCTCAGTGTAGAAGGTATAACCAAGCGCGATAACCTCTGCGTCAATGGCAGGATCAACGGACCCCAAGGCCTCAACCCCAAATTGATGCAGCTGACGGTAGCGTCCAGCCTGCGGCCGTTCGTACCTGAACATCGGTCCGATATAGTACAGCTTAGACACATCCGGCTCTCCATACAGCTTGTTCTCCACATAAGATCTCACCACGCCGGCGGTTCCTTCCGGACGCAGCGTCAGGCTGCGATTACCGCGGTCCGTGAAGGTGTACATTTCTTTCTCAACAATGTCAGTCGTTTCACCGACACCCCGCTGAAACAGCTCCGTGGATTCGAAGATCGGCGTGCGTATTTCACGGAAGTTGTAACGTTGGCAAATATCGCGCGCTTTTTGCTCCACATATTGCCATCTCTCTACCGCGCCAGGCAAAATATCCTGCGTGCCCGGCATTTTCTGAAATGCCATTGTAATTTCCCTCCTGGCCCCGTAATAAATGTTTTAAAGTTCGGAAAACGCAAAAAACTCCCGTTCCTAACAGCTTGCGCCATAAGGGACGAGAGTGAATCTCCCGTGGTACCACCCACATTTCGAGCCTGCATCCTATGCAACAGCTCGCTCAAAGACGGTTAACGCCCGTCATCCGCAGTCCAGCTAATTCGCGTAAGTTGCCAAGCCTATTGCTTGCTCCCTGCCGCTGTTCACCGTCTGTTCTCCGGGAAGTCTGTTCATTCTGCCGATATAAGGACGCTTGCAGCCTATTGGCGCCCCTCTCTGGATATAACGTGAAGAATTACTTTGTCCCATCAATGAATCCATATCTATACTGAGGATTAATTTTACCTCTGACAATGATTAAAGTCAAGATCGTTCTAGCCCTGCAGCAATCGGCCCCATTGAGATGGACAGAAAAAAACCTACAAAACGTGTTTGTAGGTCCAAAAGTAAAATATATTTTTAAAAAGGGGGTCGAGTTCTATTATAGGTTAATGATGTTAAAAGAAAGTTAGAGATTGATTACAGTAATATTACAATTTCGAAAGCGTTTTTACGGCGCTTGCCTGCTTTTTTAGGAAATGGAGCGGTATTCAGCCCTATTAACGTAACACCGCCCGAGCTTTACACTCGGACGGCGCCCAGATCCACCTATAAATGACTCGGATGATCGCGCCTGGGATGCTGCGGAAAGCCTGCCCATTCTTCAGCCGCTTCAATATCATCCTCAAGCTCAGCAAACACTTTGGCTTCTCTGCGATCGGGATGCAGCAATCTTCGAGATACCCGTTCAATGCCTTGCTCTTTGCGTGATTGATGCATTCGCGAATTTCCTCCAATATCACATTAAGCTTGGGCAAAATTATTGATCTGCCTGCAAAGCTTATTGTCTATATTGTTTCCCGCGATCGCCGTCTTACATACTGCTTTCCAAAATTAACGTCACCGGTCCCGAGTTAACGAGCTCCACTTCCATCATCGCTCCAAAGCGCCCCGTTGCCACTTTTAAACCCATAGAACGAAGTGTGTCGTTAAAGCTGTCGTAAAGCTTCTCCGCCTGCTCCGGCCTTGCTGCCGCCATAAAATTCGGCCTTCTGCCCTTACGGCAGTCGCCATAGAGCGTAAACTGCGAAACAGAAAGCAGCTGGCCGCCGATATCGGCGACGGAATGATTCATTTTTCCTGATTCGTCTTCGAAAATTCGCAGGTTAACCACTTTTTCCGCCATCCACTTCACGTCTGCTTCCGTATCCTCATGCGTGATCCCTACCAGCAGTACGAGGCCTGAATCTATGGAACCAACGATTTCCCCGTCAATGACGACCTTAGCCTGTTTACTCCGTTGAACGACAACCTTCACTGCCTTCAGAACCCCCGATTTGCGCTTCGCTTGCCTTATTCCCCATGCCAATCGTTTATTGCATAATCCGTTGGACGGAATAAATATCCTGTACGCGTTTTATTTTCTCCACCACTGAGGTGAGATGCTCAATGTTGCGAATAAGCACCGTTATATGAATAAGCGACATGTTCTTAACCGTGCGTCCGGTTACAGCTGAAATATTCGTTTTGCTTTCCGAGACAGCCTGCAGCACCTCGTTCAGAAGGCCTCTGCGATCATTGCCCGTTATCTCGATATCAACGCTGTAGTTTGCGTCGATCGAATTTTCCCATTCCACTTCGATTACGCGTTCGCCCTCTTCACCTTGATCGCCAAAAGGAATGTTCTGGCAATCCATACGGTGGACAGAGACGCCGCGACCGCGCGTAATGTAACCAATAATAGAATCACCTGGTACAGGGTTGCAGCAGCGGGCAAAGCGAACCAGCAAATTATCGATGCCCTTTACCGTAACGCCTTGATTCGGTCTAGGCTTCCGATTGCCCGGCGATTTAATTTCCTTCACTTCGCTCGTAAGCTCAAGCTGGTTAGCCAGCTCCGCCTCTCTGCGCATCTTCTCCGTAAGCTTCGTGCAGATTTGAGCCGCCGTAATCCCGCCAAATCCGATGGCAGACATCATATCTTCGATGTCATTGAAGGCAAACTTCGATGCTGCCTCCTGCAGCTTGTCGTCCTGAAGCCAAGCTGAAGGCTCAAGTCCTAGGCGCTTCAGCTCACGCTCAAGCAAATCCTTGCCCTTGGATACGTTCTCCTCGCGCCGTTCCTTCTTAAACCACTGCCGAATTTTGCTTCGTGCATGCGAGGACTGAGCAATTTTGACCCAATCCTGACTTGGCCCGTATGAATGCTTCGATGTCAAGATCTCAACAATATCGCCAGTCTTCAGCTTATGGTCAAGCGGGACAATCCGGCCGTTTAGCTTTGCACCGATCGTCCGATTGCCGACCTCCGTATGAATTCGATATGCAAAATCCAGCGGAACGGAGCCCGCAGGCAGCTCAATGACTTCCCCGCTTGGCGTAAACACAAATACGAGATCGGCAAAAAAGTCCATTTTGAGCGATTCCATAAATTCAGAGGCATCGCGCGCCTCATGCTGCAGCTCCAATATTTCTCGGAACCAAGACATCTTGTCTTCGAAGTTGCCGCCAGGTACAAGCGTACCTTCTTTGTAGGCCCAATGGGCCGCAATTCCGTATTCCGATGTACGGTGCATCTCCCAAGTTCGAATCTGCACCTCTGTAGGCTCGCCATTTGGCCCGATAACCGTTGTATGCAGTGATTGATACATATTCGCCTTCGGCATCGCGATATAGTCCTTAAAGCGGCCTGGCATCGGTTTCCAAAGCGTATGAATAATACCTAGCGTAGCATAACAATCCTTTATGTTATCCACGATAATCCGAATCGCAAGCAGATCATAGATTTCGGTAAATTGCTTGTTGCGATCGGTCATTTTCTTATAAATGCTATAAAGATGTTTCGGACGCCCGGAAATGTCGCCTTCAATGCCCATTTCCTCAAGCTTCTCCGTTATCCGTCCGATGACATCCTCAATAAACTGCTCACGTTCCGCGCGTTTCTTCTTCATAAGATTTGCAATACGGTAATATTGCTGCGGGTTCAAATAACGAAGTGCAATATCTTCCATTTCCCATTTGATCGCTGAAATACCCAAGCGATGAGCAATGGGGCAAAAAATTTCTAAAGTTTCGTATGCAATGCGGCGCTGCGCTTCTTCCGACTGGAATTTGAGCGTGCGCATATTATGCAAGCGATCTGCTAATTTAATAAGAATGACGCGTATGTCCTGAGCCATCGCGACAAACATTTTACGATAATTTTCGTTTTGCTGCTCTTCTTTTGAACGAAATTGAATTTTTTCGAGCTTTGTTAGACCGTCTACCAGCATCGCGCAGGTTTCGCCAAATTTCGCGCGAACCGTCTGCAAATCTACAGTCGTATCCTCAACGACATCATGAAGCAATGCCGCGATAATCGACAGCACGTCCATCTGCATATCGACAAGAATATCCGCAACCGCTACGGGATGCAAAATATATGGCTCTCCCGATTTCCGCACTTGGCCGTGATGGGCTTGCTCCGCAAAGTCATAGGCTTCCTGGATGCGTATAAGGTCCTGCTCTTTCATATAGGCGGATGCCTTCTCGAGTAAATGCTCAATGCCCATGAAACGTCCCTTTCTGATTACACTCCTGGCGGATCCCATTCATGCGTTTTCCGAGTTTTTATAATATTATGCCTGTAATACCAGCACCACGTCAACTACTGTGGGCCTTCCTTAATAAAATAAAACCGCCTGGCCTCCCCGCATAAAGCGTTGGAAGTAACAGACGGTGCATGTGAAGGCAGATTAAACCGCGTAATTTATTCGTAAGTCATTACTGAAAAAACTTCAATTCCCTCAAGCTTCTCACGACCTGTTAAGTAAGCGAGCTCGATGAGGAAAGCCGCGCCGACAACTTCTCCGCCAAGCTGGCGAATCAAATTGATCGATGTCGCTATCGTACCGCCCGTTGCCAGCAAATCGTCAGCAATGAGTACGCGCTGCCCTGGTGAAATGGCATCCTTGTGCATCGCAAGCTGATCATTACCATACTCCAGATCATAGCTCGCTGTAATCGTTTCGCCTGGCAGCTTGCCGCTTTTGCGAATGGGAGCAAAACCGACGCCTAATGCAATCGCAAGCGGAGCGCCGACAACGAAGCCGCGTGCTTCAGGACCGGCAATAACATCGATTTTCATGTGCTGAACCGCAGCGCGCATTTCTTCAATAACAGCGCGGTACGCTCCACCGTCTTTCAATAGCGTAGTAATATCTTTGAAACGGATGCCTGGCTGCGGGAAATCTGGAATTACCCGGATGTAATCTTTAAAGTTGTATTGTGTATTGGACACTTGAGGTCAACCCTTTCCATTTCAAACTATTCATTATGATCTATGACTGGCAATCGACATTTGTGAAGCTTCGCATTGTTCTTTTGCCTTACGATAACGCTCAGAGCTTGCTAAATCTCGTTTTTGCGGAGATGAAGCTGCACTCATCAGCCCATTGCTGCGTTCGATAAACTGCAGTTCCTCAAACACGTCCAGCATGAGTTCCACTGTCGCTAAGGATAAACCGCTTTGCTTGGATAAACGAACGTTTAATCCTTCGAGAGGCACTTGGCTGAACTGTTTCAACTGCTGATATACCTTGCCGAAATCCTCGCGTTCCGGAAACGGTTCCGCAGCGGGATCAAAATGCACATCATGCAGTTGAAGCTGAGGCTTTCGCTGCCCATTCCATTCATTTACGGATAATTCACCGATCACATCGATTTTGCTGCCGGGCTTCAGCCCTTCTGCCAGCATTCCCATACTGAAACCGATTCCGTCTAATAAACGGCGGCCGCTCCCGAGTGACAGCTTCAAATGCTTCGATTCCTTGCCTATCGTTCGACGATCTGCCAGCTCGGTACGCTGGAAAAGCAGCCTTGGCGATGGATTTCCCATCCCAAAAGGCTCAAGCTGCGAAAGCTCATTGATGGTATCCAGCGTTGCTTCGCTCACGGAGCAAACAAGATCAACGGCCGTCTTTGGAATCCAATCATCAGCGCTTAGCCACTCATCCGCCAACTCGCCAAGGCGCTGCTCGAGAGCAGGCAATCGATCACGATGAAGGCTCATGCCGGCAGCGGCCTGGTGGCCGCCGTAATGATCAAGCAGCTCTTCGCAAGCCGTAAGAGCTGCATGCAGATCAAAGCCTTCTATCGAGCGTGCAGAGCCTTTACACATCCCTGTCTGCCCATCTATTCCGAGAATGATAACCGGTTTATAGTTTCGTTCGAGCAGCTTTGAGGCTACAATCCCGATGACGCCGACGTTCCAGCCTTCACCAGCAAGCACGATGACAGGCGGAGACGCTGTCCCAGCCGCCTCGGCCTCCGCCATTTTGGCTTGCCACTGCTGCTCGGCTTCCTTCACGATGCTCTCCACTACGCGCTGCCGTTCCTTGTTTAAGCTGTCCAGTCCAATTGCAGCCAGGATCGCATTATCGTAATCCTCGGTGGTAAGCAGCTCTACCGCCCGTTTTGCATGATCCAGCCTGCCGGCTGCATTCACGCGGGGAGCCATTCCAAAAGCAATCCCGGTAGCCGTAATGGTATCCAGCTCTATACCGCCGGCCTCCGCCAATGCACGAAAGCCTACCCCGGCATGGCTGCGCAGCCGCTCCAAGCCGTAGCGGACTAAAATACGGTTCTCATCCTTCAGCGGCATCAAATCCGCTATCGTGCCTAAACTGACAATATCCGCCCATTCGAGCGGCGGCCGCTCCAGCAAAGCATGCGCCAATTTAAAAGCCACGCCAACGCCTGCCAAACCTTTGAACGGGTAGCCACAGTTTTCCTGTTTAGGGTTAACCACCGCACAAGCCTCTGGCGTATGCTCCGGAGGCTCATGATGATCGGTTACGACGACATCAATTCCCAGCTGTTTCGCATATGCAATCTCTTGAACAGCGCTGATGCCCGTATCAACAGTTACAATTAATTTGACGCCCTCTTCAGCCGCAAGCTCAATCGCTTTATTGTTTAAGCCATACCCTTCCAAAGCACGATGCGGGATATAATAATCAAAATTATAATTTAATGTGCGAAAGACATGCACAAGCAGAGAAGTGCTGGATACGCCGTCCGCATCGTAATCGCCATAAATCCGTATTTTCTCGCTGCGGGAAGCAGCCTGTTTAATCCGCTCAACCGCTTCTTTCATTCCGAGCAATAAATAAGGATCATGAAAATGCTCCATCCCGCCGCGTAAAAAGCGTTCTGCAGAATCCAGCTCATCAAATCCGCGCTGCACAAGCAGCTTGGCTACCAGCGGCGGCAAGCTCAATTTCAATGCCAGATCCTTTGCTTTATCTTCATCGGTTACGGACCATGGCGCTAATGCCCACCTTGTTTTCCTTTGAATCACGCTGCTTTCCTCCTCTCCTGCTGTGTCGCTGTTCTTATTGCAGCAGTGTCGGCATCTGCTCCTGATTAGGATCATGATTGGACTTATACGGATAACCAGGATCATAAGGCTCAACGTAAATCGATACATCCGTGACATGGATAAAACGCTTCATCACGAGCTGCTTTACCCGCTTCGCAATCTCCTGTCCCTCAAGAACCGAAATTCGCGGATTAACGCTAATAACCATTTCCGCAATAACATAATGCCCATGCTCTTTAGCTCTCATAGACTGTATGGTAATGACACCTTCAACCCGCTGAACGAGCTGCATCAGCTCATCTGGATTTTCATCCGTTGAAGTCAAATGGCCATCTTTGCGAATAAAGACGGTAGCCATTCTGTATCCGTTGATCACAACTATAACCGCAATGACGATCGCTGCAGCCGGATCGAAATAATACAGTACCGGCATAGACAGCATTTCCCCAATAATCGCCCCGCTTGCTCCAACTAAAGCTGCAGCTGAACAATATATCCCGGTCAGCCGATCCTTCTCTGGAAAAAACAGCTGTTGCACGATCATTGTTAGCACGATGGCTGCTGCCGAGCTCCAATGCGGAGCAGTCGTCACACCGTCAGAAATATCTCGAATGGAAGATATTCCAATTTCAAGCCCAATGATAAGAAGGACGACAGACAACAAAATCGTCGTCGCCGTCTCTCCGCTTAAATCCTCAGTTTCCGTCGCGGTGGTGGAGTGGTCCACCTTCCGCCGGCGGCTTGCCCTCAGTCCAGATATTGCAGCAACTCCCGCGGCGACCTCAGCTGCCGTTCGAAACGCATCCGCGAGCAATGCTTTGCTTCCTGACAACCAACCTATTATGCCTTTAAAAAGAGCCAGCAGCATGTTTCCCCATAAGCCGGCCCAGCTTGCGGACTCTGCTTTTACATATCGCTGTGTGGTTGACATGATTACCTCCTAAAAGGTTTTGCGAATGCAAAACCTACTTCGTAAGCGTATGCTCAAGGTTTTGCGAATGCAAAACCTACTTCGTAAGCGTTTGAAACAAGATAAGGTTATGCCGTTGTTTTAACGGCGGCTTTCGGTTTCTGTTTTCCTTTAAGGAGCAGCCAGAGCGGACTTGCAATACAGATTGAAGAATAGGCTCCGCTGGAGAGACCGATGATTTTTGCCAATGCGAACAGCTTAATGGACTCGCTTCCGAAAATAAACAAACATACAGCCACAATTAGCACAGCTAATACGGTATAAACATTTCTTGCCATCGTCTGCCAAATACTCGCATTAACCATTTCAGCAAGCTGCTCACGGTTTTTGTATTGCCCAAAACGCAAATTTTCACGGATACGGTCAAAGATTACAATCTTATCGTTAATCGAGTATCCGATTGTAGTCAATACCGCCGCAATGAACGGCAGATCCACTTCAAGACGGAAGATCGAGAACAGGGCAACTACGACAAACGCATCATACAAGATAGCGATATTCGCGGCCAGCGCAAAGCGCCATTCAAAACGAAACATAACGTAAATCATAATCGCGACGCTCGCGATTAAGATCGCCCAGATCGTTTTTATGCCAAGCTCCTGTGCCATATCCGGGGATACAACGTTGACCTCCGACGAAACCTGATCACCGTATTTTGCTTTAAAGCCCTCTTGAATTTCAACGATTTTGGCCTGTGGAAGCACCTCGTCAAAACGAGCGGATACACGTTCATTACCTGTTCCGCCAACAGTTGGCGTAATGCCTTCAATGCCTGCTTTCACGAGAATCTCTTTTGCATCCTGCTGAGTAGCTTCCTTGCCTACCGAAATATCCATATTTGTACCGGCCTTGAAATCAACGCCGAAATTCAGGCTAAAGAAAAGCAAGGATAATATCCCTACTATCGTTAACGTGATTGAGAACAGAAAGAACTTGTTGCGGTTTCCAATAAAATCATAACGGATCTTTGTATTAAAGTTCACGGATTTCTGCCTCCTTCACGCCATAATAGCTTGGTTTTGTAAATAGATTGCTCTTGATAAGCAGCATGATCAAGAAACGGGACAAGAAAATGTTTGTCAGCATACTTACGAGAATACTGAAGATCATAGTCAAGGCAAAACCGCGGATCGCGCCATTACCGATATAATACAGCACGGCACTCGCGATAATGTTCGTAATGTTCGCATCCATAATCGTACGGAACGAGTTTTTCGAACCGGCTTTCAAAGAGGACAGTAAGCTCTTGCCGCTGCGAATCTCTTCTTTAATCCGCTCGTACATGATGATATTCGCATCGACCGCCATACCGATACCGAGCACGAAGGCTGCAATACCTGGCAAAGTTAAGGTTGCATTCATTAAATTGAATACGACGATCAGCAGCCATGTATAAGTAACAACGGTAATGCCTGCTACTACGCCCGGGATACGGAACAAGATGATTAGGAATACCAATATAATAACCGTTCCGATAATGCCAGCCTCAACCGTGTCCTTCAAAGAGGCAAGTCCAAGCTTTGCTCCAACGCTTTGCGTATACTTTTCAGTCAGCTTGAGCGGCAGTGCTCCAAGGTTGATCATATCTGCCAATTCGTTCGCTTCATCTACCGTGTACTCGCCCGAAATCTGAGCAGATCCACCGGAAATAGGAAAGTTAACAGACGGTCTTGAAAGCTCTTTATCATCGAGATAAATAGCTAAATATTGGCCTGTTAAACGTGTCGTAATTTCTTCAAATTTCTTCGCGTCTTTTAGCTCTATCGTAACAAAGGGCTTACTCAAGTTATCATAACCAATGCCTGCGCCGTTCGGTTTAAAATCGCTGCCGTCAAGCTCGATTTTATCGTCCGGACCGCGGAATGTCAGGTTGATTGGTTTGGCGAGAATCTCTCTAACTTCATTCTCGTCTTCTACCCCGGCTAACCGCAAGCGAATCCGGTTCGTACCTTCTGTCGTGATCTCAGGCTCCACAATGCCGAGCTCATCGATTCTTTTTTCCAAGCTTCTTGCTGTTTCTTTCAGTGACTCCGGCGTAACCGCCTCACCGCCCTCAAGCGGCGATGCTTCGTACAAAACCTCGAATCCGCCTTTTAAATCAAGGCCTAGCCTTACATCTTTTACTAGCGATGGGCTTGTCCAAGCGATAACGCCAAACATAATGACTACGATCGCAAGGAAGGCAATAATTCTCTTCCCGAACATACGTCTTAATCCCCCTTATGATCTCAATATTCCTATTATACAGACGCGGTAAAAACGAGTCAAAAAAAAGAAACCCAGTTGTTTAGAACGAGGTTCCTTTGTATGCGCTAATCGTCACGAAATTCATGAATTTCATAACCTTCAGAGATAAAATATCGTTCACTAATTCGTGAAGTTCGGGCAGGCCCGTCTTCTTGTATTTTTCGCTTACGCATTCCCATACCTCTTGGCCCGTTACATGTTCATAGCCAATGAGTTGAAATTCCTCTGCTTTGCTAATACATAGTTCTTCTATCATACGACTTAACTCTTCGTCTTCCATGCTGCGCCTCCTACAACCTTGTGACATAAAACATCATCCATATAAGTAAGAATCAGCTGCATGCTTTTGTCCGCCCTATAACCAAACACAGAACGCGCTGCCGCTAGGTCTGTTTCAGCCGTTTTAACTTTTCTAATTCAACTATTCGCTGTGTCCCCCCAAAATTCCTGCCCGCCTCAGCTGCAATCTGCAAAATGAATGACATGGAATCGGACATGCCGCGCATAAAGATGATAGTACCGGCCTGTCTCACAGCTTCGTCTGATAGCTCAGGCAGGCGCAGACCAGCTATTCCACGATAGAGAAGAGGGTATTTCAATATGGCGAAGCAAAAAAATTCTACCAAACAGACATTTATAAAAGGCGCTATGATTTTGCTTGCTGCAGGCATCATTAACAGGCTGCTGGGTTTCGTGCCGCGTATCGCACTGCCGCGAATCATAGGCGCTGAGGGTGTCGGCTTATATCAGCTCAGCTACCCCTTTCTTATGGTTATGCTCACCATAATTACGGGAGGCATACCTCTTGCCGTAGCCAAATGGATTGCGGAAGCCGAGTCCCAGGGCGATTCTAACCGGGTAAAGTACATTTTTAGGACAGCCATGGGGCTCGTCGCTTTACTTAGCATAATTATGACCGGCGTGATGCTGCTCGGAGCGAAATGGATCACGACGCATATCCTTCCGGATGCCCGCGTCTACCAAACCTTTTTGGTTATGACTCCGATGCTCATGATTATCGGTTTATCCTCGGTCTACCGCGGATACTTCCAAGGAAAGCAAAACATGATACCGACTGCCGTCTCCCAAATCGTAGAAACAGTGCTTCGGATCATCGCATCGCTTTCATTTGCATACATGCTTCTGCCCTACGGCTTAGAATGGGCAGCGGCAGGAGCCATGCTCGGAGCCGTCGTTGGCGAAATCGGTGGTCTAGCGGTTCTGCTTTGGAAATATTATCGTGATAAAGCTCGCATAAAACATGAAGAAGCCCATGACGCCAAAATGCAAGCCAAAAATGAACCCGTGCTGCGGAGACTGCTCGGCTTATCGATCCCCGTAACCGGAAGTCGATTGGTTGGTTCCTTCTCCTTCCTGCTGGAATCCATCCTTACCGCACGCAGCCTTGCGGCTGCCGGCATTGCAACTGGCATCGCTACTGCGCAATACGGTGCTCTTCAGGGAATGATCGTACCGCTTCTTCTCTTGCCTACGGCCTTAACGTACTCGCTTGCCGTTTCACTGGTTCCTTCTTTATCCGAGGCCGCTGCCCGGGGAGATCACTCCTTAATTCATAAAAGATTGCATCAATCCATGCGGCTCGCGCTTGTATCAGGTGCTCCGTTTGTCGTAATAATGACCTTGTTTGCGGAACCGATTTGCCGAATTCTCTATAATCATGCAGATATAGCGCCAATGCTGCAGCTCATCGCACCTGTTGGCATTTTCATTTACTTGCAAGCTCCGCTGCAAGCTGCCCTCCAAGCGCTTAATAAACCGGGAACAGCGCTAATCAATACATTAATCGGCGCAATCGTTAAACTGTTCCTTATCGTACAGCTCGCCTCTGATCCTGATTTTGGCATATATGGTGCCCTTATTGCCATCAACGTTAATATCGTGCTCGTTACCGTCTTGCATGGCATAAGTGTACTACGATTTATCGGCTTCCATATGAAGTTTCTCGATTTCGCCAAAGTAGGCGCAGCAATGATTATAATGGGCGCGGCCGCTCGGTTTACAATGAATCAACAGCCGCTTACCATGGAATGGATTAATCTGCTTCTTGCTTGCGCAGCGAGTGCAATCGTCTATTTGCTGCTTATGGTTGGAATGAAAATCATTGACCGCCATGACATGGTTCGTATCCCTATATTCGGGAATTGGTTTAAATAATTGAACAGGCATAATTAAAAAACAACGATAGGAAAGGGAATTAATTCCCTTTCTTTATCGCTGTTTTTTGTCATGCGTGTCTACGAAAAGCTTTCCTTTATGATCAATCGTGCAAAAAAATACGTCTTTGAAATCGGTGACGTCTTTTTCCTGCAGCACATTTTTAAGCCAAAATCTTGTTTTCTCAAGTTTTTCTAAATTCTCATCCTGTACCTTGCCATCCATGATAAGTGGAATGGGCAAAATTTCAAATCGAAATTTGGACGGAATGATTTTTGATTGGTTATACTGTTTAAGTCTATTTTCCTGCTCTGAGCTTTCCGATTCACGGCCTTCCATTCCAATATTCTCAGAAGCATTACTGCTTTCCTTCGGTATTACGGAAAGCTTTCCGCTTGTTTCTAATATAGCGAATTCCACGTCAGACACGGCGCTAATTTTATTTTCCCTCAGCTGCAGCATCAAGTCATCCAAATTATAACGCTGCTTTCGCATAACATCGCTATTCAGCTTACCTTTGTCAATGATGACACTTGGCTTACCGTCAAAAAGCAGCCTTAACTTTCGACTTTTCATCGTCATAAAGGCACTGACCACTTGAATGAACAATAAGACTGCCATCGGCAGAATACCGCTCCATAACGCGCGATCCGTATCTTCAATAACAATGACAGCAATTTCTGCGATCATGACTGAAATAACCAAATCGAATACGGATAACTTACCAATCTCTCGCTTTCCCATAAAACGCATGATCAAAAACACCACAAAATAAATGATCACCGTCCGGATCAACAGGCTCCAGAATTCCAAGCGGAAACCGCCTCCTCAACTTTTGTCTGCGAGCTGATGACAGCTCCTTTTGTCCGTAAAGGTATCATCACCAGCGTTCGATAACATCATACTCTGATCCTTACACGAATATATGGCAATGATCCTAAGCGTGCTAATAATGTCTTTGAAGACATGCCGATAGTTGTACTATTCTGACTAGCTTGACCATATGGATAAGTAATACATACCAATCGCTGGGGGGAATTGGATGAGCTCGGTTAAACAAGCTGCTAAACCGCCATTAATTGCTTCACCTCTGCTTGCTGGAGTGCTTTTTTCAATCATTTGGCTAGCAGTAGGCGCCTTGCTGCTCTCGCTGCTTTTGCATTTTACGGGAATGAAAGAAAGCAGCTTATCCACGAATGCATTGCTTGTTCATGGCTTTGCTTCATTAGCTGGAGGCTTTACTTCTGGCCGTCGCTCTGAAAGTAAAGGCTGGTATAACGGAGCGCTGCTCGGGTTGATTTATGGCGCTATCGTGATCATTATCAGCTTCCTTGCTTCAAATGCATCACTTTCGCTGCACAGCGCTTTGCTGCTCGGCGCTTCTCTCTTGACAGGCGCATTCGGCGGTATGATCGGCGTGAATTTAAAAAAATAAGCGGGTATACGCAAAAGAAAACGGCTGACATGCATGCATGTCAGCCGTTTTCTTTCACCTATACCTTATTCAGTTACTGCTGGTGCAGAGTTAATAATGGTGTTAATGGCACTGCGCTCAAACGTCATCTTTGTTGTATCGTTTACACGAAGTACAACCGTATCGTCGCTAAGCTCAACGACCGTTCCATGCAATCCACCAATTGTTGAAATCTTATCGCCTTTTTTCAATTGGTTAAGCATTGAAGAACGCTGTTTCTGTTTCTTCTGTTGCGGACGGATAAGTAAGAAATAAAACACCGCGAACATAAGCACAAACGGCCAAATCATACCTAGAATATTACTTTGTCCTGCTTCACCTGCTGCTTGCCACATCGAAATCCCCCCTTTCAAAACCCTTTCTCATTATCGAACAGGCCGTAGCTTGTGAAGAAGGAATCCCGGAAATCAAGCAACCGGTCCTCCATGATCGCTTGCCGAACGTCCCGCATGAGTTGAAGCAAGAAATGCAAATTGTGATAAGTCGTCAGCCTCATACCAAACGTCTCATCCGCTTTTATTAAATGCCGGATATAAGCTCTTGAATAGTTCGTACACGTATAACATGAGCATTCCGGGTCCAGCGGACCAAAATCCTCCGCATACTTCGCATTGCGGATAACGAGTCTGCCTTGACTTGTCATCGTTGTCCCGTTTCGGGCTATTCGTGTCGGCAGTACGCAATCGAACATATCGATACCGCGGATAGACCCTTCAATCAGTGCATCCGGCGATCCGACTCCCATCAGGTAACGCGGTTTATTCGCTGGTAAAATGGGAACCGTATAATCAAGAACATCATACATTAAATGCTTAGGCTCGCCTACACTCAGTCCACCAATAGCATACCCCGGGAAATCCATGGAAGTCAAATCATTTGCGCTTTGAATGCGCAAATCCTTGTACATCCCCCCTTGTACGATGGCGAAGAGTCCTTGATCATGTGGCCGTGCATGCGCTTCGAGACACCGCTCAGCCCATCTTGTTGTCCGCTCCAATGATTTTTTCACATATTCATGTTCTGCGGGAAAGGGCGGGCATTCATCGAAAGCCATCATAATATCTGAGCCCAGCGCATTTTGTATCTCCATTGCCACCTCTGGAGAAAGAAACTTCTTATCGCCATTGAGGTGGGAACGAAAGTGTACGCCCTCTTCTGTAATTTTACGCATTTCGCTTAGGCTGAACACCTGAAAGCCGCCGCTGTCTGTAAGGATCGGCCGATCCCAGTTCATAAACTTATGCAGTCCGCCGGCATTTCTTACAATCTCATGTCCCGGTCTTAGAAAAAGATGATACGTGTTGCTCAAAATAATATGAGCGTCCATCGTCTTCAGCTCTTCTGGACTCATCGTCTTGACGGTAGCCTGCGTACCTACCGGCATAAAGGTCGGTGTTTCAATAATACCGTGTGGAGTGTGCACACGTCCAAGGCGTGCCCCCGATTGCTTGCATTGTTTGATTAATTCATATTTTACAGCCACAATTCACGCTTCCTATTCCTAGTTAGTAAATAAACATCGCGTCGCCAAAGCTGAAAAAACGATATTCATGAGCAATCGCTTCTTCATAAGCCCGCATGACGGCATCACGTCCTGCCAGTGCACTTACAAGCATAACCAGCGTTGACTTTGGCAAATGAAAATTGGTGAGAAGTGCATTAACGAGCTTAAACTCATAGCCTGGGAAAATGAAAATGGAAGTCCAACCGTTGCAAGCCTCAAGCGGTTTCCCTTCAAAACGCGCCGCCAAAGTCTCGAGTGTCCTAGACGAGGTTGTCCCTACAGCAATTATACGTGCCCCGCTCCGTTTAGCTTCATTAATTATTGCCGCATTCTGCTCGTTCAGCTCATAATACTCGGCATGCATTTCATGATCCTCCACCAAATCGACTGACATTGGACGGAAAGTCCCCAATCCAACATGGAGTGTCACGTAGGCTAACTGGACTCCCTTTTCCTGCAATCTTGCAAGAAACTCATCGGTAAAATGAAGGCCTGCCGTTGGGGCCGCCGCAGATCCCGCATGCTTCGAGTAAACGGTCTGATATCTTTCCCGCTCTTCCAGCCTCTCCTTGATATAAGGCGGCAGCGGCATTTCTCCCAGTCTGTCCAGAAGCTCTTGAAAGATTCCTTCATACTGAAACCGAATCGTTCTTCCGCCCATCTCGCCTTCCTGCTCAATCACTGCTCGCAGCAGGGGGTTGCCATGCCCATCATCGCCAAACGATAGCGCTGTGCCAATCTTCAGCCGCTTGGCTGGCTTGCCAAGCGCTTCCCAGCTGTCTCCCTCGAGCTGCTTTAGCAGCAGCAGCTCGATTTTGGCTCCGGTGTCGCTCTTGATTCCTGTTAACCGAGCAGGAATAACTCTAGTATCATTTAAAACAAGCACGTCACCAGCCCCGACATACTGCTCCAAATCTGTAAATTTGTTATGCGCGATCTCACCTGTTTGCTTGTTCAGAGCAAGCAGCTTCGAGGCTGTTCTATCCAGCAGCGGTGTCTGAGCGATTAGACGCTCTGGCAAGTCAAAATCAAACCATTCTACATTCATATCGATTCAATCATTCCTTAGCGATGGTTACATCTTTGTAGTAGTATTTCAAAATATATTGATAGTCATACCCTTGCTGCGCAAGGCTTAAAGCACCGTATTGCGATAACCCGACGCCATGTCCGTTTCCTGTGCCTATAAAACGGAATGACGGCTCTTTTGTTGCGGCACGCAGATGCTTGCTGCCATCCAAAATAAATAGGTTATCCTGATTTGCTTCGGTAACCTTTCCACCCGCGCCGATCATATAGATAGGAGCCGTATCTGCCGGTTTAGTCCGTGTAGCGGAGCCTGCGCTGAGCATCGCTACCTTTGCTGTTTCCTCAATTTGAAATAAGGTGCTTGGCAGCGAGCCTTGTACGCCTAATGTACTTCGGAACATATCCGGATAGCTAACGCTAAGCTTCTCGCCGTTAGCCATAATTTCAGTTGCGCGCCCTGATGCTCCGCTCTGGCTTATTTCCAAGGTGCGAAGCGGACCGGCAATCTTTGATTTTACTTTGGCGTTAATAACAGTCAGCATTTCCTGCGGGGTATAGGGCCCTCTTATCCAAGACATAGAACCCGTTTCCACTCTTTTCTCCAACACAACAACCTGCGTTCCGCTGTCTGCTTGTGCTACAACCGGGATCGTATCTTGAATTTGTGGATGCTTTCGTACCTTTGTTCCATTCGTGTTCACCTGCATAATAGCGCTGCCGGCTGCCGTTGTTTGTCCGGTCTCATCGAGCAAATCATCGCGAACATAACCGATAGCTCCGGTAGGAAGGACAACGCGGTACCAGTTGTGTAATCCAACCTCTGATGAAGTATCCGGGCTCTTTACAGGCTGCAAATAAGGAACGGCATTTCCCCATATTTCTTTGGCATCGGCTGTCATTCCCCCGCTGCTTGCCACAAATAAAGCTTCAATGACTTTGCCGTTATACAAAGCGACTTCTCCAGCCGTAGCTTCTACAGCTGCTATGGTTGTAGGACGTTCCGAGCCGACACCGTAATAGGCCTGACTTAGAGTCGTATCTACCACATGAGCGATTTGAAAACCGAAGCCTTTGTTAAGTGCGTAGGACCTGGCCGCTACAGCTTGTGCCTTCAAAGCCTCTGCCGGCCATGTCGAATACATTTCCACCCCAACGACTGAGTAAAGGTATTGCTCAAAAGGAAGCTCGTTTATGACTGCCATGCGTCCGTTAAGCACACTAAGCTCAAAAAATCCGCGATAGCTGCGGTTACTTCTTTCCGTAAGCTTAATCGGCTCCGAGCCGATTGGCGAAACCGATATTTCCGCTCCGCTGCCTGCAAACATATAAAGCTCCGAGCTGCTCTCCGCTTTAGCACTTACGGTGTGATCGTTTCGCACCAATAAATAAGCTGAGCTTGAATCACTATCGGTTAACGCGCTCCCGCCCGCAGCCTTTGCAGCTGCAGCTCGAACGATTTGAAGCTCTGCCTCTGTCACTGCAGCGCCTACCATAACCGAATAATTGACTGTTCCACTTTGTGTCGACCGAACCGCTACGAAAGCATCAAGCCCAACTGCACCAAAACTGCTTGCAGCTGCGATTGCTGCTGCTTTATTCGGTAAAGCCGCGTTCTCCAAATGAAGCGGTCCCTGCAGCACGGATTTAAATCCGCCAGCCAGCTTAGACAGCTCGCTATCGCTTGTCCATTTGGTTTGAGCGGCAGCGGCTTCTGCGGCTGTTTTGTATGTACCTTCAATGACCTGATAAACGATTGCGCCGTTCTTGGAAAGCGAGGTTAGAAATGCCGCTCCCTTCAAAGCCTGCAGCCTCTTTTGTACAGCTAGCGCTGAAGCAAAGGTTGATGACTCATATACCTTTACCTTAAAGCTGTCCACAGCAAAACGAGCAATTGCGCCTGCATCCACATTGAACCATTGTTGAACACCATCCGGTTGTCTTTCGCCAATGCTCATGCCTCCAGCTGACGAAAAGGTTGCCGCAGCCGTCGTTTCATCATATTTCCCAGGCAATTGCATAAACAAAGCTACGCGAATATTATCCAGCTTAGGCACAGCTGCTTGTGACGGTGAAGCAGTCCAAACCGTTGCGAGCAGTATAATCGTTAAGACCATGATCGTGTATCGCTTGATTGACCGTTTAATTGCCAAGCTAGTTTCTCTCCCCTCTATCCTGCGGCAAATCGCAGCCGTCAATGGAACAGCTTTGCTCAGTAGAGCCAAACCATTCGTATCTTCTTTTTGCTACAAATCGATAGATGCGGTCCGCGATTCGGTTCATGCCTGGCATTCGATAGAAAGCGGACAGCCAGCGAAAGCCTTCTACCGTTCTTAAAATGCGTACAATCCCGTCAGCACCTGCAAACAACTGCCCACGCTCATCGGCAACATGCATTTTCTCATAAAGCGCGGCAAAATCCAGCTTATCAATGCGAGGAATGAGCCGAGTAGTATCATGATCCGTTTCTAATTGCTGAATCGATATAAATATCAAATCCGCTTTGGAATGGAGTTCCTTCAGCTTGGCCACGGAAGCAAGGCATAAATTGCAATATCCGTCATAAATGACGTACAGCTTCTCTGAAGCACGGTTGCCCGTATTGCTCATTGCCGTTACCTCCCTGGAATCGGAAGACCTAAATGCCGATAGGCTTGCTCTGTAGCGATTCGTCCGCGCGGCGTGCGTTGCAGAAACCCGATTTGCATCAAGTAAGGTTCATATACATCCTCAATAGTTTGGCTTTCTTCCCCGATTGTTGCTGCAATTGTATCCAGGCCAACAGGTCTGCCGGCAAAAGTTGTCATCATGGCTTGCAGCATCTTGAAATCAATCATATCAAGTCCCATCGGATCGACCTGCAGCAGTTCAAGCGCTGACTGGGCAATATCATGCGTAATGACCCCATCGCCGCGAACCTGCGCAAAATCACGCACGCGCTTTAGCAGTCGATTCGCGATACGCGGGGTTCCCCGGGAACGCATGGCAATCTCAGAAGCTGCCTCACCCACAATGCTGACATTCAAGATCTCGGCGGTTCTTGCAACGATAAATGCAAGTTCATCGATCGTATAGAACTCAAGCCTGCTCACGACTCCAAAACGATCGCGAAGTGGCGCCGAGAGCAAGCCGGCTCTCGTTGTCGCGCCAATTAAGGTGAACGGTGGCAAGTCCAATCGAACGGACCTGGCACTTGGCCCTTTACCGATCATAATATCAAGCGCGAAATCTTCCATCGCCGGGTACAAAACTTCCTCTACGGTCCGGTGCAAGCGATGAATTTCATCAATGAACAGGACGTCCCCCTCCTGCAAATTCGTCAGCAGCGCAGCAAGATCACCCGGGCGCTCAATGGCCGGCCCCGATGTGGTGCGCAGACTGACCCCCAGCTCGTTCGCGATAATGTTCGACAGCGTTGTTTTACCCAGTCCAGGCGGACCGTAAAGCAGAACATGATCCAATGCTTCCTTGCGAAGCTTCGCTGCTTCGATATATACCTTCAAATTTTCCTTGGCCTTTGATTGTCCGATATATTCGGCTAAATAGCGGGGACGCAAGCTTAGCTCAACCGCCTGATCTTCCATCATCAGGTTGGCGGAAATGATTCTATCATCCATTTGCTTTTATCTCCCTCCGTTACCCTTTAAACAGCTGCTGCAGCGCCCGTTTCATTAGAGAATCGACAGATTCCTCTGCCGTGACGCTATGCTGCAATCCATTCCATGCTTTATCCAGCTCCACAGCCGTGTAACCGAGAGCCGCAAGGCCTTCTCTTGCCTCCTGCCACGCCGTTCCCGCTCCCTGGCCTGAGTGTCTGCTTGAAGTAAGGTCAAGCGCAACGCCTGCGGCTGTCAGCAAGCCTCCGTCAAGTCCTGCTCCGATCAGCTTGTCCTTGAGATCAAGAATCATCCGCTGCGCCGTTTTCTTGCCGATTCCTGGAAGCTTCGTTAGAAAAGCCAGGTTTTCCTGCTGAATGGCTGCAATAACGGCGTCTGGCCTTCCTCCCGACAAAATACCCAGTGCAACGCGCGGTCCAATGCCCGAAACCTCAAGCAGCTTGCGAAACAACGATTGCTCTTCCCTCGTCTCGAATCCGAATAACAATACAGCGTCCTCGCGAACGTTATGATGAATATAGACGGTTACGGGCTCCTCTTTTTTTGCAAACGCATACGGATTAGGAGTAAATACGCGATAACCTGTATCTCTTACGTCCAGAACGATATATTCGGATTCCAGATGAACAACATTGCCTCTCAAAAAGTCGATCACTAGCGTTTCACCTCGTTTATTTTCTGGTTCAGTACGACGGAATGGGCATGACAAATGGCCACTGCAAGCGCATCGGCTACATCGTCCGGCTTCGGTACTGCCGAAAGCTTCAGAAATACTTTAACCATCTCCTGCACCTGTTTCTTCTCTGCTTTGCCATATCCGACAACGGCCTGCTTTACTTGTAGCGGCGTATATTCACCGATTGGCAAACCGCGCTGTGCGGCAGCCAAAATAATGGCTCCTCTAGCTTGTGCCACATCAAAGGCGGTAGTCACATTTCGATTAAAGAACAGCTTTTCCACGCCGACCGTATCTGGCTTATATTTATCCATCAAGGCGCCCGCAGACTCGTAAACCTGCAGCAAACGCTGCTCCGGGGGCGTATGTGCTTCCGTTTGAATCGCACCGTATTGAACGGGCGTAAGCTTGTGTCCGATTTTATCTATGAATCCAAAACCTACGATTGCATAACCAGGGTCAATACCAAGAACGCGCAAAAGTCCATCTCCTCAAAAAACTTGCTTGCTCAGCGTACTCGCTGAAAGTTGCTTCATCCATTATAGCAAAAGATAACGGGAATGAGAACGCGCGTTTGATATTTCAGGCCATAGACATAAATAAAGAAGGCCGCACAGCGATGTGCGGCCTTCTTTGCGGTCCGCCGGTCAGTAAGCCGGCTTCATAACTTTCTGGTTTTTCGGTGAGGCATAATCACTGTAAGTAGACAATACGCTGTTATACTCTTCCATGTCGCTTATTCGAATGCCTTTGGTAAGCTGATCCAGTTTATCCTGGGGCAGACTGCTTTCCATGTAACGCACGTCAAGCTGAAAGAAGGTGCGTACCACCTTTTCCTTTTTCGGTACTCCGTCATACAAATTTAGATTGCCCTGCTTGTCTATGCCCATATAAGCATTGGCTTTGCAGTGCTCGGACAGGTCTTCTACGCGCTGCTCGACATAAACGGTTTTATTCTCGTGGTCGAGCACCGTCTTCCACTCCGGATGTTCAAGCAGAAGCTGAACAATTTGTTGGCCCATCATCCGCCCTAGCGGCTTTGATTCTTCTCCGCACACATAAATACGATGCACCTCCACCGTCAGCGGTCCATCTTCATTTTCGAGCTTTTGAATGATACTTTGTTTTTCAGACTGCGCCGGTGCTGCAAAAACGATATCATCTTGGGAAACTATGAGCCATCCGGCAAGCAAGAAAGGCACAACCGCGCCTAAAGTCCATGTCGGTCGGCGTTTTCTTCGAAGATGCTTCTTTAAGTTTTTCCAAAGGCTGAATTCCATCATTGGGAAGACCCCTTCATTATATTTTTTGATAGTATGCGCCAGTATTTCATAAATATTCAAAATGATTTATTCGCACAAAATCTAAACATAAACATAGCAGCAAACTTCTATTAGATGCTAGGCTGCAGCCTACTTGTCCTCTTCACAAAAGAAGACAACCCTAATGGACGCAAATGGCCATCAGGGAAGTCTTCATTTGTTATTAGCGATTAATCCACGGCTGATTGCCGCGATTTTTCGGTTTGTTTGGACGGGAAGATACCGTGCGGATAACCGCTTTTTTCCCATTTTTCTTTTGTACGACCGTCTTAGCCGGTTTTTCAATATCCGTATCCGCTAGCTTAGCGGAGGCTTGATCCGATCGATGGCCTTTGCAGCCGCAATCATCTTGATTGGATTGGAAGGCGCCAGCCGTTTGAGGCCAACCTGGGTAATGCGGATACGAAGGATAGCCGTAACCGTAGCCTCCGTCATGCTGCGCTTGGGCTGGCATTACCATCCCATGACCGCCATGCCCATAGCCATAACCGTAACCATAATCAGGATGCATTCCAGCCGGCGACACCATTCCTTGGTTCGGCTGGGCCATTAACGGCGACACCATTCCTTGGTTCGGCTGGGCCATCAGCGGCGATACCATTCCTTGGTTCGGCTGGGCCATCAGCGGCGATACCATTCCTTGGTTCGGCTGGGCCATTAACGGCGACACCATTCCTTGGTTCGGCTGCGCCGATAGCGGCGATACCATCCCTTGGTTCGGCTGGGCCATTAACGGCGACACCATTCCTTGGTTCGGCTGGGCCATTAACGGCGACACCATTCCTTGGTTCGGCTGGGCCATCAGCGGCAATACCATTCCTTGGTTCGGCTGTGCCGATAGGGGGGATACGAAACCTTGGTTTGGATGCGCTGATGCTCCTGCAACCATATGATTGTTTTCATTTACATCATGCTGGAGAGGGCTTACGCCAGGATATCCATAACCCCAGCCTGCTCCTGCACCCAAAGGCATGGTCGAAGGCGATGGATAGCTTCCGACGAATACCGTTCCCGGAGGACAATCGAACGGTGCTTCATTTCCTTCGCTGAGCGGGCTTACCGTACTTCCGAATGGAACAGGCTGCTGCCAGTTGCCATAGCCATACCCGTGTTCCATTTGAGCCGGCATCGTCATTGGATGACCATATCCGTGTCCCATTTGAGCTGGCATCGTCATTGGCTGGCCATAACCGTATCCACCGTAAGTAGGCTGCTGCTGGGCCGGAGATACGGATTCGGGAGCTTTGGGTAAATCATACAAGGATAAAGCTTCCGTTGCCGGGATGCCGTATTGTTTGAACAAATCAACATTGGGCTTATACTCCGAATGAATCGGTTTAAGCTTTTTCTCCACCGGTTTCTCGATAGGCAGCGCTTTTTTCGCTGGCTCAACAGCCGCAGCTTTAGGCGCAGGAAGAGGCGCTGGCGCTACAGGCTTCACGATAGGAGCTGTAGGCTTCTTTTCTTGTACAGGAGCCACAGGTGCAGGAGCTACGGGTGTAGGAGCTACAGGTGCAGGAGCGATTGGAGCCGTCGGCGTCTTGCCCGTGATTGGTCCTGTAGGTGTTTTCCCCGTGATAGGAGCTGTGGAAAGCTTTCCGACCCAGCCCTGAACGCCTTGCATAATGGATGTAGGATGAAGCATGTGTGCACCGCTGGTACCCTGTGCCATGCCATGACCGGCACCATGACCGCCGGCGTCTTCATCCACGGTGTTTACCTTTGGTATGTTTACAACCTCACCTGTAAGAAGTACGTTAGGGTTTTTAAGCTGCGGATTCGCTTTTATCATGTCTGCAAGAGGCACTCCCCAAGCCTTAGAAAGCTTCCAAAGCGTATCCCCTTGTTTCACGATATGCTGATGCATAATGTCCATACCGCCTCCTGATCCTCCCGTATGGCTTGACGGAATCTTCAGCTTCATCCCCACCTCAATGGCGTCCGGGTTCGTTATACCCGGGTTCAGCTTCAAAATCTCTTCAAGCGAAACGTTATACTTTTGACCGATCAAGTATAAGCTGTCGCCTTTCTTCACAATATGGATTCTCACTCGCTGTTAACCTCCTGTCACGTTCTAAATAACCAGGCACTGCTAATGCCTATTATCAATCCTTACATCCTATGCAGAATATGGGCAGGTGTCTCCACTTTCACAAAAAAAATAGTAAAAAAGCCGAGCTCACCCCCTGTGGGCGAACTCGGCTTGCTTCTCAAAAATGCTTCAATCTAGCTTTTAATGCCTTTGCTGGCTTTATTTTTTGTATTCCGTAAAGCTTGGGTAGCTCCCTAAAACACGGACCTGACACCCGATTGCCTCAATTTCTTGAATAGCAGAAGGCAGAAGCACCGTATCAAGCGCCATGTCGATGTCGATAAAGAAATAATAATTGCCGAGTTTTTTCTTTGTTGGACGCGACTCAATGCGAGATAAGTTGATTTTGCGCCATGCAAATGCGGCAAGAACCTGATGGAGCGCACCAGGATAGTCCTCGGGCAGCGTAATCAATATGCTGGTTTTTATCTGATCAGATTGACGTGCCGTGTATGGCTCTGTTCCAACCAGCAAGAAACGAGTGTAATTGTTATCATGATCTGTAATTTCGCTAGCGATAACATCAAGCTTCTCGTTCGCGGCAGCGGTCATCGTACCAATAGCTGCCCATCCGGCATTCGGGTTATTTTGAACGATTCTAACACCCTCTGCAGTGCTGCTGACATGCTCTGTCACCGCATGGGGCAGTTTCGTACGCAAAAATTGCAGGCACTGGGCGATTGCAACAGGATGGCTAATTACTTTGGTAATCCGCGAATAATCGATTGCCCCGGTCTCGTCCAGCAGCTCAGATTCGCGTCCAATCAAATTTTGAATAGACGGGTAAACCCATTCTGCTTGGATCGGAAGATCCACCTCATGCACGAGCCAGTCCATATGTAAGCTTACGGAGCCCTCGATCGTATTCTCAATCGGAATAATGCTGTAATCGCTTATTCCATTAACCGTGGATAAGAACACGTCTGAAATCAGCCTGTGATGCTTCCAATTAATTTCTTCGCCGTAAAAAAAATGTCTAGCCGCTTCGTCCGATACGGAGCCGGCAGGTAAAACCGCTATCGTCTTCATAGCTACATTGCTCCTTTAATCCTGTCCGGAAGAGGAATGGCAGGTTGATTCGATATATCCTCAACTGTAATCTGAGGACCATGAACGCAAGGTGACAGCCAGAGCGTTTTTGCCTCGATGCCCTCCTGCTTCAACGTATCAAGCAGAAATTGTTCCAAAGATTGTTCCACTTCGGCTTTATCCTGGGCAAAGGCAATAAGCGTCGGTCCAGCACCGCTAAGCGCTACGCCCAGCGCCCCAAATTCTACCGCGCGCTCCAAGATTGTCGCCATGCCTGGTATCAGCGCTGCGCGGTAAGGCTGATGCAGCCGGTCCTTCATCGCATGGCGGATCATGCCGAGATCGCCGCTTGCAAGCGCTGCGACGAGCAATGAGCTACGGCCGACGTTGAACACAGCGTCTGCCATACTGATTTGCGTCGGAAGCGCATGTCGCGCTTTTTCCGTCGACAGCTGAAACGCAGGGATTGCCACGAGCGTTTTGAGCCTGCGATCCGGCTCGATACGGATATATTCCGCTCTTTCCCCATCCCAAGCAGAAACTACGATGCCTCCGAATAAGGACGCTCCGACATTGTCAGGATGCCCCTCTAATGCTGTCGCTATTTGAAACAGCTTATCGTCAGAGAGCGGCCCGCCGATTAGGGCATTCGCCGCTACGAGAGCCCCTACGATTGCCGATGCGCTGCTGCCGAGTCCGCGCGTCAGCGGAATATCGCTGTGCATCGAGATCGAAAGCTCGGGTACGCTGACACCTGCTTCTTTGAACACAAGCTGAGCAACCTTGTAGATCAAGTTGGACTTGTCTTTCGGCAAGCCTTTCATTTGGTCGCCGTAAAAATGAAATTCCGTTTGCTCGCTGACGCGAAGCTCAATCCATGCATATAAGGAGAGTGCCATTCCCAGCGTGTCAAAGCCTGGGCCTAAATTGGCTGTGCTTGCCGGTATCTTTACAATGACTCTGCGATTATTCATGAGGCTTACCCTTCTACGCGGTAAACGCTCTTCACTTTGTGAACAACATCCAGCGATTCGAACGTCGCGAGTACCTTCTTAATAGCTGCTTTGTTAGCGTCATGGGTAATGATGATAATTTCGGCTTCCGGATTAGACGGCGTAGGCTGCTGCAGCACGGACTCCAAGCTAACCTCAAAGTCAGCGAATACTTGCGTGATGCGTGCCAGAACGCCAGCACGGTCTGCTACTTTAAGCAGCAAGAAATATTTTGATGAAATCTGATCATCTGTTTTGAGCTTCTTCTCTTTGTAAGCAAGACTTCCTTGCATGCCGTTTACGCCGAGCTTCAGGTTTTTCACGACGGCAACTAAGTCAGAGACGATCGAGGTTGCTGTTGGCAGCTCGCCCGCTCCGGCTCCGTAAAACATCGTTTCGCCAACGGCTTCCCCGTAAACATAAACCGCATTGAACACGCCGTTAACCGAAGCAATTGGATGTGATTGTTTTACCATCGTCGGCTGCACGCTGATACTGATCAGATCATCCTGGCGCTCTGCTATACCAAGCAGCTTAACTTCATACCCGAGACGTTTCGCATACAAAATGTCTTCTTTCGTTACCGAAGAAATCCCTTGAACCGACACATCCTCGAGCGCAACATTCGCACGGAAGCCGATTGTAGCAAGAATCGTCATTTTGCGCGCTGCATCAAGTCCTTCGACATCCGAAGTCGGATCAGACTCCGCATAACCGAGCTCTTGCGCTTCCTTGAGTACGTCTAAGTAAGAGGCGCCTTCCTGGCTCATTTTGGTTAAAATAAAATTCGTCGTCCCGTTCACGATTCCCATGATTTTGTTGATGCGATCGGAAGAGAAGCCTTCAACGAGCGTTCGGATAATCGGGATACCGCCGGCAACGCTTGCTTCGTACATAACGTCGCAGCGATTCTCTTGCGCTTTTGCCAAAATCTCAGGTCCATGCAGCGCCATCAGATCTTTGTTTGCTGTTACGACATGTTTGCCAAGCGAGAGTGCTTCCAAGATATATTCCTTCGCAAGGCCAATACCGCCCATAACCTCAACGATTACGTCAATCTCGGGATGACGGATAATATCCCAAGGATCCTCGGTGAGCTTATCAGCGTCTATTGCGATATTACGCGATTTGCTTTTATTCTGAACGAGCACCTTTTCAATCACGATCGGTGAGCCGACTTGACTGGCAAGATCCTCCTGATGACCTTCAACGATGCGAACGACGCCTGTACCTACAGTACCAAGACCTAATAATCCAACTTTAACTGACTTCATATATACCCTCCATTATCTATCCTGTTATCCTTGTCCGATGACCGAAGCTTTGCGTACGCCAGGCTGGCTGCGAAGCATTTCGACCAACGATGACAGTTCCCCGGAAAGCTGCGATATATCGACTGAAATGACGACGTTGGCAAAACCCTGAAGCGGAATGGTCTGATTCATCGTCAGGACATTTCCTTCCAAGCCAGCCACCATGCTGAGCACGTTCGAGAGCACGCCTGAGCGATGCTCCAAATCCATCGAGATCGTTGCAATTCGTTCCCGCTCGAGCTCATTTAGCGCATAAACGCCATCTTTATACTTATAAAAAGCGCTTCGGCTAAGACCAGCGCGCTCCACCGCTTCATGAACGGTTGCCGCTTCGCCCCTGCTAAGCATCTCCTTAACTTGTATCGTCTTCATAATCGCTTCCGGTAAAATGTCCTCCCGAACGACATAATAGCGTTTAGTCACTATTCGTCCTCCTCAAAAAGACAATTGTTCATCTATAGTGGACATTATATCGAAATATGCGACTTGGGGCAATAGGTAAATAAGAAAAGACGGCTTCCGCCGTCTCTGTTCTTACTAATTTATTTATGGATCAACTAACCATTCGGGTTGTAGTCGCTGCCCTCGAAGAATTCAAAAGCGAAATCACCGATTTGAACCATATCGCCGTCTTTGGCGCCCATTTTGCGAAGCTCAGCATCCACGCCCATTTTGCGCATTGTACGAGCAAAGCGCATAACCGCATCATAGGACGTCAAATTCATCCGCTTCATGTACTTATCAATGCCTTCACTCACGATCACATACACTTCATCTTCCTTATGGATGGTGAATGTCGTTTCTTCACGTTTCTCATAAGTGTAGACCTTCCGCTCAGCAACATCCTTCACGTCCTCGATCTCAACCTGCTCGGATACTGTATCCAGTACATCAGCCGCTTTATACAGCAGCTCCTGTACCCCTTGCTTAGTTAGCGAGGAAATAGGCAGTATCTCATACTGGCGGTCACCGCAGGCTTCTTCGAGCTGCTGCTTGAATAGCTCAAGCTGCTCCGCAGAGTCCGGCATGTCCATTTTGTTTGCTGCAATAATTTGCGGTCGATCCGCTAGCTTTTCATTGTAGAGCACTAGCTCTTCGTTGATTTTTACCCAATCTTCAAAAGGATCGCGCCCTTCGGAAGCAGACATGTCAATCACGTGAATAATCACCCGTGTCCGTTCCACATGGCGGAGAAACTCATGACCAAGTCCCACGCCTTCATGTGCGCCTTCGATCAGACCAGGTAAATCAGCCATGACGAAGCTGCGGCCGTCACCTACGTCTACAACACCTAGATTAGGCGTAATCGTCGTAAAATGATAAGCTCCAATTTTGGGTTTTGCTCCCGAAACGACGGAAAGCAAAGTTGATTTGCCTACGCTTGGGAACCCGACAAGTCCAACGTCAGCCATGACCTTAAGCTCCAGCACAACCCAGCGCTCTTGCCCTTCTTCGCCATTTTCTGAAATGTACGGAGCCGGGTTATTTTGGGTGGCAAACCGAATGTTTCCGCGTCCGCCACGCCCGCCCTTTGCAATAACGATTTGTTGACCGTGACGCGTCATGTCCGCAATGATTTCCTGAGTATCGTCATCGACAATGACAGTGCCTGGTGGAATACGAACGATTGTATCTTCGGCACCTGCACCGTGCATGCTTTTTACTTTTCCGCGTTCGCCGCGGTTCGCTTTAAAATGTTTCTGGTATCGGAAATCCATTAGCGTACGAAGTCCTTCGTCAACTTGAAAAATCAAGTCACCGCCGCGGCCTCCGTCGCCGCCGGCAGGTCCGCCCTGCTCGACATACTTCTCGCGGCGAAACGATACGATACCATCGCCTCCGTCGCCGCCTTTTACAAATATTTTCGCTTTATCGACAAACATGTTGTGCCCCCGTTCATGCGCGCATTTCCGCCCTCAGCAGCACCTTTGCATATGGCTGCTCGAAGTTGATCGGTTGCATTGGCGCGCCTTCCAACTGCTGTTGTATTTTTTGCTTCCATTGCTGTTCATTCATTAGTTCGCCATCATAATAGAAAGTTGCATTTAACGCATCCTCTTCCAGCGACAGCTCCAGCGTAAGAACAGCAGCATTACCATAGCCAGGCTTCGCCGCAAACCGATATGCGTTAATCGTATGAATGAGCGTTTCGGCTATTTGATCGGCATCTGCCGTTAATTCGTCTAAATGAATATCGCCTTTAATGACGAGCTGAAGCTCTAGCGAATTCGAAATCGTACGAAACGATTGAATGTAACTAATAAGAGACGGAACGCCAAGCTTGGAGATACTGCTCTCCACGGCCATCCGTTCACTTATTTTCTCCACATACTCGGCGGCTTTATCCAGCTTTTTTAGCCTAATATAGCCAAATACCACTTGCAGGTCATTCATCCAGTCATGCCGATGATGATTGAGAGTTCGAATTGCAGAATTATGCAGCGATTGTATCGTCCGCGTAGTCCGCTCCGCATGCTCTTTCCGTTCCGTTCGTATCCAGTAAGTCGCAACAGCTATAAGCCAAACGAGAAAGACAGCAGTTAACCACACTTTAGTGGGCCAAATAAGTACAGCAGCGCAAGGCAACAAAATAGTACCCGCCGCGTAATATTTCGCCGTTGTTAAGCGTCCCATCGATTAAACCTACTTTCTTCGTATTTCCTAGCTTATCCAGTATATCATGCGGCCGTCCAACGGTCATCAGCCTTGAAATAAAAAAACCCGGCCTAGCGATGCAGGCCGGGTCTTGGTGCATATATAAGGTTGTATTAAGCTTCTACTGCTGCAGCTACCGGAGCTAGAACTGCTGGATACACGCTCACTTTTTTGCGGTCGCGTCCCCAACGTTCGAACTTCACTACGCCTTCTACTTTTGCATAAAGCGTATCGTCTTTCCCGATGCCTACGTTAGTACCTGGGTGAATTTTTGTTCCGCGTTGGCGAAACAAGATGCTTCCAGCGGATACGGTTTGACCGTCAGCACGTTTAGCTCCAAGGCGCTTCGACTGCGAGTCACGTCCGTTCTTCGTGGAACCTACACCTTTCTTCGAAGCGAAAAGCTGAAGATTCAGTTTCAACATAGTTATTCCCTCCTTCTTAAAGGTTTGTGGAGCAAACCTACTTCGGAAGCATGAACATTAAGGTCTGTGATGCAAACCTACTTCGAAAGCTTACGCATTAAGAAGTTCATGAATGACGACATGCTTGCCGTATGATTTTGCGATAGTGTCAAGCATAACCGCCATCGATTCCAGCAGCAGCTGCATCCGGCCGTCTGAAGCCTCATCTGCCAGCGTCGGAATATCCGACGATAACCAGCCGTTCTTCATCTTGGCAGGCAGCTCTTCTCCTGCTAAAGCTTCGATCGCGTTAACGGTACCAACCGATATGGCCGATACACCCGCGCAAACAATATCTTTGCCGGGTTTCGCATATTTAGCATGTCCTTCGACTGCAAAAGATACGATACGTCTGTCAGCGGCTCTTCGTACAAAGGTAACGGTTATCATAGAAATTCCTCTTATGCTTGGATTTTCTCGATTGTTACTTTTGTGAACGGTTGACGATGACCTTGCTTACGACGGTAGTTCTTTTTGGCTTTGTATTTGTAAACGATGATTTTTTGGCCTTTGCCTTGTTTCTCGACTTTGCCTGTTACTGTAGCGCCGGATACAACCGGAGTTCCAGTTACAAGACCGTCACCTTTAGAAACCGCCAAAACACGATCAAACGTTACGCTCTCGCCTGCTTCAGAATCCAGTTTTTCGATGTAGATAACATCGCCTTCCTGAACTTTGTATTGCTTTCCGCCTGTTACGATGATTGCGAACATTGTTGGTGCACCTCCTTATTTTCGAAGACTCGCCTAATTCAGGTGGTCCGCAGCTTGCGCCGCATACGCTTATTTACCCAATCGGAGCGGTACTTGTACATCTCATTCCTTACGAGGTACGAGACACACACCCAAAGATTGTACCATACTATGCAAGCTATATCAATTGATCCTAAGAGAAAAATTCGATTATTTATATGCGTCGCTACGTTTGACTGTATGAGCACCGCAGGCAGAGCAGCGATCCGTTAGCTGATGAACAGCATTCTCGCGTGCCTTTTTCCTTGTCATTTCGATCAGGCCGAGCTTGGTCCATCCCAAAATCGTACATTTCGTTTGATCATTGCGAGCTTTCTCACTCAGTCGTTGCATCACCTGCTCGCGATGCTTGTCCTGCACCATATCGATGAAATCAATAATTATAATTCCGCCTACGTCTCTTACTCTGAGTAATCTCGCAATTTCCTCGGCCGCTTCCATATTAGTGCGGAAAACGGTGTCTTCTAACCCCGAGGTGCCCGTAAATTTCCCTGTGTTCACATCGATAACCGTCAGCGCTTCCGTCTCTTCCCAGATAAGATGGCCGCCGCATAATAGCGGAATTTTGCGCTCGAAAGCCCTCGTCACCTGCTCAGTCACCCGGTACGCGTCAAATAAGGGAATGCCTTGCTTTGGCTCATAGCGCTTCAGCCGCTCAAGAAGCTGAGGAGTCATTTCCTCAAGCAGAGCCGATGCTTCCTCAAATCTATGGGCATGGTCAATCCAAATTTCATCCATATCGGTTGTTAAGGTATCTCGTACGGCACGCCGCATTAAGCCAGCTTCCCTATGCAGCTCGCAGGGAGGCTTTGCGTCCAAACTGCGCTGAGCGATGCTATGCCAAATTTCTCTTAGCTGCATGACGTCAGTCTGCAAGGACAGCTCGCTCTCGGACGCGGCTGCGGTTCGTAGGATGATGCCTTCTTCCTGTTCCCGCAGCTTCTCTCCGATGTAACGCAAACGTGCCCGCTCGCCCTCCGTGCTGATTTTCTTAGAGACGCCGACATAGTCGGCGTTCGGCATATAGACAAGCCATCGGCCAGGCAGCGTAAAATGTGTCGTCACGCGAGCCCCTTTGCCGCCAAGCGGCTCCTTCATCACTTGAACAAGCAGCTCTTGGCCCGGCTTTACAAGGTCTTGAATGAGCGGCTTTTGCTGAGGCTGCTTCTCCAAATGAGGGTGGAGCAGCTCATCTATATACAAAAAAGCATTTTTGGTTAGTCCCACATCAACGAATGCCGCCTGCATGCCAGGCAGAACGTTTACGACACGACCTTTATAGACATTGCCAACCAAACTGCTTGCTTTTGATTTTTCCATAAAAAATTCGACCAGGCGGCCATTCTCCAGCACTGCGGTTTGCAGCATCTCTCCATGTACGTGCATCAACATTTGCTTCATTTAGGGCTGTCACCTGCCAATATGCTTTTCATCTATTTTAACTGAAAAGCTCCGACACTGCACGGTTGGGATTATTTTCTGATAAGCAGCCTTCGACAATCTTCTGCTCCGGCAGCACCTTAACTTCCTTGCTCTGCGCCTCCACCATATAAATTAAATGGTATCTTTCCCTTTGAAACAACCGCGCTACCGAGATGACCGACTGTTTTCCGTTCACGATGATCGGACTAGCAATGTGCCCCATCGTGAGAGCTTGCAAGGAAATGCGTTCGCGATACATCAGAAATCGATAAAATAAAAAGGGAACGCTGCGATAATACGTCCAATTCGTCATGACAAGAAATAAGCCGACAATCAACAGGTTGAGCTGGATGCCATCTTTATACACCAGCCACGGAAGAAATGCGGCTATGATCATCAGCATGCTGAACAGCATGCTGATGCGAGCAGACCACAGCAGCATTTTGTAGTAATTAACCGCGTAGCTTAAGGCTGCCTGCAGCAGCTTCCCGCCATCAAGCGGATGAATGGGCAAAAGATTAAATAAACCAATCATCAAATTTGCCTTCCAAACATAAGTAGCCCATTCCGGGTCCCATAACCCGAGCTGCCCGCAGCCCCAAGCGGCAAGCCCCATCCAAACGTTTTGCAGCGGACCTGCGATAGCTACAATTGCTTCCTCTTTTGCGGGCAAGCCGCCAGCTTCCTCTACCTCCACAACGCCTCCAAAAGGCAGCAGCTTTACCTCCCGGACTGTCCAGCCGAAGCCAAGCGCTACGAATACATGGCCAAGCTCATGCACCAGAACGAGCAAAAACAACGTAATGAGCTCGGCAAAATATCCGGTCATGACCGATCCAAGCATAATGATGACAAATAACGGATGGACCGACCATACAATCCCTTTCCATTTAATCAATCGGTATCACACCCACTGGATCGATGTAAAGATCGTTTTGCTTCACGGCAAAATAAAGCAAGCTCGGCTGGGTACCTTCTGCCTTTAACAGATTGCCGATCGGATCTCCCGCTTCAACCCAGTCATTCACGCTTACCTTTGTTGTACCTAGCAGCCCGTACACCGTTACACGCTGATTGGCGTGCTGAATAACGATCGTTGATCCTTTCTCGTCCTGTTCTGTCAATAAAAGCACGCGCCCCGTTTCAGCAGCTACGACCTGTCCTTCTGATTTTCCGGCCAGCTCGATGCCGCTCAGCAGCTCCGCAAAGGTTCTAACGAGAGAACCATCCTCCAGGGGAGCAACGATGGGCAGCTTAACCGTCCCGTCAGCACCTACAGCATCCCCGTTATTATCCTTAAAGATAGGAATAAAGGATGGAGCACCCGCAAACGTTTCTTTATACCATGCAGCAGCTGTCGCAAAATCGATCTCATCGGTAAGCGCCTGTTTAACGAGCGCTTGTCCTTTAAGCGTGTATTCATTGTCATAATGGAACAAGGCCCAGACGGCTGCGAAAAGCAAAAGCGCAACCGCCAGCTTCCATTTCAGCTCCTTGCGAAAGGAATGCTTGCCCGGTCCATATCGCGGATCCTTTTTCCCCGTGAGATCCGGCGGCTTGACAAAGGTCCTTTTATCCATAAAACCATTTTCGTCTCCCCAGCTAGCCCATGGATTCGGATTTGTTTTCCAGACCACCTCGGGATCAAGCTCTTCCTGCTCCTCACCCATAAAATATTCATGCTTTAATGGTACCGTTGAATTGGCATACAGGTCCTCGATTTGCGAGTCCCGTGACGATCGATCCGATCCAAATTTGCCTTTTTGCTGTCCCCGCTGCTTCTCGCTATCCTTCATCGGCATTTCACTTTCCTCCCCGCTTCCATCGTCATTGCGACAGCTTGTTTCTTTATACATGGATATGTGGAGAGTGAGACAAGTATGCGGACGCGGTAACGACAAAAAAGCCGCCCCGATACGGAGGATATCCGTTCAGAAGCAGCTTTGCCTGCAGGATGGCCTTAATCGGCCAGCTCATATTTTTCTTGATGCGCTTTTATGCTAAATACGAGTCCGATAGACAGCATATTTAGCAGGAGTGATGTTCCTCCATAACTTACAAAAGGCAGCGTAATTCCAGTAATCGGCATAACGCCAATCATCATCCCGATGTTCTGGAACACCTGGAACACATACATGGATACGATCCCGATGACGATGTAGGAGGCCCGCAAATCATAACATTTGAAAGCAATAATGATCATGCGATAAATGAGCAGGAAATAGAGGAGCAGGAGAATCGCCGAGCCTTGGAAACCAAACTCCTCTCCGATTACGACAAAGATCGAATCAGAATATGGGTATGGCACGAAGCCGCCGTTTTTCATGTCCCCTTGCAAATAACCGTCACCGCTTAAACCGCCGGAGCCGATGGCAATTTGTGCATTTTCCGATTGATGCTTGTCATTTGCCGTAGCAGTCTCCGGATTGATAAACGTATTGATCCGCTTATGCCAGTGTCCCATGTCATTATCGTCCAAGTAATCAAAAATTTCTTGGTTGAACATATTGAAAAGAGAAACAAACAAGACTAAGCCCGCAATAACGACAGCAAGCCCCGCAACAACATGCGTATACTTTACGTTTCCGATCCAAAGCATGCCAAGCACGATAACCAGATAAATAATCGCGTTGCCTAAATCAGGCTGAATCATAACGAGCATAAACGGCAAAAAAGCGAATGCGGCTATCGGAAGCAAATCTTGCGTAACCGTCAGCCGGTCTCCCTGCCTGCGTCCCATCAGAAAAGCGATTCCGATAATAAGCACAATCTTGACGATTTCCGCGGGCTGAAAGGATTGACCTGCAATGACGAACCAGCCTCTTGCCCCGTTGATGACCGCTCCAAAAAAATATACGAGTATCAGCATGATCACGCCAATGCCATACAGGATATACCAATTTTTCAGCACGATTCGGTAATCGAACAGCGTTGCCCCGATTGCGACAAAAAAACCTAAAGCATAATAACCGAGCTGTCTTGTATCTGATCCGGCATATTTCGGGAAATTTGCGGTAGCGCTATGGATAACAACCGTACTGATAATCATGAGGAATACTAAAATGATTAGAATTCCCCAGTCCAGCTTTTTTAGTTTGTTAAGCAATTCGTAATCATCCTATTCCAAGGAACTTGCGGAAACGTTTAAATGCTCCAGCTTTCTCATCAAGCAGCATGAGCGGAACCATATCGCCAAGGATACGGCGTGCAATGTTCCGATAGGCGATAGCTGCGCGCGAAGCCGGATTCATAACGGTCGGCTCTCCGCTGTTTGCGGCAGAAATCACTTTCTCGTCATCAGGTACGATGCCAACAAGATCGACGGCCAGAACTTGACATATTTCATCGATATCGAGCATTTCACCGGTTTTCATCATATTTTGACGAATGCGGTTGATGATAAGCTTACTAGGTATCTTCTCTTGCTCAAGCAAACCGATTACACGGTCAGCATCACGAACCGCCGCATTCTCCGGCGTCGTAATAACAATAGCCCGGTCAGCCCCTGCTATTGCGTTTCGAAAGCCATGCTCAATGCCCGCGGGACAATCGATAATGACGTAATCATGTTCTTTCTTGAGCTCTAAAATCATATTGCGGACCTGCTCAGGCGTAACTGAATCCTTATCCTTCGTCTGAGCGGCTGGCAGCATATAAAGTTCATCAAAGCGCTTGTCTTTTACGAGCGCCTGATTTAAACGGCAACGGCCTTCGGCGACGTCAACCAAATCATAAATGATCCGATTTTCTAGTCCCATGACCACATCTAGATTTCGAAGCCCAATATCTGTATCAACCATGCATACTTTCTTGCCAAGCAAAGCTAGCGCGGTACCCAGGTTTGCCGAGGTGGTCGTCTTACCAACGCCGCCTTTACCTGATGTTACAACAATCGCTTCTCCCATATTCTACACTCCTTTAAACATTATAGGATTATGCCGTATGCGGAATAATTGCGCTAGCTTATCGATTTGCATTCGGCCTTCGCTTAAGAAGGCGAACTCCATTGATGCATCGCCGGTCATCCATTCCTCTGGCGGTCTGCTGATTACATCTGCAATGCGAAGCTGAGTTGGACGCATGAGCGATGTCGCAATGATGACATCGGTCCGTCCGCCAATCCCCGCATGCGCTGTGCCGCGCAATGCCCCAAGCACATAAATGTCACCTGTGCACATGAGTGTGCCGCCTGGATTCAAATCGCCGATTAAAAGTAAATCCCCATCATGCTCATAGGTTTGGCCAGAGCGTACGATCGACGTGAGCACTTGCAGGTTAGGTTTTTGTCCTAACAGAGAATCGACCTTAGGAGCGTCGGACTCAACAGATTGAACCATGAGGTTTCCTTGAGATCGTATCACGTTTTTGATTCGATCCTTGTCGTCATCTGTGACATGCCTAGTGCCAAGCTTCACGTGTACGTGTACGAGTGGACCAGTGAGCAGCTGCTGATGCGTTTTCTCCAGCTTGTACTGCAGTTCATCTAGGAGCGTCGCGAATTCACATTTATCGTCGAGAAGGAAGACGAGACCTTCTTTTACACCTTTTATAATAATATGCTGCTTATCGGTCACGTTCGTCCCTCCCCAACCTAATGGATTCTTGATACGCCTAACAAAATCCTGCCTGAGCAATTATTTTATTCCTCATCCTTTTCCGCTTTCGCTTTCGTCTGTCCCTCAAACAATCTTCTCGCAGGCACATAACATGCAAGCGCAAAAGCCAGCTGTAAGAACAAGCTCGGAAGAATATGATCAATGAGTGCCCAAGCGTAGCTTTCATTCGTAATCCGAAAAACGCTGTAAATAAAGTAAATGACACTGTCATACAAGATACAGGCAAAACCAATAACGGAGATAGCCATCATGATCGTTGAACGGCGGCGCTCAAGAAGCACGCCCGTATAATAGCCCATTAACCCCATAATGAATGCATTAATCCCAAGCAAATGTCCAAAATAAACGACATCATGAAGCATGCCGAAGCTGACGCCCAGCAGCAAGGCCAAATGGCGTTTGCTGTACAGCCCCGAGAAAATAACAATCACGAAAACAAAGTGAGGAATGATCCGATGCCCGAAGCCAGCTGGAATAATCCATGGCATCACAGCTCCCTCGATGATGAAAAGGAGAACCATCAGCAGGATAATTCGGTTCATGCTCATTTCTCGGCAGCCTCCAATTCAGGCACCTGAACGACAAACACCTCAGTCAAGTGATCGAAGCTGGCTGCCAGCTTTACCGAAGCCGTGTAAGTAAGCCCGAAATCGCCGAGCTGCAAGGATTCCACAGTCCCAACAACCAGTCCTCTAGGATAACCATTAACTAAACCAGATGTGATGACAGTATCCTGGATGTTCATTTTATCGTCTTCCGGGATTTTCGTCATGATGAGTCTTGAAGTTTCCTTGTTATAGCTGCTCAAAACGCCAAAGGACTCATTCTCGCGACCCAAGATCGTTACAGCGATGGAATTAGACGTCGGCGAAGTCTCATCGAGCTCAGTAATCGGCTTCACTGCTGCCGTAAATGGCGTTACCGAGCTGACCAATCCGATCAATCCATCGATGGTTGTCACGGCCATATTCGGCTTGATACCGTTTTTGGAGCCTAAATTGATCGTCATCGTTCGATTATTCGCTTCGTTACTAACAGAGACGACCTGGGCGATTAGATATTTGTATTCATACATTTCCTTCTGCCGTTCTGTGAACGATAGTTCCTCTTGCAGACGTTTATTCTCTTTCTCTATGAAATTATAAGTAATTTTATCGCGAGAGTAGGCAGCAGCCGTAATGCGCAGCTGCTCGTTTTCTTCATAAATCGTGCGCAAATTGCCGATATCCTCAAAGAAGCCCGCTATATAACCAGCGGGCTTGTAAAACCATTGCTGCACGTATGCTGCCGAGTCCTTTAGAAATTTCTCCGGCCATGATAACTCCTTGCGATCACTTAGCGAGAAGCCGATGACCGCTATGCACAAAATAAACCCGATCATAAGCATAAACATACGCTTATTTCGCATTAGCCTAAACAGCTCGATCACCTGCCCATTTCATATCCGTTTCCCCAGCGGACCGTATTTAGCGTCTCGAACGAGATGCTGAGCTTCTTGCCTTAAATAAATGAATATTATCAAGCGAACGGCCTGTACCGATCGCCACGCAGTCAAGCGGATTATCAGCAACGATTACCGGCATGCCCGTTTCACGCTGCAGCAGCTTGTCCAAATTGCGCAGCAAAGCGCCTCCGCCTGTAAGCACGATTCCCCGATCCATAATATCGGCGGAAAGCTCCGGAGGACATTTTTCAAGCGTTACTTTAACCGCATCTACAATGGCATTGACCGTATCAGCTAATGCTTCCGTAATTTCATCGGATGTGATGGCAAGCGTCTTAGGCAAGCCGGATACTAGATCGCGCCCGCGGATTTCAATCTTCTCCGGACGGTCGAACGGAAGTGCTGAACCAATCTCCATCTTCAGCTGTTCAGCCGTGCGCTCGCCGATCATGAGATTGTATTGTCTCTTAATGTATTGCGTAACTGCCTCATCCATCTCATCACCCGCTACGCGAATGGAACGCGCCGTAACGATACCGCCTAATGAAATAACGGCAACCTCTGTTGTGCCTCCGCCAATATCGACAACCATGCTGCCTGTTGGCTCCCACACGGGCAAGTCAGCGCCAATTGCTGCGGCAAACGGCTCTTCAATCGTATAAGCCTCGCGAGCTCCCGCTTGCTTAGTAGCATCCTCTACGGCACGCTTCTCCACCGCTGTAATACCTGATGGTACGCATACCATTACGTTTGGATGGCGGGGAAATAAAGAACGCTGCTTCTGAGCTTGACGAATAAAATATTTAATCATCGTTGCTGTCGTCTCGAAATCAGCGATAACGCCGTCTTTCATAGGACGAACGGCGCGAATGTTGCCTGGCGTTCTTCCGATCATTTTTTTCGCTTGCTCGCCTACTGCTTCGATTGTTTTTGTATCCGTACGAAGGGCCACCACTGAAGGCTCCCTTACCACAATTCCTTTACCTTTAACGAAAACCAACGTATTAGCTGTCCCTAAATCAATACCTAAATCTTTCGAAAAACCACCAAACATGTTGTTGCTCCCTTCTAATTGCCACATCACTTTATTATATTACATATGGCCTTGTTCCTTCAAACTTACGAATCTACCGTCTCCGACAACTAAATGGTCAAGCACTTCTATTCCGACTAGCTGTCCGGCCTCCGCTAGGCGTTTCGTTAACGAAATGTCTTCCGGGCTTGGCGTCGGATCGCCGCTTGGGTGATTATGAACACAAATAATAGACGCGCTGCTGCGCGATATGGCTGCACGAAATACTTCACGAGGATGAACTAGCGATGCGTTAAGCGTACCGACCGATAAGGTTTCGCGGGCTATAATATGATTTTTGGTGTTTAAAAACAAACATACGAAGTGCTCCTTTTTCAAATAGCGGAGCTCCTCCATCACATAGTCCGCAGCATCCTGCGGCTTGCGTACGATAACCGCCTCGCCGATTTGGCTTCGTGAAATCCTTCTTCCCAGCTCAATGCCCGCACGAAGCTGTATCGCTTTGGCGGGACCGATTCCTCGAATGGCTGTCATTTCTTCCATGCTCATATCCATCAGGTTACGCAAGCTGCCGCATTGCTTTAATATCGCGCCCGCCAAATGTACTGCAGATTGGCGCTGCGTTCCCGTACGCAATAAAATAGCAAGCAATTCGGTATGGCTGAGTGCTTCTGCCCCATATTTCATCATGCGCTCTCTTGGACGTTCTTCATGGGGGACATCACGCAAAATCATTGGTTGCGGCAACATGTCCCAACCCCCGCCTTCTCAAAATATGGTTTATTCATATCCTGCCTAATTCTTGAAAAAAAATCCGATCGAAATCATAAAAGCGTTTGTTCAGACGCAAACGGCAGATACCGCCCTTTGAGGAAAAACAGGCCTTTCGCGGAAATATATAAGCTGATTTATAAGCAAAAACTTATAAATTCTTATATATTAAAAAACAGCAATGTCATAGGCAGCGAGCATGTCAGACAGCAGTGATAATGGCAGCCCAACGACATTAAAATAACAGCCGTCGATTTGCTCCACTAAGGTGGCACCTAAGCCTTGTATGCCGTAAGAGCCTGCCTTGTCGCGTGGTTCGCCGGTAGCTACGTATCTTGCAATCTGATTCTCGCTAAGAGGTTTCATCATCACCTTGGTCATACGGTGCGCAACCTTTGCTTCGCCAGTGGAAGAGTTCACGCAAGCTACCCCGGTATACACCTCATGAGCGCGCCCTTGTAGGCGCCTCAGCATAGTTCGCGCCTCTTCATCATCAGCAGGCTTGCCAAGAACATCACCGTCAAGGACAACAATCGTATCCGCGCCAATGATTATTGACGCTTGATCCTCCTGCTTTTGTTGCAGCAAAGGTATGGCTGCATTCGCTTTCCGCAAGCTGAGCTGCTCGACGACTTGTGCCGGTGACCACCCCGCTTCGATTGTTTCATCTGTGTCAGTAGACAAAATATAAACCGGCAAAGAAAGGTCCAGCGATGCGACCAGTTCCTTCCGGCGCGGTGACGAAGAGGCCAGTACTAGCTGGCTGAACGCTTCGTTGCGTGATTGGTTATATGCCATAAAATAATTGCTGCGCTCCTTCATGCTTTCCTCTAGCGGTCAATAGCCGCTGCTCTACATTTTGCGGTACAACCATATTGCAATAACAGCTCCAATGATGCTAAATAAGCTGAACTGAAGATGAAGCGTTAGGTTGAAACTGAGCACATATAGATCAATAGCGGGAGACCATGACGTTTCGATTGGTTTCGTTAAAAAAGAGATGCCAGAAACAGGGGCCAGCCACCGCGCTACTAAAGCGCCAGCTAATAAGCCAAGTATGATAAAAATGAGAAGAATCCAGCCGTTTTTCTTCATCTTTCAACGCCTCTCGCCATGAAATGACACCTAAGACCATTATACGCATGAACCTATTCGTTTACAATGCGTTGATGGACTCAAACCATTCTTTTTGCGCAATAACCGCATTCATGACCGCCTTTTGCGTTGACCATAAATGAGCATGAGACGGCTTTTTATCATACTCTATCATCGTTTTAGCAGCTGAATTTATAGCTTGTATGATTTGATCAAGATACGCTTTTCCATCCGTATCACCTATACCTATTCGCATCGCTGCTGCATTTTCTGTCCATTTTTGATGCTCGGCTTGCCAGGAGGCTGCTGCTGCTTTGCTCAAGGGCGACAATGCCGGCTGCTCCAGCTGGGCCAATGTTAATTCATCCAACATTTGGACGATTGCGCCAGTCTGTTCGAAGAAGCTTTGCGCCGTTGTTGATTTACCTGTAAATGGTATTTTTTCCGGATAATTAATACTAACTTCTTTAACGTACAGATCGATATCCGGAAGCAATCCTCGAACGGTCTGCGCTTTGCTGCGATCACTTCCCATGCCTGCGTAGACGCGATAATCAGCAGCGCTAGTCATTGCAGCACCTGCAAGACCTTTCTTCGCTAGCTGATCAAGCGCAGCGTCCCTGCCCTCTGTATTGCTGAAGACGCCGAACTGCAGCATATAGTAGGTCCGGTCCAGCCCCTTAAGGCTAACCGTCGCCGTGTTAGCGTCAGGCTTTGGCTCCGAGTTATCGTCAACGGCCGGCTGTGTTGTGCCATCGTCTTCGTTTATATCGTTTACGCCTGCTCCTGTTTCATTGGTCGATACGCTGCCTGTAACCGCCTGTGAATCCGGCTTGTTCCCAGCTCCTCCAGGGAAGATGCTTGCACCCGTAAATAAAGACAGCAGCAAATAGCCAAACAAAGCGCCGGTAGCAAGCGCAGCCGCCACCGATAAAAACACATTAAACCATGAAGGTGCCCCTGTCTTGCTTTTCATTCTGGAATATTGGAGCTTATTATTTCTTGATTCTTCGTACAAATGCTCATCCTCATAAGGACGGTAAGTATCACGCGCTTCATTTGCAGAAAAAAACCTTTCATCATCAGCATCTAGATCATTCTCTTGCTCGTCGTTTGTCTCCATTGCAATTGGCTTCAAGATCGGCTTCACGATTGGCGAGTCGATTGGCTTTACGATTGCTGTCTTTTTTTTTGGCGCAATCGTCTGTTTCGGCGCTGATGCTTCGTGCTTGGCATCGGCATTCCTAATAAGCTGCTCCAAAGCGGCAATGTCCTCTTGAAACGGGCTGTTCCAAGGGCTGACTTCACTAATCGCATGCTGCTCTGTGGAAGGATATAATGGGATCACATTCATTTTAGCTGATTTATTCGAATTCGGAGCTGTGCTGGCCGTGGATGCAGTTTTGCTCTCATGGACCTCCTGCTGATTATGGCTGCTTTGCCCATCTCCGTCGACAGTTTGCCCGTTCCGATCAAAACGGTATGTAATCCGATTTTTTTGCGTCATAATAACCACTCCTTGTCCCTTTCTTCTAGTATTAATCTATGAGACTTTTAAGAGATTTAGACCGATGACGGGAGCAGTTCTGCGTTTTATATGCCCTCTCCAAACATCCCTTCCAAGGGGGAGAACCTAGGGCATTTCCTCCGGCTATGGGTGAGAACCAATGACACCCCTTCCGGGCCCTAGCACCTTAACTTTCGACGAAAATACGGTTGCGATTATGAGCAGTGTGGAAAAGGGGATCACCTTTGGCGGTAAACATCGGTTGCTTTTATAACGCCTTTAACCCTGTCGTTTCTAGGTTAACAAGACTTCATTCAGCATGCGCCGATTGCTATTAACAGGAATCACTCCTCCTGCTAATTCTGCTCATTCGACTGCATTTGATCATTTAGCAGGAATAACTCCCGCAATAAATGATGCGAACGATTGGACTGCTTCATAAGGCGATGAATTGTGTAGGTGAGCAGCGTTTCTCAGGGTCTCACTAGGCGTATATCTGAATAAGCGAGGAATGAGTAAAAATTAGAATAGTAACTTGGAGAGACGATCTAGACAAGCTTTGAGGATTTATGAAAGTTTGGCGGTTTGGTGATTGATATACATACTGTATACCTTTGTGCTCACTAACAAGGAAAATTATGAAATATTTTAACGAAACGGTGGAGCTGATTGAGGCTCTGCCTTGCAATAAAAGCATAAATTCATCATTCAACTTGAGTCTTCGAGGACTCGGCGGCATCATCAATAAATAAATGCCAATCATTTTAATTCAGTCAATCATCAATGACTTGTTACATCTTTCTAAAATATTCTTTATAAACATAAAATTTTGTTAGGATAACCCATCCGGTTCCTATATGGCAGCTCACTCTAATTCTGATAGTAACTGCTTTGCTTTTCGATATAAACTCTCCTTGATTTTTTTATCCCTCTCAACAATCACAGGCTCCCAAAATCCCCCTAATGCTTCTTTTGTTACTGCTTTCCGTTCTAAAACAAAATCCAGAGTCGTATACGCTCTCATATTCAACAGTTTCAGCAAATCATCCGTATTTAAAAGCTTGCCTTCTTTTACTGCCACTCGATATCTAAACGCCGACGCTTCTTTAATAAAAACTTCATTATCCATCATTTTTTCGGCTTTTTCCAACTGAATAACCGTAAGTCGATCCCTTTTTAACGCGTTAATTAATAGACTAACAAGAGCCAAATATCCAGTCGCAGAAAATGCTTGAAGCAGCTCCTCCAAAAGGTGATCTCCTACCCTATGCTCTTTTGCGAAGCTTGCGGAGAAATAAGAAAAAGCGATGTGCTCCTTAGCACCCGGTATGAGGACAGTCTGATTCATGGCATGGAATAATCTATAGTTTGCTTTATGGGTCAGATCGCCGTTCAATCGCAGTTGTTGGTTCGTATCCATTTCCGAAATAAAGGAATTTATTATTAAGAGCTCATCCTTATGCAGCTCCAGCTCGCTTGATTCAAGAATATCAATCAATGCTTTTATATCAGTCAATCCGACCACCTCCTTAATGTTTCTGATAATACTCACTCCAGCCAGTTTGCCTGCTTTCCTAACTTACTCTTGCAAAACCTTGCTTCCGATTCGTTAACTCACATTTATTACATCTGCGCAGCTGGTAATCATTTATCGTACTCGCTGAATAGTGAGCTTTACTTACTCCGTTGATTCCCCCTCTAAAGCAATCAGGAAAATATAAAACCTTAAGAGCTTCATCAGTCCGCTCTCCCACAATACCGCCTCATTAGCTACATTGCACTTTATACAATAGAATTCGACGCAGCGCGGCAACAATCAACCTACAATGTAGTTTATGCAGTAGAATACTTGATTTCGATCGATTTCTACCCTGTAGGAGTACTTTCTGCTGCATTTTCTGCAATGTAGCAGGTTGTCGGCGCAGCATGTTAGGTTTACATTGCAGTTTATGCAACGTAGGAGAAAACTTAATTAAAACTGGTGCTCATCCAGTTATTTTACATCATTTTGTCGCCCTCCATTTACCTGAATGAAGGAATATGTATAGGAACCCAGTGTCTGTACTCGCGCATTTGCTTGTGCTTCTGCGTTTGCGTTTGCTTCTGCGTGTGCTTCTCCGTTTGCTTATGGCTGTTCTATTGCCTGTTCTACTGCATGTTCTACTGCATGTTCTACTGCCTGTTCTACTGCCTGTTCTACTGCCTGTTCTATTGCATGTTCTTTTGCTCATGCACCTGCTCTTGGTTTAGCTGTTGCATTTGAGCATGCATATGTTCGCACTTGTGCTTCTGCATTTGCCATTACTCATATTTAGCGCTAAAAATACAAAATGCCCGATGATTCCGGAAAGGAACCGCCGGGCATTAATTGTTTAATGGTTCGATTTCAACGATTTGGCCAGCGAGTCCGCTACCTTCCAAATGTCGCCTGCTCCCATTGTGATGACTAGATCGCCTGGTGCGACCCGTCCAGACAAATATTCGAAAACTTCGTCCTTAGTCGGAAGATACAATGTGTTTGCATTGCTGTTGCTCTTTATCAGCTCTACTAGTTTGAGAGAGGTCACGCCTTCAATTTGAAGCTCGCCCGCAGGTGAGTAAATATCGGTAATAATGACTTCGTCCGCCTCAGGAAATGCACGGCTAAATTGCTCGAACAGGAAAAATGTCCGCGTATAGCGCTGCGGCTGGAATACCGCAATAATGCGTTTTCCTGTTGCCTTAGCTGCACTGATAGTAGCTTTGATTTCAGTCGGGTGATGGGCATAATCATCAATGACCAGAATATCATTAACTTCACCCAGCACCTGAAAGCGGCGCTTGGCGCCTCTAAAGGATTGAATCGCAACCGCGATTTTGTCAAAGCTCAAGCCTGATTCCAGACAGGTAATAATCGTAGCCATAGCATTATACACATTATGAAGACCTGGAACCGAAAGCTCCACTTCTCCTAGAATTGCTCCCTTATGCGTCATCGTAAAGGATACCTTGCGGTCTCCAAGCACGATGTTCTGGGCTTTATAGTCTGCCTCGTTATCTATACTGTAGGTGATGAGCTGCGATTTATCGATATTCCCTTTATACACTTGCGGTATCAGTTCGTTAACCGTCTCGTCATCCGCGCATACAATCGCCTTTCCGTCCGCTTTCACCTGCTGCAAAAATTGTACGTAAGCCGCTTTCAGCTTACCGAAATCGCCTTCATAGTTTTCAAGATGATCCGGCTCAATATTCGTTACGATAGCTAACGTTGGATGATAGTGGAGAAACGATCCATCACTCTCATCTGCTTCGGCCACGACATACTCACCTTTGCCTGCTTTTGCGTTAGTCCCTACATTAACGATTTCTCCGCCGATAATATAGGTTGGATCCGCATCGCAGTTTTCCATGACAAGCGCAATCATCGAAGAGGTTGTCGTCTTACCGTGCGCGCCGGCTACCGCGATCCCTTTGCCTGCATTCATCAGCCTTGCAAGCATTTGTGATCGGTGCAAAACAGGGATGTTTAGCTCCTCTGCAGCCTTCCGTTCAACGTTATCCTTGGAGAGGGCCGTTGAATAAACGACCAAATCTGCTCCCTTTACATGCTCCGGCTGATGACCGATATAAATGCTGGCACCATTTGCTGCAAGCTTCTCTGTTAATTCTTGACGCGCGACATCGGACCCGGTCACCTTATAGCCCATTTCCAGCATAACGCGGGCAATGGCACTCATTCCGTAACCGCCGATTCCGATGAAATGAACGTGTTCTGCCGTATTCAAAGACGGTTCACCAACCTTTTTCAGAATCCGAGTTATACAAAATGCGGGAGCGAACGTCAGCTATTAAATAAAGCGTGCCTGTTACGACCCCAAGGTCTGTTTCCCCGGTTAACTGTTGTAGTTTTTGTAATGCTGTATGCCAATTCTGTTCCACTACAAGCTCGAAATCATACTTATCAGGCTGCTGCTGCCGCATTTCATTGACCAAATCAGCTAAAGCTGGGGCATCTTTTTTCATTCGGAAATCAGGCTCGGTCACAATAAGCGTATCCACTATTGGTAGTATATGCTTAAGTACATCCTGATGATTCTTATTCTCCAGCATACCCATCATAAGATGCAAACGATCATACTTGTAAGTGTTTTTTAGCGCATCCGCCAGCGATTCTGCGCCTTCTGGATTGTGTGCGCCGTCAATAAGAATACGAGGCTGCTGAGATACCATTTCCAGACGTCCCGGCCATGCGGCTGCCTTAAGTCCTTCAGCTAAAATTTCATCCTCAACAACAAGCGCATTGTACTGACGCAGCACCTCAAGGGTCATAACCGCTACGGCTGCATTCGTTCGTTGATGCGCGCCGTTCAGCGTAATCGTTAACGGCTCAATGCTTCGGAATAAATTATCGAAACGGAAGGTTTGTTCATTTTCCTGAACCGACAGCGCAGTTTCATGGAATTGCTCACCAAGCAGGTAGAGCGTGCTTTTCTTATCCGCAGCGACACGCTTAATCACGTCAATCGCCTCAGGCTGTGCCACCGCACTAATGACCGGTATGCCTGCTTTGATAATGCCGGCCTTTTCGCTGGCAACTGCTGCGATTGTATCGCCCAGCCGATCCATATGATCATGACCGATATTCGTAATTACCGTAACAACCGGCTGTACGATATTCGTCACGTCAAGCCGTCCGCCAAGCCCTGTCTCCCATACGACATAATCGGGATAAGTAACCTTCGCGTAAAAAAGGATGGCAAGCGCGGTCGATACTTCAAACATTGTTGGCGAGCCAAGCTCCGTTTCTGCAAGCGCCTCAACATGAGGCTTCAGCTCATTCGCAAGCCTAAGAAGCGTTTCTTCGTCGATATCGATACCGTTATATTGAAAGCGATTCGTGAATTTCGTTATATACGGTGATGTAAAGGTTCCTACGTCGTATCCGCTGCGCAGCAATACGCTGGTCAAATATGCGCATGTCGAGCCTTTGCCGTTCGTTCCTGCAATGTGAATAAACTTCAGCCTGCGATGTGGATTCTCCAGCAGCTCCATCAGCTTTTCAATCCGCTCAAGACCTGGACGAATACCAAACGGAATTAGCCCTGTAATCCAATCCACCGCTTCCCGGTAGGATTGCAGCGGCCCTGCAGGCCGCTGCTCTATCTGTTGATTCGTCATCCTAATCGTTCCTTCTTCCGTTTGCAGCGTTATCCGCGCAATTCCGCAATTCTAGCTAGTACTTTGTCGCGTTTGTCTGCATAATCGTTCATTTTGGCGCGTTCTTCGTCAATGACTTTAGCCGGTGCTTTCGCTACAAAACCTTCGTTGCCAAGCTTCTTCTCAATCCGCTCCACCTCAGCATTCAAATGCTGGTGCTCCTTTTCGAGACGGGCGATCTCTTGTTCGATATCGATCAAACCTGCAAGCGGCAAATAAAGCTCTGCTCCGGTTAGGATAGCTGTCATAGCTTTGTCTGGGGCACTGATATGCAGACCTGTCTCCAAACTTGAAGTACCGCAGAAACGTTTAATGAACTCTTCATTGCGGGACATAATCGCGGCTTCCGCTTCACTGGAGGGCTTGATCAGCATTTCAATCTTTTTGCTCATCGGCACGTTTACTTCCGCACGGATGTTGCGTACCGCACGGATCATTTCCATTAACAGCTCCATCTCTTTAACGGCATCCGGCGCTTCAAGCGCCGTATCATACACAGGCCATTCAGCCAACGTGATCGTGTCGCCTTTATGAGGCAAATGCTGCCAAATCTCTTCACTGATATACGGCATGAAGGGGTGAATCAGGCGCTGCGTGCGGTCAAGGACGTACGCGAGTACCGATTGCGTTGCCTTTTTAGCCGCTTCGTCCGTACCGTAAAGGCTAAGCTTAGCGAATTCAATATACCAGTCACAGAGATCATCCCATATGAAGTTATACAAAATCCGTCCGGTTTCACCAAATTCATAGCTCTCAATTAGACGGGTCACATCACGAACGGTTTCATTCAAGCGATGCAAAATCCAACGATCTGCTGTGCCAAGATTAACCGTAATATCAATATCCTCGGCTTCAACGCCTTCTAGATTCATCAGCGCAAAGCGTGAGGCATTCCATATCTTGTTCGCAAAGTTGCGCGCTTGCTCAACCTTCTCCCAGCGGAAACGCAAATCCTGTCCCGGTGTGCTGCTTGTAGAAATCATATAGCGCATCGCATCCGCGCCGTATTTCTCAATAACCTCAAGCGGATCAACGCCATTGCCCTTCGACTTCGACATCTTCTGGCCTTCAGAGTCGCGAACGAGACCGTGAATCAGCACATCCTTGAACGGCGACTGATCCGTAAACTCAAGCGCGGTAAAGATCATCCGAGCCACCCAGAAATAGATGATATCATAGCCTGTTACAAGCACATCCGTTGGATAAAAACGCTTGAGATCCTCCGTTTGTTCCGGCCAGCCTAGTGTGGAGAACGGCCACAGCGCGGAGCTGAACCACGTATCAAGCACGTCATTGTCCTGGCTAAGGTGATCTCCCGCCATGTCCTCACGGGATACATGCATCTCGCCGGTCGCTTCATCGTACCAAGCCGGAATCCGGTGACCCCACCACAGCTGTCTGGAAATACACCAGTCGCGTACGTTTTCGATCCAATGCAAATAGATTTTCTCGAATCTCTCCGGTACGAAGTTAACGCCTTTACCAGCCTTCTGGGCAGCGATCGCTGCTTCAGCCAGCGGCTTCATGGCTACGAACCATTGCGTGGAAAGATACGGCTCAACTACCGCGCCGCTGCGCTCGCTGTGTCCAACCTGATGCACATGATCTTCGATTCGAATGCATACGCCTTGCTCCTGCAAATCCTTAACGAGCTGCTTGCGGCAGTCCGCGCGGTCGAGGCCTTGATACGGTCCTGCTTCAGCATTCATCGTTCCCGTCTCGTCCATGACAATGATTTGCGGCAGGCTGTGGCGCTCGCCAACCTCAAAATCATTCGGGTCATGCGCCGGCGTTATTTTCACAGCGCCTGAACCAAATTCTTTATCTACATACTCATCGGCAATAATCGGGATTTCGCGCCCAACAACCGGAAGCACGATCATTTGACCAATCAAATGCTTATAGCGGTCATCCTCGGGATGAACGGCTACCGCCGAGTCTCCCAGCATCGTCTCCGGCCGAGTCGTTGCTACGGTGATAAAGCCTGATCCGTCTTTGAGCGGATAGTTGAGATGATACAAATGGCCGTTAATCTCTTTATGCTCAACCTCGATATCGGATAGCGCCGTGCGTGCGGCAGGATCCCAGTTTATGATTTTTTTACCGCGATAAATAAGACCTTTCTCATAAAGACGGACAAACACCTCGCGAACAGACTTCGAAAGGCCTTCGTCTAGCGTAAACCGCTCTCTTGAATAATCCAGGGAAAGGCCCATTTTCGCCCATTGGTCACGAATCGTATTCGCGTACTCTTCCTTCCACTCCCACACCTTCTCTAGGAATGCTTCACGGCCTAGATCATAACGAGAGATTCCTTGCTCTCGCAGCTTTTGCTCCACTCTTGTCTGAGTCGCTATCCCCGCATGGTCTGTACCAGGCAGCCAAAGCGCATCATACCCCTGCATCCGCTTCGTTCTGATCAAAATATCCTGCAGCGTAAAATCTAACGCATGACCGATATGCAGCATTCCGGTAACGTTAGGCGGCGGTATGACAATCGTGTAGGTTTCTGCATCCGGACGTTTGCCTGCCTCGAAAAATTTTCCCTGCATCCAGTAATCGTACCATTTCTGCTCAGCTGCCTTCGGATCATAAGTTGTCGGCATTGCAGTTGTCGTTTGATTTTCTGACATTCGTTCCATCCTCCATAAATCGATCTACAAAAACAAAAAAAACCTACCGCCCTTATCATAAAGGACGAAAGGTTTAGCTTCCGTGGTACCACCTTTGTTCCACGCGAACAAGATCCGCGTGACACTCAAACAGATAACGGCTGCGGCCGGCCTGACTTCGGTAGAGCACAGGTTGCTCCTACTTGGCTCAGGCAACTCTGGGGCGACTCGTAGCAGTCACTTCCTGCGGAACCTCTCAGCGTAACGGTTCCACTCTCTGAAGGCTTTGCTGCATACTATTCCCCTTCAACGTCGTTATAACGCATATATACCTTTAATCATACCTTTGTTATGCGGCTGAGTCAACCAAACTAACGCAAGAAATGCCCCTATCGCTCAACTTTTTGAGCAATAAGGGCATTTCCGACCTACCTGACCGTTATGGAATGTAAAGCAGCTGTCCTTCCGACACGCCGGAATCATCCAAACGGTTATAAATTAGAATTTCTCTCGGATTTAAGCTGTACCTAGAGGCGATGACGTCGAGCGTCTCATCCCGCTGCACGATACACATTCTGATTTTTCGAAATTCCGTATCCTCAGAGCGTTTGCCAAGAAATAAGTTTTTCCACTCAATCTCGTCTCCTGATGCTTGCACCCTTGCTTGTTCATCTGCCCGCTGCTGAGCGATCACTTGCTCGGCAGCCTCGCGAACCGCTTGCTCCCGCCTGCTCGTCTGCAGCAGCGTGAGAATACCGACATCGGCAGGCGAGCCCGTTCCGTCCTGAGGCTGCTTGCCTGTAAGAGCAATCCGCAGCTCCTGTTTCTCCGGTTCAGGTTCAATCCTTTGAGGCGGCAATGCTTCTGCAAAAGGCGATGGAGGCGGCTCGTTTGCTTCCGGCTCCGACTCCTGCTCCTCCCGCTCCTGATCAAACGCTGGCTGTGAACCGATAAACTCGTATTCGTTCTGCTCGACGTTCGGAGCGGCATTCGCAAACGTTGAGGACGTTGCAAGCCAGCCCTCGCTGCTGGTTTGCTGAGAGGCTAACGTGATTTCCCGCTCGTCAGCCAGCTCAGCCTCTTCTTCTTCTGCCTGCTGACCCGGGGTCGCGAACAACTGGGATGATGACCAGCCTGACTCGGAAGCTATAGAAGAGATCGTAACGGTAGCTTCCGACTCATCCGACAATTCCGGCTGCTGCAGGTATGGAATCTCTTCTTGCGCAGCAAATTGTTGCTCTTCCGGTAGTATGTACGGCTGTTCGTTAGCGGCATTCTGGTTGTAAAAAAACTCCGCTGTGCGTTCGTCAAATGCTTCCCGCTGATGCACGACAGTGAATGGCTCTTCGCGCCAGATCTCCTCATGCTCTTGAACCGGCTGGGCAGAAATCCCGCGCAGGGATAAAACGCCCGTAATGTTTAAGGTGCGCGCGGACAATAAATCGACGTCAAAATTATCGATTTCAATCGAAATATCGTCCAGTCGTGATATTCGGTTCATCGGCAGCGTAATTTCGACGGGAATCCAGTGCTCCAGCGTCAACGAGTTTTCGGAATCATTTTGACTCCTATATACCCCGCTCAAAAGAAGCTGCCCTCTAAGCACGGCATGATCCCCCTGATCGATCACCTGAATACGGGGAACAAGCTCAATTTCCTCCAGCTCGTCAATTGCCGCAACATCATCGGGCAAATGGACGCGCTCATACACGTCAAAGCGTAATCCGTTCGTTTGATCCGACACGCCTCAGTCCTCCCCTCTCATACTGAATGCTTGGTCTAACATTACATTCACTACTTATCTATATGGTAGGTTGGGCAGGAGCATGACTATCATTTTGAACGATGATGTATCTTTTCTGAAAGCTCAGTCAGCCACTCCGGCCAAGGCGAAGAGACTTCCTTAAGTAAATCCGTCCAAGGATGCGGAAATACCAGCTTCTCCCCATGCAGCGCTTGATGGCTCAGCAGCCTTGTATCGCCACCATATAAGCCGTCCCCGACCAGCGGATGGCCGATATAGCTGAGATGAACCCGGATTTGATGCGTTCGGCCTGTCTCCAGCTTTACCTGTATGAGCGACATTTGGGCATTTGAGGCAAGCACCTCGTAATGACTGATCGCTTGATCCCCATTCTCGGAAACCCGCCGTCTTGCGCGATGATGCCGGTCCTTTCCAATCGGCGCATCAATCGTACCGCTAGGCTTGGACAGCTGCCCTTGCACCACTGCGATATAACGCCGATCAATTGCCTTTGCCCTCATCGCCTCGTCAAGCTTCCACTGGGCCAGGTCATTTTTGGCATATAAAACGGGGCCGGAAGTATCATCATCAAGCCTATGGATGTGACGCACATTTAGCGGATCTCCCTTACTTAGAAGATGTCTAGCTGCCGCTTCATCCAAGGTGCCGCTTTGTCCCGGAGCAGTTCCGTGTACGGCCATTCCGGCAGGCTTGTCGAGCACGATGCAGAAATCATCTTCATAAAGTACCGTCGGCATTCCCTCGTGCGCATGCGGCCGAATATTTCGGTATGCAGCATCGCTGCGCGGATCAACCGGCGGGAATGCCAGCAATTGAAGCATTTCCCCGTTCCACTGTATGCCTCCGATCGAAAATAACCGATTAATCCACTTCTGCGGAAAATAGGAACGGGCCAGCAGCCACTGCCGCACAAGATGCGGATGGCTGCCAGCCCGCGGCTGCGCAAGCTCCGGCAGAGCTGCCGGATCCTTTTCCGAATGGGGATCAATGGTTGGAGAGGCGGTAATAGCTGCCATAGCTGTCCTGTCTAGCTCCAGCCATTGCCCGTTCCTCTTCATATGACCATCAAGCATGTCATTTCCTCCCAATTGTAATTACTGCAGCGGATTTCTGCTTACTTACGAGCCTCAATCCTCTACCCTATGCTGCGCTTGGCCTTACAAGCGGCTAAATGCGATATCATGCGCTTCGATCGTAGCATCGATGTCTTCATCCGTATGAACCCCAGAGACGAACATGCCCTCAAACTGGGAAGGAGCCACGCTAACTCCCAAATCAAGCATCGATGCAAAATAAGCCTTAAATCGCTCGAGATCGGAGGTTTTCGCAGATTCAAAGTTAATGACGGTCGAATCGGTGAAGAACGGACATACCATCGAGCCCACGCGATTGATCGTGTTCGGAATGCCATGCTTGCGTGCATTCGCTTCAAAGCCAAGCTGCAGTCTCACCGCTTGGCGTTCCAATTGCTCATAAACCTGAGGTGTAAGCAGACTAAGCGTCGCATAGCCTGCAGCCATCGCAAGCGGATTACCGGATAAAGTACCAGCTTGATATATAGGACCGCTAGGCGCGATCAGCTCCATCAGCTCACGCTTTCCGCCATAAGCCCCAACAGGCAGGCCACCGCCGATTACCTTGCCGAAGCAGGTGAGATCCGGCTGGATGTCATAAAGTCCTTGCGCACAGTTGTAGCCTACACGGAAGCCAGTCATTACCTCGTCAAAAATAAGAACGGTGCCGTACTTCTCCGTTACGTCCCGAAGTCCCTGCAGAAAACCAGGCAATGGCGGAACGACGCCCATATTGCCGGCAACCGGCTCAACGATAACGCATGCAATCTCTTCGCCAAACTTCTCGAAAGCGAGCTTTACCGATTCGATATCGTTGTAAGGCACCGTAATCGTATGCGAAGCTACGTGCTCAGGTACACCCGGGCTGTCAGGCAGGCCAAGCGTTGCAACACCTGAGCCTGCTTTGATCAGCAAGCTGTCCGCATGTCCGTGGTACGAGCCTTCAAATTTCAAAATCTTGCTTCGCTTCGTGTATCCGCGCGCGAGTCTTAACGCACTCATGGTTGCTTCCGTACCCGAGTTTACCATGCGGACAATATCCACCGAAGGAACACGCTCGCAAACGAGCTCGGCCATCAACGTTTCCAGCTCGGTAGGGGCGCCAAAGCTTGTCCCTTTCTCGGCCGTCCGTTTAATGGCTTCCACGACCTCCGGATGGGCATGACCCATGATGAGCGGCCCCCATGAAGCTACGTAATCAATATAGCTGTTGCCATCGATATCATAAATGCGGCTCCCTTGCCCTCGTTCCATATAGACAGGGTTCAAACCAACCGATTTGAAAGCTCTAACGGGGCTGTTCACACCGCCAGGTATAACCTTCTTCGCTCTTGCGAATGCAGCAACAGAGCGTGCGTCATTTCTAAGATTCGAATGATCATTCATCTGCCTACACCTCTCCCTTTAACCAGCGTGCTGCATCCTTTGCATGATACGTGATGATGAGATCGGCGCCAGCTCGTTTCATGCCTAACAGGGTTTCTAATACGATCGATTTCTCGTCGATCCAGCCATTAGCGGCCGCTGCTTTTACCATCGAGTACTCAGCGCTTACGTTATAAGCGACAACCGGCAAATTATATTTATCTTTCAACAGTCTCAAAATATCCAAATAGGCTAGTGCAGGCTTTACCATCAGCATGTCCGCGCCCTCTGCAATGTCTGTCTCCGCTTCCCGCAGCGCCTCGCGCACATTAGCCGGATCCATCTGATATGTTTTGCGGTCGCCGAATTGCGGCGCGGAATGGGCTGCGTCCCGGAAAGGGCCATAGTAGGCCGAAGCGAATTTCACCGAATACGACATGATCGGAACATCGCTGAAGCCTGCATCATCAAGCCCTTGACGAATTGCGAGCACGAAGCCGTCCATCATATTCGAAGGCGCGATAATATCAGCGCCGGCTTCTGCTTGCGACACTGCGGTCTGTACCAGCAAATCTAAGGATGAGTCGTTATCCACTTCAGCTATCCCTGATTCTTCATGCAAATGAACGATACCGCAATGGCCGTGATCGGTAAATTGACATAAGCAGGTGTCCGCAACGACCACAAGCTCCGGCGCCCATTCTTTTACAGCGCGAATGGCCTGTTGAACGATACCGTTCGAAGCATATGCCGAGGTACCCAGCGCATCCTTATGTTCCGGAAGGCCGAACAGCAGTACGGATTGGATGCCCGCTGCCACAACCTCGCGAATCTCTTGCTCCAAAAGATCCATCGAAAGATGATAAACGCCAGGCATTGACGGAATTTCATCTTTTATATTTTGACCGTGAGTTACGAAAATCGGATAAATAAAATCATTCACGCTCAGCGCCGTTTCCCTTACCAGGTTCCGAAGAGCGGAGGTTTTGCGCAATCTGCGGTTTCTGACTGTCGGAAAGCTCATCATTTATAATTCCTCCCTAACCGTTATTGCTAGTTGTTTTTGCTGATAATCAACGATCGCCTGGAGAAGGCCGTCCAATGTTGAATCCTCCGGCTCGATGGTTACCTTTAGCCCTGCAGCGATTACGGTCTTTGTCGTTATGGGACCCATGCTGGCAATCGGTATACCCGCAAGAAACTCCACTGGATTCGTAATCCCTTTGCGTCTTAACACTTCAAGCAAATTTGTTACGGTAGAAGAGCTCGTAAAAGTGATCATATGAATCGCCTTTTCGAGTATCCATTCCAGCGCCAGTTCATCCTGCTGTTCTGCAAGCACGGTTTCATACACATCTATTTCTGTGGCAAGCAGGCCCAAGGCGTTCAGCTCGCGCGGCAAGACTTCGCGGGCAAGATCTCCTCGCGGCAGCAGTACTCGCTCTCCCGCCTTCAGCTGCGGCCGAAGCTGCTCAAGCAGTCCTTCCGCATGGAATTTTAGCGGAAGCTCCTCGGCGATTAAACCGCGAGCGGCTAATGCTGCCGCTGTCTTGGGGCCTACCGCTGCAATTTTTGCGCCAAAAAATCTTCTGATATCGATCTGGAATTTACAAAGCCAGCCAAAGAAATACTCTACGCCATTCACGCTGGTGAACATAAGCCAGTTATATTGCTCAGCAAGCTCAAGCTTCTCGCGAAGGGCTTCAACCACATCGGGAGCGGAAGGCTCGATCGTCTCAATGACGGGAAACTCGCACGGCTCTCCGCCTAGCGTTTCGATCTGATCCGCGAGCTCGCTCGCCTGCGCTCTAGCCCTCGTTACAAGCACGCGCAGACCGAACAACGGCTTCTTCTCATACCATTTCAGCTTTTCACGCTGAAGCACAACCTCGCCAACGACAATTACGGCCGGAGGTTGGAAATTAGCCGCTTTAACGATCTCTTCGATCGTTTCCAGCGTCCCGACAATGGTACGCTGTTCCACTCGGGTACCCCAGCGCACAAGCGCTACCGGCGTTTGCGGCGGCTTGCCATGCTTCATAAGCTGATCGGCAATATATCCTATTTTGGCAACGCCCATTAGAAAAATAAGCGTTCCCGTTGCATTTGTTACTTTATCCCAATGAATGGAACGGTCAAGCTTGTCCGGGCTTTCATGGCCCGTAATGATGGACAAGGATGAAGCAAAGTCACGGTGTGTAACCGGGATCCCTGCATATGCAGGAACGGCAATCGCAGAGGTAATGCCCGGTATGATCTCAAACTCGATTCCGTTATCATAGAGCAGCTCAGCTTCTTCTCCAACGCGTCCGAATATCGTTGGATCGCCGCCTTTCAGGCGCGTGACAATCTTGCCCTGCAGCGCTAAGTCCACGAGAAGCTGATTAATTTCCTCCTGCTTCATCGTATGCCGGTCTGGCAGCTTTCCTACATAGATCCGCTCCGTCCCCGGCTTCACATAGCGAAGCAATCTCGGGCTTGCCAAACGGTCGTATACGACGACGTCACATTCCTCTAAGCATTGCAGGCCTCGCACCGTGATCAGCTTTGGATCTCCCGGTCCAGCGCCAACCAAGTATACCTTTCCCTTGACCAAGTCTGTCATCCCCCAATTTCAGCTAAAATGCGGTCCGCACCGCGTGCTACGAGTGCCGCCGCAACATCCTTGCCCAGCTGCTCAGGGTCAGTCCCCTGCATGACTTCCTTCAGCAACGTTGCTCCGTCAGGCGAGCCGACCATTCCTGTCATCGTCAGATTTCGAATGCCGTTTTGGCCCTCAACCTCATCGCCCATGATGCAATATGCACCAATAGGAACCTGGCAACCGCCGTTCAGTGAGCCTAAAAAGCTTCGTTCTGCCCTAACGGTAAGCTCGGTTTCCTTGTCATTCAATAACGCAAGCAGCTCACGAATCTGCTGGTCATTCTCACGGCATTCTATGCCAAGCGCACCTTGACCGACAGCAGGCAAGCATACATCTACGGGTATGTTCGCGGATATACGATCCTGCCAGCCCATGCGCGTTAGACCTGCAGATGCAAGCACAACCGCGTCGAAGCCTTCGGTTTCCAGCTTTCGGATACGGGAATCAATGTTTCCGCGAATGGATTCCAACTGCAGGTCCGGCCTTGCGTTTTTCAACTGGCATGAGCGGCGAAGACTGCTTGTTCCCACTCTCGCGCCTTGAGGCAAATCATCAAGCCCGCCGCCTTGGCGGGTAACGAGGCAGTCTCTCGGATCAACGCGCCTTGGAGTCGCTCCGTTCATTAACCCCTCCGGCAGCTCGTAAGGCATGTCTTTCATGCTATGAACCGCCAAATCGATCTTTCCATCCACGAGCGCTTGTTCGATTTCTTTTACAAACAAGCCTTTCCCGCCAACCTTGGACAATGTGACATCGAGAATACGATCTCCCTTGGTCACGATCTTTTTCACTTCAAACGTGTAATCAAAGCCATGCTTTTCGCTAATCCGTTTCAGTTCGTCTATCACTTGCCCGGTTTGCGTCAATGCGAGCGCGCTTTGCCTCGTCCCTACAACGATGACGCGTTTTCCTTGATTATTATCCATTATGTAAGCCCCCTGTCTATCCGATGAAGCAAGCTCTGCAGCCACTCCTCGATGTCCCTATTGTACCGTTTATGCTGCATGGCTTCTTCGGCTGCAAGCTTCAGTACGGCCTGTCTCTGCTGCTCATCCATTCCTTTGCTCAAAACCGTTTCGCGTAAGCGGCGGAGCTGGGCAGTTATTTCTTCGTATTCCAAACCATATTGCACTGCAAGCTCCTTCTTAATCCGCTGAGATAGCGCTGGGCTTGCCCCAGATGCTGTAACAGAAAGCAGTAAATCCCCTCTTCGCAAGGTTGAGGGGGAAATAAACGAGCCGTTGCTTGCTTCATCCGCCGAATTGACCAAAATGCCAAGCCGCTCCGCAGCAGCTGCGATGACTGCATTTACGCGTTTGTCATTTGTTGCCGCGAAAACCAGCCATGCTCCGCTCAGGTCGCCATCCACGTATTCTCTCTGGCAGCTGCTAATCTTCCCTTCGGCCGCTAATTCTGCCATCTTTGGAGTTAACAAAGGGCTAATGACCCTTACATCATCTGCTCCGGCATCCAGCAGACCAAGCAGCTTCCGCTCCGCAATGCCGCCGCCGCCGATGACAACGCAGCGTCTGCCTCTAAGCTGCATAACCACCGGGTAAAAACCATTCATCGGAGCTGTGCCTCCCGTGCTTTATTCGATTGTTCCGTTAATGGAATGACGATAAATAATTAGAAAATAAATTCAACAGCAGCAAGCTGAATGAAAAGATGTACAACCGGGCGAGCTGGAGTCCAGGCCGCTTCAGCATGGCTCTCTGATACACGTAAATGATATATACGATCAAGGTTCCAAAGGAAGAGAGCACCTTCCAGTCCAGCAGAAGTGAGGCCCTACCTTCAACGAGCAATGAGGTGACTGCGATAGCAAGCGACATGGCAAGCAAGGGAACTCCAATAATCACTGCCCGGTCACCATAGCGCTCAATCAAATCCAAGCTTGGCAGCCTGCGCACGAAGTTGGTCCATCGCTTTCGTTTTAACTGATTATGTAAGAACAAGTACATGCCGGCGAATAGGGCTCCAATCGTTAATGCTGCATAGGCGCATAGCACAAGACTGATATGAATGTATAACAGCTCTCTTGTTGTTTTCCAAACCCCTAGCGATTGACCGTTACCTGGACTGCTGTATAGATTCAGTGCCAACACCGCAAAACCAACGACATTAACGAAAAACACGATGAAATCGATTTTGATAAACCGGCTGATGACTAACGATATCGTAACTAAGAGCCAAGAAAATCCTAACCAATATTCGAATGCCGTTACGGCGGTCATTTGTAAATGCGAGACGATGCGGGAAACCAAATAACCAGTCTGTAATACCCAAACAAAAATAAGCAGCCCTGTACCCATCCGTTTCGCTTTCCGACTTGCATTCATAAAGTCGGAGAAGTAAAACAGCAGGCTCAGGGCGTAGATATAAAGTATCGCATCATATAAAAAGTTTTGCGTCACCATAGCTCCTCCACCTTGCAGCCCTCTATCTTGTAATAGGTGCTAATACCGCCGCAGCTGCATGGGGTTGAACATTTTTCTTTTTTGCTGCAGCGACAGTATCTGTTGCCGCTTCAAGCTCCGCTTGACGCGTTTTAGCAAGCTCATCCTCCAGTGCAAACAGCTTAACGAACATGTCCATCGCTTCGTCTGCTCGTTTCTCACCGGCCATTTCTTTGATACGCAAAATCGGGTCTTGCATCATTTGGTTCACGATACTCTTCGTAAGCTTGCGGATAACCTTAAGTTCATGCTCGCCGAGGTCAGGCAGCTTATTCGTCAAGCTATTCATTGTTTCCTCATGTATGCCGGCTGCTTTGGTTTGCAGCGACCGGATAAGCGGAACAACGCCTAACGTTTTGTACCACTGCTCAAATAATTCCATTTCCTCCGCAATCATGGCTTCGATCTTGGCTGCCTCCTGGCGGCGATGTTCCAAGTTGCTCTCCACTATGCCTTCCAAATCATCGATATCATATAGGAAGACGTTCTCGACTGCAGCAATCGACGGATCCAAATCGCGCGGAACCGCAATATCAATCATAAAGAGCGGCTTCGCTTTTCTGCGCTGCATGGCAGCCGCAACTTGTTGGCGCGATAGCACATAGCCATCCGATCCTGTTGAACTAATGATAATATCCGCTTCATGCATCCGCTCGGCCGCTTCTTCCATGGACCAAGCAACGCCGTTAAATTTGTCAGCCAGCTGAGTCGCCCGCTCATACGTCCGGTTAACGACGACAACACGCTCCGCGCCGTTCGCGTACAAATGCTTAGCGGTAAGCTCGCCAGTCTCGCCCGCGCCGATAACCATAACTGTTTTTTTATTGAACTGCCCAAAAATACGTTTGCCAAGCTCGACTGCGGCATAGCTGACGGAAACTGCCGATTCGCCGATCGACGTTTCGGAATGGGCGCGCTTAGCAAGCGTAACAGCTTGTTTAAACAGCATATTAAATACAGTGCCAGTGGTCTTCTGCTGCTGTGCAAGCAGGAAAGCATTTTTCACTTGGCCCAAAATTTGCGTTTCGCCGATGACCATCGAATCAAGTCCGCTGGTAACCCGGAATAAATGATCGATCGCCTTCTCATCTTCGTACATATATAAATGGTTAGTGAAATGCTCACGTGGCAGCTTAAACCATTTTTCCATAAAGCTGCGAATGTAATGCCCGCATAGATGATGCCTGTCAACTACCGCATAAAGCTCCGTACGATTGCAGGTCGCTACTATGACACATTCCATTATGCTTTGTGTCTGAATGAGCTGTATCAATGCCTCCGGCAAATCCCTTTCCGCGAACGCAAATTGTTCTCTCACTTCTACGGGAGCCGTTCGATAATTCAGTCCTACTGCGATAATGTGCATGCGCGGTCACCTGCCTCCTTCTCTTATGCTAATCAACCATTGATGTTATCGATTATTATAGCATAGTTAGTCCTTCAGATAATGTTCATTTATGAATAATGTTTGAAAAGTACAGACTCATTATTCCCTTTTCATGCAAAGAAATAACCATGGATTTCATCCATGGTTATTTCGCTATGAGTAATAAGTTTTAAAGCTCTTATACGAGCTCAGTTTGTTTCATTTGTGGCTCTTCCACTTGCAGTTCGCCCATACCGCGTACAAGCTTCTTCGCATAGGTCGCTTTTGGCTTCAGTACAGCGAGCATGTAGTCAATCGCAAGCTGAGGATCTACAGTTTCACCGCAGGTATAACAGTCTAGCGCAGCAAAGCCTCTCTCAGGATACGTATGAATCGAGAGGTGACTCTCCGACAGCAGCACGAGCACCGTTGCGCCTTGAGGATCGAATTGTTTTGCTTGAACCGACAATACAGTAGCACCACATGCTTCAGCAGCCTCTACCATGTGTGATTGCAAAAATTCAGCGCTGTTCAGTAGATCAAAGTCTACACCCCAAGTATCAACAGCAACGTGTCTTCCGAAAGTTGAGTATTCCATCTTCCGGTTCCCCCTTCCTAGGAATAAAATGTTTGAAAAATTTCATCCGCTAGGACCTACGTCATTCACTTCTCGAGGGATTAATCTCTCGCAACATAACTATGTCCTGAGTGAATCCTGGTTCCTATTATTAACATCAACAATCTTTTCAACGAGAATAAAAATAACATCTATCGGAGATAATTGCAATAGTTTTTTTTCAAAGTCCAAAATTCGTTTTATTGCGCCAGCCCCGTTTTCAATGTATGACACGGCAGCTTATCCCGCAACGGGACCTTTGTCACCCCGCCATATTATTTTTTGTATCGTCAGGGCTGTAAACAGATATATGATCCACCTGTCCTGTCGCCTCGGGAATCACGAATCTCAGCTGAAATTGTTCGTTGACCTCGTACGTATAAATCGAATCCGATCCGCTTACCGTTTTTTCATCCGCTGTGCCAAGGGCAATTTCCAGCTTCTTTAGCGTGATCGCATGGAGGCTGTCTGCATAGGATCTTACGTCGAACACAATCATGCCCTTGTTGTAGCCAAAAGCAACGCCCTTATCTTTGTAAGTTGCATACATTCCTTTGCCGGCGGATTCATTGGTATCTGCTTTGCCCCATTTTTTCTCGATATCATCATAAAGCGATGAATGGGCCGCAAAATCAATTCCGGGGATCTTGCCTTCCTTTGCTTGGTCATAGATGGAACCGATCAGCTCACCGATCTCAGACCCGCCAGCCTCGTCTTGGCTATCATTGCTTTCCGCTTCCTTGCTTGGCTCCACGGACGGCTCTGCGCTCGGCTGAGCGGTTGTATCCGTATCCGGCTGCTCACTCGGCGTCTCTGTTGCTGGCGGGGGTGTGGGATCCGCATTAGCGTCCTTATTGCTGCATGCCGTCAATGATAATGCAATCGCAAAGGATATGCCGATTGCGAACTGTTTAAAACGTTTGGTTTGATTCATTGTTGTCATCTCCTGTTAATCACTCTAGGTTTGTTTGTTCGTTTGTTTCTTTTTTCCCTTACCCTGCTACTAACTTCAGAAACGCAAAGAATGTTGCACATCGCCTTGCTGAAATATATTGGAAATAAAAAAAAGAAGCCGCAGCAGCGGCCTCTCTATTTGTCTTCTTCTTTATGCTTCCAAAATGAAGAGCTTTCTCGTCAGATCGGTTAGACGCTCATCGATTTTACCGATTTCGTCCGCTTCCTTCGTTTGGTTGCGGAGATCAAGCAGTTCATTGACAGCGCTGCTGAGCAAGCCGATTTCACGCTCGATCAGTCGACTGCGGAAAACTCTCTCCAGCTGTCCAAGCGTGTCCTTAAATTCGAACACGACACGGTCACCTGATTTGGAGCTTTCGACAATTTGGTGAACGGAACCATTCGTATAATGATAGATCATCGTATAATGACTGTAGATTCGGTTGACGATCGCGTTGCCGCGGAAAGCAGATAGCGCTTTTCGCATAGCATTGGTCAGCCTCGGTTGCACAAGACGGCAAGATAGTACGCATACATAATAGTCTTGTTGACGTTCAAAGGTCAGTCGGACTTCTTCCCTCCCTGCTACATCTTCGAGAACGAGCTCCTGATTCCCATTGTCGAGCACCAACACCTGAAGGTGAATTTGCTGCTCTTCGAATAAACGGATAAATTCAGCCATCTCTTCATTCGTCAATTGCAGTTTGGCATTTACATACTCTGTGGCTAGCCGCTTAGCCATAAAAATCTCCTCAATTCTTTGAACTTGCACGCTTTAGTCTTGTAACACTGGTCTTGTTGCTTAAGTATATTATACGTGATCCGAACATTTTATTCCTGCCGTTCATCCCCGATATTCTCGCATATTCCACAAAATAACGGTAGAATTCACGAGGAAGGCCGACTTTTTCACTGTATCCTCTGCTTTATAGAAGAACTTGCTGCTCTTGCTACCTCATGTAGCAATCGCTTCGTTAATGATATCCCAAAGCTGTTCTCTTCCAATACCCAATTCCGAAGAAAATAAAACGACCGAATCACGCGGATCTGCTTCAAGCGTCTTTTTTATCATCTTAATATGCTTGTCCCATTTCGACTTCGGAATCTTATCTGCCTTCGTTGCGACGATACAGGTTGGAATTTCATAGTGCTTTAGCCACTTATACATTTGCTGATCCTGTTGTGAGGGCTCATGCCGAATGTCGATTACAAGCAGCTGCAGCTTAAGCGGCTCGCGGTCGCGAATGTACCGCTCGATCATTTCACCGAACTGCACACGCTGCGTCTTCGACACCTTTGCATAACCGTAGCCCGGAAAATCGACCAAATAAATCAGGTCATTAACCCGGTAATAGTTCAGCTGCTGCGTTTTCCCCGGCTGCGAACTGGTTCTGGCTAAGTTTTTGCGTAAAATAAGTTTATTAATCAATGAAGATTTTCCTACATTCGAACGCCCTGCCAGAGCTATCTCTGGCAAGGCGTCCTCTGGATATTGATGCGGTTTTACTGCGCTGATGACGAACTGAGCTTGTGTAATTTTCATAAAATCGTTGTACCTGCCTTCTCCTCCGTTTGAACCGGAAGCAACGCATGCTGCAGAACTTCATCCATATGACTGACAGGAAAAAATTGCATATCATGACGTACGCTGTCGGGAATATCCCTTAAATCCCGTTCATTTTCTTTCGGCAACAGAATCGTGCGAATGCCTGCGCGATGCGCGGCGAGCGATTTTTCTTTCAAACCGCCTATCGGCAGCACGCGGCCACGAAGCGTGATTTCTCCCGTCATCGCTACTTCCTTGTTTACATAGCGGTTGGTAAGAGCTGAAATAAGCGCTGTTGCAATCGTAATGCCGGCCGATGGGCCATCTTTTGGAATGGCACCTTCGGGAATATGAATATGAATGTCGTTTTTCTCATGAAAGCTCGGATCAATGCCAAGCTCTATCGCTTTCGAGCGCGTATAGCTGAATGCCGCTTGAGCCGATTCCTTCATCACATCTCCTAGTTTACCAGTTAACGTTAGCTTTCCGCTACCCGGCATGACTGTAACTTCAATAACAAGCGTGTCACCGCCAACCTCGGTCCAAGCTAGACCGGTCACAGCGCCGATTTGATTTTCACTTTCTGCAAGCCCGTAACGGAACTTCGCGGGGCCAAGCCATTCTTTCAGCAGCTCGCTTGTAACCTCAAGCGGCTCTGCTTCTTCTGTCTGTTCTTTGGCTACGAAATACTTTGCCGACTTACGGCATACTGCGGCTATTTGCTGCTCCAAATTACGTACGCCGGACTCGCGGGTATATTCCCTAACGAGCTGCAGCAGAACCTCATCAGTCAACAAGAGCTGCTCCTCTGTTAAACCATGCTCTTTCTTCTGCTTAGGCAGCAGGTAACGCCTACCGATTTGCAGTTTCTCGAGCTCCGTATAGCCGGGAATATACAAGACCTCCATCCGGTCTAGGAGCGGACGAGGAATATTGTGCAGCGCATTGGCTGTCGTTACGAACATAACGTTGGATAAATCAAAAGGAACTTCAACAAAATGGTCGCTGAACGTGTTGTTTTGTTCCGGATCAAGCACCTCGAGCAGCGCCGAAGCCGGGTCTCCACGGAAATCCATTGCCATTTTATCGATCTCATCAAGCAAAAATACCGGATTTGAAGAGCCAGCCGTCTTCATGCCTTGAATGATTCTGCCTGGCATTGCCCCTACATAGGTACGACGGTGACCGCGAATTTCGGCTTCATCACGTACGCCGCCAAGCGAGATACGCACAAACTTGCGGCCAAGCGACTTCGCGATAGAACGAGCGAGCGAGGTTTTGCCGACGCCGGGCGGCCCTACCAAGCAGAGGATTGGACCCTTCAGCTGCTTGACGAGCTGTTGTACGGCTAAATATTCAAGCACCCGCTCCTTAGGCTTCTCAAGGCCGTAATGATCATCATTAAGAATCGCTTCTGCCTTGCTCAAGCTTAAATCATCAGCCGTCGTCTTGTTCCATGGCAAAGATAGGAGCCAATCGATATAATTGCGAATGACGCCGCCCTCTGCTGAAGTGGAAGGCATCTTCTCAAGCCGATCGATTTCCTTCTCGATCTTCTCCTTCACCAGCTCAGGAACGCCCGACTCAGCAAGCTGCGACCGCAGCTCCTCGACCTCTCCTGCACGGCCTTCCTTCTCGCCAAGCTCTTTTTGGATCGCCTTCATTTGCTCGCGCAAATAATATTCCTTCTGCGTTTTTTCCATTTGCTTCTTGACGCGTTGGTTAATTTTGCGCTCAAGCTCAAGCACCTCACGCTCGTTATTGAGAATATCGAGCAGTTTCTCAAGGCGCTCCCCCACATCAACCGTTTCAAGGATATCCTGCTTATCCTTGATTTTGAGAGACAAATGGCTCGTAATCACATCCGCGAGCCTGCCCGGATCATCGATGTCGGATACTGCCGCATACGTTTCGGGCGTAACCTTCTTCGATAAAGAAATATAATGCTCGAATTGATTTAAGACGGAGCGCATAAGGGCGTCTACCTCAGGATCATCCGTCTCCTGCTCCGGCAATTCTTTTACGGATACCTCATAAAACTCGTCGTTCGGCAAATAATCCAATATCTCCGCGCGCGAGACACCCTCCACCAATACGCGGATCGTGCCATTAGGCAGCTTCAGCATTTGCCTTACTTTCGCAATAGTGCCGACTTTATATATATCTTCCTCTGTCGGCTCCTCAATGTTCACTTCAGACTGTGAACAAAGCAATATCATATGATCTTCGACCATCGAGCGCTCTAACGCCCGAACCGATTTGTCCCTACCCACATCAAGGTGAAGCACCATGCTGGGATAAACGAGTAGCCCTCTTAGCGGAAGCAAGGGCAGCCGACGACCTTTCGTTTTACTAGGTCCCACACCAGCACCTCCAAATGTTAACATCTACCCTAGTTTATCATTCTACGGAATCAGCCTGCAAATATGGAACGGCGGAAGCGATAAAAAGATCGGTTCCAAACGGAGCTTCCACCCGTACTGAGGAATTCTCGGCACCGGGAAACACGTATTTGAACACTTCCTCTACCTTTTCGACTGGAATAACCTTTAGACCTTCTAAATCCGCGAAAATCGCCTGCCAGTTCTCTCTCGGAATAATTACCGTATTCGCACCGGCTTGGAACGCCGCCTCTACCTTAGCCAATACGCCGCCTACGGGCTTTACGTTTCCATGAATGCCAACCTCGCCGGTCATCGCCAGCTTATTATCAATTGGAATTCCCTTAATCGCGGATGTAATGGCAGTTGCCATTGCAATGCCGGCAGACGGTCCATCGATTGGCGTGCCTCCAGGAAAATTGATATGCAAATCAAAATCCTGCGGATTCAGCCCAATGCGTCTTAATACGGTTAGCACATTTTCGACCGATCCTTTTGCCATGCTTTTTCTTCTGAGCGTCCGCGATCCGCCGCCCAGCTCCTCTTCGTCCACAACGCCTGTAATCGTAAATTGCCCCTTGCCGGCAGCCGCTGGTATCGCGCTCACTTCGATCTCGAGCAGCGTTCCCATGTTCGGACCATAAACCGCTAGACCATTCACGAATCCGACTTGCGGCGCTTCAGGCACCTTGCGATCAGGACGCGGAGGAATTTGGCTGCTGTTCACGACCCACTCAATGTCTCCGGCAGCGATGCTGTCCCGCTTCTCAGAGAGCGCTACGCCTGCTGCTAGCTGAATGACATTTACAGCTTCACGTCCGTTTGTCGCATACCGTTTGACAACATCGATCGCTTCTGGACATGGTGCAAAACCAATTTTCTTCACCGCATTTTCCGCTACCAAACCAATCTCCTCAGCCAGGAGTGGACGGAAGAATACTTCCATGCAGCGAGAGCGAATAGCTGGAGGTATCTCCTGCGGCGAACGTGTAGTCGCGCCCACGAGGCGGAAATCTGCAGGGAGCCCGTTTTGGAAAATATCGTGAATATACACGGGAATGTTCGAATCCTCCGAATTATAATAAGCGCTCTCCAGGAATACCTTGCGGTCTTCGAGTACTTTTAACAATTTATTCATTTGAACCGGATGCAATTCACCTATTTCGTCAATAAACAAAATCCCGCCGTGCGCTTTCGTAACTGCGCCAGGCTTTGGCTGCGGGATCCCTGCCACGCCCATCGCGCCTGCGCCTTGATAAATGGGATCATGAACGGAACCGATTAATGGATCGGCAATTCCCCGTTCATCAAAGCGAGCCGTTGTCGCATCAATTTCCGTGAACTTTGCTTCTGGCAAAAACGGTGACGAAGGATTTTTTTTCGCTTCCTCCAATACGACACGCGCAGCTGCTGTCTTCCCGACGCCTGGCGGACCATAAATAATAACATGCTGCGGGTTTGCGCTGCACAGCGCCGCCTTCAAGGCACGCAGGCCGTCACGCTGCCCTACGATGTCCTGCATCGCCTGCGGCCTTGTTTTCTCAGCGAGAGGCTTCGTAAGAGAAACGCTTCGCAGCTTTCTTAGCTTGTCCATCTCCTTGCGTGACTCTCGGTCAACCGCAGAGCGGTTCGTCTTCTGATTGCGCAGCAAATTCCAGAAATACAAGCCGATAACGACTGCAAAAAACACTTGGATCAACATCAATACAACACTTAAACTCATTAGCAATCCGCTCCTTTCAAGCGTAAACGGCCGTAACCGTCAAAAATAGTGAAGGCTCGTTTCGCGTAGAAATATAAGGCTACATGGAATATAAAATTTATATCCATTCTTATATTTCAAGCGCAAACGGTCTTAACCGCCATAGTTAGTTTCCTAATAATAACTCGCGGCAACTATAATACATTTATGGAAATAATGTTAATTTTTCCATTTATGCAACCTCTCCATATTAAGCATGCGTAATTGATAGTATTGCCCCTACGAAGTGGTAATAACCGTTATCGCTGTTATTTTTCACAAGCCAATCCGTTTAGCGCATCCAGCTCATGATGTTCAAAAAACGTTTGATCGGAGCGAGCATGAAGGTCATGAATGTTATGATTGTAAATGGCGGCCAATCGTACCACTGGGAAGCAAATAAATAGATGGACCACAGCGTCATGACTGCATAAATCACATAATCACGATATAGGCCTCGTTTAATAAACGGTTTGATCCCTGCCCATAGAACAGCGATAATCGTCACTGCAACTATTACCGTAATTAAAGTCATGACACTCCCCCTTTATTTTTTACCCTCTCGCAAATTATTGACGTTAACCGGCTGATTGCTAAGCCCCACATTGGTCAGCGTAATATCGGCTTCCACTTTTATTTGGATATTAGAGAAAACCCCGTCCCAATCCTTCTTCCATGTACGCCACTGCTTACGATACTTGCGATGCGCCATATCTGCAAAGCCTACCGCATCCGTCTGCAGCCGTTGAGCCGCCTTCCATCCTGCATCTGTATAACGAAGAATTTCCTGTTCGGCTGCTTTCTCAAGCTCGGCTATGACCTCCGGTTTATACAGATCCATTGAACTGCAATCTGATTGCGTTAGCACTGCCTTGCCTTTTATGCCTACCTTTACATTTAAGTCTCCATCTTTGAGAGAGGGATCAAGCTTGGTTCCCGAGTTTATCAATTGTATCGTTAAATGCTTGTTTTTTTCCCCGGGACATGCATAGGTTAATAACGTTTGATTTATTTCATTTCGCAAAAAAGCTACCCCGAGCGCTTCCTTTCTGGACAGCCAGCCGACCATTTTGTCCTTCTTGATAACGGCAGCTCTGCCCAGCTTGATTTTTGCGGGCAATGTCGTGCTTTCAAATACCTTCAACGAGGAGACATCCGTTTTGCCTGACAAGTACACTTCCGGCAGTATAGCGCTCGCTGAATCACTGGACAAATTCATTGCCAGCTGAAACAGCTTCACCTCAGGAAGCACGGATGTGTGCATGGATTCCAAGTGGTTGATCTCTCTGATGCCATCGCCGGATATTTTCTGAATTTGCATCATTTGCTCTAGTATCTTTCGTGAGCTGCCGGGCGTGATTAATACGTCAACCGTTTCGCGTGTATCCGTGTTTCTTAAATATACGTCCAAGATAGGATTCAATCCGCGCCGTGCCGTCTCTTCACTAACGATGATGACACGGTTATGTGCAAAATACAGCTTACGAGGACTCTCAAAAAAGCTGCGTGAGTCTGCTTCCCTTATCGTTTTCCCGGTCGTCGAATAAACGTTAACCGGAGCGCCGGAGCCGCCTCCTGTAATCCCGATCCCGGAAGAGATGGAGGAAGGAATAAGCACTTGGAATGAAACAAGCCAATCATCGCCCTTCCTGTCGATGGAGGTCGCTGAAGTAATGGCAAGCTCATTTAATTCAATCCTGCTCCAGCAGCCTGACAGCATTGGAGTGCACAATATTATCATGAGCGGTAAAACAAACATACGCGCTATTCTCATACAGCCTCCTCGCTCGGCCTCGCCTTACGTCTCGTCAAACGAAGCCCGCACCAGATAAGAAAGCAGATTGCATAATTGTTTAATAAGAAGTATATAGTCAGCGTCGTATAGCTGAATTCTGCAACGACGACACTGCTGGGCCAGGCAAACAATGCCATGGAAAGAATAACCATGCCGCCGGCTATGTAATGGCTGGCATGCGCTGTGAGCTTAAAAGTTTGAGAAACCAGTTGAAAGAAACCAAACATAAAAACGGACACTTGCGCAAACATGGAGGCCGTCCATGCCGATACCAGCAATACGTCAATTCGTTCAATAAATTGCCCGATTTCAACCGTACCGATAGCTGCAAATGCAGGGTAGGTTATTGCGCCGATGATTTTACTTCCAAACACCGCAATCGTCACTGCCGTAACGAGGGTCATGAGCAAGCCGGATATCACGGTTCCCCAAACCGCCACCTTTACTGCGGATGCGGCTTTTTCTAGAAACGGCAGAAGCAGCAAGAGCACAGCAATTCCGGAAAAACACCCTAAGGGCATGAAACTAGAGGCGATATACTGATTCGGAGAGCTCTCCATGATAGGGAGAAATTGTTGGAAATCAAGCTGCCCATAGATGAAAGTCACGTTCACTCCCACGGACAATCCGAAAAACAAGAACACGACAAAAAGTACCCGAGAGAGCGATTCTATCCCTTGCGAGGCGATATACCCGGATACGAGCACAATAATCGCAGCCAACATAAAAAGGGGAGTTCGCAGCAGCGTTTGTTCAGACATAAAACTAGAAAACTGTCTTACAACAACAGCGGCCGTTATCCCATAATAGCCGCATAAAAACAACCCAATAACCGTTGCAATCCCTTTCCCAAACCGGCTTCGGAGCCATTCCAGCAGCGGTTTCCTTTCCCCTTCGCGGCAAATATATCCGATAACGACGGCAAGCAGCAGAGAGGCGGCGAGCGTGAGCAGCACGGATATCCAACCATCCTGCTTTGAAATTTGGATCACAAAGCTAGGGATATAGAGCAGTGAACTTGGAACGATCGCAAGCACAATGATTACGGTCGCCTGTAGGCTTGTTATCCGCTGCTTCACTTCTTCTCACCGCCTTTCTGAGATCGATCAGCAGCTTTGTCTGAAATGCTGCTCGGCGTTCCCTGACGAACTGTTCCCTCATGATTGTCATAACTTGGACGTTTCTTCATTGCCCACCATGGAACTCGTATAAATACATCCTTTAAATTACCTGGTTTAAGCGGCGAAATTGGCGTCAAATAAGAAACGCCGAATGATCGAAGCGACGACAAATGAGTCAGAATCATCATCAGACCCGCTAAGATGCCAAATACGCCAAAGGTACCTGCAAGAATCATTAATAAAAAGCGAATGAGACGCGCGGCCGTGCCCATATTGATGGATGGAATAACGAAGCTTGCAATGGCTGTAAAGGAAACGACGATTACCATCGCCGCTGAAATTAGTCCAGCCTGCACGGCAGATTGACCGAGCACGAGAGCCCCGACAATCGAAATCGCAGGTCCGATGATTCGAGGCATTCGCACGCCGGCTTCGCGTAAAATTTCAAATGTAAATTCCATAATCATCGCTTCGACCAATGCAGGAAACGGCACGCCTTCCCGCTGCGCAGCGATGCTTATTAACAGCTGGGTCGGCAGCATTTCTTGATGGAAGGTCGTGATCGCAATGTAGATAGATGGTAAAAGCATCGAAGCAAAAAATGAAAAAAATCGGATGATTCTTAAAAAAGTTGCAATATCATAGCGCTGGTAATAATCCTCGCTTGATTGAAAAAACTTAACAAACGTTACAGGTGCAAGCAGAACGAACGGCGTTCCATCCACAACGATTGCAAACTGCCCCTCAAGCAAGCCAGCGGCTACCGCATCCGGCCGCTCTGTATTTTGAAGCAGCGGAAATGGGGTAAACGTTTTGTCTTGAATAAACTCTTCAATATAGCCGCTTTCTAATATACTGTCCGTATCGATTAGATCCAATCTCCTGCGTACTTCCGCCAAAACCTTCTCATCTGCAATTCCTTTCATGAAGATCAGAGCAACTGTCGTTCGAGTCTGATGCCCGATAATTCGGTATTCCATTCTTAGGTTAGTCGATTTTATTTTATTGCGAATTAGCCCCGTGTTGATGTGGAGCGTCTCCGTAAATCCTTCCTTTGGCCCGCGTACGACGGTTTGCGTGCTGGGCTCCTCGACTGACCGCTTCTCCACGCCGCAGGTATAAGCAGCGATAGCTTCATTTGACCCGTCAAGCATCACGATCGTATTGCCTTCCAGCATTGCAAGCAATACTTCATTTATGCTATCAACCTTACGAACGCCGCCTATCGCAAGAGACCGGAACATCAAGCTCTGAAATGGAGATTCTTCTTGATCCTCTCCGCTGCCCGCCGGAGACTCGGTAATCATGCTCATTACAAGCAAATTAACAGCATTGACATCCGTCATGCCCGCAATGTATAAAATAGCAACTCTGCTGCTTTTAAACATGTGTAAATGTCTAATCATGATATCCGGCTCCATGCCGAGCTCGTCGGTTACCATCTTAATATTAATCTCCAAATCGGCAGACAAACGCTTTAGGTCTTTATCATCTTGTTCGATTCCCTTTTTGATTTCCTCATTCATTCTGCATGCACCTTTTCACTCCATCTCTTTTTGATGATTGCCAGCGTAAGCAGCAGCAGGGGAAACAGGATTTGAAAAACCGGGAAATGGTATTTTACATTGTAGCGGAAGCCGAACCATATATGCTCCATATAGTTCCTGAACAAAAGAGAACCCAAAAAAATGACTGCCCCGATTAGGACAATTACATATTTGCTATGCCATTTAAACATCTGAGACAAAGCCAGCACAGCACCAAAATAATAGGCGGTCAGCTTAAAAAAGACTCCTGTAAAAAGCAGCAGGGCGACCATCGGATCTATTCTCTCTAAAAAACGAGCAAAATCGATCAAATTCGTGATCTGCATCAATGGAATGGTTACCGTTCCGGCAAGGCTGCCTAACGCAGCAAAAATGAACACGTTGGTGAAGGTAATGAACAAGCCCGAGAACAAGAAACATTTTATAGTAAAGCTCACCATGCCAGCCGTCTGCTCTGTATATTTCCAAAACATCAAAAACAAAATAATTTCACCAAACGGAAAAGAAATCAACTCCGGAAAGGCCGCATCCCACACGGGCATGAATCCATCTTCAAGGACTGGGGATAAGTTCTCAAAATGCAGCAAACCCGAACCAGCCACCAGTAAAAATAGTATAAGATAAATGATTATTACAAGTGGCAAAACGGCTTCCGCCATTCGAAACAAAACATCTACGCCATGAAATACGGTATAGGCGGACAATAAGCAAATAAATAAGATCAGCGTTGTCAATGGTGTATTGGGAAGCAAATACATGATCATTAAATCGCCGAACTCTCTAACATTCCGAACCGATTTGTAGCAGAAATATATAACATAAGACAGTGATACGACATATCCGAGGGGCTTTCCTAATAATTCGAAAATAATCTCAATAAGACTCCTTTGAGGCATCAAGCGATACAAGGTTAAATTTACGCCCCATAGGATGATTAATCCGCAAAGCATACCAACAATAACAGCCAGCCAAGCATCCCTGTCAGCATCGCTCGCGAGCAAAAACAACGAGGAGCTGCCGATTAAAAACAATACAATCATGGATCCAAGCTGATTTAGACTAATACGCTCCAAATTCACCCCGCCTCTGCTTCTTGTATCGTGTAACCAATATTTTTCCTTACTTCCCGAAAATTATGCACACTCTGAAGCACAGGCATCTTGTCATAGCAAAAACACAACAAGCGTAAACGGCTGTCGCCGTCCTCTTTGGCAAAAGCTGACGTTTCGCGGTGATATATAAGCACATTTATAAGTGAAAACTTATAAATTCTTATATATTAAAATCGAGTAGGCCTATGCGCATGCGCATAGGCCTCTCACAGATCCGGACATGCGGGTCGTCGCATCCGGCTCCTCCAGTGATTATCCCCTCTGGGGATGAAGTTCCTTGTAAATAGC
>NZ_JAVIFU010000033.1 GCF_031157315.1 Paenibacillus sp. LHD-38
TGCAGCTGACGAATACTAATCGGTCGAGGGCTTATCCTAAAAAGTTTGAGAAGCAAACTTACATCGTAAGCATACGCTTAAGTTTGCCCCGGACCCATACATCCGGCAGACAGCAGCTAGAAGGTTTCAGCAAACCTAACTTTCGTATCCAGTTTTCAGCGTGCAAACACGCTACGTTTGGTGGCGATGGCGGAGGGGAACCACGCGTTCCCATACCGAACACGACCGTTAAGCCCTCCAGCGCCAATGGTACTTAGACCGCAGGGTCTTGGGAGAGTAGGACGTCGCCAAGCACGAGAAACCTATCGCATGTGATGCGATAGGTTTTTTGTTTCATTGGAGTTGAATAGGTAGAACAAAGGCCTTAGAGTGCTCTATTTGAGCTTCTAAGGCCTTTGGTTTATCGACGGTAATACGATGCTTCTCGAGCCTCGAGTCGAAGCACACCATCCTTCTGTTCTTTACGGAAAGAGAAGGAGAGAAGTAAACGCGGTAAAAGCAGCCATAGATGCCAGCTTACGATGCTAATCATCAATGATTCTTTAATCCAAGGGTATAGAAGGGCAATGGCACAAAGGCCAATCCAAAACATATGTCGATGAACTCGGCGGAATAATAGAAGCTTAATATCGTTTGCAGGCTTAAAACCGATCCAAGGCGGTGTAATTCGCCAAATCCACTTGCGGTCAGCGGCTTCGTCTACTCCAATAAAGGTGAGCAGTATTATTGCGATATGTATGATTTGGACCACCGCGAACCCGAACAACCAGGAAAACAAACCGTCCATTTGGTACATAAGCATTTGAAAAGCCAATAAAATGGCCGCAATTAGCAAATGGCTTTGAATGAGTTCCGGGCGTATGACCTTTCGTTTCACAAGCTGGTATTGATAAATGGTGGCATTTTTTTGCTCAGACAATTTTTGCTGCATGGTCGAACGTCCTTTCTATTTCAAAGTACAGGGACTCTCGTTAACTATATCGGTTTTTGCGAGCAATCTGTCCATATCTTTAGTGAAACAATTTCACTGATTTAGTAACCATTAGCCCAGATGGGGCATACGATATATAAATATTTGAAATGCGCTATGAAACAAGTATAAATAGATAGACTATGTGTCATAATAATAGCTATATAGGGTCAAACTGAAAGCGGGGATTGTTATGGACGATAATCGCGAGTATCAATGTAATATTTGTTATGAGAAAAAGGAAGAAGGACAAGGCATCCGAATAGTTTCGGGTTTCATTTGTGAGAGCTGTGAAGAAGAAATGGTAAAAACCGATGTTAAAGATGCGAAATATCCTTTCTTCATTCATCAAATGAAACAAATATTTTTGGGCGAAAATGCATGAGCGGTTTCTGACATAAGAAGCCGTTCTTTTTTTTGCCTGTTATTAATGTACAATAGGATGAAGGTTCTACATGTTTGTTTATTTGAAAGGAATGTCAGAATATAATGAAGCCGTTTATAGCACCGTTATTTCATGCGCTTGTACGTCATGTTACTTCGCATCCGACGGGATTTCATGTGCCTGGTCATCATGGAGGACAAGCGCTTAAGCAGTCTAAATGGAAAGACAAAGCAAATGACGACATAATCGATTACTTTTATAAAATCATGCAGATTGATGTTACCGAGCTCTCTTCTACTGACGATTTGCATCATCCTGAAGCTTCAATACAAGAAGCGCAGCAATTGGCAGCTCATACCTTTGGGGCGGAGGAGACTTATTTTTTAGTAGGTGGCAGTACATCGGGTAACATTGCTTTGCTGCTTACCGTTTGCGAACCGGATGATATTATTATTGTGCAGCGTAATGTACACAAATCAATCCTAAACGGATTGAAATTAGCTGGAGCTAAGGCTGTATTTCTAACGCCTCAAGTTGAGCCTATGTCTGGGCTAGCTACCATACCAACTGTTCTGCAAGTAGAAGAAGCCCTCGTCTCATACCCTGAGGCCAAGGCTGTCTTATTATCTAACCCTAATTATTATGGAATGGGTGTAAAGCTAAGGCCTTATGTTGAGGCTGTACACCGTAAAAATAAACCAATTCTGATTGACGAGGCACATGGCGCTCATTTCGGAATGCATCCTTCATTTCCAAACGCGGCGTTATCCGAGGGTGTCGATGCAGTAGTACAATCGGCACATAAGACATTGCCAACCTTAACGATGGGAGCCTTGCTTCATATCCAAGGAAACAGAATTTCTAGAGAGACGCTACGTCAGTCATTAGCGATGATTCAAAGTTCAAGCCCGTCATTCCCGATTCTTGCTTCTATGGATATTTCCCGCGCAATGATCGATACATTGGGGGAGGATATGTTTCAAAAAAGTCTGGATTCAGCAGCGGCTTTTCGCAAATGGTTAAGTGAACAGCAATCGGACATAATCGAAATGAAAACGCGTAACGATGGAGAAACGGAACTTTATTTTGACCCCTTACGAATCGTGCTCCATGATAAAAGCGGCCAGCGATCCGGTTTTGAGCTTCAAAAGCAATTGGAGCAGCAGGGTTGTTTCGCTGAGATGGCTGATCCGCGGTATGTCGTGCTTGTACTAGGCATTCAAACTTCCTTAATGGACATACGTAAACTCCACCTGGCCATTGAGAAAATGAGCAGTGCTGCTAACAGGACATTAGGAGAAATAGTTAAACCCATAACGCCGAGCGTATCCGTTAATTTATGCAGCAGCATTTCTGAGCCAGTTTCATTTGCAAGAGGCGAGTTTAAAAAGGAAACAAGCGAACGCATATTATTACATGAGGCTGAACACCATATATCGGCTGAGATGGTTACGCCGTATCCGCCGGGTATTGCGATTTTGTACCCCGGAGAAAAAATAAAGGCGGCGATGATCGAGCATATCACACAGCTTGCCTTCGCAGGCACAAAATTTCAAGGGGCAGCAGATCCGAAAATGCAAACAATTGCTGTTTACCCTAAATGAGCTGGAATAAGTGCAGGTTTTGTTGAATGAGGCATTTCTTCATTGTACAAGGGGTACCGCTTTGTTAATATAGAAGAAAGTATAGTTAACATAAACGTTAGGAGAAGCCTTAGTTTGAGAAAAGGTGTTTTCATTACCATAGAAGGCGGCGAAGGTGCCGGCAAATCGACACTGATTGAACAGCTATCGAATAAGATGCTTCAAAGGGGAAAAATGGTCACTACGACAAGGGAACCTGGCGGGATCCCGATTGCGGAACAAATTCGTACCGTCATTTTGGACCGTGAGCATATCGCGATGGATGCAAGAACGGAGGCTCTGCTTTATGCAGCTGCCCGCAGGCAGCATCTTGTGGAAAAGGTTGCACCTGCGCTTGAACAAGGGCAAATAGTCATTTGTGATCGTTTCGTAGACAGCAGCCTCGCTTATCAAGGTTATGCCAGGGGCCTTGGAATGGATGAGGTTTGGGCAATAAATCGATTCGCTATCCAAGATCTTATGCCGGATTTGACCATTTATATGGATGTATCCCCTGAAGTAGGTCTGAAGCGTATCTCGCAAGCGTCTGAGCGGGAAATCAACCGGCTGGATTTAGAGAAGCATTCCTTTCATGAAAGGGTACGAGAAGGCTATTTGCAGCTGCTGAAGCAAAATCCTGATCGAATCGTGCGAATTGATGCCGAACAAAGTCCAGAATTGGTGCTTAATGACGTTTTAACGGCAATTGACAGCCGACTTGCAGGATTTCTTGCAACCGATGTCTAATTTTAAACAATAGGCTTTTTTGAGGGATAGAAATTATTCTCGCTAAAAGGCTTTAAGGGATACAAAGGCACACTAAGAAACAAACGCAAGTTATTAATAACCTATTCTAATAGTAGTCAAGGGGGAATGAAGATGAAATTAGTAATTGCGGTTATTCAAGATAAGGATAGCAACCGGTTGTCGAATGCACTTGTGCGTGAGGGATTTAGAGCCACAAAGCTTGCAAGTACGGGCGGCTTCTTAAGAGCAGGCAACACAACCTTTATGATTGGTATTGAAGACGAGAGAGTGCATGAGGTGCTGCAGGTCATTAATGCAAATTGTAAGGTGCGTGACCAGTTGGTTACGCCTGTTTCTCCGATGGGCGGGTCGACAGATTCCTATATTCCTTTCCCTGTTGAAGTACAGGTCGGCGGCGCAGCGGTATTCGTAATGCCTGTTGAACGATTTGAGCATTTCTGATTGGGCGTGACATTAAATGAAAATTGATCAAGGCTTCCGGCCATTAGGGCAAAATAGAACGAACAACGATGCGTTAAACAAGCAGGTTCAGTCAAGAAGCTTTGCCGACGTCATGGTTCAACAGGATGCTGATCGTACCCAAGAGCAGCTACAACAAAAGCTGCAGGACATTCATAAACAAGGCGAGCGGTTGGCTAGAATAATGACTGTCCGCGAATTAAAACTTTACCGTCAAATGATCAAGCAGTTTTTGGAAGACACCATTAGGCGAGGAGTCGTTCTGAAGGAAGTCAAAGGCTTTGATCGCAGAGGACGAATTAAGCGATATAAACTGCTGGATGAGATTGATGCCACGCTTATCTCAATGGCCGAGGATTTACTGGATAGTGAGCAGGGAAGAATTGATTTGCTTAACAGGATCGGTGAGATACGTGGTCTTCTTATTAACTTGTTATTTTAATGAGGAGAGAGCAGGGAAAGGTTAGGAACGACGATGAGCCTTGAACAAATTCCAGGGCAATGGAAAGCACAGAGGATTTTGTCACATGCGCTGCAAAGTGGTAAAATTTCTCATGCTTATTTATTTAACGGTCCATCGGGTACTGGGCGAATGGCAATGGCACGCGAGTTCGCTAAAGCGTTGTTCTGTACGGCAGGCGGTGCGGATGCATGCGGAGAGTGCCTGGAGTGCAGGAAGTTTGAACACGGAAACCAAACAGACTTAACGACGATCGTACCCGATGGCCAATCGATAAAAATCGACCAAATTCGAGAGCTGCAGCGCGATTTTTCTTATCGCAATAGCGGAACGAAGCGCAAAGTCTATATGATCGCGCAGGCTGACAAAATGACGATGCAAGCAGCGAACAGCTTGCTCAAGTTTCTAGAAGAGCCGTTGTCTCCTGTCGTAGCTATTTTGATTACCGACAATGGACAAGCCGTTCTTCCTACGATTCGCTCTCGTACACAGTGGGTTCCATTCTTACCGATGTCACCTGAAATTATGCTGCAAACGCTTATTGCTGAGGGGGCTCCATCTGTTTTAGGCCGAACGGCTGTTCAATTAACATCAGGGTTGGATGGTGCAAGACAATTTCTCCAGCAGAATCAGTTTGCAGAAATCAGAAGCCTAGTGATACAATTAGGCAAGGAGAGTTTGACCCGATTCACCGCGGCGATGATCACTGCTGGACAACAGCTATTTAAAACAGATTTAGTGGAACATACACAATTGCTGTTGTCGTTATTAGTTATATGGTTTAAAGATTTGATACAGTTCCAGGCCGGCAGGCAGGACAACATCGTTTTTATAGATCAGTTAGATTGGATAAGCAAGCATGCTTTTAATCGTTCGTTCGCAGGCTGGGTGTCCTGCATCGAACATACGTTAGAAGCGAGTAAGCGTATGCGTGCAAATGTTACGCCACAGCTCGCATTTGAGCAACTATTGGTAAACTTACAGGAGGGCTAATTCTTGTATAATGTCATCGGTGTCCGCTTCAAGAAAGCGGGCAAGATCTATTACTTTGATCCGGTTGAGCATCCCGTGGATAAGGAGCAACATGTTATTGTTGAAACAGCACGCGGAATCGAATACGGTAAAGTGGTGGTGGGACAGAAGCAAGTCGGTGAATCGGATGTTGTTCTTCCTCTTAAGAAAGTAATACGCATTGCAAGCGATGTCGATGCAAAGGTTGTCGAAGAAAATCGTGCAGCAGCCAAAAATGCGTTTTCTACTTGTCTTGAAAAGATTAAAGGTCACCAGCTTCGTATGAAGTTAGTTGACGTAGAATTTACGTTTGACCGCAACAAAATTATTTTTTACTTTACGGCAGAGGGTAGAGTCGACTTCCGTGAGCTAGTCAAGGATTTAGCCAGCGTATTTCGTACTCGTATCGAACTCAGACAGATTGGGGTTCGGGACGAAGCGAAAATGCTAGGCGGGATTGGTCCATGCGGACGAGTACTATGCTGTTCATCTTGGCTGGGCGATTTTGAACCCGTATCGATAAAGATGGCCAAGGATCAGAATTTATCGCTTAATCCGACAAAAATCTCCGGGTTATGCGGACGCCTTATGTGCTGCCTTAAATATGAGCATGACAATTACGAAAGCATTCGTGAAGAGCTTCCGGCAATTGGTAAATTCGTAGTCACCTCATATGGTGAAGGTAAAGTAACGGGTATTAACACATCTACCAAAAGCGTGTATGTTCAATTATTTGATACACCAGGTAAACCGAAAGAACTGTCGATGGATGATGTCGTCATCAAATAAGCGGCAGAGTGCGATTCTCACGGGTGAGGTTACACTCACGCTTGAAGCTCTGGGGTGGGAACTTGGAGAAGAACGATATATTCGCAAAAATGGACGAGCTGGATAACCAAGTGGGTGTGTTCCATAAGGAGCTTACGGATTTGAAGCAGAAGGTAAAAGAGCTGCTCGAGGATAATAAGCGACTTAGTGAAGAGAACGACCAGCTGCGTCAGTTGTTTAAGAGAGAAGCAGAGCTGGAGCGTGAAGTAGTTAAAGCGCCAGCTAAAGGCAAGAAATCGGGAGCAAATCAAGAGGCACATTCGCCCAATAATCAATCATTTGCAGAAGCGAGTGTTGCGATTGGGGAAGGCCACGATAATTTGACCCGGTTGTATCATGAAGGATTCCACATATGCAACGTTTATTACGGGCATTTGCGGACGGAGGGTGACTGTTTGTTCTGTCTATCCTTTCTAAATAAATAATGGAATCCGTATCGACATGCCGTCCTTGCCGCAAAGGGCGGTATTTTTATTAAGCAGGTCATGAAAAATTATAGAAATGTATACCGAATACTTAAAAGGAGCGGCTTAAATCGTGTCGGAACAAATTATTTTAGCAGAGAATGAAAGACTTGATGATCTCATGACAGAATCAGGCTTAAAAATTATACAGAGCAGGGAAGTATTTAGCTTCTCGCTTGATGCGGTATTGCTTTCACGCTTTGCAAGCGTGCCAAGGCATGGCCGTATCGTAGATTTATGCACGGGTAACGGAGTTATTCCTATGCTACTAACGACTCGTACGAATGCTCGGATCGATGCGGTTGAGATTCAACCGAGATTGGCGGATATGGCGAGAAGAAGCGTAATGCTTAATCAGTTGACTGAACAGATTACTGTCATTGAACAGGATCTGCGATTATATCCAAAGCTAGCTGGTAACGGCGTATACGATGCAGTAACGGTGAATCCGCCTTACATGCCGGTAACGGCAGGAGATCAGAATGAAAATGAGCATTATGCCATCGCTAGGCATGAGATTCACTGTACGCTGGATGACGTAGCAGAAGCATGCTCACGGCTCGTACGTCCCGGAGGCAAGGTATCCATGGTTCATCGTCCGTCAAGACTGCTCGATATCGTTGAAACCATGCGTAAATGGAGGCTTGAGCCAAAGCGTATTCAATTTGTCCATCCGCATGCAAAGGCGGAGGCAAACATGGTACTAATAGAAGCTATGCGGGATGGAAAACCTGATATTAAGCTACTTCCACCTATCATGGTTTATGAAAACGGGGTGCAGATCGTTTGAATATACAAAAAAGCTTTACTGATGCTGCCAAAGAAGGTTCCGGCAGCCTATATTTAGTTGCTACGCCAATAGGCAATTTAGAGGATATGACTTTTCGTGCGATACGTACCTTGAAGGAGGTCCAGCTCATCGCAGCGGAGGATACGAGGCAAACGCGTAAGCTGCTTACTCATTTTGAGATTGGAACACGGATTGTAAGCTACCATGAGCATAATAAGCGTGCAAGCGGTCCCGAGCTGATTAGGTTGCTGCTGGAGGGACAATCTATTGCATTAGTAAGCGATGCGGGATTGCCCGCTATCTCAGACCCTGGCGCTGATCTCGTAAAAGAAGCGATTGAAAATAACATCCCTGTTATTCCGGTTCCTGGAGCGAATGCAGCATTGTCCGCATTAATTATTTCAGGCTTACCGACTGAACGGTTTTTATTTGCAGGGTTTCCGCCTCGGGAAAAAAAATCATTAACGAAATGGCTGATGGAGCTGCAGAGCGAGAAAGGAACTCTCCTTTTTTACGAATCCCCGCATCGGATAAACAAAACACTTGCGGTACTTCAGGAAGTTCTCGGTGATCGCCAAATTGCTTGTGTCAGAGAACTGACAAAACGTCACGAGGAAGCAGTACGCGGTCGTGTAACGGAATGTATGGAATGGTTCGAAGAGCATCCGCCGCTGGGCGAGTTTTGTATTGTAGTCGAGGGGGCAGAGGGGATAGGGGCGAGTGAACAGCTGCTTCCCGAAATTTGGTGGTCAGAATTAGATCTAGAGGCACATGTTGCTCATTATGAAGAGCAATATGACCGAAAAGAAGCGATTAAAAGGGTTGCTGTGGATCGAGGATTACCGAAGCGGGATGTATATAATGAGGTAAATAGATAGAAAATGTTTCTAAAAAGAAAAAAAGACAAAAAAAGACCTTCCTGGCCGGGTTCAAGCGCAGGAAGGCAACAAGGAGTATAAAAAAGGTTAGAATTAACAAGTTGATAAGTACAGTATAACCTATTTTTTTTATTTTGTCACAGGTGTAGGCATCTCTGACAAACAAATATGGCAAACAATTTTTCCTTTGAAGTAAGAAACGTTTTCTGCATTGCCACAGAAGATACATGCAGGCTCATATTTCTTAAGCATGATGCGCTCGCCGTCTACATAAATCTCAAGTGCGTCTTTCTCGCCTATACCGAGTGTACGACGCAATTCGATTGGTATAACGACGCGTCCCAGCTCATCAACCTTACGAACAATACCAGTAGATTTCATCATAATCTATCATTGCCCCTCTCAAAATATGTTTCGCCATCGTTCGACATAGTTTTTGCTTTTATGAATACTATAATACCAACGATTACCATAATAGTCAACTAGGAATATTGCCAATAAATGCCGTTACCATAAGTATTTGACTAGATACTAGGCTCATATTACTCTGTAATAGAATACAACAGCTTCGACAATTTGGAAACTGATTTACGACACTGTTCGACATCATATTCGCTTTTTGTGTCGAAAATATGAACAAAGGAGTTGAGAGACGATGAAGCAACAGCTGACTGAAGAAAAAGTTTTTAAGGATCCGGTCCATAATTATATTTATGTTCAAGACCAAACGATTTGGGATTTAATTAACACAAAAGAGTTTCAAAGGCTGCGGCGGATACGTCAATTAGGAACCTCCTATTTAACATTCCATGGGGCTGAGCACAGCCGTTTTTCCCATTCGCTTGGCGTATATGAAATTACACGTAAAATTATTTCTCAGTTTGAACGTAACGGGTATCCGGATTGGCCTGCTGAGGAAAGATTAGTCTCACTCTGTGCAGCGCTTCTTCATGATGTCGGTCATGGTCCGTTCTCTCATTCATTAGAAGAAGTATTCGACACGGACCATGAAGAGTGGACATGTAAAATCGTGCTGGAGGATACAGAAATCAATCGAGTGCTGCGTGCAGTATCGGAGCAGTTTCCTGCGCAGGTAGCGGCAGTCATTCAAAAAACATATCCAAAGCCAATTGTCGTAAGTCTAATATCCAGTCAAATGGATGCGGACCGTATGGATTATTTGCTTAGAGATGCTTATTTTACCGGTGTCAATTATGGTACGTTTGATCTAGAACGAATTTTGCGTGTATTACGTCCCTATAAAGGGAAAATTGTTGTCAAAGAAAGTGGAATGCACGCGGTAGAGCATTATTTGATGTCGCGTTACCAAATGTATTGGCAGATTTACTTCCATCCAGTTACAAGAAGCTCTGAGATTATTTTACGTCAAATATTTCGTAGAGCGCAGGAGCTTTATGTGGGTGGGTACGTATTTGAATGGATGCCGAAGCCGATTAAGGGGCTTATTCATAACACGATGACGGTCCAAGACTATTTAAAGCTGGATGAGGCTTTGGTTCAAACGGCCTTCACGCAATGGGCTGAGGAGCGGGATCCTTTGCTAAGCGATCTATGCAGCAGGTTTATGAACCGTCAATTATATAAGTACATAACCATCGAAGATCCTGATGAAGCACTTCTAAATGAAATTAGTGATTGCTTCTCTTCTATAGGAATGAATCCAGACTATCATATGGAGATTGACTTCCCCTTTGACCTGCCGTATGACGTATACCGTCCAGATAAAAAAGAAGGCGAAAAGAAAGAAAAAGCGCCGATTTTGTTGTTAGATGTTCAGGATGAAATATGCGAAATATCTGCCAAATCCGACATCGTTCGTTCAATTACGGGGCTTCATCAAGGTGAATATCATTTGTATTACCCAGAGGAGCCGCTCAAAAAAAATATACACTTAATCCCAGAAAAACTAAAAAACCTATTCAAACTCGCTTAAAGGAGCCTGACATAAATATGACATTACTTTTTGATACGCATACCCATTTAGACTCATATAAGTTCGAGGAGGATCGCGACGAAGTCATTCAGCGCGCCAAGGACGCAGGCGTGCATATGCTCGTCAATATCGGCTTTAACCGTGAAACAATTCCCACAACCATGGCGCTAGCAGAGAAATACGATTTTATTTATGCAGCGGTAGGCTGGCATCCCGTAGACAGCATTGATATGGCTCCTAGTGATTTGGAATGGATCGAACGGTTATGCTCTCATGAAAAGGTCGTTGCTATTGGTGAGATTGGTCTTGACTATCACTGGGATACTTCACCGAAGGATGTCCAGCAGCGTGTATTTCGGGAGCAAATTCGACTTGCCCGCAAGGTAGGAAAGCCGATTGTCATCCATAATCGAGATGCGCATGAAGATGTCATTCGCATTTTGCAAGAGGAAAATGCAGCTGAGGTCGGAGGTGTTATGCACTGTTTCTCAGGCAGCTGGGAAACGGCCAAGCAATGCTTGGATATGAACTTCTATATTTCATTCGGAGGACCGGTTACATTCCAAAATGCAAGGGTGCCGAAAGAGGTGCTGAAGCAGGTACCACTCGATCGGATTTTGATTGAAACCGATGCTCCATATTTGGCTCCTCATCCATTCAGAGGGAAGCGAAATGAGTCCTCTTTTGTATCGCTTGTAGCAGAGACCGCAGCCGAATTATTGGGTAAAACGGTAGAAGAAATAGGCGTAATTACGACCGAAAACGGAAAAAAATGTTTTGGTATTGTATGAAAATGAGAGAAATGAAGAGAATGAAAGACCTTTATCGCGTAAAAAGTGATTTTTGTACTGAATATCGCTTATTTTTTCCCTCTTTATCCACCATTTTCGCTTAAATCGTCTTTTATCGTATCTTTACAATTGACCTCGTATGAGGGTATGATTCATCTCAGAGCAATAAAATTTTGTATTGGATTTCCAGTTTGCGCTTAATCTCCAATTGGAGAGCGGGGGAACCAGATGCGGGTTAATGTACCGTGTTTTGAATTCTTCAGGGGTGAATTTCGATGCCTTTGCCATGAGCATTGTGTAACGAATAGGGCGACTCTCTTGCCCGAATCCGTCAGCTAACCTCGTAAGCGTTATAGAGAGTGATCAACCTCGTGCATCCATTTTTCTGTATCCCAGTGTAATCAATTACTCGGGAAGCCACGAAACAGATCCTCTGTCGACGGCTTCTTTTTATTTTCGAATAATCGGAAATATGTCGACATAGGGATTAAAGATGGGGGTGGGAGGATCGATAAGGTAGTACTGGATTGCGTGCTTGCACGCCAATATACTATAGTCGCGTCAGTTGTATCATGCGTAACACTTGGCGGCGGGGCTATGAAGGAGGACCGATGAAGTGGGAATACTCCAGGTTAAGGACACCCATGGGAAACGATCATCCAGCATGTCTTTCGCATTGCGATGGAAGCGTGAAAACTTGCGTTTGATTCTTTTGAGTGCTATTATCTCAATCGCTATGACTTTCATGTTTTTGGTGTTGTTGTACGGAACGGCTGTCAAAAGCGTCTCCGTAGTAGTGAACGGACAAGAAACCATTGTGGAAACGAAGCAATGGGTCCTGCAACGCCTACTGGATGAACAAGCTATCGCAATTGGACCACATGATGAGGTGTCCATACCGCTTAACGCGGCAATAAAGGACGGAGATCGTATCGAGGTAACTCATGCGATACCGGTAATTGTGAAAGCTGATGGCAAGACCTCTACTGTGTACACGACAGAGAGAACAGTGCAGGCAGCGATCGAGGAATTACATATTCCAGTTCGTGGTCAAGATAAAGTAATACCTCCACTCAATACGGTTTTGGATGCAGAGCAGATGGTAACGGTTGTTCGTGTTGACACGAAGGTGTCAGAGACCGAACGCGCGATGCCATTCTCTATAGTGAAAAAGTCGGATCCGACACTTGCGGCGGGCAAGGAAAAGCTTGTGCAAACCGGTAAGCAAGGTGTCATTGTGGAGAGCATCGAGAAGCAATACGAGGATGGCGTTCTTATTTCGAAGAAGATGGTCAGCAAGGTTGTTGAGACGGCTGCAGTTGATCAGGTTGTCGCGATCGGAACGAAGAAGGAAGCGCCTAAGGTAACGGTGCTCTCGAGCAAAAGCCCGAGCATTGCATCGTTAACGAAAAGCGGAGTAACGTTCAAGGCGAAGAAGGTACTTAAGAATGTCATGCTGACTGCTTATTCTGCAGGTGTGGCTTCAACGGGTAAGGATACAAACCATCCGCAATATGGAATTACGGCATCAGGGGCACGCGTACAAGAGGGACGTACGATAGCCGTTGATCCGAAGGTTATTCCAATAGGCTGGTGGGTATATATTGAAGGAATCGGTTTCCGCCGGGCTGAGGATAAAGGCAGCGCGATTAAAGGAAACAAAATTGACGTATACTTTGATAGCACGAAGGTTGCCAATAAGTTCGGAAGAAAAAAAGGCATCACCGTGTATGTCCTGGGACCTAACAAACCTACTGCAAGCTAATTAGTATCGTTACCATCATCTTATCGCCATTATCAATTAAATATGCCATCATAAGGAGAGGCACTGCCTCTTCTTTTTGCATGTTTTTGGGGTTAATGCAGCTTATGTAGAAGGGGATGTCTTGATGATCAAAGAGATCATTGTCGTTGAAGGAAAAGACGACACTGTGGCCATCAAACGGGCGGTGGAAGCAGATACCATTGAGACAAATGGTTCGGCAATCGGTGAGGATGTGCTGAAGAGAATCGCGCTGGCGAATGAGCGTCGCGGCGTTATCATATTTACAGATCCCGATCATGCGGGAGAACGGATTCGAAAAATAGTCGCGCGTCACGCACCGGGATGCAAGCATGCTTTTTTGCCGCAGGAGAAGGCCTTGTACAAAGGAGATATCGGTATCGAAAACGCGAGTCCTGAAGCGATACGTACTGCGCTCTCCGAGCTTCGTACAGAGACGGCGGATGAAGCGGGAGAAGTTAGCTTCGAGGATTTAATGGAAGCGGGTCTAATTGTGCATCCCGATGCGTCTAATCGACGTTTGGTCATAGGCAGACTGCTCGGGATTGGGTATGCGAACGGCAAACAATTTTATAAACGCTGTACAAGCTTTCGAATTTCCAAAGCGGAATTTATAGAAGCATTCCGCAAAATGGAAGAGGAACTGGAGGGTTAGCCGGATGAGTGGTCAAGAGCAGAATGAAGTTACAAGCGGGTCAGCGGTAAAACAGGCTTCGATTGAAGTGGCTACACCAAAACGGACCAAAGAAATTATTGCGAAATACGGATTTTCCTTTAAGAAAAGCCTGGGCCAAAATTTTCTGATCGACCAAAATATTTTGAACAATATCGTAGCGGCTGCCGAGCTTGATGAAACAAAAGGAGCTCTTGAAATTGGCCCTGGCATCGGTGCGCTTACACAGCGGCTTGCACAAGCTGCTGGCAAGGTGACGGCTGTGGAAATTGATAATCGGCTTATTCCGATTTTGAAGGATGTACTGGCTGATGAAGCACATACGACAGTCATTCATGGCGATGTGCTCAAGCTGGATTTGAAACAGCTGTTTGCGGAACAATTTGCTGATGTATCTGGCGTAAGCGTCGTGGCGAATTTACCGTACTATGTCACTACACCGATATTGATGAAGTTGTTGGAAGAGAAGCTGCCGCTTGAGCATATTGTTGTCATGATTCAGAAAGAAGTGGCAGAGCGGATGGCTGCTAAGCCAGGCGGCAAGGAGTACGGTAGTCTCAGCGTTGCCGTTCAGTATTATTGCGTGCCTAAGGTGGTCTGTATGGTACCTCATACGGTGTTTATTCCGCAGCCAAATGTCGATTCTGCCGTAATTAAGCTATCTTTGCGTGACAAGCCGGCTGTCGACGTGCCGGATGAGGATCATTTTTTCCGTGTCGTACAGGCCAGCTTCGCACAGCGCAGGAAGACGCTAGCCAACAATCTGACAGCTTTTGTGGGCAAGGAACGGCGCGAGGCACTAACAGAGATGCTTTTGAAGAACGATATCGATCCGATTAGGCGCGGAGAGACGCTGTCACTCGAGGAATTTGCCCGTATTAGCCGGAGCATGCTGGAGGCGGGCTGGTAAAGCCAATCCTTTCGTCATAAAATACTCACCATTCGCCCTGTCTGCCCATAGGATAGACGAAGAGGTGATTTACCCATGAAGCAAGGGGACCTGGTCGTCCGCAAATCGTATGGCGGTGACGTGCTATTCAAGGTTGAGGCTGTTCGTACACATACTGCCGTTCTGAAAGGCACGGACTACCGATTGCTTGCGGATGCTCCGATTCCTGATCTGTCGGTCATACGCGATCCAGAAACGACAAGTGCGGTGCAGCAAGTTCGTATTAAAGTAAATGATTCCTTAAAACGAATGCATTCCGAACGAGAACGTCAAGCGATTGAGAACGAAGATAATATTCGGCATGCGTTGCAGCAGAGCCAGCCATTTTTTGAAGTGCCAGGAAAAGTGCTTCATCTCGACGGCGACGGTAACTATTTGAAGAAGAGCATGCAGTTGTACAATACGATGCATGTCCCTTCGCATGGCCTCCACGTGCATGAATCCCAAATGGCTGATGTGCTGTACCGACTACTGCCACAAATTCAACCGGATATTGTCGTTATTACCGGCCACGACGGTGTACTGAAGAACCGGGCGCAAATGGACCTGTACAGCCTAAGCAGCTACAAAAACTCACAGCATTTTGTTAATGCCGTACGCGTTGCACGTGAATATGAGAGAAATCGAGATGGATTAATCGTTATTGCCGGCGCTTGCCAATCACATTTTGAGGCACTGCTGCAGGTGGGCTCAAACTTTGCAAGCTCACCTGGGCGAATATTGATCCACGCGCTTGATCCGGTCTATATAGCTATCAAAGCAAGCTACACGTCAATTAAAGACACCATTAATTTATCGGATGTTATTCACGGCACGATTAGTGGAATCGACGGTGTGGGCGGTATTGAGACAATGGGACGCTTCCGTGTCGGTCTTCCAAAGCCCCAAATAACGGCGTCCAATTCAGTATTGAAGCAATAATGGCTTAATTGCTGAGCTTTATTCCATAATTTTTTACCTACACGAAGGTGCAAAAGATCGCTGTTAAAAGCGCAAATATACATATTGGAGTTCAAGCAACTTCTTAATATGTATATTTTTTGCATTCCTATGCATACTTTTTTAAAAATGGGTGAAATCACCGTTGACAAGTAAATATTCCGACTGATATAATATTTTGCCTCATTTGACAAGCCCCCTCTTTTTGGTTATAATGAACAAGGAAAGAGGTGGTAGTGGACAATGGCAAAAAATGCGCTATTGGATATTAAACGCAGCTTGGAAGCTCATGTTGGCTCCAAAATCCGTCTTCGAGCGAACGGTGGCCGACGAAAGACCATCGAACGAACCGGTACGTTGGAAGAAACCTACCCTTCTGTTTTCATTGTTAAGCTGGATGAAGAACAACATGCTTTCAAGCGTGTCTCATACAGTTATGCGGATATACTGACTGAGTCGGTGGAAGTGACCGTATGCAATGATGAAGGTCAAGTCCGTATCGCCCATTTGCAACAATAGAATATATATCGCCTAGTGAGGCATGTTAGCGCAGATCGCATCTGCGCTTTTTTTTTGCCTACAAACAGCAGCAGCCCATTCCGGATTATGGTTTCTGTCCTTCACGTATCGTGGAGCCGGTGTGGAAGCATACTACCTGTGCAATAGTGACAGGCGTATATTTTGAATCGGTTGAATTCGAATGTGGAGGTTATGCGAATGGGTCGCAGAAGGCGCGGCGTAATGTCGGAGCAATTGAAATATGAGCTGGCAAAAGATCTAGGGTTTTACGATACAGTGCAGCAAGAGGGCTGGGGAGGCATACGCGCGAAGGATGCCGGCAATATGGTTAAACGTGCTATTCAGCTTGCTGAACAGGCCGCCGCAAAATCGAACCAACCCTAATTAAAATCGATATTTTGGCAAGAAAAAGCTAAGCTGATGACAATCGGAAATCCATTGATTGTCATCTCTTAGCTTTTATTGCGTTCGTTTGATATAATGATGCTTAAGCTTATGAACGAACGGGTGAACTTATCGGATGAAAATTTATGAAAAAGCTCCTGCCAAAATTAATTTACTGCTCGATGTGCTCCGCAAGCGTGATGATGGTTACCATGAAGTCGAAATGATCATGACGATGGTTGACCTTGCTGACCGACTTGAAATGGAAGAGCTGCCTAGGGATACTATCATTATTTCAAGCCAGGTTGGCTACATACCGCTAGACGAGAAGAACCTAGCCTTTCAGGCGGCTAGGCTTATTAAAGAACGCTATGATGTAAAGCAAGGCGTTTATATTCATTTAGACAAGAAGATACCTGTGGCTGCTGGTCTCGCCGGCGGAAGCAGTGATGCTGCTGCTGCGCTGCGCGGACTAAATCGACTATGGAAGCTGCAAATCCCAGAAGATGAGCTGTGCCGCCTTGGCGCTGAGCTGGGATCTGACGTTCCGTTTTGCGTAACAGGAGGTACAGCCATTGCTCGCGGCCGAGGCGAGGTTCTTGAGCATATCGCGAATCCTCCGCAATGCTGGGTAGTGCTGGCGAAGCCGCCAATTAATGTGTCGACAGCTGATGTGTATGGCAGATTCCGCGCAAATGAGCTGAAAGAGCATCCATCGATTCCTAATATGGTAAGCGCGCTCGAGCGAGGTTCCTTTAACGATATTTGCGAAGGGCTGGGCAATGTGCTGGAGAATGTCACCTTAGACGTTTATCCTGAGGTTATGCAATTGAAGGAAAGCATGATTCGGCTTGGGGCTGATGGTGTGTTAATGTCGGGAAGCGGGCCTACCGTATTCGGCCTTGTTTCGAAGGAAGCCAAGCTTCCACGCATTTATAATGGGCTTCGCGGCTTTTGTAAAGAAGTCTATGTGGTAAGAATGCTGACATAGGACTGACGTTCTTCTTGATTAAATCCGTATAAAAATGTTATATTGACATTATATTATTCGGATTTAGTGGGGGGAGATGTGTTTGAAGAAGTTGAAACGGAGCTCGCGGTTGGTAGAAATGACCCAATACCTGTTAAGTCGACCCCACACGTTAATTTCACTTACAGCATTTGCTGATCGATATCAATCGGCAAAGTCTTCTATTAGTGAGGACCTGGCGATCATCAAAGAAGTGTTTGAGGAAGAAGGCATTGGTGAGCTTCATACACTTGCTGGAGCTGCTGGCGGAGTAAAGTATACGCCGAAAATGCAAGAAACGACGGCTCTTACCATTATGACGAGCATATGCCGCCAGCTAGAGCAGCCTGAGAGGGTTCTTCCCGGCGGTTATTTGTATATAACGGATATGCTAGGTCAGCCGGAATTGCTGGCGGATGTCGGCAGAATGTTTGCAACCGCTTTTGCAGACCGGAAGATTGATGTGATTATGACGGTAGAAACAAAAGGGATACCGCTTGCTTATGCGACTGCGGCCTGCTTGAACATACCTGTCGTTATCGTGCGTCGAGATAATAAGGTGACAGAAGGCTCCGCGGTTAGTATTAACTATGTATCGGGGTCTACCAAGCGTATACAGACGATGTCCCTGGCTCGCCGAGCTCTTAAGGAGCAGTCGCGTGTCCTTATTATTGACGACTTCATGAAAGCAGGCGGAACGATCCAAGGCATGATGGACCTGTTGTTTGAGTTTAAGGCTATCGTAGCGGGAGTCGGCGTATTTGTTGAATCCGGCGAGGTGGAATTAGAAGAGCGGCTGCTTGAGGACTATATATCATTGGCTAAGCTGACTGCCGTTGATATGAAGACGAAGCAAACGACGGTAATTCCGGGAAATTATTTTAAAGCGTAGATACGTGTATAAGAGGGCTTATATCTCCATCTAGGAAAGGCTGGGACCATAATGACAACGAAGCAACAACTGCAAGTGATTGCAACAGATCAAGCACCTGCGGCGATCGGGCCTTATTCGCAAGCGATTAAGCTGGGGGGATTATTGTTCACATCAGGACAAATTCCACTTGATTCGTCAGGTCAGCTTGTAGAGGGCGGCATTGAAGAGCAGACCCATCAGGTGTTCCGCAACTTGGAGGCCGTGCTTTCGGCAGCAGGTGCCAGCTTCCAGGATGTCGTGAAGGCAACCGTATTTATAAAAGACATGAATCAGTTTGCAGCGGTAAATGGCATTTATGCCTCCTACTTTGGAGAGCATAAGCCGGCTCGTTCGACCGTTGAGGTCGCAAGGCTGCCAAAGGATGTCCTTGTCGAAATAGAGGTCATTGCATCGACAAATGTCGAATGAAAACGAAAAAAATTAAATTTAAAAAAATATTTTAAATAGAGCATGATTTTACCAGAAATGTAGAAGGAATTGGCATAAAAATGTGGAAGTATACACCAAGTCTCTCATAGACAAAGGTGGTGAACACAAGTGCAAATTACTGATGTCAGACTCCGCCGCGTAAATTCCGAAGGGCGTATGAAGGCTATCGCATCCATTACTATTGATAATGAATTCGTTGTTCACGATATTCGTGTCATCGACGGAAACAATGGAATGTTCGTTGCCATGCCAAGCAAGCGTACTCCGGATGGAGAATTTCGGGATATTGCTCATCCGATCTCTTCAACAACTCGGGAGAAAATCCAGGCTGCTGTTCTCGCTGAATATGAGCGCGCAGCAGAAGAAGTTGCGATTGAAGAAGGAGCTTAACCAAAGCATTTCATGATTTTGGGGTTGATTGGAGAAGGGAGCCACGGCTCTCTTTTCTTTTTTTTGCGATAAGCGGCAGTTCTCCTATCTTGCATTCAAGAGTAACCTGTAGAATGCTTTTCTGAAGGGTGTGACTGGCATATGCTGTTATCGCTTGGAAATCCAAGAACATATTCGTATAATGGAATATAATATAGCTAATATTTGGTGACATGATGATGGCCAATGCTGCCTGAATTAGGCATGGATTAATAGTAAGCTATACTGAAGTTATCATTCATAGACGATTTAGGGGGTCTTTTATTTGAAAGTTATGGCGATTGTGCTTGCTGCGGGACAGGGCAAGCGAATGAAATCGAAGTTATATAAAGTGCTTCATCCGGTGTGCGGCAAGCCTATGGTCGGTCATGTGCTGGGGGTTGTACAGGAAGCAGCGGCAGAGCGTTCGGTCGTTATTGTGGGACACGGAGCAGAAATGGTTAAATCGTATTTGGGTAATGACGCTGAATATGTTTTGCAAGAGCAGCAGCTCGGTACGGGTCATGCAGTACGTCAGGCAGAGGCACTGCTCGGCGGAGAAGAAGGCACGACTATCGTCATTTGCGGCGATACGCCGTTGGTGCAAGCATCTACGATCAGCGCCATGCTTGAGCTGCATAAATCCAGCGGCGCCGCAGCAACGGTATTAACGGCAGCGTTCGAGGTCCCAACTGGCTATGGACGCGTTATTCGCGGTCAAGACGGTACAGTCCAGCGGATCGTGGAGCAAAAGGATTGTTCACCTGAAGAGGTGGCCGTAAAGGAAATTAATACGGGTACGTATTGCTTCGATAACCAGAAGCTGTTTGCTGCGCTTGCAAAGGTAACGAGCAATAATGCACAGGGAGAATTTTATTTGACCGATGTCATCGGCATATTCCGTGAAGATGGCGAATCGGTGCAAGGCTATTGCACCACTGATCTGGCAGAAGCCATTGGCGTAAATGACCGCGTGGCTCTAGCAGAAGCTGAGCGCTTTATGCGCGATCGGATTAACCGGAACCATTTGCTCGGCGGAGTGACCCTCATAGACGCTTCATCAACCTATATTGAAGCAGACGTTCAAATCGGATCCGATACTGTCATTTATCCGGGAACCGTGCTGCGCGGTTCAACCATTATTGGCGAGGATTGCATTATTGGTCCGCAAGCGGATATCACAGACAGCTCGATCGGGAACGGCGTTACGATTAAGTATTCCGTTGTTGCAGAATCCATCGTAGGTGATACAAGCTCGGTGGGACCTTATGCGAATTTGCGTCCAGGTTCGAAGCTGGGTGTCGGCTGCAAAATCGGTGATTTCGTTGAACTCAAAAACGCTTCACTCGACGATGGCAGTAAAGTTTCCCATTTGAGCTACGTCGGAGACGCTAAGGTGGGTAAGGACGTTAATATCGGCTGTGGCGCGATTACGGTCAACTATGATGGTTACAATAAATTTGTGACTGAGATCGGCGACAATGCGTTTGTCGGAAGCAACGTTAACTTGATTGCCCCTGTGAAAATAGGAGACGGAGCCTATGTCGTTGCTGGCTCTACGGTGACGCATGATGTGCCTGCTGGGGACCTTGCCATAGCTCGCGAGCGTCAAGTAAATAAGCCGGGGTATGCCGATAAGATTCGGGGACGTGCCAAAGCAAAGAAAGAAAAAAAACAATAATAAGCACCAGTGTTTTTATAAGATGCAGGACTGAATTCAGACTATGAATTCAGCTCTGCATCTTTTTTGCCTATATATTTATAGGTTTTTCGCGAAACGAGCTATTGCCGCAAATGAACGGCTACAGCCGGTATACGCTTGCTATAAATGATGCGGAAAGCAGTAGAACGATTACTGCTTTGCCGCAATGCAGCTCCAAATTCGACTTTTGATGTAGGAATACAAGCAAAATGTGGCGGATAAAGTTTAATTTTTGGATGGAGTGGGTAAGTTATAGGGAAATGATTTACGAAGCTTAGTTTGCTATTCAAAACTAGGTAAAACATTAGGAGGTAATCAATATGGCGATAGCTATGAACGCGGATCAACGAACTGGCACGACGAAAGGTGAGTTGCGCCAATTGCGGCTCCAAGGAAAAATACCAGGTGTTATTTACGGAAAACAGCTAACGGATTCTGCGCAAGTCATTGTGGATGGCAAGGAATTGCAGGCATTGCTGCGTTCCCATCCGAATGCGGTGCTTGAAATTAATATTCCGTCACACGGGAAGACTTCTGTGATGATCTCGGAGATACAACGCGATTCATTAAGCCGCCAGGTGCTGCATGTTGATTTTCATCAAATCAATATGAATGAGAATGTGCGGGCAAACGTACGCTTTCACACAGAAGGCGACTCGCAGGGCGTCCGTGAGGGCGGCATTCTGCAGTTAATTTTGCACGAGCTCGAGGTGCAATGCTTGCCGGGCAATATCCCTGATGCTATAACGGTCGATATCTCATCATTAGATATAGGCGGCAGCTTGCTTGTGAGCGATCTGCAGCTCCCTAAGGGTGTCGAAGTGCTTGCTGATCCGGAGCAGGTTGTGGTGACAATTCTTGCACCGCAAAAAGAGCTTACCGAGGAAGAAGCAGAAGACGCTGCCGTGGAAGCTATAGAGGCGGAATCACGCTCCAAAGAAGCGCAGCTTGAAGGCATTAAGAGCCTGTAGTCACTATTTCCGAATAAGAAGTAACTTTCATGCTGCGGCGCCGTCCTTATACAGGACGGCGTTGTTTGCGGTTGATAATGACAGCGATCGCAGCAATAAGCTTGCCTTTACCGGGTATCTTCAGATGTTTACGCTTGCAACAGATTATGTTACATTTGTCCGTAAAGGTAAAGGAGTGAGAGCAAGCAATGAGGTGGATTGCAGGATTGGGGAATCCCGGTGCGGCTTATCAGAATACAAGACATAATGTCGGATTTATGGTCATTGATGAGCTGGCAAAGCGCTGGGGCATTAGCGTAACGCAAAGCAAATGTAAGGCATTAATCGGCGAGGGCAATGTGCAGGGAACTAAGGTCGTTCTCATTAAACCGATGACATATATGAATTTGTCCGGGGAGTCCGTTCGGTCATTCCTGGACTATTTTAAGGCGGATGTTGAAGACGGTGTTATTGTCTATGATGATTTGGATACCGAAATAGGGAAGCTGAGGCTTCGCTATCAAGGCAGCGCAGGCGGACATAACGGAATAAAGTCACTCATTCAGCATTTAGGCACGCAGACTTTCGACCGCGTTCGGATGGGGATCTCTCGTCCGCAGCCGGGAATGAACATCGCGGACTATGTACTCTCTACCTTTCCGAAGGGCGAACATGATTCATTATCAGCGATGATTTCAGATGCCTGCGACGCTATAGAGTTTAGATTGAAAGCGCCTTTCGAGGAGACGATGGCAAAGTTTAACCGATAATCTGTTAGATTGCGATATTGCGGGCATACTGAAGGGTATAACGACCCTTCAGGAGGCATACATATGGCTGTAAACTATATCTGTCGGCACTGCAGAACATCAATCGGGTCACTCAGCGGGTCAAATATAACCGAGCATCAGCTCGGTTTCCATTTCTTGACCCCTGAAGAACGCAGCGATATAATAGCGTATGACCCAAATGGAGATGTGACGGTAAAGGTGGTCTGCGATTATTGCCGTGAGGCGATTGACGCAAACCCGGAGCTTCATTTGGTAGCAAATCCACTTCAATGACGGTAAGTGAATAATTTGAGCCTTAGCGGTTGGCTGAGGCTTCTTTTCAATGTACAGGGAGCGATCGTATCAATCTCCGATTGTGTATAGAAACGGGGTGTCGCAAAAGTTGAAAGCGTTAATTAATGCTTTTGCCGCGGATGCGGACGTTCAGTCCGTCATATCCGGTATTCGTAAAGGCATGCGTGAACAGATGATATCTGGTCTCGCAGGCTCTTCCAGGCAGGTGCTCATTGCAGCACTGCAGGAGGATGTTGATCGTCCAATGCTCGTTGTTACCCATAACATGTTCTCTGCGCAGAAGATTGCGGAAGATTTGCAGGAATGTCTTTCTCCTGACCATGTGTTGCTTTATCCCGCGAATGAGCTGGTTGCTGCCGAAGCGGCGATCTCGAGTCCCGAGACGCTTGCGCAGCGAATGGATGTGCTGATCAAGCTGTCCAAAGGCTATCGCGGGATTGTTGTCGTGCCGTTCTCTGGGGTGCGGCGTTATTTGCCTATAAGCAGCGTGATGGCTGAAGCCCAAATTGCGGTTAAAGTGGGCGATTCACTGCCGATTGATACCTTTTTGCGCCAAATGACGGCGCTCGGTTATACGAGAGCTGACCGCGTGGAGCTGCGCGGAGAGATGAGCGTTCGCGGCGGTATTGTGGACTTTTATCCCTTAACGGCATCTCACGCCTACCGGATCGAATGGTTTGGAGACGATATTGACTCCATTCGTGCCTTCGATCCAGCCGATCAACGTTCTTCCGATCGATTAGAAGCTTTTGTCGTTCCGCCATGTCAGGAGCTGCTCGCTGACGGACATCGCATGGAGATTGCGGCCAATCATGCGCAGCGGCTGCTTGAGAAGCAGCTTGATAAAATGACGGATCGCACGGCAAAGGACCGTCTTCGCACGGAGCTTGGCGGAGAGATCGAACGTATGCGCGAGCATGTTTATTTTCCGGAAATATATAAATATGTTTCTTTGTTATATCCAGAGCGTCAAACCATTCTCGATTATATGCCGAGTGACACGCTGCTCATACTAGACGAGCCGACACGTTTGATAGAGACGTCTAAGCAGCTGGAGCGGGATGAAGCGGAATGGTCGATGCATTTGCTGCAAAACGGCAAATCGCTGCCGGACCTTGCTTTGGCGCGCGATACGGAGGAGATCCTGCACCACCGCCCGTTTCCAACGCTGTTCCTGTCGTTGTTCCTGAGGCAAATCCCGCATTCGCAGCCGCAAAATATTTTGAACATGACCAGCCGTTCGATGCAAAATTTCCATGGGCAGATGAATTTGCTCAAGACCGAAATGGAGCGCTGGCATAAGACGGGCGCAACAGTCATGATGCTGGCCGGCAATGCTGAGCGTATGGAGCGCATGCGCCGTGTTCTCGATGACTACAACATTGAGCTGCCTACCCTGCTGGAGGGGAATTTGCAGTCTGGGTTTGAGCTGCCATCCGCCCATCTAGTTATTATTACAGAAGGCGAGATGTTCACGCAGAAGCAGCGCAAAGCAAGAAGAATGGATAAGAAGGTAGACAATGCCGAGCGCATTAAGAGCTACACGGAGCTCAAGGTCGGTGACTACGTCGTTCACCATAATCATGGTATCGGTAAGTATGTAGGTATCGGGACGCTCGAGATTGCAGGCATTCATAAAGATTATTTGCATATTCTTTACGCGGGCGGCGATAAGCTGTCCGTTCCAATCGAGCAAGTCGATATGATTCAGAAATATGTCGGCAACGAAGAGAGAGAGCCGAAGGTCAATAAGCTTGGCGGCAGCGAATGGACACGGGCGAAGAGTAAAGTAAAAGCTTCCGTTCAGGATATTGCTGATGATTTGATCAAGCTGTATGCCGAGCGGCAGACGGCACCAGGCTACTCCTTTGGACAAGACACCACGTATCAGAATGAATTCGAAGCGATGTTTCCTTATGATGAGACGCGTGACCAGCTTCGGGCAATTGAAGAGATTAAAAAGGATATGGAAAAAACGCAGCCGATGGATCGTCTCCTTTGCGGCGACGTGGGATACGGCAAAACCGAGGTCGCGATTCGTGCGGCATTCAAAGCAGCGATGGACAGCAAGCAGGTAGCGGTGCTTGTGCCGACGACGATTTTGGCGCAGCAGCATTATGAGACTTTCCGCGAGCGTTTTGCGGGTTATCCCATTAATGTACAGGTGCTCAGCAGGTTCCGTTCGCGCAAGGAACAAAATGACACGATGAAGGGGCTGAAGGCGGGAACGGTTGACGTAGTCATCGGGACGCATCGCTTGCTTTCACAGGATATTATATTTAAATCGCTCGGGCTTTTGATTGTCGATGAGGAGCAGCGCTTTGGCGTATCCCATAAGGAAAAGCTGAAAAAGCTGAAAACAAACGTCGACGTGCTTACGTTAACGGCTACCCCGATTCCGAGAACGCTGCATATGTCGATGCTCGGCGTGCGGGACTTGTCGGTTATCGAAACGCCGCCTGAGAATCGTTTCCCTGTACAAACCTATGTAGTGGAATACAGCCCGTCCCTTGTTCGCGAGGCAATCGAGCGGGAGCTTGCGCGCGGCGGCCAAGTCTATTATTTATATAACCGGGTCCAAGGCATCTATCAAATGGCTGAGCAGATCAATGCGCTTGTGCCAAGTGCTAGAGTTGCAGTAGGCCATGGGCAGATGTCGGAACAGGAGCTGGAGAAGACCATCCTCGATTTCCTTGATGGGGAGTCGGATGTGCTTGTCAGCACGAGCATTATCGAAACCGGCGTTGATATTCCAAACGTCAATACGTTAATCGTACATGATGCGGATAAAATGGGGCTCTCTCAGCTCTATCAGCTGCGCGGCCGTGTCGGGCGTTCAAACCGGATCGCATACGCTTATTTTACGTACCAACGGGATAAGGTGCTCACTGAGGTAGCGGAAAAACGTCTGCAATCGATCAAGGAGTTTACGGAGCTTGGATCCGGCTTCAAAATCGCGATGCGGGATCTATCGATTCGCGGAGCGGGCAACCTGCTTGGGGCGGAGCAGCATGGCTTCATTGCTTCTGTAGGGTTTGATATGTACTCGCAAATGCTTGCCGATGAGATTGCCAAGCGTAAGGCGGAAATGAGCGGCGAAGAAATCAAGGAAGAGAAGCCGGTTAGCACAGTAATTGATGTCAGTATCGATGCCTATTTGCCTTCCGACTATATCTACGATAGTATTCAAAAAATTGAAATCTACAAAAAGGTTGCGGCCATTCGAACGTTTGAAGAGTCGGATGATGTCATTGACGAGCTAGTCGACCGCTTTGGCGATTTACCGCAGGCAGTAAGCAACTTGCTGGCAGTGGCGAGAATGAAAGTTTACGGCACGATGAACGGAATAGAGCAAATTAGCGGCAAGGGCGATGATATATTACTCCGCTTCGCCGCAGCCGAGAAACGCCGCATCGATCGCAAAAAGGTCGATCAGCTCTGCCTGAAGCACGAGAACCGTTTTAAGCAGGGAAGCGACCAAGAGCCTAATCCAAGCATCCTGCTGCGGGGCAAGGGATTAAATATGGAGCAGAAGATTCATATGATCGAACAGTTTTTGCAAGGCTACAAGGATACTCTCCTTTTTTCTGACCAATTGCAAAATGTGACGCCATAGACAATATTCGCTTTATATATCCCTTTTCTGATACAATACTATCAAGTTCACAATATGAAAGGGGATTCAACATGTTACACAATTCACGCAAATTGGCATGGCGCAAGGGCGCGCTGCTTATCGTGGCAGTGTTGCTAGTCATGACAATGGCGGCATGCGGCGCGAAAGAAACAGAAGTTGCAACGTATAAAGGCGGTAATGTAACAGACAAGGAATTCAACAAGTATTTGGATGTATTCACTGTTATTCAGCCTACCTATGCGCAGCTTATTGAAATTCCGCAATTTAAGGAGCAATTGCTCCAGCAGTATATTTCTTACAAAATTTTAGGCAGCCAGGCTTCCGAGGAATCGGTGAAAACGGCTAAAACAGAAGTTGAAGAACAAATGAAGCAATTCAAGGAACAGCTTAAGACGAATACCGAATTGAAAGCAGCGCTAGATGAGAAGAAATTGAAAAACAAAGATATGGAAAACTATTTGCTGCTTACTTCGAAAGTAGTCGCACATATGAATTCCCAAGTAACGGATGAGCAAATGAAAACGGAATATGAAACGAACGGCGCAGACTATGCGACGGTAACGGTTCGTCATATTTTGGTAGCAACGAAGACGACGGATGAAACAACGCAAGAAGAGAAAGAGCTTCGTACGTCGGAAGTAGCTTTGGCTCGCGCCAAAGAAGTGAAGCAAAAGCTCGAAGCCGGCGGAGAGTGGGCGGCCCTTGCGAAAGAGTACTCCGATGATCCAGGCTCCAAGGAAACGGGCGGCCTTTACGCCGACAAGAAAAACGGAAGCTGGGTTGAGGAGTTTAAACAAGCAGCTTATAAACAAGAAGTTGGCGTTATCGGTGATCCAGTAGAAACAGAGTACGGTTACCACGTTATTCTTGTTGAGAAGCGCGATACACCGGCATTCGATAAATTGAGCGACACCGATAAAGAAGCAGTAAGAAGCGCAGTAGCTTACACACTCATGAATAAATACATGACGGACGAGCTTCCGAAGCAAGAAATCGTTAGTAAGCTTCCTAAAGCTGAAGAGGAGACTCCTGCAAGCGATGCTCCTGCCGGCGAAGAAACACCGGCGACTGATGCTCCTGCAACAGAAGCGCCTGCAGCAAAATAAGCGGAGCTCCAGCTCCTTAGACCCTTTAACCCTTACGTGGTTAAGGGGTCTTTTTACAGAACTATGCAGGGTAGGATTGGTGGCATGATGAAGACGAACCAGTATTTGCTAAGACAGGCAGTAAGCATTGTATTAAAAGCCCCTGATATATCCACCGTGATGAATATTAGCGCCCCAACCATCATGATCCTTAGCGAGGGCTGCGGAATGATGACCATAAACGAGAGGGCTATTGAGCTTAGCTTCGGTTATCTCTTGTTTGTGCATGCAAGGGCCAATGTTGAAATAACAAGCTCAAGCAATAGTAATTTTCATTTGTATGTAATCCAATTTGATCAATATAAAAGGGTTATTGACGAACGCGAGCAGCTGCTTTACCGCATTGACGGGGAGGGGCTCCCGGAAAACGGGCTAATTGCCGCACCGCGATTTGGCACTGTGCTAGGTTTATTTAAAGCGATTATTGAGGCCGGCAAACAGTCGGACGCGACCAGTAATCCATTTGAAGAGCAGCGCCTGCTGCTTGAGTTGTTACATGAGGTATTCATTGCCGGTCCTAAAATACCTTATTTTAATCAAGAAACACCAATCCAGAAGGCCATTCACTATATTAAGGAAAACTACAACACCAAGCTGAACCGTCCTTTTCTGGCTCAATTAACAGGTTATCACCCACATTATTTATCGAAGCAGTTCAATAGGCAAACAGGGCAAAGCATATCGGACTTCATTCTTCAGCTCCGCACGGAGAAGGCAAAGGAACTTCTCTCTACGACAAACAGCCATATCAATGAGATAGCTACTGCTGTAGGGTATCAGGATGCTTTGTATTTCAGCCGCAAATTCAGCCAGGCGACGGGTATGTATCCGACGGAGTTCCGCCAAACGCCAAAACGCATCGTTGCCTTTCAATATATTGGTACCCTGCTGGCATTAGGGATTACGCCAGTTGGCGTAGAGTCGCGTATTTTTCATTATTCCCAGCAGCTTAAGGGTGAACTGAAAGGCGTTACGAGCTTTGAGGAATGGGATTTTAATCAAGTGCGCAGGCTTCAGCCCGATATTATTGTAGCACCCAATTATTTGAGACCGGATCAGCTCCAGCAGCTGCGTGCCATTGCGCCTGTCATTTCACAGTCCTGGGAAGAGATTTGTCCGATTGAGCGTATTCGATTGATGGGGCAAATTCTCGGGAAGCAAAAGGAAGCGGAGTCTTGGATCGTTCAATTTAATCAGATGGCCGATCAGCATAAGCGTAGGCTGAAGCAGGTATGGCAACCAGAAGAAACCGTGGCAGCCTATGAAATTGCAGATGGACAAGTTTATGTACTGGGCCGGCAAGACCGCGGGGCTTATGCTATTTATGATGTTTTAGGGTTTCTACCGCCCGAAATCATACATAACAATGTGTTAAAAGCCGGAAAAAGCAGAAGAATAGCGCTCGATGAGCTGCCCGCTTATGGAGCTGATCATATGGTAGTAAGCATATATGAAGAGGGCGGAATGGAGCAAACGACAAGATTGTTGGCAAGCAGGGAGTGGAGGCAGCTGCCCGCTGTCCAAAATAACCGGATCCATATGATACCTGCCAATAAATGTTTCTCAAATGATGGCGTATCCTTACAAAAGCTGACGGTCATGATCGCACAAGCCCTTCTTTCTTACTTTTAAAGAGGTGACAATAATCCATGCAATCAGGTGACTTCTATCTATGGACGATTGCTGCAAGCATTTGATATGCTTCTAACGATAATGATTCCCATTATCAAAAAAAATTTATCGTCCATAGAAAAAAGGGAGGCACACCATGTTAAAGAAGAATTCCTATGTCATGATTAGCGCACTTATTCTTATGTTGTCAGTCCTCGTATCTGCCTGCGGCGGAACGAACAATACAAAAGGAAATAATGCAGCGACGAATACACCGGCAGCGGAGACCGAAACTCCTGCCGCAACGGAGGAGCCTGCCGCACAGCTGCGCAGTTACGAAACGGCAAAAGGAGCGGTTGAAATTCCGACAAAGCCGCTTAGAGTGGTTACGGACTATTACGGCGGCGAGCTGCTTGCTGTCGGGGCTAATGTGGTAGGTGTTGAACCGAGCGCCTTCGATAATCCTTTTCTGAAGGAGCAGCTTAAGGGAGCAGAGGATGTAGGCGCACCAATCAACGTGGAAAAGGTCTTGGAGCTCAAGCCTGACTTGATTGTCGTTATGTATGACGAGAGCTATGAAGCATTGTCGAAAATTGCTCCGACGCTGCACATTCCATATGGCACTGCGACAAATATTTATGAGACAGTAAAATTATTTGGCGATATAGCCGGTGCACAAGATAAGGCTGAGCAATTTATTGCTGATTTTAACAAAAAAGCAGCAGAGGGCCGTGAAAAGCTGAAGGGTGTGGTAGATGAAAATGCGACCTTTGGCCTTTATGAACTGACAGACAAAGGCGAACTTTGGATATTCGGAGATAACGCAGGCCGCGGCGGGCAGGCAATCTATAATGCCTTGAAGCTGAAAATGCCGGCGATTAACGAGAATGCAAAGGAACAAACGGTCCAATTATCGCTTGAGGCATTGCCGGAATATGCCGCTGACTACATGTTCCTAACCACGTACGACCCTGAGAAAAAGGGCGAAGAACTCAAAAAGCTGAAGGAGTCGGGTGTTTGGAGAGGGTTGAACGCATCCAAGAACAATACGATATTCTATAACGATTTCGACACCTATTATCGTTATGATCCCATTGCTATTATGGGGCAAATAGACCTTTTTGTTGATATGCTTGTGGAGCGGGCGGAAGAAAATAAAAAATAAGCATGCACTCGTTTGGAAATCAGACTATCTTAAGGCATTTTGCCTAGAGGTGAGTTTTTTGTTTAGACTTAATGTTAATTTAGTTATCATAAAAAAACGAAAATCCGAATATAAGAAGAAGTGGCATTCATTTTATGTCAGTATACATTACATATAATAAATAAAAATGCCCCAAAATGACCATTTTCAACTTAAAACCTACTCATATAAAAATTTAGTGTAAAGTATGTTGACATCCATATAATGGTCGAACTATAATAAAAACACGAACGTTGGATAGTGTTTTGGAGAGAATGTTCGGAAATAGAGACAAATATAAAGATTTGGGGAGTGGGAAGATGAAAAAGAGATTGTTTTATCAATTCAGCTTGTTGCTTGTTGCGGTAACGATCGTATTGGCAGGCTGCGGCGCCAATAACAACAAAGAGGCATCTACAAATGGGGAAACAGATAATAAGGCAACGAATGCCGCAAATACGGGAACAAGCGCGGAGGGGGAAATTAAAGTAGGGATCTTGCACTCGCAGAGCGGCACGATGGCGATCAGTGAGGTATCGGTTATCGATGCGGAGATGATGGCCATTGATGAAATCAATGCAGCTGGCGGCGTTTTGGGCAAAAAAATCGTGCCTGTGCTTGAGGATGGCGCATCCGATTGGCCGACATTCGCAGAGAAAGCGCGCAAGCTTATCTCGGAAGACAAAGTGGCTACCGTGTTTGGCGGATGGACATCTGCAAGCCGGAAGGCGATGAAACCGGTATTCGAGGAGCTAAACGGATTGCTCTGGTACCCGGTTCAATACGAAGGATTGGAATCATCCCCTAATATTTTCTACACAGGCGCTACGACAAACCAACAAATTGTCCCTTCGGTTACGTGGCTGCTTGAAAATCGCGACAAGAAATTTTACCTGCTTGGTTCGGATTATGTATTTCCTCGTACGGCAAACCTCGTCATTAAAGAGCAGTTGAAAGCGGAGGGCGGCGAGCTGGTTGGTGAAGAATACACGCCGCTGGGCCATACCGACTACAGTACGTTGATTAGCAAAATCAAAGAGGCTAAGCCGGATGTCGTGTATAACACTTTGAACGGCGATAGCAACGTTGCTTTCTTTAAGCAACTGAAGGATGCGGGTATTACGGCCAAGGATTTGACTACTTTGTCCGTATCGGTAGCTGAAGAAGAGATTCGCGGTATTGGCGTCGATGTGCTGGAAGGCCACTTGGCGGCGTGGAACTACTATCAAACAACGGATACGCCGGCTAACAAGACTTTCGTCGAAAACTACAAAAAGAAATACGGCGATGAGCGAGTGACCGCGGATCCGATCGAGGCTGGCTACACGGCGGTTTATCTATGGGCTGCGGCAGTTGAGAAGGCCGGCTCCATTGAAGTGGATAAAGTGAAGGAAGCTGCAAAAGAGCTGGAGTGGGAAGCTCCGGAGGGTAAAGTGAAAATTGACGGCGCTACTCAGCACATATACAAAACGGTTCGTATCGGGGAAGTGCAAGCCGACGGCCAGTTCAAGGAACTTTGGAATTCGGGTGAAGCAGTCAAGCCTGATCCATACCTGAAGGGCTATGATTGGGCGGCAAGCATTCAACCTACGGAATAATCCATAAGCAAGCTTTAGTCTACTACGCAGCAATACACGGGGGAGTATTCGGCAGCTTCGAATACTTCCCTTCTGTTTTATTGGTTTACGCTGGAAAGGAGCGGTTATATGGAAGTGTTTCTGCTGCAGCTTTTTAACGGTTTAAGTATCAGCTCCATTTTATTGCTGGTTGCCTTGGGGCTGGCCATTACCTTCGGCCTGATGAAGGTCATCAATATGGCGCATGGCGAGCTCATTATGATTGGCGCTTACTCCACGTACCTCACGCAAAATCTATTTCAAGATTATTTGCCGAAATCGATGTTTGATTGGTATTTCGTACTGGCTGTACCGGTTAGCTTTATCATTGCCTTTCTATTCGGACTCATTTTAGAAATGTCGCTTATTCGTTTCTTATATGGCCGTCCGCTCGATAGCTTGCTTGCGACCTGGGGCGTTGGTCTCGTGCTGCAGCAGTTGGCAAGGTCGATCTTCGGAGCGCCGAACGTAGCGGTAACGAGCCCGGCTTGGCTCAATGGCGGATTGAAAATTATGGATGGCACGCTGCTTCCTTACAAACGGATATTTATTATCGCACTTGTTATTGCTTGTTTAGTGGCGATGTACTTCTATATTTACCGCAGCCATGAGGGAAGAAGGATGCGGGCGGTTATGCAAAATCGCGACATGGCCTCATGTCTAGGGGTATCGACGCGGCGCGTTGATGCGATGACCTTTGCTATTGGCTCCGGTATTGCCGGCATTGCCGGCTGTGCGCTGACGCTGCTCGGACCGATAGGCCCGTCACTAGGGACATACTATATCGTTGATGCATTTATGGTGGTTGTGCTCGGCGGAGTCGGCAAGCTTGTTGGAACCGTGCTTGGGGCAACGGGGATCGGCATGTTCAATACCTTGTTTGAGTACTGGACGAATGCCTCGCTAGGCAAGGTGCTTGTGTTTGTCTGCATCGTTGCATTTCTGCAATGGAAGCCTATGGGACTTGTAGCCATGCGTTCACGTTCGCTTGATTAGGATAAGAAAGGTGGGATGCTCATGCGATTGCAAAAATTCACGCCACAGCGTATATGGATATTAATCGGATACGCAGCTGCAGCTGCGGCGCTATTCTCTGCGCCGCTTTTCGTAAGCGATTTTCGGCTTAATTTGCTCGCGAAATTTCTAGCCTTTGCCATCGTGGCGCTGGGGCTTGACCTTATATGGGGCTTTACCGGCATATTGAGCTTGGGGCATGGCATTTTCTTCGGTCTCGGGGCCTATGCCATGGCCATGTATTTGAAGCTTGAAGCAAGCGGAGGGAAGCCGCCCGATTTTATGGGCTGGAGCGGGTTAAAGGAGCTTCCTCTATTTTGGCAGCCGTTTCAAAGCTTCTGGTTTGCGGCGGCGATGGGAATTGCCATACCGGCCCTGCTAGCTTTGGTGCTTGGCTATTTCACCTTCCGTAACCGAATTCGCGGCGTTTACTTTACGATTTTGACGCAAGCGCTGGTTATTATCACGACAACGCTTCTGATCGGCCAGCAAGCTTTCACGGGCGGTACAAACGGAATTACGGGTTATTCGACCGTGCTGGGCTTTTCGATAGGAGCACCGGAAACCAAACGCGCGCTTTATTACATTACGGTCGTCGCACTCATCGCGGTCTTCGTTTTTTGCCGTTACGTGATCGGCAGCCGCTTCGGCAAGGTGCTGCGGGCCATCCGAGACGGGGAGAACCGTGTTCGCTTTATCGGCTATAACCCGGCAATCTACCAAATGGTCGTATTTACGATTTCAGCGGGGATCGCCGGCATAGCGGGAATGCTGTTCGTGCTCCATGTCGGCATTATTTCACCGTCGATGCTTGGGATTGTGCCATCTATCGAGATGGTGCTATGGGTAGCCATTGGCGGACGCGGAACGCTTGTCGGAGCTGCTCTTGGGGCTATTTTGATGAACTGGGCAAAAAGTGAGTTCAGTACCGCCTATCCGCAGGGTTGGCTGTTCTTCATGGGTTTGCTGTTTATTATCGTTGTTGTCTTTATGCCGAAAGGTGTGGCCGGTTTGGTTAGTCAATTGAAATTACGCAAAAAGAGGAGGGAGCCGAATCATGAAGGAGTCCGCAATCCTGCTGTGTGATGATGTGACGGTTGAGTTCGACGGCTTTAAAGCGGTCCAAGGGATGAACCTGAAGCTGGAGAAAGGTGAGCTTCGGTTTCTTATTGGTCCGAACGGTGCGGGAAAAACAACGATTTTGGATGTCATTTGCGGAAAAGTAAGGCCGACCGGGGGACGCGTGACCTTCGGCAAGGTGGATATAACGAAAAAGAAGGAGCATCAAATTGCCGAGCTTGGCATTGGCCGCAAGTTTCAGGCGCCTTCCATATTCCCGTCCATGACAGTGGCTGAGAATTTGGAAATCGCGATGCGCCAGAAGCGCGCCGTATTTGCTACCCTCTTTGCCAAAATGGCGGAGGAGGAACGTGCAAGAATCGATGCGCAGCTTACGATGATCGGCTTGCAAAAGAAAGCGGATTGGCGGGCAGGCGGCTTGTCGCACGGAGAGAAGCAGTGGCTGGAGATCGGCATGATGCTGCTGCAAGAGCCTGAAATTTTGCTGCTGGATGAACCGGTCGCGGGGATGACGGACAAAGAGACGGGTAAGACGGGCGAGCTGCTTCATCAGATTGCCCTCAAGCGTTCAATCGTTGTCGTGGAGCATGATATGGAGTTTGTTCGGAATTTTGCAAGCAAGGTCACGGTCATGCACGAAGGGAAGTTGCTGAAGGAAGGCTCGATGGATGAAATTCAGCGGGACGACCGCGTGGCGGAAGTGTATTTGGGGAAAAGGCGGGATGCCGATGTTAGCCGTTCAACAGCTTGAAGCCGGTTATGGCGAGAGTGTTATTTTGCGCGATGTATCTCTGAAGGTGAAGCGGGGGCAGGTTGTCTGCCTGCTGGGACGTAACGGCGTAGGCAAGACAACACTGATGAAAAGCATTATGGGGCTGCTGAAGGCGCGTGAAGGTTCTGTATCTTACAATGGCTCGAATTTGACCAAGAAGGCGCCAGGGCTGCGGGCAAAGAGCGGGATTGGCTATGTGCCGCAGGGCCGCGAAATATTTGCGCAGCTCTCGGTTTATGAGAACTTGCTGCTTGGTCTAGAGGCCTCGCGGGTGAAGATGTCTGCTGTGCCGGAGGAAGCGATTGCGAAATTTCCTGTTCTGCCGGCCATGTATACGCGCCGGGGAGGCGATCTGAGCGGCGGACAGCAGCAGCAGCTTGCGTTCGCAAGGGCGCTTGCTTCCAAGCCGGAGGTGCTTCTGCTGGATGAGCCTTGCGAAGGCATTCAACCCTCTATCGTAGACGATATCCGCGATGTCATCCGTTCGATCAAAGCCGATGGCAAGACCGCGATCCTGCTGGTAGAGCAGAGCCTTGATTTTGTGAAGAGCGTGGGCGATTATTTCTATGTGCTGGAGAAGGGCGCTATTGCGTGGGAGGGTGGCTTAGAGTCGCTGGACGATGAAGTGATCCGTAAATATTTGACCGTTTAGAAGAGCAGTTGCGTCAATGGGCACATTGAATTTTTGCTGAGAGAAGCGCTGGGCAAGGCGGGCAGGCTAAAACGGCCTAACAAAGAAGAGGAATGATATCATTCCAGGTGATGGTGTAAGTGATTGCGGGCGGTTATCGAGCTATAGTCGATGGCCGCTTTTTTGCTGTTTAAGCTTTGTAAATTACTATATGTAATAAAACCTGACATAACAATTGACAGATACGTACATTCCGCACTATACTACGAATTAACGTTAGGTTTTATCACAATTAAATATCGGCTTTCACAAGAAGTTCATCGTGAAAGCAATAAGCCGTCTAGGGTTCCGTTTGAATCTTTTGCAGCGTTTCGCGATCAGCGGGCGGGCAAATGCATTTAAGTTCTGGTCCGAGAGATGGCGTATAGCAAGCGGCTGCCTGATAGGCTCCCAGGCTGTATAACACGGAAGGATAAAAGCCTGGGAGATTCTCTCCCGGGCTTTTCATATTTTCAAAAAAATGTTGGGAGTGATCCTATGCTGGCCGCAAAATCAACGAATGGAACCATTAATATTGAGGGATTGCATAAGGTATATGAGTCGAAAAAAAGCCGGTTTGAGGCGCTTCAAGGCATCGATCTGACCATCGGACAAAATGAATTCCTTACGATTGTAGGCCCCTCCGGCTGCGGCAAGTCGACACTGCTTCGAATGGTAGCAGGCCTCGATGAACCAAGCGGCGGATCACTTCAGGTAGACGGAGAGGATATTATCGGTCCAGGCGCCGACCGCGGCATGGTGTTTCAAGGCTATACCCTGTTTCCTTGGTTAACCGTGCGCGAGAATATTGAATACGGGTTGAAGCTTAAGGGCGTACCCATTCTGGAGCGCCGGAAAATTTCGAATTATTTTCTTAAGGTCATTCGGCTTGAATCCTTCGATAAAGCTTATCCGAAGCAGCTGTCGGGCGGCATGAAGCAGCGGGTTGCCATCGCGCGTGCGCTTGCTAACCGGCCAAAGGTGCTTTTGATGGATGAACCGTTCGGAGCGCTTGATGCGCAGACGAAGCTGGAAATGCAGGAGATGCTGCTAGAGGTATGGGAGAAGGAGAAGACGACAGTTCTGTTCATTACGCATGATATCGATGAGGCCATATTCCTATCGCAGCGGATTGTCGTCATGGGAGCGGGTCCCGGGCGTATTTTGAAGGAGTTCCGCGTAGAGCTTCCAGAAGGTCGAACGCCGGAAGTCCGCGAGCATCCTGATTTCTTATCCTTAAAACGTGAGCTGGCGCAGCTGCTTAAGCATTAACATAATGGCTGCCATTTTGCTAGGCGGAATCTTTTGTAACGAAATATAGGAGGGATAATGATGATGAAAAAACAACGTATTCTTAGGGTACTCGGCATCATTGTAATCGCCATGTTTTTTCGACATCCTGCAGCTCTTTCCGGAGCGGCAGGATGTTTTCTGTTTAAAGGACCGAAAAGCTGAATGCGGGGTGCGTTACGAAATGAATATTTTCCGCATGCAAGCAAAAGGGAGAAATGGGGAATGCTGAAAATGGATAATAAGGAAGCGGAAACGCGGGGGCTTAGTGAGTGTTCGGCGGCCTTTTCAAAAAGAGATGGAACGTTTGGCTAGAACTGTAATCCGTGCATAAGAATTTGGGAGCGGATGAATACTATGGTCAGATTCAAAATCTTTTGAAGGATGTTTCTTCTTCGTTATAAACAAGCTGCAAGAATCCAGTCGATTCAAAATCCTCTAGGAAAGCGGGGCAACAAGAAATGAAAGCAACTGGAATTGTACGTCGCATCGATGATCTCGGGCGTGTGGTGATTCCGAAGGAGATCCGCCGTACACTGCGTATTCGCGAGGGTGACCCTCTAGAAATATTTGTAGATCGTGATGGCGAAGTTATTTTGAAAAAATATTCTCCTATCGGCGAGCTTGGCGACTTTGCGAAAGAATATGCGGAGTCGTTATTTGAGGGCACAAACCACATTACATTGATCACGGACCGGGATACCATAATCGCTGTTGCAGGTGCCTCCAAGAAAGAACTGCTTGATAAACAGGTGGGTTCCGTGCTGGAGAGCTGTATGGAAAACCGTAAGACGCAGGCTGAAGCAAACGGCGGGGCTTTCGAGATCGTGAAGGATACGCAGGAAACGTACAGCTCCTTCGTTATTGCCCCGATCATCGCAGGCGGTGATCCGATAGGTACGGTCGTTCTGCTTAGCAAGGACGAATCTGTAAAAATGGCGAATATGGAAACGAAAATGGCAGAAACGGCTGCTGGCTTTTTGGCTAAGCAGATGGAGCAGTAGCAGCGCGGTTACTTAGCTGCAGGCAAAACTTAAAAAAGCAGAAAAAAGGAAAATGACAGCTTCTTTGATCGAGAGAAATCTCGATTGGGGAAGCTTTTTCAACGTTTGCGATTGTGAGGTATAATAGATACCAATATCAATCGAGGGATAGGCAGGAGTGTGGGGAATGAACCGCAAGCCGGGGAAAAGAGGTCATTCAGCGGAGACGGTGAAAACGGTGGATTTGCCTACTGAGGGCCGGGTTCAGGTTGCGCGCAGCTCGAAGCGGTTTTTGACAAATGGCGTTGTGTTAATGGCTGGCGCGGCATTATTGTCTAAGCTTATCGGCGTTTTTCAAAAAATCCCGCTGCAAAATCTGGCGGGGGACCGCGTGTTTGGCATATACAATGCGGTATATCCGTTTTATCAGCTGGCTGCAGTGCTCGCAACCGCAGGCCTGCCGACAGCCGTATCGCTGCTCATTGCTGAAAGGCTGCGCAAGGGAGATGATCCGGAAGGCGTCAGGCGAACGTTATACGGTGCGCTGCTGCTGCTGGGAGTAACGGGCATTGCTGCTTTTGGTTTCATGTGGTCTGCGGCAGACCGAGCGGCCGGCTGGATCGGAGATTCTGAGACCGCTGCCGCTATACGCTCCGTTTCGTTCGCGCTGCTATTGGCTCCGCTTGTTGCCGCGCTGAGAGGGTATACGCAAGGGCTCGGAAAAATGGGATTATCAGCTGCTTCGCAGGTTGCGGAGCAAATGATTCGCGTGGCTGTAATGCTCCTTGTCCTCGCTTTGGGCTGGTCGGCTGGCTGGGGGGAAGCTGATGTAGCGGCCGGAGTCATGAGCGGCTCGGCATTTGGGGCAGGCGCATCACTCCTTGTTCTCGCCTTTTATCTATGGCGGGGGCGCAGACGGGAGCGGCTTGCTCCTAAAGCAGGCATGCTGCGGGCAGAGATGAAGAAGCTTGCTGCGATCGCGCTGCCTGTTGCGCTTGGAGCGGTGGTTGTTCCTGTACTTGGCGTTGTGGATGCTTTTATGGTGCCGAGGCTGCTGCAGGCCGGAGGGGCATCGGAAGATGAGTCCTTGGCATTGTTCGGGATATATAGCCGGGCGCAGCCGCTTGTACAGCTCGTTGTCATGGTTGCCGGGGCAGCAGCGGCAGCGCTCGTCCCGGGCTTAGTGCTTGCTAGAATGCGGGGGGCATACGGACAACTGCGGGTGCAGCTGGCTTTTGTCGAAAGAACAGCATGGGCGATTGGAGCGGCGGCAGCTATTGGATTAACGATGCTGGCTGAGCCGCTTAATATTATGCTGTACGAGAATTCGGCGGGTACATATGCTTTTGCGCTTGTTGGCTGTACCGCGCTCGCGGGATGTGTAAATGCCATTACTGCGCCTGTGCTTCAAGGGCTTGGGGCGGTGCGGATTCCAGCTGCGCTGCTGCTTGCGGCGGCTCTTCTCAAGGGTGTATTTAATGCCGTTTTGGTGCCTTTGTACGGCATTGAAGGCGCGGCTATCGCGGGTATAGCGGCATTAACGGCGGCAGCATTACTCGGTACGGCCGCGGTCCGTTTTAAAGCGGCTGAAGCGGGGGCATCGCTCGCTGGCAGCTGGGGAGTGCGGCGGAGCGCGGGGGTGAAAAGACGCCGGCCGCTGCTCAGGAACGCGGCCGCAGGCACGGGCTTTGCGCTCGCGGTGATGGCCGCGGCGCTTGCTGTCGCCGAGCGGGCGATGGGCGCCGCGCTGGGCGGGCTGCCGCCTCGGGCGGCAGCAGCTGCGCTTGCGCTGACGTGCGTAGCCGTCGGCGCTTGCGCCTTTGGCGCCGCGGCTCTGCGCGGCGGCGCTTTAAGCGCGCGCGAATTGCGCGCGTTGCCGGGCGGCGGCGTGCTTGCCGCCCGGTTGCAGCGCTGGCGGCTTATGCCGCGGGCGCCGGAGGAGGGCTAGCTCTGCAGCGGACTTTGCAGAGCGGCATCGCATGATTTCTTTTTGAACAAAAATAAAGTAATATTTGTCATGATGTACAGAATCGTATCGCATGTACGGAAAAAACTCGTCATTCGGCGCTCAACATCCTATTTTTGCAGTGGGCCGGCTACATGCGGCTTCAACTCAACCATGACCATAAATCCATATAATTTCAAGGAGGCTAAAAAAGGATGGCAACCCCACATCTTACCGTCGTTGGTCTCGGTTCAGGCGATCCGGATCAATTGACGCTAGGCGTTTGGCGCAGGCTGCAAGCGGCAGAGCGCGTTTTTGTGCGCACCGCGCAGCATCCCGCCCTTTCCTTGCTGAATGAAAACGGCATTGCTTATAGCTCATTCGACGCGTTATACGAGCAGCATGATTCATTTCCGGATGTGTATAAGGCAATCGCGGAGACATTGATCGCCGAAGCCAAAAGTATGGCTGCCGGCGACTCGGCTGCTGTTGTTTATGCTGTGCCTGGCCACCCGATGGTAGCTGAACGTACTGTCCAGCTGCTGCGCGAGCAATGTCCGGAAGCGGGCATATCGCTGCAAATTATCGGGGGCGAGAGCTTCCTGGACCAAGCGTTCGTCAGTCTTGGCATTGATCCCATTGAAGGCTTTGCGCTGCTTGATGCCGCGGAGCTGCAGCCTTCTCTCTTGCAGCCGCAGCTGCATACGCTAATTGGCCAAGTGTATGATACCTATACGGCATCCGATGTTAAGCTTGCGCTGATGGAGCGTTATCCCGACGATTACGAGGTTGTTGTCGGACATGCACTAGGCGTGGACTCTGAGCAGCAGATCCTTCGCGTCCCGCTTTATGAGCTTGACCGTACACCAGGCTATGGCAATCTGTCACTCATTTGGGTTCCGCGCTCGGATGATGCGGCGCTTCGGAATCGCTCCTTCGAGCGATTGCATGAGATCGTATCCATCCTGCGCAGTCCTGAGGGCTGCCCGTGGGACCGCGAGCAGACGCATCAGTCGATTCGCAAAAATTTTATCGAAGAGCTGTATGAAGCACTCGAAGCGATCGACAACGATGATCCCGACGGCATGCAGGAAGAATTTGGAGATGTTATCCTTCAAGTGATGCTTCATAGCCAAATGGAAGAAGAGACAGGCGCATTTTCAGTCTATGATGTGATACAATCACTTAACGAGAAGCTTATTTTCCGCCATCCGCATGTATTTGGAGAGCTGGACGCCAGCAATTCACAAGAAGCGCTGGTCAATTGGGAACAAATGAAGGCCGAGGAGAAACGGATGAAAGGGACTGATGTGAGCCGCACATCAGTGCTTGATGGTATTCCGCCTGATCTGCCAGCCCTAATGAAAGCTTATAAACTTCAGAAAAAAGCAGCCAAGGTAGGCTTTGATTGGGACGAGCTTGATCCGGTGCTTAACAAGATTGAAGAGGAGCTCGCAGAGCTTCGCGAAGCGATTGCTTCACAGTCCGAAGAGGAGCAGGCTTCCGAGCTTGGTGATTTGCTGTTTGCGGTTGTTAATGCCTCTCGCTTCATCCATGCCGATCCGGAAGAGGCGCTTTCGCGTACGAACAAAAAATTCCGCAAAAGATTTGCGTATATTGAGGAGCAGCTTCGTATAAGTGGCAAGCAATTTGACCAGACTGATTTAACAGAAATGGATCATTGGTGGGAAGAGGCTAAGCGTCAATAATCGTTTTCATTTCGTCATGAATCGCCTTTATTCCGCACCAATCGCAAAAAAATTTCAAATAGCGGCAGGATTTAATTGCTACCAGGCAGAATAAGTATTCTTCGTGAGAGTAAGCATTTGAAGCAACGGCGGCGCTTTAAGCGTCGACCAAAAATAATGGTAAACAATTAGGAGGATTTTATAATGAACAAAACAGACTTGATCAACAACATTGCAGAAAAAAGCGGTTTGACTAAACGTGACGTAGAAGCAGTACTTAACGGTTTCTTGGGCGAAGTAACAGATGCACTTGCAGGCGGCGACAAAGTACAATTGATCGGCTTCGGTACTTTCGAAACTCGCAAACGTGCTGGACGCACGGGCCGCAACCCGCAAACAGGCGCTCCAATCGAAATCTCGGAAGCAAAAGTTCCTGCTTTCAAAGCAGGCAACAAGTTGAAAGAAGCTATCCAATAATTTATGCGATTAGATAAATTTCTTAAGGTATCCCGGCTGATCAAACGCCGTACCGTTGCGAAGGATGTTTCCGAGCAAGGACGCGTATGGATCAATGGCCGCGAAGCGAAAGCTAGCAGCGCCGTAAAAGTCGGAGATGAGCTCCAAATCCAATACGGTCAAAAAATCGTAACCGTACGCGTTGAGCGAATTGCGGAGACGACACGTAAGGATGAAGCCGGAGAGCTGTATACCTTGGTGAAAGAAGAACAACGCCAGCGCGAGAATTCACTCGACTGGGAACAATAGCAATAACAACGAGGCTGCTTACAAGCATAAAAACTTGTAGGCGGCTTTTTTGTTTGGCTCAGGGTTTGAAAACGCCGGCTTTTGCCACAGATGACGGCGACAGCCGTTTATGCTTGTATATAAAATTTGTTTACGCTTGAAATTTAATGTTTCAATATCGTGATTTTGGTTTATTTATTCGGAGGACTAATCTATGAATCATCTGCAGCTTCCCATTCCCGAATATCGGCGGAAGGGCTTTTCCTTGCTTAAACATGCGGTAACTCTTTTCTTTAAAAACGGTCTGCCTCTTCTGTTCATCGTAGCCATTATGGCTGTTCCGGTCGAGGCAATCAAAAATTACTATTTTTTTGAACCGTCGGACAGCGAAATCTTTTTTCCGAGCAGCCGGATGGATAACCTTGTTTATTTATTGTTTCTAAGCGCAATAACGCCAATGGTCATACACTTCATCCTAGGTCGGATGAATGCGTCAACCGCCGGTCTAAAAGCATCCCTGCTCTGGGGGTTGCGGAAATGGCCGCGAATGATCGTTTACAGTTTTTTGAATGGAGCCATTGTTGCTGCGGGAATTGTGATGTTTGTCGTTCCGGGCTTGTTATTCGCGGTTTGGCTTATGCTGCTGCCGGTCATTGTTTCCGTTATGGATACGTCAAGGATCAATCCGCTGACGGTCTGCCGCGAATTGGCACGCAGGCGTTACTTTAAATTTGTCTTGTATGCAGTAGGAGGTTACGCTGCGTTTGCAGTGCTTTTTTTCATTCTGATTGCATTATTTTCCTTCATGTCGAGTGATTCTTGGATAACAGCTACGCTATTCGATTTATGCTTTGATTGGCTCATTCAGCTGATATCAATCGTGATGCTGTTAGTTTTTCTACAGGTGAAGACGGAAGTGAACGAGCAGGCACCAGACTCTATTAATCAAGCGGAATAGTTCTAAATCTCGTCCCCGCCCCATAAGCTAGTCTTAAAATATAAGGCAGGATAAGCTTATCGCTTATCGATCTCTTATATTAATAGCGAAACGTATGCTGCGCCGCCGCAGGTCGGCGATAGCCGTTACGCCTAGACATGTTAACGAAGCGGAGGACGAGTCTATGGTTGACCAAGGCAAGGGGCAGAAGCGTCAGGAAGTCAAAATGCTAAATCGCAAGCTGCTGGAGCTTACCGGTGTCGTAAACGTGGAGAGCTTCGACAGCGAGGAGTTTTTACTCGAGACAGAGCTTGGTTACCTGGCGGTAAAGGGCCAAAATTTGCATATGAAGCATCTTAGCCTTGAACAAGGAATGGTCGCAATTGAGGGGCTTGTCCATTCGCTCGCCTATATGGACAGCAATAATGCCTCTTCTAAATCAAAAGGGCTGTTCGGGAAACTGTTTAAGTGACACTGGGCATGCAGTGGTTGACGATGGCAGTCATGCTGCTGTCGGGCCTTGGCATGGGAACGGTATTCGACGGCTACCGGGTCGTGACGAATGAGCTCAAGTTCCCGCGCTGGTGGATTCCCGTGCTTGACGTCATCTATTGGATGGCGGCGGCGCTAGTCGTCTTTCGGGTGTTGTACGCCAGCAACAATGGCGAGGTGCGGGCGTACGTTTTTATCGGACTGGCTATTGGCATCGTAATTTATTATTTTTTGTTTAGCAGAATGGTAATCGCAACCGTCAAATGGCTTATTGGGGCGGTGCGGAAGCTAATTACCTTCATTTTGAAATGTTTGGAAATTCTGATTGTGAAGCCGTTGTTGTTAATCTACAAAATGGTCCTTGTTATTTTGGCATTTGGGTCCGCACTCACTATTTTCATATTTAAAATTGTGATACAATTAGTCCGTCCGTTTTGGAAATTGTTTGTTTGGATGGTAAGACCAGTAACTCGCCCGCTTGGGCGCTGGTTGTCGCGTTTCGCATCCAAATGGCAGTTGGCCGAGAGGTTCAGCAAAATGGGACAACTAATCGCTCGATTGTGGAGCAAATGGTTTAGGAGGTAACACCGCTCATGGCAGCAGCAGTTGATAATAAGGCGCCAGGGAATGCTGGCACAAAACGCCGGTTTAAACTTTGGATGATGTTCATCGTGCTATTTATGGGTTGGGCGGCGTATACGATCTTTGGCCAAATGCAGCAGAAGAATGCTACCGGCGTAAAGCTAACTACAATCCAAGGGAAGATTGAAACTTCTACCAAAGAAACCGAAGCGCTCAAACGTCAAATTGAACGTTTAAACGACCCGGAATATATCGAACAACTAGCAACTAAAGAGCAGGGCATGGTTAAGAAGGGCGAGCAGCAGATTTTCAGTGATTAAATAGGGCTTCAAATCGGGTGAACGTCTGTTGACCTTACTTGAACGGTTCGGTTATAATCACGTTAATAGCGTTTTCGCAAAACTTTTAGCATATGCTTATGAATTCAGTTTTGCTTCGCATAACTTTTAGGGAGGAACATTTTATTTTATGGCAATTGAAGTGGGCGCTAAGTTAGAAGGAAAAGTGACAGGCATTACGCATTTTGGGGCATTTGTCGACTTGTCGGGAGGTGTCACGGGTCTTGTTCACATTTCGGAAATTGCTGATAATTACGTCAAAGACGTGAAGGATCACCTGAAAATCGACGATGTCGTGAAAGTTAAAGTGATCAACGTGGACAAAGACGGAAAGATCGGACTTTCCATTAAGCAAGCCATTGACCGGCCAGAGGGCCAACCAGCGCCACAACAACGCGAGCGTCATAGCGGAGGCGGCGGTGGAAGCACTGGCGGTAGTGGTGGTGGTGGCGAACGTTTCAACCGCGGCGGCGGTGGTGGTGGCGGCGGACGTCCCTTCAACAAGCAATCGTCTGGCAGACCGGCATACGGTAAACCGTCATTCGAGGATAAAGTGTCACGGTTCCTGAAAGACAGCGAAGAGCGCATCTCCTCTTTGAAGAAGAATACGGAGGGCAAACGCGGCGGACGCGGTGCCAAGCGAGTATAAGCTGGATCGTCATAACTCTATACATGGAGCAGAACCTAACCGGTTCTGCTTTTTTTGCGTCTATCGGCAAGGAAATGGCGGATATTTTAGAAAGCGCTTACCAAATGCTGTCGAAGCAGGACAGAAAGCCTGTATATACTGGAGAATGACTGCATTAGCGATGTTTTGGCACGGTCGTTGTCGTTTATAAGCCGCGCCTTTTTGGAAAAAAAATACTTTTCTCTCATCCTCCTTCATTCCCGACACGTTACAACGTTGATTCGCCATCATATGAAAAAAATTCAGCACACAATTTGTTGTCGGCTATATGCGTTGCGCTTGTGCTGGAGGCACAGCAAACCTATACGGGGCATGTGTTTGATGGCATGTTGACAACGGTTGCGATGCCATTTATTTTTGTCGGAAAAAATTTTTGAGCGTGTTACGTTAACTGACAAACTTCATGCGGACAACCTCCTATAATGAAAAACACATTACACTCGGAAATGGTGGTGTCTGCTCATGGAAAAGGAAAACACGGTAGTGCTTCCCGGTATGAAACGGACTGGTCTGGCTCAGACGATGATGCAGAAGGGACGGGAATGGGCGGCAGCGCGTCGTTTCATTCAGGTCATTTTGGCCAAAAAGTGGACATTTCTACTCGTAGGTGTAGCTTTCTTGCTAGGAAGAGCGGTAATCCTCGAATCGCTTATGCCGTTTGCCATTGCTTATTTTGCCGTTATTTACTTTATGAGAAGGGATATTTATCCGTGGGTGGCTATATCCTTGGTTGCAGGCAGCTGGCTTGCTGCTGACCCGGCCCCCATGTGGATCGCTATGGAGATTGCGGTGCTGTTTCTGTTTCTGAAGGGACTCGAGGCGTATGAGAAGGCAGAGCTGTCGTCGGCGCCGATTCTGGTATTCGCGTCAACGCTGCTCGTGCAGATGTTTAGCGTATTTATTGGGGACGAGCTTAGCTGGTACAATTTTATGCTCGTTGTGGTGGAGGCGGCACTCGGATTTGTGCTTACCTTAGTGTTCATTCAGGCGATTCCTGTGCTTACGATGACCAAAAAATCAGCCTCGCTCAAAAACGAAGAAATTATTTGTTTGATGATTTTACTCGCTTCTGTCATGACAGGGGCTGTCGGTTGGGTGTTCTACGGCATGTCGGCAGAACACGTGATGTCTCGTTATATGCTGCTGCTCTTTGCTTTAGCAGGCGGCGCACCGCTAGGCGCTTCGGTCGGTGTTGTTGCAGGACTCATTCTAAGCTTGGCTGACTTCGGTGCAGTCGTTCAAATGAGCTTACTCGCTTTTGCGGGATTGCTGGCTGGCTTGCTGCGTGACGGCGGCAAAATGGCAGCGGCTTTCGGAATGTTGCTTGGAACATCGATTTTATCCATATATGTAGGGAGCCAGGCCGATGTGATGAGCTCGACTTGGGAATCGGTAGCAGCCGCGACGCTGCTTATGCTGACACCGCGCAGCATGATTCGTACGATCTCCCGGTACGTTCCCGGAACCAATGAGCATGCCAAGTCGCAGCATGACTATGCGAAGCGGGTTCGAGAGGTGACAGCGGACCGCGTATCACAATATTCGGAGGTGTTTAGCCAACTTTCCCGCAGCTTTGGGCAGCTCAATAACAATGTAACAACCTTAAATAAGGAGGAAGAGATCGGACACTTTATGAATGCAGTTGCTGAACGCAGCTGTGCCAGCTGCCACAGGCAAAATGCTTGCTGGGAGGACAAGTTTTTTCACACCTACAAAATGATGACGGATATGATGACGGTCGTGGAGGAGAAACGTGTGCCGTCTGCTAAAGAAATACCGAAGGCTTGGTCAGCGCACTGCGTCAAATCCTCGCAGGTGCTAATAGACATGAGCCAGCAATACGAGCTATATCAAAATAATATGCACTGGAAGAAGCAAATATACGACTCCCGTCAACTTGTGGCAGATCAGTTGCAAGGCGTGTCGCAGGTTATGGAAGATTTAGCTAAAGAAATTAAAAGAGAGGGGCAAACGCTGCACTTACAGGAGGAGCAAATTCGGGAGGCGGTGGAAGGATTAGGGTTATCTGTTCAGGGTATTGATATTGTGAGCCTAGAGGAGGGGAATGTGGATATAGAGGTGTATCATTCGTTTGGGCAAGGCTACGACGAATGCCGAAAAATTATTGCTCCGCTGTTAAGCGACATCTTGGGTGAGCATATCGCAGTAAAATCTGAGATTCCCCCAACGAGAAGCGGTGAGCCGACGCTAGTTGCATTTGGATCGGCGAAGCAATATGAGGTAGAGACAGGTATTGCAGGCGCCGCCAAGGGAGGAGATTTGCTGTCAGGAGACAGCTTTAGCATGGTTGAGCTTGGAAACGGTAAGTTTGCCGTCGCGATTAGCGATGGAATGGGGAATGGCGAGCGGGCGCGGCAGGAAAGCAGTGCGGCGTTATCGATTCTCCAGCAGCTGCTGCAATCCGGAATGGATGAGAAGCTTGCAGTAAAATCTGTGAATTCTGTGCTCTTATTGCGTTCCTCCGATGAAGTATTCGCTACCGTCGATTTGGCGATTGTGGATCTCTATACAGCACAAACGACGTTTATGAAGATAGGCTCTACTCCGAGCTTTATAAAACGAGGAAATGAGGTCATTCCAATTACTGCAAATAACTTGCCTATCGGTATTCTTCAGGATATTGACGTCGACTTTGTATCCATGCAAATGCAATCGGGCGATACCCTTGTCATGATGAGCGACGGCATTTATGATGCGCCTGGCCTCGCGGTTAACAAGGAGCTCTGGATGAAGCGTATTATTAATGAGCTTGAAACGGATAATCCTCAGGAGATGGCAGATGCGCTGCTCGAGAAGGTGGTACGCCACCATAATGGAGAAATTGTTGATGATATGACGGTGCTTGTTGCGCGCATTGATAAGCATTTGCCGGAGTGGGCTTCGTTCCGCTTCCCTGGCGTAACGCGCATGGAGCGTCCAAGGACGGTGAGCTGATCCTATTTTAATGCCATGCGGAATGAACGTTAGAACGGTGAGCTGGCGTTGATTCTATCGTGTGGGTATTTAGCTTTAGCCCTTTTGTCCGTCGGCTGACTTGCAGCTGGCGGTCATGGGGCTTCTTTTTTGATTGGCTACGCACAAAATTTCTAATTATTTCTAATTACCCCTAAATTGAACCAATGAAACGGCGGGGTAAGTTCTTTTGACTACATACTGCTAGAACGATGAATGAGATTGGAGGTTTTGTTTTACATAACGTAACTGCAGGGTAGGTGTCCGCAGGCATATCGGTGTTTATCTATCTTTTTGCTAGACTAGCTGTTTAACCCTCTTAAAAAAGGCAAAGCTAATAGAAAGGCTGAGGCGAAGCCTGTGCTTACGAAGCTGTGTTTGTTACTCAAACACGAAGCCTGTGCTTACGAAGCTGTGTTTGTTACACAAACACTTTAGGAGGGTAAACGATTATGAAACAAATATTGTTGATTACGGATGGCTGCTCCAATGTCGGGCTCAGTCCAGTAGTGGCGGCTGCGCATGCGCAGTCGGATGGGATTTCGGTTAATGTGGTAGGCGTGCTGGATCATGGTGACGTAGGTGAGCTGGGCGCAGCGGAGATCGACGAAATTGCGCGTGCGGGCGGCGGGCTAAGCAGGATGGTGAATATGCGGCAGCTCTCGCAGACCGTACAAATGATGACACGCAAGACAGTCGTTCAGACGATCCAGCTAGCTGTTCAGAAGGAATTGAAGCATGTCCTTGGCAATGGATCTATTGAGGCGCTGCCGCCAGAGAAGCGCGGCGATGTGGTACGCGTAATCGATGAACTGGGGGAAACGTCGCGCCTGCAAGTGGCACTGCTCATTGATGCAAGTGCAAGTATGAAGCCTAAGCTTGCGGCAGTAGAGGAAGCTATACGTGATCTGATGCTAAGCCTTCAAGCAAGACAAGGAAAAAGTGAAATATCTGTTTTTCATTTCCCTGGCTCAAGGCATGGTGATGATTGTGTAATGGATTTAGACTGGACGAGTCACCTTAACGGCGTGCATGCCATTTTCCCGAAACTGCAAATGGGTGGAACCACACCTACTGGCCCTGCGATTATGCAGATTGTTGATTTTTATCGTAAGGGCGATTATGGTAGACAGAGCAGAGACGAAACGGATGGGATGATGAGTGACTACGTCGTTTAAGGTTGATCTTCGCCGGGGCACGGTGGTGACCGGCAAGTGGAAGCAAGGGCGGTACAGGGTGGAAAGGTTGCTTGGGGAGGGCGCAAACGGTAAAGTATATCTCGTACAGCGTGATCGCAGCTGGTTTGCGATGAAGCTTGGCATGGATGCGCTAGATCTTCAATCCGAAATCAACGTATTGCAATCTATCGCGAAGCAGAAGCAGCACGGACAGGATTCCTACCTTTTTGAAGTGGATGATTTATATGGTCCGGATGGAAAGGAATATCCCTTTTATATTATGCGCTATGTGCTTGGAGCCAAGATGAATGAGTACTTGAAGCAGCAGGGATCGGAATGGTTTCCGCTCGTTGGCTTGAATCTGCTGGGCAAGTTGACGAAGCTGCATCAAGCGGGTTGGGTATTTGGCGATTTGAAGGTTGAAAACGTGCTGGTAGCTGACTATGGGCATGTTGAGCTTGTTGATTATGGTGGTGTGACAGCGGTAGGAAAGGGCATTCGCCAATTTACTGAAATCTATGACCGCGGCTACTGGAACGAGGGCTCGCGGTCGGCTGATCCGAGCTACGATCTTTTTTCCTTTGCAGTGCTCTGTATACAGCTGCATGAGTCAAAGCGTCTGTATCAGCTGACCGCGGAGCTTTTACCGCAAAATCGATCCGCAATCGAGCTAATGCAAATTGTTGAAACGAGCGAGGCGTTAAAGCCGATTGCTGGCTGGCTGCGGAAAGCTTTTGCGGGACAATTTACGGATGCGGGCGACGCATCTGCGGCATGGCGGTTATTAATGCATAGGCGTGATACGCATAGGCCCGCTGCAACACCTGGATGGTTGAAGGGGCTTGCGGTTGCATCTGCAGTGCTGCTAGGAACATCGGTATATTGGCTGCTGCGTAATGTGCTATAGCAGCTTGGAAAGGGAAATGAAGGTGAGGTGCTACCTGTGAATCTGCAAATCGAACTTGAGAAAGCGGCTGTGGAGCGCAGGCTTTGGTCGGCCGGCGATTGTATCGTAGTGGCGGTTTCCGGCGGACCGGATTCAATGGCGCTTTTACATATGCTTTCAACAATATCGAAGGAAAGCCATTTAACCATTATAGCGGCTCATGTGAATCACGGATTTCGAATAGAGGAGTCCGCGCATGAGCTGATGGTCGTTCAGGATTTCGCGGAACGGCTAGGGGTGATTTGTGAGACTGTGACGCTCGATATGCCCGCATACATAGAAGAAACGCGCATGAATGGACAGGCTGCTTCCCGCGAGAAGCGTTACGCTTTTTTGCATGAAATTGCAGCACGGTATGGAGCCGCGAGGATTGCGCTTGCCCATCATGCGGATGATCAGGCCGAAACGGTGCTTATGCGTTTAATTCGCGGAACAGGATTAACCGGGCTGGCTGGAATGCTTAGCAAAAGAAGAGAAAAAAACGTGGAACTTATTCGCCCGCTGCTTCGTATGAACAAGTCAGACCTTCTGCGTTACTGCGAAGACTATCATATTCCTTACTGCACGGACAGCAGCAACAAGGAACGCCATTATTTCCGAAATATTATTCGGCTAGATATTTTACCGTATCTGTCCAAACATAATCCGCAGCTGTCCCAATCGCTTCAGCACCTTGCAGAAGTAGCGGGGGCGGAGGATGAGTGGATGGAGAAACAAACCGAAGCGTTATTTGCGCAGCTCGTTACGTTATCCCCCAATGAATGCGCGATTAGCTGCATCGATTTGCACGGTCTCCACGTCGCTTTACAAAGGAGATTGATTAAACTAATATTAAGTTATCTTTCTAAGGAAACGGAAAAGATATCCTTCGAGCAGATTGAGACGATGAGGGTTGCCGCTTCCGCACATGCGCCTGCAACTTGGCGAATCGACGCTGGAGCCGGAATTCGCTGTGCTCGAGAATACGATAGGATGCGATGGATCAGTGAATCGCAGCTTGCGTTAACTGAAACAAGCGCCTATTTCTACGAGGTGGGCAAGGAAACAGCTGAATTTGCGGTCGAGCCATGCGGGTGGGCATTTGAGATTGTCCATGCTTCGGCAACAGATAGCCGTAAGCCGGTATCGCGTTACGAAGCCATCTTCGATGCATCGGAGTTATCGTATCCGCTTGTCGTTCGAAATCGGCGTCCGGGGGACAGAATTCAGGTTTTAGGATTAAATGGCTCAAAAAAAGTGCAAGATATGTTCGTTGATGAGAAAATCGCACCGCTGAAGCGGGAGCTTTATCCTTTGCTGTTCGATGCAGCTGGGAGGTTGCTCTGGATTCCGGGCATTCGAAGATCAAGTCATGCTCTGACGGATGCGCACACAATAGACGTGTTGTTCATAAGGGCAGGCAACGAATAAGAAGCACTGGTACACTCATAAACATAGTTAAGGCGTAGGGGGATTTCTACTTTGCAAAATGATATTCAAGAAGTATTGTACGACGCGCAGCAAATTGGTGAGAAGGTAAAAGAGCTTGGCGAAACACTGAGCAAAGATTTTAGCGGGCGTAATCCGCTCGTTATTTGTGTATTGAAGGGCGCGTTTATTTTTATGGCCGATTTGGTCAAGGAAATAACAGTACCGCTTGAAATTGATTTTATGGCCGTATCCAGCTATGGGCAATCCACAAAGTCATCTGGCGTAGTTAAAATTATCAAGGATCTTGATGTTTCGGTCGAAGGCCGCGATGTTCTGATCGTCGAGGATATTATCGATAGCGGGCTAACGCTCAGCTATTTAATTGATGTTCTCGAACGTCGAAACGCGAAGTCTGTTACAGTTGTAACCTTGTTCGATAAACCGGCGCGCCGCACAGTTGAACTGGAAGCGGATTACAAAGGCTTTACGCTGCCGGACGAGTTTGTTGTCGGTTATGGACTGGATTTTGCGGAAAAATACCGTAATCTACCTTATATTGGTATTTTGAAGCCGCAGGTCTATGAAAAATAGCAGCGATTCACCCGTACATGCCCTTCTCCGTATACCTCTATTGTTATGGAAAGTCATGATATGGTAAAATATTTTAAGCGTCTGAGAGGAGGTTGGGGATGAATCGGATCATCCGTAATACTGGTTTTTATTTAATTATCTTTTTGGTGACCGTTGGGATTTTTCAATTTATCAGCAGCCAAAATGACACGACAGTTGGATTGCGATATGACGAGCTTCGCGCTGCGGTTGAATCAGGCAATGTAAAGGAACTGAGTGTTAAGTATGAGAATCAAACTTATTTTGTTTCTGGTAAATATAATACAAAGCCTGCAGGCGCAGAAAGCGATCAATTTGTATCGAGGGTCAGCGTCAAAGCAGAGGAGAAGATCCTCGCTTGGCAGGAGCAATTCGGTTTTAAGCTAGAGAGCAAGGAAATGGACCAGCCAAGCATTTGGCTTACATTCCTCACCTCCATTATTCCGTTTGTCATTATTTTTGTCCTGTTCTTCTTCTTAATGAATCAAGCGCAGGGCGGCGGCGGCAAAGTCATGAACTTTGGCAAGAGCAAAGCGCGGCTTTATGATAATGAGAAGAAACGGATTACATTCGAGGATGTTGCAGGCGCTGACGAGGAGAAACAAGAGCTCGTTGAGGTTGTTGACTTCTTGAAGGATCCGCGCAAGTTCAATCTGGTAGGCGCACGTATTCCTAAGGGCGTATTGCTTGTGGGTCCTCCGGGTACAGGTAAAACCTTGCTTGCTCGTGCAGTTGCAGGGGAAGCGGGCGTGCCTTTCTTCAGTATCTCCGGTTCTGATTTCGTAGAGATGTTCGTCGGTGTCGGCGCATCCCGTGTACGTGATCTTTTCGAGAACGCGAAGAAAAACGCACCATGTATCATTTTTATCGATGAGATTGATGCTGTAGGTCGTCAGCGTGGCGCTGGTCTTGGCGGCGGACATGATGAACGTGAGCAAACGCTCAATCAGTTGCTTGTTGAAATGGATGGATTTGGCGCTAACGAAGGTATTATTATCGTTGCGGCAACCAACCGTCCGGATATTCTGGATCCAGCCCTTCTCCGTCCAGGCCGTTTTGACCGTCAAATTACGGTTGACCGTCCAGACGTGAAAGGCCGCGAAGCTGTATTGAAAGTACATGCTCGCAATAAACCGCTTGCTAAGGACGTTAAGCTTGAGATTATTGCCAAGCGTACGACAGGCTTCAGCGGCGCTGATCTTGAAAACTTACTTAATGAAGCAGCGCTTCTGGCTGCTCGTCGCAATAAAAAAGATATCGCTATGGTAGAGGTTGATGATGCGATTGACCGAATCATTGTCGGTACGGAGAAGAAAAGCCGTGTCGTTAGTGATCGCGAGAAACGAATTGTCGCATACCATGAAGCGGGACATACCATTGCAGGCTTCTTCCTGGAGCATGCGGATATGGTTCATAAAGTTACGATTATTCCTCGCGGCCGCGCAGGCGGATACGTCATCATGCTTCCGAAGGAAGACCGTATGCTTGTTACCAAGCAAGAGCTGCTTGATAAAATTACCGGCTTGCTTGCAGGCCGTGTAGCAGAAGAGCTGTTCATTGGAGAAATCGGTACAGGTGCTTACAGTGACTTTAAACAAGCGACTAGCATCGTGCGTGCTATGATTATGGAATACGGGATGAGCGATAAGCTTGGTCCAATGCAATTTGGCAGCTCGCAAGGTCAGGTGTTCCTGGGTCGCGATATCGGCCATGAACAAAACTATTCCGATGCGATTGCATATGAGATCGATCAAGAAATGCAATCCATAATTTCGGGATGCTACGATCGCGCGAAGAAGCTATTGTCAGAGAAGAGCAAGGAAATGCACTTGATTGCTCAAACGCTGCTTAGCGTGGAAACGCTCGAACTCGAGCAAATCAAACGTTTAGTTGAAACAGGTTCTTTGGATGGCAGCCCGTCTTCTGACGCAACTGCAACTGCAACTACAACTGAACCGACTACTGAGCCAATTGTTGAAACGATTGGCGATGTGAAGGTACGCATCCAAACTCGTGAACAGGATGAAGCGAAAGATCCAGTCCTGGAGAAGCGCGATAACGTAGAAGATCCGGACAAGAACGAGTAGATTTCTAATATTAATGGCTAGCTATAGTCGTCCTGCTGCTTGTAATAAGTGGCAGGACGACTATTTTTTTCTTTATTAATGTTCGGGTTTAGCCTATAATACGGGTATAAACCAATAGCGAAAAAACAAAAAAGCTAACACGATAGTTTATATTTTTTGTCCATATGTTACATAAATACTACACGAATGTAAAATTGATGGTTTTATGTTACATAACCTTACATTAAATCATTGACGTTTATTTTTTTGTAACTATAATGAAATAATAGCGGCCAAGATCAGCAAGAATAAGAAGGTAAACAGGGGTTGCACAGCATTACCAAAACTCAGGGCAAGGGAGAGAACACGCATGAAAAAAACATTTAGCTTAATGCTTGTAATGATGATCGCGTTGACACTAGTGTTGTCGGCTTGCGGAGCGAAGAATAACAATGAGGGCGGAGCAAACACAGGTACTAATGAGGGTACTAAAGTTGAATCCGATGGAACGGGTAAAGACTTTAAGATCGGCATGGTTACTGATGTAGGAGGCGTACATGACAAATCCTTCAACCAAAGCGCTTGGGAGGCTCTTGAGACTGTAACAGCCGAGACGGGTGCTGCTACTAAGTTCTTGGAGAGTGAAGGCGAAGCCGATATGGAGCCGAATCTGAACAGCTTCGTTAAAGAAGGCTACAACCTGACTTGGGGTATCGGTTTCTTATTCAATGATGCGCTTAGCAAAGTAGCAAAAGAGAACCCTGATGCTAAGCTCGCTGTCATCGATAGTGTTATTGAAGCGCCAAACGTTGCTTCTATTACTTTCGCTGAGCATGAAGGTTCTTTCCTGGTGGGCGTTGTGGCGGGTCTTATGACCAAAACAAACAAAATTGGCTTTGTAGGCGGAATGGAAATCCCGGTTATCAAAAAGTTTGAGGCTGGCTTTAAAGCAGGCGTTACTGCCGTTAAACCTGATGCTAAGGTTGAGGTAGATTATACTGGTGATTTTGGTAAGTCCGACCTTGGTAAATTGGCTGCTGCTACAATGTACGATGGCGGAGTGGATATTATTTTCCATGCAGCTGGCGGAACAGGTAACGGAGTATTTAATGAAGCAAAAGCCCGTAAGGACAATGGAGACGATGTATGGGTTATCGGTGTAGATAAAGACCAATCGCTAGAATTTGGTGATGAAATCACGCTTACATCGATGATGAAGGGCGTTGAAGCGGCGGTTCATAAAGTATCGAAAGATTTGATCGCCGGGAATTTTGCAGGCGGTACGACGCAAGAGCTAGGTTTGAAACATGATGCTGTTGGTTTGCCGGATACATCTGAAAAGAACGTTCCTGCTGATGTGCTTGCTAAAGTAGAAGAATACAAAGCAAAAATCGTTAGCGGCGAAATCAAAGTACCGACTGAATAGTTTTCACCATTCAATGGTATCCTTTGATTGAGGATCGTTTGTCGATGGATCAGATAAGACCGGCTTCGGCCGGTCTTTATTCATTTTTATCAAAAGAATCTATAAGTTTTCTCGCTTATCGGATTCTTAATTTGCGATTCATGTTTACATAGGGGTAAAAACCGGGGAGATGATGAAGAATGGACCGGAGCATAACAGCAGTAGAATTAAAAGGAATCACCAAACGGTTTCCTGGACTGGTTGCCAATGATTCCATCAATTTTGAATTGAAAAAAGGTGAGATTCATGCGCTGCTCGGCGAGAATGGCGCAGGAAAATCGACGCTTATGAACATCCTTTTTGGCCTTTATCAGCCAGATGAGGGTGAAATTTGGGTTAACGGAAAACAGACTGTTATAGAGGGTGCCTCAAAGGCTATTGATCTAGGCATCGGCATGGTGCATCAGCATTTTAAGCTCGTGCAGCCGTTTACAGTATCAGAAAATATTGTACTTGGAAATGAGCCTGTAAAAGGGTTGAAAATTGACTACAAGCTTGCAAATGAGAAGGTTCGGACAATCTCCGAGCGTTATGGTCTTAAAGTAGATCCTCAGGCGCGAATTAAAGATATTACAGTAGGTATGCAGCAGCGTGTTGAGATACTAAAAACGTTATACCGCGGTGCGGAAATCGTTATTTTTGACGAGCCGACTGCCGTATTGACCGTTCAGGAAATCGAGGAGCTAATTGAGATTATTCGCAACCTGGCTGCGGAAGGCAAATCGATTATTATCATTACGCACAAATTGAAAGAGGTTATGGCGCTTGCAGACTCTGTAACTGTTATTCGACGCGGCAAGGTGATCAAAACCGTGACAACGAAAGAGACAAATGAGCAGCAGCTTGCGGAGCTGATGGTTGGCCGGGACGTTTCCTTTGAAGTTCAGAAAACAAAGCAAGAGCCTGGCGAGGTTATTTTATCGGTAGATGCCTTACAGATGAAGGGCGAACAAGGCAAAAATGCTTTGAATGGCGTTAGCTTTAATATCCGGGCCGGAGAAATTGTCGGGATAGCGGGAGTTGACGGTAACGGGCAAAGCGAGCTCATTTATGCGATTACAGGAATGCGTAAGGTCGATAGCGGCAGTGTGAAGCTGAACGGCCATGATATGACCAACCGTTCTCCGCGGCAAGTATCGGTAGCCGGCGTAGGCCATATTCCAGAGGACAGGCATAAGCATGGTTTAGTACTCGACTTCAGCGTTAGTGAAAATATGATTTTAAACACATACTTCGAACCGGTGTTCGGAAGGTCGATGTTCATTGATTACAAAGCAATGGATGTGCTGTCCGATAAGCTCGTGAAGGAGTTTGACGTTCGATCATCGGGCATTCATACCCATGCGCGCGCGTTATCAGGAGGCAATCAGCAGAAGGCCATTATTGCGCGTGAGCTGAACAAGGATCCGGATTTGTTGATTGCCGTGCAGCCGACTCGCGGGCTGGATATCGGCGCTATTGAATATGTACATAAACGGTTAGTCCAGGCCCGAAACGAAGGCAAAGCCATTTTGCTTGTATCCTTTGAGCTTGATGAGCTTTATGCCTTGTCTGATCGCATCGCGGTCATGTACGAGGGCAGGCTGATGGGTGAGGTTGATGCGGAAAGCAGAGATGACCAGCAGCTTGGACTTATGATGGCAGGAAATAAATCTGCCGCAGCTGCTGCGGCAGAAGGGAGAGGATAGCGTACATGGAAACGTTGAAAAAAATATTTAACAAGTCGTCTATCCTCATACCGATTGTGGCAATTATACTCGGCCTTATCATCGGGGCAATTGCGATGTTGGCGGGCGGGTATAACCCAATTTTAGCCTACACATCTTTGCTGGATAAGCTGTTTAGTTCTCCGTATAACATTGGCGAGGCGATCCGTGCGATTACGCCGTTGATCTTTACCGGACTTGCGGTATCGTTTGCATTCCGTACAGGGCTGTTTAATATCGGGGTAGAAGGCCAATTTGTAATGGGAATGACAGGAGCGACCATTGTAGGCGTGCTGCTCGATTTGCCTTGGTTCATTCATGCTCCGCTGGCCGTTGTTACAGGGGCCGTATTCGGTGGCTTATGGGCAGGCATAGCGGGGTATTTAAAAGCAAAACGCGGAGTTAATGAAGTTATTTCATCCATTATGCTGAACTGGATTGCGCTGTTTCTATCCAACTTTATCGTTGCGAAGTTCCTTGTTGAGAAGGGACAGCAGAAATCAATGCCGATTCATGAGTCTGCGATGGTGAAAATTGACTGGCTTGTTAAACTGATGGATAACGCACGCATGCACTGGGGTACCATTATTGCCATCCTTTGCATCATTTTGTTCTATATTGTGCTTTGGCGCACTAAGCAGGGCTATGAGCTTCGCGCAGTCGGCCATAATCCGGATGCGGCCTTGTATGCGGGCATGAACGTGAATGTGACAATGGTAAAATCGATGTTTATTAGCGGTATATTTGCAGGACTTGGCGGCGTGTTTGAAATTTTGGGCGTCTTCGGCAATCAGACCGTTATGGCTGCTTCACCTGGTTACGGTTTCGACGGCATTGCGGTAGCCCTTCTAGGTGGCAATACACCGATTGGGGTGCTTCTTGGCGCAATTCTATTCGGCGGACTTAGCTACGGCTCGGCAGGCATGAGCTTTGGTGCGGGAGTACCTCCCGAGGTTGTGCGAATTGTAATCGGCGCCGTTATTTTCTTCGTTGCTTCGCATGGATTAGTGAAGTGGTTCTTGAAGCCTTTTCTAAATAAACGTGCAAGCAAGCGGAAGGAGGCGGTGTAGAATGAACGTGCTCGAAGTCATTGGACAGCTTATTAATACAACGCTCGTGTTTTCCACCGCGCTTATCTTTGCGGCGCTTGGCGGGATGTACTCCGAGCGTTCTGGCGTCGTTAACATTGGACTAGAGGGCTTGATGGTGTCCGGCGCATTTGCAGCGGCAGTCGCTACTGAGTATGCCATACAAGCTGGTCTTGAGAATGCTTCGCCATGGATCGGGTTTATTGCGGCAGGCATATACGGCGTGCTGGTAGCGCTGTTGCATGCGATATCAACGATAACGTTCCGTGCCGACCAAACCGTAGTGGGTGTCGTTATTAATATCCTCTCGCTCGGCTTGTCACTCTACCTAACCAAAAGCTTGTATGAAGGTTCAGGGCAAACGCCGCTTTTGGAAAATGTATTCCGCAAATTGCAGATTCCTTTCTTATCGGATATCCCTTTGCTTGGCAAAGCGATTTTCACCGCGTATCCAACGACTTATATCGTTATCGCGCTAGCTTTTATCAGCTACTTTGTCTTATTCCGGACGCCTTTCGGATTGCGTCTGCGCGCGGTTGGCGAGCATCCAAGCTCTGCGGATACAGTTGGTATCAGCGTTACGAAATACCGATACATCGGCGTGCTGCTCAGCGGCGCGCTGGCGGGTCTTGGCGGTGCGACGATTACGTTAACCACGACAAGCAGCTTTGCACATAATACGATTTCGGGCCAAGGCTTTATCGCGCTGGCAGCACTGATATTCGGCAAGTGGAATCCGCTCGGCGTTGTTGGGGCCGCGATGTTCTTTGGTCTCGCGCAAGCGCTCAGAAGCTTTATGCAGCGGTTTGAATTCGCGCAGCAAATTCCGGCTGAGTTTTTCTACATGCTTCCATACGTTTTGACGCTCATCGTTTTAGCAGGCGCTGTCGGCCGCTCGAATGCTCCATCGGCACTTGGGCAGCCTTACGATCCTGCAAAGCGGTAGTCACCCAAAAGTCTCTTTCCATAACGGAAAGAGGCTTTTTTTATTTATAGAGGTGTGAAACGAGTGCATTTGAGGAAGCGGAAGGAGGGAGTTGTTTACGCTTGTGCATTGCAAAAAAGGCGCGTTCACACCGAATGCTGCCCATATACGGCTGTCAAAATAATTAATTTTAATTTGCTGCCCCAAAATGGCCTTTAATACATTGACAGTAGCATCTACCGCGTGTAAATTAAAACTTAATCAAATGAATTTATCCCTTTTGGTTTAAACTATAGGTAAGCGACTTTCTAAGTTTGTGCATCAATTCACAAAGTCGAGCTTGCCGTATAACGGAATGGGCATTATCCCCCATCCCTCATAAGAGGAGAGGATCTACTGTGGAAGCACTGGCACTGGAACGCAAGGCGGAGCAAAACCGAGAGCTGCGTGAACGGTTGTTACAGTTGAAGAAAGAACGGAATGCAATCATATTAGCCCATTATTACCAGCGTGATGAAATTCAAGAGGTTGCCGATTTCCGCGGGGACTCCTTTCTGCTTGCACAGAAGGCAGCTCAAACCGATGCCGATGTAATCGTATTTTGCGGCGTGCATTTTATGGGCGAGAGCGCAAAGATTTTGGCTCCAAACAAGACGGTTATTATTCCTGATGAGCGTGCCGGCTGCCCGATGGCGGACATGGTGAGCGTGGATGGCTTACGCAAGCTGAAGGCTCAGCATCCTAATGCGAAGGTCGTCACTTACATTAACTCATCTGCTGAAATTAAAGCGGAAACAGACATCTGCTGTACGTCTGCGAATGCGGTTAAAGTCGTCAATTCGGTAGAGGGTGACGAGGTCATCTGGGTACCGGACAAGAACCTTGGTCATTACGTGCAGCAGAATACCGATAAGAAAATGATTATCTGGGAAGGCTACTGCAACACGCATGACATGTTGACGGTAAAAGACGTTGAAGAAATGAAAGTGAAATACCCGAATGCGCAATTTGTCGTGCACCCGGAATGCCGTCCAGAAGTAGTTGAGCTAGGTGATTTTGTAGGCAGTACAACCGCTATCATTAAATATTGTAAAGAATCGGATTGCCAAGAGTTTATTGTCGGAACAGAGGATGGTACAGGCTACCAGCTTCGTTTAGACAGCCCGGGCAAAACGTTCCATTTTGCATCTAAATATTTGGTTTGCCCTAACATGAAGGTAAATAATTTGAAGAAGCTCGTTAAAGCGTTAGAAACGATGCAGCCTCAGATTTATGTACCGCCGCATGTTGCGGATCAAGCCCGTTTATCCTTGGAGCGTATGTTACTGGTGAAATAATATGCGCTGCTCCTATGCTTGAAATATAAGATCGATAAGCTATACCTTTATTTATTGCTTATATTTCATTTAGAGACGTAAGCAGCCCAGCAAAAGGTCGGCATTTGCCGTTTACGCTTGGAGGAGCCATGATGATTCCCAGATATTTAGTCGATGTGCAGCTGAGTGAGCTGCCTGTTATTGAAAAAGATGTTATCGTTATCGGGGCCGGCATTGCCGGTCTTTTTACCGCTATTCGGGCAAGTGAAAACAACTCCGTCCTTATGATAACGAAAAAATCGCTGCTGGACAGCAACACGCGTTATGCCCAGGGCGGTATTGCCGCGGTTATTTCGGATGAGGATTCACCCGCATACCATAGGCAGGATACACTCGTAGCCGGCGCGGGCTTATGCTCCAATGAAGCAGTCGATGTACTGGTTCACGAAGGCCCTAAAGGAGTTCGCCGCTTGATCAAAATGGGAACGCAGTTCGATTTGGAAAATGGTGAATTTGCGCTTACGAAGGAAGGCGCGCATAGCCAGCGGCGTATTTTGCATGCCAATGGTGATGCAACCGGCTTCGAAATTGTACGAGCTCTTTCCGAAACGGCGGTAGCTAATCCGAAAATCGAGGTTTGGGATGATCATTTCGTTATCGATTTGGTCACGCAAGACGATGTTTGCTGCGGTGCCATCGTACAGAAGCCAAACGGTCAACGTTTGTTCGTCAAAGGAAAAGCAGTTATTCTCAGCTCGGGCGGTGCCGGTCAGCTGTATCGTTATACTACGAATCCTGAAGTTGCAACGGGAGACGGCATTGCAATGGCTTATCGCGCAGGCGCGTACATACAAGATGTAGAATTTATTCAATTTCATCCGACCTCGCTCTGTTATCCGGGCGCACCTAGATTTTTGATTTCGGAGGCTGTCCGGGGAGAGGGTGCGTATCTTCGTAATATTAAGGGAGAACGGTTCATGGAACGTTATCATGAGCAGTTAGAGCTTGCTCCCAGGGATGTCGTAGCGCGAGCGATCGTCAGCGAAATGGAAGAGACGAAGTCGACCTTTGTTTATATTGATATTACGCATGAATCGCCGGAAATGGTCAAGCATCGTTTTCCTACTATATATGAATACTGCTTGAGATATGGCTTGGACCTCACTTCGGACTGGATACCGGTAGCGCCGGCTATGCATTATATGATGGGCGGAGTGAAAACCGATCTAAATGGGGAAACAAATATTAAGCGCTTGTTCGCTTGCGGTGAGGTTTCTTCAACCGGCGTACATGGTGCCAATCGGCTTGCCAGCAACTCGCTTTCCGAAGCGATTGTTTTTGGCAGAAGAATTGTAAAGCGCATTGACGAGCTTCCGGGCCATTCGGTTCAGCCTACTATCGAGAATGAAATAGAGCGCAGCAGCACACCAATTCAGGCAGTTGTAGAAAGGCGGCTTAAACTGCAAAAAATTATGGTGCGGTATGCAGGTCTGCGAAGAGATGCCAAGGGTCTTGAAAAAGGGCTTGAGGAATTGAAGCGGCAGCTGCCTATTTATCAATCGATACTAACAGAACGCGAAGAGTATGAATTTGCTAATCTGCTTACATGTGCGTTGCTGACTACGGAAGCTGCGCTCTCGCGCGAGGAAAGCCGCGGTGCGCATTTCAGGGAGGATTTCCCGGTTCGCGACGATGTGATGTGGAGAAAGCATACGGTGTTGCACCGTCTATATGGAATGACGGAGGAGCGAATAGAGGATGTTTGAATGGACGGCAGGCGGTTATGATACAGCAGTTCGCGAGCAAATTCGCGGCTGGCTGGCTGAGGATATAGGCAGCGGAGATATAACAACGGAGACGACGATCCCCAGGGATTCACGCTCGAAGGCTGTTATTCATGTAAAAGAAAGCGGCATTATCGCAGGACTGCCAATAGCGAAGCTTGTGTTTGAGGTTGTGGATTCATCGCTTGTATTTCTTCCGAATGTGCAGGACGGCGATCAAGTAAATAAAGGAACGGTACTCGCTACAGTAGAAGGCAGCACGCACAGCTTGCTCATTGGCGAGCGTCTAGCGCTTAATTTGATGCAAAGGCTGTCAGGCATAGCGACCAAGACGCGCGCTTTTGTCGATGCGCTTGAGGGGCTGCCGGTTCGGCTAGTCGATACACGCAAAACAACGCCAGGACACCGTATGCTTGAGAAATATGCGGTACGCATAGGCGGAGGGGCCAATCATCGTTTTGGATTATATGATGCCGTGATGATTAAGGATAATCATATAAAAGGCTCCGGCGGCATTCGCGCTGCGGTTGAAGCAGCTCGCCGCAAAATCCCGCATACCATGAAAATCGAAGTTGAGACGGAATCGCTTGAGCAAGTAAGCGAAGCACTGGCTTGCGGAGCAGATATCATTATGCTGGACAATATGGCTCCTGCTCTGATGAAGGAAGCTGTTGCCCAAATAAAAACGAACTCTCCTCATGTCATTGTAGAAGCATCAGGCGGCGTTTCATTAGAGACGATTAAGGGTATTGCAGAGTGTGGCGTGGACGTCATTTCGGTAGGCGGATTGACTTATTCCTTCCATGCGCTGGATATTAGCCTGGATTTGAATGCGAAGAAAGGTGGGAAACCGCTTTGATCCTCGTCATTGATGTCGGGAATACGAACATCGTACTTGGCATATACAAAGGAAAAGATCTGCTGCATCATTGGCGGCTAAGCACGAATCGTTCAGCGACGGTAGATGAATACGGCATAAATATTCATAATCTGTTTCATTATGCAGGCGTGAAGCTTGAGCAGATGGACGGTGTCATTATTTCCTCTGTCGTACCTCCTTTAATGCGAACGCTAGAGCAGCTATGCTTAAAATATTTGCGCAAAACTCCCTTAGTCGTGGGTCCTGGCGTAAAAACCGGATTGAATATACGTTATGAAAACCCGCGTGAGGTGGGAGCGGACCGTATTGTGAATTCGGTGGCGGGTATCGTAAAATACGGTTCACCGCTTATTGTCGTTGATTTTGGCACGGCGACAACCTTTGATTATATCGATGAAGGCGGCAACTATCTCGGCGGCGCCATCGTGCCTGGCATCGGCATTTCAACAGAGGCGCTTTATCAGCGGGCCGCAAAGCTACCACGCATCGAGCTGGTTAAGCCGAAGAGCGTTATTGGCCGCAATCCGGTAACGTCGATGCAGGCTGGTATTATTTTTGGCTATGCAGGACAGGTGGATGGGATTGTGAAGCGAATTCGTGAAGAATTCGGCGTTTCGCCGCGGGTGATCGCAACCGGAGGGCTGGCGGAGTTAATTGCCTCTGAATCGGAAACGATAGAAGAAGTCGATCCGCTGCTTACGCTTGAAGGCTTAAGGATTATATATGAACGCAATCAGGAGGGATTATGATGGACAATCAGCTGAAGGACGTGCTGGTGCGAGGGACGGCATGGAACGGCAAAATTCGAGTGTTCGCGGCTCGCACGACTCAGCTTGTTGAAGAGCTTCGTCAAAGGCATGGCACCTATCCAACGGCTACGGCAGCACTAGGAAGGACCTTGACGGCAGGTGCCATCATGGGAGCCATGCTGAAAGGGCAAGAAAAACTGACGATTCAAGTGAAGGGTGACGGGCCGATCGGCCAGATCGTCGTTGACGCTAATGCAGACGGGGAACTGCGGGGATACGTTGATCATCCACAGGTGCACCTGCCCAGCAATGCGCAAGGCAAGCTGGATGTGGCGGGAGCAGTCGGACGCAGCGGACATCTTCATATTACAAAGGATCTAGGAATGAAGGAGCCTTATCGCGGCAGTATTCCGATTGTTTCGGGCGAGCTCGGTGAGGATTTTACTTATTATTTTGCGGTTTCGGAGCAAACGCCTTCCGCGGTAGGCCTAGGTGTTCTAGTCGATACAGATAATTCAGTGCTGCATGCTGGCGGATTCATCGTTCAACTTATGCCTGGATTAACAGACGAGGAAATCACAAGGCTCGAGCAGGCGGTTGGCACGATGCCTCCCGTGACGACACTGCTTGATCAAGGTAAGACACCTGAAGAATTGCTGAGCTGGATCGTCGGTGATAGCGATCTTCAGATTCACGATACAATGGATTTAAAATTTCAATGCTTTTGTTCCTCTGAGCGCGTGGAGCAGACGCTTCTCAGTTTGGGCGAGCATGAGCTGCAGCAAATTATTGAAGAAGACGGAAAAGCGGAAGTCGTGTGCCAATTTTGCAACGAAGCGTATACATTTGAACGGGCTCAGCTAGAGCTGCTGCTTGCTCAAGCGAAACCGAAGCCGATCCAATAATCGGAGGCAATAGGGGAATGAGGAAATACGAGGTGCTGAGGGCCGTTGTCATCCTTCAAGCCGTATGTATGGTTGTTTTAACGATAGTCGTAGTCATAAAGGTGTGGCCGGGGAATGAGCGCCAGCTGGATCAACAGCCGCAAACGAGTGTTGGCAGTGAGGAGGATCTCGTTGACCCCAGCAAGCCAGGCCAAACGCCAGACGTGGATTCCCCTGAGTTAGGGGATGAACGGCGAGTTGTCGCTAGGGTAGGCAAGGTAATGATTACAGCGGCTGAACTGCAAAGTGAGCTTCAGAAGCAGTACGGGTCAGCCGTTTTGCGCACGCTAATGGTTCACAAAGCGATTGATTTGGAGGCAGCGGCTTCTGAGCTCAGCATTTCGGCGGAAGAGCAAAGCCGAGAGCTGGAGAAGATGGCCGAAGGCTATGAAAGCGAGTCGCGTTATTACGAAGTGATGCAGGAACAGCTTGGCATGAGCAAGGAGCAGGTACTGGAAGATCTTCGTTATCGGCTGCTGCTGGAGAAAATCGCCGTTCGCGGCATTGTCGTCTCGGATGAAGAGGTCGATCGTTATATAGCCGATCACCCGGAGGAGTTCGAAGCGCGAATACAGCTCCATCTGCAATGGATTAAGACGGAAACGGCAAAAGAAGCGAATACAGTGCTTGAGCTGCTTACAAACGGGGAAGATTTTGCAGAGCTTGCCCGCACGTATTCGATCGATTCCTTTACGGCAGATGCTGGCGGCGACCTCGGCGTAATTGATGAAGATGACCCGTTCTACGATCATGAAATGCTGGAAACGGCTGGCCGGCTGCAGATCGCCGAAATGGCTGGTCCCCTAAAGGTTGATGGAGGCTTTGCGGTCATTCGGCTCATCGAACGCCAAATGACAACGAATATAACAGGAAGCAGGCTGCATGATGCTGTTCGCAAGCAGCTGGCACTGGCGCGAGCTGACTCGCTGACAGAAATGGAAGATGAGCTGCTGAATAAATATGATGCGGTGAAAACGGAATAGCGGCCCGCATGGGTTAGGTTTTCAGTGGAGTGATAAAGTCACTATTGACAACGGATGCAAGACATTGATAAGATGGAATTAGTGAAAATACCAACTGAATTAGTCGGAATAAGGAGGCAGTTATTTCCATGGCCAAAATTGTGCAAAGTATTCTAGATCTTATCGGTGATACTCCGCTTGTTCGTTTAAATCGTCTTGTACCTGAAGGCAGTGCTGAAGTTTATGTTAAACTTGAATACCAAAATCCGGGTGCAAGCGTAAAAGACCGTATTGCAATCAGCATGATCGAGGTGGCTGAGCAAGAAGGAATCATTAAACCGGGCGATACTATCATTGAGCCTACCAGCGGCAACACAGGAATCGGACTAGCACTCGTAGCAGCTGCTAAAGGCTACAAGGCTATTCTTGTTATGCCTGAAACAATGAGTATCGAGCGTCGCAACCTGCTTCGCGCTTACGGCGCAGAGCTTGTGCTTACACCGGGCTCTGAGGGTATGAACGGTGCCGTTCGCAAAGCGGAAGAGCTTGCCGCTGCGAACCCTAACTATTTCTTGCCGCAGCAATTCAAAAACCAAGCAAACGTTAAGATTCACCGCGAAACGACAGGTCCTGAAATCGTTGAAGCGATCAACTCCCTTGACGGCAAGTTGGATGCATTTGTTGCCGGTATCGGTACTGGCGGTACGATTTCCGGTACGGGTGAAGTTCTTAAGAAAAACTTTGACGGAATCAAAATTTATGCGGTAGAGCCTGCGGCTTCTCCAATTCTTTCTGGAGGCAAGCCAGGCGCTCACAAAATTCAAGGTATCGGCGCTAACTTTGTACCTGATATTTTGAACCGTGAAATTTATGACGCAGTTATTACGATCGAGAACGAAGATGCGTTTGAATACGCTCGTCGCGCAGCGAAAGAAGAAGGCATCCTTTGTGGTATCTCTTCGGGCGCAGCGATCTATGCGGCGTTGCAAGTTGCAAAAGAGCTTGGCGCAGGCAAACGTGTAGTTGCGATCGTTCCAAGCAACGGCGAACGTTACCTTTCCACTCCGTTGTTCAACTTCGAAAACTAATTTTTGTTACCTATAGCGGAAGCCTTTCATTCCTCGGAATGGAAGGCTTTCTTTTTAGCTTGCTATTCTGTATACTGAGCAAAATAAGTCAAGTTATCGGGGGTCGAAGGTGATGGTCACCGCTTTGGAGCAATGGACTCGGTGGCACGCCGAACGGAAGTTTACAACGCTGCCGCTAGTTAAGGAATTACCCTTCCACCTTGAAAACAGGGCAGGCGTCGCATCATGGGAAGAGGTATGGCAGGATGCGTCACCGTACGCTTTTGTGCTAGAGAGCGGCAAGGACGGTCGTTATACGTATTTGGGCTTGCACCCTGACGCGATTATACGGGGCAAGGGCTTATCTGCCGAGTCAGTTGCGTTTCAGTCGTTAGAGGAGCACAGCAGGCGTCATTGGGACGGAAAGCCTCTTGAAGTAGTACGGGAATGGATGAGCGGGCTGATCGGGCCAAGGCTGGCGGACGGACCAAAATGGATCGGCGGCTGCGTCGGGTTTTGGAGCTATGACATTATACGTTCTATTGAACGTTTGCCGGAGCTAGCCTTGGATGACACGAGCATACCGGATTATTTGTTTATGCAAATAAACGAGCTTTGGATCATTGATCATGTCGAAGCTAAGGTGTACTGTGCAGTTCATACAAGGGTTGAGCAAGATACCGATGGAGAAGCGTTAAGCGCTGCTTATGAACGCGCATTGTCCAAAGTGGAAGGTATGACCGATTATTGGCTAACTTGGTTTGATGAAGAGCAAGCCAAAGAAAAAGCGGCTGTGCTTCGAGCGAAGCGCCAGGTTTTACTGGAGGATGACCAGCTGCAAATGGATGTCGCTTCACTCTCTGACGTTACTTCTCCTTTCTCGAAGGAAGCGTACATGGAGGCCGTTCGCCGTATTCAGCGATATATTGAGCAAGGCGATGCCTTTCAAGTGAATTTGTCCGTAAGGCAAAGCAAGGAAGTGACAGCCTCGCCCGAAGAACTGTATGAGTGGTTGAGATTGGTTAACCCTTCGCCTTATATGGGGTTTCTACGCTGTCCTGACTTCCAGCTCGTATCTGCCTCACCGGAGCTGCTCGTTGAGCTGCAAGAGAGCAAGCTTGTTACAAGACCGATTGCCGGGACGCGGAGACGTGGACGTACCGAAGAGGAAGATCAGCGGCTGGCTGACGAACTTCTCTCGAATGAGAAGGAACGAGCAGAGCATATCATGCTTGTGGATTTGGAGAGAAATGATCTTGGCCGCATATCTGCCTACGGTACGGTTAAGGTCGAAGAGCTTATGGTTATTGAACAATACTCGCATGTCATGCATCTTGTCTCACAGGTGGAAGGCATACTAGGCGCCGGCAAGGATGTGTATGATGTCATTTCGGCTACATTCCCTGGCGGAACCATTACCGGAGCGCCGAAGATCCGCACAATGGAAATCATTGAGGAGCTTGAGCCAACAAGACGGGGCCCCTATACAGGATCCCTCGGCTGGATTGACTACAATGGGGATATGGAATTTAATATAATTATTAGAACAATGGCACTGCAGGATGGAATCGTTCATATTCAAGCGGGAGCAGGTATCGTTATCGATTCTGACCCAGAGCGAGAATACAAAGAATCCTTGAACAAGGCAAAGGCGTTATGGAAGGCCATTCAATACAGCGAGCGGTTTGCTGCGCATGACGGTGCGGCAGTACCGGATAAAGGGGGAGCCTTAACATGATACTGGTAATCGATAACTATGATTCATTCACGTACAATTTAGTGCAGTATTTGGGTGAGCTTGGCGAAGAAATTATAGTAAAACGCAATGATGAAATCGATTTGGCAGGGATCGAAGAACTGGCGCCCGACCATATTTTGATATCACCGGGACCTTGCTCACCGAATGAAGCAGGTATAAGCCTTGCGCTCATTGAGCATTTTAAAGGGCAAATCCCAATTTTTGGTGTTTGTCTGGGCCATCAATCGATTGGACAGGCTTTCGGAGGCGAGGTTGTTCGCGCGGAGAAGCTGATGCACGGCAAAACGTCCGCGATTCATCACAATGAAAAATCGATATTCGCTGGAATGCCGTCACCGTTTACCGCTACGCGTTACCACTCTCTTATCGTGCGCCGTGAGACATTGCCAGATTGCTTGGAAATTACAGCGGAAACAGACGAAGGTGAAATTATGGGCTTGCGTCATAAGGAATACCCGATTGAAGGCGTGCAATTCCACCCTGAATCGATTATAACGGAGCATGGCCTTACGATGCTTCGTAATTTCTTGCAAAATCGGACGGGCGCAGTGCGATGAAAATCGGACTGAATGGCTCCGTATTGGATGCAAGCGAAGCCGTGATCTCAGTTTATGATCACGGTTTTTTGTACGGTATGGGTTTATTTGAAACGTTTCGCACGTATGGCGGGATACCTTACTTATTGGATCGTCATATGAGTCGATTGCACGCAGGATGCGAACAGCTCGGTATTAGGTATCAGCCGGATCTTGAGCAGATCAAAGGCTGGGTGAACGAATTGCTAGCGGTGAACGGGCTCAAGGATGGTTATGTTCGCTTGACCGTCAGCGCAGGGGAAGCAGAGCTGGGCTTGCCCACAGGCGATTACGAGAAGCCAAACGTGCTTATGCTAGTAAAGGTCTTGCCGCCAGTCAATGATGAGGTTCATATGCGCGGACGGGAGCTGCGGCTTTTAAATACGCGGCGGAACACGCCGGAGGGTGATGTTCGCTACAAGTCTCTCCATTATATGAACAATATTATTGCGAAGCGGGAGATGCTGGCAAGCCAGGCGTCGGCAGGAGCTGAGGGACTGATGCTAAATCGTGAAGGTTGGTTGGCAGAGGGAATCGTCAGTAACTTGTTTTTTGTGAAAGATAACGTGATTTTTACGCCAGCCATTTCTACCGGCATATTGCCAGGCATTACGCGTGAGCGGGTGTTGGAGCTTGCCGGAGGAGCGGGCTACCGTACGGAAGAGGGGCTATACAGCTGGGAGAGTCTGCAGGATGCTGATGAGATTTGGCTTACCAATTCGATTCAGGAGCTTGTTCCTGTCACGAAATTATCAGATGCCAGTGGGAAAATTACGGTTGTGAGCGAAGGTGTAGCGGGAGCTCTGACGAGGCTGTTGCTTACGGAATATCGACAAACTACGAGCGTTGAATAGGATGCAGAGTTTTAACAACTATGCTATTGAAGAATGAAAACAATGAAGGGTGGAGGCCGTACAATGGAGCAACGACCTGTTTTCTATAAAAGGACATATGATTTTGGAGGCGGAACGAAGCTGGTGCTAGGCGACCGCACGCTTATTATGGGTATTTTGAACGCTACTCCGGATTCTTTCTCGGATGGGGGACGTTACACGAACGTAGAGGCTGCTGTTGCGCACGCTGAAGCGATGGTAGAAGACGGTGCTGATATTCTTGACATAGGGGGAGAATCGACACGGCCCGGCTTTGAACCGGTAGGCCTGGAAGAAGAGCTTCAACGCATCCTTCCCGTTGTTCGCGCAGTGCGCCAGGCACTACCGCATATTCCGCTCTCCATTGATACGTATAAAGCGGAAACGGCTCGCCAAGCCTTAGAGGCTGGCGCACATATCATTAATGACATCTGGGGTTTAAAGGGTGATCCTAATATGGCTGCGGTTGTCGCAGAGTATAGATGTCCGGTCATTATCAACCACAATCGTCATGCGAGAGACTATAACGACCTTGTGCCGGATGTGCTTTCTGATTTGCAGGGAAGCGTCAGCTTGGCGCATGCAGCAGGAATAGAAGAGGATCAGATATGGCTTGATCCAGGTATCGGCTTTGCCAAAACCCACGAAGAAAACTTAGAGATGCTCGGACGTCTATCTGAGCTGGCGGCGCTCGGTTATCCGGTACTCCTTGGCACCTCGCGCAAGAGGTTTATTAAGCAGACGCTGAATTTGCCTGTTGACGAGCTTGTTGAAGGGACGGCTGCGACCGTCGTTCTCGGAATCGCGCATGGCTGCCAAGTCATGCGGGTGCACGATGTGCGCGCAATCAAACGCGCCGCGCTCATGACGGACGCGATATTATATCGCAGCTAAACGGAAGCTGCTGCGCTTAAAGGCGGCTAATCATCATTAGTAATGTTACACTGCCAGGGGAGTGACGATAATGGATAAGATGATCATAAAAGGAATGAAGTTTTACGGCTATCACGGCGTTTTTCCCGAAGAGAATAAGCTTGGCCAAAAATATTACGTGGATATCGAGCTTGATATGGATTTAGAGCAGGCTGCCGTAACGGATGATTTGAACTGCACGGTTAATTATGCTGAAATACACGCTCTTGCTAAAACGATTGTAGAGGGCCCGCCTTTTAAGCTCATCGAAGCTTTAACAGGTCACATTGCAACACGTGTACTGGAAGTTTATACTATGGTAAATGAAGTGACGGTTCGAGTAACCAAGCCGAACCCGCCGTTTGATATTCATTTTGACGGAGTTACGGTGGAACTGTGCAGAAAGCGGGACGCTGATGGACGAACAATACCCGCTTAATGGGGCAGAGGTATATATTGCATTAGGTTCTAACATGGGCAATCGTGAACAACTGCTGCTTACAGCGATTGGAATGATTGATGAACACCCGAATATTGATGTAATCAAAGTATCCGGCATGTATGAGACGGATCCCGTAGGATATACGGATCAACCGCCTTTTCTCAATATGACACTAGCTTTACGCACCACTCTTTCCCCATTATTACTGTTGAGGCAGCTTCTGGATTTCGAGCAGAAATTAGGAAGAGTTCGACAAATACGTTGGGGACCTAGAACCATTGACCTTGATCTGCTCCTATACGATAATGTCAGAATGGATCAAGAGGAACTAACCTTGCCGCATCCGCGCATGATGGAGCGGGCGTTTGTACTTGTGCCGCTACATGATGTTTTGGATCAATCGCATCATCTGCAGGCAGAAGTAAGCTCAGCGTCTAAGGCGGCGCTTCTGGATGGAAAGGAAGGCATCACGTTATGGAAAACAATCAATTGGCGCAGCGCGTCAGAGCCTTTCGAAAGCTGAAGGGCTATACTCAGCAGGAGCTGGCCAAGGAGCTTGGTGTGTCGGTAGCTGTTCTCGGCTCATTAGAACGCGGAACAAGGAAAACAGATCCGAAGCTGCTAAGTCATATAGCCAAAACATTAGGAATCAGTTACGAGGAATTAATGTCTGATGATCGTGAATAATGATGTTTATCTTATTTGATAAGATCAATAAACAATTAGAAGAGGGGCAAGGAGCGACATGCTGAAAATCGGAGACATCGAGATGAAGAACAGAGTGGTGCTAGCGCCGATGGCAGGCGTGTGCAACCCTGCTTTTCGATTGATTGCCAAGGAGTTTGGAACGGGTCTTGTATGCGCGGAGATGGTGAGCGACAAGGCGATTTTACATGGTAACAAAAGAACGCTTGAAATGCTGTTTGTCGATGAGCGGGAGAAGCCGCTTAGTCTACAAATTTTCGGCGGTGACCGTGAGTCGCTGGTTGAAGCGGCAAAGGTCGTCGATCAGCAAACCAATGCGGATATTATTGATATAAACATGGGCTGTCCGGTACCGAAGGTGACGAAGTGCGATGCGGGTGCCCGCTGGTTGCTGGATCCTAACAAGATTTATGAAATGGTTTCGTCCGTTGTGGATGCGGTTAAGAAGCCCGTAACGGTAAAAATGCGCATTGGCTGGGATGACCAGCATATTTTCGCAGTTGAGAATGCCCGTGCTGTTGAACGCGCAGGCGGGAAAGCTGTAAGCGTGCACGGACGTACACGCGAGCAATTGTATACAGGCAAGGCCAATTGGGACATCATAAAAGATGTCAAAGAAGCGGTATCAATTCCCGTAATAGGCAACGGTGACGTTTTTTCTCCACAGGATGCCAAGCGCCTGCTTGATCACACTGGCTGCGACGGCGTTATGATTGGACGCGGAGCCTTAGGCAACCCGTGGATGCTCTATCGGACCATTCAATATTTAACGAACGGCGAACTGCTTAGCGATCCAACGCCGCGTGAGAAATTAGAAGTAGCTATTTTGCATCTCGATCGTTTAGTGGCATTGAAGAACGAGGCGGTTGCGGTACGCGAGATGCGCAAGCACCTGGCATGGTACCTGAAGGGACTTCCAGGCGGAGCTCGCGTAAAAGATGTCATTATGGAAGAAACCGGCCGTGACCCGATGGTAGCGATCTTGGAAAACTACGTGAGGTCTCTGGAAGAGGATGAAGAATTCCAAGCTGCTTCACATGCAAGCGGAGAATCAGGAGCTGCAGAAGAAGTCGCTTACTAAAATACACATACACCGGTTAAGGGCAGGGCAATTATCCTGGATCGCCAGACAACCGACACCATTCGACAAAAGCCGCTATCAAGCGGCTTCTGCTTCAATTTCAAAAAATGAAACGGTTTCAATGGGTCGTTTGGCTTTGATTGACATTCAGGGTACCTTTGCAATATAATCGTGCAATATAATCTAACGAAACATCAAGAGCGCTTCAAACAACAGTAGGTATGAGGATCAAGAAGCGTAATATATTAGGTATCAGTGAATTCATACAAGGTATGAAAAATTAGTCACATGACAGGAGAATCGGAAAGATGAACGATAAGCAAATCATTCTGACTCAAGAAGGGCTGCGCAAGCTCGAAGATGAATTAGAAAACTTGAAATCGGTCAAGCGTCGTGAGGTTGCTGAACGTATTAAAGTAGCTATCGGCTATGGTGATATAAGTGAAAACTCGGAGTACGAGGATGCGAAGAATGAGCAAGCATTTATCGAAGGCCGCGTTCTTACCCTTGAGAAAATGCTGCGCAATGCGCGTATTATAAATAATGATGACATTGATATTGATACCGTAAGCATCGGTTCGATTGTTACGGTTGAAGATATGGAATATGGCGATACAATGGATTATTCTATTGTAGGTACAGCGGAAGCTGATCCTTTGCAAAACAAGATCTCAAATGAGAGCCCGGTTGGCAAAGCGATTTTGGGCAAGAAAAAGGGAACAGTTGTCGAAGTTAGCGTACCCGTCGGCATCATTCAATACAAAATTCTCGATATCAAAAAATAAGGTTTGCTATGTGCGGATCAGAAAGCTTCCTTGTGGGAAGCTTTTTGATCGTTTAAAATATAAGAACGTATATTTCATATGGATACAGAGCTTATATTTTATCGGGAAACGAGTTTTTGCCGCAACAATCCGGCGACAGCCGCTTACGCTTGCCGAATGATCAAGGAGATGAAAGAAGTGGAACATGAAAACAATGAGCAGGAGCTAAGCGAGCTCTTGCAAATTCGCAGAGACAAACTAGACGAGCTTAGAGGACTAGGCGTGGATCCTTTCGGACGGAAGTTCGAACGAACTCATAATGCCAAAGATATTGTGCAGGCACATGAAGGGCACAGCAAAGAAGAGCTGGAAGTTCAAGCTGTGACCGTTCGTATTGCGGGACGTATTATGCAAAAACGCGGTATGGGTAAAGCCGGCTTTGCTACGATTCAGGATTTGAGCGGCAGAGTTCAAATTTACGTCCGTAAGGATACTGTCGAAGAGCATAAGTTTGCCGCATTCGATTTACTTGATATTGGCGATATTATTGGCGTGGTGGGCGTCGTATTCAAAACGAATACAGGCGAAGTGTCGGTCAAAGCGCATGATATTGAAGTATTGACGAAATCGCTGCTTCCTTTGCCTGATAAATATCACGGACTAAAGGATGTAGAGCTTCGCTACCGCCAACGTTATGTTGACCTTATCGTGAATCCGGACGTACAGCAAACCTTCATTACTCGTTCCAAAATCATTCAATCCATGCGCCGCTATTTGGATTCCCGCGGGTATCTGGAAGTAGAAACGCCGACTTTACATTCCATTGCAGGCGGTGCTGCTGCAAGGCCATTCGAAACGCATCATAACGCGCTCGACATGCAGCTTTACATGCGTATTGCAATCGAGCTTCATTTGAAGCGTCTAATCGTGGGCGGTTTGGAGAAGGTATATGAAATCGGACGTGTGTATCGGAATGAAGGGATTTCGACGCGACACAATCCAGAGTTCACAATGATTGAACTGTATGAGGCTTATGCTGACTACAAGGATATTATGGCACTAACCGAAAACGTCATTGCACATATCGCCCAAGAAGTGCTCGGCACAACGAAAATCACTTATCAAGGTCAAGAAATTGATTTAACTCCACAGTGGCGCCGTGTTTCCATGGTTGAACTTGTTAAAGAAACGACTGGCGTTGATTTTGGTGTCGAGATGAGTGATGAAGAAGCACAGCGCTTGGCGAAAGAGCATAAGGTTGCGGTTGACCCGCATATGACATTTGGTCATATTCTAAATGCCTTTTTCGAACAATTCTGCGAACACACGCTTATTCAGCCGACTTTCGTAACCGGACATCCTGTTGCGATCTCCCCTCTTGCGAAGAAGAGCGAGGCAGATCCTAGGTTCACAGATCGTTTTGAACTATTTATTGTGGCGCGCGAACATGCCAATGCCTTTACAGAGCTTAATGATCCGATTGATCAACGTGAGCGGTTTGAATCACAGCTTGTTGAACGTGAGCATGGCAATGATGAGGCGCATGAGATGGATGAAGACTTTATTCGCGCACTGGAATACGGCATGCCGCCAACAGGCGGACTTGGGATCGGTATCGACCGATTAATTATGCTCCTTACAGATGCTCCATCCATTCGGGACGTTCTGTTGTTCCCTCATATGAGAGATCAGCGCTCTGCCGAATAAGTATGAAATAAAAGAACCACCGGCTTTCAACTGCCGGCGGTTCTTTTTGTTTTTATTGGAGGTTTCCGCGGCAGCAACTCTTAAAAACTACCAAAATATGATAATTTTTTGGGCGAATCTATTGATATAATAGATTCATATGGTATATTAGAACTAATATTAGACCTAACGCAAATAATGAGTTGCATAAAGCTTCACACGATAATGGCAAACCTATCGAAAGGTAGGGACGCAAAGCTAAAGGGCCTTCCGAAAGATGGCAGCCAGCTACCGAAAGGAGTTTTTTTTATGCGTAAATTTATTTTAATAATCGCAGCTTTTGTACTTTTCGCGTCTATTAATGTGACATCAGCACAAGCGAGTGAAGCAGATGCAGCGGCGTGGCTAAATACAACTAATCTTAATAATGGTGTTGTCGCAGTAGATTACCCGGTCAATGCCAAAGTGAAAACGAAGCTTATGATTGCTAAGGGCCAAACGAACTATACATATAACCTGACTGCCGGGAAAACTTCAGAACAATTTCCACTGCAGCTAGGCAATGGACAATATACGATTTCGGTTTTAGAGAACGCATCTGGTAACAAGTATAAGCTCGTGGCTAAACAAACCGTCACTCTTAGTTTAAAGGATAGCAATGTATTATATTTGAACTCCATTCAAAACATCAGTTGGACGAATACTAGCAGCGCGATTGTGAAGGCAAAGGAACTGGCGAAAAACAAAAAGACAGATATGGAGAAAGTAAAAGCGGTCTACGATTACATCATTACAAACATTAATTACGATAATCAATTGGCGGCCAATCTTTCGGTGGATTACCTTCCGAACATCGATCGCACATTTAAAACAAAAAAAGATATTTGCTACGGTTATGCAGCCTTGTTTGCGGGCATGCTTCGCAGCTTGGATATTCCAACTAAGCTAATGATGGGGAAATCGCAATATGTGGATGTCTACCACGCATGGAACGAAGTCTACTTGGATGGCAAATGGGTTACGATAGATACGACTGTAGATGCGGGTCTGAAGAAGGGCAATAAAAAGTTCGAACTGATTAAAGATGCTTCGAAATATACGGTTGCTAAACAATACTAAAAAGCTAACTAATAACGAGCATGCGATTAGACGCATCGCTCGTTATTTTATTTCTTTCTTCATTATATACAAGTTTAGTAATTCACTGTTTAAGCCAGATGAAGCAGCAATTAGAGGTCGAAAAACTTTTTTTATTATTTTATAAAAAAGTACTTGCATTGTAATAGGCCAACGTGATATATTATCTAGGTCGCCAACGAGACACACGGTCGACACGAAAGAAAAGATTGCTCTTTGAAAACTGAACAACGAGTAATAACTGCCTCGCAAATCCTTCGGGATAAGCGAAAAAGCGATAAAAAGTAATGGGCATTTCAAACACCAATTTGGAGAGTTTGATCCTGGCTCAGGACGAACGCTGGCGGCGTGCCTAATACATGCAAGTCGAGCGGATCTTGTCCTTCGGGACAAGGTTAGCGGCGGACGGG
>NZ_JAVIFU010000034.1 GCF_031157315.1 Paenibacillus sp. LHD-38
AAGACGACGAGGTTGATAGGTTCGGGGTGGAAGCACAGCAATGTGTGCAGCTGACGAATACTAATCGGTCGAGGGCTTATCCTAAACACGTTTGCATGGACCCATACATCCGGCAGACAACAGCTAAAAAGGTTTCAGCAAACCTAACTTTCGTATCCAGTTTTCAGCGTGCAAATACGCTACGTTTGGTGGCGATGGCGGAGGGGAACCACACGTTCCCATACCGAACACGACCGTTAAGCCCTCCAGCGCCAATGGTACTTAGACCGCAGGGTCTTGGGAGAGTAGGACGTCGCCAAGCACGAGAGACCTATCGCATGTGATGCGATAGGTTTTTTTGTTGTTTATGCGTTATGATAGAGCTATATGGAATGAGGAGGCGTTTCTTAGTGGCAAAGCAAATTGAAATTAAGCATATGACTATGGAGCATTTTTATGACAGTATGGCATTATCGCAATTTGCATTTCAGTATGAGAGATCAGCTGATGAACTTGAAAAATCTAAGGAGCAGTTTGAATTGGAGCCTGCAGTAAGGTATGCGGCGTATGTCGATAATAAATTTGCAGCGCAAGCTGCAATACTGGAGCTTCAAACTTACATAGGCGGAGAAACTTTTGAAATGGGAGGGCTTGCCGGGGTTGCGACATGGCCAGAGTATAGAAGGCAAGGATTAGTAGCTCAAATCATAAATCAAGCGCTTCTCGAAATGAAATCCAAGGGCCAGTTAATTTCATTTCTGCATCCTTTTTCGTTTGGTTTCTATCGTAAATTTGGCTGGGAGACTTATACCGAACATAAAACTTACATGATTAAGTCAGAGCAGCTGCCTGCGAGAACTGCTTACGAGGGCAGGATTGAGCGATTTGATGGCGACTATAGCATAATAAGTGTTATATACCATGCTTATGCATCAAAGTATAATGGTTCGTTGGTGCGTACGGAGTTATGGTGGAAATATAGAATTGGGAAAAGAAAGCCTGGGCAGATCGGTCTGTATTATGATAAAGCCGGCGATGCGATTGGCTATGTGATTTATGAAGTGAAAAATAGCCGATTATCGGTCCATGAGCTCATATACTTAAATGAAGAGGCAAGAGGCGCATTATGGTCGTTTATTTCGCAGCATGATTCAATGATCAATGAGCTCACCATTACGGTACCATCGGATGATCAGCTTCCATTTTTATTGTCTGATCCGAGAATTAAGCAGGAGATCATTCCTTATTTTATGGCGCGTGTCGTGGACGCAGAGAAGTTTATTGACCGCTATTCCTTTACGGCATCGAATGCCAACGAACAAATTCCAATACGGTTAATCGATGAGCAAGCCACTTGGAATGACGGCTGTTATTTGCTCCAAATAGATACAGCTGGCAAAGGTGTTTTTACCCGTTTGGACGAAAATGCTGCCATAGAAAATGCATTAAAAATGGATATTGGGTCTTTTACAACGATGCTTTTAGGGTACCTGAGGCCAACCGAACTCGCCCAATTTGCACGAATTGAAGGAGATACTGAGCTGATTAAACGCTTACAAGATCGTATTCCCGAACGAACAACGTATTTACCCGACTTTTTCTAAAGAAATACCATTCAGCGAGTCTTCCAAATGGAGTATAAAGTGGATGTAACAAAGCTATTCATCAGCCTTGACAGCCTATACCCCCTCTGCTAATATTGCTAATAATATATGTGAGACGTACTTAAATTAAGGGAGGAACATACTCGTGTGGGAAACGAAATTCGCCAAAGAAGGGCTAACGTTTGACGACGTCCTGCTTATTCCGCGTAAATCAGAAGTGCTGCCTAGAGAAGTTGACATCTCGATTCGATTAAGCGAGAACATTAAGCTAAACATTCCGCTCATTAGCGCTGGCATGGACACCGTTACAGAAGCCGCATTGGCGATTGCAATAGCGCGTGAGGGCGGTATCGGCATTATCCATAAGAACATGTCGATTGCGCAGCAAGCAGAGGAAGTAGACCGCGTAAAACGTTCGGAGAGCGGTGTAATTACAAATCCATTCTCGCTTACGCCTGATCACCATGTTTATGACGCAGAAGAGTTGATGGGAAAATACCGCATCTCAGGCGTGCCGATTGTTGACCAAGATAAGAAGCTTGTCGGCATTTTGACCAATCGTGATTTGCGTTTTGTACATGATTATTCCATTAAAATCAATGAAGTCATGACTCGCAATAACCTTGTTACAGCACCTGTAGGCACTACGCTTCAGGAAGCTGAAGTATTGCTTCAGAAACATAAGATCGAGAAGCTTCCACTCATCGATGAGTCGAACACGCTTAAAGGTCTTATTACAATAAAAGATATCGAAAAAGCGATTCAGTTCCCGAACGCGGCTAAAGATAAGCATGGTCGTCTGCTTTGCGGAGCAGCGGTAGGGATCTCGAAGGATACAATGGATCGTGCGGAAGCCCTGGTACAATCAGGTATTGATGTACTTGTTGTCGATTCGGCGCACGGCCACCACATTAACATTTTGGACGCAGTTCGCAAGCTTCGTGCTGCTTACCCGGATCTTACGATTATTGCGGGTAACGTTGCGACAGGAGAGGCTACACGTGATCTTATTGAAGCTGGCGCATCTGTAATTAAAGTCGGTATCGGTCCAGGATCGATTTGTACGACTCGTGTCATTGCAGGTATCGGTGTTCCACAAATTACAGCAATTTACGATTGTGCATCGGTAGCTCGTGAATACAACATTCCGGTTATTGCAGACGGTGGTATTAAGTATTCTGGTGACATCACGAAAGCTATCGCATCTGGAGCAAGCGCGATTATGATCGGAAGCTTGTTTGCAGGCACAGCCGAAAGCCCTGGCGAAACGGAAATTTTCCAAGGACGCAGCTTTAAAGTATATCGCGGCATGGGCTCGATCGGCGCTATGAAAGAAGGAAGCAAGGATCGTTACTTCCAAGAAAACGAAAGTAAGCTTGTTCCTGAAGGTATTGAAGGTCGTGTTCCTTACAAAGGACCGCTTGCGGACACGGTTCATCAGTTGCTAGGCGGCTTGCGTTCCGGCATGGGCTATTGCGGTACATCCTCACTGGACGAGCTTAAGAATGAAACGCAATTTGTTCGCATTACAGGATCTGGCCTTCGCGAAAGCCATCCTCATGATGTGCAAATTACGAAAGAAGCTCCGAACTACTCTCTATAATTTACATTTATTTAATAGGAATGAACAAGGACAGGGAAAGCGATCGAGTCGCTATTCCTTGTCTTTTTTTATGAAGGATTACTCATTCTTCTAACGCCTTGAAGAGGTTTAATTGTTAGGGTTTGATATGTTACAATTAACAACGGACAAACCAAGTGGGAAAAGGGGAGACGACGTTGAAGGAAATGGTAAGACCGGTTCGGTTAAAGTCGGTCATCGCTGCAAGTTTGGCGGTTTGGATGGTAATGCTGTCGCTTGGTTCTGCGGTGGCGCTGGCGAATGGATACGAAGGAAGACCTAGCACGGAAAATTCTTTAGGCTTGCAGGTCAAAGCAGCTATTTTAATTGACGCGGAATCCGGTCAAGTTTTGTATGAGGTTAATTCAGAGGAACCGCTTCCTGCGGCAAGTATGACTAAGCTAATGACGGAATATATCGTACTTGAAGAAATTACGAATGAGCGTCTATCCTGGGATGATGTAGTGACAACAAGCGAAGAAGCTGCCTCTACGCCGCCGGATGGCTCATCCGTATTTCTAGCACAAGGCGATCAACATACGGTTAGAGATTTATATAAAGCGATGGCAGTAGGCTCAGCTAATGATGCAACGATTGCTCTAGCTTCTCAAATTGCGGGCAGCGAACAAGGCTTCGTAACCAAAATGAATGAAATGGCGGATAAACTCGGACTTAAAACGGCCATTTTTACAAGTGCAACGGGACTATCGGAGACTACGGTGATCTCTGCTTCCGAAATGGCCAAGCTGGCTCAAATCATTTTGAACGAACATCCGGAGTTTTTGGAATATTCGAAGCTGCAGGAATATGAATTCCGTGAGCGTGACGAAAATCCTATCGTTAACATCAACTGGATGTTGGGCACGAACGTAAATCAAACAGGACTTAAGCATTTAGCCTATGAAGGCGTTGACGGAATGAAGACAGGCTTTATCAATTCAGCCGGCTACAACTTTACGGGCACGGTTAAACAGGGCGAACAGCGCTTTATAAGTGTTGTTATGGATACAGCAACCAAGTCCGCCCGTTTTAACGAAACGGCAAAGATGTACAACTACGGTTTCAGCACTTTTGAGAAAAAGACGGTGCTTCCGCCAAAATCCGTGGTAGAAACGGTACAAACGGTTAAGATTAAGAAGGGTAAAAAGAAATCCCTTCCGGTAGTAACGGACAAGGATATTACTTTCATGGTGAAAAAGGGCTCAGAGCCTAAGATCGAGGTTGTAGAGAGCAAAGTGAAAACCGAGGACGATCTTGTTGCTCCAATCCCGGTAGGCACAGTAGTTGGAACGGTTACCTACAAGTATACGGATGCGGAAACAAAGCAAGAATTGAAGCATACCGTGAACTTGATCACGACTGAAGACGGACAAAAAGCAGGTTGGTTCCGTTTGATGTTCCGCGCTATCGGCAATTTTTTTGCAGGTTTGTTTAACGGAATCGTCAATTTGTTCTAATCCGAGTAATGAACATGGAAATAAAGTAAATCAAGGCTTGTCGATTAATCTTGGTTCCTGTAAAATCAATGGTTAGAACAACTGCGGTAATATACATTTTAATGGATGAAAATAGGAGGATTTCAAGCATGGAAACAGGTACATCGCGCGTAAAACGCGGCATGGCAGAAATGCAAAAAGGCGGCGTCATAATGGACGTTATGAGCGCCGAGCAAGCGAAGGTAGCAGAAGCAGCAGGGGCAACAGCGGTAATGGCACTTGAGCGCGTCCCTTCCGAAATTCGTGCAGCTGGCGGAGTCGCTCGTATGGCTGACCCGACAATTGTAGAAGAAGTTATGAAAGTCGTTTCTATTCCAGTTATGGCAAAGGCTCGTATCGGGCATTATGTAGAAGCTAAAGTGCTCGAATCACTGGGCGTTGACTATATCGATGAGAGTGAAGTGCTTACGCCAGCCGATGAAGTGTTCCACATCAGCAAGAATGAGTTTACGATTCCATTCGTATGCGGAGCGAAAGATCTTGGAGAAGCTTTGCGCCGTATTCAAGAAGGAGCTGCAATGCTTCGTACGAAGGGTGAACCAGGAACAGGCAATATCGTAGAGGCTGTTCGTCACCTTCGTCTAATCAATGGTCAAATTCGTAAAATTCAAGGCTTGTCGAAGGACGAGCTTTATCATGAAGCTAAAATTCTTGGCGTAGCTTATGAATTGCTGCTTAACGTACATGAGACTGGCAAGCTTCCAGTGGTTAACTTCGCAGCAGGCGGAGTAGCTACACCTTCCGATGCAGCTTTGATGATGCATCTTGGAGCAGACGGCGTATTCGTTGGATCCGGTATTTTCACATCGGAAAACCCAGAGAAATTCGCTCGTGCAATCGTTGAAGCAACTACTCATTATCAAGATTACAAGCTAATTGCTGAAGTATCGAAAAACTTGGGAGCTGCTATGAAGGGGATTGAAATTTCCAAGCTTAACTCTTCTGAGCGCATGCAGGACCGCGGTATCTAATAGTTGTAATATGCAGGTGCCGGCTTAGCGCGTATAGCGCTGCCGGCCCTTGCCCGTAAAGGAAGGCGATTATAGCAATGAAGATAGGCGTACTGGCGCTTCAAGGCGCTGTGGCAGAACATATACGAAGCTTAGAATTGGCGGGCGCAGAGGCGGTCGCCGTTAAGCGGGTTGAGGAGCTTGAAGAGCTGCAGGGTCTTGTTATTCCCGGTGGCGAGAGCACGACAATCGGTAAGCTGATGCGGAAATACGGCTTTATGGAAGCCATTGCGGATTTCTCTGCACAGGGCAAGCCATTGTTCGGCACTTGTGCAGGCCTTATCGTTTTGGCGGATCAGATTGAAGGACAAGAGGATGCGCATTTACGTCTCATGGACATGACGGTTGCCAGGAATGCTTTTGGCCGGCAGCAGGAAAGCTTTGAGACGGACTTGGATGTAAAGGGTATTGACGAGCCTGTTCGCGCAGTCTTTATCCGAGCGCCCTTGATCAAAAAAGTCGGTTCTGACGTTGAGGTATTGTCTACATACAGAGACGAGATCGTTACGGCTAGACAAGGACATCTTCTTGCTGTTTCGTATCATCCGGAGCTTACCGATGATTTTAGGCTGCATACTTATTTCGTTGACATGGTGAAGGAAGCAGCTGCAGGTAAAGAGTAGGATTTACAAAAATATTATAAAATCATTCCCTTCAGAGAGGGGCTTTTGAAACGTGCTGGATGTTAAATTGTTAAGAAATGAGTTCGAGAAAGTGGAGACAGCACTTCGCAACCGCGGGGCTTCACTCGATCTAATCGTTAATTTCCCTGTGCTTGATACGAAGCGCCGCGATCTTATTCAGGAAACGGAACAGCTAAAAAGCCGTCGTAATACGGTATCGCAAGAAGTAGCCAAGCTCAAAAGAACGGGAGAGGATGCCGAATCACTCATTGTTGAGATGAGAGAGGTTGGCGACCGGATTAAAGAGCTGGATGATGAACTGCGTGAGCTAGAAACGCAAGTGGAGGAGCTTACGCTAGCGATTCCGAATATTCCTAGCGATAGCGTTCCGATCGGTAAATCGGAGGAGGACAATGTAGAGCTTCGCAAAAACGGCGAAGTGCCTAGCTTTGACTTCGAGCCGAAGCCGCATTGGGAAGTTGCGCAAGCGCTCGGTATTTTGGATTTCGAGCGTGCGGCAAAGGTAACAGGTTCGCGGTTTACATTCTACCGGGGCCTTGGCGCGCGTCTTGAGCGTGCGTTGATTAGCTTTATGATGGACTTGCATAGCGATAAGCACGGCTATGAAGAGGTGCTGCCTCCTTATATCGTTAATCGCGACAGCTTGGTCGGAACGGGACAGCTTCCAAAATTTGAAGAGGATTTGTTCAAAATATCCGATTCCGATTATTTTCTAATTCCAACGGCTGAGGTACCGGTTACGAACCTCCATCGGGAAGAGATTTTGACGGCTGAGGAGCTTCCTAAGTATTTTGTGGCCTACAGCTCTTGCTTCCGTTCGGAAGCCGGATCTGCCGGTCGCGATACACGCGGCTTGATCCGTCAGCATCAGTTCAATAAGGTTGAGCTGATCAAACTGACGAAGCCCGAAGATTCCTACGACGAGCTCGAGAAGATGACAGCCAATGCGGAGAAGGTTTTGCAGCTGCTGGGCCTGCCTTACCGGGTTCTGGCGCTTTGCACAGGCGATATGGGCTTCACGGCGGCCAAAACGTATGACCTTGAAGTCTGGCTGCCGAGTGCAGGCACATATCGGGAAATTTCGTCCTGCTCGAATGTTGAGGATTTCCAAGCCCGTCGCGCAGGTATTCGTTTCCGCAGAGATACGAAAAGCAAGCCTGAATTCGTTCATACCTTGAATGGTTCTGGTTTAGCTGTCGGACGTACATTTGCGGCTATTATCGAGAACTTCCAACAAGCAGACGGGTCTGTGACCATTCCAGAGGTATTACGTCCGTATATGGGCGGAATCAGCTCGATTCCATCAGCTAAGCTTTAAAATTTTTTTGCCGCAAGGTCAAAATATAGTTGCATTTATATTTTGACCTGTGGTACAATATCTCTTGTGACAATTAAATGTACGGAGAGATACCGAAGCGGTCATAACGGGGCAGTCTTGAAAACTGTTAGGGTGCAAGCCCACGTGGGTTCGAGTCCCACTCTCTCCTCCATATTATTCTCAGAGTACATATGAACAAGCCCAGACGCTAAAGCGTTTGGGCTTTTTTTGTAATAGTTCCCCTCGTATAAAATAATGCCGCTTTTCGCATGTTATACGATGTGGAGGTGCTTTATTAAATGGGTAAATCAGATGAGCTGCAAATGAATCAAGAAAACCTGGCAGATGCTTGGCGGCAAACCTTGCCGGAGATGTTAAACAGTGCGGATCGCAGCAAGGTGCTGCCTGACGAGTCCGATTCCAAGTCACTGCGTGTGACAATTGAAACGGCGGGGCATCAAGCGTATTCGTTCGATTTTAAAGTAACTTATGTAGACAGCCGTGAGGTCAAGGTCGAGTTTATTGACGTAGAGAAGGACAAGATTTCAGTTGATGAACGCGGAGATGTCATTCAAGAGCTTATACAGGATTATACTAGACATTTGCATGAATGTGCGCAGGCGCTGCAGCGTTTGACGCATGTGTAGAGGAGAGAATAACCCATGACGCAAGCTAAGGGAACTGCCGATAAAAATTTGTCCAATGTGGTGGATGCTCTGGCTGTAGAGCCGGTCAATAGTCACCAGGCTCAGCAGTTGCAGCAGGACAAAAACGATCGTCGTCATCAGGATGCTTTAAATCATGATCAGCCCGCCAATTTAGAGCATCAGAAGAGTTAGCAAATGCTGAAGTTAAAATAAAACCCTTACTGGAGGAGAATGTGTATGTCAAAGCCAGACAGCGTACCCGTGCCGGAAAATCCTCAGAACATCAAACAGCAGCGAAATGGCGGAGGCGGACAGCAGGAGCCGTTATCCGGATCGAAGAAAACAAAGCAAAATAATCATGTGAGCCATAATAACCGTCAGGGGTAATACAATAATTCTTTGGCATTAAAATGAATGGATCAAACGTCCCGTTTCAGTCAGCTGAAACGGGATTTTTTGGATATAACTTCTAAAACGTGCTTTTTTAGTATAGAATGGAGGTGCTCATACAAAGATAGGGGAGGAACAAATTACATGAAAAAGTTTCAAAAAGTAGCGGTGCTTTTATTAGCCGTTATTTTGGTCGTTATTGCAGGCTGCAGCTCGGGCAAACCGCCGAAGGAAGCTTTGCAAGCGGCTATGACGAAGACCTCACAGGCGGACTCATATGCAGTAAAAATGTCATTTGGTTTGGATGAACTTGAGATCCCGCAGGACGCAGCCATGCAAGGCGATGCTGCTGCAACAGCTGCTATCGTAGGCATGATTAAGGATGCGTCGATTACCGTTGACGCCGTACATCAGAAAGACCCTATGCGCACAGATCTGAATATGGAAATCGTTATTCCGGGCGACATGGAAATGAAGCTGACGGTGCCGATGATCCTGACAGAGGAAACGCTGTACGTAAAGGTGCCGCAGATTCCAATGCTGCCTTTGCCTGAGACGATTACAGGCAAGTTCATCAAGATTGATCTAAAAGAGCTTGCAGAGCAGCAGGGCGCGGCTGAGCTTGATACAGCTGCCCAGCAGAAGCTAATCAAAGAGCTTGGCGAAGTGCTGCTTAAACATTTTGACGAGAAAACTTATTTCAGCGAGCCTAAGGCCGAAGATGCGGGTCTGCCGGCTGATATGAAAGCCGACCAAGTCGTTGCATTCGAAATTAACGAGAGCAACTACCCGAAAACGGTAGATACAATCGTTAATGAGGTGCTTCCTGAAGTGCTGAACGTGCTTCTGGCCAATGAAGCCACGCTTAAATCGTTGCAGCTTGAGAAAGCGGATATCGAGAAGTTCAAGACTGACCTTGAAACGAACAAAACAGAAATTTTAGATACGCTTAAAAATGATGTCAAAATCAACACGTTGAAGGCTACGGCTGCGATCTCGGATGGTTATCTTTCTTACCAGGCAGCTAAGCTGAACATTACCGCTTCGGATAAAGAAAGCGGTCAGAACATGAAGTTTGGCATTCATTATGACGTCACGTATTCTGATATCGGCAAAGCACCGAAGTTCGAGAATGAAATACCTACGGACGCGATTACGCTTGAAGAATTGACTAACATGTTCCAAATGCCGACTGGTCTATAATCACCCATAAAAAGAAGCAGCTCTTGGTATCCAAGCGCTGCTTCTTTTGTATTGCAATTCGTTAAACTCAGGCTGATTGCCAATAAGCAGAATATGCCCCTTATTCGCCACATCCACCTCCATGCCCGGGAATACCTTCAATCCTTCGATAAGATAATAATCATTCGTGTAGTCAAATGATAGTCCAGTTGATCCATCATGTCCGTAAAATTCAGCGTATTAAAATGTTCGGTCAGCGCCACGGCCTGCAGCCCGTTTTCCTTCGCTTCTCGAACCATCGAAAGGAAGTATTCAAGTGAAAAATGCGTTTTCTTCGAGAGCTTGCCGTGTGTATGCAAATCAATATTCATCATAAGTAGATAATCTCCATTCCATAGAAAGATTAGAAAGAAATAAAATGCCCAAAACCAACTAGCGCAATCATAAACAGCAAGGAGCAGCCGAGAAAAATAAAATCATGCGGTCGAACCTGCATATGAGAAATCTTCAGCCGTTTCGCTTCAGGGCTGACCAACGCATAGGTGAAGCCGCGCACCTCTAACGCTTCCACTGTCGTTCTGGTCCGCTTGGCCGTATTCAAAATGAGCGGATAAAAGGCGAAGACGCCGATTTTAGCCATATAAACAAGTGACCGCATATATAGAAAGCCTTTCTTTCGGGGTGCGCGACCTCGCAGCCGGAACGAGTGGATCAGATTATGGTACTCCTCAATCAGAATCGGAAGCATCCGGTAGCCATAAGAGACACCGAAGCTGAATTGCCCGGGCATTCCCATACTAAGCAGTTCGTCGCTGAGCTTCTCGGGGTCCATGCTGGAAAAGACAGCAATGCTGGCTAACGAGATAAGCAATATTTTTAACGTTAATGTCATGGGCGGCCATACCCCGGCCAGGCTTCCGCCGAAGAAGAGGGAGCCGAATAAAATGTAGCTGATTTCGCTGATGAGTCCGACGCCCATGATGATTAGGACAAGCGGACTTACCTTAGAGGACAACGTGAGCGCCAGCATCGGAATAAGCATGCCGAGCAAAATAGCTTTGTTATGAATAAACCATGGCGCTATGGCGAAAAAGGAGTACCAGATGAGCAGGATACGCGGATCAAAGCGCGACAGCAGGGTCGACTGCCTGCCGAAAGCGGTACGCATCAATTCAATTTTAATTTGTTCTACACTAAGCTTGTCGAGCATGCTTTGCTTAATGGCTTCCAATGGTATGGCCCTCCTTATCTAAATGTGATTTTTGGGTGGATAACTGTGCACCGGTAAAACGCGCCGTGAATTCAGCAACGGACAAGCAGGGCGGTTCAATGCCTAGCTGCTGGCTAAGCAGGGCAATTTGGGGTGCAACGAGGTACGGAGGAGGATATCGCGCTGGCGGTAGGCGTAAGCACAGCGACCGTATCGCGATTTTGGCGGACGATCGGCTTTTCCAATCTAAAGGCATTCAAGAAGCATTTGCTGCAAAACGAGCATGCGACGCCTGCGCACAAGATGAAACAAATTTTGAATAAGATGGAGCATGAAGAGGCGGATATCGTAAGTGAAATGCTGGAAATTGCTTCTGCGAATGTAGAGGTTACGTCGAAGCGGGTGGAGCGGGAGCAATTTTACAAGGCGGTTGAGGCCATCCATGCCGCACGGAAGGTTTATGTATTCGGTACGGGAGCGGCAGTTAGCTTAATAGAGCTCATACGCTTTCGATTAAACCGTATTAGCGTGCAAATCGAGGGAATGGCAGGCAGCGGAAGCGAGCTGCTAGAATCGCTTGTTCATGCGGGTCCCAATGATGTTGTGCTTATGTTTGGATTTGTTCGGCGCTCTCCCGATATAACCGTGCTACTTGAAAATGCACGCACAGCAGGTTATACGACAGTGCTTATTACCGATTTGCTCGTATCCGATATGCTGGAGCAGAGCGACCTGGTCCTTCAGGTCGATCGAGGCGAGCTGGAGGGCTTTCATTCGATGGCAGCGCCGGTCGCACTTATGGGATGCATTATCGGTCGCCGTAACGAAGCGTCGCGGGAAGCAGGCGCTTCAGGAACTGGATCGTTTACATGCGCTGCGGAAGAAATACGCTTCGCTTCTGCCTAAATAAAAAGACGCTGGAGCCCGATGGGCTCCAGCGTCTTTGCTTATAATATAAGAATTTATAAGTTTTGCGACAGCTGTTTACGCTTGTTATTTGAAAAAACGAATCGTCAATGGATAACGATAGCCATTGCCCTCGGAGGCGCGAATGGAAGCAATAATGGTAAACACGAGCCAGAATACAAATAATAGCGGCGTAGTGATAAAGCCGATAAGAACGAAAATAAGCAAGCCTGAAATAATGGTATAGATCGCGTTGCTGATCTGGAAATTAAGCGATTCCTTGCCATGCATATCTACGTAGCTCGATTGATCCTTCTTCATGAGCCAGATGACGAGCGGACCAAGAATGTTGCCGAGCGGAATAATCAAACCGCTGAATGCAAGCAGATGACAGAGCATGCCGTACGTTTTTTCCTCTTTGTGGAGCCCAAAGGGCTGATTCATCATGTGTTGCCTCCCTTATTTTATGAAAGATGTTAAATGGCTTTATGTACTTATACGTTGGCAAGGCTGAAAGATATGCATAAATATATGCTGGGATTTGGCGCTCGTATCGTGTTAGGGGAACAAACGATTTGAAAAAGGTTCATCCGTTAAGTTGAAAACAGGACTATCCAATCGTAGAAAAGCTCTACAATGGGACAATAAGCCCCGCACGTCAGCGAGACTTTAAAGGAAAGCACATTTCATTACCCCTTCTTCTATGAATCGGTGGATGCATGTTTCGCGAAGAGTTCGGAATTATAAGCGGAGATCTGTTTGTTTATTTCATTTCGTATGTATTCATGTGTCAGGGTAAGCCGATCTTCATAGCCGCGGCAATTGAAACGATAGGTTAGCTTGTTATGTGTTCCGTTATCCGTACATACGGCAATGCTTTTTGAAACCAGCAGCTGGGTGTTCGCCGCTAAATCTGCTTTCATTCTCAAAATGATAATGTCTGCGGCCTTAGCAAAGATCGCACGCAAGGAGCGGGCTTTTCTATCCAGCTCGCGCCTATTTCGTTCAACGACAACGAGTGCTAGGGGAAGAATAATGGATTTCTGTATAAGCTGAAGCTCTTCCAACGCAGGCGGATGGTAATGATTGTTTACCTTATATAACGGCATGGCCATTTGTAAATCACCTCATGCACATTATAGGGGAACAAACGTTCTGTAGTCAACCTATCTATATCATAAAGATTACAAAAAAACCTTCTACGACGACTGCGTAGAAGGTCTTATTATAATGACGACAGCTGCTTCTAAAAATATATGGCGCGCCCGAGAGGGCTCGAACCTCCCACCTAACGTTTAGGAAACGTTTGCTCTATCCGGATGAGCTACGGACGCGCAGCAAAATTAATTATAACATGCACGCTTTTAAGGAAGCAAGATTAACCAGCCCGGATTAGAGATTTTGCATTTATTGTCTAAATGAGTCTTTTTTCCTGGATAATTAGCAGGATAAAAAGTGCGGGAAGGCGAATAGTTGTAAGGACGATGAGCTCGAACGGCTGGAGGAATACCCCGTATGTACGAATACTTCAATGAACCTAACTCTTTTAGATTAGATTTATCCCCAGAACAAATGCTTAAGGTCATCTTTGAATATACCGCTAAAATCGCCAATGAGAAAAAGTTAGAAGCTGTTCTCGTCTTAATGGCGAATATGGGCAGGGAAATGGTCGTTGCTGACCGTTGTACGGTCTGGTTAATTGATGTCGCGCGTAATGAGCTGTTTACGGTAGTTGCACCTGGTATCGGAGAAATTAGAATACCTTACGGGAGCGGCTTAGTAGGGAATGCAATCAGTACCGGGCAGCCCATTTTTATCGATGATGCTTACGGTGACCCGAGGCATAATCCGGACAGCGACAGGAAGACGGGCTACCGGACAAAGTCGATCATGACCATTCCTTTCCGCAACAATCAAGGTGAGGTTATCGGGGCGTATCAAGCGATTAACAAGCTAACGAAAAAACAATCGTTCTCAACGCAGGACATGGACTATCTTACGCTTGCTGCAGCCTATTCAGGCAAATCCCTTGAATCCATTATGCTTCATGAAGAAATCATGGAGACACAGAAAGAAATTATTTTGGCTATGGGCAATATTGGCGAGGGACGCTCGAAGGAAACGGGTAACCATGTGAAGCGGGTTGCTCATTATTCTTATATTTTAGCAGTAGGCCTAGGCATGAGCAAGGTAGAAGCAGAGATGCTGCGAAGCGCATCACCGATGCATGATATTGGGAAGGTAGCTATTCCGGATGCGATCTTGCAAAAGCCCGGAAAGCTCACAGCGGAGGAATTCGAGCAGATGAAGGAGCACTGCACGATTGGCTACCAGCTGCTGAGAAACTCAAAGAGACAGCTCCTGCAGGCCGCAGCCATTGTGGCTTGGCAGCATCACGAGAGATGGGATGGAAGTGATTATCCGCAGGGGCTCGCAGGTGAGGAAATACATATCTATGGACGGATAACGGCGCTGGCGGACGTATTCGATGCCTTAGGCAGCGCTAGAGTATATAAAGAGGCGTGGCCGTTAGAGCGCATTTTGAAACTGATTAAGGAAGAGCGGGAGCGGCATTTTGATCCGCAGGTGGTTGATGTTTTTTTTCAGCAGCTGCCCCTTATACTCGAAGTGAGAGATCAGAATGAGGATCTGTTCGAAACGGAATAAAGATGAACGATAAGACCTTGGGGAAGGATGACGGCGGAGGGTATGAGCTGGAAGCAACGCTTGATATTTCTATTGTCGGAGTTGAGCGGGATGTTGCACAGGGGCTCGTCGAAGCGGCTCATCAGGTTTGTCCGTATTCGCGGGCGACTCGCGGCAATATTAACGTAGAGTTCAACCTGGTATAAGGAAAAATAAAGCTAACCTAGCGTATCAATACAAAAAATCCGGAGATCGCTCTCCGGATTTTTTACTTGCATGCAATATTAAGCAGAGACCTAGGTATGCAGCACAACCTCAAACCAAAGCTTATCATCGGGATAAGCTTTGGTTTGAATGGCTTTTAGTGAAGCGCGGGGGTAACGTGATGCGATATAGTCCCGCTCAGTGGAAGACAGCCTTAATTCCCTGATACGCACGGCGCCTGCAAAAGACTCCGAAAAAAATGACTCAAACGCCTCGATCCCAGTCTCCGTCATGCCAAGCCTCCGTTAGTGCTGTCGTTCATTATTTTAAAATGGATTGCTTGCCGGACAGCTCGATTGACTTCTGAACAAGCACGGACATCGCATCCACGCAATTTTTTGCTACTTCTTCCCGAATCGGAATGCATGATAATTCGGTGCATGCAATGATGACGCATTGGCACTCATCATGAGTTAGAAGATGGTTAATGATACCTTCGAATTCGGAAGGCTCTACAGGAAGATTTCGTTTAACCTTATTGTAGATAATGTCCATCACATGCTCTTGAACCGCTGCTTCCGGCTCATGCAGCTGCATATTGTACTGTTCGCAGCCCTTGCGGTAAACGCCGCTGCTAACCGTCCCGTTTGTTGCCAAAACACCGACTTTGCAGTGTTCACCGTAAGTATCGTAAATTTCCTTCAAGCTCTCATCTACCATGTTGATAATGTTAATGCTGGTCATCTGCTGCATTTCGTTATAAAAGTAATGCGAGGTATTACATGGTATTGCTATATTCGACACGCCGGATGCTTCAAGCAGCTTTAAATCCTTAGCAACCGCTTTTAGAAAAAGCTCGCCTCTGTTGCCCAATATAACTCCTGTTCGATCGGGCAGCGTGGCATGATTAAGGATGACCATATCAATATGGTCCTGATCGCGGTCCGCTGCTGTCTGTTCGATAATCATGTCGAAAAATACGGATGTTGCTTTCGGTCCCATCCCGCCAATGACGCCTAAGCTTTTAGCTTCCATTGTTCAACCTACTTTTATTGAAGTGTTAGTTGCATTTAATCAGTTCCCTATATTCTTTAGAGCACTGTTATTTTGTTTGTAATTTAATTTCTCGGACGATTTCTGCTTCGTTAAAAGGAATTTCTGTTTTCCCAATAATTTGCGTCGTTTCATGGCCTTTGCCGGCGATAAGGATTACATCGTCTTTTTTACTGATTTCAATGGCAAAAGCAATCGCGTCTCTCCGGTCGACAACAGCCTCGTAAGTACCGTTATAAGCTTCAACGCCCTCTATAATTTCACGGATAATCAAGTTGTTATCCTGCATCTTCGGATTGTCCGAGGTGATAACGGAAAAATCAGCAAAATTGGCAGCAACCTTTGCCATCGCTCTACGCTTCTCCGTGCCGGACTCTCCATCTGACGCATAAACGCCGAATACAAGAATGATTCTTCCCTTGGCGAACGGTCTTATCGTCGTCAAAGCCTTCTCCAAGCTGTCCTCGGTATGTGCGAAATCGACGATAATTTTAGTGTCTTCGTCTTGATAAACGACTTCTAGACGGCCTTTAATGCCATCGACAGCCAATATACCATCAGCGATTTGCTGCAGGCTGAATTGGTTGACGTATGCGGTTGCGACAGCCGCCAAACTGTTATATACATAAATCGTCCCAGGGAGATTCACCTTGATGGAGATGCTGCCCTTTGGCGTATTTAAGGTATAGGTAGTGTAGTCGGAAAAATAATTAATATCCGTCGCGTAGATATCGGCTTCCTGCTCAATTCCGTAGGTGAGAAGCTTTGGCGCTTTGTCCTTTAAACGCTCGATAAGAATCCGGCCGTATTTATCATCGGCGTTAATGATGTTGTAGTCCGATGTCATGTCAAACAGCTTCGCCTTAGCCTCGAAATACTCCTCCATCGTATGATGCAGCTCGAGATGATCCGGCGTTAGGTTCGTGAAAATTCCGGTATTGAAACTGGAATGGGCAACACGGCTCAGGTTAAGCGCATGCGAGGACACCTCCATGACGCAATGCTTCATGTGGGCTTGCGTCATTTCAGCGAAGATCTTCTGGAGATTAAGAGACTCGGGCGTCGTGTTTTTATTTTGGAACACCTTATCCCCGATAACCGTGCCTATCGTACCGATTATCCCAAGCGTGGTACCCGTCTGCTCGAAAATGGATTTGAGAAAATAAGTGGTCGACGTTTTTCCGTTCGTTCCCGTAATGCCAAGAAGATTCATTTGCTCCGTTGGGCGGTGATAGAAATTAGCGGCTAATCGCGCAAGCGCTTCTCGCGTGTCGGCTACCTGCAGAACGGTTACGTCAGCAGCGACAGGAACATCCTTCTCTACTATAATCGTGGTCGCTCCAAGTTCGATCGCCTTATCAATGAAACGATGGCCATCTACCGAAAAACCGGAAATCGCGACAAACACGCCGTTTGGCGCGGCCTCCCTGGAATCATAGGCAATTGAGGCTGCTTCTCTATGTAAATCGCCTTTCACGAGCTTATATTCAAGATCTGTAATTAAAGAGGTCAATAACATACGATCAGCTCCATTCTAGTGACCTGTTTCTGTCTGTTCGGGCTATTTTCTTAGAAGCTTTTTCGTTAGCTTGCCGCCGATAATAGAGGCATAGGAGAAGGCTGGCTTAGGATCCTTCCAATCCCAAATGGCATAAGCCTTTGGCTTAAACAACGATACGAATACCTGCCTCCAGGTCAACTGTCCAGTCTTGACATAGTCGCGGACCGCGAGCATGTCTTCATATCCGTACCAGAATACGCGGTTCGTATTTTCTTTGACGGCTTTTGGGGGAACTAGGTTGCCGCCTGTCAGCTCCTGATAGGTAATCCATGGAATGTTCACGCCAACCTTGTAGAGCAGGTTATTCAAGTTTGTAATCCGGCAGTTGACCTCGATTAAATAATAGCGGCCAGTCTCGGCATCCTTCTTGAACTCGATCTCCGCAAAGCCCTTCCATTTCATCTTCTCCAGAAAAGGAGCGCCAATGTCGAACAGCTCTTGCACGTATCTTTGACCAGTGTACACGGATGCCCCGAAGTTGATGGGATACTGGCGGAATTTCTGACAGGTTACCCAGTGTGTCACTTTGGAGTCCTGGTTTAAATAAGCGTCAAAGGTATACATATGATCGTCAAAGCCTGGAATGATTCGTTGCACGATGACTTCCAAATGGGCTTCCTTTGCTTTGGCCAAGGCTTGCTCAAGCTCCGCGCGGTTGTTCACTTTAAAAAGCTTTCTTCTGAATTTCGCAACGAAGGAAGGGGAGTCCGTCGGCTTAACGATACAAGGATATTTGATCGTTTGATCGATTTTCTCGAAAAAGTTTTCTTCGTTTACCCGGACGGTCTCAGGAACTGAAACGCCGTTTTCAAGCGCTAAACGCTGCAGTACTTCCTTATTCATCATATCTGAATAAATGCCTGGCACGTTTTGCGGAATGAGATAATGTTCTCTCAACTCCTCCAAATGCTCATCGATGACCTCAAGGTAGGAGTCATGGCAAGGTATAAGGACAGGAGGGGCGCTTTGCTTGCGAGCATACTCCTTCAAAAAACGAATAAATGCAGCCGTATCATCTTTATAATGAGGAGAGATTAGTCTCTCTGATGTATATTTTGAATCCGCGCCATAGGTATCTTTAGTAGAATAATCAACGGCAACCGTATGTACGCCGTTAATTCCCAAGCAACGAATGGTGCTTAAACCAATATAATAATTACAACCTAAAATAACTGCTTTGTTATTCACAAGGGCACATCCCGACATCCGAATTTATGTTCATTTCTATCACATTACGACTAATGTTTAAATAATTTTACTTCATACTTTCTTATAATACAAATGGATTTATCCTCATAATAGCGGATGGCAAACGGATTTTGCTTCCCAATTAAAAGGGGAAAAGCAAGAATAGACCGATGGTTTGCATACAGTCTCCGGTTTCATGAAAGGTCATGATGGCAAGAATATAAATTACCATATTATGATAGGTTTTTATAGTATAAAAGAACTATAAATTGGAATAATTAACTTCATTTTGTCGAATAATGCCCGAAAATTGTCTGCTTTCGTCGACAAGTTTTTACAAACTCCTTATTGCTCTACGAGTATAATAGAAGCATTACCACACGAGTGCTAGATAAGGAGCGTGCCCCGAAGCGAGCTATGGACAAAAAAAACTTGCTTAAACAATTGCAGTCGCTACGGCTAAAGCTTCATGAAATAGCCGAAGAACGCGGCAGCTTGACAGATCCGGATGTTCTAGCAATTAGCGAAGAGGCCGATCAGCTTATTGTTGCGTTACAGCATATACAAAGAGATGAGCTATCACATATTACGTTTCGACGTGATGACTTATAAAGGATACTATTTTACTCTAAGTTTACGGAAAAATTGCGTTAATAAAGATGCGCATTCAGGCTGCAAAATACCACTAGTGAGCTCCGTTTCATGATTGAAACGGGGCTCTTGCAATAAGTTCATGAGCGTCCCAGCACATCCCGCCTTTGGATCAGTTGTTCCGTATACAACACGTTTAACCCTGGATTGGACAATGGCTCCGGCGCACATTGGACAAGGCTCTAACGTGACATATAATGTGCAATCTAACAATCTCCATGCGCCGATGCGATCGCAGGCGTCACGAATGGCTACCATTTCGGCATGCGCGGTTGGATCGAACCGTGTTTCGCGTAAATTGTAGCCCCTTCCTATGATTTCATTATTTCTAACAATAACGGCTCCGATTGGAACCTCTCCGATTTGCTCGGCTTTTTTGGCTTCTTCTATGGCTTCTAGCATCCAATTCTGGTCTTCTTGCTCACTTGTCATAAGTTAAAACCCCTTTGCTTTTTATCATTATACAACGAACAAATATTCCGTTGTTAACATGTGGTGGATAACTTTGTGGATAACTAGCGGGATATGCACAAAAATGCTCACATTTTATTCAGAGCTGTGCACAATAACTGTTAGTAATGTGTATAAGTTGTTAATAAACACGTTTTTGTGTAAAAGGATGTGTCATACATTGTCGATTAAGATGAAATTCTCTGTCCTGATTACGCTTATCGTATTTACATTCTTCATATTACACCACATTTTAAGTGAATATTCGATGATGCATGACATGCGGGAGCAAGCTCGCCGTACGATGCATGATACCTCTATGCATATAGCTAATTCCTTTTCCGCCTATGAGAAGCATTCGGGACTCGGAATTCCCCTTGAAGACGGCGACCATTCCAGCCCCGGGCATCTTTTTGATATCGTAAAAACAATAATCCCAAATATAAAGGAAATTACGGTATTTGAGCAAGACACACTATCGGTTCCGTACGGCACGTATACCTATTTGAATACGATAAGTGAGCAGTCCGTTATAACCGAGGCGAAGAAAACGGGGTTTGAGCTGCGGAAAATGCAAATCAACGGGAAGCCTTATTTTCGCAGCTATTACTCAACTGAGAAGATGGGCAGGTATATCATAAGCGTAGTTTATGACGACGAGGGGTTTACACAGCTCATCAGTCAAAAACGCAATGATACGCTGATCTACACAGGGATAACGATGATCCTTGTACTCATCATCAGTTATTGGCTGGTTGGCGTTATGATTAGACCGCTAAAGGATATTTTATGGAAGGTAAATGAGGTTTCTTCCGCGCGCTTTCAGCAGCCCATTCGCATTAAGCGCAAGGACGAATTTGGTTTGCTTGCGTTAAAGGTAAATGCGATGTCGCAAAATTTGAGTATTTATATGAACAAGCTGCGAAGGGCGTTTGAGGAAAACCGGCGAATGAAGGAGCATTTGGAGTCATTCATAAATCATACGAGCGATGCGATTCATCTTAATGATCTGGACGGCAAGGTGATTCAGGTAAATCGGGCTTTCGAACAGCTCTTCGGCTACGAGGAAGAGGAGGTTATCGGGCTTATCTATCCGATCCTGCCGGAAACTCACCGGACGGAAATGAAAAATATGCTGAATCAGCTGTTGTTAGGGAAGGCGCTGCCTGCACAGGAGACGATGCGAATTACCAAGTCAGGCGAATTGATTCCCGTTAGCGTGACGCTTTCGCCTATCCGTGATTCTGATGGAACGATTCGAGCTTTTGCCAGTATTTCAAGAGATATGAGAAGCCGCAATAAAATGGAGGAGCTGCTGCGCAGATCGGAGAAGCTGACGACGGTTGGACAGCTTGCGGCGGGCGTAGCGCATGAGATTCGGAATCCGCTAACGACGCTGCGCGGTTTTTTGCAGCTCCAGCAGGAGAGCAAGAAGCTGGCGCTTTCCCATGTAACCCTTATGCTCTCGGAGCTCGACCGTATCAACCTCATCGTCGGGGAGTTTCTAATCTTGGCTAAGCCGCAGGCAACGAGATTTGTGACCAAGGATGTGCGGGACGTGCTGCAGGATGTCATTGCGTTAATGAATAGTGAAGCCCTTCTGCATAATATAGAGTTCTGTATTTCGTTGACGGAAGAAATTTGCCTGATTTCATGCGAGGAAAATCAATTAAAGCAGGTATTTATTAATTTGTTGAAAAACGCGATTGAAGCCATGCCAAGCGGTGGTGAGATCCACATCCATATCGGACATAAGAGGGAGCATATTTCAATTGCGATTACGGATGAAGGCATGGGCATTCCGGATGAAATGATTCCGAAAATCGGCGATCCTTTTTTTACGGGCAAGGAAACGGGTACTGGACTTGGCATAATGGTGACCCAACGGATTATTAACAGCCATCGGGGAACGATGGAGATCAAGAGCCAAGTGAATGTTGGAACGACCATACATGTTATGCTTCCTGCTTTGAAAGAAACAGGAGAGAGCGTTATACTGGAAGCATGAGCATGGAACCGGCTTCTTAGGGGTACGAGGGAGGGAATTCTCCATTGAAGCATGATATCGTATTGAAGGAGACAGGATCAAATACAGGTTTGTCTGATAATGAAACAGCCGGCTGTAGTGCTTTGCTTGTGGGGGCTACCGGCTTAATAGGTTCTGCTTTGCTCAGGCAGCTCCTTCGCGATCCTCTCGTAAGAGAGGTAACGGTTCTCGCCAGGCGGCCAATAGTGGTCAAGGGGTTAGGGACAACAAGCGAGAGGATGAAGCTGAGGGTTATCGTGGCAGACCTTGATGACATGGATCAAGCGTTAGATCAGGTAACCGTCGACGCAGTGTTCTGCACGCTAGGGACGACGATTAAAGCGGCCAAGACGCGAGAAGCATTCCGGAGAGTTGATTACGATTATCCGTTAATGCTGGCTCATTTTGCAGAACGAACGGGTGCCTCTCTTTTCTCTGTTGTTACGGCAATGGGAGCGGATTCAAGCTCGAACATCTTTTATAGCAGAGTCAAAGGAGAGCTGCAGGATGCGCTGGCCCGTTTGCATATTCCGATCGTGCAGGTATTCCAACCCTCTCTTCTGCTTGGTGAGCGGACAGCCGTTCGACCAGGCGAAGCCATCGGGGCGTTTGTATCAAAGGGGCTGCAGTTTGCGATGATTGGTCCTTTGCGGAAATATCGGCCGATAAAGGGAACGGATGTGGCATTAGCGATGATCCGGGCAGCAGAAAACGCAGTGACAAAAGATGCTGCAGCCGCTGCAAGCAAGGCACCGGCTATATATTATTATCCATCGGACAAAATTGCCGATTTGGCAGTACATACAACGGGGTGAAACAGCTTGAGAATTAATAAGTTTATTAGTGAAACGGGATATTGCTCCAGGCGTGAGGCGGATAAGCTGGTAGACGGCGGACGCGTAACAATTAACGGTGTTACGGCACAGCTCGGCAGTCAGGCTGAGCTTGGCGACGATGTGCGTGTCGATGGCCAAAAAATCGGCGAGCAAAAAAACCATGTTTATATTGCGCTGAATAAGCCGGTAGGCATTACGAGTACGACTGAGCTTCATATCAAAGGAAATATTGTTGATTTTGTCGGTCATTCAGAGCGTATCTTTCCAATAGGCAGGCTGGATAAGGATTCAGAGGGACTGATTCTTCTAACGAATGACGGAGACATCGTGAACCCGATTCTCCGCTCGGAGGGGAAGCATGAGAAGGAATATTTGGTCACGGTGGATAAGCCCGTGACAGACGCATTCCTGCAAGGGATGGCGAGCGGTGTTCGCATTTTGGGAAGCATGACTTTGCCGTGTGTGGTAACGAGAGTTACGGACCGGGTATTCCGCATTATTTTAACAGAAGGTCGAAACCGCCAAATCCGCAGAATGTGCGAGGCGTTTGGCTATCATGTAAGGCGGCTGCAGCGGGAGCGTATTATGAACATCCAGCTCGCAGGACTGCATGTCGGGAAGTGGAGAGACCTGACGGAGGCCGAGAAGGCGACGTTATTTGAAACGCTGAGTTATAAGCCAGTGTAGGACCGAGAATAAAAGAAAAACCCTGAACCACACTCCGTTTGTGAGTGGGTTCAGGGTTTTTTGTTTATTATTTCGTTACGGCTAGACTCTGCGGATTTGTTTCATCGGAGTAGCTGTGCATGATTGAAACCTCAACCCGGCGGTTTTTGGACTTGCCTGCCGCCGTTTTGTTATCGGCTACCGGCCGATATTCGCCATAGCCGATAGCGCTGAAGCGTTCGGGCTTTAGCTGTTTATTTTCGAGCAATATATCCATAAAACGAATGGCACGCATCGAGCTCAAATCCCAATTCGACTTGAAGAAGACATTCGAGATCGGCGTCGTATCGGTATGGCCGGATACGATGACCTGGTAATCCGGATATTGCTGGAGCATCTTGCCAATGGCAACGGCCAGCGCTTTCGATTCTGGCTTGACAGACGCTTGCGCCGGGGCAAACAAGGCGTTGTCGCTAATGGTAATCATGAGCTGGGAAAGATTGAGCTTCGTTTCCAAATCGGTTGTTAGGCCGTTCTTTTTGATATAAGCGTCAACCTTCTTCTTCAGATCCTCAAGATCCTTTTGCTCCTGCTCCATAATGGCCTTGCGAGCTTTTTCCTCAGCGGTTTGGTCTTGCGTCTGTTCCTTGCTATCATCCTTGGAATCAATAATGCCGCCGGCTTCGTCCTGTTTCTTTCCGTCATCCTCACCAGATTTCACGATGGACGATTCGGTTAGAACGCCGCTGCCCGTGCTGAGTGCAACGCTAAAGGCTTTGGACATTTCTTCGAACTTTTTCACGTCGACGGAGTTCATGGAGTACAACACGATAAAGAGTGCGAGCAGCAGGGTGAGCAAGTCGGCATAAGGAATGAGCCAGGATTCATCAACATGCTCTTCATGTTCTTCGTGTCTATGCTTTCTGCTCAACGGCGCCTTCCTCCTTCTCCCTCATCTTCAATCTTTCTGTAGGTGTAAGGAACACGGACAGCTTCTGATTAATCGCGATCGTCGACACACCGGATTGAATGGATAGAAGACCTTCAACCATCATAAGACGAATTTGGATTTCCAGCTTAGACATACGTTTTAGTTTGTTAGCAATGGGATGCCATAGTACATAACCTGTAAAGATACCAAGCAATGTAGCGATAAAAGCACCCGCGATAGCATGGGCGAGCTTCGCCATGTCACTCATATCGGCAAGCGCCGCGATCAAGCCTACAACCGCGCCAAGTACACCAAGCGTAGGAGCGTATGTGCCGGCCTGCGTAAAAATAAGCGCGCCCGCCTTATGGCGGTCTTCCGTTGCTGCAATGTCCTCAAGCAATACGTCACGAACGAAATCTTGGTCATTTCCATCAATAATCATACGCATGCCGTTCCGAAGGAACGTATCTTCAATTTCATCAACTTTTGCTTCAAGAGCAAGCAAGCCCTCGCGGCGCGTAATGGATGCCCACTCCATGAAACGTTGAATCAGTTCATCACGCTGAGGCAGCTTTTGCTCGGTAAATACCATTTTAAACAGCTTCCCGATCTTGGAAAGCTCGGATATGGGAAAGGCGATCATAACAGACGCTACAGTTCCCAAAATAATAATCATATAAGCAGCAGGATTTAAAAGAGACGACAGGTGTGCTCCTTTTAAAACCATCCCTCCGAGTACAGCGATTAACCCTAGAACAAGTCCGATAATTGTTGAATTTTTCATCATACACCCCGTCCAAATCATTTTCGACATTTCTCTACTTCTTCTATTATCGACATATGGGCATTCTGAAGTTAGAGTAAATGAAACGTTTTGGAAGCGAACGCGTTAAAATTTGCGAAAATGCGGTAGAATAGTAGAGAGATGTGTATAAAAAATGACGATGATAAAGGTGGTATACGCAAATGGGCGTTAGACATGCAAGGGAATATGCAGATATATTGAAGGATTTGACTGCGGCAGTAGCTGAGATCGAGCACAGCTACACTTTTTTTGAAATGGAGCCGGAGGAATGGTCTGTGCTTCCCGTAGAGGATCGGCATGAGGTAATGGAGGCATTGGCGGACGATGTGTTCTTTGGCTTAGGCGAAAACCCGGTAATAGAGGTGGGCACTGGCGTAATTACCTATAATAACAAACATCATGTGATTGAGGTTTCCCAGGATGATAAAGTGACGCAAATTATTAGGCTGATATAATAATCGATATATTGAGCACGATTGAGGGAGCTTATTGTCGGATCTTTACATTTTATGTCGACTCTATTACAATGTTATTCAATTAAGTATGATAGATAATATAACATGCATGTAACATAGAGGAGACCGCTATGAATGAGTGCTTATCATCGCTGCTGCTGCCGAAGGCGCTTGGTTTAGACGGTGAAACACTAGCCGCATTTTATCAGCCCATTATAGCAATGGATACAAGACGAATCATGGGTTATGAGGTGCTTGGCCGAGCGGTAAAGGGCGATTCGGTTCGCAGTCTGGGGCCATTTTTCTGTGATGACCAAATTGCGGAGGAGGACCACATTGTCGTGGATCGGTTGCTTCGCGAGCAGGCTTTCTCAAAGCTGACGTTATTGGAAGAGCAGCCCATGCTTTTCATAAATTTAAAGCCGTCATGGATTTATCGGTATGAGCAGAACGGCGAGCTGTACACGTTGTCCTTGCTCGACAAATACGGCATTGATCCGAAGCGTATCGTCATCGAAATCACGGAGGAAAGCTTTCACGGCTCCATGGAGAGGCTTCGCTCCGTGGTTGACCTATACCGGGCTAGAGGCTGCTTAATCGCCATTGACGATGTCGGCAGCGGCTTCAGCAGTACGGATCGCATTGCGCATATTCAGCCGAATCTGCTTAAAATCGATATTCATATGATTAAAAAGAGCGCGACGCATGACGGCTATTTTGGAGTGCTGCGCTCCTTCTCCGATTTGGCGGAGCAAATTGGCGCTTCACTGCTGGTTGAAGGCGTAGAGACGCGGGAGGACTTGGCTCGCTCCATACAGGCTGGCGCACGGTACGTTCAAGGCTTTATGTTTGCAAGAGCGGAGCCGGAGTTTCGGGAACCCGGATGTTTTGCAGCGATAATTGAAGCGGAGCTGGAGCAGCATTTGCAGCATTATGTAGGCTCCGAGAGAGATTTGCAGAGGCAATCGGAGCAGCTGGCCGAGCAGCTGATTGAGCTGGTACAGAAAGCGGAGTACCCCGAAGACAAGGATGAATGGATCGAGGAGCTGCTTCCTGAGCTTTAGGATCATTGTATACGGGTTTACTTATGTAATGATGACGGCATTCAGCTGTCCTCGAATTTTTGCCGGGAATCGGAACAAGCATGGCGGCGAGAGGTCCAGTATCGCGGGGCGAATTGGAGCTGGCGCCCCTATTTTGTTCCTAACCTGGTTCAACTAAACGAGAATCGGCGCGCAATCGTATCACGAGCTTATACGGATCTGGATTCCCATGTCTGGATTCGAACCGTATCGGTGCTGGTTGCGCCTGGGCTTATATTATTTATGGATTTGAAGGATACCGAGCGAGATGCCCAGCGGCTTTAATGCGCGCCAGGCTCATAAACCATGCAGTGGCATTCAGCGAAGCCTGCAGGTGTCGAACGCGAATAGGTATCCGTAATTTGAAAGCCTGCTTGCTGGTACGCGCGAATGGCGCGCTTATTCCAAGCCAGCACCTCCAAATCAACTTCGTTTTGAGGGGCGCGGCGCTGAGCTTCCGACACAATAAGCTGTGTGAATGCGGGGCCTAAGCCGCGGCTGCAAAGGTCAGGCCGGAGTCCAAGCCCAAGCCGTGTCACGCCGGTTATCGGAAAGAATTGCGCAAAGCCGATCAAATGGAGGCTTTTATCCACTACAGCAGCATATTGAGACGCACGAAGGACGGAATCGCCAAATTCGATTTCGTCTTTTTTCATTTGCTCCCATGACGGCCAATTATAGCAATCATAGGGTGCATCATAGCTCCAACTGCAGATATCCTGCGCATGAGCAATTTCGAGCTGATGTATGGTCATATCGAATGATTCTCGATTATAATGGGTGGAGCTTTGGTTGCTTGTCATAGGTCGGTACCTCCGTTGGAATGAGCTGCTGCTTAACGGGTAAACGGGTTGAAACAGGATAATTATATCAGACAGGCGCAAGAAGAGCGTGCGTATATAAGGAGAAGCATAAGAATGAAGAAGTTAATTTGGCTTGGATGTTTGTCATACCTTGTAATTGGAGTTGCCCATGTGGTGGGCGGGTCCATTTTGGAGCAGCTTATCGATTATTACGGATTAACCTATAAAGACGGCGGGCAATGGATCATGAACCAGTTTCTCGGTTTTCTGGTAGGTGTTCTGCTCGCGCCGTCCATTACCGCGAGGGTTGGTAAACGGGGTGCCGTGTTAATAGCAATGGGTATACTCACGCTTAGTGAAGCAGCTTACAGCCTGCTGCTTCCTTGGGGCTGGATGCTGGCGATTGCCCCGCTCGCGGGACTCGGCTTTGGGATGACTGAAGCGGTAGTCGGCGCCATGATTATTGATATGGCGAAAAACGGTAAGGCGTCCGCGATGAGCCGCTTGGAAACCTTTTTTGGCGTTGGTGCTTTATTGATTCCCATCGCAGCGGCTTATCTTATTCAGCAAAGCATCTGGCAGGTTTCCTTCCCCATACTGGCTGCAATGTCCGGCATCACCTTCGTGCTGTGGTTGACCATGTCATTCGGTGAGCTGGATAACCAGCTCGGGTATATGCCAGTCAGGGCTGTGGTGCAAGGCAAGGCATCTGAGCCAGAAGGGGGAGCTGCTGCTCATGCTGCTGAAGCTTCCGTCTTTTTTGGCTATCCGCGCAAAGCGCTGCCATTCCTCTTGTTGTCGGCCTTATTTTTTATGATTTACGTGGGCATGGAAATGAGCTTCTCGAACTATCTTCCTTCTATTCTCATCGTTCGTTCGGAGGTTGATGAGTCCAGCGCTGCAGCTGCTCTCAGCTTATTCTGGGGGACGATGGTGCTTGGCCGTCTGTTTGCCGGCGTGCTAGCGGATCGAATGGGCTACTCCCGTTACTTGTTCATCGCAACGGCGGGGGCTTCCGTTATATTTGTTTTAATGGCCGTTATGGGACAGCTAAGCTGGATGCTTGCGCTCGTTGCCTTGAGCGGGTTGTTCTTCTCAGGTATTTTCGGAATTGCTCTCGTATATGCCAATGAGCTTATTCCGGGAATGACCGAAAGAACCACCAGCTTGCTTGTGGCATGCGGCGGTCTTGGAGGCGCTATTTTCCCGCGAGTGACGGGCTGGTTTATGGATCAGTACAATGTACAGTCCACCTTATGGTATGTTAGCGCGCTCGTTATACTAATGCTGGTTCTGCTGGCGGTTATGCTTGTTCTGGGAAGAAAACAGAAGCAGGGAATTCGCTCGCAGATTTAAGGTTGTTAGAAGATAAGAGTTTCGAAAGTAATGAAAAACCTCCGTATTTGCTGTTTCAAAGCAAATACGGAGGTTTATTCGTTAGTAAACAAAAGAAATATGGAACGGCTTGTCCGACTCTTGGTGATTGGAGACGGCTACTTCAGTATCGTTTTGTATACTTCAATAGCACGCGCTCGCGATGCTTTTAGATCGACAATAGCTCCGCTTTGCGGCAGGTGAATCTCCTTATCGGATAAATGCTCTAAATGAGGAAGCCAACGCCTAATATAGCTTCCGCTAGGATCATGTGCTCGCGATTGCGCAGCCGGGTTCATAACGCGGAAATAGGGAGCAGCGTCATATCCAAGAGAGGAGCACCACAGCCAACCGCCTCGGTTAAGCGTATTGTCATAATCGCCCAAGTGAAGGCGGAAATACTGCTCACCAAGCGTAAAAGGGCAAAGCAGGTTTTTGGTTAGAAACATGGCCGTTACCATTCGCAAACGGTTGGGCAGTTCACCTGTGCGGTTGAGCTGTGTCATAGCCGCATCAATGATCGGAATACCTGTGGCAGCCGAAGCCCATGCTTCAAAATTCGTATCCGAAAGCGGAGACAAATCAGCAAGCTGCTCATACCGGAAAAAATCATCATGATACATCGCTTGATACAAATAAAAATCACGCCATGCGAGCTGGCGGACCCAAGTTTCCGCACCGGGCAGCCCTTCCGTAAGCTCGTAAGCGTGACGAGCAGAGAGGGCGCCTGTATTCAGGAACCGAGCAAGCCCGCTTGTATGCTCCGCAGCGTAAGCGTCACGGCCATTTGCGTATGAAGCAAGGCGCTCACGTACGAAACGGTCCAGCTTAGCGAGCGACTTCGGCGCCCCTTCTACGTTCGTGCCGCCAAGCGCGCAAGAAACGGTTTCTGGCAGCGCGAATGCAAGAGCGACCTTGCCGTCTATTTCGCATAGGGTTGCAAGTTCCTGAACCGCCGTGTCGCTCGCCCTGTTATAGCACTCAAGCATAAAGGTGCACCACATGCGGTAAAAGGGTGTAAATACCTTATAAGGCTCGGAGCGCCGAGCAAATGCAGGGAACGCTTCTAAGTCAGCAAGCGGCGCGTCTGCAATCGGCATCCAGCGTCGTCCTAAAAGGCGAGTGATCTGCTGCAGCCGTTCATCCCTTTGGCGTGAGTAAGGCGTGTAGTCTGCATGGACGATGACTTCTTCAATCGGATGAGCCTGCAAAAGAGCATCAGTAATCGATGCAGGGTCTCCGTAAAGCACATGCAGCTCCTTTCCTGCATTAGAGTAGCTGTGCAGCAAGGAGGCGGCTTGCGCCATAAAGTTTCGGCCGCTATGACTGGTCATTCGGCCGCCGCCAATAAGCACGGGATCTATGATTAGCAGATGAATGCCTTGTGTATCCTTTTTTCTTAAATAGTCAAAGGCGCGCATATCTGTCGTGCGCAAGTCCTTGCGATGAATAAACAAATACATCAGGCATAGCTCCTTCTCCAAAAGCGGCAAATGATAGACCGCAATCGGCTTGAAATGAAACAGCAAAGCCGCAAGTCGTTTGTCGCAAGAGGACAAAAAACTGCGGCTTTGCTGGATGAGTCTACCCGTGCAACCCTCAAAACGAGGGATTAGGTTACTCTATTGAGCGTCGGCATTCGTTTGGAAAGAATCCGCATCCATGACACGACGTGCAGTCACATAACGGTCTTCATAATAGGATGAGTTAAGTTTGTCTGTTACAACGCCTCTACTAAGGGATGTATGTGCAAACTTGCCATCTCCAATGTAAATGCCAACATGGGATACGGCGCTGTTGTTGCCGCCAGCTGTGTCGAAGAACACAAGATCTCCCGGAATTAGGTCTGATTTAGCGACCTTCGTGCCTGATTTTGCTTGCGAGCCGGAAGTGCGCGGAAGATCGATGCCCATTTTATCGAACACATAGCTCGTAAAGCCGGAGCAATCAAAACCTCTCGACGTCGTTCCGCCGCTTTTGTACGGAGTACCAATAACATCACTGATAACTCCGTTTAATTTCGAGTCTGCGAAAGCGCCTCCCGCTTGAAAAGCGAGCACGAGAACGAGACCCAGGAGTATTGCGGTAACCTTTTTCAATTGTGAAACTCCTTCCAATGCCGACGAGGTTAGCTGTGGGGTTCGGTTGAAGGTTCCCTATGATTCCTCAGGCGCTGCAAGTTAATCAGACGTCAGAATCAATTCACCCAAAGTGGTTCCCCCGTTTCCCGATAGGGAATTAGGCCGTTTTTTATTGCTCTTGAGAATTATTCGATTATTTTCATTCATCTCCTGCCTTTAATTGCAATTTCTAATAATTCTCATGTAACCTTTTGGCAATTCGCTCCGTTTAAACGTTTTTTGTGTAAAATAAACGCTCAATAGTAGTTCTTTCTAACTAAAAGCCATGACTCAATTTCATTAATTATGTGGTTATTGTGTAAAATATACCGATTTGTCCTTTGGCAGAGGTGTGGAGCGGGCTAGTCTAAAGTCCCATAAACGGCGGCAGTTAGCGGTTTATTCGTATAAGATTAAAAAAATCTCATCTATTTTAGCGCTAGATTATAAGGCAAACAGACGGATTGGGACAAGGAACGACTTCTATGTCGTTATTGAAAAGAAAAAGGGACCGTTTATATAAACGGCCCCTTTCGGGAAGAAGCATTTCATTTATTTGGCGGTAATGATTTTCTCGGAAATGAGCTGCGGATCGCCGTTCTTCTGTTCCATCCAAAAACGCAGCTTGTATTTGCCTGCGTATTTAAAGTCATAAGAGACAAGCTTCGAGCTGAACCAGAAGGTATCCTTCTCAACAAATTCCTTGAAATCATCATCATCCTGGCTGCGCCGGTCAATGGTGGTTTCTTTATCGTTAGGGTCAACAAGAGTGACCTTAAATTCCGTAATAGGGATATTTAGGTTATCGATTTGCGCTTGCACCAAAAACTTCTGAACGCTGCCTTTATCAACCTGCCCGAACATCGTTCTTTTCTCATTCATCAGAAACATATGAACGTTGGGCTTCTGAATGACCAGCTTCTTCTCGCTTCCCCTCCACTGGATAAAAGCTTGCAAGGAGTCGCTTAAGGAGCGGATATTGATGTACACCTTATCATCTACGAGCAAACCATCCTCTGAGGATTGCTTGTTATTGTAAATCAGCGTTACCTTCTGCATTAATTTGTCTGCTGCAACTAATGAACCGCCAGATATAAGCAATGCCATCGATATGATAATCAGTTTTTTACGCATCATTTGCGTGTATCCCCCATTGTTCAGATTCTCTTAACTATTTATACAGAAATGCCATCATTTAGTTGCGCTTGTCTGCAAAATAAAAAAGCCTTCGTTTCCACAGTAATCGTGGAGCTGAGGGCTTCTTATTCCTATAATGGCTACGGCCGTTTACGCTACTACAATTGTTTGGTTTGCAGGTAATCGTACTGCGCGGCTATCGTCCATACCTTCATCAGTGTTCGAATCAGGTGATAGCCCTGATGCAGAATGAGTGCGAACAACCCAGCCCATAGCATGGATAAACTCGTGACAGCGAGTCCCACGGCAGCTCCAATCCCCCACATGATAAGCGATAGGGCTCCATAGGAGATAAAATTTCGAAGCGCCCGCCAAAGGGAACGGAATATGCCTTCGCCCGAAGCGGCGCCGAACTGCATGGCTAGGAACAACAGGTGCAGCAGCGTGCCCCAAAGCAGCCACAGCGCTGCGCCGGGAAGAACCGCCTGCAGCAGTTCAGGCACAGAGCCGCTCTCCAGCAGGGCATCAAGCGAGCGCGGCAGCAAATACCAAGCAGGGGCAAGCGAGAGGATGGCCTCGATCCAGTAGAGGAGAACCACGGGCTTCCACGCTTTGCGGATGCCCTCCAAAAACCGGGTCCCCCCGTCTGACCGGGCTTGGTTCAGCGAATAGAAAAGCCCGGCATTAAACAAGGGGGTGATCAGCATTCTTGCAACGAGAAGGCTTCCAAGCGTCCAAACGTACGGAGAGATGATATCGGTCTTGAACAGCTGGAACTGTGCTTCGGTCATGAAGAGCTGAGCGGCAATGTCAGACGGATATGAGCTCGGATATCTCCGCAGCAGTGGGGATATGACCGAATCAATGAACCGGTAGAGGAAAAATCCCCATAGCAGCTGGTATAAGAATAATAAAATAACGAGGTAAAAATGTTTAACCGCGAGTTGCCAGCCTTGCTTCAAATGTATCTTCATCGTTTATCGCTCCTTGAACGCAGTTACTTACCAGCTCAGCGACCCGAGCAGTCCTTCAATTAGCTTGACTGCGCCGAGGCTCCATCTCGTCCGCTTGTCCTCAGGCAGTTGAGCCTGCATATAGTTGTTGATGAGCTTGTTGTCGAGCACATTGCTGTAACTAGGGTCGACAATGGCCCATTCAATCGGAGACGAATGCAGCAGCTTGTATTGCATATGGGATTCCTCGGCGTTCCATAGCTTCGTTACTTGGGAGCCGTCTGTAAATTTCATTAGAACTTTGATGTCGCCATTGCTGCCGCCGTTCTTTTTGACGAGCACAATCGATTCATACATCTGGGATCCGTCTTTCGTAACCGGACGAACATGTATGGATTCAATAGAGAAATCAGCCATTTGATCGTCGTATACGTACTGGCTGAAATAATCATGCCAATTGCCTTTGGTTACCTGCTCGACAACACGCTGGAAATCAGCGGTGTTCGGGTGCTTGAATTTATATTTTTGAAAATAGGTGCGTAATATTTTCTGCATGGTCCTGGAGCCGACCTGATTTTCTATTCCGACAAGCACGAGCTTGGCCCGCATATATACGTTTTCTGCGTATTGCGAGTGGCTGCCATAGGACCAGGACAGCTGCTTGAGCGGCGCGGGATCGGTCATATAACTGGCCTCCATTCGCAAATTTGACTCTAAACCATAAGCGGTTTCCATGACTTTATCCTCGGCGTAGGACGTAAAGCCTTCGTCCAGCCAAGCCTCTTCGAACTCGTTGGAGGCCACCATTCCGTACCAGTATTGATGTCCGATCTCATGCACTACCGTACGCTCGAGATCGTAGCCGGGATTTTCTTTCTCAGCGGCAAAGGCGGTAATGAGTGTTGGATACTCCATGCCGCCGGCTCCATTTGCCCCTTTCGGAGGCACAACGACCGAGAGCGTGCTGTAAGGGTACTCGCCATACCACTTCGCATAGCTGGAGAGAGCGGACTTGGCTGCGTGCATATAACGATCCTTTAGGGCCGCATGCGTGGGATCGAGGTATAGCTTGATCCGTACGCCTGGAATACCCGTATCGGAGTAGGCCGTCTCCTCATAAACAAAGTCCGGTGAGGCTGACCAAGCAAAATCGTGAACGTCATCCGCGTAAAATTGGTAAACCTTCATCTGGTCTTTGATTTCTATTGGCTTGGTTTGGAAGCCGGTAGCAGCAACCGTGTAGGCTTCAGGAACCTTAATCCTTACACTGTATATGCCGAAGTCGCTGTAAAACTCGGAATTCCCATGGTATTGGTGTACATTCCAGCCTTCGAAGGTACGTCCCCGTGTTCCAATCGGTTCATAGACGGCGAGCTTCGGAAACCATTGTCCCGCCATGACGAAATTACCGGAATAGCCCATTCTTGCAAAAACCTCGGGCAGCTTCACCTCATAGCCCATTCGAAGCGTTACGGATTTGCCTGGGTCCACAGGCTCAGGCAGGCGTATTTTGGCCAAGGTGAAGTCATCGGCGTTGCCGTCATCAGGCTGCACGTATTGCAGACGCGGCAGCAGGCTCTCGCCGTTAAGCGTCTCTAACGTTAGCAGCTTCATATAGCCTTGGCTGTTCTGGGTTGCTTTGTCCTGACGGAGCTTGCCGCCGGACTCCTTCATAAACGTGGATTGCTCCGAATGAAAGGCGTTTGGGTACAGATGGAAATAGAGCTCGGACACTGTTTTTTTGCCGGGGTTGGTCCAGGTTACAGTCTGATCACCGTTTAATTGCTTTGCGTTATCAACTAACTGTACGCTGATATGGTACTCAACGATACGTTTGCTGAGCTCCTGCGGTTTTGGTGTCATGACCGTATTCGGTTCCTGCACGACTGGCGGCTTGGCCGATTTTTGCGCAGGGGCTGGTGCTTGCTTGGCTTTGGCGGCGGGGGCGAAAGCATAAGTATATTGGGATTGCCAAGCAGTCCCGAAGCCGTACTGCACAGATAATCCGAGCATGACGACTGCGAGTATTACGAGTAAAATTCGTTTGAAATAGCGTGGAGTCATTGAACGTTTCCCTCCCGTTGACAAGCATCTACAGCATGTATATGTTTGCTTTTCGATGATTATTAGCTAAAATGGAATTATTGTATTGGGGAAGGTGTGAATACGCATGACGGAAGAACAAGGACAGCCGGCTCAGCCGGAAAAGAAGGAAAAGAAATCACTGTCGCTCAACGTAGTGAGCAACAAACAACATAAAGGATTTGGCGCGGGGACCATTGATTTGAGCGCCGTATCCTGTGTCATTATCGATGCTGGCGTCGCTTATATCGATGTAGGCGCCATGCATGCAAAGAGTAAAGTGGAGCGCGGCATCAAGTTTACGCCGAACAAAGAGGATACGCCAAACGGCCGCCAGTGCTGGATCGTATGGGTAGCCGTCGACCGCAAAGAGGAAGGCTCTTATTATGCCGGGGCAACGGCATGCGAGATGCTCATCGATTCCGAGGCGCGCCGCGGCTGGAAAATTCTTGCCGATCACGTCAACAAACTGGATCATTCCATTAAGCGCCGCTATAACCTGACGGAGCTTGGCGAGGTAGACAAAGCCGCGCTTCGCAAGCTGCTCGTTGAGCATAACCAAGAGTGGTGGGACCGCTCTCCGGAAGAGCTCAAGCAAGCGCTGAACGTGTAGCAGCGGGCATTTCGTGATTCGCAGTGCAGGCGTGTTCGCCAATAAGGGATGAGCATCCCCGTCATTCGTATGGGTTTCCTTACGAATGACGGGGTTTTCTGTGTGTTGGGGCAATTTTCGAAAGACATGAAAGTTTTTTTATTTTTAGTGCAGGGTAAGAAGGACTGGCCGGCGTCTATTAGACTGGGAAGGAGGGGAGCGACATTCAAGACGAGGATTGGATCATAGCGGTACAAAAGGGCGGGCCCGAGCATTATGGCCTTTTCGTGCAGGCATATGGTCCTTACATATATAGAACGGTCTTCGCCGTGCTTCACTCCCCGCATGATGCGGAGGATGTTACGCAGGAAGTGCTGCTGCAAATCTATCGCTCCCTTCCGGAATGCCGATTAGACGGGCTTAAAACGTGGATTACCCGCATTGCCGTTAATCGATCGATTGATTTCAAGCGAAGCAGGGCTCGCAGACCTGAGGAATTGGCAGACGACGATGCGATGTCTGAGAAAATGCATGAAGAAAATGCCGTAATGCCGGCTGCGGAGCTCGTTGCAATCGAGCAGGCTAACCGGAAGCATGTTCGCGAGCGGGTAGAAGAAATGCCGGATAACTACCGCGAGGTCGTAACCGCATTTTATATGGAGGACAAATCGTATGAGCAGATCGCGGCCGAAACTGGACTAGAGCTCAAAAGCGTAGAGTCCAGGCTGTACCGGGCACGAAGCTGGATGAAGCGCCACTGGCGGAAGGAGGATTTCGAATGAGGAATGGGCACATACCGCAGGATCTGATGAGTCGATATGTCAACGATAGGCTAGCTGAGACTGAACGAGCAGGGATAGAGCAGCATTTGACTGGCTGTGATTTCTGCTTGAACCTCTTTATGGCTGCGATTGCATCGTCTGAGGACGAGGAGCATTCATCCTTTTACGTCGGAGACAGCGAGTCTCGCATACCTCTACCTGATATGGTGCTGCTTGAGCAGCGCGTCGTTGGGCAGTTGAAGAGCGTACAAGAGCTCCATGAAACTAAAGCTGCAGCACCGAGCTTATCTGCGTCCAAGCATGAGAAGCCTCCCCGCCTGCGCACATGGCTTCAGCACCCAGTGACACACTACACGATAGCAGCCTCCATTACGCTGCTGCTGCTTGTCAGCGGAACCTTTACTTCCTTCTCGCAGAAGTTGGCGCAGATGGATATGAATGAGAACATGGAGCAGGCCATGCCTCCGAAACCGCCAGCGGCCAACGATAAACCTTCGGAATCGTGGTCGGACAAAATAGTCGATCAAACCGGATCATGGTTAGATGGCTTGAAAGCGACACGTTTTAAATAATAGAAAACAAGGACATGGAAAGGAAGGATAGCTGATGAATAAAAGCCCTTTAGTGGCGTTTTTGCTGGCATTTTTGCCAGGCGTAGGACATGGCTATATAGGCCGGCCCGTGCGCGCGGTGCTGTATGGGGGAGGTTTTTTTGGATCGCTGGCTTTGCTTCTGCTTTTATCGATGGCTAACGGGTCTGGTAATGATGAAGTAATCGTACTCTTAATGCTTGCCTTTTTTGTCTGGGTCATTAATATGATCGATATGCTGTTTACCCTGCTGGTAGGCAAAGGAGTATCGCGGCATCCGGCGCATCCGTCTCAGCATTACCCGCATGAGTATCAAGCGGAGCACTTCGGTCCCGGCTTTGTGCCCTTGGAGCTCGAGCAGCAGCGCGAGAAATCGCGGACGATTTTGTTCTCCCTCGTTCCAGGCCTTGGCCATATGCATATGGGACTCATGCAGCGGGGAATAACCATTCTTATTTCGTTTATCGGCTGGTTTGCGATTATCGTCTTTTTAAGCGCAATCATTCACAGGGGAGAGCTGCTTATCTTCCTGCTTGCACTGCCGGTCATATGGATATACAGCATGTTTGACGCGGTCAGCAAGCTGCATGCCAAGCAGCGCGGCGAGCAATTGGTGGATCGCGCCATATTCGAGGATATGGAAGCCTATATTGCTTCGGGGCGCAAAAGCAAGGTGCTTGCTATAGCGCTATCGATATTCCCAGGTGCAGGCCATCTCTATTTAGGCTTGCAAAAGCGGGGACTGCAGCTGATGGGCGGCTTTCTGCTGACTGTTTTTATTATGGATAATTTGCGGTTGTCGCTGTTTTTCTTCCTGCTTCCGCTGTTCTGGTGCTTTGCTTTCTTCGATGCGCTGCAGCAGACATCACGTTACGAGCGTGAGACGCTTACGGATGAGCCGGTGCTGACGCAGCTGGTTCCTTATCAGCGCTGGTTTGGCTTCGGGCTGCTAGGCTTTGGCGTTTACTATTTGCTCGACCGTGTGGCTGCAGAGGTCACATCCCACTTTTCAAGTGAGATTTATAAGCAGTATATGGCGGTTAAATATATGATTCCAACGGCGGTTGTTGCTTTCATTATGATCATTGTTGGGTTGCGATTAGCATTCGGCAGCAGAGCGGCTGCGGATAGAGGCAGGGGAAAACCGCCTGAGCTTCCACCGACGTTACTTGCTAAGCACGGGGAGGAATCGCGTTGAACCCCGTAAATATGGTGAACCCGGCGGTTAATAAACCGGAAGGTTTGCGTACCTGGCGCATCGGATCTTTATCGATGGGGGTTACGCTGATGCTGATGGGTACCGCGCTTGCAGTATCGCTTTGGCAGGATATAGAGGCCTACGAGGTGCTGATGTGGGTGGCTCCCGTTGTATTTATCATGCTTGGAGCAGAGCTGCTGCTTTACCTGAAGTTTTCAAGCAGCGAGCGGGCGATCGTGCGCTACGACTGGATGAGTGTTTTCTTTGTGGGCGTCGTAGGCATGGCTAGTCTTGGACTCGCCCTGTTGATGTCAACCGGTTTATTCGATGAGCTGCAAAGAGGTATGCAGATGACGCAGCGCTCCGCTTTCGTGGATACGAAAAACGTGAAGGTGCCTGCTGAAATAAACAAAATCGTCCTGCATGCTTGGGACGGGGTGAAGTTGGAGCAGACCGATACACGTGAGCTGAAGCTTCTGGGACAAATTCGCTATTGGTCGGCAGACAAGCTTGAGCGTCTGGATAATAGGCTTCTGCAAACCGAAATTGTTGGCAAAACGATGTATGTAATGGTAGGTGTCGTCGACCGACGGGATGGCGGGCTGATTTCGGATACGGTTCATGCGGAGCTGACGTTAATTGTACCCCAGGGGATTGAGGTTGTGGAGCAAGACCACCAGCAATAAGAAGTTTTAGGACATAACGTAGGGCTGTCTCAAGGCCATTGACCTTGAATGACAGCCCTTTATTTAATATATAAGAATTTATAAGTTTTCACTTATAAATGGGCTTATATATCTCCGCGAAACGACAGCTTTTGCCACAGAGGACGGCGACAGCCGTTTACGCTTGTATAATTTACTTTGAAACCTTGCTGTGCAGGCTGGCCAACATTTCATCTAGTGGAGCCAGAAGCCGGTAGGAGCCGCGAAGCGGGACATAACCCAGCTTACGATTAATACGGAGAATAGGCGCGTTTGTGGAATCATTGTCTGTGCGAAGATAAGAAGCACCGTGATGCTTGGCAAGCTGTATGGCTTTGATTTTTAAATTTAAATACCATTTGCGCCATTCGTCTATTACGGGGACATTTCCCATAAAGCCGGGGATATCAACGAGCGTTTCTTTGTACAGCTCATAAAGCTTGAGCTCGCTTGCCTCGCCAGGCTCATCCGCAAGCGTTAGAAAACGCAGGTCCCCCACCGCGGGCAGATCGGGAATAAACGCGGCTTGGCGACCCTCTTCGTTATCCAACTGCAGTAGCGACTGAAAGGCATGGCGTTCTTTCGCAAAAGCACGGCGGCTGGCAAAATGCTGCGCATCCTCGTTATCGTCCCATACTTCCGCTAAGAGCATGGTTGCGCCGAGCTTCAAAGCCCACTCGCCTATGTGAAGCAGCAAGCGCTGCCCGATTCCTTGTTTGCGGTATGCCTCCGCAACGATGAGTGTATTGCATAAATGCCCGGGCTCTGTCCATGGAGCTCGCCATGACCCAATATAGCCGACAATTTCCCCTTGCTCATTGACCGCAACCTGACGCTCGCGATCGTATCCAGCGAGCAAGCCGTTCTCATCCATCCACGTGTGTCCAACTTCGTAAAGCTTCTGGTCATCCTCTAGAAGACGCTCCGCTGAAGTCGGCTCCGACCATACTTGGTTTAGCAATCCAGCCAGCTGCTCATAATCATCCGGCAGCAGCAAGGGACGAAGAATAATGGTTATCGTGATCACCCCATGTTTTATTTGTTTCTCTTTAGGAAGATTATGACATGACGGCAAGGGGAGTAGGAAGGGAGAGTATGATTATAAAAAATAAAGAACATACGAGGAGAGATGCGGCTGCTTTCTTATATAAGAAAAAAACTGCGCCGCAGTCACAATGACTTCGGCGCAGTTTTATAAGAAATTTATCTATACGCAGTCAGCTATCAGCCCACCGCATTATAAGTCATGATCCAAACGGAGCCGGCAACGATCGTCAGCAAAATAACAAGGCCGAAGATAAGCGCCATCAGATTGAATCGCGGTTTTTCCTCATCTCTAATGTGCATGAAGAAGAGGAGCTGTACGGCAAATTGCAGGACGGCCATCACAAGGATAAGCACGGTTGCGGCTGTTTTGTTCAGCATATCGTTCATGACCACAACAAGCGGAATAATCGTCAAAATGATGGAGAAGAGGAAACCGATGACATAGGATATCATCGAACCGCCATGGGATTCGTGTGCATTATGCGAATGCGTACCATGCTTTTCCATCCTACATCACCCCCATCAAGTAAACGATAGTGAACACGAAGATCCAAACGACGTCCAAGAAATGCCAGTACAAGCTGATGATGCCGACCTTACGCTTCGTAACGGGCGTGATGCCGCGGCGGCCCAGCTGGAGCATAAGCGCGATCATCCAGACTAGACCAACCGAAACGTGAAGTCCGTGAGTTCCGACGAGAACGAAGAAGGCGGACCAATATGCGCTTGTTCCGATGGTAGCCCCCTCGTGCACCAAGTGCATGAACTCGTTTACTTCTAGAAAAATGAAGGATGCGCCGAGCAAAGCAGTAATGGCGAGCCAGAAGATGAGGCCCCGCTTGTTGCCTTTGTTCATCTCAAGAACGGCGATACCGCTTGTGAAGCTGCTCGTCAGGAGGATGAAAGTGGAAATAATGATTCCGTTCATCTCGAGCAGCTCCGCGCCTGTTGGTCCTCCGTCAGTATTGAGACGAAGGACGACATAAGTGGCGAACAAAGTACCGAATAAGATTACGTCAGTTATAAGAAACAGCCAGAAGCCGAACATTTTCATCGATTCTTGATCATGATGCTCGTCATGGTGACCGCCGCCGTGACCGGCACCATGCGCTTCTGCTGGAGTAGAAACTGCATGTGCCATTATTTTGTCCCCCTTAACGCGGCTTCCGTACGTTCGATCTCATCCACCGGAATGTAATAATCGGTATCGTAGGAGAACGAACGAACAAGCATGCAAATGGCTACGCCGATTAGGCCCGGTATGGCCATCCACAGCCAATCCCATACGAAACCGAAGCCTGCCGTGAACCAGCAAAGCGACATGATGAATGGAATACCTGAGTTTTTAGGCATATGAATCGGCTCAAGCGGAGCCAATGGCTTCGCAGGCTGGCCGTTTGCAATACGCTGCTTCTCTTCCCACCAATCATCTTGGCTCGTAACCTGCGGCAAGCGAGCAAAGTTATAGAGCGGAGCAGGAGATGGAATCGACCATTCGAGTGTACGTCCGTCCCATGCGTCGCCGTCTTTCTCCTTCTTGAAGAACTTAATGCTATGAGCGATTTGCCACACTTGGAAAATAAACGCGACACCCATTAAGAATGCTCCGACTGTTGATACGACGTTGAGCGGCTGCCAGCCCATATCAAAGTCGTATTCGTTGAAGCGACGCGTCATACCCATTAGACCAAGCGCATATTGCGGCATGAAGCAAACATAGAAACCAATGTTCCAGAACCAGAAAGCCCATTTGCCAAGGCCTTCATGCAGGCGGAAACCGAACATTTTTGGCCACCAGTAGTAGAGACCTGCGAAATAACCGAACACGACGCCGCCGATCAGCACCTGATGGAAATGCGCGATAAGAAAGTAGCTGTTATGGAACTGGAAGTCAGCCGGCGCAACGGATAAAAGTACACCGGTCATCCCGCCGACAACGAAGCATGGAATGAATGCAATCGTCCACATCATCGGGGTCGTGAATCTGATTCGGCCGCGGTACATCGTAAACAGCCAGTTGAATACTTTAACCCCGGTAGGGATTGCGATCAACATTGTCGTCAAAGCGAAGAACGCGTTGACATTCGCGCCGGAGCCCATCGTGAAGAAGTGATGCGCCCAGGTGAAGAACGAGAAGAAGCTAATGGACATAAGAGCAAACACCATTGATTTGTAGCCGAATAGCTTTTTCTTCGAAAATGCGGATACGATCTCAGAGAATATGCCGAATGCCGGCAAAATAACGATATAAACCTCGGGATGTCCCCACATCCAGATGAGGTTGATGTACATCATCGGATTGCCGCCGCCGTCGAGCGTAAAGAAATGTGCGCCTAGATAGCGGTCAATGAACAGCAAGAATAATGTAACGGTCAGAATCGGGAACGCGAACATAATGGTAATGCAAGACGAAAGCACGGACCATACGAACATTGGCATTTGCATGAGCTTCATGCCTGGCGCGCGCATTTTCAAAATCGTTACAACGAAGTTGATTCCTGTAGCCAAGGAACCGATACCTGAAATTTGGATACCCCAGATATAGAAGTCCTGACCAAGACCTGGACTGCCTGAAAGTTCGGAAAGCGGCGGATAAGCCAGCCATCCTGCATCCGGCGAGCCGCCGATAATGAAGGAAACGTTAAACAGCATCGCTCCAAAGAAAAACATCCAGAAGCTAAGGGAGTTAAGGAACGGAAACGCAACGTCGCGGGCTCCAATTTGGAGCGGGACGACGATATTGAACAAACCGAACATGAGCGGCATCGCCATGAACAAAATCATAATAACGCCGTGCGTGGTAAAGATCTGGTTATAATGCTCCGGATGCAGGAACTCAAGCTCGGGAGCAGCCAGCTGAACCCGCATCAGCAGCGCATCGACGCCGCCGCGGAACAACATAAGAATGGAAGCTATGATATACATGATACCAATCTTCTTATGATCGACGCTGGTTAACCATTCGGTCCAGAGCCAACGCCATTTTTTGAAAAAGGTGAGCACGAATAAGATCGCGACGAGCGACAAGCCAATGGATACTTGAGCCCCTAAAATAAGCGGATCGCCAGTAACGAAAAATTCGGATGCGAATTGTTTAATTTTGTCTAACATGAGGGGTCCTCCTAAAAGTTTGTGGAACAAACTCGCTTCTTAAGCATTCGCTTGTTAGCGGGTTAATGGCCCGCATGGTTATGAACCGTAGAATCAGTGTTACTGGCATTATGATTATTCGTCTCGGTCGTATCCGCCGGAGCTTCTTGCTCATCTGCGGTTGCAGCAGATTCTGCCTCCGTGCTTCCATGATGCTGATGAGCACCGCCGCCGCCGTTCACATACTGCGTGACCACTTTATTGAATAGGCCTTTAGGGAAGCTGGAGAACAGCTGCACATCAGAGGCACTTGGTTCGGTTAGTTTCTCAAACCCCTCCATAGTAAGCGCAGGGGACGTTGCCTTAACCTCGTCAATCCATGCTTTATAATTTTCCTCGGTGGTGGCATCAACCTTGAACGTCATTTGCGCAAAATCCTTGCCTGTGAAGTTCGCTCCGGAGCCGTAATAGCTGCCTTGTTCATCGGCTTGGAGGAAAAGCGTCATGGCCATGCCCGACATGGAATAAATTTGACCGCCAAGCTGTGGTACCCAGAAAGAATTCATGGCCGTATCGGATGTTAATTGAAACTTAATCGGCACATCTTCCGGTATTTTAATATAATTGACGGTCGCTATATCCTCATCCGGATATTTGAACAACCATTTCCAATCTAGTGACGTCACTTGGATCGTGATTGGCGCTTTAGCCGATTCAATCGGTTTGGACGGCTCCAGCGCATAGGTGTATTTAACGGTGACGATTGCAAGGATGAGGATCGCAACAATCGGAATGCTCCACCATGTAATTTCAAGCTTCGTGCTGTGCTCCCAGTTTGGTTTATAAGAAGCTTTGCTGCCTGGCTTATCACGGTAACGCCAGACGATGACAGCTGTCAGGATGAGTACAGGCACGATAATAACCGCGCACAGAATGGTTGAAAAATAAATCAAATCTTTCTGAGACTCGCCGATTGGCCCCTTTGGATCGAGCACAATAAATTGCTCGCCGCAGCCGGAAAGCAAAACGGCCATTAGCATAATGAATACGGGTGTCAGCACACGAAGAAACGGTCTCATCATCAGTTCAACTCCTCAAAATTACTGCTTACGACTACAATAGCAGATCTACAAGGCAATAACTGCGGGGTTAACAATTACGTCAATAATTCGTCTTTTTTCTGTAATAGAAAGTTCACGGCTTAGACAACTGTTACAATTAGGAACCAAACTGTACGAAATACTGTTTCCTATCATTACCCAAATTGCAGCGTTTCGTCTCATGCCAGACATAACCAGCGATTACGCTGCGCTTTGAAAGCTCGTACGATTTAAAGCAAAATAGAAAGCCCCGCTCGGTCAATACCGAGCGGGGCTTTCTATTTTGCTTTCCAATGATACGTGAAGTATCTGCTATTATTGATGGTTTGAATCGTTCGGCGGCTGTTCTTGGTCTAGGCGAGCATGGACGAGACCGATTGCCGTGCCGATAACATAAATATGAACGCTGCCGATTAGAAATCCGATGCCGACCATAAGTCCAACATTTTGATCACTGAAATGGCTTAAATTGACTAGGCTAAGTAAAACGCCAACGGCTAAAACGACCCAAGCGATCGCAGTCATTGCTTTGACAAGACGCTTGACATCTGATTTTGAATGCTGAACGTGGCTTATTGTTGCTGTTTTTGTTGTCATATTGAACACTCCCGGTTAATTGTAAGTGTTTTCTTATGTTCACTATATCACAACACTATGCTTTTGTTCAAAGAAAATTCACTTTTTGATCATAAAACGGACAAAAATGTGCAGAGGTCATGATCGGCAGAAATGGCGGCAGGAGCAGCAGCCTTTGATATATAATCGAAGGCTGCTGTTCTTTAGTCTGTCCACCAACGCTTCAAGTCACTCCACCATGAGCGGCGGCCTGCCCCGTTTGTTCCGTTCTTTCCGTCATCACTGCTCTCATCGCCAGAAGCGGGCTCGCCGCATACCTCGGTTGGCTCGGTTCCGCTTAAGAAGGACTCCATTCGTCTATTCGGGCAGTTTCCTTCCGCAAGCTTACCGCTTGTAGGATCAATATATACGTTGACGACTCCCTCGGGGATGGGGAAAATCTTCGGCGGTATGGCAGCGAGTGCCTGTTCCGTAAATTTAGCGAAGATCGGCGCCGCGCGATAGGCTTCGGCAACCGTCAACTTTCGATCCTTGTCGTAGCCGACCCATACGGCGGTGGCGAGCTCAGGGGTATAGCCGACCAGCCATGCATCGGTTGGCGTAGTGCCTGTTTTGCCTGCAACCGGGCGCTTAATCATAGAAGATACCCGAAATGCAGTGCCGCCCTCTTCAAATACGCTTTCCATTAAGCTGGTCATGACATAGGCTTCCGCAGCGGTCACGGCTTGCTCGGCATGCTGCTCCGCTTCATATAATACCTGTCCCTTTCGGTCCTCGATACGAATAATCGCGGTCGGCTCGACATGAATGCCGCCGCTCGCAAATGTGCCGAAAGCAGAGGCCATTTCGAACGGGCTGACTGGGAAGGTACCAAGCGCTAGCGAGGGAACAGGCTGCATTGGGCTTTCAATTCCGAGCTTCCTTGCGGTTTCAATCACTTTGTCGGCGCCAACGGTCATAATGGTGTTGACCGCATAGATGTTATCCGAGCTTGCCAGCGCCTTCCGCATGTCAATGAGCTCATTCAAGTATTTATCGCCATAGTTACGAGGCTCGTAGGTTTTGCGGCCTTCGTCATAGGTGAATACGGTCGGCTCGCTCTTATACCGGGTTACCGGCGACATGAAGCCGCTTTGCAAAGCCGTTAAATACAGGAACGGCTTAAAGGAGGAGCCGGGCTGGCGCGTTTTGGCAAATACACGGTTGTATTGGTTTTGCTTGTAATTTCTGCCGCCGACCATCGCTTTGATATACCCGTTGCGCGGATCGATGGCGATAAGCGCCGCTTGCTGCTCCGAGCTTTCCGGGATCCCCTCCGCAATGACCTCCTCGGCCGTTGCTTGTGCTTCCGGATCCAGTGTCGTATAGATCGTAATGCCGCCCTCGTTGAGCAAATGCTCATCGATGCCCAGCTTGTCCACGGCAACGTACCGGATATAATCGCGGAAGTATGGAGCAAAGCCCTCTTGCGAGCCGGACCCGAGCGTTTGGAAATCCAACACCTCAGCATAGGCCGCGTCTGCTTGCTCGGATGTAATCGAGCCTCCTTCAAGCATGGCTTGCAAAATCGTAAGCTGACGGTCCTTCGCGTTTTTCATATTCAGGTAGGGGGAATAATACTTGGGTCCCTTCGGAATGCCTGCCAGCATCGCGCTTTCCGCCAGCGAGAGTTCGGAGGCATGTTTATTGAAATACATCATGGCTGCGGCTTCAATGCCATAAGAGCCATGTCCGTAATAAATTTGATTTAAATACATGCCGAGGATCTCGTCCTTGGAGTAGCTCATCTCGAGCTGCACGGTGTACATCGCTTCCTTCATTTTGCGCTGCCAGGTTCGCTCATGCGTCAAATAAAGGTTGCGCGCCAGCTGCTGCGTGAGCGTACTCGCGCCTTGCCGTGCGGATAAGCTTTGAACGTTCACCATGACGGCGCGCGCCATGCCCTTCATATCAAAGCCGCGATGGTCGTAAAACCGCCGGTCCTCAATCGCTAAGGTCGCTTCAATGAGGTAATGCGAGATGTCGGGGAGCTGTACGGAACGCCGGTTCTCTCCAGCGTGAAAGGTGTCAATGACATTACCCTGTAAATCAATCATCTGCGATGTTTGACTGATAGCGGTGACAGGCAGAGACTGCGTGCGCAAATAAATGAGCGTGCCTGCCATGATAAGAATGAATAAGGTGAACGCCGCAATGGACCAGCGGAGCCATCTTTTCATTTTCAGAACATGGGGAAGGAACCTCTCGGTTATATAAGGAAGAACAGGGCGGCGACGCAGCTTGCCCTGCCGGTTGGATGATTTTTTCATGGAGCGGGCTCCCTTCCGTGCAAATCTCGCTTTTCCTTAGTATGGAAAAACAGGGAACTTACTATTCAAGAATCGTGGGCGATTGCCTAAATATTTGTATGCTGCTGTTGAAATAGGTAGTTTTTCGGCAGACAAAGAAATTACGATGCAATTCCGAAGGATAAATGCGAAGCGCAGGTGTTATGCTACTGAGGATATAATCATCACGGAAAAATCAATGGATATATGGAAAAACCCTTCAAAATACATTAACATGATAGTCGCTATTGAACACTTGTAGTAGGGGTATAATTTTACTATAATACAGGTTGAACGATTGAAGGAAAGAAGGGATTTTACGACATGGAATTGTGGTATACGGAAAAACAAACAGACAGCTTCGGCATTACGGCGAAGATTACTAAAACTTATGTTAATGAACAAACGGATTTTCAACAGCTTGATATGATCGAAACCGAAGAGTTCGGAACGATGCTTGTGCTTGACGGCATGGTTATGACCACGGTTAAGGATGAGTTCGTTTACCACGAGATGGTTGCGCATCCCGTTCTTTTCACGCATCCGAATCCGGAGTACGTGCTTGTAGTAGGCGGCGGAGACGGCGGCGTCATTCGCGAAGTTATGAAACACCCTAAGGTGAAGAAGGCAGTTCTAGTCGACATCGACGGTAAAGTAATCGAGTACTCCAAAAAATACTTGCCATCCATCGCTGGCGAGCTCGACAACCCTCGCGTTGAAGTGCTTGTAAACGACGGCTTTATGCATATTCATGATCATAAAAATACGTATGACGTTATCATGGTTGATTCCACAGAGCCGGTAGGCCCTGCTGCCAATCTCTTTACAAAAGGTTTCTACCAAGGCATTTATGAGTCCTTGAAGGAAGATGGCATTTTCGTTGCGCAAACGGACAACCCTTGGTTCAAAGCTGACCTAATCCAAAGCGTAAATAAAGACGTGAAGGAAGTATTCCCGATCGTTCGTGTTTACGGCGCGAACATTCCAACTTACCCGAGCGGTCTATGGACGTTCACGATGGGCAGCAAAAAATACGATCCGACAGCTGTTGACGAAACGGCGATTCCGGAAATCGATACGAAATACTACACGCCGCGTCTTCACAAAGCCGCATTCGTGCTGCCTAAATTCGTTGAAGATCTAATCAAGTAACAAGCGGCTACGCGATAGAAGGAGAGGACAATCCTCATGAAATTGGATCAAAAATATTCGGGTAATGTCTTCATCCTGAGTTCAGACAATTATGAAGCTTCCAAAGCGGTTATCTACGGCATGCCGATGGATTTCACGGTTAGCTTCCGTCCGGGCTCCCGTTTCGGTCCCCCCCGCATCCGCGAGGTATCGATCGGACTTGAAGAATACAGCCCTTACTTAGATCGCAGCCTCGAAGATATTGAATATTTCGATGCAGGCGATTTGCTGCTGCCTTTCGGCAATGCAGCGCGCAGTCTGGAAATCATCGGCGAATTCGTTCGCGGCGTTCTGGACGATGGTAAAATCCCTGTTGGACTCGGCGGCGAGCATTTGGTGTCTTGGCCGATTTTCCAAGAGGTGTACAAGAAGTACCCTGATCTTGCGATCATTCACTTCGACGCTCATGCTGATTTGCGTGAGTCGTATGAAGGCGAGCCGTTGTCGCACTCCACGCCGCTGCGTAAAGCAGCCGGACTGATGGGCGGACAGAACATTTACCAATTTGGTATCCGTTCGGGCTCCCGTGAGGAATGGCAGTATGCGCGTGAGAATATCAACTTCCACCCGTTTGAGGTTTTGGAGCCATTGAAAAAGGTGCTTCCAGAGCTTGAGGGCCGCCCGGTTTATTTGACTATCGATATTGATGTGCTCGATCCATCCGCGGCTCCTGGTACAGGTACGGCGGAAGCGGGCGGCATCACATCGAAAGAGCTTATCGAATCGGTGCATGCCATCGCTCGCTCCGGCGTGAACATCGTCGGCTTTGACCTCGTTGAGGTTGCGCCGGCCTATGATCCGACAGAGCAAACGCAGATCGTAGCGGCTAAGGTTATCCGCGAGATGCTGCTCGGCTTCTTGAAATAGTCATTGATTGCAACAAAAAGGCTTCGCCGCCAGCGGTATTCCATCCGCTGGGGCGAAGCCTTTTTTTAAAATATAAGAGAGTATAAATTTCAATCTTATACGATGCTTATATTTCACCGCGAAACGAGCTTTTGCCGCAAGGACGGCGTCAGCCGTTTACGCTTGTTGATTTTGCCGCTAGAACCGCCCGTTATCGAACATGCGGCTGCGCGCATACACGTAAGCGCCCTTCGCTAAGCGCCGGGCTTCTTCGTCATTGCCGGCCTTCAAGGCGTCGTATATCGATTTGTTCAGCATATTGGCCGAATAATGCTTGATATGGGGCGTCATTTTGTAATTGATGTAAGAGGCCATGGCCATTTTATCTACGTACATGTCCATAATTGCCATCATCGCATGGTTATTGATGGATGATACGATAATACGGTTAAACAAAAAGTTGTTTTGAATATACGTGAAATAATCATCTTCCTGCTCCGCTTTGAACTGACGCTCCAAGCACTCCTCCAGCTTTGCCATGTCTATGCTGCTGTTTCTTTCCGTCTTTATGTCAATGGCGTAGACGAGCAGCGACATCATTGCTTCATACATATCAAGCATTTCTTTGCCGCTGATTTCCTTCACCAGCACGCCGCGGTTTTTGAGTGAAACGACAAAGCCCTCCGATTCAAGATGAGTGATGGCATTGCGGACAGGCGTGCGGCTCATTTGCAGCTCTTCTGCCAGCTCGTTTTCCGATAAAAGCGTTCCGGGCATTAGGCTGCCGCCCACTATTCTCTCGCGAAGCGTCGTATAGGCCGTATTCATGAGCGTTTGTGATATCATGGCTCTATTTCCTTTCACGTTCATAATTGCTTTTCATTTGGTTAACCCCATCTTAACAGTCCCGCTTTCCAGTCCGCAATATGATTTCGAATTTAACAATATCTCAAAAATACGCGAACATTGCATTGACATTCAACTTGTATTCTAGTTGCGTACCAGATGAATATTCAATAGAAATATAGGAGGCTATACGGTGCTAAAGAAAACAGGTGTACAAATGGCTCTTGTAATAACAGCGGTAATGTTGGTGCTTGCAGGGTGCGGTCAGAAATCGAACAACGCCAATAACGGAAGCGTAGGCGCGGATGGAAAGGCAAACACGGAGAAAGCGGCAGCGTCAACCAAATGGCCGGAAGTGCTGCGAGTCGGCAACCTTCCGATGGAGGACGGCGAATCCTCCCGTAATGCAGATCAGTTCGCCAAAGATCTTGGCGAGTACCTCGGCATCAAGGTAGAGACGTTCGAGGGCGAGGATTACAACATGATGATTGAAGCGATGCGCTCCAAAAAGATAGATGTTACGACGTTCGGTCCCTTCGGCTACATTATTGCGGTAGAGAGAAGCGGCGCTAAGCTGCTCGCCGCGATGAATAATGGTCCCGGTTCCGAAGGAACCAGCGTAATCATCGTGCCGAAGGATTCCCCGGCCAATACGGTTGAGGATCTGAAGGGCAAGAGTTTCTTGTTCGCCGACCCGGCTTCTACGACCGGACATTTGTATCCGCGCGCGACATTGATGAAGAAGCTGGGCATTACCAATGACGAGATCGAAACCTTCTTCAGCAACGTATCGTTCTCGGGTGGACATGACAAATCGCTTCTTGCCATTGCCAATGGCGATGCAGATGGAGCGGCAACATGCAGCCAGTGTATCAAAATGATTGCGGATGCAGGTTTGATTAAGGAAGAAGATGTACGCGTAATTGCAGAGTCGGACAAGATTGCGGGCGGCGGGGCCTTATCCTACCGTGATGGTTTGCCGGAGGATCTTGTAGAGAAAATGCGTGAGTTTGCGCTCGGCTATAGCAAGGAGCATTCGGAGTATTTTAAAGCGATGGGAGCAGCTGGCTTCTTCCCTGCGGAGGATTCGGACTTTGACGGCGTTCGCGAGGTAGCGAAAATGCTCGAGATGTCGCCTGAGGAAATGCTGAAGTAGAAATTGAGCGAGGATGAGGGAGGATAAGTGAAATGACATTGCTGCAGGTAGAGAACTTGAAGAAGGTGTACGCCGACGGAACAGCCGCGCTCAGCGGTATTGATATGAAGGTGGAGGCAGGCGAATTCATCGTTGTGATCGGACCGAGCGGTGCGGGTAAGAGTACCCTGCTCCGATGTTTGAACCAGATGGTCCAGCCGACCTCGGGCAAGGTGCTGTTCCAAGGGACAGAAACAATCGGAGCGGGCAACCGCAGGCTGCAGCGCATCCGCCGGGAAATGGGCATGATTTTTCAAGGCTTCAACCTGGTTGAGCGTGTGTCAGTTCTCACCAATGTCCTCCACGGCAGGCTGGGTTATATGAGCAGCTGGCGCGGCGCGCTCGGTCTGTATGCAAAATCGGATGTGCGGGAAGCGACTCGTTTGCTGGAACGAGTCGGGCTGGGCGAACAAGTGCATAAGCGGGCTGACGAGCTTAGCGGCGGACAGCAGCAGCGAGTCGGGATCGCTAGAGCACTCGCGCAGAAGCCGAAGCTGATTTTAGCGGATGAGCCGATAGCAAGCCTAGATCCTGCATCGTCGGATATCGTCATGAACAGTTTATATACATTTTGCAAAGAAGACGGCATAGCCTGCGTGTGCAATCTGCATCAAGTCGATGTAGCCAAGAAGTACGCAACCCGGATTATCGGCATTTATAAAGGGACAAAGGTGTTTGACGGCACGCCAGAGCAGCTGACTGACGACATGATTGATCTCATTTACAACCAGAATAAAAAACCTAACGCAATGCATGCAGATTCTATCATTTCGCAGCAGAAGGAGACGGCATAAGCATGAAAGCAGAACAGCTTCAGATGGTAAGGCGCAGCAAGCGGAATCAACTCATTATTATGGCCTTGTTCTTGGCTGCGCTGACCGTTTGGTCTGCGGTTGGCACGGACTTCACGCCTGGCGCGCTCTGGGGCGGACTTGGCGATGGCGCGCGGTTTTTGTTCGTCGATTTAATGCCGCCCGAAGCAGCTTCATTTCCGGGATTGATCGAGCCGGCATTAGATACAATTTACATGAGCTTTGTGGCCATGGTTATTGGCGCAGTCGTAGCGGGTTTCCTGTCTATTTTCGCCGCAGCGACAACGTCGCCGCATCCCATCCTGCAAATCGGGCTCCGTGCGTTCTCAGCTTTGTTTCGCAATATTCCCGTCATTATATGGACGATCCTGCTCGTTGCTTCCTTCGGTCTCGGTAAGCTGGTCGGTACGCTATCGCTCATTATTGTGTCAATCGGGATGTTGGTGCGCTGCTTTGCGGAGTCATTAGAGGAAATTGATATGGGGCAAGTAGAGGCGCTGCGGGCAACGGGAGCTAGCTATGCGCAGGTGATGACGCAAGCGGTGCTGCCGCAGTTTCTGCCAAGCTTTGTAGGCTGGTCGCTCTATAATCTTGAAATTAACGTTAGGGCGTCCACGATTGTTGGCATGGTAGGCGGAGGAGGATTAGGCTTTACGATTCAATCCGGGCTTAAGCTGTTCCAATATAAAGAGGTAAGTATGGCTGTGCTTCTTGTTCTTGCGATTGTACTCGTGACGGAATTTATGACGAATCGGATTAGGGAGCGGATTATTTAATGGCTACTGTGATACGTTCGGATGAATTGCCCAAGCAGGAAGCAAGGCCGGCGGAGCGCATTCGATCCAAGAGGAATCGGACGCTGAAGCTGTACGGCATATTCGCCGCATTGTTTTTTGTTTTCAGTCTTGTTCAGCTGCAGCTCGATTACAGCCGACTGCTCCCGGGAATCGGAAAGTTTGCGAAGACGGTAGGCCTTATGTTTCCGCCAGACGCCTCGCAGTGGAAGCATGTGCTGCTGGCGGCGGTGGAATCGATACAGGTTGCTATACTAGGCACTGTTATCGGTATTGTCATTGCGTTCTTCCTCGCCTTTCTGGCGGCTGACAACATCGCGCCTAATAAAATGGTTAGCTGGCTTATTCGCAGCTTTGCATCACTGCTGAGGGCCATTCCGACGCTCATTTGGGCGCTGATCTTTATCGTGGCGGTCGGCATGGGGCCGCTGCCTGGGGTGCTTGCAATCATGGTGCATGCGGTAGGCGGGCTGATTAAGGTGTTTACCCAGTCACTTGAAGAGGTAGATGAAGGTGTTATTGAGGCCATGCGTTCAACAGGGGCAAGCTGGCTGCAAATCGTGCTGCAAGGGGTGCTGCCCTGCGCCTTATCGGCGCTGCTTGCTTGGTGCGTCATGCGTTTCGAGGGGGATCTTGCCGAATCGACGATATTAGGCGCGGTTGGCGCAGGCGGTATCGGGTTTGAGCTGTCGCATGCGATGCGAAGCTACCATTTTGACCAAGCGCTGTTTGTTGGACTTGTTATTTTTCTGATGGTGTTTAGCGTGGAAATCGTGTCTAACCGACTAAAATTAAAAATGAGAAAGCGGGCCTAACGGGGCGCGTGCTCAATGAGGAGAGAACCAGGATGAATCTTCAGCAGACGGAAATCATCGCACAGTCTTTCGAATTAAAAATGGAGCGCACGGGAGAAAACCAAATTCAAATTTCATGGCATCCGCCGGTCAAGCTTGAGAAGGTTGCTATCTATAGAAGCGCAGTTAACGAATTTATTGAAGCAGAGTCGCATCTCATTGCGATTGTGACGCAGGGGAGCGAGTGGACGTTCCAGGATCCGCAGCCGAATGCGAGGGGATACTATTATGTCAAGTTTAGCGAGAGCATGGTCATTTCCGTTACGGACCGGGTGCTGCCGCTGGAGGGTGCCCTAAACTTCCGCGATATGGGCGGATACGTAACCGAGGACGGCAGAAGGGTAAAATGGGGCAAGCTGTTTCGGTCGGCTGACTTGTCGCGTTTGTCGCAAACCGACTTGCCTTATCTGAAGGAGCTGGGCATTCAATGGATTTGTGATTTGCGCACGGCCGAAGAGGTCGCGCTTAGCCCGAGCCCGCAAATCGGATTCGAGCGGAATGAAAATTTGTCCTTTATGCCGACAGCGAGCCCGGATCTGATGGGGGCAATGACGGACGTAACGGAATCGATGCTGGTTGATATGAACCGCCATATGGTGAGCAACACAGTGCTTACGGCAACAATCCTGCAAAAGCTGATCGAGGGTGGCGGGGCTCCTGCCTTATTCCATTGCGCGGCAGGCAAGGACAGAACGGGCTTTGTGTCTGCTGTCATCCTGCAAGCGATCGGCGTCCCGCGCAGCACGGTGCTGAATGACTATGCGCTGACGAATTTGTTCGCCGACCGTTTCAAAGAGCATTTGAGAGGCGCAAACCAGTCGCATGCGCCGTTTATGAGCAAGCTTACACCTGAAGTGGCGCAAGCGCTCATGGAAGCCAGGCCGGCTTACTTGCAGGCATCATTTGATGAGATCGACGCGCGCTACGGCAGCTTTGAGCAGTACTGGGAGCAGGCGCTAGGCTTCACGCAAGCAGACCGGGATAAGCTTCAATATATGTATCTCACGTCATAGAAACGATAACAATAAGAAACCGCGGGGCAGCTTTCTCGCGGTTTTTGCGTTTGCCGCGATTCGTTCGACAAGAAGTGCAAATGGTTTTCAAAATAATAAAATGACAATTCTGAATATATAAATTATTATATTTTAGGATAACATTGGAACATCATGCCCTTACATAAGAGCACTTTAAGATCAGAAAGAGATTAAAGGAGGAGTTATGGGTGGTGAAACCGTACAAATCGATGTGGAAGGGAACGTTAGCGGCTGTCATTTCTGCCAGTCTCGTCGCAATGCCGCTTACGGTAACAGCTGAAGCGGGCACGGGAAGCACTGTGAAGCTTCGTATTTTGGAAACGTCGGATCTGCATGTGAACATGGTGAACTATGATTATTTCGCGGACAAGCCTACGGATGAATATGGACTGGCGAAAACAGCGTCCCTTATTAAGAAAGCCCGGCAGGAAGCCCCGAACAGCTTATTATTCGATAATGGCGATTTGATTCAAGGCAATCCGCTAGGCGATTACGTCGCAACAGTCGATAAACTGCAGCAGGGAGAGACTCATCCCGTCTACAAAGCAATGAATTTGCTTGATTATGATGCAGGCAATTTAGGCAATCATGAATTCAATTATGGTCTTTCATTTTTGGAAACCTCCCTGGCAGGGGCGGATTTCCCATACATTAATGCCAATATATATAAGGATGATGGAGATAAAGACGAGACGAATGATGTTAATTTATTTGAACCCTATCTCATTCTCGACAAGGAAGTCACGGATAGCGCCGGCGTAAAGCATAATCTGAAGGTGGGGGTAATCGGGTTTGTGCCGCCGCAAATTACGCAATGGGACAAAGCGCATTTGGATGGAAAAGTTATCGTTAAGGATATCGTGAAGACGGCTGAGAAGTTTGTGCCTGAAATAAAGGCAAAGGGTGCGGATCTTATCGTTGCGATTCCACACTCGGGCTTTGAGGATATTCCGCAAACGCCCCTTATGGAAAACTCGGTGCTTTATTTAAGCAAGGTAGCGGGCATTGACGCGATTTTGTTCGGGCATGCGCATAAAGTGTTCCCCGACAAATCCTTTGAAGGCAAAGCAGGAGTCGATCTTGCCAAAGGCACCATTAACGGGGTTCCGTCCGTCGAGCCGGGCTTCTGGGGGAATAACCTTGGCATTATCGATCTTACGCTGGAGAAAAAGGAAGGGAAATGGACGGTTACCGATTCGAAGGCCGAGGTGAAACCCATTTATGATGCGGTCAACAAGGTGCCCCTGGTCGAGGCTGACCAAACCGTCATCGATGCCGTGAAAGAGGATCATGAGCATACGCTGGCGTATGTGCGGGGACCTGTCGGCAAAACAACAGCGTCCATCAATAGCTGGTTCGCCCTTATTCAGGACGACCCATCCATTCAGATCGTCACCAACGCACAGAAATGGTATGTCGAGAAGCAGCTGCAAGGAACGGAATACGAGGGTCTTCCCGTATTGTCGGCAGGGGCTCCTTTCAAAGCAGGCGGACGCCAAGGGCCAAACTATTATACGAATATTAAAGCAGGCGACATTGCGATAAAGAACGTGGCCGATTTGTATTTGTACTCCAATACGGTGAACGCCGTACTCGTCTCGGGGGCCGAGCTTAAAGAGTGGCTCGAATGGTCTGCAGGACAATTTAAACAGATTGACGCAAAGAGCAAGGAGAAGCAAGAGTTGATCAATTATGATTTTCCAACCTACAATTTTGATGTTATTGACGGTGTCACTTATCAAATTGATGTCACGCAGCCGCCGAAGTATGAAGCGAACGGAGTGCTCAAGAACGAGGGTGCGAAACGGATTGTTAATTTGCAATTTGGAGGCAAACCGATTAAAGCGGATCAAAAGTTTGTTGTTGCTTCTAACAACTACCGCGCATCCTCCAGCAAATTCGCAAACCCTGACGGCAAACGTATCATTCTTGCTGCACCCGACGAGAACCGCCAGGTTGTAATCGACTATATCCGATCCTTCAAGACGATTAATCCGACAGTTGACGGCAACTGGTCGCTCGCCCCAATCAACGACACGGTGAATGTTACGTTTAAGACCTCGCCGGAAGCAAAAAATGTAGATGAAGCGAATAAATCGATTGCCTTCGCGGCGGATACGGAAGATGGATACGCGGAGTTTAAGCTGGACCTGAGCAAGAAGACTGCTGTTGTGCCGCCGGAACAGCCATCGAAGCCGGAAGAACCATCCACGCCTGATAAGCCGGTCGTCTCGGTGCCTCAGGAAACGGTATATACAGTGAAACCGGGTGATACGTTATTTGCCATTGCGCGGAAGTATGGAACAACGTGGCAGAAGCTGGCCAGCTATAATAAGCTCAGTAACGCGAACTTGATTTATCCTGGTCAAAAAATTAAAATACCTGCTAAACCGTAGAACCCGTAGATCCAAGCGGCTGTCACAGAAGGCTGAATGCCTGATGTAGACAGCCTCTTTGCTTTCATGCAATTGCGGCTTGCTAGCTGCATACTTTGCTTTAGTGAGGTCAATAGAGGGCTGGTGAAGCGCTTGACTGATGGCCGTGGTGAGGAATGGAGATGCCGTTTAGACGAGGCGATTAAGGAAAGAGTCCAATGCGCAAACTACGATGTAGCTCATGATCCGGAAGCTAGCGGCCCAATTTTCGCGCAATAAACCTATGTAATAAATCGGGAGTCTTCAAATAGATTTAGCTGCATTTAGGACCGTTTTTATTTTAGCGTACTCCAGGACGAGATACCGAAGCTTACCGATAGGGTAGATACAAGGAGATGGACTAGGCTAGAATTGAATTATCGTTTGTCACAATGATCACAATGGAATTTAACATAAAGGGGCAATCTTCTATGCGCATCTATTCATTTCCGCCTGTTATTGACGAACGCGCCCGCGTGCTTATTTTGGGGACGGCGCCAAGCGTGAAATCGCTTGAGCACCAGCAATTTTACGGGCATCCTCAAAACTTCATGTGGCGAATCATATACCGCTTGTTTAACGACTCAGACATGGATCCCGTCTATGAAAACCGACTTGCTTTCCTGAAGGAGCATCGACTGGCGCTGTGGGACGTGATCGAGTCCTGCGAGCGGGAAGGCAGCTTGGACGTGAATATACGCGCGGAGGTGCCGCAGAAATTACCTGAGCTTGTTGCCAAATACCCAGGGCTGCGATGTTTTGCTTTTAACGGTGCGAAGGCTTATGACACTTTTCACAAGTTTTACCGGGGGCATGAGAGCTTTAAACAAATAACGCTGCTCAAGCTTCCTTCTTCGAGTCCGATTCCTACTCAGAGAATGCGAACACTGGAGGATCGGGTGGAGGCGTGGCGAGCAATTGTGCCGTATGCCACAACTTAACCGTGCTCTAGCGTTGAAATTAAGAGGCTACCTGTATATAGTAGTTACATATGATTAGACTGATAACAGGAGCAAGATGATGGCTGAAAACAGGAAAGTGCGAATTACTTTGGAGAGCGTACAGGACGGAAACTCGCATGTTCACGTTTATGAAGGCGAATGGTTCCGCAAGGAGCGGTCGATTTATATTCGCTACAGCGAGCCGGCAGTAGAAGGCGATCCAAAGGCCGGAGAAGTGCGTACGCTTGTAAAATACCGTCAGGGCGAGCTGTCTATCATGCGTCGGGGCGTGATTGAATCGGAGCAGCTGTTTGTGCCGGGACTTAGGCGCACAGGTCGATACGATTCGTCAATGACCTCATTTTCGCTTGCAACGGATACGACGCAGCTATCGCTGCAGCTGCCGGATGGCGAAGGCGGGAGCGTGGCTGCGGAATCATTGCCGGAGCAGCTGCCTTTTACGCTGGAATGGAAGTACGAAATGCACGTAGATGATCAAATGTCGGGTCGTTTCCATATACGGCTCCATATACAGGAGGATATAAATTAATGAGTGCAAATGTATTAGAGAAAATGTACGAGCAGGTAAAGGCGGCCATCGCGGATGCAGCAGTAGCAGCAGGCCTAGCGGCACGGGAAGAGCTTCCTGCTTTCGTCATAGAAGTGCCTAAGGATAAATCCCATGGAGATTTGGCAACCAATGCAGCGATGCAGTTGACGAAGCTTGCGAAGAAGAATCCACGCCAGATTGCGGAAGCGATCATAGCGAACTTGGATACGAAAAAAGCGTCCATTCAATCCGCAGAGATTGCAGGCCCGGGCTTTATCAACTTCCGAATGGACAACAGCTACCTTTATCCGGTTGTAAGTGCTGCGATCGAAGCTGGCGAAAACTACGGACGGACTTTAGACGGCAACGGCAAACGCGTTCAGGTGGAGTTCGTCAGCGCGAATCCGACAGGCAGCCTGCATCTTGGACACGCGCGCGGTGCGGCCGTGGGCGACGCGCTGTGTAACGTGCTGGATTACGCGGGATACGATGTTACTCGCGAATACTATATTAATGATGCCGGAAAGCAGGTAGAGAATCTGGCCGTGTCCATCGAGGCTCGTTACCGCCAGGCGCTTGGACAAGCTGCTGAAATGCCGGAAGACGGTTATTACGGCGAGGATATCATCGGTTTTGCAAAGCTGCTGGTCGAGCAAGAAGGGGACAAGCTGCTGGAGCTTCCCGATCAAGAACGGTTTACGTTTTTCCGTCAGTTTGGTTTGGAGCGCGAGCTGGACAAGATCAAACGCGATCTTGGAAGATTCCGCGTAGGTTTCGATGTTTGGTACAGCGAGACAGCGCTATATGAGAGCGGTCAAGTAGAGCAAGGTCTTGAAGCTCTAAAAGCGACGGGGCATGTTTATGAAGAAGAAGGCGCGACTTGGCTGTCTACGATGACCTTTGGCGATGACAAAAACCGTGTCCTTGTGAAAAATGACGGCTCCTACACTTATTTGACGCCGGATATCGCTTATCACCGCGACAAATTCGGCCGCGGCTTCGATCAAATGATCAACATTTGGGGCGCCGACCACCATGGTTATATCCCTCGTGTGAAAGCAGCCATGGAGGCGCTTGGCAACGATCCGAAGAAATTGACCGTGCTCATTGCACAAATGGTCAGCTTGTTCCAAAACGGCGAAAAAATGAAAATGTCCAAGCGTACGGGTAAAGCCGTTACGATGGAGGATCTGATGGACGAGGTTGGCATCGACGCGATTCGGTACTTCTTCTCTATGCGGAGCATGGATTCGCATCTTGATTTCGATATGGATCTTGCCATCTCTACTTCAAATGAAAATCCGGTTTTCTATGTGCAATATGCACATGCGCGGATTTGCAGCATATTTAGGCAAGCCGAAGAGCAGGGCCTAGTGCTTAATGCTGCAGACAGCATTGATTTCAGCAAGCTGACTGCTGAAGGCGAGTTCGATCTTCTGCGTAAGATTGGCGAGCTGCCGCAGGAAATCTCGGAAGCGGCTGCGCAATACGCGCCGCATCGCCTTATCCGCTATGTGTATGAGCTGGCGTCACAGTTCCACAGCTATTACAGAGCGGAGCGCGTGATTACGGAGGATGCCGATCAGTCACAGGCTCGCCTTGCGTTGCTTGCCGCCGTTCGTATCTCGATTGCCAACGTGCTGCGTCTTGTCGGTGTTTCTGCCCCTGAGCGTATGTAAGATCCCGCCTCATAAAAACAAGCCGTGGATTCAGGCCTTATCCACGGCTTGCATCATACGCATCACATCAAGCTCGCCGATCGTTCGGCGGGCTTTGCTGCCCCTTAGAGACTGCACGGAGCGTTTAATAATAGCCTTGATCTCGGAAGGCGTAAGTCCCTGCTTATGCGCGAGCAAGAGCGCAATTGCTCCGCTGACATGCGAGGTAGCCATAGACGTGCCGCTCATCTCGTTGTATTTGCCGCGGAGCCAAGCCGATACGATTTTATCGCCGGGTGCATAGACATCGATGTATGCGCCGCGATTGCTGAAGGGAGCAACGCGGCGGAGCTTGTTGGTTGCGCCGACGGCAATTGTCTGCGGATAGCGCGCCGGATAATCGACAGAGCGCCGCTTCCCATCGTTACCGGAGGAAGCGACGATAATGATCCCGGCATTATGGGCATTTATGACCGCGCCAAGCAGAGCTTTGCTTCTTGTCTTCATGCCGAAGCTCATGTTGATCACGTTCATGCGATTGCGTATGCACCACTCAATACCGAGAATAATGTCGGAAACGAAGGCGCTCCCATTATGGTCGAAGGCTTTGACAGGAGAAACCAACGCGCGCGGCGCAACGCCGATCATGCCCTGAAGCTGATTGGCTGCCGCGATGGTTCCGGCAATATGCGTGCCGTGACCGTTATCATCATGAGGGAGCATGCTGCGGTTTAACAAATTGATGCCTCGCGAGAGCGAGTGCTGGAGATCGGGATGGCTGAAATCAACCCCCGTATCGATGACGCCGACCTTTATCCGGTGGCCGGTCGTAGTACCCCATGCTTGCGGGGCTTTAATTTGATTGACGCCCCAAGGAATACCTTTATCTACAGTAATCGACTTTTGCGTTGAAGAATGAACGCTTATTTTGCAGTCCTTTTCAATCCATATACGGCCCGAGAACCGCTCAAGCGTTTCCTCGGCCGGCAACCTGCAAGCTATTCCAAGAATGCTAGGCATTTTTCTGATGCTTTTTTGTGGTGACGACGAAGCGACCTGAGGCATTTGCTGTAGGAAGTATCGGTAGTCGCTCGCACGCTGAAAACGAATGATTCGTTTTTCAGTCGTTGTGTCCGTGCAAGCCATCGTATCCTGCAACAAGCGGATAAAAGCGACGGTGTCCAAACTTGGCTTCCCCTCCCGACGGACCATGCTGCACTATTGTATGACCGAGCGTTAAATAACGCATGAGCCACTTGCCTTTTTTCACATAAATAGGCAACAAACCGTGTCAAAAATCGCCCGGGTACATACGATAAACAAAGAGTTCTCAGGGGCTCTTACGTCCAAGGTACGTTACCTCGTGTCATGGCCGGATGGATACAGTCAAAGCGGAAGGTTTATCCTTTCGCTTTTTGCATTTAAGTCCAAGCTGTGCCGGAGCAATAAGGGTCGCTTGCTTTTTTGGAGGAAATAGGTTTTACTATACTTTGACTAGCGTAAACGACGGATGCCATCCTCTGGCAGTATCCGCTCGCTTCGCAATGAAATGTGAGCGGTGTATAAGAGGGAAACGTACACGATCCTTGCATTTTGAAGGAATAAACGAGTACATAATTTGATTGGCAAGAGAGGATGTGTCCATATGAGCAGCAGCAATTTTACGTTAAAGCTGGATCCTGAACGTATGAAGGAAATGCCTATGGTCGATTTGGCCTTTGAAGTGCTGAAAGCGGCTAATACGCCTTACTACTATCGCGATCTTATGATGGAGATCGCTAAAATACGCGGTCTTTCCGCGGATGGAATCAACCAGTTCATCGCCCAGGTATATACGGAAATCAATATTGACGGCCGTTTTGCATGTGTTGGCAGCAACATGTGGGGACTGAAGCGCTGGTATCCGGTTGAGCGTTCTGAGGATCCTGTAGGCAATGCGAAGCGTACTCGGATCATCAACGACGACGATGATCTCGAGGATGATGATGTGTTCGCGGACGAAGAAGAGGATACTTACGCAGAGGCTGAAGAAGACTACGATGTATTCGACGAGGACCGTGAGGACTTTGAAGAAGCAGAAGAGGAAGCGGAAGTTGATGAGGAAGTAGTCATCGATGACGAGGAGCTGGACGAAGAAGAGGTCGACGGCGAATTGGATGCAGAAGACGATGATTCGGATGATGAGGATTTCGAGGAAGAAGAGGAAAATGGCGGCAAGTAGTTTGCTGAATGGCTAAGGCCGAAAATTCAACAAGCTTATACTTGGTCTTCATTTACCGTGGTACGAGCCCTTGCCTGAATAAATGGCAGCGGCGTACCGAGTATCCTGTCGGTTTAGCTTGACAGGTGCTACAAGCGCAGAGTAAACTATCTCATGGGCTAAAGATTCGGTTAACAAATAATGCATACAATCGTGTACGACAGTTGCCGTCTAATCGAGGCAAAGGCGCGTCACGCGATGAAATATAAGCGCAGCATGACAGCAAACGTATGCTTGCTTATATTTTTATATATGCCAAAAAAGGAAAAGTGCCCCGTTGCTACGGGTGTCACTTTTTTTGTTTGTGAGGGATGGGTCTGTAGGATGCATTTCCACAAACTGGATGGAGGGGCGGAGTGTATCCGCATCCATGTTTATCGAGTAAATGGGCAAACCTAAACATTAACCATAGGAGCTTGGAGGGTATCATCACAGTGACCAAATATATATTTGTAACCGGCGGCGTAGTGTCGTCTTTGGGCAAAGGGATTACAGCAGCCTCGCTCGGCCGATTGCTGAAGAACAGGGGCCTCAAAGTAACGATTCAGAAGTTTGACCCTTACATCAACGTGGACCCGGGAACGATGAGTCCATACCAGCACGGTGAAGTATTCGTTACCGATGATGGTGCAGAAACGGATTTGGATCTAGGCCACTATGAACGGTTCATCGATATTAACCTTTCGAAGAACAATAATGTGACGTCCGGCAAAATCTATTCCAACGTAATTACCAAAGAACGCCGCGGCGACTACTTGGGTGGAACCGTTCAGGTTATTCCGCATATTACGAATGAAATCAAGGATCGTGTATTCCGCGCGGGCAAAGAAGCGGGATCAGATGTTGTCATTACAGAAATCGGCGGTACCGTAGGTGACATTGAGAGCTTGCCTTTCCTTGAAGCCATCCGTCAAATTAAGAGCGATATTGGACGCGACAATGTGATGTACATTCATGTTACGCTGATTCCTTATATCAAAGCTGCAGGCGAAGTGAAAACGAAGCCGACCCAGCACAGTGTTAAGGAATTGCGCAGCATCGGCATTCAGCCGAACGTCATTGTATGCCGTACGGAACATCCGCTTGCAGAAGATTTGAAACGCAAGATCGGTCTGTTCTGCGATATCGATGCAAATGCCGTTGTAGAGTGCCGCGATGCTTCCACGTTGTATGAGGTTCCTTTGATGCTTCGCGAAGAAGGTCTCGACGAAATTGTCGTTAACCATCTGAAGTTGAAAACCGAACAGCCGGATATGCGTGAATGGGAGGATCTGGTTAAACGCGTTAAATCGCTCCATAAGAAAACGGAGATCGCGATTGTAGGTAAATACGTTGCTCTGCACGATGCTTATCTAAGTATTGTGGAATCACTTGAACATGCGGGTATCGCTTCCGATTCAGAAGTGAAAATCCGCTGGCTGCATGCCGATGAGCTTACGGAAGAGAATGTGGATGAGCAGCTGCAAGGCGTTCACGGCATCCTTGTACCAGGCGGCTTCGGTGATCGCGGTATTGAAGGTAAGATTACGGCAATCAAATACGCTCGCGAGAAAAAAATTCCGTTTTTCGGTATCTGCTTAGGTATGCAGGTGGCTGTCATTGAATATGCTCGTAACGTTGCCGGACTTGCAGGCGCGAATAGCTCGGAAATTAATTCGTCCACGCCTTATCCGGTTATTGATTTGCTGCCGGATCAGAAGGACATTGAAGATATGGGCGGTACGATGCGTCTAGGACTGTATCCGTGCAAGCTGAAGTCCGGAACACTTGCTGAGCGGGAGTACGGAGACGAGCTTGTTTACGAGCGTCACCGTCATCGTTATGAATTTAACAATGAGTACCGTGAAACGATTGAATCAGCAGGTCTGACGATCTCCGGAACTTCGCCGGACGGACGTCTCGTGGAAATGGTGGAAATGGCTGACCACCCGTGGTTCTTGGCTGTTCAGTTCCACCCTGAGTTCACTTCTAGACCGAATCGTCCGCAGCCATTGTTCCGCGGATTCGTACAAGCTGCGCTTAACTATTCGGAGTAATTTTTCGCCATTTCTATCAATGGCATATTCTGTAACAACACCTGATAAGTTTTTCTCGTGGCGAGAAGGATTATATACCCACTTTAGCGAATATATTAACGATTATGGAAGAGTTGGCCATTTTTGTAGGTAAACTCAGTCGCGGGGGGATTTGGAGTTGGAAAAGAAGAAAGTATTGATCGTTGATGATCAGAACGGTATTCGCGTATTGCTAATGGAAGTGTTCAGCAGCGAGGGCTACAATACGTTCCAAGCGTCTAATGGCAAGCTGGCTTTGGAAATCGTGAAAAACGAAGCTCCTGATCTTGTGCTGCTGGATATGAAAATTCCTGGTATGGATGGTCTCGAAATATTGAAGCATGTAAAAGCGATCGATCGTAACATCAAAGTCATCATGATGACTGCTTACGGTGAACTCGATATGATCAAAGAAGCGACGGATCTCGGCGCGTTAATGCATTTTACGAAGCCATTCGACATCGACGAGATGCGGATCGCGGTAAATATGCAGCTGCGTGGCGGGAATTCCGCAAGCCGCTTCGCAATGGGCTCATAAATTTAGCTAATAAACGGCATCGTCAATTGTTCAAAGACGATGTCGTTTTTTTTCATTTCTTGGAAGTGGCAAAACAAGCTTTACTATTTCAAGTCCCAATATGTTATAATGGCTCAGAATGACAAGTTGGAAGAGCTTGAGCAAGATTGTTCCAAACGATGAACCCATTCGTTTGTCGACTACAGCTGGCGTAGGCAAAATCAATGTAAATATTGAAAACCAAGCGGCTTTGTACAATCCGCGCAAATACATGACGCCTGCTCGCATTGCGATGAAGGCTGTTATCTGTTACCCAAGAATAATCCGTTTGTTCGGAAGCAACAACCAAGCGTAATAACAGGAGCAAAGGAACCAAACCGCCTCAATTAGGGCAAGTGGGCTTAACACTCGCTTGCTTTGGCGGTTCTTCCTTTATTCTCTTCCAATCTACGGGAGGAAATATAATTAGATGGAGAAATTGATGATACGCGGCGGACGGCCGCTTCGCGGTACTGTTCAGATCAGCGGGGCCAAGAATAGCGCAGTTGCGCTTGTGCCTGCTGCCATATTAGCAGAATCAGAAGTTGTGCTGGATAATCTGCCGATTATAAGTGATGTAGCTGTTTACAGCGAAATTTTGCAAGAACTAGGTGCTGTCGTAAAGCGTGATGGCGATATGATGCACATTGATCCTTCGGAGCTTGTCTCTAAGGCAATGCCAAATGGTAAAGTAAAGCTGCTTCGAGCTTCGTATTATCTAATGGGCGCTATGCTTGGCAGATTTGGAGAAGCGACGATAGGCATGCCTGGCGGCTGCAATTTTGAGCCACGGCCGATTGACCAACATATTAAAGGGTTTGAAGCATTAGGCGCTACGGTAACCAATGATCACGGTTCGATTCGGATTTTTGCAAAAGAGCTGCGCGGCGCGAAAATTTATCTCGATGTATCAAGTGTAGGAGCTACAATTAATATTATGCTAGCGGCCTCCCGGGCCAAAGGATTAACGATTATTGAAAACGCGGCAAAAGAGCCTGAAATTATAGATGTAGCTACTCTCCTTAATGCCATGGGCGCAAAAATCAAAGGTGCTGGAACGGAGACGATTCGTATTGAAGGAGTCGACCGGCTTCACGGCTGCCGACATTCCATTATTCCTGATCGAATTCAAGCTGGTACGTACATGATTGCAGCTGCTGCAACACGCGGCGATGTCCTTATCGATAATGTTATTCCTAAACACTTAGAAGCCATGACGGCTAAACTGGAAGAGATGGGTGTTCAAGTCATTGAAATGGATGAATCCATCCGTATTATTGGCGGGCCTAAATATACTTCCATCGATGTGAAGGCACTTGTATATCCTGGATTCCCTACGGATCTTCAATCCCCAATGACGACCTTGCTTACGCAAGCAAACGGAGTCAGTATTTTAACGGATTACGTTTATGGTACCAGATTCAAGCATGTTCCAGAGCTCTCTCGTATGGGAGCTAACATTCGTGTTGAAGGCCGCTCGGCAGTAATTGAGGGCGGAAAGCTCAATGCCGCAAAAGTAAAGGCAGCTGATTTACGTGCAGGCGCTGCACTTGTCGTTGCCGCGCTTACTGTTGACGAAGGTGTTACCGAAATATCAGGTGTCGAATATATTGACCGAGGTTATGATAATTTAGTAGAAAATCTATGCCGGCTGGGTGCTGAAGTATGGCGTGAAACGGAAGCCTCATCATAAGGTAATAGGACGATGCAGACGCTGTGGAATAGACGGCGTCTAATTCGGCAATGCTGTTTAATCAGTCCTATGATTTTATTAGATATACAAAATCATAATGAAAATTGAATAAAGTGGTGAGAATATGACAGACCTTCAGATCGCGGATCTAGAAGAGATGAAGTTGACCGAGCTGTACAAATTAGCGAAGCAATTTCAAGTTCCCTATTACGGAACGCTTAAGAAGAAGGAATTAATTTTTGCCATTCTACGCTCACAGGCTGAGAAGAGCGGTCTTATGTTTATGGAAGGCGTGCTCGATATTCTGTCGGAAGGCTTTGGATTTTTACGGCCTATTAACTATCTGCCGAGCAAGGAAGATATTTATATTTCAGCATCGCAAATTCGCAGGTTTGATTTAAGAAGCGGTGATCTTGTATCCGGTAAATGCCGCCCGCCAAAAGAAAATGAGCGTTACTTTGGTTTGCTGCAGGTCAACGCCGTAAATGGCGAAAACCCTGAGACGGCTTCGGAACGACTACATTTTCCTGCGCTTACTCCTCTTTATCCAGAAAAGAAGCTGGTGCTTGAGACGACATCGTCGAAGCTTTCCACACGCATGATGGACTTGCTCGCTCCTGTAGGACTTGGACAACGCGGCCTAATCGTTGCTCCTCCGAAGACGGGTAAGACATTGCTGCTCAAAGAAATCGCCCACAGTATTTCAGAAAACCGTCCCGACATCAAATTGTTCGTCCTGCTCATCGATGAGCGTCCCGAGGAAGTTACGGATATGCAGCGATCTGTGAAAGGCGAGGTTATCGCATCTACATTTGATGAGCTGCCAGAAAACCATATTAAAGTAGCCGAGCTGGTGCTTGAAAGAGCGCTTCGTCTTGTTGAGCACAAGAAGGATGTTGTCATCTTGATGGATAGTATCACCCGTCTTGCGAGGGCGTATAACTTGGTTATTCCTCCATCTGGACGCACGCTTAGCGGCGGTATTGATCCTGCAGCGTTCCACCGTCCAAAACGGTTCTTTGGTTCGGCCCGTAATGTTGAAGAGGGCGGCAGCTTGACGATTCTTGCAACTGCATTGATCGAAACCGGCTCGCGTATGGATGATATCATTTATGAAGAATTTAAAGGTACCGGCAACATGGAACTTCATCTCGACCGCAAGCTTTCCGAGCGCCGTATTTTCCCTGCTCTCGATTTGCGCAGATCAGGCACGAGACGTGAAGAGATGCTACTGACGAAGGAAGAACTTGAGAAGGTTTGGGCCATCCGCAGAGGGATGACGGATACGCCGGACTATGTCGATAATTTCTTGAAAAAACTTAAAAACAGCGAGAATAACGAACAGTTTCTCATGTCTCTTGATACAACGGTAGAAGCGAAGCCGGAGCGGTCCGGTATTAAAAGCAGCACGACAACGACCAGCAGGCGCCCAACGCCAAGAACTACGCACGGTTCGTAAGACCGCAGGAAGGAGGACAACATGAATCTCGTATATGCGGATGAACAAGGAAATGTATTTGACCATCCCGACTTTATAGCCTTGGGCAGAAGCGGTGATATGATTGTGGAAATTATGGAGGAGGAATTGATTCCTCTTCCGAACGGGGCGACCTTAGTAAGCCTGCCCTTCACGAGGCCGATTGGACTTAACCCGGACACTGGCGAAATGCAAATGCTGCCCGGCGGCGCTCAAGCGGTGGGTGCCTTGCTGCCGCAAGGCTTTACCCGGCTATGCTTACCTGGTTATGTAAAGGCAGATAAGAACGAAAAATTGCCTCTTTTCGGCTATACGGCTGTCGTATGGAAAGATGGAAACTTCTATGTTACGGCAGAGCAATGTGATGATCCGGAGAGATGGGATCCGCTTAATTGCGACCGTGGCGAGTTAGGCATTCAAGTCGAGCGCTTGCTTGCCAAATACCCTGAGAACCGGCTTTATAAGCATCTCTCCAATTGTGCTTTGGGTTATGAGTGCTTGACCTCTTCTAACACCTTTCTAGGAAGATGGGAAGGAGCTGTCCCTGTATCCTACTCTTGTAATGCGGGCTGTTTTGGCTGTATTTCCGAGCAACCCGATGACAGCGGCTTTGTCGCTCCGCAGACACGGATGAACTTCAAGCCGACAGTCGATGAGGTTGTTGAAATTATGTTGGAGCATCTGCGCGAGCCGGAGTCGATCATTAGCTTTGGACAAGGCTGTGAAGGTGAACCTTCAACGCAAGCGAAAATTATTGTTGAGGCGATGCAGCGTGTGCGCAGTCAAACCTCGCTTGGTTATATTAACATTAATACGAACGCCGGCCTGACCGACTATATGCGCGCGATTGTCGATGCAGGTCTTAATCTTATGCGTGTCAGCACGATTAGTGCGCTCGATGATCACTATAATGCTTATTATAAACCTCGTGGTTATACATTGAAAAATGTTGAGAAGTCGTTGAAGTATGCGTCCGATAATGGAGTATATACTTCTATTAACTACTTGATTTTCCCTGGCGTTACCGACCGTGAGGAAGAAATCGAATCGATGATCGGTTTTGTGAAGCGTACGGGATTGAAGCTCATTCAAATGCGAAATCTGAATATCGATCCTGAAAGCTATTTGGCGATTATTCCAAAGGCGCAAGGCGAGATATATGGAATGAAGCAAATGCTTGAGATTTTCCGCGAGGAGCTTCCAGATGTTGTGATTGGCTCCTATACGCATGTTCCGCCGGCGGCCTTGCTTCGTTAAAGGCCCCATTTTCGGTAATTTAAGCTAATATTGACATATGAGCGATTATTCATTGCAACTGTAAAAGAGTTCATGCTATAATCCGAGATGTGTGATTTAACTCTGGGTCCGCATGCGATTCAGGGCAGAAAGAGGTGAACGAGATGAAACAAGCTATTCATCCGACATACCACATCATTACAGCAACTTGCGCTTGTGGAAATTCCTTCGAGACTGGTTCGATTAAACCGAGCCTTCGCGTAGAGGTTTGTTCCCAATGCCACCCATTCTACACGGGTAAGCAAAAGTTTCTGGATGCTGGCGGCCGCGTCGATCGTTTCAAGAAGAAATACGGTATTTAATCCAACAAATCGTTCCGCCTTTATTTGGCAGAATACAAGAGCCTCCCTCAGCCATCCTATTGGTTAGAAGGGAGGTTTTTTGATTGCAAAAGAAACCGTTCGATTTATCTAGACCACTGCATTTATGTCGAATTTTTATTACGGCGGTATGTGTTTTGGTCTTAGCCATAACACTGACTGCCTGTGGGAGTAACAAGCAGGACAAGATGAAAACCTATGGCCACGATGGATATATGGGGTACTCCAACAGCAATCCAAACTTGCCGAATCGCCATCAATACCTTAACTATAACGCGGACGGCAACATGATCGAACAAGTGCTGGAGCCCATTGCCGGCATTGAGCATACGCAAATTTATTTTAACGGAACAGATCTTCATGTGAACTTAGATGTAGATTCGTCCTTGTCCGATGGTCAGATTGAGCAGCTGCGCGCGAAGGCCCAATCTGTTGTACAGCATAATATGCCGAGGTACTCGGTTCATGTGGAAGTGAAAAGATAATCAGCAGTAATCCGTTTCCAATTCAATTGTACGAGTTGCGCTTTGCAACGGAATGGGCTATACTTATTTTTGCCGTGCTAGATGGGGAGGTAGCGGTGCCCTGTAACTCGCAATCCGCTGTAGCGAGGTTGAATTCCTACTTGAGGTTATGCTGATGTAGGGTCTGGCACTTGCGAGCAGTGTTGACAGTTGGGTCCTCCGCAATGGACGTTTGTGAACCCGGTCAGGTCCGGAAGGAAGCAGCCATAAGCAAATTAGTTCATGTGCCGGAGGAGTGCCTGACTCGAGCTGTAGTGCAAGGATGCCGCCTGGGTCGCATTTATCAGGAGTAGGTGCACGGTACTAAAAGATTTTTACCACCAATAACAAATGAAGCACCTGTTGACGCTGTTCGATAATTTTATCGGAAATAGCGGATGCAGGTGTTTTTGTGTATTGAACTTTATTTTAATAGAATGGGATTGGATCGGGCAAAAGAAAGTTTTGCTTGCTACACAGTTGTTGTATAATAAGGGTATAGCAATTTTTTTGTAACGAAAAGTCAACTTGAAAGGAAAGGTCTGCGTGTCACATATCGCTTTATACCGTGCCTGGCGTCCGCAGACGTTTCAGGACATGGTTGGACAACAGCATATTATTCAAACGCTGCAGAATTCCATTCGCGAACAACGCGTGTCGCATGCTTATCTTTTTAACGGGCCTCGGGGGACGGGAAAGACAAGCGCTGCAAAAATTTTGGCGAAAGCGGTTAACTGCGAACGCGGTCCGGATGAAGAGCCTTGTAATGAATGCGATGCTTGCATAGGAATTACTGCGGGACATATTATGGATGTAATCGAGATTGATGCTGCATCAAATCGCGGGATTGATGAGATACGTGATATTCGTGATAAAGTGCGATATGCACCTTCAGAAGTGCGGTTCAAAGTTTATATCATAGATGAAGTACATATGCTTACGGCTGAGGCATTCAATGCTTTGCTAAAGACATTGGAGGAGCCGCCGGGGCATGTGATTTTTATCTTGGCGACGACTGAACCGCATAAGCTGCCTGCTACGATTATTTCACGCTGTCAGCGTTTTGATTTCAGGCAGGTTTCGCTTGAAGAGCAAACCGAGCATTTGCTTAAGATTTGCCTAGAAGAGGGTATAGAGGCTGAGAAGGATGCAATTGCTTATATCGCAAGACTATCCGAAGGCGGTATGCGTGACGCGATAAGCTTGCTGGAGCAGGTTTCTGCCTTTGCCGGTAATCGCATCACTCTTGAAGCGGCGGTCGATGTGACTGGCGGAATGGCTGCTGATCATTTTTATCAGCTGGCCGAGGCCGTCAAGGATCGTAATGTATCAGCCGTTATGCCGCTCGTGGAAAGCTTGATGCAAGCAGGTAAAAGCGCGGACAAATGTATGGAAAACTTAATTTACTATTTCCGTGACTTGCTGGTTATGAAGCTTGCTCCGCAGGGCGGTGCGGTAACGGAACGCATCATAGATCCAGAACGCTTCAAAATGATGGCCGAAGCCTTTTCGCCTGCACGGTTGTTTGCGATGATTGATACGCTCAATCGTTATCAAGTGGAACTGAAGCATGCCTCGCAGCCGCAAACTTTGTTTGAGGTAGCTCTGATGAAGTTATGTACCCTGGGTGACGAACAAACGGCAGGCGGAGCGGCTTCCGCAAGCGCTGCTTCATCTCCTTCAAATGGTGCGCAATCTGCTGAGGTAGGACGATTGCGACAGCAGATTGAAGCGCTGGAGCGTAAGCTGGAGCAGGCCATTCAAAATGGCGTGGCCGGCGGAGGCCAAGCATCTCCAGCTGACCAAGCGGCCAGTAAGCAAGCTGCACGTACGAATGCGGTTCGTACCTCGTTCGGTGGTTCGGGCGGTATTGCAAGGTCATCCGTTAAGCTGGATCCGTATTTAGCGACAGCTGGAAGCCTGGAATTCAATCAGATCCGCATGAAATGGAATGATGTGCTGCAGGGCGTAAAGGATGCCAAAATAACCGTTCACGCCTGGTTGAAGGATGGAGAACCCGTTGCTTCTGCTGATGATGCAATCCTCGTCGCTTTTAAGAATACAATGCACCGTGAAACGACCGAAAAACCGGCAAATCGTGATATTATTGAAAAGGTAATGCATGACGTGCTTGGAGGTTCGTTCCGGATTGTAACGGTCATGCTGAAGGATTGGCAGGCCGCGGCACAAGGAGCCGACGCGCAGAAGAGTGAGACGCTTCAGCTTGAGCATGAGTCTTCTAATGCCCCTAACGCACCACAATCGTCAAGCAGGCCTGTATGGGTGGAAGAAGCCGTAAAGCTTTTTGGCGAAGATTTGGTAGTAGTAAAGGATAACGATTAAATACTAATGATGAGGTGAATGGAAATGAACAATATGAACCAAATGATGAAGCAAGTTAAGAAGATGCAGGATCAAATGATGAAGGCGCAAGAAGAGCTTGAAACAAAGACGGTTGAAGGAACTGCAGGCGGCGGCGTCGTAACTGTATCTGCTAACGGCCATAAGAAGCTTCTAAGCATTACAATTAAGCCTGAAGCGGTAGATCCGGAGGATGTAGAAATGCTGCAGGATCTCGTGCTTACTGCTGTCAACGATGCGCTTTCCAAAGTTGATGAGCTTGCGAACAAAGATATGGGTAAATTCACAGGCGGAATGAAAATTCCGGGATTGTTCTAAGAAGCAGCGTGCTTCCGTTTGAAAGGAGCTGTACCCAGTTTTGTATTACCCCGAACCGATAGCGAAATTAATTGATGCTTTTACGCGATTACCGGGTATTGGACCCAAAACGGCCGCCCGTCTGGCGTTTCATGTGCTTCGAATGAAAGAAGACGACGTCATTGATTTTGCGAAGGCGCTAGTAAGCGTTAAGCGCAATTTGTTCTATTGCTCGGTTTGCTGCAACATTACCGATACCGATCCATGTAGAATATGCCAGGATAAGTCTCGTGATAATTCCGTCATCTGCGTCGTTCAAGAATCGAAGGATTTAGTGGCCATTGAACGGATGAAGGATTTTCAAGGGCAATATCATGTTCTCCAAGGCGCAATCTCACCAATGGAAGGTATCGGGCCGGATGAAATTCGAATAGCAGAACTATTGCGAAGACTAAGTGATGAGCGTGTGCAGGAGCTTATATTGGCAACCAATCCGAACATTGAGGGCGAAGCGACAGCCATGTACTTATCGAGGCTTATTAAGCCATTTGGAATCCGTGTTACGCGTATTGCGCATGGGCTCCCGGTTGGCGGGGATCTTGAATATGCGGATGAAGTTACGTTATCGAAAGCGTTAGAAGGTCGAAGAGAAATCAATTAGGTTTCACTTATTTCAAAGCGGTAGATCGGGTCTATACTCGGTCTGCCGTTTTTTTGTTCCATTAAGACACGGCTGATCAAGATCTCGTTCTAATCCAATGTCCAAGCCTATACATATAGTAGAGAGCTGTGAATAGCCGGGACAAGCGGGAGGGGATAGGTTTGACCAGCAAACAACAAGCAACCTTGGGAAAACAGACCAAAGAAATGGACAATATCCGTATGGAAATAGCGGATGCTCATCGGGATTGGGAGAATGCCAACCGGTTTTTTAACACAGCTGTCGGCAAAGATCAAATTGATTATGCCATTTATTATTTGATTACAGCGGAGAAGAGATATGAGATGCTGCTTCGCATGGCAAAGCGTACGAGTGATAATTGGCCAGCCTGGGGAGGAATGAGTTTATGAAAGAGGTATGGTTATCCATCCTAATTGTATCTTCAGTTTTATTGGCTATCGTCCTCTTTAGAAGCAAGCTGTCTTGGGGCTTGCTTCGAAGCTTCGCTCTTCATCTTGTTTTAGCAGCGGGATTGTTGTACCTTTTGAATTATTCCGGGTTCGTGCCTGGGATGTATATTCCGCTCAATCCCGTCACAATTGGGACGGTGTTAACTTTAGGTGTTCCTGGAGTGGCCTTGATTGTTGGTCTTCAATGGGTAGTGGTTTAACGTTTTGTAAAAAGGTTTGGCTAAAAGGTTGACTCCTGCATCATTTATATGTTACATTATTTCTCGCGCCAAGAGTAAGTAAACAGGCTTCAAAAAAAGAAATAAAAAAAACACTTGCATTAACTTGGGCATCTGTGATATATTATAAAAGTCGCCAATGAGACACACGGCCGACACGAAAGAAAAGATTGCTCTTTGAAAACTGAACAACGAGTAATAACTGCCTCGTAAATCCTTCGGGATAAGCGAAAAAAGCGATAACAAAGTAATGAGCATTTCAAACACCAATTTGGAGAGTTTGATCCTGGCTCAGGACGAACGCTGGCGGCGTGCCTAATACATGCAAGTCGAGCGGATCTTGTCCTTCGGAACAAGGTTAGCGGCGGACGGGTGAGTAACACGTGGGTAACCTGCCTGTAAGACTGGGATAACATTCGGAAACGAATGCTAATACCGGATACACAGCTTGGTCGCATGACCGGGCTGGGAAAGATGGAGCAATCTATCACTTATAGATGGACCCGCGGCGCATTAGCTAGTTGGTGAGGTAACGGCTCACCAAGGCGACGATGCGTAGCCGA
>NZ_JAVIFU010000035.1 GCF_031157315.1 Paenibacillus sp. LHD-38
AATGTGTGCAGCTGACGAATACTAATCGGTCGAGGGCTTATCCTAAACACGTTTGAGAAGCAAACTTACATCGTAAGCATACGCTTAAGTTTGCCCCGGACCCATACATCCGGCAGACAACAGCTAAAAAAGGTTTCAGCAAACCTAACTTTCGTATTCAGTTTTCAGGGCGCAATCTGCTAATGTTTACATTAGTAAACGTCCGACTAAGTGGCGTTTGTTCTGATTATAAGCAACAATTGACGCGGGGTGGAGCAGCCCGGTAGCTCGTCGGGCTCATAACCCGAAGGCCGCAGGTTCAAATCCTGCCCCCGCAACCAATCCTTGGTTTTACCTTCGGATTTATCCGAGCATACATATGGAGCTGTGGTGTAGTGGCCCAACATGCCTGCCTGTCACGCAGGAGACCGCGGGTTCGAATCCCGTCAGCTCCGCCATTTTAACAAAAGTGTACGAAATATAGATGTTGGGGATTAGCCAAGCGGTAAGGCAACGGACTTTGACTCCGTCATTCTCAGGTTCGATCCCTGAATCCCCAGCCATTTTCTTTAAACGGCTGGAATTTTTTAATTGCGCGCGTATGGCGGAATTGGCAGACGCACTAGACTTAGGATCTAGCGGGCGACCGTGGGGGTTCAAGTCCCTCTACGCGCATCATACGAAGAAAAAGTCCTTGCTTAGCAGGGGCTTTTTTTTATGCTCTTGGGATGTTTTTTTGGGAACTTTATTATATATCCAAGAAAGAGTTCGACGTATTTACCCCTGCGGGCAACTTCAATTAGAACGATTTTATAATTAACTTGAAAATAATCAATAAAATTAATTATTATTTTTTAGAAAACACTTGTAAAACATTCGTCATAATGATATTATATTTCTTGTCGCCGAAAAATCACATCTGATATACGGTCGATAAAATCACATGCGGAAGTGGCTCAGCGGTAGAGCATCGCCTTGCCAAGGCGAGGGTCGCGGGTTCGATTCCCGTCTTCCGCTCCAATCTTACCATTCAAAACACCTTGCGCTGTAAGGTGTTTTTTTGTTATGTATTTAGAGGGACGAAGTGAAGTGTCCAGGCTAGGATACCTCTAGAAGACAGCTCTTCAGAAGAAGGCTGATGCTTCGTTTTATTTTAGAAGGAATATTTCCATCTAATGATCGTGAAAAGAATCTTTTATTTAAAATAGATGGATTTTCTCCGGTTAATTAAACGGATTTCACTTGCCAGCAGGGAAACGACGTGAATTAGATGGAGTTATTCCTGCTAATTAACTAAATATCAAGAATTACAGTACATTAGCGGGAGAAATTCCATCTAATTGCAAAAACCCTGGCAAAACGAAAATGTAAGCAATATAATCTTCTAAAAGTGTGGAAAGACAGCATTTCCGGGATAGGATGAAGAAATAGTCGAGAGTTGGGGTTATGATATAGGATGAAGGTAAAGTCGAGAGCGGGCCGTATGGAGTTAGGATGAAGGTAAAGTCGGGAGCTGGCCGTATGGAGTTAGGATGAAGGTAAAGTCGAGAGCGGGCCGTATGGAGTTAGGATGAAGGTAAAGTCGAGAGCGGCCGTATGGAGTTAGGATGAAGGTAAAGTCTAGTAGAGCAGGCCGGTTGGAGTTAGGATGAAGGTAAAGTCGAGAGCTGGCTGTATGGAGTTAGGATGAAGGTAAAGTCGAGAGCTGGTTGTTTGGAGTTAGGATGAAGGTAAAGTCGAGAGCTGGTTGTTTGGAGTTAGGATGAAGGTAAAGTCGAGAGCTGGTTGTTTGGAGTTAGGATGAAGGTAAAGTCGAGTGCTGGCTGTTTGGAGTTAGGATGGAGGTAAAGTCGAGAGCTGGCTGTTTATAGTTAGGATGAAGGTAAAGTCGAGAACTGGTGGTTGGGATCAAATGAAGTGATAGTCGAGAGACGATTGTTTTGGGATTTGACGGAGGGATATCCGTATCGTGCTAGTTAGGCATGAATAATGATGCGTTTAGGGAGGAAGGAATTTTTATGCGCAAGCTTGTGTTTTTTGTAGGCGGTGCAGGTGCAGGCAAGACAACGCTTGCGAAAGCTTTGGCGAAGAAGCAGGGCGTTTCGATCATCGACATGGATACGGTGCTGCGACCGGCCGCAGTTGCGCTCATGACGCAGGCGGGTCTGGATCCAAGTGACCGGGATTCCAGCAGCTACAAAGCGTTATGCAGGGATTTAGGCTATCGCATCACGATGGATGCCGCTCTAGAGAATATTGCTAATGACGTCGATATCTTTGTGATTGGGCCGTTTACAAAAGAAACGGAGACCCCGGATTGGATCGAGCAGGAGCTCTCATCAATAGGGACCTCCTTATTGGATGTTGAGGTAAAGGTCGTATTCGTTTATCTCCAAGACGATAAGCTCCACTACGAACGGATCAAGCACAGAGGCTTGCTACTCGACCAGTACAAGCTGGACAACTGGAGCGAGTTTAGCCGATCGCTTGTTAGGCGAGAGCTGAAGTGGCGTATTCCAGCGGCATCGGTGCTTTATTTTGACAACTCCCAAGGCCTAAACGAGCAATCACTGGAAACGCTTGAGCAGTTCGTATATGGCGCCAGCTCCTCCTAGCTTGCAGTGATATGGAGTTCTCCTAACTCATAGTGCTAAAGTGTTCTCCTAACTTGCAGTACTATGGAGTTTTCCTAGCTGGCAGTCTTAGGGCGTTATATGCGCCTTGAGCTCGTTAAAGATTGCTTCAGTCTTTGCTGCATCTTTTTCATTGAAAATGACAGTATGGTCTTCTAACTGAATGAAAATGTACGGCGGCGAATTTTTAAATACATAAAGCTTGGCTGCTCCCAGCTTCTCTAAGGAAAAGCTGCCTCGTGCATATTCTGCCGTCGCTGTGCCATTCGTCCTGAAGCCGTTTGGGAGAGACTCTTCCAGCGTAATCCCCTTTACATCGCTGAGATTAAAGCTGTAATCATACAACGGGTAGTCGATCGATACGGTGCCGCTGTCAGCAATCGTCAGTGCCGGCGACGTATGGTCGGACTGCACGGCAAAAGCAGCAAGCGGAAGGATGATAAGAAGGGCCAACGCCATTCCGCCGTATTGAATCCATTTTCCGCCTCGCGTGGCCATATTCAGTGTCGTACCGACTCCAACGCGTTTGGGTACCATAACGGATTTATCATCCGGGTTGTAATAGGTAGAGCCATTGATCCAGAAGCCGTCGTCGTCGCTTGGAATAGCCTCCCCGTCCGTCTCTGCCAGACTCTCCTCCAAAGCGCGAACCTTATTATGAACAAAAAAGATGCTGCCTAGCGGCACTAACGACACCATCACAATGCCGATCATCCACTGCGTAAAGCTAAGTGAGCTGCTTCCGGTTGTTAAAATCAAATAAGCGACATAAGCGTTGATGCTCTCAAAAGTGGCGAGAATAGGCCAAAGCATCGACCAGTAGCGCCGTGCTGCGCGATTAATAGCTGCATTGATATCGATGTTATCGCTGTAAACCTTCGTTTTCATATTGCCGAAGGCAGCGTATATGACGTATAGGATGACGGTCATCGCAAGCGAAGCGATCCCGGTCATTCTTAATAGAACGTCTTTGTTCTGAAAGGATAGAAGAATGGGGACGATGGATAGCAGTGCGGGAATCAGGAACCAGTATGGCGATACGAGCATCGCTTTTTTTAACTGCGTGATCTTGGTATCAATTCGAATCATTCGTTTCTCACCCACGAACCACTCGTTTTCCCGTTTTAGAGCCGCGGCTTTATAATGGATGCTGTTGAAGGGGAGCTTTGACGTGTAAAGAAATGCGGCAAGCCAAACGATCATATAGATAAGCGATAATGAGAAATATTGGCCGAGAAAGAAAAACGGCACCAGGGAAAGCAGCATGGCAACCCCATAGATGGTGTATGATTTTTTATATTCGGCTTGAAGCTTCTTCATCGTTTCATCCTCTAAGGCATGCGAAGGAAGCGTGACTCCGAATAATATTTGATTGTTTGGCACGGCTTGCTTTAGAAACAGCACAAGAATACTGATATAAGCAATTACGGCTGGAATAACGAAATAAAAATTGTTCATAAAAAGTCTCCTATTCTGGTAGGGGATGATTTTTGCTGGCTGCTGCTGTAAAGATATTCGAGCAAATTTGCATAAACTCCTCTTGCCCGACTCCCTTAAGGCTGGCTTCCGAAATGACAAGCTCTAATTCGCATTCAAGTTTGCTGTTGAAGTCTGCCTGCTTGTTCCATACGGTACAAACCTTAGCGCCGCGCCGCCTGTCAATGGTTATGTAACCCTCGGCTTTCAAAATAGCATAAGCTTTGTTTACCGTCATGGCATTGACCCCTAGATCATCAGCGAGCTGCCTAACCGTAGGCAATCTTTCGCCATAACTGAGCCCGCCTACGCCAATTCCGATGACAATTTGGTTGCGGAGCTGTACGTAGAGCGGAAGGTCACTGTTGTAATCAAGCTTCAAAATCATCGGATCACCCCTTGCAACAATGTATTATTTGTATTGCAAATACTAATACAAAAGAACCGGTAAGTCAAAAATAGAGGGGACAGCCTTTGGACATGCTGTCCCCGGGTTGGCTATAATAAGCAGATGCGGATTTCATATCCAAACTATTAATGAGATTAATGTTTTACCCAATAAAATCGCTCAAGGAGAGAATAAAATGATTAAATTCGGCATTATCGGAACGAACTGGATTACGGAAGCATTTATTGACGCAGCACGTGAAGTGGAGGATTTCGCTCTATCGGCTGTCTATTCGCGTTCAGAGGAAACGGGGGCAGCTTTCGCGGCGAAGCATCAGATTGCTGCTGTATTTACAGATGTAGCGGAGATGGCGGCAAGCGGGCAGATCGATGCCGTTTATATCGCTAGCCCGAACTCGTTTCATGCGGCACATGCTATTACTTGCATGAAGCATGGCGTTCATGTGCTCTGTGAGAAGCCGGTCGCTTCGAATGCCCATGAAATGCGTCAGATGATCGCTGCGGCCAAGGAAAATGGCGTGCTGCTGATGGAGGCGATGAAGTCGACGTTTCTTCCCGGTTTCCAAGCCGTGCAGGAGAACCTGGATAAGCTGGGAGAGGTGCGGCGTTATTTTGCAAGCTACTGCCAATATTCCTCCAGATACGATGCTTACAAGGCAGGAACCGTCCTTAATGCCTTTAACCCGGTGTTCTCAAACGGAGCATTGATGGATCTTGGAATTTATTGTTTGTATCCGCTAGTAGCCATGTTCGGCAAGCCGGACGTTATTAAAGCTACCGGCGTTATGCTGGAATCGGGTGTAGACGGCGAGGGCAGCATCGTACTGCAATACGCGAGCATGGATGCCGTCATCATGTACTCGAAGATTACCCATTCTTCACTGCCATCCGAGATTCAAGGGGAGAGCGGAAGCATTGTCATTGATAAAATCAGTGAGGCCGGAAAGGTTGAAATCCAATATCGGAACGGAACAACCAAGGATATTTCAAAGCCGACAAATCCCAAGTCGATGTACTACGAGGCTAAGGAATTTATGGAGCTGATTAATGCCGGCAGAACCGAATCATCCGTAAATACATACGAAAATTCGTTGATCACGCTGGAGATTATGGATGAGGCAAGAAAGCAGATCGGCCTTATATATCCCGCTGATAAAGCAGGCTCCGAATGACGAAAGGCCTATTTTCACCAAAAAGAATTGACAATGTCATTTAATAATGTCATTATGATAATATCAAATCGAAACAATAATCCTGATCAGGAGAGCGGCAACCATGGTTGAAAATGAATCCAATTATTCCGCAAGCCGTTACCGCACGCCGGATGGCGCGCCGGCAGATATCGTCATCTTTACGATTGTTTCAACGGAAAAGCTGTCTACGAAAAAAGCACTGCCCACCCGCGAGCTGCACGTGATGCTGATTCAGCGGAACATATGGCCCTATGAAGGGAAATGGGCGCTTCCGGGTGGCTTTACCAAGGAGAACGAGACCGTATACGAATGCGCAGCACGCGAGCTGCAGGAAGAGACGGCAGTTGAGGACGTTCACATTGAATATTTTAACGTGTACAGCGCACCTGGGCGTGATCCGCGGGGCTGGATCATCTCGCATGTTTTTCTGGCGCTTGTAAATGAGCGGGCGTTAGCGCATAGGACAGCCGCGGTTGACGCTTCGGATGTGCGATTGTTCACGGTCGAGGAAGCTTTGCAAATGGACCTCGCCTTTGACCATAAGCAGATATTAAATGACGCGCTGCAAGGCATTCGCAAGAAGATGCTCACCACGACGATCGCAAAGGAATTTCTGCCGGAGGACTTTACGCTAAGCGAGCTGTATCAGGTTATCCAGACGGTTGTTCCGGATTTTGAGGAGCCGAACTTCATTCGCAAGCTGACGTCAACGAAAAGCCGCAGCACGATTATCGAGGAATCCACAGACGAGAGCGGAACGCCGATACAATCCAAGCAGTACTCGCAGCGAGCGGCGCAACTGTACCGTTTTACAAAGGAAGAGCCCCAGTTGTCTATCTATAGCTGAATGCTTACGAGGGAGTGACGGCATGATGAAGTTTAATGGAGTGGAGCTTGGTTTGAAGCAGTTTCCGAATGGGGAGACGCTCATTAACGGAGACGAGATTCTTACGCATATGGCGGATTTCAACACCATCGTATGGAAGTATGAGAATGACGGAGATCTCGTGAAGCTTATGTTCGTCAAGAGCTATCTTGATGACCGGAGAGTCAAATGTACGTTAACCGTTTATTATTTGCCTTACAGCCGAATGGATCGGGTGGAAGGGACGTCTGCATTTACGTTAAAATATACGGCTGCTTTCCTTAACAGCCTAAACTTCGAATCCATCACGATTATTGAGCCGCATTCGGATGTATCGCTTGCGCTGATCGACCGCAGCATCGGGAAGTATCCGACGATTCAGCTGCTAGAGCAGGTTGCCGCCGAGGTAGGCTTCCATGCGGAGCAGGATTATCTGTTCTTTCCGGATGCAGGGGCGCAGAAGCGGTACAGCAAGATACAGGGCTATAAGCAATTGGTAGGTTTTAAGGCGAGAGACTTCCAGACGGGGAAAATTAAGAGTCTTGAGGTTGTTGGAAAGGTAGAGCGTACGGGCTTCAAAGCGATCATCGTGGATGATCTCTGCTCCTATGGCGGGACATTTATGCTTAGCGCGGAGAAGCTGAAGGAGATCGGCGCCTCGCAAATTTATCTGCTAGTGGGGCATTGCGAGAATTCGATTTATAAAGGAAAAATATTAGAATCCGATCTCATCGATAAAGTATTTACGACCGACACCATACTCAGTCAAGCCGGGCATGAAAAAATTCATGTATACGAAATGGGAGGCCTTTAAAATGACTCAAACCTTCTTTTATCCCGCAACGCTGCTATGTGATTTTTACAAGGTGAGCCACAAAAATCAATATCCGAAAGGCACCGAGCTCGTTTACTCGACCTGGACTGCGCGCACAAGCCGATTGGAAGGCATGAACGAGGTTGTGGCTTTCGGCTTCCAATCGTTTATTAAACAATATTTGATTGCCTATTTTAACGAGCATTTCTTTGCCAGAACGAAAGCGGAGGTTGCCGCTGAATACAAAAGGCTTATCCTGCATGCGCTTGGCGAGGCGGAGCCCGATGCTTCGCATATCGAGGAGCTGCATGAGCTGGGCTACCTGCCTATTAGAATCAAAGCGATAAAAGAAGGCGCATTAGTGCCGGTAAGAGTACCGATGCTGACAATCGAGAATACGAAACCGGAATTTTTCTGGCTGACGAACTATTTGGAGACGTTGATGTCGTGCCAGCTGTGGATGCCGGCTACGAGCGCGACGCTTGCTTTCGAGTACCGCAAAATATTGGAGGCCTACGCGCTTAAGACGAATGGGGACCCAGCAGGAGTTCCGTTCCAAGGCCATGATTTCTCGATGCGGGGCATGGGCGCGCTCGAATCGGCGCTCGGCAGCAGTGCGGGACATCTCCTTTCGTTTACGGGAACCGACACGATTCCAGCTATTTTCTATTTGGAAAATTATTATAACGCCGATATTGAGAAGGAATTGGTAGGCACGTCGATTCCGGCAACGGAGCACAGCGTGATGTGCGCGCATGGCCGTGACGAGATGGCATCGTACCGCTATTTGATCAAAGAGGTGTATCCTAGCGGCTTCGTCTCGATCGTATCGGATACGTGGAATTTGTGGAGCGTGCTGGATGTCGTTATCCGCGGCTTAAAAGAAGATATTATGAGCAGGGACGGCAAGGTGGTCATTCGCCCGGACAGCGGGGACCCGGTCAAAATCATTTGCGGAGACCCGGATGGGGAGAGCGAATTCGAGCGCATGGGCGTTATCGAAATTTTATGGGATATTTTTGGAGGCACAGTCACCGAGAAAGGCTACAAGCAGCTCGACAGCCACATTGGAGCGATTTATGGCGACGCGATTACGATTTCGCGCTGCAGCGAAATTTGCGAGAAGTTGGCTGCCAAAGGTTTTGCTTCGACGAATATGGTATTTGGCATCGGTTCGTTTACCTACCAGTACAACACCCGCGATACGTTTGGCTTCGCTTTGAAATCGACATTTACCATCGTAGACGGTGAGGAGCGCAAAATCTATAAGGATCCCAAAACCGATAACGGCGTGAAAAAATCGCAAACGGGCCTTGTCCTTGTTACGGAGCAGGATGGAAAGCTTGCTTATACGGACAATCTAAGCGTTGCGGAGTATGAAGCACGCAAAGCGGAGGATCAGCTGGAGATAGTGTTTGAGGACGGAAAGCTGGTACGGGATTTGAATTTGGCTGAGGTACGCGCGAACTTATTGGCTCATTTATAATATAGGATTAGAGATTACAGCGGCAGCTTGGACTAGAAATAGAGTCCTGACTGCCGCTGTTTTATTTGCTTAATATTTAACGTGGGCGTCCGGAGCCTTATCGAATACGAGATTTAAGAGGATGCCATGCTCAAGGAACGCCTTCAGTCCGCAGAGCACGATCGTGAAGCCTCCCATTGCGTCAATGGCTTGTCCTACCGTTTCATCCGCATTTCCAGTGAACCCCGAATTTGTAATCGTGACGAACGTTTCATTTGCTGCCCGGGAAGTGAACGTCCACTCGACCGTATAGCCGAAGTCGATGAGAATACGCTTGTTTTCCACGATATCTTTTACAGCGATGTCTGCGGAAGCGCCATACATTTCCCAATCCCAACGGACCATTTTTCCCGTTTCTAGTTTTCCGCTGCCTTTGGTAAACCAGAATTTCGAAGTAATCTCGGGATCGATAAAAGCTTGAAAAACCTCTTCAACTGGTTTTCTAATTAGCATTTCCGCTTTGGCAATCGGTTCTTGAGTGAGAGCAGCCATCATCATTTCTCCTTTTATCATAAAAGTTTCCTTAAATCATAGCATACTTTTCATTAAAAATAGGAATGGATGGCTCTTCGCAGGCAGCTGCTTAAATTGGGATTTTTATAAAGTGGTTGACAGATGTTGGGTGAGGGGATTATTATGATGTAAATCAAATGAAGGGAGGCCGATGACAATGAATCAGTATTTATTAGAACGAATCGCAGCTTTATATAGCAGGTCCATTTCATCGGCCTCTGCGGGGCCTATGACTGTTTTCTAATCGATTGCATGCCGTATGCTGCAAGGGTTAGGGAATAAAGGCGCAAGCAAAGCCATGGACATCTTAAGGTCCATGGCTTTTTTGTGTTCATTTGATCATGAGGAGATTACCGTTTATGAAAGAAACGTATTATCAAAAAGTACAGCTGCCTTCGGGGCAGGTGCATGTGTATGCAGGGCCCGAGCTATTCGCGTCCTTGGACTATAAAGTGTTTGAAATGGCGAACAACAACTTACAAATTCCGAATCAGGTCTATATGAGCTATACACCGGATGTGCATGTTGGCGTAGGAACCTGCATTGGCACCACAGCGGTGTGGAATGCCGCTGATGGCTTCGTATCCCCTTCGATCGTAGGCAGCGATATCGGCTGCGGGATGCGCGTGCAGCTAACGAGTCTCCACAAGGATGACCTGAAGGAGGTTAAGCTGCGGCGGAAGCTGGTCCGGGCGATTGAGAAGTACCTGCCTGCCGAGGAGCATGCCAGAGGCCATTTCTCCGACATCCGTCTGGAGCATGTTCTGAAGAAGGGGCTGCACGGCCTGCCGAAAAAATATATACCGGATGCTTATACGCCGCGCAAAGCGACCTCGCTCACGCATGTGGAGAGCAGCCAGTTTTATTTTGACGAAGAGGTGCTGGATAAGTTTCCGGAGATGGTCTGGCATCGAGCGCATCGCCAGCTGGGCACGCTGGGCGGCGGCAACCATTTTGTAGAAATACAAGCGATTGAGATTGCGGAGGAAAACCGGGAAATTGCAGAGGCGTGGGGCTTATACGACGGTCAAGTTGTCATTATGATTCATTCCGGCTCCCGCGCCTGGGGAGGAGCGGTCAGTCAGTATTGCGGCACCGATATCGCAAAAATGATGCGTCATGAAGGCATTGGCACGGCTGATCCCAAGCTGCTGTATGCGCCGCTCTCGCATCCGCTTGGTCAAACCTACGTTAATTTGATGTATTCCGCCTTAAATTACGCAGTCGTGAACCGTCACTTGATTGCCTATGCCGTCAGAGAGGCCGGCAAGGATATATTCGGTCCGAAGTTCGAGCTGCGTACGCTGTATGATCTTATGCATAACTATGCATGGGAGGAGAAGCAGGATGAGCACGCCTACTTCGTTCACCGGAAAGGGGCGACAAGGGCGCTTCCGGCAGGGCATCCGGATAACCCTGAGGCCTATCGCAGCACGGGCCATCCGGCGCTTATTCCCGGGTCGATGGGAACCGCGTCGTATATTATGGTCGGCAGCCCGGAAGGGAAGGCGAATCATTATTCCATCTGTCACGGAGCAGGGAGAATTCGTTCGCGTAATGCAACGAAGCAGCTGATTTCGGTAGAAGAGGTTGCGGCGGCGATGCGGGTAGGAACGGATGATGAAATTGTCGTCAACCAGCGCTCCATGGAGTCCCTGGTCGATGAATCGCCTCAAGCCTACAAGGATGTCGATCAAATTATAGAAAGCGTCGTTGGAGCGGGGCTCGCGCAGGTCGTTGCCAAATGCAAGCCGCTGGCTGCAGTCAAAGGAACTTAAAATAAAGGAACAAAGGGGGTCCGGGGAGAATGATAAATCAATATCTAGAAGAAAAGGTATTTTTTGAAAATAATCAATTAGGCCATTTACGTCCCGAAAAAGAAAATAGCTGTACCCATCGGACCCGTTGTTTGATGTAAGGAAAGCCATGCGCTGCGATGATGTTAGCAGAGCGCTGATTATCCTTATCTCAAGACCATGGACGAATCCGTCCATGGTCTTTTTTTTATGAAAGAAAGGAGCTAACGAAATGAACAGCATACATACGGATATTTTAATGGAGCTGCATAAGATCGAGCAGGAGGAGCAGGTCCGGATTGTTTATGCATGCGAATCGGGAAGCAGGGCTTGGGGCTTTCCTTCCAAGGACAGCGATTACGATGTGCGGTTTATTTATGTCAGACCGGTTGAATGGTATTTGTCCATCTTTGACAAAAGAGACGTGATTGAGCGCCCAATCAGCAATCTATTGGATATTAACGGCTGGGACCTGAGAAAAGCGCTTAATTTGTTCCGCAAATCCAACCCGCCGCTGCTGGAATGGCTGCAGTCGCCGATTCCGTATTACACCAAATACACGGTGGCAGCGCAAATCCGCGGCATTTCACCGCTCACCTTCTCGCCGAAGTCATGCATGTACCATTACCTCAATATGGCAAAGGGGAATTACAGGGATTACTTGCAGGGCGAGCAGGTGAAAATTAAAAAATACTTTTACGTGTTGAGGCCGATTCTGGCTTGCGGCTGGATTGAGACCTACAATACGATGCCCCCGATCGAATTTGACCATCTGGTTGATGCGCTCATCCCGAGAGGGAGTGAGCTTCGGATCACGGTTGAGCTGCTTTTGCGCCGTAAGAAGGCAGGGGAGGAGCTTGATTATGAGCCAAGGCTTCACGCCATTAATGATTATTTGGAGGAGCGTATAGCTTATTTCGAAAAGACGGCATCAGCGCTAAGGCTAGGCGAGGGCGCGCGGGATGAACAGCTCGACGAGCTGTTCCGAAACGCGTTAAACGAAGTATGGCGTTAATGATTTAGGTTGTTATTGTTATTTTAGAGGCAGGGGGAAGGTCAAAATGGCTATCGTGCAGTTGAAATCGACGAATCCGAGCTTTTCGTTCGTTATTAGAAAAAATCCGCAATCCGGCATGCTGCTTCGCGCCGTCCGCAAAGGGATGGCTTACGGCTGGTATACGGATGAAGCAACCTTCAATGTCTATTTTAAGGACGCCGACAATGAGGTTTCATACAAGCAGCATAGAGAGGATCAATTCGAATATCTTAACGTGTCCAGGTACAACACGCCGCTCTTTGTACTGGGGGCGATCAATGAATTTTTTGCGTCGCCGCTCAAGGCGCAGCATGCCAGTGACACGGAGGAATATGAGCATACCTTTTTTATCAATATGATTCATATTCAGCTGCTACGTTATATTGATTTTTTCGGGAAGCATCTAACGGACTATACATTTGAAGCGGTGCATCAAGCAAATAAAAGTTATTCGCTTACGATTAAGACGCGAAAATCGCTATACGAGCTTATGCATGTCGTCAATGTGCTGTGTTTGTTCCTATCCATGTTCAGCGATGAATATATCGATATTTCCGATGATATTTTGATCAAATACGTGAAAAGCATCCAAATTATCGACGCGCCTTTCTATATTCGCAGCTTGTTTTCCCGAAACTTCCTGGCTTCGAGGGATCGATTCAAGAAGTACAAGGAGGAGCTGGAGAAGACGGATCGTTACAGTGTCCAGCTTGCCTTCGGAGGAACGGCGCAGCAGCGGAGAAGCTATATCGGAAGCGTGCTCCCATTTGATAAATCGATCGTGGATGTAGGCTGCGGCGAGGGGTTTTATGCGATTCCGTTTGCTTCCAAGATCGAAGCCAGCTACTATGCGATCGATATTGAGGAGCCGTTGCTCGAAATCGTGCATCGGAAGGCAAAGGCGAAGGAGCTCGACAACATTGCGACCTTCCCTTCCATCGACCGCTTTCTGGAGGCGTATAACGGGGAACAGGTGGATGTTGTGCTGACCGAGGTAATAGAGCATATGAGCCTGGATGAGGCGGGTGCGCTTATCCGGCAAATTTGCGAGCAGGTCGACTTTGACCATTTTGTGCTGACCACACCCAATGCGGAGTTTAATGCTTATTACGAGCTAAGCGATTTCCGGCATGATGATCATAAATGGGAGCTTGGACGTACGGCATTTCAAGAATGGCTGCTTGAAGAAGTTAAAGCGCAAAACGTAGAATGCGCTTTTGTGGCCATCGGTGACGGAGTAAACGACGTACAAACGACGCAGGGCGCGATTTTGAGGAAAAGGAGGGGATAGCAGAAATGGAGATTAAAACGAAAGTCCATACCATTTTTATGCTGATCGGCTCGACGGAATGCGGCAAGACGACATTTGCGAACGAGGTTCTAATGCCGCAGCTGCGGTTTCGCGATGAGCTTAAAGGCGTGAATGCCAATGTGCAGTATATATCCTCCGATAGCATTCGGCAGGAGCTGCTGGGCGCTGATTATGATAAATACGATCAAGTGATGCTTGAGGCGAGCGATCAGGCCTTCCGTCTATTGTTCGAGAAGCTTCGCCTCGTGACGACCTTCCCGATCAATGCCGAGTTTGTCGTGGTCGATACGACGGGCTTGGCGGATCACTTCCGGGCGAAGGTGCGGGAAATCGCAAAGGAAAATAATTATAACCTTGAAGTTATTTTGTTCGACTACCGGAAGCGTGATGATTATTATGCCTCGGAGCGCTCGAAGAAGCTGATTACGAGCCATATTAACCGCTTGCGCAAGGAGGTGCTGGGCTCACTCTCCGGGGAAAAGTACGGCAAAATCCATAAAGTACGCGCCAAGGACTTTTATTCGCCTATTGAAAAGCAAGCCAATGCGGACTACAAGGTGGTCATCGAGGATGCTGACGAGTATATGAGCACCATACTGCCGCTTGATCAGAAGACGATCATTGTAGGAGACGTCCATGAATGCGTGGATGAGTTGAAGGCTCTGCTCGTTAGCTGCGGCTTTCAAATAGAAGGCAATCAACTGCTTGAGACAGGCAAGGTGAGCGGGACGAAAATTTTGCTGGTTGGCGATTGGATTGACAAGGGGAACCGTACCAGAGAAATCATCGAGTTTCTTCATGCGAACAATGAAAAGTTTTTTTTCGTATTAGGCAACCATGAGAACTTCGTATACAAGTATCTGCGCGGTGAGATTAAAGGAGTCGAGGAGGAGCTGCTGCACGCGTACTTCGATTCAACGGAGGTGCTTAAAGCGGATGAGGAGCTGCTTCAGCAATTCAATCATCTCGTATCGCTTTCCAAGCCCTTTTATCGAATGATAGGCAAAAGAGGGCCGTCCTTCTATGTCACGCACGCACCCTGCGAGAACAAATATATCGGCAAGCTGGATGTGAACTCGGTAAGGCATCAGCGGAATTTCCGTATAGACCGTTCGGCTCCGTTAGAGGAGCAGCTTCTGTTCCTCAAACGGGATGCAGCAGGGAACCAGCCTTATCATGTATTTGGACATATTGCAGCCAAAAACACGTTCCGGATTAAGAATAAAATCCATCTCGATTCCGGCGCAGTGCACGGCAACCTGCTGACCTCAGTTATGCTTTCGGCGAAGCCGTTTTTCAAATCGCAAAAATCGGCGCATCAGGCGATGAGTGATGAGCTGCATACGCTGTTTAAGGAAGAGCGCAAGGTGTCGCTGCAGGAGCTGGACGATGAGTCGGCTCGCAGATTGCAGTACAGCGGGGGCCATAAGATCAACTTTATATCCGGCACGATGTCGCCGGCGGATAAGGATGAAGCTGCCCAGGAGCTCGAGTCGCTGCGGAAAGGTCTGGACTATTTTGCGGAGCGCGGTGTGAAGGAGGTTGTCCTTCAGCCCAAATACATGGGATCCAGATGCAATGTCTATTTGCATGCTGACGCAGATCGATGTTTTGCGGTTAGCCGCAATGGGTACAAAGTCAATAAGGTTGACCTGTCGGCTGTGTATGAGAGGCTGCTGCAAAGATTCGGGAATTATATGAAGGAAAACGACATCGCGATGCTGCTGCTAGATGGTGAGCTGCTGCCTTGGCAGGCGCTTGGGGAAGGGCTTATCGATCGCCAGTTCAAGCCGATTGAGAAGGCGCTTGAAACGGAGCTGGCTTTTCTAAAAGCGAACGGGTTCGAGGAAGCTTTCTCGAAGCTCTCGCAGGAATATAAGACTAGCGGCTTTGAGAAGGATCAGTATCAGCTTAGCAAATCGGCGCTGAATGAAAAATACGGCCTGACCGTCTATCAGAATTATAAGCATGCCCATACGGTATTGGAGAAGCATGTACCATTAGATGAGCATCTAATGGCATATGAAACTTACAAGAAGCAGCTAGAGCTTTACGCAGAGCCAGGCGAGCTGGAATACAAACCGTTCTCACTGCTCAAAATCGTATATGAGGACGGAAGGGAAATACTTCCGGATTGGAAGACATCGGAAATGTACCGTTTCCTCTCGGATGATCCTTTCATCACGCTTTCGCTGTCTGATCCGGAAAGCTTCGATCAAGCGGAGAAGTATTTCCGAACACTTACGGTAGATAACCATATGGAGGGCGTCGTCATTAAGCCTGAGGTACTAGAGCCCTATACGGTTCCTTATATGAAGGTGCGTAATAAAGACTATATGTCGATCATATACGGCTATGATTATCGCTTTCCGCATAAGTACAATAAGCTGATCAAGCAGAAAAGCATCCATATGAAACTTCGAACCTCCTTGAATGAGTATCGGCTGGGTCAAAGCATGCTCGCGGTTCCCTTTGCGGACATCGCACCGGACAATGAAGGATACATGGGAGCTGTGGCCAATCTATTGTTCGAGGTTGCCAAAGAGAAGGAAATCGATCCGCGCCTGTAAGCTATAATCGTTCTAATTGACCTCCCGCATAGGGAGGTTTCTTTGATTGGAATTTCCTGTATCTCAGTGGAGACAATGAGAAAAAGCATTTTGCGTTCGGCTAAATCCGGGCGTGAAATGTTTTTTTTATTGCGATTAGCAGTTTTGCCGCATCGGTCTTTGGGTAAAAGGAGATAGTAGTTATTGAAAAGGAGGAGTGTGCACTTGAAATTAACGCCGGAACAACGAATTCAACTGCATGGCTTCAATAACTTAACGAAGTCACTCAGCTTTAATATGTATGATGTCTGTTTTACGAGAACGAAGGAAGAACGCAAAGCCTATCTCGCCTATATCGACGAGCAATACAATTCAGATAGGCTGACCAAAATTTTAAATACGGTATCCGATATTATAGGAGCGCATGTGCTCAATATCGCCAAGCAGGATTACGAGCCGCAGGGCGCCAGTGTTACCTTGCTCGTATCGGAAGGTCCCGTCGCTGGCGGTCCGAATGATTCGTTTGAGGAATCGCCCGGCCCGCTGCCTGATACCGTTGTGATGCATTTGGATAAAAGCCATATAACGGTTCATACGTATCCGGAATACCATCCGAATGAAGGGATCAGCACGTTCCGCGCAGACATTGATGTGTCTACCTGCGGCGAGATTTCACCGCTGAAAGCGCTGAATTATTTGATCCATTCCTTTGATACCGACATTATGACGCTCGATTACCGGGTGCGAGGTTTCACTCGTGACATAAACGGTCATAAGTTGTTTATTGATCATGACATTAACTCGATTCAAAATTACATACCGAAGGAAGAGTGCCTTTTGTATGACATGATCGACGTCAACATTTATCAGGAGAATGTATTTCATACCAAATGCAAGCTGAAGCAATTTGACCTGAACAATTATTTGTTCGGCTATACGAAGGATACGTTGTCCGTAAAGGAGCAAGAGGAAATTACGAGAAGATTGAAGACCGAAATGGACGAGATCTTTTATGGAAAAAATATAAGGAGCTGATCCAGCATGCCAAATTCCGCATCGAAAAAACAAGTGAACCCGCCGCAGCACCAAAACCGTCAACCGGGTATTGAATCTGAAATGAATCCGCTTCCTATCTACGAGTCTGACTCGTATAAAGCGGCAGGAAAGCTGAAGGGCAAAACCGCGATCATTACGGGAGGCGACAGCGGTATCGGCAGAGCGGTAGCCGCTGCTTATGCAAAGGAAGGCGCCGATGTTGCGATCGTTTATTTGAATGAGCATGAGGATGCGAAGAAGACGAAGGAGGTCGTGGAGAAAGCGGGCGTGAAATGTCTGCTGATTCCCGGCGATGTAGGAGACGAGTCGTTCTGTAAGAACGTTGTTGAACAGACCATAAACGAATTCGGCAAGCTTGATATCCTGGTTAACAACGCAGCGGAGCAGCATGTGCAGCAGAAGCTTGAGGACATTACGTCCGAGCAGCTGATGTCTACGTTCCGAACGAATGTCTTCAGCATGTTTTACCTGACGATTGTTGCTCTGCCGCATCTAAAGGCATCCAGTTCCATCATTAATACCACGTCGATCACGGCTTACCGCGGTAACCCAACGTTGATCGATTACTCGGCGACGAAGGGTGCTATCGTGTCTTTTACAAGAGCGCTGGCTGTGAATGTAGCAGAGCAGGGCATCCGCGTAAACGGCGTCGCTCCCGGACCGATCTGGACGCCGCTTATTCCCTCAACGTTCGATGATCAGGCGGTAGCGACGTTTGGCTCCGATACGCCGATGAAACGGCCTGGGCAGCCGCATGAGCTAGCGGCTGCTTACGTCTACCTCGGTTGCGACGATTCCAGCTACATGTCCGGCCAAATCATGCATATTAACGGCGGCGAGGTCGTTAACGGTTAACGGTTACGCTAGAGGAAGCCATGCTGCTTCGCATAATTCCCCCAGTGTGGCTGTCTGCCATCGACATCGATGACGTCGAATTCATCGGACAGCTGCCAGCTTGGGAACACCTGCCCAGACCTCTCCATGAGGTCTTTTTTTGCTGCAAGGGCAGCAATTCCGCGGCCGATGTAATAAGGCGTTTCGGATTGGGCGAAATGCTCGGCATCGGGCTTGCCGCTATGCACGGCGTCAAGCCAAGTGGCTTCCGTTACGCCAAAGTGCTCCAGCATTTCTTCCGAGCGGAGAAATCCAGGCGTTACGGCAACGGCGGATACCCCGTGCGGTTTAAGATCCGCTGCCATCGCTGCCGCAAGATGGATGGGCGAGATTTTGGCCAAGCTGTAAAATAAGCTTCCGCGATACCGGTAATCGATTCCGTCGGTTACCTCAATTATCAGACCGCTCTTTCTCTTCACCATGAGCGGTGCTCCATAGTAGCTCGTAATGAGATGCGCTTTTACGGCACGCTCCTGCATAAGCAGCCCCTTGCTCAAGGAATGCTCCCAAAATGGCTTTTTCCATTCCGTCAGCTGCTCGCCGCCCCAAATATTGTTGATAAGGATATCAAGCTGACCATTTTGTTCCTTATTGATTTGCTCGAATAAAGCTTGAACCTCCGCCTCTACCGTATGGTCGACTCTGACTGGAATGCCGATGCCGCCTTTTGCAGTGACTAGTTCAGCCGTTTCTTCAATTGTTTCTGCCCGGTTCAGGTCCGAGGCCTGCCCGCGAATGCTCCTGCCCGTACAATATACCGTTGCGCCCGCTTCACCTAAGCTTGCTGCAATGCCGCGGCCGGCCCCGCGTGTCGATCCGGCAACTACCGCTATTTTCCCGTGTAATGGCTTCATCGTATCTCTCCTGTCTTCTTTCTGTTGTTTACTCTTTGTCAGTTTAGCAAACGATATACGACAGCTACTGTCATATATTCATGCTAGAATGAAATAAACAATGAAACGGATGCAAGGATAAGGGAGGCGGGGGGAATGCGGGCAAGTAGGTTAATCGCGATCGTATTATTGATGCAGAATAATGGGAAAATGACTTCAAAAGCGCTAGCAGAGAAGCTGGAGGTATCCGAGAGGACGATTATCCGCGACATGGAATCGCTGTGCGAGGCGGGCGTTCCCGTCTATGCGGAGAGAGGGCTGCATGGAGGCTGGGTCTTATCGGAGGGCTACCGGACAAATTTGACCGGCATGCAGGCGGATGAACTTGTTTCGGTCCTTTTGGCGAATCAATCCGTCTTGCTGGATGATTTAGGGATCGCGAAACACTACGATGCCGCCATCCAGAAGCTGCTCGCGGCTGCACCCGTTGATGTAAGCAGAGGCGCGGCACTCGCTAGGCAAAAGATTCATATCGACGGAGCGGGCTGGCATCAAGTGCAGGAGTCACAGCCGTTCTTGGCGATTGTGCAGGAGGCGGTATGGGAAGAGAAGCTGCTGCGACTCCGGTATTCGCGCGAGGACGGCATAGCCGAGCGAATCGTCCATCCGCTGGGTCTCGTTGCCAAACGAAGCGTATGGTATTTGATCGGCGAGGCGGGCGGAGAGAAGCGGACATACCGCATTTCAAGGCTGCAAGACGCCGTCATGCTGGAGGAGCGGTTCGAGCGCCCGGTAGGCTTTGATTTGGCCGATTATTGGGAGCAGTCTATGGGTGAGTTTAAGCAAAGCTTGCCGAAGTACCCCGCACTGATTGCTATACAAGAGGGTATGCTTGCCAGACTAACCAAAGAGCGTTATGTCAAAATAATAATTAGCGAGCCTTCCGTGAAGCGACCGGGCTGGCTGTCCGCGCGGGTCGAATTCCAATCGGTAGAATCGGCCTGTGAAATCATCCTGAGCTACGGCTCCCGCATCCAAGTTCTTGAACCTTCCGCGCTGCTGGAACGGGTTAAGGTTGAAGTAAAAGCCATTTATGGGCTGTATGTTTTTTAACAAACCAAGAGCTTTTTTATTCGAGCTCACGGGAAGCGTGAATTTGACTACGGGCTTGTTTATTCGATACAATTTAGACGACAGCATGTATTAGCTTCGAGGCATTCACGAAGGGAGAATGGGATAATATGAGCGGTTTTGAACATTATTTAGATACTTATGCACAATTAATTGTAAAAATAGGCGTGAACGTACAACAGGGACAAGAGGTATTCGTTACAGGGGCCGTTGATCAAGCTGTGCTTGTCAGGCTTGTGGCCAGCAAAGCCTATGAGGCAGGAGCTAGCAATGTGCATGTCGATTGGACGGATGATTCGTTGTCCAGATTGAAATACGAGAAGGCGGCAGATGAAGTTTTTACAAGGTTTCCTGAATGGGAGACAGGCAAGCGCAATTCGTTCGTGGAACGCGGCGCGGCGTTTATCTCGATCGTTTCATCCAGCCCGGACTTGCTCAAAGGCATCGATTCGAGCCGGATTACGAGCTTCCAGAAAGCATCCGGCCAAGGGCTGAAGGAATTCCGCAGAGCGATTCAAGCAGATAAGGTAAGCTGGACCGTCGTCGCAGCTGCGAGCAAGCAATGGGCAGCGAAGGTATTTCCGGAGGCAGGTGAAGAGGAAGCTGTCGAGCTGCTGTGGAAAGCGATATTTGATTCTGTTAGACTGCATGCGGAAGATCCGGTAAAAGCATGGGAAGAGCATAATGCGAACCTACATAACAAAGGCGAGACGCTGAACCAGAACCATTTTCAAAAATTGCATTACACTGCACCCGGCACGGACCTGACGATTGAACTGCCAGAGAAGCATATTTGGGTCGCTGCGGGCAGTACGAACGTAAGCAACATTCCTTTCATGGCGAATATGCCGACGGAGGAAGTGTTTACGGTTCCGCTCAAAACCGGCGTGAACGGCTACGTTTCAAGCACGAAGCCGCTTAGCTACGGGGGAAATATTATTGACCGCTTCAAACTGACATTCGAGAACGGGCGTATCGTGAAGGTCGAGGCGGAGGAAGGCCAAGAAATTTTGCAGAAGCTGGTCGATATTGACGAGGGCTCTCATTATCTGGGAGAGGTTGCGCTTGTCCCGCATGAGTCGCCGATCTCGCAGTCAAACATTTTGTTCTATAACACGCTGTTTGATGAGAATGCCTCGAATCACCTTGCAATCGGCAGCGGCTATGCGTTTAATATCGAGGGAGGCAAGACTATGACTCCGGAAGAACTTGAAGCAAGCGGCGTCAATGCAAGCATTACGCATAATGATTTCATGATCGGTTCGGCTGAGATGGATATTGACGGGATCACGAAGGACGGCAAGGTCGTACCGATTTTCCGCAAAGGGAATTGGGCGATTTAGTTTAACAAGAGATGCTTCACCGTCATGGATTTGACGGTGAAGCATCTTTTTTTGAAAAACTTTATTTTAGGTGTTTCAAAGCTCGTTAATCTGTTTAATAAACAAAAGTCGATCAAGCGTTTTTTGAAAAAACATACATTTATTGTATTTAATTAATATCATTAAATAAAGAGATACATATTGCCTGGGTGCAAGTTAGGATGATGTTTGTTATATGCAAACTGCGATAATCGTGATATTAGTCTGCTTATTAATCATTTGTGTCGTAACCGATTTAAGGAGACGAATGATTTATGATTGGGTGACCCTGCCGGGCACATTGGTCTTTCTTGTTTTACATCTCATAGTGAAGGATATTTCGATGCTTGAGCCGTTCGCAGGGGCAGCCGGCCTGGGTTTGATTGCTTTGCTTGTCGCGGTGATCAGCAAAGGGCAATTCGGCGGCGGTGATATCAAGCTATTTATGATGATCGGCGCCTGCTTAGGCTGGTCGATCGGCATATGGGTCTTTATGCTCGCTTTTTTGGCTGCTGCCTTTTTCGCATGGCCGATCCTGCTGCTGCAGAAGCTGTCGCCGAAAAAACGAAAAGTGAGGGAGCTGCCGATGGCTCCCTTCATCGCCTTCAGTACGATCTTTATGGTTTCTTTGGCATATTGATGCGTTTCTGACAAACAACTAGAATTAATAAGAATTAAAAAAGAGAAGAGATTAAGCTTATTACTAAGGCCAGGAGTGTTGGGAATTTATGTTTGAGTCAAAAAGACGCGCATTTCTATTATTATTCGTATCCATTGCGTTAGGATTAATAGCTGTTATTCTATTCTCCACGTATATGCAGGAAACGAAGGAAAGCATGGGAGAACTGGTTATGGTTCAGGTCGCGGGAAATGACATTCCTGCGGGCCAGCTCATCACCGAGGACCTGCTGACGGAAGAGCAAATTCCCCGCAAGTATATGCTGGATTCTCTTATCCAATCGCCTGCCGAGCTTGTCGGTAAGGTATCGATGGTTCCGATCGCCAAAGGAGCGGTTATCACTTCTGTCATGCTTAGAGACAACAGTCTCGTATCGGGCGAGTACCGCCAAGTTATGCTTCGCGCGCCCATGTCCGTATTCGATGACCAGATCGATGCTTATGACGAGGTTGATATTCTTGTTTCTTACGAACAGGAGGGCGGCGCCAAGGAAGCTGCGGCGGATCGAAGAACGACGAAGGTGCTCCTCAAAGGGGTAACGGTAAGCAGTGTACATAAGAGCGGCGACGAAACGGTTGCAGTAGGCGTGCTCCTGAAGCTCGCTGACACGAAGAGCCTGATATGGGCACTTAATTATGGCAAAGAGGTACGGCTGCTCAAAACAGGCAATGCGAAAGCCTCGCAAGAGACTCTAATGGCCGAGGAGCCTATAGCAGCAGAACCGGCACCAAGTCCGAAGCCAACTGCCAAACCTGCGGCAGCCGCAACCGCTAAGCCGGCAGTAAAACCGACGACGCCAGCTGCCGTTACGCCGCCGAAGGGAGGAGAATAAGCCTGTGAACACTGCCAAAATATCAATCATTACAGACGACAGCCGCCTGATGCAGCAGCTCGTCCAGCATGTCAACTTCCTCAATCTGAGCATTGGAGAAACCATTGATAAGCCGAGAGAGGCTTACATGCATCTGCATCCGCTGGAACCGCGGGTCGTGCTCCTTGCCGAGCCTCTCGAGGAGATGAGCATTCCGCAAATCGTACAGCAATTAAAAAAAGTAAACAGCAGCGCACCTATTATTTTCATGTCGCGCGAGGGACGGTTCGAGCAAATACGCGAGCTGTACCGCTGCGGGGTATCCGACGTTCTCCGCGTTCCGGATGAGCTTGGGCAGCTCGAGCTGCTGTTGGATAAAACCGTGCGCCAAACTACGGATAACCGGGACCGGAGCAGATCCGCCGGATCAACGGGCTCGGAAGGCGGCGAGGTTATTGCTCTTTATAGCGCCAAAGGCGGCTCGGGTACGACAACGGCAGGCATTAATTTGGCGCAAGGGCTAGCGATTCAGTCCGGAGCCCGTGTCCTGCTTATCGACTTAAACATGCAATTTGGCGGTTTACAGCAATATCTCGATATCCAATTCGAGAGAAATTTAGGTGATTTGAAGTCCGTGCTTAGGGAGTTGACTTACAGCCAGTTAGATAATGTCCTGTACAAGCTGGCTCCTTCAGATGTTCATCTGCTGCTGTCGCCGGCTCACCCGCAGGAGGCTGAAAACTTTAAAGGCGAGGATATCGAGCTTTTATTCGCCGCTTGCCGCGCGCATTTTGATTATATCGTGCTGGATTTACCGAAGGAACTGAATGAAATATCGATATGTGCGCTCGGTCAGGCTGATCGCGTGCTGTATCTGCTGCATTTGGACCGGCCGTCGATTGTGAGGATGAAAGGCGTTTTTGATATTTTGGAGCGCTATCATTTGACCCATGAGGAGAAGCTTTCCATTGTGGTGAACAGGCACAGCAAAAAAAATGACGTCACGCTGGAGCATCTGAAGAAAATGACGATGATTCCCGTTGTCGGCGTTTTGTCAGAGGACGTCAAGCGCAACGTACAAACGTCTATGAATCTTGGAAAGCCGCTTTTGACCGAGAAGAAGGTGAAGGGACTAAAGGGCCCTGCGAAGGATTACATGACTCTGGCTGCAGCATTGCTTAAGCAAGAAGGGGGCGTGAACCGTGTCCATCTTCCATCAGCTAAGCAGTCGTCTTGAGGATTCGCCGAAAGTTGAAAAGACCGCGCAGGATTATATTGACTACTTGTTCAACCATTACAAGGAAAGGCTCCTAAAAGAAACGAATCTGGATCAATTAATTAAGCTTCCCAACTTTCAGAAGCGGCGGACGATCGAGAAGCTGATTACCGACATGCTGGAGCAGGAGAAGGTCATTATTACACAGCTCGACAAAACGAAGCTGCTGGATATGATTCTCAATGATTCGGTTGGCTATGGTCCGCTGGAGCCTCTGCTGCAGGATGAGGATATTACTGAAATCATGGTAAACGGTCCGAATGAAGTGTACATAGAGAAAAAAGGCACCATAACGCTTTCGAACATATCGTTCAAAAATCAAGAGCATATTCGTCATATTATTGACCGAATCGTTGCGCCGATCGGCAGACGGATCGATGAAAGCTCGCCGCTAGTAGACGGAAGGCTTGAAGACGGCAGCCGGATTAACGCCGCTATTCCTCCGATTGCTCTGTACGGCCCCGTGCTGACCATTCGAAAGTTCAAGAAGGACCCGTACGTTATGCACAACCTGCTTGAATTTCAATCGCTGTCGAAAAAAATGTCTGAGTTTCTTGAGGCGGCGGCGGCCGGAAAGATGAATATTCTGATTTCTGGCGGTACAGGCAGCGGGAAAACGACGCTTTTAAACGTCGTCTCCGCAGCCATTCCCGTCGGGGAACGCGTCATTACGATTGAGGATATGGCTGAGCTTAGACTAGGTCGTAAAAACTGCGTTTCCTTGGAGGCAAGGCCTGCGAACATGGAGGGAAGCGGCGAAATTACGATACGCCATCTCGTGCGCAACGCGCTTAGGATGCGGCCGGACCGCATTATTGTCGGCGAGGTTCGCGGCGGAGAAGCGATGGATATGCTGCAAGCGATGAATACCGGTCACGAAGGCTCGCTGACAACGATTCATGCCAATACGCCTCGCGATGCGATGTCGCGTTTGGAGGCGATGATTCTGATGAGCAATACCTCGATGACGGCCGAGGTCGTGAGGCCGTTTATTTCCGCCGCGATCCAGATCGTCGTTCAAACGCTTCGATTATCTGACGGCTCGCGAAAGGTCGTATCCATTGCCGAGGCGGTGAATGAAGCGGGCGAGCTGAAGCTCGTGGATATTTTCCGCTATGTGAGAACAGGCACGAGCGTAAACGGAAAAAGCATAGGACGGTATGAAACAACGGGCTACGTTCCGAATTGTCATGAGAAGTTGAAGACATACGGATATGACCTTGGCATTGATTTTTTTGCTGCGGGGCAGGAGGAAGTAACTCATGTCTAACGAGGTTTGGTTATGCATCGTCTTGTTTTTCACCGTAGCGCTCGGCACGCTCGGTATCTATGAGCTAGGCAGCGTGCGCAAACGGATGAATGGCCTTTACCGCAAGCTGGATGAGCTGCATACGGAGGAGGCAAAAGCCTCGCGAGGAACCTATCATCGGCTCTCTCTCCGTTTTAAGCAAACGGAGTACGGACGGAGCCTGGAGGACCGTTTGACAGCCTCTAACTTAAAGCGGAGCCCGCTCGATTGGCTTCTCATTTTGATCGTTTTGTGGGTCTTGCTTTCCATACTCGTAGAACGGCTGATGGGACTGGGCATGCCTTACAATCTGCTTGCTGCATATTTTGTGACCAATTTGGGCTCGAAGCAATGGCTTAAATCCCGAAGCAATAAGTTCAGCCAGCTAATTAACCGGCAGCTGCCCGAAGTATGCCGCATGCTGTCAAGCTGCATTCGCGCCGGTATGAGCGTACAGCAAGGCATCGATATCGTAGCGAAAGAGCTGAAGCCGCCTGCGGGATTATTGTTTCAAACCATGTCCAGGGAGCTCAAAATGGGTACAACGCTGCATTTGGTGCTGGAGCGCGTGCATGAACGTTTTTCGAGCAAGGATATTCGCTTGCTGACGCAGACGATTATCGTGCAGCGGCAGGCGGGAGGCAATCTTGGCCAGGCGCTTGACCATTTAGCGAAAACGCTTGAGGAGCGCGAGCGCATGAACAAAGAGATCAGCAATCAGACAGCGGAATCTCGTTATATTGCGCTCACGCTGGCGTTAATGCCCGTTTTCTTGATCGTCGTATTCAATATGGTGTTTAAAGGATTTATTATGCCCATATTCACTGTACCCGGCATGGTCCTAGTGGCTGTTGTACTGCTGTTGATGACGGCTGGTTTCCTGATGATTCGCAAAGTATCCAATATAAAGGCGTGAAGATATGAATGAGTGGACAGAACCGTTGTTGTATGCGGGATTCGCCGTTTGGTGCTTATCTATGCTGTTATTCTGGCGATACCGCCTACATCGCATAGCATTGCTAAAGCGGCTGGGCTTGATCAAGCAGGAGCGGAAAAAGAAAGAAAAATGGACAAACCGTTTCTCCGTACGCGTTTTCGCTTGGTCCAAGCAGCTTGCGCCGCTTGGGCGCCGCTTTCGGATGTTCTCGAACGAGGAGGAGCTGGAGCGGAAAATAGCGCTAGCGGGCTATCCCGGAGGCTTGCAGCTCGATTCCTATTACGGTTTTCGTTTTTTGTGCCTATTCTCCGGGTTGTTCGGAGGCACGATTTTATCCTGGCTCGGCATTGGCGGCGGCGGTACGATTCTTGCTCTGTTCGCGGCAGGCCTTGTGTTTCCGCCAATGTGGATTCGCTCGGCTGCCGCGCGGAGACAGGAGCAAATCGCGATTGAGCTTCCTGATTTTATGGATGCCATGAGCGTGACGCTGCAAGCCGGCGTGCCGCTGGATCCTGCGATGAAGCAAATCGTGAAGACGATGGATGGGCCTCTGCAGGAGGAAATGAGCCGATTCCAGCAGGAACTGGATATCGGGGTGCCGAGAGAGCAGGCTTATCTGCGCTTAATGCACCGCAATCAATGCAAGGATCTGGAGACGCTTATCCTGTCCTTGATTCAAGGAAGCAAGCTGGGCGTTCCGATAGCCAATACGTTCAAGCTGCTTGCTGAGGACATGCGCGAATCGCGTATCGGACGAATCAAGGAAAGGGCTGCGAAGGCCGGTCCTAAGGTGACGCTTATTACGACCTTTGTTATCCTGCCGGCTGTCATCCTGTGTGTAATCGGACTGCTTGTTCTTAACTTTATGTATAACCCGGAAGGGATTGGAATTTCTTGGGATGCATTCAACATGTAATGATGAGAGGAGGTGAACGGATCATGCTGACGAATTTCGGAATCAAACTATACGGCAAATCAGTTCAAATATGGAATCATACAAAAAATCAGCGCGGCGCGCAAGCCATTGAATATATCGGGGTTGCTGCTCTTGCCGTCGTACTCATTCTCGCGATGATTAAGCTGTTTGGAAGCGACGGTGATGGAATTGCGAAAAAATTGGTCGATAAGCTTAAAGACTTTATCGATAAAATCAGTCTTTAACCGAAAAAGAGGCCGAGAAAACCATCTCGGCCGTTTGAGGCGGCTTGCAGGAAATGAACGGGGCTCCCAAGCGATTGAATTTGTCGGGGTGCTGCCATTATTTTTGTTAATGATACTAATCGTTACCCAATTCGTCTATGCAGGCGTGACCGTCGTCGTTGCTAAGCAAGTCGCAATGGAAGGCGCGCGCGCTGCTATGGTTGAACTTACGTCGGGAGCGAATTACGAGGCTGCGGTTCGCAACGCAGCGGGCAAATATAAGGTGAACAGCCTATCTAAGCATGAGTATATTTCTGGGTCGGATACCTTTGTCACCGTCAAGGTTACGCTGGAATCTCCCATCGTGACAGGAGGATTATTCCGATCCTCCGGCATATCGCTTCCCGTCTCGTCAGAGGTGACGGTGCGCAAGGAAGAGTTGAAATAGCCCGCTGGCTGAGAGGTTGTGATTACGATTCGAAGAAGCTTGAAACAGCGCTTCTTTCTTGCGTTGACAATCCTAATATGGATAGCTGCAGCTGTTCCTTCTGCTTTTGCGGAAGAATCTGATATTGATTCGCAGCTTGATTCCTACACGATTCCGGACAAAAGCGTCCCGGCGGCTCCGATCATTGTGGATACAGCCGTGCCGGATGGCTCCATTGGCAACCCGCCGACATATGAAGTAGGCGATACCGATCCTAGTACTGGCCAGGGTGGATTGCCTGACTCGTCTGGTGGAAGCGGACAAATTCCAGGCTATGATTCGGGCGGCGGTTCGCAAGGAGGATCCGTTGACGGTAAAGGGGATGGGCCTCCGAAAGTCGGCGGTATAGACGGGGCAAACCCTCAATCCCCCGAGAAGCCAGGCAGCGAGGGAACCCCCGATGGAACGAATGATCCTCAGGGTCCTCAGCTGCCGGGAACAGACGGCGGCAGCAGCTCGCCGGGAGGCTCCGATCCGCAGACGGGTGAGGCTGACGGTACGGGTCAAACCGGAACAGAGAATACCGGAACAGAGAATACAGAGACGTCGAATACCGAGACGTCGGATACCGATGAGCAGAGCACAAAGGACCCAGAAAGCAAGCCATGGTATGAGGGCTTCTTTAATCATGTTAAGCAAGCGGCGACGGGTGCATTGGCCGGCGCCATTGGAGCTGCTATCGTCATTGTTGTCGTCGTAGCGGTTGCGGCAGTGCTTGGCGTAACGATTGGCGTACCTTTATTGATTGTGGCGGCAGCCGCGGGAATAATCGCGGGAGCTGTATATGCTTTATATGCAGGAGATTCCTTTAATTTCCTGAAGGGGATCGGGATTGGCGGACTGGCTGCGGTATCGGTTATTTCTATCGGCCAAGCTGGAATTGCCGCGGCCTTCCGCGGCGGTTGGCAGCTCCTTACGAATGTGGGGGTGCGGGGAGCCTTGCGGGCCGCAGGCTCGCGAATAGCCACCTTCGCGCAGGGGGCATTCGGCGCGTTTAGAAACGGCATTGCCGCATTGGCGCGTACGCCGATCACAACGCTTAAATCGGCGATTGTGTCGAAAACGTTTGGTTTTACGGTTTTGCTTAATATGGGAACGAGCGTATTCAGCAAGCTTGCTTTCGAGGGAGAAATGCCCGGCCTGCAGGAAGGGGCTTTGATGCTCGCGGAAAGTGTAGCCGGGGCGCTTATTTTTGATAAAATTGGAGATATCATCGGCAAGCAGGCGCTGAGCAAGCTGGGCAAACGGCTGTCCTCCTTTGTTGCGAGCGCTTTTGAGTCCATGACGATCAATGTGCTGCTTAAGCGCGAGAATGCGGATCCGGGGAGCGCATCGCAGGTTGGCTTTTTCAAAGCATTTATTCTGCAGCCGCTGCTGGGATTTCGTTTGAACCGTTGGCGGACGAATGAACAGGTAGGCACGGCGCTGTCCGATCTTGAGGCCAGAGGCATCACGGTAGATTCCTCGAACATTGGCAACAAAAAAATGACGAATGTACAGCTTGACCGGCTTTGGAGCAACGGCGCGAACCCCAATTCGGTGCGTCACTGGGGGCAAGACGGGCATCAGGTTACCCAAAATCAATATGACCGGCTGCTGGAGAACCAAGATAAGCTGACACAGATGGAGAACAAGCAGGAAATCTTCGAGAAGCTGACAGAGAAAGCGATTGAGGAGCCGGTTAAGGATAAATTCGGACTAGGGAAGTGAATGGGATGCTGAAGCGGATCCGGGAGCTGGAGGATAAGCAGCTGCTTCGCGGCGTGTGGTGGAATACCGGTATTTTTGCAGTTGTATTTCTTATATTATGCTACTTGGCCGGCGATCAGGATTATGTGAGCTTCCAAGCTGCAGTCATTATATTGATTGTCGTTTATATTCCAGGCCTGTTGCTTTTGCTGGCTATGTATATCAAAGCAGATGCTGAAACGCGGAAAGCCTATAACATGCGGATCGGGTTAGTTGCAGCCGCCGGCGTTATTATAACGCTGTGGAGGTATATGAATTAGCGACAGCCGGAGAAAAGGATGTGTATCATCGTTGCATAAAAGAATGGCATTATTATTTTTATCCATGAGCCTCGCTTCCGTTATGCTTGCAGGCTGCTTTGGGGGGGCCGAGTCCACGGAAGGCGGAGTGCCTTCCAACGACATTGTTGCCGAATCGCCGTCCCCGGTTCCTTCGCCGGAGAACACACCATCCAGTGAAGAGGAGCAAAGCACGGAGACACCTGAGGAATCTGCACAGCCAGAGCCTATTCAGGTTAAGGATATCGCAGGGCATACGTCTGAGACATACATAATGCAGCTGCTGCAAAGCGGGAGCATCGAACCGGATACGGACGGCAACTTCCGGCCAAACGAGGCCATTACAAGATCGGAATTCATCCATTGGATGTACGGATATGACAACAAAGGAATTAAGCCTTATAAGCCTTCGGAACCGAGCTTCATCGACGTGCCGAAGGAGCATGCCGACTTTGAGCTGATTGAAGGTTTGCACCAAGCCGGAGTCATTACTGGATTCCCGGATGAATCCATGAAGCTGGATAAGGAGCTTACCCGCGAAGAGCTGTGCTTGCTATGGGCTTGGTATCAAAGCGCGGATAGTGTAATCGACCCGATTATCCCGCTCGCATCCGCGGAGCTTAGCTTGAAGCCTTATGGAGACGGGGATAAGGTGGGCCAAATATTCATCAGGGCCGTCGATCAATATTTGACCAATGAAGATGTTTCCTACACGGCCGTGTTCGGCAAAACGCCGAAGCTGAATCCGCAAGGATCGGTAACAAGGGCGGAAGCGGCACAATGGATCGTATCGTACAGTGATAAGAACGAACAGTAAGAAGGGTGATGCGGTGATGCTTAAAGTGAAAGGAGAATCCTGTTGGAGCGGTATCGTTGCAACCGTGAAGAATGAGCGCGGAAGCATGTCGCTGCTAGCGATAGGCACCTTGGCGCTTGTGATCATCGTCAGCGTTTATCTGTTTTATTTTTTTACTGTTTTTATTGAGAAGCGCCAAGCCCAAAATATCGCCGATGCGGCATCGTTGACTGCCGTTCAGACGATACGCGAGGAATATGAGGAGGCAATGCAGGACAAGGCGGAAAATGAAATTCAAGCCTTTCTTCTGGAATACAGTGAGCTGCTTAAGCCTGCAGTGCCTGACACAGAGGAAGAAACCCCATTGCCTGAGAGTGGAGGCGAAGATGAAGGCGGCCCATCTGGCTCAGTTATCCCGCCGATACCAGCGCTGAAGCTTGAAGACTTGATCGACAGCCCGGAGCTGCGCCGCCTGATTAAGGATGGAACCTTTGATAGGGAAGAGCATTGGCTGCTTGTCGCTAAGGAGAGCTACTTCGCGGATCAATACACAGCGCGAAAGAATGGCGAGCTTCTATACGATGTCATTAGGCGTGAGGCTGGACAGGTTGAAGCGGCTGCCAGAGAAGCTGTTGCGGCAAACAACGGCAAGGCTGGCGGAAGCTTAACCTTTCCCGTAGAGGGCGAGCCTAAATTCCTTCTAAAAGCGACGCGCACGATGAAGCTGGAAAGCATCGGATTCGAAAAGGATATTATAACCGGCGCAGCAGCAGGCATTTCTTCTAAAGAAGTTCCTATTGACGTAAGCGGCAAGCCTCCTTTTACAATATACTGGTAAGGAAAAAGCTGCTGTTGAAAAAGTCCCGTACTTTTCCGACAGCAGCTTTTTTTTGCGAATGAAAAATCCCTTGAATTGTAAATATTAGTTGATGGAAGGCGGCAGACGGTCGCCATACATGACATTTGTCATGCCATCGTATTGACGTTTATGACTACAAGCACCTGACACTTTTCTTTACAATAAAGTTAGAATACTGCGATAGACGTTCGAGATACTCTCCAAGCGTCATATTGAGGAGGAAGAATGCGATGACAGAGCCGAAACATGCTCACCTTAAGAAAGAAGTTGCCCCATTTGAGAAAACGGATTTAAAGTCGAGCATCAGACAGCTTATTAACACCTTAGTGCCACTCGTTCTGCTCTGGTTTGCCGCTTACTATAGTCTCTCGATATCGTACTGGCTTACCGCTCCATTGGTTCTGCTTACTTCTGGTTTCGTTATTCGGACATTCATCATCTTCCATGACTGTTGTCATGGCTCATTCTTCAAAAGCAAAAAAGCAAATGATATCATAGGCACCATCACGGGTGTAATCACACTTGTTCCTTATAGACAGTGGAAAAACTCGCATTCGATACATCATGCAACGAGCAGCAACCTCGATAAACGGGGTGTCGGCGATTTGTGGATACTTACCGTAGAAGAGTATGCAGCAGCGCCGTTGATGCGCCGTATTGCCTATCGTATGTACCGTCATCCTCTCGTCATGTTCGGGCTTGGTCCAATCGGCGTATTCCTTATTCAATACCGCTTTAATGTTAAAGGCGCAAAGCGTAAGGAACGTATGAATACTTATTTAACGAATGCTTTGATCGTAGGCGTCTATGCTCTTCTAATTTGGGCAATCGGCTGGCAATCGTTTCTGCTTGTGCAAGGTCCTGTATTCTTTGTGTCAGGTTTGCTTGGCATCTGGTTGTTCTACGTACAGCATCAATTCGAAGATTCCTACTTTGAAACAGAAGACGAATGGAGCTATGTAAAAGCTGCTGTTGATGGAAGCTCTTATTACAAGCTGCCTAAAGTACTGCAATGGATTACCGGCAACATCGGCTTCCACCATGTTCATCATTTGAGCCCTAAGGTTCCTAACTATAATTTGGAGAAAGCGCATAATGCGACTCCGCCGCTTCACAAAGCAACAACGATTACGATTGGCGAGAGCCTAGAGTCGCTTCAATTCCGCCTATGGGATGAAACCGACAAAAAATTCGTCAGCTTCAAAGGAATCAAGCATCGCCTCCGCAAGATGCAATCGGCTTCAGACAAGGTGAAAGCATCGCAGCCGAGCTTGAAATTCAAATAGCTGTCTCAATCCAATATACCTCAAATGAAGCCATGCCCTCACAGGCTGGCTTCTCTCATGTACAGCCATAAGGAAAATAAATACTTGAACAGATGTATATGATAAAATGGAAATACGCAATGAACCGCAATCTTATCCATGTTTGATAAAAAGGATGGACGACCATGAACAAGTGGTATCAGATTTTTCATAAAAACACAGGTCTCAGCCCTTACGTTTGGGTCGTCTTCTGTATTCTTCCTTTTTACTTTATCTTTCGCTCATCTACGCCCTACGAGGCGGTGTCGGGCATTATCATGATTATCCTGTTTTTTATTTGTTACCGGTTATCCTTTGTATCGAAAGGGTGGCTCGTTTACTTCTGGACGAGTGTGCAAATTGTCATATCGATCGCGATGACTTTGTTGTTCAGCTACGTCTATTTTTCGATTTTTCTCGCTTTTTTCATCGGAAACATTCAGAATCGTGCCGGTTTTTTTACGCTCTATGCGATTCATATCGTCAGTACGTTTATTACCGTCAATTACGGCTTTGCTACGCAAAACACATTGTTTTTCACGCAGTTTCCGTTCATTCTTATAAGTCTGATCGTCGTTATTTTACTTCCTTTCAACACTTACAACAAAATTAAGCAAGGGCAGCTTGAAGGACAGCTTGAGGATGCGAATAAGCGGATTTCAGAGCTGGTTAAGCTGGAGGAAAGACAGCGGATCGCACGGGATTTGCATGATACTCTCGGTCAGAAGCTTTCTCTAATCGGTTTGAAAAGCGATCTCGCGGGAAAGCTGATGATTAAAAATCCAGCGCAAGCGCAGGCTGAAATCAACGATGTCCGCCAAACAGCTAGGACGGCGCTCAAGGAAGTGCGGGAAATGGTAACACAGATGCGCGGCACGAGAATCGAGGACGAAATGTTCCGGGTGAAGCAGATTCTGAAGGCGGCTGAAATCGAATTCGAGCTCGAAGGTGACTTAAAGCTCGGCACGACGGATCTGTTGACTGAAAATGTGCTCAGCATGTGCTTGAAGGAAGCGGTGACGAATGTGGTGAAGCATAGCGGTGCTTCAAACTGCAAAGTAACGATTCAAACCTCGCGCACGGAGCTGCTGCTCAAGGTGAAGGACAACGGAGTAGGCATTCCTGAGGAAGCAAAAAATTACGGGGGACATGGCCTTCAAGGGATGAAGGAACGTCTTGAATTCGTAAACGGCAGCTTGGAAATCGTAAACAATGACGGAGCAGCGCTGGTTATACGGATACCGAACGTAATCAAACAAGCGATAGAAGGGATTGAGGGACATGATTAGAATCGTCATTGCCGAGGATCAGCGCATGCTGCTGGGCGCCCTCGCTTCCTTGCTTGATTTGGAAGAGGACATGAAGGTCGTCGGAAGAGCGAGCAATGGAGAAGACGCCATAAGTCTTGTTCATCAGCATAAGCCTGACATATGTATCATGGATATTGAAATGCCGGCGAAGACCGGACTCGATGCTGCCGAGGAGCTGAAGGGTCAAGGCTGCAAGGTCATTATTTTGACGACCTTTGCGCGGTCTGGCTACTTTGAACGAGCGCTCAAGGCGGGCGTGAGCGGCTATTTGCTGAAGGATAGCCCGAGCGAGGAACTGGCAAACTCGATTCGCAGCGTCATGGCTGGACGACGTATCTTTGCTTCGGAGCTAGTCGACGAGGCTTACGGCCAGGAGAATCCGTTAACGGAGCGGGAGAAGGAAGTTCTGGTTCTCGTCGCAGACGGCAAGAATACGAAGGAAATTGCAAGCGAGCTCTTTATTACGACAGGTACGGTACGCAACTATATATCCGTCATTCTTGATAAGCTTGATGTCAGTAACCGCATTGAAGCGATTACCCGTTTTAAGGAGAAAGGCTGGTTTAAATAATATTAAGGGCCTATGGTCCGATATACCGAAGCTTTATGCGCTATTGAGAGGATTCGTTCGCTCTCGACGGCGCTATTTTTGTTTAAATAGGATTAAGGGGCAGACGTTTACCTTGCTTGGAGTGAAAGGAACGGGTATTGGAAAGAGTACTAAGGAAGGGAGTTAATGGGATGAGCTATACGAATTTGACACTTCATACCGATAAATATCAAATCAATATGATGTACGCGCATTGGCTGCAAGGCAGCTTGAATGAGAAGGCGGTTTTTGAGGTATATTTCCGCAAGCTTCCGTTCGGCAATGGCTTTGCTGTTTTTGCAGGCCTTGAGAGAATTGTTTCTTATATCCGCTCTCTTCAATTCGGCGATGAAGAAATTACATATTTGCGTGCCCAGGAAGAGAGTTACAAAGAAGAGTTTTTGGAAGAACTGCGAAATATCCGGTTCACTGGTAATCTATATGCTGTAGAGGAAGGGACGCTCGTGTTTGCGAACGAGCCGCTGCTCTGCGTGGAGGCACGCATATTTGAGGCCCAGCTTGTGGAGACAGCGATCCTTAACATGATGAACTATCAGACTTTGATTGCGACCAAAGCGGCGCGAATCAAGCAGGTTGCGCCGGATGACGTGCTGCTGGAGTTCGGAACGAGACGCGCGCAGGAGGCGGATGCTGCGATTTGGGGGGCGAGGGCCTCGTATATCGCGGGCTTCCATGCGACATCCAATATGCGCGCCGGCATGCTCTTCGGCATTCCCGCCAAAGGAACGCATGCCCATTCCTGGGTGCAGGGTCATGATTCGGAGGAGGAGGCGTTCCGTCTCTATGCGGAATCGCTGCCTGATCAGGTGACTTTGCTGGTGGATACGTATAATACGCTCAAAAGCGGCGTGCCAAACGCGATAAAGATCGCAGGTTTGCTGGAGCAGCAGGGAAAAAGGATGAATGCGATCCGTCTCGACAGCGGCGATCTAGCGTATCTTTCACAGATGGCGCGGAAAATGTTAGACGAAGCGGGTTATTCCTATGTACAGATCGTGGCATCCAATGATCTCGATGAGGGCATTATATCGAACCTCAAGTCGCAGGGAGCAAAGATTGACGTATGGGGCGTTGGAACGAAGCTGATCACCGCGGCGGACCAGCCTTCGCTGGGGGGCGTGTACAAGCTTGTCGCGCGCGAGAAAAACGGCAGCTATGAGCCCGTCATCAAAATATCGGCTAATCCGGAGAAGGTATCGACGCCTGGCTTCAAGGAGCTTTACCGCATTATTAATACGGAGACGGGTAAAGCAGAAGCGGATTATATTACGCTGAAGGGTGAACAGCATGTCAATAACAGAGAGCGAATTAAGCTGTTTGACCCCGTACATCCTTATATTCACAAATTTATTGCGCAGTACGAAGCCATTCCGCTGTTAAAGCAGATTTTTTCCGATGGCGAGCTGGTGTACGAACTTCCAAGCTTAGAGCAGATCCGCCGCTATCATCTGGAGCAGTTCGAGCTGTTTTGGCCGCAATATCTGCGCAAGCTGAACGCGGAAGCTTATCGGGTCAATTTAAGCGAAGCAGCTTGGGAGCTGAAGAGGGAGCTTATTCAGCGTCATCAGTTCTAAGGTTCAAATCAAATAAAGCTGTCTCTCCAGGCTATATAAGCCTTGGGGAGTCAGCTTTATTTATTTTCATATGCGCTCCGCTTTTTTGCAGATGATCCATGAAGCATTACAAACGCGCACAATCTTGAATTCAGCGCTGGATATAGAGGGAAATTGTCGAAAATGAAGGATTTTCCAACACTATTGTGGAATGGATAGCAGGTACCTATTACAATACACGCGGAGGTAAACGCATGAACAGAAGAAACAAAGCATTTTTTATAATGATGGCTGTATGCTTGATGGCGTTGTCATTCGCAATGCCGGCAGCGGCTGCAGAAATTTCGAAGGATAAGTATACGTATTCCATTTCGAAGAAATTTGGTGAAGTGTCAGAATCGCTAACGATTGATGATCTCGGGGATATTTATGAGGATGTCCAGGTTACTTCGACGCTCGTGCCGGAGAAGGCGATTTTGAGCTACACGGCAAAGGTGAATACGAGCGTAATCGTACTGGGCTACAGCTTGGAGAATGGGATACTCGTTGCGGATCCGGTTCCTTGGACCATTAACGGAAATAAAGAGTTTGTTAATGCGTTATCTGCTAATACGACAGCAACCGTAACCTTTGATTACGGCGTTCCTTATTATGAATTGTTCATCTGGGATGAGGCAACAGGCGATCAAACCAGCTATTTCTTCAAAATTGACAAGGGTGCGGCTTCGGGAGACCAGCCGGATACATGGGCAAAAGCTGAAGTAGATGCAGCTATCGCGGCTGACCTTGTGCCGACTGAACTGCAGGGCAGCTACAAGCAAAAAATAACGCGCGCGGATTTTGCGAAAATCATCATCAGATTGCTTGAGGTTAAAACCGGTCAAACGATTGATGAGATTCTAGTCGGAAATGAAGTTAGCCTCAGCGATAATCCGTTTACGGATACGAACATCAAGGAAGTGATAGCCGCGAATTTGATGGGCATCGTAAATGGCAAAGGAAATGGGATATTTGATCCAAGCGGAAGCATCACAAGACAAGAGGCTGCAGTGATGCTGGCAAATACGGCAGAGGTGCTGGGCTATGATGTGGTGGCCGATGCATCGGCTTTTACGGATAACAAGACGATCGCGAGCTGGGCAAAACCAAGCGTTGATTTTGTTTTCACGTACGGCGTCATGAATGGCACTGGAAATAATACGTTTAGCCCCAAAGGGACGTACACGCGTCAGCAGGCTTACATGACGATTGTGCGACTGAGTGAAGTGCTTGTTGAATAATACAAAGGAATGCTGTAGAAGAGATGTCGTACGGTCTGCAAAGACCGTTCGGCGTCTTTTTTTGATATAGCGCGCCTAGCCAAGCTAGGCACAACTAATTGTTGCAAGTTCAATCGAGGTAAGAGCCAAGTCGCCTCGTAGCTGACAGGCAACTGGCGGAGAGATCCTAAGGTTAAAGCCCTGTGACAAAGTAACTCCGAAAGGAGTGCGAGCAAAACAGCAGGCCGTAACATCAAGTGAACCCTGCCGCGACTCCCACGTCGCTAAGCTTTGAAGTCTTTATTTCAATCATGTTAGTCACCTGCGCGTTCTTTAGTCTATGGAGATCCTCATTCGATTAAGGATTAAATTAATTATTGTAACTGTCTTTTCGTACTATATCAAATTCTTATTTGTCGATACTTATTTCAGAAGCTGCTACTCCAAAAAAACGGTGTTGAAAGGGTAATCCATCTTACGGCTTCGATATTCGCGCGGAGTTAATCCGAGGTATTGCCGGAAAACCTTGCCGAAATAGCTTGGACTATCGAACCCGCACAGCATTCCGACCTCATGAACGCTTACAGCCGTGCTCCGTAGCATCGTAACCGCGGCCTCGATTCTTCGCCGGCGCAAAAATTCCAGAGGGGAAATTTGCTCCTTCTTCTGAAATAAACGGCATAGATAAGCCCGTGATATGCCGCAATGGGAAGCAATATCCTCCAAGGAAAGATGCAATGCGTAATTTTCTTTCATAAAGCTTTCAGCCTTGCAAATCAACGGGTGCGACTCCTGTTCCGGAGCGGAGGCGGTATCGGGAGCCAGCATCGTCAGCAAGAAATGATAAAGCAGGGAGGAGAGCGCGGCGGACTCGGAAACACGATCCACCGATATCGCTCTGTAAAGCTCCCAGAATCGAGCTATCGGTAACGATTTGGGCTTAAAGGTTAGAATGTTGCCGCATCTGTCAAGGATTCGGTCCCACATTCGCAGCGCATCCTCACCCTTGGCGTTTAGCCAGATGAATTCCCAAGGCTCCCCAGCCTCATGGGTGTAGTAGTAGCGATGCGAGCTTGGAATTTTCACTAGAAAAGCAGTTCCTGCACGCAACGGGTATGTTTGTCCGTCGAGGTCAAGCTTGCCTTCTCCGCTTAACGTATACTGAAAGATCACATGACCGTTATCGGTTCTGGTTTGTCCGTCATTCCCGTATTTTTCCGAGTTTGTGGACTGCCAGCCGATCGAGTCGAGGAGCATATAGGGGATGGGTTCGGTATACCGAAACGCAAAGGCGCCGGGATTCATTTGGATACCTCCTAATATCAATCCTGTTTTGTAATTGTACCATAAATAAGCGGATCGTTAGTGAATGTTTGGAATTGCCGAATCCAGTAAAGGTTAATATCGTAATAGTTTGGCTAACAAATTCAGATTGTTGACGCATTTTTGCTTTGTTAGAATGGAGCCATAAACAATCGTTTTCTATGTAATCGCTTGTTGGGATCCGGGAAACGAAATCGATCGACAGAGGAGTTGGCATGGTGACAAAATTGCCTCCCATTTTCGAAACACGCTGTGTAAGCTCGTTGAGTAAAGTATTCGCCGATACGGAGCTTCAAGACTCTGCCGTACGCGAAGGGACGGCGCTTTGGAAGGAGACTTATTCTTTCCAAGTCGCTTACCGTTCCTCTAGATTAATCAAGCCCCTCCAGATCAAGGTCGATTCCCCGCTCTTGCCCTACCTTTCTATCCGGACGGTCGGGTTATCGCCTTCGGAGCTGCCGGTTTACGACAATCCGGACTCCGGTTATCTGCGAACGGCGCCGGGCTTATATCCGGATCCGTTATACCCGCTTTCAGAGGGACTTCGTGCCGTGCCCGGCCAATGGCGCGCGGTATGGGTTACCATATCCCTGCCGTCCAAGGCAGACATCGATTCCGCAATAATAGGTCCAAGCTCATTGTTTACGATCGATCTGCAGTTTTCAGACGTAACCGGGAACCTCTTGGGCGAGGAACGCTTTACTTTGGAGGTCATGCCGGCGGAGCTGCCTGAGCAAAAATTGCTTCACACGGAATGGTTTCATTGCGACTGTATTGCGACGCATTACGGCTGCGAGGTATTTAGCGAGGAGCATTGGCAGCTCATTGACCGTTACATACGCAATGCGGCAGATCATGGAGTTAACATGCTGCTAACCCCTCTGTTTACGCCGCCGCTCGATACGGCTGTGGGAGGGGAGCGTCTGACGGTCCAGTTAGTCGGCGTTGAGCAAATAGGCGATAATCAATACCGTTTCGACTTCAGCAGGCTGGAGCGTTGGGTTTCCATGTGCAAGGACCTGGGCATCCGGTATTTTGAGTTTTCCCACCTGTTCACGCAATGGGGCGCGCATCATGCGCCGAAGATCATGGCCGCTGTGGAAGGCGAGGAGAAACGGATCTTCGGGTGGGAAACGGAAGCGGCAGGCGAACCGTATCGGCAATTTCTGGACCAATTCCTTCCTGAACTCGTGCGTTTTATCCGCTCCCGCGGTTTGGAGAAGCAAGTGTATTTTCATGTCTCGGATGAACCGGTTGCGCATCAACTGGACAGCTATAAGCAGGCAAGCGATATTTTAAAAAGCCATTTATCCGATTTCGCTTTCTTGGAGGCGCTTTCGGATTACGAATTTTACGAACATGGCCTTGTCCCGGTCCCGATTCCCTCTAACGATCATATCGAGCCCTTTCTCGAACACGGCGTCGAGCCTTTATGGACCTACTATTGCTGCGGTCAGCATCGGGAGGTTTCCAACCGATTTTTCAGCATGCCGTCTTCGCGAAACCGGGTATTGGGTGTACAGCTGTATAAATTCGGCATCCAAGGGTTTCTGCACTGGGGCTATAATTTCTGGTACTCGCAATATGCGACGAGGGCGGTCGATCCTTTCCGGGTCACCGACGCGGATTGCGCCTTTGCATCCGGGGATCCTTTCGTCGTTTATCCCGGACAGGACGGACCGATTGATTCGATTCGCTGGGAGGTATTCCGCGAGGCGCTGCAGGATTTGCGCGCATTGGAATTGTTTGAATCACTGGCGGGAAGAAGAAAGGCGATGGCGCTGCTGGAAGAGGATCTGAAGGAAGGATTGACGTTCAAGACATACCCTTCCGATCCGGGCTGGCTGCTTCATACCCGGGAGCAGATTAATCACGCGATAAAGGAAATGTCAGTAAACGGATGAGGAGAGGGATTGTTTGGGGAAAACGATGAAGTTTCATGATGACGGCACATTTGTCATCGTCCAATTTTCCGATGTGGAGTTTATTGATGAAGAGGACCATAACCCGGAAACCCACCAGCATAATCTGATGACGAGGGCTGCGATGGAATGCGTCATCGAGCACGAAAAGCCCGACCTGATCGTATTTGCGGGGGATGTTACCGCAAGCGCCAGGGGAAGGGACCCCATCCAATCCTTTCGTATTGCGGTAGCCGCAGCGGAAGAGCGACGTATCCCTTGGGCAGCGGTTTTCGGAAATCATGATTCAGAGGGAAGCGTGCCGCGTAAACGGATGCATGAAGAACAATTGGCTCATGAATACTGTGTCGCGGAGGCGGATCCACCTCATGTCAGCGGTGCGGGAAACTATATCGTGACGCTGCGGGACCGGAACGATAAACCTGCTGCAGCGCTGTATTTTCTCGATAGCGGAGATTATTCGCCGATCGCATCGGTCGGCGGTTACGATTGGATCCGCAGGGATCAGATCGAATGGTATGTCGCCGAATCTCGGAATATGACAGAGATGAACGGCGGCAAGCCTTTGCCGGCTCTCGCTTTCTTTCACATTCCGTTACCGGAATATTTCGAGGTTTGGAATAAACACGTATGTCATGGGCATTGCGCGGATCAGATCAGCTCGCCTCGAATCAATTCAGGATTTTTTGCCGCGATGGTGGAAATGGGTGACGTCATGGGAACGTTCGCCGGCCATGATCATGCTAACGATTTCTGCGGGATGCTTCACGGTATCCGTCTCTGCTACGGCCGTTCCTCTCGATATGTAAGCTATGTAGACGGCATCCGCAAGGATTGTTTTCCGACAGGAGCAAGGGTTATCCGTTTGCAAGCCGGCGAACGCGATTTCCACACATGGATACGTCAGAATGACGGCACTATTGTCGTACCTCCCGAACATCGGCCTGAGTTGACCGGTTAAGGCGAAATAAATGCAGGAAGCCGAAAAAAGTTTATTGATCTTGATAACGCTTCCACCTAAGATGAAGGCAAGCTTATACGATGAGAGGAGAAATATGATGAATAATACGAAACTCGCACGGCCTACGCCCCAGCAGATGACATGGCAGGATTTGGAACTGGGTATGTTTTTTCATTTCGGCATCAATACATTCTGCGATCAGGAATGGGGGGAAGGGACGGATTCACCGCAACTGTTCAATCCGAAGGAGCTTGATGCCCGCCAATGGATACGCACGGCTAAGGAAGCCGGATTTAAGTATGTGATCTTGACGGCAAAGCATCATGACGGCTTCTGTCTATGGCCGACGAATACGACCGATTATTCCGTGAAGTCAAGCCCTTGGAAGGATGGGAAGGGCGACGTCGTCCGGGAGGTGGCAGATGCTTGCCGTGAGGAGAATATGCTGCTCGGACTCTATGTATCGCCTTGGGACCGGAATGCTCCTTGCTACTGCGATCCGGATGCCTATGACGACTTTTATGCCGAACAATTAACCGAATTGCTGACGGGGTATGGTCCGCTGGTTGAAGTCTGGTTCGACGGGGCGGGGTCGGAAGGGCACAAGTATGACTGGCCGCGCATTATGGGGCTAGTGAAGCGCCATCAACCGGATGCGATGGTCTTTAACATGGGAGCGCCGACGATTCGCTGGGTCGGCAATGAGGATGGCGTCGCCCCGTACCCGTGCTGGAATACCGCTGAAAGCGCCCGAGTCAGCATGTTCACAAGCGACATGAATACTTGGATGGAAGAGACGCCTGCATGGGTCCCTGCTGAATGCGACGTGCCTATTCGCAAGCGTCATTGGTTCTGGCATCCGGGTGATGAACAGAGCCTGCATTCGCTCGAGCATCTATTGGACTTGTATTACCGATCCGTCGGTCACGGCACGACGCTGTTGCTGAATGTGTCTCCGGATAATCGGGGTCTGCTGCCGGAGGCAGATGTAAGCCGGGTGCTGGAATTAGGCGCCGAGATTCGGCACCGTTTTGGCAATCCTTTGTCCGAGACACGGGGCAGCGGTAATGAGATCATTCTTGAATGCGGGAAAGAACAAGAGATCGATCATATCGTGACGATGGAAGACATTGCTTATGGTGAGCGGGTTAGGCTTTACATCGTCGAAGCTGAGATGGCTGGCGATTGGGCGCCTATTGCTGGGGGCAGCGCAATCGGACATAAAAAGATCGACCGTATCGATCCGCCTGTCCGTACGAGCAGAATCAGGCTGCGCGTATTGGAGGCAGTTGAATCTCCTGAGGTGCGTTCGCTGTCTGTCTTTGGTCCTTTAGGCCGAGTGTAGAACCTTATGAAGCATCCAAGCCTCGGTACTGATTCGGTATCGGGGCTATTGTTTTCATATTAGATACAATGATCGCGGATACATCAGAGGAGGATTACATTGGATATTTTACTTGTCGAAGATGATGAATCAATTCGCGATGTACTGAAATCGTACTTTCTGAATGAAGGCTGGAACGTAAAAGAAACCGGAAACGGGAAAAATGCACTGCAATTGATTCAGGATTTTAAAATAGATCTTGTCGTGTTGGATTTAATGATCCGAGGGATGCAGGGGGAGGATGTTTGCGGTAAGATCAGGCAGTTCTCCACCGTGCCGATCATTATGATTACATCCAAGGTGAAAGAAACCGATACGATTAACGGTTTGAATTTGGGGGCTGACGACTATATTACGAAGCCGTTCCGCATGAAAGAAGTGATCGCCCGTATTCACGCTTTAAAACGGCGGATAGATATGTTCTCGAGCGATAAATTAAATCCAATCACGATCAAGCGGTTCAATAGGGGGCGGTTTGTCGTTAACTTTACGACGAATGAAGTGTTTGTGGAGGGGAAGAAGGTTGATTTGACGCATACCGAATTCAAGGTGCTGAACGTGTTGACGAAAACGCCGGGAAAAGCTTACAGCAGGTATGATTTGACGTACGAGGTCCACGGCTACCGCAATATAGACGTTGGCCGGACAATGGACATGCATATACGAAATTTAAGATGTAAAATTGAAGAAGACCCCAAAGCTCCGCTCTACATCGTTACGAAAATAGGTTCCGGGTATAAGTTTGATTTTCAGCCTGATGTGCAGATCTCATGAGACGTTTCATATCCGGGACGCGATTCATGCTTTTTTTTTCCTTTGTTTGTTTGTCAGTTTTTCTGCTGTCGGCCATGTATATCGGGGGATCGGCTGCAAAGGAGCGGTCGCTTCTTGAGTATAGAAAGCAGTATTACAAGGACCAAAGCCACAAGCTTGCGTATGCCGTCCAAACCCATATCAGGTCCGAGCGGTTGTCGAAAGACGAGATTCAGCTTTTGCATCATTTCTCAGCGGTTTATACGTTCGCCTTTCGTTATTATGCAGCTGACGGCAGCATCTTATTGTTCGATTCGGCCGATAACCGTCCATTGGCTGCCGAACCCTATGATTTCGATGTTCCCATTATTGTGGAAGGGAATTTGATCGGCTACATTAAGACTTACTTTGATTTGAGCAGGCATGACTTTTCCTACTACCCAGGCTCGACGATGGAATCATCCCGTCCCAATGCGTACATATTCGCCGGATTGTTGATCTTATCCGTCTTCCTAAGCTTTGTTATGGCCAAGAAGCTATCCAATCCGATCATTGCAAGCAGCAAAGTGGCCGATCATATCGCCGGCGGTATCCGGGGAACGAGGATGCCGGTCACAGGAACAAGCGAAATGAAGCAGCTCGCCAGCACGATTAACGCTTTGGTCACCGAATTTGACCGCCAGGAAGGGTGGCGGAAGCAGATGATGCAGGATTTGACGCATGAATTGAGAACGCCGTTAACCTCGTTGCTTTCCCGTATAGATGCGATTCTCGACGGGATACTTCCGGCTACGGAGGAAAACATGCATAAGATTCATACTGAAATCGACAGACTGTGCAGGCTGGTGGACGATTTGGAAAAACTGTCGGAGGCGGAAGGGGCGCGCTTCGAGCTGAATATCGAGCAGGTCGAAATGACACAGCTCGTGAAGGATGTTTACGATGGTTTTTTGTTTATGAGCAAAGGAAAAGGCATTCACCTTACCTTTCGGAAGCCGCATGTTCCTTGTTATGCCGAAGTTGATCCGGACCGCATTATTCAGATCGTATCGAACATGGTTTCCAATGCGATCAAATACACGCAGGCCGGCGGCTCCGTTGAAATAGGCTTATATCCCGCCGATATCGGTATCATCATATACTGCCAAGACAACGGGATCGGCATCTCGAAAAAGGAACTGTCGCTTGTTTTCAACCGGTTTTATCGGGTGGATAAATCCCGGAGAAGGAAGAACGCTAGCGGGGGGATTGGCGTTGGCCTCAGCATCGCGAAAGCATTGGTCGAGGCGCACGGTGGGACGATCGGAGTAGAGAGCGCGCCCGGAAAAGGCTCGAAGTTTTATTTCAACATTTAAACGGCAGGAGGCTACCCATGTTCGTATTTAAGGCTTTTCCCCGCCTTCACCGGCAGTTACGGCTTGTCATTTATCCGATTATACTTGATGCGGTTTCGTTCATGGCAGGGTGGTATATGATCGGTTTCTCAGGCGAATCCCGGCTTTCATGTCGCGTCATTCTGGAAATGGGGATGCCGTCCGTAACCCACTTGCTCAATACGCCGCTGTTTGCGAATCAGACCGAGTTTCTGAATATCCCCGGAAAACCTTCGTTTGCATGGATTGTGGTCGCGTTGATCATGCTGCTGTCCGCGTTCGCGCAAGGGGGATTTATATCAGCACTATGGAACATGACGGATTCAAAAAGCGTAAATTTCAAATCATTTATTCGTGATGGGCGAAAGCATTGGATACGGTTTATTGGGCTCTATGTGATGATCATGCTGGCAAAAATTGCTGTTACGTCCTTGTTGGTCATGTTATTCGGGATTGCCGGGACGCTTGTTTCACTCCTATTTTTTATCGTCATGAGAGTGCAATTCATTTATTTGGAATTTACGATGGTCATCGACCGCATGAGCATTGACGCCGCACTGCGTCAAAGCCGGCGTTATTTGAAGCAGTCCGGTCTACAGACGATAACCTTGCTGCCGGCCATGTTTATTGTATCAGGCGGTCTTAGCTTGATCATTCATTGGCTCTGGATGCCGCTCGCGATCGCAGCGGGTATTGTCGTTTATGCCTACCTGATGTCCGCCATTCAGCTCGCCTTTATGATTTCCTTCCGTCAAGCCAGGGAACAGGATCCCCCGGGTACGTTCGTTTAGTTATCTGCTGAATATCGTCTTACGAAGAAGTTCACCCTCGCTCCAGCTGATTTGGCTGAAGGATAGGTGAACTTTTTCGACGTGAATCACTATCGTATCGGGTAAAAATCTTGACACTACATTGACACGAAAGTTGTTAATATATATTTATTGAAAGCGTTTACACAAAAGGGTTGCAGACAGCCTTGTCATCATGTATTCAAATTAGCAGGAGGTGTTACCACTTGGCGAAGATACTGTTTAACCATGTATACAAACGATACGGGAAATTCAAGGAGCTGGCCGTCAACGATTTTAACCTGGAAGTGGAGGACCAAGAATTTCTGGTATTCGTAGGCTCTTCCGGCTGCGGGAAATCGACGACACTTCGTATGTTGGCGGGGCTTGAAGATATATCTGAAGGGGAAATCTACATCGGCGACTCGATCGTGAACGATGTTCCGCCCAAAGACCGGGATATTTCGATGGTATTTCAAAACTATGCCCTGTATCCGAACATGACCGTGTTTGAAAATATCGCATTCGGTTTACGGCTGCGCAAGGTGCCGAAGCATGAGATCGAGCTCTCGGTGAAACGTGCGGCGCGCGTGCTGGAAATCGAAAACTTTCTTGAGCGCAAACCGAGGGAATTGTCCGGCGGTCAACGCCAGCGCGTTGCACTCGGAAGAGCGATAGTCCGGACGCCCCAGGCGTTCCTGATGGATGAACCGCTGTCGAACCTGGATGCGAAGCTCCGCGTTCAAATGAGAACGGAACTGATCAATCTGCACAAAAAAATCGGTGTTACGATTGTATACGTGACACATGACCAGGTGGAAGCGATGACCATGGGGAACCGGATTGTCGTGATGGAGAAAGGCGTCATTCAGCAGGTGGATAAGCCGGAAAACGTATATAACAAACCAGCCAACCTGTTCGTCGCGAATTTTATCGGCAATCCTCCGATGAACTTCATTACCGGCAAGCTGCAGGAAAGCAACGGGGTGCTGGAATTCCATACTAACCGGTTCGCTCTTCGAATCCAGGAGAAGCATGCCTATCAGTTAAGAAACGGCCATCAGGTGGTAGGGAGAACGGTCATTATGGGTATTCGTCCAGAGCATATTGGCTTCGAGGAAATCGCGCTCCAGACTAACGAGCATTCGGTCATTAGCGGCGTGCTGCAATTAAACGAATTTATCGGTTCCGATCGTTATTATCACATGGATATCGGATTTCCCAAGATGGTCGTGGCGCGTGCGCATCCGCGCTATCACTTCGATGAGGGAGCGCGGGCCTCATTTGCCATCGATATGAATAAAGCATTATTTTTCCATAAGGATACCGAGAAGCTGCTAATCGATTAACTGATTCTTCCGAAGCGGGTCTTTGCTTTACGATCGCCGGACGAAGAACACAAAAACTTTTAGGAGGACAAGTTGATGGCAGGGGCAAAGAGAAGACATCTTGGTTTCCGATTGATCATCCTTTTTCTTTCGATTACGTTGATCGGTACCTCGAATCTGTCGGATCGGACGGGCAGTGATCGAACCGCTCATGCCGAATCAGAGTCAACTGCAGGCATATCAGCCGATTTGAAAGAGAGCGAACCGCCTTCCCAGAAGGAGCCTTATTATTATGATGTGCGCAAGAAGCAGGAAATCAATAAGATTCCTTTCGGCAAAAATCAGATCGTTATCCAGGCTTCAGACTATTCGAGAAAGTCCGATGATGCAGAGGTAACAGCCGGTACGTACCAAGGTCAGTCCGATGTTCTCCTCTGGTCATCAGCGAAAGGCTGGGTGGAGTATGAAATTGAAGTCGAACAGGGCGGGTTGTACGGGATCGTCACTGATTATTTCCCACTTATGGATAATAACCGAAAAAAACGTCGTTCATCGATTCTGTCAGCGCAGGTAAATGGCGTTTATCCGTTCCGGGAAGCGCGCTCGATGTCGTTCGAACGGGAATTCCAAAACGAGCCTCCTAGGTTCGATGCCGACGGCAATCAGCTTCAATCCTCAATTGATGAAATCGAGGGATGGAAGTCGAAGCCGTTCCGCGATTCTGACGGGGCATACGCGCTTCCGCTGCTCTGGCATTTGCAGAAGGGCCGGAACACAATACGCATTCATGTTTCGCAGCAGCCTATGGCGATCAAATCGTTTACGATTAAACCTCCCGCCGCCGTTCCAGACTACGAGGAAGTGAAGAAGAGCTACCCTGCCGTGGCGTCAATGAGCAAAGAAAGCATCATTATTGAAGCGGAACAATTCATTAAAAAAAATTCGACCTCAATCCAAGCGCAGTATGACCGGGATGCGTTTACGACCCCGAGGTCTTTCAAAAAAAAATCATACAACACCTTGGGAGCCTGGGGCTGGTATAAAGGCGGCCATGCGGTCAGCTGGGAATTTGAAGTGCCTGAGGACGGGCTGTATAAGATCGGCATGCGCGCGAATCAAAATCTTCGGAAAAACTTGTCTGTTTCCAGAACGATTTATATCGATGGGGAAATACCGTTCAAAGAACTGCAATCGTATCAAATTCCGTATGCCTCCGGTTGGCGAGCGTATTCGATCGATAACAGCGACGGGCAGCCGCTCAAGTTCTATTTGAAGAAAGGGAAGCATTCCATCACGATGGAAGCCGGTTATGAGCCTTACATGCCGGTCATCACGAAAGTCGAACAAATGGTTGCCTCGCTGAAAGCAGTGTTGGATCAAATTAAATCCGCTACGGGAAACCGTCAAGACGATCAGTTTCGCGTATGGGATGTCGAGAAGGATATTCCCGGTGTCACGGACAGCTTGAGGCAAATAAAAGATCAGCTTAACGAACAGGTTGAGAAGCTGCGGGAAATCAATAAAGAAGTCGACATCGTTGCACAGACGTATCGCTCCAGCGCAAAGGATATTGAGGAGCTGCTTCATAAACCGGAGAAAATTCCTACCAGCCATTTGACACTGGGAGCCGTGCTTGAACAGCTGCAGGAGCAATACCGGAACTTTATGGATGCTCCACTGCAGATCGATAAGCTTTATGTTACGCCAGTAGAGTCTTCCTTCCCAAGAATGGAAGCCAATTTTTTCGAGAAAGCCAAAGGGATGTTCGCTACGCTGATGTACTCGTTCGAGGACCAAAACCAGCTTGTCGAGCAAAACGGCGACGTATTGAACGTCTGGATGATGATGGGAAGAGACTATGTCGATGAACTGCAGGCGATAGCCGATGAGACGTTCACCCCGGAATATGGCGTGAAGGTAAAGGTGAACCTGGTTCAGTCGCCCGACTTGTTGATTCTTGCGAAAGCCTCGGGAATCTTGCCGGATGTCGCGCTTGGAATTCCGGGAGTCATGCCGTTTGAGATGGCGCTAAGAGGAGCTGCGTTGAATCTTCAAACATTGCCCGGCGGCGATGAGTTGATCGCCAAGTATCATCCAGGCGCGATGCTGCCGTTCTTTTACAATGGGGGGTATTATGGTATTCCCGAAACGACCAGCTTCAAAGTGATGTTTTATCGAAAAGATATTCTAAAGGAGCTTAATCTGCAAGTACCGGATACATGGGATGACGTGTACAAGATGATTCCAACGCTGCTGCAAAAGCAGTACAATTTCCATGTTCCTCCAGAAGACTTCTCGGCGATGTTTTTCCAGAATGGCGCCGAAATTTATACGCCGGACGGGATGTCGACTGCGCTGAACAAACCGGAAGCTTTCGAGGCGTTTAAGAAATGGACGGATTTATTTAATATCCACGGACTCGAGCGGCAGGTGCAAAGTTTCTACAACCAGTTTAGAGTTGGAACGATGCCGATCGGCATCGCAGATTTCAATATGTACATGCAGCTGATGGTAGCTGCGCCGGATATTTTGAACGAATGGGCGATCGCACCGATTCCCGGAACGCGGCAGCCGGACGGATCAATAGTCAGATGGGCCGCGGGAAGCAATCCGACCAGCGCCATGCTGTTTAATGATACGCTGGAGCAAAAACGAGACATCGCTTGGAAATTTCTTCAGTGGTATCTTTCAGATGAAACGCAAACCGAATATGGATTGAATATGGAGCAGTTCCGCGGTGAAGCGTTCCGCTGGAATACGGCGAACATACAGGCCTTTATCAATATGCCATGGAAGAAGGAAGATTTGAAGGTCATCCTCGAGCAGTGGAAATGGATGAAGGACGTCCCGAATGTACCGGGCGGCTATATGTCGGCCCGTGAGCTGGCCAATGCGTGGAATCGCGCGGTCGTACCGGACAGTCAAGCATTGGAGACGCCGCGAATCGCGCTGGAGAAAGGAATTAAAGCGATTACCCGCGAGCTTATCCGAAAACAGCAGGAGTTTCATTTCAGGGATGCAACCGGAAATGTAGTCAGAACGCTTGATCTGCCGCAGATACTGGAGCCATGGAAAGGAGCGGATATCGATGTCGAATAATATGCAAATCCGTTCCCGGCGAAACACCGATACTTCTGTCGGAAAAGGAAGCAAAATTACGCGAAAAATGATGGGCTTAGCGGCTGAGATTTGGAAAAGCCGTCTGTCCTACCTGTTTATCGCTCCGTTTTATGTGATGTTTGTATTATTCATTCTTATACCGATTGTTGCCGGCGTGCTGTTAGGCTTCACTTACTTCAATGCCATTCAGTTCCCTACATGGGTTGGGTGGATGAATTATCAAAACTTGTTTTCCCAAGATGTCATATTTCTACAGCATGTAGTGCCCAATTCTTTTAAGTTTGCCTTATTTGTCGGACCACTAGGCTATATTTGTGCCTTCTTCCTAGCCTGGTTGATCGCGCAGCTTCCAGGTACGATGCGGACCGGATATGCGCTCGCCATTTATGCGCCGTCTTTAACGGCAGGAATCGCGATGACCGTCGTATGGCAAGTCATGTTTACGGGAGATCGGACCGGCTATTTGAACAGTTTTCTGTTGAAGTGGGGAATTATTGAGAAACCGGTCCTCTTCGTGCAAGACAGCGGGTTTTTGATGAATGTTATGATTATCGTCTCGATTTGGGCAAGTATGGGGATCGGGTTTCTGGCCATCCTGGCAGGCATATTGAACGTCGACAAACAAATGTACGAAGCTGGACGAATTGACGGCATATCGAGCAGATTGCAGGAAATTTGGTACATCACCGTGCCGCTAATGAAGCCGCAGATGATGTTTGCCGCCATTATGTCGATCGTTTATACGCTGAAATCGGGTGCCATTGGAACCCAGCTGTCAGGCGTTAATCCGACCCCTGACTATGCCGGACAGCTTATGATCAACCATATCGATGATTACGGTTTTATCCGTTATGAGCTTGGCTACGCCAGCGCCATTTCGGTCGTGCTGCTGGTGGTATGTTATGTATTAAGCCGTCTGTTCGGCTATTTGTTCGCTCCTAAGGAGGGGGAATAATGCGCGAAATCAACAATAAAATGCTGCAGCGCCTTTACTGGAAGCGGAAAGAATGGATGCATTCCGTCAAAAGATTCGACCGTACGCAGCAGTTCATCGTTTTGTTTCTGACGCTCCTCTCTGTCTTCATGCTTCTGCCGATCGTGTATATCTTTAATCACGCCTTTAAGCCGTTGCATGAATTATTTCAGTTTCCGCCTACATTTATCGTGCGGAATCCGACGTTCCAGAACTTTATCGAGCTGCTTTCGCTTACGCAAAGCACGTCAGTACCCGCATCGCGGTATATGCTCAACAGTATTATCGTCACATTCCTCGCTACGGTCGGAATGGTCGCGACAGGCGCCGTGTGCGCGTATGCCTTATCGAAACATCGATTTCCCGGCTCGAAGCTCATATTCGGCTCGATCATAGCCTCGCTCTTGTTTGCCCCGGAGACGATCGCGATTCCCCGGTACGTTATCGTGCAAAGCCTGGGTATTATGAACAGTTATTTCGGGCATGTATTACCGATGATCGCGATGCCGGTCGGTGTCTTTCTAATTAAACAGTTTATCGATCAAGTCCCGAATGAAATGATCGAGGCAGCCAAAATTGACGGCACGACCGAATTCGGCATTTTCATGCGGATTGTCATCCCGATGGTAATGCCTGCGATCGCGACGATCACGATTTTAGCGTTTCAGAACGCGTGGGGGAATGCGGAGACGTCAACATTATTTATGCAGGAAGATGCCATGAAGACGCTGCCCTTCTATATGGGTACGCTAACCTCAAATTTGGCAAACTCGGTTGCCAGACAAGGAGCGGCAGCGGCAGGCGCATTAATTATGTTTTTGCCTTCATTGATCATATTTTTGCTGTCCCAGCGGAAAGTCATCTCCACAATGGCGCATTCGGGAATCAAGTAATGAAGGAAGCAATCGATCGCTGGGCTTGGCGGGATAACGGAGGTTAAACGATGAAACTAAATCTAAGCAAATGGATGATAGGCTTGGGGCTCGTTTGCTTGATTTCAATTGCATTCATACCGGCGAAGGCAAACGCGGATGCGCCTTATAGAACGTTCTTCGAGGATAGTAACGGCCGGGGTATTCCTACGCGGCCGGCTTATATCCCGGCCGGGGTTGTCGCGAAGGATATCTATGTCGATAACGGCAATGGCGAGATGGTTTATTCGCCGCTCAAAAGACCGCAGGACATCTTTATTGACAGGAACGATCACATTTACATCGCAGATACGGATAACGACCGAGTTGTTCATTTTTCCGCAGATGGGATATTCATGCAGGAGATTAAAGTGCCGGAAAGTCCTTTGAAGAGCCCGCAAGGTGTTTTTGCAGCGGATAATGGGGATATCTATATCGCCGATACGGGCAATAAGCGTGTCGTCAAGCTTAATAAGAAGCTGCAGCTTCAACTAGAGTTTACGCGTCCGCAGTCAAGTTTGGTTAATGAGTCCTTCATTTACGAACCCACGAATTTGGTTGTCGACAGCAGAGGTTTTGTTTATGTCGTCTCCAAAGGAAGCTATCAGGGCGTTATCCAATTCGAGCCGAGCGGCCAATTTTTCGGATTTTTCGGAGCGAATGCAACGGAAGTTAAAATGATGGATATGGTTCGAAAGTTGCTATATACCAAGGAGCAGCTTAGCAAACAGGTGAGACTGCTGCCGCCTATTATCCGAAATATTGATATTGACCGGCAGGGCTTCATTTATACGGTATCCGGTTCATCGAAGGAACAAGTGAAAAAGCTGAATATCCGGAGTGAAAATGTATGGAAGGAATTGAGTTTCGGCGAGAAGATCGCATACACGCCGGAAGAAAGAGACAAAGAGGTGCAGCTATCCGATCTTTCGGTCGATGCTAACGGGAACATGACGGTAATCGACAAAAATTTAAACGTGGTGTCTCAATACGATGCCAGCGGAAAACTGCAGTTTTTTTGGAAAAGCCCGCCTTCCTCCACGGCCATTATGGGACTGAATCAAAGCCCCGTTGCCGTAGCAACGAACTCGCGTAATGAGCTGTTTTTTTTGGACGATGCTTTAAATCTGGTGCAGAAATTAAAACCGACGCCGCTCGGAGCCGCAATCCATGAAGCGTTTATGCTTTCGCAAGGCGGCAAATACAAGGAGAGCGAGCAAAACTGGGAAAAGGTGACCAAACTTAATGCGCTCTTCTCGCCAGCCTATTATGGAATGGCGCAAGCGGCTTTTAACGAAGGCGATTATGAGCAAGCGAAAGACTTATATAAGCTTGCCGGGCATGGTCAAGGTTATTCGGATAGTTATTGGCAGCTTCGATTGATATGGTTTCAAAAGCATTTCTCCCTGATCGCCAACAGCCTGGTCATTTCACTCGTCGTATTTTTCATCGCGGTGAGATTGAATCGAAAATACAAGTTCGCCCTGCCTTCCGGCCTTCGCTTTAAATGGCTGCGGCAAACGTTGACCAGACAGCTTAAGCATGCGTTCTACATCTTGAAGCATCCGCTCGAAGGATTCAGCGATCTCCGGTTTTTGAACAGCGGCGGCTATTTAAGCGCATTTGTGCTGCTTGGCTCCACTGTGCTGGTTCTCCTTGTCAAAACGTACTATACCGGGTTTTCATTCAATCCGAAACCGCCTGCTGATATTAACGGAAGTTTCATCATGACGGGGTTTTTGGTTTCCTGGACGTCTTGGGTCGTTTGCAACTACTTGATCGGTACGATCCAACAAGGCGAGGCTCGCTTTAAAGACGTGTTTGTAGGGAGCTCCTATGCGCTATTCCCATTTGTATTGCTTGGGCTTCCATTGGCGCTCGTCTCCAACGTGCTTACGCTGAGTGAAGGCTCGATCTATCAGGCTATCGAGTGGGGCATTTTAATTTGGTGCGGAATGCTCTTCTTCTGGAAAATTCAATCCTTGCAAAATTATAGCGTCGGCGAAACGACCGTCAATATCCTGCTGACGCTGCTTGCGATGATCATTTTATGGGTGCTGATCTTTATCGTATTCGGACTCGCTTCGGAGCTTGTCGGCTTCATCTACACGATTTATCAGGAGGTGTCGAAGTGAAACGATTTTTCCTCTCAAAACGGGGGCTCATGACGGTAGCGGCTTGCATCGTTTCAATTGCCGCTTTGGCAATCTTCGCTATTGCCGTGCCTCTTGCGAATAAACAACAGGATGAAGAGGAGATTCCGGTTCAAGCAGCGGAAGCTAAGGAGACTACAGGAGCCTCCGCGGTCGTCAAACCGACAGCTCCTAATCTCGATAAGGGAGAATATAAACAAATTGCGGTAAGCAAATATTTGACGCTAAAGGCGAATTCGGTTACCGGCCATTTTACAGTTACCGATAAGCGAACGGGGCATGTATGGAAATCGTTCCCGGATGAGAAAGGCTACAACGAGAAGGAAAACCAGGGGAAATGGAAAGCCAATCTGGAATCTCCGCTCCTGTACAGTTACGTGGAATTTAACGTCAGGAAGGATTTGGCAAAGGAAGAAAATTTCAAGGATGGGAAAGGTATCGTCTCCAAATTCGAAACGACCGGTCAAGGCTTTAAGATACAGTACGAGATTCCAGGTCTTGGCTTTGTGATTCCGGCCGAAGTGCGTCTAGGCGACGACTATGTAGAGACCAAAATTTTGCAGGACGGATTGAAAGACGAAAGAGTATTCACAGAGGAAGAGTTAAAAACCAAAAAGGACAATGAAGCCAGGCTTGTCTCCGTGCGGCTGTTTCCATTTCTGGGAGCGCAAACCTCTGAAGAGGAGAACGGATATTTGTTCCTGCCTGATGGCTCCGGTGCAATTGTCGAGTTCAAGAAGGACCGCGGCGGCACGAACAATTACTATAGTGAACGAGTCTATGGCGCAGATTGGGCGTACAGCGCCAACACGGTCTTCTCCATCCGAAAGCCGGTCAGAATGCCCGTCTTTGGCATTAAATCCGGTAATCAGGCCATGATCGGGGTCATTCATGACGGCTCGGAATATGCGAACGTGGTAGCGGCTCCTTCCAAAACCTTCAGCCAATATAACTGGGTTACAGCAGAGCAAAACTTCAGGTTTATGTATTACCAATATACGAATACGAAAAAAACGGCAGGATATGTTTCCTACACCAAAGATATAACGGCGTCGGACCGTTCCGTTCGCTATTATTTGATCGATCAGAAGAATGACGATTATGTCCAAATGGCTGCTCGGTATAGACAATATTTGATCGAAGAGATCGGAATGCGGCCGCTTCAGGTGAACGATAACAAGCTTGGGCTGCAGCTGCATTTGCTTGGCGCTGATTCGGAACGTGGATTTCTATGGGACTCCTATCTGCCGCTTACGACGACCCGCCAAGCGCAAGAAATCGTTCAGGAATTGAATACAATCGGCGTCGATAAGATGTCCATCACCTACTCAGGCTGGCAAAGAAAAGGGTTTAGTCAATACGGCGGCAGCTTTCCTCTGTCAAGCAAGCTGGGCGGAAATGGCGGTATGAAGCAATTCGTCGATTTTGCTCATGCGAAGGGCTACGAAGTTTACTTTGATGCGTCATCCTATTCCTTCAACAATACCGGAAAAGACGGATTTCGAAGGAACAGGGACGGGCTGCGCGATATCGGAGCCTCGGTAATGGATTATTATACGCGCGGTAGTGATAAGAAGAAAACATTCGTCAGTCCCAGGTTCGCGGAGAAGGTCATCGAGGACGAATTGAGCAATGCGCAAGCCATGCATGTTGACGGGTATGTGTTCGGCCAAGGAATAGGCGCCCTTCTGAATACGGACTTCAATGAGAATTATGCCGCAACAAGAGAAGAGACAAAGAACATTCAGCAGCGCATATTCGAAACGACGAAAAATACGCTCGGCCATGTTCAAGTCGAGGACGGTAATGTATACACCCTGAAATATGTTAACCACGTACAAGGGCTGGACGACGAAATTTCCAACGATCTGTTCGTCGATCGCGGGGTTCCGTTCTCTCAAATCGCTTTGCACGGGCTCGTCACGTATTCTGCCGATTTCGCAAACGACAGCGACGATTATGAGACAACCTTCTTGAAAGGGATCGAATATGGAGCTGTGCCGTCATTCATCGCTACGTATGCGAAATCGCAGCAATTGCTAAAAACGAGATCGCTCGGACAGTTTTACAGCACTTATTACAAAGATTGGCTGCAGGAGATGGCCATTCAATACGAACGGTATAATAAAGCGCTGGGGGATGTCCAAGATCAATTTATTACGGGTCATCGCTCGTTAGCGGACGGTGTCTTCGAAACTTCCTATGCGGGAGGCAAACGAATTGTAGTCAATTATAATGCAGAACCGTATGCAGGAAACGGATGGATTGTAAAGCCGAAAGACTTTGCCGTCGTCAAGTAGGGGGGATAGAGTGGCTAAAAAACGGGTTATGACAACGAAGGTTTACAGTCGATTGGAAGGCATGCTGTTTATGGCTCCATGGCTGCTCGGTTTCATGATCTTCATGGCGTTTCCGCTTATATTCTCTCTGTATATGAGCTTCAACAATGTGAAGGTGCTTCCGACCGGGATGAGATACGAATTAGTAGGCGTTCAATTTTATAAAACGATCTTGATGGGGAGCGCCGAGTTTTACGATCAACTCATCCCTTTTTTACAGGAAGTCGTTATCATGGTTCCGGTTATCGTTATTTTTTCTTTGCTAATCGCCATTTTTCTAAATCAAAAGCTTAAGGGACGGTTTATGTTCCGCGCCATCTTCTTTCTTCCCGTCATTTTCTCGACAGGCGCTGTTCTGCAGCAATTTATGGACCAGGAAGAAAGCGGACTCGGCTTCATGAAGAGCGAAATGATTGGCGGCTTTATGGATGCCTATATCGGGGGAAGCCCATGGGGCAAACCGGTACTTGCCGTTCTTGAACACTTTGTGTTGGTGTTATGGTATTCAGGCGTGCAAATCGTAGTGTTTTTGGCGGGACGCCAGACGATTCCCGCTTCCGCCTACGAATCCGCCAGAATTGACGGAGCCTCGCCGTGGGAGGTGTTTTGGAAGATTACGCTTCCGGCCATGTCTCCATTCATTTTACTTAATATCATTTATACCGTTGTCGATATGTTTACGTTCCCGTCCAATCCGGTCATTACGTTGATCGGCACCGGTAATTACGGGTACAGCAGCGCGCTTGCCTGGATTTATTTTGTCATTGTTCTCGTGTTCCTCGCCATCGTTCTCCTCATCTACAGCAGGGTGAACAGACAGCAGCGAATGTGATTATAAAAGGGGGGTGCAAGCGTGAGTGTTATGAAAATCAATGTGCAAAAAGCAAGGAAAAACAAGCCCTTCTTCAGGCATGGCTTACGGTCCATACGTTATTTCATTCTGGGCAGGGAAGTGGATAAAGGTCTCATCTTTAAATGGTTGTTGTATTTGATTCTTATATCCACCTCTTATATTTACTTGAACCCGATTTTTAAGATGATCGTGAGGATGCTCATGGACAGCAAGGATCTTATCGATCCTACGGTCACCTGGATTCCGTCATCGCTCTATTTCGGTCATCTCTCCACGGCATGGAATATTTTGCAATACTCGAAGTCGTTCATAATCAGTATTACGATTGCTTTGTCTGCGTCGGTTCTTCATTGTATCTCATGCGGTTTGGCGGGCTACGCGTTGGCACGGCTTCAAGTTCCGTTTAAGAAGCTGGCTTTCTTTCTGCTGCTGCTTGCGTTTATTATCCCGCCGCAAGTCATCGTTTTGCCAACGATCCTATTATTCAGGGAAATAGGCCTGGACGGCAGCCTGTTCACCTTGATCATACCGGCTGTATTCGGCTTCGGCGTAAAAGGCTCGCTGTTTGTCTTCATCTTCAGACAGTTTTTCATGACTCAACCGAAGGAACTGGAGGAAGCGGCCAAAATAGACGGCGCCACCGCCATCAAGTTTTATGTGAAAGTCATGCTTCCTTTGGCGAAACCAGCCATTCTTGTCGTCTTTTTATTCTCCTTCGTTTGGACGTGGAACGATACCTATCTGCCGAAAATGTTTCTGGCGAATGCGGCCGATGTTCCGCTCGCTACGCAAATGTCGCGTATGGGAACCTCCTTGGATGCTTTTATTGATACAGGTGGTTATCCGGAGTATGTGGCAGAGCCGATTAAGATGGCGGCAAGCTTCCTGACGATTCTACCTCCGCTTCTCATCTATCTGTTTGCGCAGCGGTATTTCGTAGAGAGCGTGGAACGAACGGGATTGGTGGAATAGGGCAACCGCTTATGCTTCACATAGATCATTTCCTTCGGTTGGCATCTTGAAGGGGGGAGTTCAGCGAAAACTTGAGCATCGAAGTAGAGAGGGAATGTAAACCAATTTCAAGGAGGAGTCTTTCAATGAAGAAGCAAATGAGAAGCTTTACAATTGTCATGATGTTGTTCATGATTATGTCATTGATCGTTTCAGCGTGTTCGTCTAATAACGGTGTATCGCCGAATGCGACTTCTTCATCAAACTCGTCAACAAACACGCCGGAAGATGATTCGGCGGATGTCTCTGAAATTAAATTAACGAAATTTTCCAACGAACCTGTGACGCTTAAAGTGGCGACTCCATGGGGCAATGATTATTTCATGTCGAGGATAGGCGACTATATTCAAGAAAAATTGCCGCACATTACGTTGGAACATATTGACTGGGACGGTACGCCGGAGAAGATGCAGGAACTGTTCGCGGCGCAAGTCGTTCCGGATGTGCTGCTCGCCTTTACCGGACAGAAGCCGCTCGAGGATTTGGAGATGGTATTTCCTTTGGAGGAGATGCTGGAGGTATACGGCTTTGATATGGACACGTTAGACCCCGCCGCAGTTGCTGAAATCCGCGCGCGGGACTCGCAGAACAGACTGGTCGGTATGCCGCAGGAAATGGGCTATTTGGGACTCCATTATAATAAAGAAATATTTGATAAATTCGGGGTGGAGTATCCTAGGGAAGATATGACATGGGACGAGGTCATTGATCTCGCAAAAAAAATGACGGCCGAGCGGGAGGGCGTCAAGTATCGCGGTTTGGATTTTGGCGCTCCCGCTCCATTGCTGCAATTATCAGTCACGCATACAGACCCGGATTCGGGGGAAGTGCTGCTCACGAAAGATCCGAAATTCACCAAATATATGGAACTAATGAAAAAGTACTACGAAATTCCAGGTATCATTGATGATCCAGAGGCGCCAAGTTCGTTCGAGAATAAAACAGTTGCCATGAGCGTCAACTGGCACGGATTTTTGACGTGGTTCGGCGGCGAAACAGAAGATGAAGTCTTAGAATATCAGAAGCTAATGGATATTGTACCGCTTCCATCGTGGTCGGATTTGCCGAATACCTCGACGGTTCCGATAGGGATTCATCCGTGGGCCATCAACAGCTTCAGCGAGAAGAAGGAAGCTGCGCTGCAATTTTTGCTCGAGAGCGTATCGGCCGAGTACCAAACTAAGATGGCCAAAACGGGAACCCCTACCGTTCTTGCGGATCAAGAGATAAAAGCCCACTTTGGCGCTGAGCTTGCAAGGTTTGCCGGGAAAAACATCGGCGCTTTCACGAAAAACAAACTCGCGGAGCCTCCAGCGCGAAACAGCTTCTGGGACCGTTATGTCAATCTTGATATGAAAGTATTTACGGAGTCTGATATGAACATATCGGAGTTTTTACGAAAAGTGGAAGAAGAATCCCAATTGCAAATCAAGGATGCCATGGCTCAGGAAGCGGCCAAGTAGGAATAGTCGATTAGGTAAGGTTAAAAAGGCGCATAATTTGCGCCTTTTTAATTATGTGCGCTCAGCATTAGCGTTAAACGACTGAATGTGAATTAAGTTGTTATTGGTTGTTTTATGTTGACTTTGTCTTTGTAAAGATCGGCGAGTATGATAAATGAGGTAGCAATTCATCCGTCGGGGGAGGGATATGCGATTTCCTTTGTCACGGCATCATCGAATCTTCGATCGACGTTCATAAGGTATCCTTGAACGACCGCGATCTTTCGCTGGCCGCAGCTGCATACATAAGAGAAAATCCCGATTTGAATGTAATGTTTGTCGGATTAGATTAACCCGATGCAGCGGGGTGCCAATATGGGTACAATACACCCGGTCAGCATCAGGCAATCGAAGAGACGGACGAGGAGAGCATTCTCACAGCCATGGCAGCGATCACCCGACTGAGAAGACAATCTTCTGGGGCTGCGCCGGTCTGGGAAATCAAACCGGATTCACCGCTGCAAGGAGACTTTATCATCACGGATACGGCGGCTGTCGTCATTCGTGCGCTTGGGCTTACAGCGCCTGCTAATTGGGAAGCGAAGCTGCCGGAAGTACGTCTGCTGTCGGTCTTTGGGCCGAAAGGCCGAACATAATGCCTTTTGAATCTGCCAAGCCTCGATACTGAATTGGTATCGATCCGGGAAATAATAATGCGCTTCCTTTAATCGGAGTATTGTATTGTTTGTTAAATGACATTAAAATTTCAGATAAAGGGTGGATGCCAAACAGAAAGTGGATGGCGCCAGTCATCCCGGAGACGAGTGAGGGCTAATGATGAGCAAATCATGGTTTAATCGGCTTCTTCTTTCCTATATGCCGATATTTATTATCGTAGTCACCTTTACCTTTTTCGTTTTTTTTCAACTGATCAGTGAACAGGGCCGCAAAGAGGCTATCAACGCCAACAGTATGCTGTCTTTGCAAGCTATGCGGCTGATAGACACATCCTTGAGAGCCATCGATAATATGGTGATGAAGGAAAGCATTAACAGCAAGCCGCTAATCGATTTTTTCAACAGCAAAGAGGGCGCCGATCCGTATGTCAACATTAGCGCCGTCATGAAAATGAACGATATGATTTCCTATTATCCGCTTATCGATTCCATATATCTGGTACGTTATGATGATCAGGTTGTGTTAAGTAATGCGACAAACGGGCATATCGGAACGTATCCAGACAAATCCTTTATCGAGCAGAACCGAATGTCGATCTCTCAAAAGTGGACGGATTTGCGGACGTTCCGGCAATTTTCCGTCTTGGAGGATAAAAAGGTTGTCAGTCTGGTAAGGGGTGCCCCATTCATGACGAACAAAAAAGGCATGATCGTAGTGAATGTGGCAGCGGGTTCCTTGCAGCGGTTAGTGAATGAACTATACGATTCGAAAGTCAGCTTTATCCGGGTCAAAGACGGGGCGGGCAACGAATTGCTTAAACAGGCAGAACCCGTTGAATCTATGCGCGTATATGCGGATTATAAGTCCAGCTATTCGAATTGGTCCTATATTAGCGGGTTTGTACAGGGCACATTCATCCAAACGGTATCATTGCTTTACAATGCTTGGTTTGTCATCGGACTTATTATGATTGGCGCGGGTCTCGCATGGATGATCTATATATCGAGGCGCAATGCGAGGCCGGTTGAACAGATTGTCTCACGCTTTAGCGGGTATATGCTGCCGCTAGCCGGAGGAAGAAAGAATGCCGGTCGAATAGATGAATTCGCGTTTATCGAATCGGCCCTCGATAATTTGACGGAGCAGTCCAAACAGTATCAGCAGCAATACAAAGAGGATCTGCATTTGCGTACCCGCAACCTATTCCATCAGCTGATCGAAGAAGGAACAGCACTGACACTGGCAGATTGGCGGCGCGAAGCCGAACGGCTGCAGCTTCCAGCGCCTGCGGAGAGTCATTCCCTTTTCGTTCTGGAAATGGACAAGTATGGGGAATTTTGCAGCCGTTATTCGCGCAGCGATCAAAATTTGTTAAAGTTCGCCTTGCGCAGCATTACTTATGAACTGTCTTCACGCTTCGGATACGAATGCTGGGCTGAATGGACAGCCTCATCCCGCCTCAGCGTCATTCTGTTCGAGAACGGAGACGAGGTTGACGGCAAACGGCTGGTTCAGTTATGCGACAGCATCCGCGGTTGGACGGAGCAGAATATGAAATTTACAATAAGCGTAGGGATCGGGGATCCGGCCGTACATTTATTCGAAATCGCAAAATCCTTTAATCAAGCGTTGGATACACTTGATTACAAGATGGTGCTGGGAGAAAATCGCCTCATTACGCGTGAAGATATGATGAGTCAAGGCCAAGTTGAGGTATACTCCTATCTCGGAATCATTCGATCTGCTGCACATGCTTTCCGCAAATCGGAGCAAAGCTGGAATGGGCAATTGGATGATTTGTTTAGCCAGATGAAGCAGGGCTTATTGACCAAGGATGAGATCATGAATATTATGAATTACTTAATCTACAGTTTAGGACGCGAATTGTCGGGGCTCGGCAAGGAGTGTCAGGTCATGTGGGAAACGGGAGCCTTGACGAATCTGACGGATAAACTGGATAAGTGCCATTCTCTTGATGAGATGCGTGAAGCTATAATCGGTGAAATGACAGAGCTTGGGAATACGCTTGCAGACTCGCGTTATAATGGTCAACATGCGGGTATCATTATGGAAATGCGCCGCTTCATAGAGGCGGAATACGTGAATCCGAACATGTCACTTGAATATTTAAGCGAGAAATTCAATATTAATGCGAAATATGTCAGCAAGCTGTTCAAAGAAACAACGGGACATAAGTTCATCGATTTCTTAATAGACATCCGCTTGAATGAAGCGAAAAGACTTCTCGCCGAAACACGGCGGCCGATTCAGGATATCGCGGTGGAGGTCGGCTACACGAGTGCGATATCGTTTACCAGAGTTTTTAAGAAAGTCGTCGGGTCTTCGCCGGGCGAATACCGTACAGAGACGCAAAGGTAGCTTAACAGTTAGCGGATCATGGTGTAGAAAAGGGTTAAGTTCTAGAAAAATGTTAATCATGGAGAATGAAAACAGTTGACGAATCGGCGGCAGCACCGGGTTTTATCAGGTGCTGCCGTTTCTTGTGCATCGGCGAATGCGAAAAAGGTTAAGCAAAATTTTATTGTTTCTTGTGGCAGGGAGCCGGGAGCTTATATGATGATCACATGAAAGCGCAAACAAACTAGACTGTTTAAAAGGAGGCTAGTCCATGTCCAAACTTAATAACGAATTGCATCCCGTATCGATGCCCCTTGTTCCGACAACGAGAAGTTATGCGCCCTTACGAAAGATGGCGCGCCACTGGCAATTGTATATCGTCATCCTGCTGCCGATTGCTTATCTCATTATTTTCAAATATGTACCCATGGCCGGCATTATGATCGCCTTCAAAGACTACAACGTCATCAAAGGCATCTTAGGAAGCTCATGGGTCGGACTGAAATACTTTAATCAGTTTTTCGAATCCCCGAACTTCTGGCTGTACATGAAAAACACGCTGGGCATTAGCCTTTACGGCTTGCTTGTCGGGTTCCCTGCACCAATCATTCTGGCGCTTGCTCTCAATGAAGTGCGCAATGGTCTGTTCAAGAAAAGCGTGCAGCTGGTCTCTTATGCGCCTTACTTTATTTCGACGGTTATTATGGTATCCATTATTGTTGTTAACTTGACCCCGAACGTAGGCGTGGTAAGCAAGCTGTTCCAGATGCTCGGCGTGGAAAATACAAACTTTATGGGTATCCCGTCATTGTTTAAATCCATCTATGTCTGGTCTGATGTCTGGCAGCACACGGGATACGGGGCCATTATCTATATTGCGGCATTGGCGGGCGTCAACCCTGAGCTGTACGAAGCGGCAAAAGTGGACGGAGCATCGAGAATCCAGAAAATAATCAACGTCGATATTCCGAGTCTGATTCCGGTATCTGTCATTCTTCTCATTCTTAATCTGGGCAATCTGATGAAGCTCGGCTTCGAGAAAATATATCTGATGCAAAATCCGCTCAATCTGGCCACTTCCGAGGTCATTTCCACTTACGTGTATAAAGTGGGCTTGCTTGGTTCGAGCTTCAGCTTCTCGGCGGCTATCGGCGTTTTTAACTCGGTCATTAACCTGGTATTACTTGTTGTTGTTAATTTTATCGCTAGAAAACTATCCAATAACAGTCTTTGGTAGGAAAGGAGACAAAATGGCTAAAACCGAATCCATTCGAGAGTCGGGCGGAGACCGCTTGTTCATGGTCTTGGTCTATGCGTTTCTGACCTTGGTCCTGTTAGTCGTGCTGCTGCCGCTTCTCTATATCTTAAGTTCTTCATTCAGTTCGCCGCAAGCTGTCGTTTCGGGCAAAGTATGGCTGTTTCCGGTCCAATTTACGTTGGACGGATATAAGGCCGTATTCAACAACCCGCAGATCGGTACCGGGTTTCTGAATTCTCTGTTCTACACGGTTGTCGGCACGTTAATTAACGTTGTCCTGACGGTAATGCTTGCTTATCCCTTGGCAAGAAAGACGTTCTACGGACGGAATTTCTTCATGGTGCTGTTAGTCATTACAATGATGTTCGAAGGAGGGCTGATTCCGTATTATCTGGTCGTGAAGGAACTGAATTTGCTGGATACCCGATGGGCGATGATTTTGCCGGGAGCGCTGGCGGTATTTCAAGTCATCATAGCGAGAACCTTCTTCCAGTCGACCATTCCCGATGAGCTGGCTGAGGCTGCCGATTTGGATGGCTGCAGCGACATCCGCTTTATATTCAGCATCGTGTTGCCACTTTCCAAACCCATCTTGGCCGTCATGATGCTTATGTATGCTGTGGGTCATTGGAACGCTTATTTCGATGCTCTTATATTCCTGCGTTCCCCAGACCTGTTCCCGTTACAGATCGTGCTGCGCAACGTGCTTATTCTAAACTCGGTGGATGCGTCCATGATCGCCAATGCGAATCAGATGCTGGCCCAGCAAGGATTAAAGGACCTGTTGAAATATTCATTGATCGTTATTGCCAGCGGTCCAGTACTCATTATTTATCCGTTTGTTCAGAAATATTTTGTTAAAGGTGTCATGATCGGTTCGTTGAAAGGCTAAATAGGAATGATTCTGTGAAGGGAGGGATGGGTCGCCTTTGGGGCCGGGGCGGTCATTCAGATTCGGAAATAGCGCCATTGCATGCCATAGGGAGTGTCAAGGATATAACAAGGAGGAGTCGTTTCGATGGGGAAAAGATGGAAAAAATCAAGTGCAGTCTTATTGTGCATCGTACTTAGCTGTGTTGTGTTCCTTTCTGCGTGCAGCAAGGATACGAAGGCGCCTGGGAATGGTAATGGTAATACGGAAAGCGGCCAGAAAGAGAACAATCAAGTACAAGAGGATGTTTTCACGGCCGTAGGTTCGTATCCGATTGTGAATAAGCAGCTGACGCTTAAGATGTTTGCCCCTCAGCTTCCTACGATCGAGAACATGGAGACCAATGCATTTACGAAGCATCTGGAAGAGAAGACCAACATTAAGATTGCCTGGGATCTCGTTCCAAATAATGCGCTTGAAGACCGCAAGCAGCTGATGCTGGCCAGCGGCGACTATCCGGAAGTGATCTTGCACGGCAACCTGACTAGGGAAGAACAGATGAAGTACGGGAAGCAGGGCGTTTTCCTCCCTCTGAATGATTTGATCGAAAAGTATGCTCCTACTATTAAAAAGGCGCTTGAAGAAATTCCTTATATGAGATCGTCGATTACGGCTCCGGACGGAAACATCTATGCGCTGCCGCAAATAAATGAATGCTACCATTGTGACAATGCTTTAAAGCTATGGATCAACAAGGCTTGGCTCGACAAGCTCGGCCTCCAGCTGCCAACGACAACGGAAGAGTTCTATCAGGTGATGAAGGCATTCAAGGAAGAAGACCCGAATGGCAACGGAAAGAATGATGAGCTTCCGCTTACGGGATCCGACGAAATGTGGGCGGGGAACGTTTCTGCTTTCTTGATGAATTCCTTTATTGTGGATGATTATACCGAGAAGAACGCCGGCACCTTTTTATCCGTGAAGGATGGCAAGGTCGACTTTGCGGCGAACAAAGATGAATGGAAGCAAGGGCTTGAATATTTGAACAAATTATATAAGGAAGGATTAATCGATCCGGCAGCATTCACGCAAAACGCCGACGCGATCCAGCAGCTGGCGAATCGGGAACCGGATAACATCATGGGAGCCGCGACGACGGCGCTCATTAGCTATGGCTATAATATGACGGAAGAGCAGCCTCGCCACAAAGATTATGTGACGCTGCCTCCGCTTAAAGGGCCGAATGGCGTCCAGCAGACACTTAACTTCGCCGGCATCAGCAAATCGCAATTTGCGATTACGAACAAGGCGACGGAAGAGCAGCAGATCGCCGCGATTCGATTGGCCGATTATTTGTTCACGGAGGAAGCTATTGTATTGCAGGAGAATGGTCCTGAAGATAAAGGCTGGCGCAAGGGGGCGGATGGCGAATTGGATATCGATGGCAAGCAGGCCAAATACGCTACCATTCAACAGGAGAAGAAGCAAACGCATAACGACGGATGGGAACAGATCGGACCTTCCCTTCGCACGTATGAATACCGTTCCTCTTGGATGGCGATTCAGGATCCGCTTGCAGACGGCGGTTATGGCACACGATTAAATACGGAATCGAAGAAATATGAGTCCTATCATTCCAAAGAAGCGTATCCAAACGGCGTATTTATCGCCCAAGAAGATGCGGAAATCGCAGCTCAGCTGAAGACGACGATCGTGGATTATACGAAGTCGAATATGGCGCAGTTTATTACGGGCTCCAAAGACATCAGCAAGGAATGGGACGCTTATGTAAAGGGCTTCGATGGTCTGCAGCTTGGCCAGTATATCGAGATTTATCAGAAGGCATTAGCCGCCAAATAAGGAAACACAATGTAATCATAATGGTTAATTCCATTTCGCGTAAAGAGAGGCCGCTCCACAGACAGAGAGTGTCTGCGGAGCGGCCTCATTCATAATCGATTTTAGGAGGCTTTGCAACGATGAGCGATCAAACCCTTGATCATTTGCAAGGAGAGAATGAAGAACAAGAATTGCATGAAGGCGTGCATAATTTCAGCAATGAGCAGGAATGGATACGCCCCGATACTCCAATCACGCTGGAGCGTCTGGAATGGTTCAAAGACCAGAAGCTGGCATTGATGATGCACTGGGGGCCGTATTCTCAGCTTTGTGTCGTGGAGTCTTGGGCACTCAGCGATGAAGATGCGGAATGGTCACGCGAAGGCATTGATTGGGAAACGGACGGGGAAGCGTTCAAGCGTCAATATTTTGGCCTGAACAAGACGTTTAATCCGGTTCGCTTTCAGCCCGACGTGTGGGCGGACTTAGCCGAAGAAGGCGGGTTTAAATATTTAATCTTTACGACGAAGCATCACGACGGCTTCTGCATGTGGGATACGAATACAACGGATTACCGGGTTACCGGCGAGCAAACCCCGTTTCATACCCATAAATATGCCGATATATGCCGTCATGTATTCGATGCTTTCCGGGCAAAAGGAATGGCGATCGCCGCGTATTTTTCTAAAGCGGATTGGCATACGCCCTATTATTGGGCGCCGGATATGGAGCGGAGCCTAACAAATACAAGACGGGGGCCTACCTACGATCCGCAGCAGCATCCCGAGCTGTGGAACAAGTTCGTTCAGTTTACGCATGAGCAGATTACCGAATTATTGACGCGTTATGGCCGCATTGATGTCCTATGGCTGGATGCCGGCTGGGTGAAGCCGATTCGCAGCGGGCAGGACATCCGCCTGGGCGAGGTCGTGGAGAAGGCCAGGGAGCATCAGCCGTGGCTGCTTTCGGCAGACCGTACCGTAGGGGGCGCTTATGAAAACTACGTCACGCCAGAGCAGACGATTCCGTCAACGGCCATGAACGTACCTTGGGAAAGCTGCATTACGATGGGCACTTCCTTCTCTTTCCGGTATGAAGATAAATATAAGCCGACACGCCAAATTGTGAAGATTCTGCTCGAAGTAGTCGCTAAAGGAGGGAATCTGGCGTTAAACGTGGCTCCGCAACCCGACGGCAGGCTGCCGGAAGGCGCGATTGCGCGCATGAAAGAACTGGGTGCATGGTTGAAAGTGAACGGAGAAGCCATTTATGGCACACGCATTTGCGCGCCGTATTATACAGGGAGTCATGCCTTCACGCAAAAAGGAGATACGGTCTATTGCGCCTATCTATACCCTTCGGCAGATACGAAAGTTTTAGAGACCATTCCTATTCCGTATACGGATCCGCTGGAAACGATCGAGCTTCTTGGAATGGAAGGGAAACTGAACTGGGAACGAGAAGCAGATGGAATCTCGGTTCAACTGCCACTCGCTGCCATTACGGAATCGGCGCCAATCGCGCATGTGTTCCGGATGCTGAGAAAATAATTTCGCTTAGGGGGTGTATCTGTGACGACAATGTGGAGCCGAACCGAATGGTTCCGGCAAGATCGGTTTGGGATGTTTATTCATTGGGGATTATATGCTATTCCTGCGCGGGGCGAATGGGTACGAAGCGTTGAGCGGATATCGAATGAAGACTATCAGACCTACTTTGAACAATTCAATCCGACCTTGTATAACCCGAAGGAATGGGCGCAGATTGCCAAAGCAGCCGGCCACAAGTATGCGGTGCTTACAACCAAGCATCACGATGGTTTCTGTTTATTCGATAGTCAATTAACAGAATATAAGGCAACG
>NZ_JAVIFU010000036.1 GCF_031157315.1 Paenibacillus sp. LHD-38
TCACAATCACTATACCAAACCGAAGCGGTGTTTTCTATTTTGCAAGAGATTAATATTTTCTTGGTTTAGCTATACTTATCAAGGGTTTAAAGCCAATTTCGCTCTGCGAAGTTTGAGTTACAAATTAAAAACAGCCGTTCCCAAGCAAATGATTGCTTGGGAACGGCTGTTTATTTTAATATATAAGAATTTATATGTTTTCACATATAAATGTGCTTATATATCTCCGCTAAACGAGCTTTGCCGCCAAGGGCGGTGTCAGCCGTCTACGCTTATTTATAGCTAGGCAGCCAGCTGCCGTGCGCTTCGATGAGATCATCGCAAAGGGAGACGATATCATCCATAGAGAGTTCGGCAGAGGTATGAGGATCCAGAAGCGCTGCGTGATAAATATGATCGCGTTTGCCTGTAATGGCAGCTTCGATCGTGAGCAGCTGCGTATTAATGTTTGTGCGGTTTAATGCAGCCAGCTGCGGCGGCAGGTCGCCTACATAAGTAGGCGTGACGCCGTTAGCATCTACGAGGCACGGCACTTCAACACAGGCTTCCTTCGGCAGGTTAGTAATCAAGCCCGTATTCATCACATTGCCGCCGATTTTGAACGGATTGTTCGTTTCAATGGCTTCAAGAATATAGGAAGCATATTCATGGCTGCGGCAGTGCTCGAGATTGCTGTCGGTTACGAGCGAGTCGCGCATTGATTTCCAGCCTTCGATTTGATTCACGCAGCGGCGCGGATATTCATCGAGCGGGATATTGAAGCGTTCAATAAGCTCCGGATAATTGCGTTTAATGAAATACGGATGATATTCCGCGTTGTGCTCTGAGGATTCGGTTATATAGTAGCCGAATTTGAGCATGAGCTCATAGCGGACCATATCATGATGCTTTTCCTTTTGCTTCTCAGCGGCGCGCCGTTTGATTTCCGGATAAAGATCGACGCCGTCTTTGCTCGCTTCAAGCAGCCACGCCATATGGTTGATGCCTGCGATTTTGTATTTAACGCCAGTTGGATCGAGATCCAAATGTTCGAATAAATGCGGAACGCAAACCTGCACGCTATGGCATAACCCGACTGTTTTTACGCCGCCGTAGGTGTTCATCACATTGGTTAGAACAGCCATCGGATTGGTGTAATTGAGGAATAAGGCATCCGGGCAAACCTCGTTAATATCGCGGGCGAAATCGAGCATAACGGGAATGGTGCGAAGATTGCGGAAAATACCGCCGATGCCTACGGTATCCGCTATCGTTTGGCGCAAGCCGTATTTTTTGGGGATTTCAAAATCGGTAATCGTACAAGGATCGTAGCCGCCTACTTGAATGGCATTTACAATGTATTTGGCTCCTCGAAGCGCTTCTTTCCGATCGGAGTAAGCTTTAATCTGACAAGTGCTTCCGCTTGTTTTTTGGATATTGAGCAGCATCTGCTCGGAATCATGGAGACGCTCCCCATCAATATCAAATAAAGCGATTTCAAAGCCTTGAAGGGCAGGTGTCTGCATGACATCACCAAGGATATTTTTGGCGAAAACGGTGCTTCCTGCTCCGATAAAAGTAATTTTGGACATTTGACAATGGCCTCCTATTAAGTGAATGCTGGACTCCTTTAGTATAAAGAGGCTATCTATAAATGGATATGGAAGGAAGGGAGGTTTATATGGAGAAATGTAGCATCATTTAGTAAAATGAGTAGAGCTAGTTTAATGGAGGTGCAGCCATGGAAACACATCAGAGTTTCTCGCTCAGTTTAAATAGAGCTCCGCTTAAGGGAGAAATGTCTGTCTTATTCAGCGGAAAAGGAAGACCGGTTGGCGGCCATTTTATTGGACCAGCCGTTCATGATTACTTTTTAATTCATATCGTTTTGGACGGGGAGGGGACCTTCGAGACGTTGGGAAAAGCATATCCATGCAAGGCTGGCGATGCTTTCGTCATTTTCCCGGATATATTGGTTAAATATGAAGCAAGCATAAGCTGCCCTTGGTCGTATATGTGGGTGGCCTTCTCGGGCGAGATCGTAGAGTCGGCGCTCAGCTCGATCGGCATTACGCCTGATTTTTCAGTCATTAAGGGCTGTTCATTGCCTGCCATGCAAAAGCTGTTCAGAAGCATTAGAAAAAGCATGGAGAAAACGAATGTCCCTGCCCTTGGAAATATGGAGGCATCGGGCTGGCTCAGGCTACTGCTGCATGAGCTTGGAAGCATGTATCCTACTGGAAACAGCGCAGGGAGCACTCCGGAGTCTCATTCGTACCGTCAAATTGACCAAGCCGTCCGTCTGATGTCTCTCCAGTACGGACAGCAGCTGTCCATAGAAGGAATCGCTCGAACGCTCGGCTATCACCGCGCTCATCTGACTAGACTTTTCAAAGAGGCGACGGGCCTCCCGCCGATGCAGTTTTTATATAAAGTACGGATGAAGAAAGCGGAGGAGCTGCTGGAGGGGGAGCTAACGATCGCCCAAATTGCGGCTTCCGTAGGCTACAATGATCCATTGTTTTTTACGAAACAATTCCACAAATGGAGCGGCCAATCGCCTACGGATTTTCGCAGAGCGCTCCGCAGAAAAGAGTAGGTGCGGCGCTGCAGCTGCAACTGCAGCGCTGAAGCTGCATCACAGTGGCTCGGCCGGTGAGCTACAATGTACTTTATACACTGTATCTTCACCCTAACGTGCTTTTGCTCAGCTACAGTGTACTTTGTACAGCAGAAATGATCATTACTAGCTCGGAAACGGTGTTAGCGGGAGAAACTGCTGTACTTTCTGCAATGGAGCTCCACAGTTGAGTAGCTATGTTAGGTTTCTGCTGTACTTTCTGCAACGTAGGCAAGATGCTGCTCGATACTTGAAGAGTAGGTGCGGCGCTGCAGCGAAATCACGGTGGAGCAGCCATAGAGCGAGTTACAATGCACTTTATACAATGTACCTTTACCCAAACGTGCTTTTGCTCAGCTACAGTGTACTTTGTACAGCAGAAATGAGCATTACTAGCTCGGAAACGGTATTAGCGGGAGAAACTGCTGTACTTTCTGCAATGTAGCTCCACAGTTGAGTAGCTATGTTAGGTTTCTGCTGTATTTTCTGCAATGTAGGCCAACACCTCAACACCTCAACACCTCAACACCTCAACACCTCAACACCTCAACACCTCAACACCTCAACACCTCAACACCTCAACACCTCAACACCTCAACACCTCAACACCTCAACACCTCAAGGAACAATTCGTTGAAGCGACCCTAAACAAACAAGTGTGTACCAGCGGGCTGTTAATCTTTAGGTCGAGGCACGAGTCTGCATCGCACCGTCCCTTCATGCCCGTTACCTTGGCTTACTTTGCATCTTCCTCCATACTTTTTTCCTGATGCCCGGTCCTGTGCATCATCGTGGCGGTTTAAGCAAAGCCGCTGCTCACACCTCGAGGCTGCAAATCCCAAACAAAAAGACTGCTTACTTAGCCGGAATTGGCTGTAATAAGCAGTCTCTTTTTGGTTGACGGCAGTGAGCGTCGGCTAGGGTAAAGCTTTCACAGACCTGCGGATGATGAGATCGGCGGGTAGGACGATTTTTTTCCATGGCAGGACGGTTTCTCGCTCCTGAATGCGTTCAACTAGCATTTGCATGCCCATATAGCCAAATTGATAGGCCTGCTGGGCAGCAACGGTCAGGAACGGCTCTACCTCCGAATAAGGACCTAAATCGTCAAAGCAAACGATAGACATTTCATCCGGCACACTGATGCCGCGCTCGCGAAGCAGCCGCAACATTTCGACGGCAAGCACATTGTTCCCCGCAACGATTGCGGTTGGAGGCGGGTCTAACTGATCCAGCCATTGCCCCATTTCCGTCAAATCGCTCAAGGGACCGAAGCTGGTCTCGAAAACATACCTGTCGTCATATTTTAGATCATTGAGCTTCATGCCTTCTTGGTAGCCTTGCAGCCGCAGCCTTGCGCTGGAGATCGAAGGCGAGCCGTTTACAATCGCGATGCTGCGATGGCCTTTCGTAGCGAGATGCTCGACGAGTCTTTTTGCGCCGTCTTTGCTGTCACCCAGTACGATATCGCATTCGATGCCTGGAACCTCCCGATCGAGGAGCACGAACGGAACCTTATGCTTCCGCAGTGTTTCCAAATGGGGGAGCGACGGATCGCCGGCAGGAGCGACAAGGACCCCATCCACGCGCGTGGTCAAAATAGTCGTCACGTAATCGGATTCTTTCTCGATACTTTCATCACTATTACCAAACAACAGGCGGTAACCAGAGCGCTTTGCAGCATCTTCGGCACCTCGGGCAAGCGTGGTGTAAAACGGGTTCATAATATCGGTTATGAGCAGAAAGAGCAGCTTTGTTTGCTGGAGTACGAGGCTTCGGGCCGTCTGATTAGGCACATAACCAAGCTCCTCCATGACACGCTTTACCTTCGCTCTTGTTTTCTCGCTTATTTTGCCAGTGTTATTGATAACTCTGGAGACGGTCATAGCGGATACGCTTGCTTTAGCCGCTACATCATAAATCGTTACCATATTTTTGTCCCCTTATCGATAAATCATAGTTTCTATCATACAAAAAAATCATTGTTGACAGCAAGCCTTAATCTTGTTATTTTGAGGTTATCGATAACATTATTATAACCAAATGGAGGTTTTATTATGACGGATACAAGCACTCGTTTTCAAGCAGGATTTCCCAAAATCGGCATACGTCCGACGATCGACGGCAGACGGAAAGGCGTTCGCGAATCGTTAGAGGAGCAAACAATGAACATGGCAATCGCAACGGCAAAGCTGTTATCGGAGCATTTGCGGTATCCAAACGGCGAGCCAGTCGAGTGCGTAATCGCTGATTCTTGTATCGGCGGGGTGTCCGAGGCTGCGGCTTGCGCTGATAAATTTGTCAAATCCGGAGTAGGGGTATCGATAACGGTAACGCCTTGCTGGTGCTATGGCACTGAAACGATGGATATGGACCCATCCATTCCAAAAGCGGTATGGGGCTTTAACGGTACGGAACGTCCAGGAGCTGTATATCTGGCTGCGGTATTGTCGGGTTATGCTCAAAAAGGTCTTCCTGCTTTCGGTATTTACGGCGAGCATGTACAAGACTCAGGCGATACATCCATTCCGTTTGATGTGAAAGATAAGCTAATCGGCTTCGCAAAAGCGGGTCTTGCAGTTGCTTACATGCGCGGCAAATCCTACTTGTCGATGGGCTCGGTCTCCATGGGGATTGCCGGATCGATCGTTAACGATGCGTTTTTCCAGGAGTACTTGGGCATGCGTACGGAATATATCGACATGACTGAATTCGTTCGTCGTATGGAAGAAGGCATCTTTGATGGCGAGGAGTTCGAGAAAGCGCTTACGTGGGTAAAGGAAAACTGCATTGAGGGTCCGGACAACAATCCAGCTCATCTTCAAACCTCAAGAGAGCAGAAGAATGCGGACTGGGAAACGGTTGTGAAAATGACCCAAATTGCGCGTGACCTCATGGTCGGCAATCCAAGACTTGCCGAGCTTGGCTTCGGAGAGGAAGCGGGCGGCCATAACGCGATCGTTGCGGGTTTCCAAGGCCAGCGGCAATGGACGGATTATTTTCCAAACGGCGATTTCATGGAAACGCTTCTTAACTCCTCTTACGATTGGAACGGTATCCGCGCGCCTTACATGGTGGCGACGGAAAATGACAGCTTGAACGGCGTGGTGATGCTGTTTGGTTACTTGCTGACGAATACGGCTCAAATTTTCGCTGACGTCCGTACCTACTGGAGCCCGGAATCGGTCGAGCGCGTAACAGGCCACAAGCTGGCTGGCGCAGCGGAAAACGGAATTCTTCATTTGATTAATTCAGGCTCTGCGACGATGGACGGAACAGGCGAGCAAACGAAGGATGGCCAGCCGGCGATGAAGCCTTTCTGGGACATTTCCGAGGATGAAGCGCAAAAATGCCTCAATGCTACGTCGTGGCGTCCGGCTTCCGTCGAATACTTCCGCGGCGGCGGTTATTCATCGGATTACTTGACGCGCGGCGGCATGCCGATGACGATGTCCCGAATCAACCTAGTCAAAGGAATCGGTCCTGTTCTTCAAATCGCCGAAGGTTATTCGGTTGATTTGCCGCAGGATGTGCATGAAACGTTGGACAACCGTACGGACCCTACATGGCCGACGACTTGGTTTGCTCCAACGCTGACAGGCGAGGGCGCATTTCACTCCGTCTATGAAGTAATGGACAATTGGGGCGCGAATCACGGCTCCATAAGCTACGGACATATTGGAGCAGACTTGATTACGCTCGCTTCGATGCTTCGGATTCCGGTCAATATGCATAACGTTCCGGAAGAGCGCATTTTCCGTCCTAGAGCATGGGGATTGTTCGGAACCGCTAATGCGGAGAGCTCGGATTACCGCGCATGCCAAAATTTCGGTCCCATTTATAAATAAATTGGAGGTTTTACAATGAGCAGCACGGACATTCGCAACGAGCTTTGCAAATATGCGCGTAAAACGGTTACGAACAAACTGGTCGTCGGACCTGGCGGGAACATCAGCGCTAAATTCGAGGGTAAAATGTACCTTTCTCCAAGCGGTTTCGCGCTTGATGAGGTTGAACCGCATCAATGGGTAGAGGTGGATATCGAAACAGGGGAAATTACGGATATCGGTCTGCGTCCGTCCTCCGAGGTGCTGATGCATCTTTATGCTTACCGGGCTAATCCGGATATCGGTGCGATCGTCCATACGCATCCGCCGTATTGCATCGCTTTTACGCTGGTGGAACAGGAGCTTCCTATCATGTTCCCTGACCAAGCGGCGCTGGTTGGCAAAACGGTTTATGTTCCTTATGTACTGCCTACTACCGATAAGCTGGCCGATGCTTATGTGGCCAAAGTAAACGAAGCGAGCTCGGTGCTTCTCGGCAACCACGGCCTTGTTACTTCGGGACGCAATTTGCGCGAGGCTTATTACCGCACGGAGGTTGTGGAGGAGAGCACCAAAATCTACATGATTGCCAAGGCGATCCGTGAGCCAAAGGTGCTGACGAAGGAAGAATTTGAAGAGATCGCATCTCTCGAGAGCGAAGCGTACCGCATTGAATTGCTGCAAAAGATGAAATAAGCGGGCTTCAGGAGCCTTTAGGAAGGGAGGAGCGGAGCATGACGAAGCTTGCGACGGTGCTCGCTTTTGACCTTGGCGCCAGCAGCGGCAGGGCATTAATCGGCGAGCTGGTGCCGGATGAGGCAAGCGGGCAAAAACAGCTGAAGGTAACGGAGATCCATCGCTTTCCTAATCAGCCGGTCGCCGTTCAGGGGCATTTGCACTGGGATATCCTGCGCCTGCTGCAGGAGCTGAAAACGGGCATCCGCAAAGCGTTTCAGCTAGGCTACGCGCCCCAAACGTTCGGCATTGACACATGGGGCGTGGATTTCGGTCTGCTCGACGCAAATGGGGAACTGCTAGGAAATCCCTATCATTACCGCGATTCGCAGACGGAGGGAATCGTAGAGGAGCTTGATGCTCTGATAGGCAATGACCGTTTGTACGAGCAAGGTGGCCTGCAGTTTATGCCTTTTAATACGGTGAATCAGCTGTATGCCATGAAAAAGGCGGGATCGCCAAAGCTTGCAGCGGCCAGCACGCTGCTGCTAACGCCGGATTTGCTCGCTTATTTTCTGACAGGGGAGAAAATTTGCGAGTTTACGATGGCGACGACTACCCAGCTTTACCAGCCTAAGGAACAGCAGTGGAACAAGGCTTTAATGGAACAGCTTGGTATTCCAAGCAAGCTGTTTCTCGAGCCGACTCATCCTGGCACGCGGTTTGGCCGTTTAACCGATGAAGTTTGCGCGGAGCTGGATGTTCCGCCGATTGAAGCGGTCGCGGTTGGGACCCATGATACCGAATCCGCGGCTGCAGCCGTTCCCGCAAGCGGCGAGTCTTCGTTTGCCTATCTTGTGTGCGGCACTTGGTCGCTCCTCGGGACGGAGCTTGCGAGTCCGCTTGTCACCCCGGAGGCGCGAGCACTCGATTTCTCCAACGAGGGGGGAGTCGGCGGAACCTACCAGCTCCTAAAAAACATAATGGGGCTGTGGATTTTGCAGGAGTGCAAGCGGGAATGGGATGAGCAAGGCGAGCATGTATCCTTCGCCGAAATTGTCGCGCAGGCTGAAGCCGCAGAGCCTTTTCGGAGCTTTATAAATCCCGATGACGCTGCCTTTTATGCGCCATCGGGCATGATTGGCCGCATTCAAGCCTATTGCCAGGCAACCTCGCAGCCGGTCCCACAGTCAGTGGGAGAAATTGCACGGTGTATTCTGGAGAGCCTCGCGCTTAGGTATCGTCAGGCGCTTATTCAAATGGAGGCTTTGACGGAGCAGGCGTACCGCGGCTTGCATATGGTAGGCGGCGGTATTCAGAATGAACTGCTCTGCCGGTTGACCGCTGCTGCGATTGGCCGCCCCGTTTGGACAGGGCCCGTTGAAGCAAGCGCTGTAGGGAATATGCTGATGCAGCTTGTCGCGCTAGGCGAGTACAGTGGTCTAGAGGATGCGCGCCGCGTGGTGGCTGCCTCATTTCCGATTACTGAATATGCCCCGGTGCAATCGAATGATTGGAATCAAGCGTTTGAAATTTTTGAGCGCTTGCGTCCGGAAAAATAAAAGCATTTGATCAAACCGACAAAGTTGGTTTGCTGAAAGGAAGATCCTCCTATGCTGATAGGCATATCGAAACTGATTTCGCCCGAACTGCTTAAGGTGCTTAGCGAGATGGGACACAGCGACGAGATTGTTTTAGCGGATGCCAACTTTCCGGGGGCCAGCCACGCACAAAGGCTGATCCGAGTGGACGGTCATCCCATTCCCGAGCTGCTGGACGGTATATTAAGGCTGTTTCCGCTTGATCAGTATGTGGAAAAGCCAGCCGCACTAATGCAGGTCATGCCCGGAGATACGGTACAAACGCCCATCTGGGAGCAGTATCGCACCATAATTGAACAGCGCACAGGTTTGGCGGAGCCATTTGAGCAGGTAGAACGCTTCGCCTTTTATGAACGGGCGAAAAAGGCCTACGCTGTTATTGCAACAGGAGAGAGCGCGCTTTACGCCAACTTGATTTTGAAGAAGGGCGTTATTAAAGACAGTTAGTCAGGTTTGCGAATTTAGGTATATAAGCAAGGAGCTGCCGCCGCGGTTTATTATCCGGGGGCAGCTTTTTTTTGTTCGCATCTGCTTGCATACGTCAGCACCGGGCAAACCGGCGATTTGGCAGCCATGCTTCTGTAATGCACAGGCTGCTCGCGACTTGGCGCAGACTCGAATAGGATCATAAATACTGCCCGTAGACAGCGAGCGAAGCATTGATTATGATTTGAATATGAAAACGCTATCATAAATTATTCCTATTTTGTTGGCAGGAGGCAAAAGGGCTTGCGCAAATCAATTATCATTAGTTTATTTGCAGGCTGTTTAGTGATTTTATTTTTTACGCTGACCTCGATGATTAAGGTTTTCTCCTCCGATTTGAATGAGCCCGTCATGATGGCTGAGCAGCATAACAGCTATAGGCTCGTCCTCATTACGCAAGAGCTGGACACCCCTTTTTGGGCAAAGGTGGAGCGTGGCGCGAGGAAAGCGGCCGATGAGTACGGAGCGAGCATGGAGGTATGGGGCACATATGGCTCAAACCGGGATGATTTTCTGAAAAATATGGAGGTTGCGATCGCCTCCAAGGTAGACGGAATCATCGTACAGGGGCTGGATACGGACGAGTTTAAGTATTTAACGAAGGTTAAGGCAGCGGGCAGCGGAATCCCGATTATCACCGTGGCCAATGACGTTCCAATGAACGAGAGCTTGCGCCGGACTTACGTGGGCTCCAATCATTTGGAGGCCGGCAGCATGATCGCGCGGCAGCTTGTGTCGGATATGGGTTTTGCAGGACAGGTTGTGCTGATGGTTTCGGATCGCCAGGAAGATTTTCAACGCTCCCGTTTGACGGGAATCCTCGATGTGCTGAGGCCATACACCAAGATTGAGACCAAAATTGTAGCAGCAGGCGATTCGCGCGAGGAAGTGGCGGACGCAACGAACCAACTGCTAAATGAAGAGCCGGATGCGGATGCGTTCATTGCCGTTTCGGCAAAGCATGCGGGGTCTATCATACAGGAAATTAGCAAACGGATGCAGGTGGATGAATTTTATATTTATTCCTTCGACGATTCGCCGGAGACGCTAACACTGATGCAGCAAGGCCAGATCGATGCCTTGATTGCGCAATCCCCGGAGACAATGGGCGAGGAAAGCGTCACTCATATGATTAAGTGGCTGACCGGCGAGCAGGTTCCGCTGAACCCGGACGGTTATTTTACGGATATACGGGTATTAAGGGCGGAGGATGCGCAGTGAACAGCATTCAGCGAAAAATTTTGACGATGTCGATTATCATTTTGTTTATTATGGTGACCATTTGGATGGTGCTTACTTACTATAATCAGAAAACGCAGGAGCAGTACAACGAAATATTGCAGCGTTATTTAAGGATGAATGATGTGACGGATCACAGCCGCCAAACGATTATTTCGTTAAACGATTATTTGCAGAAGCCGTCGGCGCTAAAACTGGATAAGCTTAATCAGAACAAGGAAAGCATGATGATGGCAAAGCTGCAAACGGTGAGCCTGCGAAATAAGGATAATGCTTTTACACTAGCAAGCTATATTAATATGATTGACAGCTTGGTGGCCTCGGCTGATCTGTCGGTCATGTTTCTGGAGCAAGGCAGCGCGGAGCAATCGGCCGAGAAATTCGAGGAAGCTGCCCGTATCGACAAGTATATCGCCGAGACTACGATTACGCTGATTGATAAAGAAGTGAGAACCTACGATGCCTTCTACCGCGGAATTATTGAGCAGAGTTCGGAGTTGAAGCGGCTCGGCATATGGCTGCTCTCCTTAATTACGATAATAATGCTTCTATTTACCTACTGGTTCTCGCTCAGCATAACAAAACCGATCCAGAAGCTGACGATTGCCGCCAAGGAGCTGTCGCGGGGACGCTTCGATAAGCAAATAGAGATATACTCCAACGACGAAATTTCCTTCCTCGCCAAGACATTTGACCGCATGCGCGTGAATATCAACAATCTCATCTCCGAGATCCAACAGAAGGCACAGCTCGAGAGCGAGCTGCAGCAGAGCAAGCTGCTCCTTAAGGAAAGTCAGCTGATCAGCCTGCAAAGCCAAATCAACCCACATTTCTTGTTTAACACCCTAGATACCCTTTCCAAAAAAGCATACCTGGACGGCTCGGAGGAAACGAGTGATCTTATTGCAAATGTAGCAGGCTTGCTGCGATATAATCTCCGCCGCTTGGATCGTTCCGTTACGCTCGCGGAAGAGCTTTCTGTCGCAATGAAATATATAGAAATTCAAAGCGCCCGGTTTACGGATCGGCTCCGGTTTTTGCAGGAGGTGGACGAGCGCTGTCTATCGGCATGCCTTCCGTGCCTAACCCTTCAGCCGATCATCGAGAATGCGGTCATACATGCTGTCGAGCCGCTGGAGGACGGCGGTACCATTATCCTTCGCATTTATGAGAAGGAGAGCCGCGTCATGATCGAAATAGAGGATGACGGCGCCGGCATGTCAGCCGAGAAGGCAAATCATATTTTGACAGAAGGCGGCAATGCAGATGGAACCGGATACTCCACGGGCATCGGCTTCAGCAACGTTATCAAACGGCTTCGGCTGTTTGTTGGCGAGGATGATGTGATCGATATCATTAGCGCGCAGGATTGCGGCACTAAGGTGACCGTCAAAATACCAATGACAGGGAGCGCAGTAAAACATGCTTAAACTATTAATCGTAGATGATGAACAGATAGAGCGGGAAGGGCTGCAGGCTATTTTGAACAAAGGTTTTCCTTCCTGCCAATTCGAGCAGGCGCGCAATGGAGCCAGAGCGATCGAGACGGCTGCCGAATGGCAGCCTGATCTCGTACTAATGGATGTCAAGATGCCAGGCATTAATGGTTTAGAGGCGATCGAGAGAATTTCAGCACTGCTGCCCATGACCAAATTTATTATGGTGACGGCTTACGATACATTCGATTATGCGAGGCAAGCGATTAGGCTGGGTGTGAAGGACTATTTGCTTAAACCTAGCAAAGCGAGTGAAATCATCAGCATTATTGGTAAGGTGATCGAGGAAATCCGCCTGGAAAAAATCATGATCGCACAGCAGCAGGAGGAGAAATCTGAAGATGATGCCTCTCGTGGAATCCGATGTGGTCACGCAGCTTCTATTTGACCGTGTTCATGATGTCCATCTCAGCGATATGCTCCAGCTTCTTGGCGGAGAGCTGACAAGCGAGGCGTTTATTATGCTGGTCCTGCTGCCTGGCGATTCGCACAAGGAAACGATGTACAACGCGATTAAAGGCAAGGTACACCTCTCGGAAAGCGGTTGGGTAGGTGCGATGACCGGGAGGCAAATCCCGATTATTGTATTCCGTGAAGAAAGAAGATCGTATCGTTCTCAAGCGAATTCGCTTGTCCAGCAGCTTCTTATGCTCCGGCAGCGAGAATCGAGCGGGGATTTATGCATCGGAATAGGAAGGCCGTATGCGGGACTAGAAAATGTGAAGCTTTCATACCAAGAAGCGCTTCTGGCATCTGCGCAAATGGAGCAGCCTGCGAGGCATCGTTTTTACGGGGAGTCAGAGACCGGAATCCCGATTACAAACGGCAAACAGGACAAAGAATCCGAAAAACAATTTATAGAAAATATACGGCAGGGAAAGTGGGAGACGGTAAGAGAGGCGGTCATGTCGCTGCTGGACAGGCATGATCAGCATCAAACCCCGCTTCCGCATTCGGCACAGGACGTGCTAGAGCGATTATGGATTATAACCCGCGTTGCGGAGGAGATGGGGATTGAGGTTGAGAAACCGCTGTTTTCCTTTCAAGTCACGCAGCACGAGCAGCTTAGAGCCGAAACGGACGGGTTATTGAGCAAACTCATCGCCTGTATCGTAGCGTATCAAAGCAGCGTGCAGCCGGATGCTGCCCGGCAGATGAAACAGTACATCATGGAAAATTCGGATAAGGATATTACGCTTGAAGGCATGGCGCAGCGAATCGGACTAAGCCCTTTTTATATGAGTAAAATGTTCAAGGACCATGAAGGGATCAATTATATTGATTTTCTGACGGAATGCAGAATCGAGAAAGCGAAGAAGCTGATGGCTGACCCGGAGCGCAGCTTAAAAGAAATTACGTTCGAGATCGGCTATAACGATCCGAATTATTTCAGCAAGGTATTCAAAAAGGTGTGCGGCGCATCACCGTCCGATTACCGTAAAACGATTTTTGGACACTGAAATCGAATACCGCCTGCTGCCTTAAAAAAGTACAGACGATGGCAAAAGAGTACTGGAAGAACAGCGCTCTCGTCTTCCAGACGCGTGCTATATTTGAAAATGTAAGCAGTTACATTTCGAAGAATGAGGGAGCGAAGAAAATGGGGAAAAGGTTTACAAGAGGCGGGGCTGTATCGTTTGTATTAGCTTTGGTGCTCGTTTTGACGGCTTGCTCAGGGGGAAACGGCAACGGGAATGAAGTCGCGCAGTCGAACAACAAAGAAACGACGGCCGAGGCAAACGACGCTAAAGCTGGCGATGACAAGTTAGTCATCGGCTTCTCTCTCGATACGCTGCAGGAAGAACGCTGGCAGCGCGACCGTGATTTGTTCATCGCCGCGGCCGAGGCGCTTGGAGCAGAGGTTGAGGTGCAGGCAGCCAACAGCGATGATGCGAAACAAATCTCGCAAGCAGAAAACCTCATCAGCCAAGGTGTTGATGTGTTGGTCGTGGTCCCACATAATGCGGAAGCAACAGCTGCCATCGTAAAGAAGGCCCATGCTGCCGGCATTAAAGTAATCGCTTACGATCGATTGATTAAAAATTCGGATTTGGATTTGTACATTTCCTTCGACAATGAGAAGGTTGGCGAAATGCAAGCGGAGGCTATCGTTAAGCTCGCGCCAAAAGGCAAATTCGTTTACATCGGCGGCTCCGAAACGGATAACAATGCGCATTTATTCAAGAAAGGCGCCTTTAATATTTTGCAGCCGCTTATCGACAGCGGCGACATTGAGGTTGTGTTTGACCAATGGACCAAGGATTGGAATCCGGCAAATGCGCTGGCGAATATGGAAAATGCTCTTACCGCGAACGATAACAAAATCGATGCGGTTGTAGCTGCCAATGACGGTACCGCAGGCGGTGTCATTCAAGCGCTTGCCGCGCAAGGGCTATCCGGAAAAATACCGGTATCCGGCCAGGATGCCGAGCTCGCGGCAGCGCAGCGGATCGTGGAAGGCACGCAAACCATGACGGTATATAAACCGATTAAGGATTTGTCTGAAAAAGCGGCTGAGCTGGCGGTGAAGATGGCCAAAGGCGAGGAAGTCGGCGCTGACAAAACGGTCAACAACGGGAAAATCGATGTCCCATCCGTTCTGCTTGATCCTAAAGCGGTAGATAAAACAAACATTGACGCTACGGTTATCGCAGACGGCTTCCATTCCAAGGAAGATGTATACAAAAACGTGAAATAGAAGCAATTGAGCTTAGTGGGGGGAAGAAGCGATGGGGTGCCATGACGCTCTTCCCCTTTACGTTTGTCCACGGAGGTGTTCTTGAGATGACGGCGGCATTAGAGATGCGCAATATTACGAAGCAATTTCCAGGCGTCAAGGCGCTGAACAACGTTACTTTTTCAGTGAAACAGGGCGAGGTGCATGCGCTGTGCGGCGAAAACGGAGCCGGTAAATCAACTTTGATGAAGGTACTAAGCGGACTATACCCGCATGGTTCCTATGAAGGTCAAATTCTAATAAACGGTGAAGAAAGGCGCTTTGCGAAAATCAAGGATGCAGAAGAGGCTGGCATCGCCATCATCTATCAGGAGCTTGCTCTGGTCAAGGATTTGTCCATCGGCGAGAATTTGTTCCTTGGCAAGGAACCGGCTGTGTTCGGCATTATTAACTGGGAGCGCGTATTCAAGGAGAGCGAAAGATGGCTAAAGGAGGTCGGTCTGGATGACGTTAACCCAGAGCAATTAATCGGAGAGCTTGGCATCGGCAAGCAGCAGCAGATCGAAATTGCCAAGGCGCTGTCCAAGAAAGCGAATATTCTCATCTTAGACGAGCCGACCGCCGCTTTGACAGAGCAAGAGGTTGATATTTTGCTCCAAATCCTGCAAGAGTTCAAGAAACGCGGCGTCACCTGCATTTATATTTCTCATAAGCTTAACGAGGTTTTTGCGGTGGCCGACACGGTCACGGTGCTTCGTGATGGTCAGTCTGTGGGGACTTATAACATTTCAGACATCAACGAGGACAAGGTGATCTCGCTTATGGTCGGACGGGAGCTCAAGGAGCGATTCCCGCGGATGGAAGCAAATCCGGGCGACGTGGTGCTGAGGGTGAAGGATTATACGGTTATGAATCCGGAACGGCAGGGCAAGAAGGTGATCGATAATCTCAGCTTTGAGGTACGCAAAGGGGAAATACTAGGCATTGCCGGTTTGATGGGAGCGGGACGTACGGAGCTGGTGATGAGCTTATTCGGCTCGTATTCAGGTCAAAGCTATGGCACGGTCGAAATGGAAGGTAAGCCGGTGAAGCTCAAAAATACGCAGCAAGCGATAAAAGCAGGCTTTGCGCTCGTATCGGAAGACCGGAAAAAATACGGACTGGTGCTTGGAATGGATGTAAAGAGCAAAGTGAGCCTTGCAAGTCTTGGAGCGGTTTCCTTAAGCGGCATCCTTCGCCATAATGAGGAAATCGCGGCAGGCAATCAATATTTACGATCTCTTCGCGTAAAAGCAAATTCGGTCGAGACGATAGTCGGCACCTTAAGCGGCGGCAATCAACAGAAGGTAGTCCTTGGAAAATGGTTGATGACTGCTCCAAAGCTCCTTATTTTGGATGAGCCGACCCGGGGGATTGATGTCGGTGCCAAATTTGAAATTTATACGATAATGAACGACCTCATCAGACAGGGCGTATCCATCATTATGGTCTCGTCCGAGCTTCCGGAGCTGCTTGGGATGAGTCACCGTATTATTGTCATTGCCGAAGGTAGACAAACCGGGGAGTTTATGGCGGAAGAGGCAACACAAGAGCTGATTATGACCGCCGCAACGGGAGGAAAAGGAAGATGAGCATGAATCAAGAAACCGTACTCAGTCCAAGCAAAACGAAACAGCGTCCGAATTGGTTCAAATTCGATGCGCGCGCGTATACGATGATTGGAGCATTAATATCCATATGGATATTGTTTTCATTGCTGCACGAGCGGTTTTTGTCGCCGACGAATATTTCAAATTTATTTTTGCAAATGTCGGTAACGTCCATTTTGGCGATTGGAATGGTCCTTGTCATCGTTGCGGGCCAAATTGACTTGTCGGTTGGGTCGCTGGTCGGTTTGACGGGCGGGATCGCTGCGATTCTTAATGTCTGGTACGAGTGGAATACGATACCGGTTATTCTGGCTACGCTGGCCATTGGCGCTGCTATCGGATTTATACAGGGGTGGATTATTGCGTACCGGGCGGTGCCGGCTTTTATCGTTACCTTGGGCGGCATGCTTATCTTCCGCGGCATTTTGTTCGGAACGACCGGAAGCGTGACGATCGCGCCGCTTACGCCTTCCATGAAAGCGATCGGGCAATCGTATGTAGGGGATCTCATCGGATGGATCTTCGGTATTGCGGCTTTGGCGGTTGCGGGGTATATGGTTATGCGCAAGCGGGCGGCAAGGGCAAAGTTCGGGTTCGACGTTGAGCCGTTTGCGGTAAGCATTCTTCGTTTAGGCGTTATTGGCGCCCTTGTCATCGGCTTTGTTTATTTAATGAACAGTTATAAGGGAATCCCGGTACCTTTCGTTATGGTCATTGTTCTTTCGCTCATTTTTACCTTCATTGCGAAAAATACGACGTTTGGCCGCCAGGTCTACGCGATTGGCGGCAATCCGGAAGCGGCGCGGTTATCCGGAATCAACATTAAGAGGCGCATCCTGCTTGTGTTCGTGCTATGCAATACATTAGCGGCGATTGCCGCGCTCGTACTGACGGCGCGATTGAATGCAGCAACGATGAGTGCCGGTCAAAACTATGAGCTAGACGCCATCGCAGCGTGTGTAATTGGCGGCACGAGCTTGATGGGGGGCACCGGCACTATTGCGGGAGCCATCATCGGTGCGCTCGTTATGGCTAGCTTGGATAACGGTATGAGCCTGATGAATCTTGAATCTTTTTGGCAGTATATCGTTAAAGGTGGTATCCTGATCCTTGCTGTTTACGTCGATATTTATACACGGCAGCGGAAGAAGGTCTAGCTTGAGGGTGGTTACTGCTTTATTCCGGTTTCTTGCTGCGGTACTGCATCCGAAACGCTTTTGGCTTGGTATTCGCGTGCTTGGTAAAGCAACGGACGAAATAGGGAAAGGAGCCAAAGCCCGTGTCCTCGGCTATTTTGCCAACCGGCTCATCCGTATGGATGAGAAGACGCTTGGCCTGTTCGATCCGATGGCTTGTTAAATATTCGAGGGGAGTGCAGCCGAACGTTTTTTTCATGCAAATGGCAATATAGTTGGGGTGAAAATGGAGCTCCTCCGCCATCTGCTTATATTTGAGCGGGTCTTGATAATGCCTGCGCAGGTACAAAGCTGCGGCTTCGGCAATTTGCAGCTGCGGACTGTCGGAAGCGGCTCCGCTTTCCTCCAGAAGCTGCTGAAGCAGCTCGTGAAAAAGCTGCTGCTGCTTCCAGCGCGAATGAGCGGAGGGCTGCTCGCGCAGCCGGTGCAGCTCACGCATTTGGGCCTCAATGGCTTGTGGCGATTGCAGGGACCGGTGCCTTGGAAGATGAAACGGAAAATAATCAATATGAGCATAGGGCTGACTCTGTCTTGCTAATGCAAAAGGAAGTTTCTCTTGCGATTCGCTCCATTCTCCAACAGTCTGAAAGTGAAGCCAGTAAAAATGGGTTTCCTCGCTGCACGGCATCGTTGATCGGTGGGACCGGTCGGGACGCAAAATCGCGAATTGACCGGCCGAAATATGGAGCGGTATTTCTTCCTCCTCCATATATAAACAGCCCCTAGTGACGAATATGAGATCGAAGACACCGATGCGGGAACGATCGGCATGCTTGCCTTGAACAGGGTAGGTATCTTCGCCCCCATCAATGTAATGAGGCATAGGCGGACAAATGAATTGGAACATTCCCCTTCGCTCCTTGCTGCAAACTATTGGAATAATCATAAGTGATTATGGTTTTATGCGCAAAGCTATCGATGAAGTTTGATGTTGTGATTAGATAAAAAGTAGTTGGGATTAGCTATCCAAGAAAGCCCTTTCCGCATGTTATAGTCGGGTAGTAAACATTTCGGCAAAGGGAGTGAAGAATGAAGCATGAGTAAATTACACGAAGCATTTAAAGCGCTGCCGTTAGGGAGCATTAAGGCTGAAGGCTGGCTGTACAATCAGCTTCGGATACAAGCAGACGGATTAACAGGCCATTTGGAGGAGCACTGGGAAGACGTGGGGCCTAATAATGGCTGGATCGGCGGAAATGGCGAGAGCTGGGAGCGCGGGCCTTATTATGTGGACGGGCTGCTGCCGCTAGCCTATATACTGGGTGATGAGAAGCTTATTGCCAAAGCGAACCGATGGGTAGAGTGGTCGCTCGCAAGCCAACAGGAAAACGGTTCATTTGGTCCAGCTCGCATCGAAACGGTAAACAATGACGTCGATAAGCAGCATGACTGGTGGCATTTCATGATTATGCTGAAGGTGATGATGCAGTTTGAAGAGGCGACAGGAGACGAACGGATTGTCCCGTTTCTGAGCAAGTTCTTTGGATATGTACGCGCTACAATTGAAGAAATACCGCTGCGCGGGTGGGCGGAGTCGCGCGGATCAGAAATGCTGCTATGTATTCTGTGGGTGTACAAAAAAACGGGTGACAATGAGCTGCTGAAGCTGGCCGACATCGTTGCGGGCCAAACATTAGATTGGACGGATATCTTTCATGATTTCCCTTTCTGGCGTAAAGTTGAACAATGGGATTGGCGGACTCATGTCGTCAATGTGGCAATGGGAATCAAAACGCCCGGCATACTTTATGAATTATTCGGAGAAGAGCATCAGCGCGATGCGGTCCATCGCGGAATCGACAGCCTGATGACTTATCACGGGCAGGCGCATGGCATGTTCTCCGGCGATGAATGGTTATCAGGTACGCATCCGAGCCAAGGCGTCGAGCTTTGCGCGGTGGTGGAGTACATGTATTCCATGGAACAGTTGACCCGGATTTTTGGCGAAGGGCGTTTCGGTGATATTTTGGAAAAGGTGGCATTCAATGCGCTGCCGGCAACGATATCCAAGGACTGGACCTCTCATCAATATGATCAGCAGGTGAACCAAATGATGTGCAACGTAGCACCAAGAAATTGGAGTAACGGCGCAGACGCGAATTTGTTTGGCTTAGAGCCTAACTTTGGCTGCTGTACGGCAAATATGCATCAAGGCTGGCCGAAGCTGGTTTCACATCTATGGATGACGGATGCAAGCGGCGGCCTGGCTGCTGTATCTTATGCGCCTTGCCATGTAAAAACGTATGTTGCTGGCGGGGAAGCAATCGAGGTTCGCGTAAGCGGTGAGTATCCGTTTCGGGATTCGGTTGCGATTGAGCTTAGCTTGGATCGGGCTGCGACGTTTGGCATTTCACTGCGAGTGCCGGAGTGGTGTGCGGAGCCTAGCTTGCTTGTGAACGGCGAACGGGTCGTGCTGGAGCCGGTTAAAGGATATGCAAAAATTGAGCGCGAATGGAATAGCGGCGATAAGCTGCTGCTCCAGCTGCCGATGGAGGTTCGGACCGTTTCCCGCAATCTATACGCGATAAGCGTTGAACGCGGACCGCTTGTGTATGCTTTGTCAATCGCGGAAAATTGGCAGCTGCTGCGTGAGCGCGAAAGGTTCCATGATTGGGAGGTTTATCCGGCTTCTGCATGGAAATACGGTTTGCTGGCCGATACGGACTTCGAGGTTACCGTGAGCAGCGAAGCCATTCCTTATCAGCCCTTCGAAGCTTCCGCCGCACCGGTTCGCCTGAAAGCGAGAGGCAAGCTGGTGAGCGACTGGCGAATGGAAGGCAATAATGCAGGAACGCCGCCGCTCAACCCGAATACGGAGGGGCAGCCTACGAAGGAGCTTGAGCTGGTCCCTTACGGAAGCGCAAAGCTGCGCATCGGCGAATTCCCGCTGCTTGGACAGCGAAAGCCGGTTGCAAGGCATCCGTAAGAAGCCGTCAACCTTGTATGATTAAAGCAAAAGACTCCTTAGAGCCCAAAGGCTGTAAGGAGTCTTTTTTGTAAGGACACTCTATTCTTTTTTAAAGAAGCTATTGAAGATTTCAGCCGTTTTTTTCTGATCAGGCGTAATCGAGAAGAGGACAAAGTTTCCGTTTCGGATAATTTGGTAATTTTGAGCCTGCTCGTATTGGTCCTGCAAATAGGATTCAAACGCTTTTTGCACCATTTCGGCGCGTTTCTCAAAGGCAGCTTTGACATCGTCAAAGTCTTTTTCCGATTTTAGCTGTACGACCGAAAATTCACCGGCTTGGATCATCATCATCGCTTGATAAAAGCTGCCGTCGACCAGCTGTTTTTCCGGATCGATACCGTAGGTATCCTTAATTTGCTCTCCTTCTACAGGACTTAGCGGTCCTAGACCGGCATCCGTTGTTAATTTGGCGGCGATATCGGCAACCGTCACTTCAGCAGACGGATTCTCGGGGTCCGGCTTACTCGTCGGCTTTGGCGTAGGCGACGGAGTAGCAATCGGGAGCGGTGAAGGCTTTGGCGTTGCTGTCGGCTTCACGCTTGGCTTCACAGAAGGAGCTGCTGTGGCAGGCTTCTTGGTCGGCTTTGCGGCAGGCGACGGCTTTGGCGCAGCTGCCGGTTTTTTAGTCGGCTTTGCAGTCGCTTCCGGTTTCTTGTTCGTTTCATCTGACGTATTATCAGTGGCAGCCGGCTTTTCCGAGGGGGCGGCTGCCGTCGGGAGTGGTGAGGCTGTTGGCTCTTCCGTCGGAGCCGGCGTAACGGCAGCTTCAGGTTCCTCGGTAGATGCTGCCTCATGCGGCTCGTCCGTTTCACCAGCTGCATTAGATATGTTCGCTGAGCTATCGCTATTTTTCGTTTGATGGCTTGCATTGCTGCAGCTAACCGTCATAACCGCAATGGCAACAGTCAATAATGCAATGGATAAATATTTAGTTTTAAGCGTGAACATTCCATTAGCCCCTTTAGACATCGTTGTTAAGTATAGACGCTAGAATGGGAGGAAAAGTTGCTATTTTCATTATTTAAGAAAGATTACTAGCATGGAGTCGGGCTGCTATTTTCGCGCCTGTGACGGCGTCATCCCTTTATATTGCTTATACAGCTTTGTAAAATAATTCGGATTCTCGCAGCCGACCATTGCCGCGATTTCGGTTATTGTATCGTTGCACTCGCGAAGCAGACGCTCTGCCTCATTCATCCGGCTGACATTTACATATTCGACGAAGGTACGTCCTGTCAGCTTCTTGAACAGCTTGCAAAAATGATAGGGATTGAGGCTAACCTGCTTCGCGGCCTGCTCAATCGATATTTTTTCGCAAAAATCAGACTCGATTCGCTGAATAAGCTGCTTAAAGCGGTCACGGTTAACAAAGTAGGGCTCCGCCGGTTTGCCCGCGAGCTGCTGCTCGAGGAAGGTGCGGGACAGCAGCGTAAACAAAGCATGCAGCTTTGACTTTACGACAAGCTGATACGCGGGAGGTTTTGCTGCAAGCTCAGCAATCGCTTCATCAAGCAATGCGAAATAGCGCTGGCAGGTTTCTTCCTGCTCCGCTGGCTTGACGGGAAAATGAAGACGGCCTTCCAAATAGGGAGCTACATATTGCGCATGCACAGGATCATGGACCCAATCATTGAAGAGGGAAGCGTTCAGGACGACGCAATCATAATAGATATGCCCGTAGCCAAGGGAGTAGCCGACATGCAGGCCTCCGCCGGGGATGATGATCACATCCCCCTCATTGGCAATATACGGCCGGCTGTCGATATGAAACAAGGCGCTGCCTAGCCGCATGAAGATGATTTCAAAGTGCTCATGCCAATGAAGATAAAGGATGCAGTCATTCGGCTTGACATCATCACAGTGATTTTGAAATAACTGAATAGGATAGGTTTTATGCTCCAGACGGGTGTTTTCCCGCAGTTCCTTCGGATAAGACATCTTCCGTTCACCACCACAAGATTAGACTAGTATTGCGCAAGATTGTATAGAGTAATCTGCAAAGCTCCTAGCTATAATGAAGTTGTTACGAATACTATAAGCCAATATTGGAGTGATATACAAGGATGGAAAACAAATTGCGAATTGGAACACTAGTAGGCGGAGGAAACGCGGACCATGTCATTCCACAAATTGTAAAGCATGGCTTCGAATCATTTAACTTAACTTTCTGGCAAACGACGGGCAAGACAGATTTGGTTGAAATGGCGAAGCGGGTGAGAGCGCTTGCGGATGAGCATGATTTTGTTGTTCCGGCTGTAAGCGTATTCGGTAATCCGTTGACGGGCGCGGGCGATAATGCCGATACGCTGGCAAGTTGGGAGCGTCTTATCGATCATGCCCATTTATTCGGAGCTGATATTGTATCCGGTTTCACGGGTCGCATTACGAACCAGCCGATCGATGAATCGATTCCGAAGTTTAAGGAAGTGTTCGGCGAGTTGACGCGCAGAGCAGCGGACAAAGGCGTGCGGATTGCTTTTGAAAATTGCGATATGGGCGGCACATGGCAAACAGGCGATTGGAACATTGCGCATAACCAGGCGGCCTGGGAGCTTATGTTTAACGCCGTGCCGGAAGACAATATTGGCTTGGAATGGGAGCCTTGCCATCAGATGGTGAGCTTAATTGACCCCATTCCGCAGCTTCGCAAATGGGTGAATAAAGTATTCCACGTGCATGGCAAGGATGCAACCATTGCATGGGACATTGTCAAAGAGCATGGCGTGCATGGTAAGCAGCAATTTGTATGGCACCGTACACCGGGCTTTGGCGATACGAACTGGACCGATGTGATTTCGATTTTGAGACAAAATGGCTATAAAGGCACAATCGATATTGAAGGCTGGCATGATCCCGTCTATAAGGGTGAGCTGGAAATGACCGGACAGGTACATGCATTAAACTATTTGAAGCACTGCCGCGGCGGCGATTTTGTTCCAAATCCGGTCTAATAAATCAAAGCGAATGCGAGGAGAGATGAAGATGACAATAAAGCATCGGGTAGTCGTCGCCGGCTGCGGCGGCATGGCAAATACATGGGTAGATTACGCGAAACAAAGAGCGGATATTGAAATCGTCGGCCTTGTTGATATCAAAGAGGAATTTGCACAGGCAATGGCTGACCGTCAAGGGCTTGCATGTCCGGTCTTTACGGATATTAAGCAAGCGATTGCGGAGACCGGTGCCACTGTGGTATTTGATGTTACGATTCCTGCAAGTCACTATTCGATTAGCAAAGCTGCTTTAGAGGCTGGATGCCATTTATTTGGGGAGAAGCCGCTCGCCGAAACGATGAATGATTGCAACGAAATCGTTCAGTTGTCAAATGTGCTGGAGAGGACGCATGCGGTTATGCAAAACCGCAGGTTCGATCCGCGGATTCGCGCCTTCCGCCAATTGCTCACGGAGGGTGTAATCGGCAAACCAGGATTTGTTGGCGCTGATTTCTTTCTAGGCGCCCATTTCGGCGGCTTCCGCGATGCGATGGACAGTCCGCTGCTGCTCGACATGTCGATTCATACGTTTGACCAAGCGAGATTTATTGTGGGAGCAAATCCGGTATCGGTTTACTGCCATGAGTATAATCCTCCCGGCTCATGGTACGAAGGTAACGCAATGGCGATCTGTATCTTTGAAATGTCTGACGGCTCCGTGTTTAATTACCGCGGATCATGGTGCGCGGAAGGCGTAACTACCTCATGGGAGGCATCATGGCGGGTAACAGGCGAACATGGTACTGCAATTTGGGACGGGCATGGAAATCCTTATGCGGAGATTGTAGCTGCCGGTGATCAGACCGGAAAGTTTATCAGAGACTATGAGAGAGTGGAAACGCAGCTCCCAAACATGGTGAACACCGGGCATAAAGGCTGTTTGGACGATATGTTTGCTTCGCTAGCGGAAGGCCGTAAGCCTGAAACCGACTGCAGCGACAATATTTATAGTATGGCAATGGTGCTGGCATCGGTGGAGAGCGCAAAAACCGGCCGTAAGGTTCAGATTGCCGACTTCATGGAGGCAGCGGCGGCGAGGTAACGGCAGCTGCAGAGAGAGTTGTTTTAAATAGGATTAGCAGAGGGTATCTCCAAAGCGGCAAAGCCGCGGGGGATACTTTTTTTTTTGGAGAGTTAAAAGTTTTTCAATACTAACTAAATGCGTTCTCTACTCTCAATAACTGCCATCATCCTGTAATTTCCATCTGATTTTTTCTCTGATTTTTAGGGTTTTTCCAAAAATTATGACATGGTACAATCATCCCTGTATCCTATTTATGATAACGCTTTCATGAAAGGAGTGGAGCTCCAACCTGTTCGACATGCACGGCATTTTGTTTCGGAACCAAAACCTGGAGGAGGTAATTTTATTATATGCATTCATCCAAAAAGCTCATTAGCATCATCATGTCGGTAACGCTTTTGTTAGCATTGATCCTTCCATCCGCGAGCGCTGCCTCGCAAGAACGGCCCGCGATCGCCATTCCGAAGAGCAAGATTCAATCTTACGTCGAAGCAATGCAGCCTGGCTGGAATCTCGGCAATACGTTTGACGCGACAGGAGTCGACGAGACGTCCTGGGGCAATCCGCGCGTGACGAAGCAGCTCATTAAGCATATCGCTTCACAAGGCTACAAGAGCATTCGCATTCCGATAACGTGGGATCACCGGATGGGCGAGGCTCCAGACTACACGATCGATCCGGCATTCCTGGACCGGGTTGAAGAGGTCGTTGACTGGTCTCTTGACGCCGGCTTGTACGTCATGATCAACCTGCACCACGACTCTTGGCTGTGGGTTAACCGTATGGGCAGCGAACATGATGTTGTTCTAGCCCGATATAACGCAGCATGGACGCAAATCGCCGAAAAGTTCAAAAACGAATCGAAGAAGCTTTCGTTCGAAAGCATCAACGAACCTCGCTTCTCTGACGGCTGGGGTGGAAACGGCGAAGCTAACTTCGCGATGCTGCATGAATTGAATGCATCCTTCCATGAGATTGTACGTGCTTCCGGCGGCAACAACTCCGAGCGCCCGCTCGTACTGCCGACGCTTGAGACGAACGCGAACCAGGATCGGCTCGACGCGCTGGTAGATACGTTTGCCGAGCTGAACGACCCGAACCTGATTGCCACCGTTCACTATTATGGATTTTGGCCATTCAGCGTCAATATCGCCGGCTTCACCCGCTTCAATGAAGAAACAAAGAATGACATCGTTCAAACATTCGACCGCGTCTATAATACATTAGTGGCTAAGGGCATCCCCGTTATTCTGGGTGAATACGGATTGCTCGGCTTCGACAAAAACACGGGTACGATCGAACAAGGCGAGAAGCTTAAATTTTTCGAGTACTTGCTTCATTACATCCAAGAAAGAGGCATTACTCATATGCTGTGGGATAATGGACAGCATCTCGACCGCAGCCAGCTGAAATGGAACGATCCGCAGCTGCACGGCATGCTTAAAACGAGTTGGAAGGGCCGCTCGGCAACCGCGGAAACCGATTTGATTTATTTGGCCAAAGGCGAGAAAACGCAGGATGCCGTCATTCGGCTCGAATTAAACGGTAATCGCCTGACGGCTCTTCGCCATAATGGCAAGACGCTGCGCATAGGCACGGACTATTCCATAGCTGGCGATATCCTGACAGTGAAGGCAAGCTTACTCTCCAAGCTGACAGCATCAGGCGCATACGGCGAAAACGCGGAGCTTACAGCGGACTTCAACAAGGGCGAGGACTGGACGTTTGATGTAATCGTCTATTCTACGCCAGTGCTGCAGAATGCAGCCGGAACGACAAACGACTTCTCGATCCCGACAGCGTTCAACGGCGACCGGCTTGCTACGATGGAAGCTGTTTACGCTGCAGGAGGCAACGCGGGTCCGCAGAACTGGACATCCTTCAAGGAATTTGCGTATGCTTTCTCGCCGTCGTACGATACGAATGAGATTAAGCTCACGCAAAACTTCTTCAACGAAGTGAATGACGGCGAAGTTGTGCTGATCTTCCACTTTTGGAGCGGAAAAATCGTCGAATATAAGATTACGAAGACAGGAACGACCATCGTCGGAGCCGTAGCCGAATAATGAATGGAAGCCAACCGATTGTCCGGTTGGCTTCTTCACAATTTAGGTAGAAATTCCCTTTTTGTCCATGAAGATTTTCTGTATCCTTATAGAAACCCTTCATGGAGGAGATGAATTTATGAACAAACGAATCGGAATTATCGGCAGCGGTACCGCGGGACTTCAGCTTGCCTATTCCTTGAAAAATGATTTTGACGTAACACTGCTTCATTATGAGGAAGCGGATGATATTCGCCGTGAAAAAATTAGATCAACCCAGGTTCATTTTCGTCCGACACGGGATCGGGAGCATCGTTTTCATATGCCGGAAACGGATGCGGCCCCTTCCATTAAAACGATCCACTTCAACATGGGCCAGCAAAAGTTGTTTGTGGGGAGACTGACGGGCGCGGCAACGTCCGTCGATCAGCGCATGGCTTATTCCAATGCGATGGACGATTTGGCGGAGCAAGGCGTGAGCTTGCGCAAAGCCCGCGTATCCCGGAATGAGATTAAGGATTTGGCTGAATCTTATGATCTATTAATCGATGCCACCGGGAAATCGGGTCCGCTGCTGCCCTTCCCAGTTGAAGCTGGGCTTACTCCATTCGATGCTCCGCAGCGCAAATGCATCGTTGGTTATTTTACAGGGGTAGCACCTGTTGAGCCAGTGGGGATCTCGATCACGGTACTTCCCGGAGTCGGTGAAATGTTTGAAATTCCCGCATTAACCGAACAGGGAGCGGTTACCATTTTATTCATAGAGGCGCTGCCTGAGGGCATGTTGGATGCTTTTAAAGGGGTGAGGAGCGCTCAAGAATTTGAGGAACGGATGAAGAGCATGCTGCAGGAAAACTTTCCAGCGATTTACGGTCGCGTTGATCCAGATCATTTCGCACTTGTAGATGAGGCGGCTTTTCTCCAGACAGCGATTACCCCGGTTATTCGCCGGCCCTATTTGATGCTGAACGGTACTTTGGTATTAGGATGTGGTGACAGTGTTTTCCTGGCAGATCCAATTACGGGTCAAGGCTGCAATACGGCCTCCTATTGTGCGGAGCAATTATATGAGTCTCTTATGGCACACAAGGAATCTCCTTGGGATGAAGAGGTAGGAATCGACTATTGGAAACGTACCCGCCCCTATTTGGCGGCCGTGACGGAATGGACGAATGCCATGACCGGGCCAATGCCTGAACACATCGTTCAAATGCTTATGCAGGCAGCAACGGACCAACAGATTGCCGATAAAGTAGCCCATTGGTTCGAAAAACCTTCGAAAGCTCATGAAGCATTCTTTCAACAAACGTATTAAAGCTATCCCATGTCGGATAAAGCATAGAAAAAGATCATCCGATAGGGTGATCTTTTTCTTATTTCCCTTGCTGAACTTGCGAGAGCCTCATCTATATTAATGGAGATTTGCGTTCAGGTATCATTTCTTTAACTACGGTATCTTCATAAGCATGTCTTACTCCATTCATAATATCTTCCACCTTAACCGGATGACCGATCAACGCCGATTCCAGCGCGGCATAAACAATGCTAAGAGCCTCAAGCCCTCGTTCGCCGCTGGAAATCGGGACTATCCGATCAGAGATTGCTTCCCACAATTCCACATAGGAGTGAGCAAACGGATGAGCTGCTACTTCAGGTGCGTATTGCATGATTAAGTCTCCAACGGGAATGGTCTGACCATTTGCCAGAGCAATATGTTTCCCGGGACGAAAACAGCCTTTGCTGCCATATATCCAAACGCCGCCCATCGTTTCTCCATGTGCAGCAGTACTGCACATCCAATGCCCCAAACCTCCGTTATCAAAACGGAAGACGGTGACGCTTGTGTCTTCTCCTGTCGGACGGATCGTCGTATTACCGTCGCTCAATTCTTTTTCAAATATTTCCGTATAGGCAAATACTTCACGGATAGGACCGTTCACTTCTGTAAACATATGCGTGCGGTGCACGCCGTGATCGTTGATCCAGCCTGCACCAGCCCTTCCTTTAAGATGCCGCCAAGCGGTCCCGGCAAAAAAAGTCCTGTGCAAGGTAACCGTTACATAATCCATCAGTAGATTCACGGAACCGATGATTCCATCCTTAATCGCTCTGGCCATCGCCACGTTCTCTGCGCCTAAAACGCTCGGTTCGGAGACGGTTAACACCCTGCCGTATTTTTTGGCATCTGCCAGAATTTTTCGTCCATAGTATGGTGAAATGGCCAGTGGCTTTTGCATTTGTACATGGATGCCGGCGGCAAAACAATCTTCCGCCACAATGTGATGCAAATCATGATCCAACAAAACAGAAACCGCATCTAAATTTTCTTCGTCTATCATTTTTTTGTAGTCCGTATATACCGTTGGACGTTTACCAAGCCGTTCTTCCGCAGTTGCAGCAAATGCATTTGCTCTATTCTCATTTAGATCGCAGACGGCCGATAATTCAAATGTTTCCCGGTTTGCTTTCTTTAACTCTTCCAGCCCTTCTAAATGAGCAGTCGATATGACTCCACAGCCAATAAATCCAATGTTCATCGTATATCTCCCCCGAATGAGTAGCCATTCAGCCTTTTCATTTTTAATTACTGTATATAATAATAGAAATACATTTTCTTAACCAAATGGGTATCGTATAATAAAGTTCGATATTAAAGCATGATAAAAAATCCGGCATTCCAAACCAAAGGAGAGATTCGATTGGAAGAGGCAGAGAATCAAGCAGTCCATAAGCGTTGTTCAATAGAGAAATCTCTTGATATTGTTGGCGGGAAATGGTCCTTTCTTGTCATTCGGGAAATGATGTTTCATGAGAAAAAAAGATTCGGCGAATTAAAGCAAGCCGTTTGCGGGGTTAGCTCCAAATCATTGACCGATACGCTCCGCCATCTTGAAAATAATGGAGTAATTACCCGGACGGCTTATCCAACTGTTCCTATGACGGTAGAGTATGCACTTACAGAGAAGGGACATGCTTTACACGCAATTATTCACGAAATGAAGAAATGGGGAAATGATTGGTCTTAGGTGTCATTCGTGAAGAAGGTATTTAATCATTGAGATTTCCTCATCGGTGAGCGGCTTGCCTGCGGCATAGGCATTTGATTCCGCCTGACGTGCATTTTTAAATCCGGGAATGACGCAAGCATTCGGAGATTGAGCCAGAGGATACTGAATCGCAACCCGAACCAAATCCTGTACGTCATAACCGAAACGCTCTTTAATCGGCTGCAATTTAGTGCGAATCTCGAGCAATCGTTCTCTTGTGTAGGATTCATTGTTTGCGCGAATATCTCCATCGCCGAACTGGGGAGGGTGATTCGGATCAAACTTATCCAGCAGCAGCCCTTGCGCTAGCGGCCCGAAAAGCACGATCCCGAGATTTTGTTCTTCCGCCCAGCGGAACAGGTTGGTTTCAGGCAGATCAAAGTGGTTCCCGAACGCATTATAATGAAATTGCAGCACGTCTGGACGTGTGATTGGACATACTCTCATGAAATCCGCGTAACTATAGGCAGATTGGCCAATTACGCGAACCTTTCCTTCTTTTTGTAACTGGCGCATCGTTTCAGCCGCTTCTTCAAGATATTGATCATTTGAACCAAAATTCGTGTTATGAAAATAATAAATATCTAAATAATCCGTACCCAAATTAGTAAGTGACTGTTCGATCTGGTGGCGGATATGAACGGGCTGCATCGCATTAGGAGCCGTACCCTTGAACCAACCTACTTTTGAAGCAACAATAACCGATTCACGTGGAATTTCCTGCAAAAATTGACCGATTACCCTTTCAGAATGGCCATCGCCGTATACATCGGCAGTATCAAAATGATTGATTCCTAGGGCATAGGACCTGCGTAATCCCGCAAGCGATTCCTTGTCATCATTACCCGACCAACCCACCGGGCTTCCATCTCGCCAAGAGGGTCCGCCAATTGCCCAGCAACCCAAACTAACCTCACTAACCCGTAGTCCAGAACGGCCTAATACACGATATTCCATCGAAAATACCACCCATCTAATAAATGAATTTGGTTTATCTCATTGGATATTTGTCCCAGTAAGCATTGGACATAAATTCGTCAATCCACAAATACAACATAGAACAAAAAAGAATAACTGAAAAGTAGGCACATTTTGTTTACCTGATTACCTAAAGGTTACTGTTGCGATCCTATGGATCTCAAATTTAATAATCCAGTTTAATAGAAGGAGATAACTAATGGAGGATCAGTGGAGGATATCGAAATACGATCCGGAATGGGAAAATCTATTTCATGATCTCGCTATAAAATTAAGAGAATCATTAGGAGATTTGGCAAGTCGTATAGATCATGTCGGCTCAACATCGGTAATTGGTTTGGATGCAAAGCCAATTATAGATATTCAAATATCCGTTTTAAATTACGATAACGTTTTAAACTACAAAACTAAGATTGAAGAAGCGGGTTTTGTGCTGCGCAACGAAAATCCGGATAAAACGAAGAGGTATTTTCGAGAATTGCCGGGAAACCGAAGAACCCATATTCACGTTAGGCAGGCTGGCAGTTTTTCAGAACAAATCACTTTGCTGTTTAGAGATTATTTAAGGGCACATCCTGCGGATTGTTTGAGGTACGCTCAGGAAAAACACCGGCTAATGGAGCTTTATAAAAATGAACGCCCAAAATATGTGGAAGGAAAAGGGCCGATCGTATGGAATATTATTCAGAAAGCCCATACTTGGTCGCAAGAAGTAGGTTGGCAGCCAGGTAAGTCAAATAGGTAAAGCAATGGAGGAGCAAGATGTTTGGTTTATCTAAGCTACCCAAAAACGCGCGCGGCTGTTTGCTGTACGAGCCTTTTTTTCTAATCCCATACAGCATGTTCAGCACGTATGCCACGATTTATATGTTTGAGATGGGGATGGATGAAACGGCGATCGGCTGGATTACGACGCTGACTCTGCTCGTGCAGGTATTCTCATCCTTCATCAGCGGCTATTTAACCGACAAGCTCGGCAGAAAATGGGCGCTGCTTTATTTTGACGTGTTAAGCTGGACGGTGGGTACCCTGTTGTGGGCGGTATCGCAAAATATTTGGTTTTTTATAGCGGCGGCAATCGTGAACGGCTTTCAGAGGGTTCCGCATACCGCGTTTTACTGCTTGCTTGTTGAGGACACCGCGCCAAAGGACAGGACGTACGTGTTCTCAGTTCTTCAGTTTGTTGGCATGCTTGGAGGCTTATTCGCACCGCTGGGAGGGCTGCTGGTCGCCCATTATGGCCTGATTCCCGGTACGCGGATCATGTATATCCTCGCTTGCATCTGTATGACCATCCAATTTATCGGCCGCCATTTTGCTACCCGGGAAACGGAAATTGGGCTTCGCAAAATGGAGGAAACCCGCAGCGTAGGCTTGATGGCTGGAGTGCGGGAATACAAAGGGGTTATCCGCGAGATGTTAGGGAATGGACCGCTGCTGCTGATTTTCGGGGTCTACATTCTGTTCCAGTTCCAGCTCACACTCAAGAGCACTTATTTATCGCTCTTTTTTGTCGATCATCTTCATTTGGACAGCGGTCTTGTGTCGATCTTTCCGGCTGTAACCTCTTTGTTCATGCTGCTCTCTATGTGGCTTCTGCTGCCCCGTCTGGGAGATGACAGGATCCATACGATTATGCTCTGGGGTTTCTTCATCTCGCTTTTGTCTAATCTGGTGCTGATCATCCACCTTCCCGGTATGATGTTTTGGCTGATCACCAGTACGATTCTTGCAGCGGTAGGTACGATGATGACCTATCCCTATTTAGAGGCGGCAGTAGCGAACGCGATCGACGACGAGAACCGCGCAAGCGTATTTGCCATGTTATCCGTACTGATTTTGCTTGTCATTTCTCCGTCTGGCATTATTGGGGGATGGGCATATAAATGGGATCCGGCGATGCCATTTCTGTTGATTGTCCTTTCGTTCGCTGCAAGCATAGCTCTGCTGTTCATGTATAAGAGGAGCGCTGGACGTGTGGAGGAGATCCGTTGATTTTGCGGATCAAGATGAGAGGGGGGATAACTAATTTGGAAATTCGACGTTTAGGAAATGAAGAAATTGCTGATCTGAATGCACTCATGGTTGACGTGATGTCTCGGCTCCCGTCTCAAGAACTTTTTGCGATGGATGATGAGGATTATTTTCACGACTATGTCCTCGAAAATGGCGAAATATATGGAGCATATCTTGCTGGGAAGCTTGTTGCTTATTCCGTTTTGACGTTTCCTAAACAGACCGAAAATAACCTCGGAAGGGAATTCGGTGTACCCGAAAAAGAATTATCTGACGTAGGATTTCTGGAGGCAACCGTTGTCCACGAATCAGCTCGCGGTCTGGGTTTACAACGGCATTTCCATCGGCTGCGTGAGAAACGTGCTAGGGAGAACGGCTGCCGTTACCTTTATTCAACGGTGCATCCTGACAATCATGCAAGCATAAGCAACTTAGAGTCTGAAGGGTTTAATCTTTCATTTACCCGTCTTATGTACAAAGGGAAACTCAGGCATTGTTATATAAAGCGTTTACTATAATATTGAAGATATAATTATAAGCCCCTCGTTAAAAATTACATAATGAATCAAGTTTGCAGCGGCAGTCCAAGGACTTTATTTACGAGTCCGAGACTTCCGCTGCTTTTTTGTGCTGCTCCTTTCCCCAAACCCGTTCATTCTTCTAAATGTCCGAAATGTTAAAAAAAAGACCTATATTTCTAAATACGTACAGGTGCCGTTTTTTCTACAATTGGAGGTGAAACTGGAAAGAGGTGAAGGTCAATGGGCACAGATTACGTGCTGCATATGAGAGGAATAAGTAAATCGTTTCCTGGCGTTAAGGCGCTGTCGAATGTTGATTTTGGACTGAGGAAGGGTGAGATTCATGCCCTGATGGGAGAAAACGGTGCCGGGAAATCAACATTAATTAAAGTCGCGACCGGCGTACACAAGTGGGATTCAGGAGAGGTAAAACTGGCTGGCAGGCCAATCTCGCCCAAGTCTCCGCTTGAAGCACAGCAGCTTGGGATCAGTACGGTGTATCAAGAGGTTAATTTATGCGCCAATCTAAGCGTTGCGGAAAATATTTATATCGGACGTCACCCGCGAAAACGGGGATTAATCGATTGGGACAAAATGTACCAAGAGAGCGAGCGGCTGCTGGAGCGGCTTGACCTTGCCATTGATGTGAAGCAGCCCTTATCGCATTACTCGGTTGCCATTCAGCAAATGGTAGCCATTGCAAGAGCGGTTGATATTTCAAACGGCATTCTTATTTTGGATGAGCCGACCTCAAGCCTTGATGCAAATGAAGTGAAGCAGTTGTTCAAGGTCATGCGCAAACTGAAGCAAGAGGGGATGGGTATCGTATTTGTAACCCATTTTCTCGATCAGGTATATGAGGTGACTGACAGAATAACCGTGCTTCGGAACGGTACGCTCGTTGGAGAGTACGTGACGAAGGATTTATCCAAAACAGAGCTGGTGTCGCATATGATTGGACGCGAATGGTGCACCGAGGAAGCCGCTGGAAAACGAGCAGTGGAACGCATAGCCGGCGAAAACTTCCTAAAGGCCAGCTCGCTTGGCAAACGCGGCAGCATCAATCCGATTGATCTTCAAATCGGCAAAGGCGAGGTGCTGGGGCTTGCAGGGCTTCTTGGCTCGGGCAGAACCGAAATCGCAAAGCTGATTTTTGGCATCGACAAAGCGGATGAAGGCACACTGACCATTGACGGTGAGCATATTTCGTCGATGTTCCCTCAGAAGGCAATTCAGAAAGGGCTCGGCTTCACGCCGGAGGACCGCAAGGTTGCCGGGATCGTAGGAGAGCTGACCATCCGTGAGAATATCGTATTAGCGCTGCAAGCGCGCAAGGGACTGTTCTCGTTCATTCCGCTGCGCAAGCAAAAGGAAATCGCGAATAAGTATATCGAGCTGCTCAAGATAAAGACCCCAAGCGCAGAGCAGAAGATTGAAAATCTGAGCGGCGGCAATCAGCAAAAGGTGATTTTGGCGAGATGGCTTGCGACACAGCCAAAGCTGCTCATTCTGGACGAGCCGACGCGCGGCATTGATGTTGGCTCGAAGATGGAAATACGCAAGCTTATTCTCGAGTTAGCGGCTACCGGCATTTCCATTCTTATTATTTCCGCAGAACTCGAGGAAATCGTGCAATGCTGCAATCGAATCGTCGTACTGCGGGACCGTATTAAGATCGGCGAGGTTACGGGTGCGAATATGCGCGAGAATGTCATCATGGAAATGATTGCGAAAGGAGCGGAAATGTATGGCGGGTCTGACGGGATTGGCGCTTAATTTAGGCAAGCAGAAAATCATTTGGCCGATCCTTGCGATCGTTGTTTTATTTTTGTTTAACTTGATAGTCATTCCTGATTTTTTCAGGATGGAATGGAAGGACGGCCATTTATTCGGTAATCTCATCGATATTTTGAAGAACGGTTCACCGCTCATCATCATCGCGATTGGGATGACCTTAGTTATTGCGAAAGAGGGCATCGATATATCGGTCGGTTCGGTGCTAGCCATTTCGGGGGCTATCGCGGTATTTATGCTCGATGGGTATCCGCTCTGGCTTGTTGTTCTGGTTGGTATCGGCGCTGGTTTAATATGCGGTTTATGGAACGGCATGCTGGTGGCTATTCTTGGTATTCAGCCAATGGTTGCTACCTTGATCCTATTGACGATAGGACGCGGGATCGCTCAGCTTATTACGGGAGGGCAGGTACTTACGACGAGCGACAAAGCCTTCCAGTTCATCGGGAAAGGGCATTTGCTTGGTCTTCCGTTCCCGCTATTTCTGGCAATGGGCGTGTTCTTAATTGTGTATCTCTTCAAAACGCGTACCGCATTCGGATTATTTCTCGAGGCGGCAGGCGGCAACAAAACAGCAAGCAGCTATGCGGGTATTCGTCCGAAGGTAATCTTTATGACGGCGTATACCATTACCGGAGTTTGCGCCGGGATCGCGGGCATTATCATTAGCGCTAACGTAGCGAGTGCTGATGCGAACAATGCGGGATTATGGATAGAACTTGATGCCATTTTGGCAGTCGTAATCGGCGGGACGTCGATGCGCGGCGGACGCTTTTATCTAGGCGGAACAATCGTCGGCGCCTTGTTTATCCAAAGTTTGACAACTACGATTTATTCCTTGGGCGTTGAGCCTTCCAGTATTTTACTCGTGAAGGCCGTTGTTGTCATTATCGTATGTTTGATTCAATCCGACATGTTCAGACAATCATTTAAATTGGCGAAAAAGAAGGTGGCAGCACAATGAAACAGGTATCTCTAAAAATCAGTCACAACAACATTATCGTTTTGGCGACGCTGCTGCTCTTATTCATTTTGTACGGATCAGGGGCTGCCCTTTACACTGGTTTTTTCTCGATGCAGGTGTTCTTAAATCTTTTTATTGATAATGCCTATCTGATCATCGTCGCAACGGGAATGGCTTTTGTCATTATAAAAGGTGGCATCGATTTATCCGTAGCATCGGTTGTGGCGCTCATCAGCATGGTTTCCGCCGGGTTGTTCGAGCAGGGAGCGAACGCGTTGGTCGTAACGATCGTTGCGTTGTTAATCGGCACGCTGTTTGGCGCAGGCCAAGGCTATTTGATCCAGCGGTTTCAGCTTCACCCCTGGATCGTAACGCTTGCGGGCATGTTTCTTGCCAGGGGGATCAGCTTTCTGATCAGCACGGAGAGTATCGTCATCAGCAATCCGACCTACGTTAAGCTGTCCCAGTACAAGATTCATTTGTGGGGCGATAACTTTATTACGATTAGTGTCCTCGTTGCTGCAGCTGTGGTCATAGCCGCTATATTGATCGGCCGTTATTCCTCCTTCGGAAGAGCGGTCTACGCCATTGGCGGCAGTGAAAAATCATCGGTATTAATGGGATTGCCCGTTGCGAAAACTACGATTCTCGTTTATACCTTAAGCGGCTTGTTCTCGGCGATCGGCGGCGTTGTGTTCACGCTCTATATGCTGTCCGGTTATTCGCTTCATCTGATGGGAATGGAAATGGATGCGATTGCGGCATGCGTGATCGGCGGAATTTTATTAACAGGCGGCTTCGGTTATATGGTTGGGCCGACACTAGGGGTGCTGTGCACGGGCATCATTCAAACAATTATTATGTTTCAAGGAACGTTAAGCTCCTGGTGGACGAAGATTACTATTGGATTTTTATTATTTCTTTTCATGGCATTTCAACGAATTATTGTGATGAGAAAAGAAAAAAGTGCATTGCCATCTTCCAAAAATAAACCGAAATTTGAAAATAAAGTCGTTAATTTGTAAATACAGACCGATTGTAAAATTTGTATATTAAATGTGTAGCCATTACAAGTTCGAAAGGGAGGAAGTAAGGATGAACAGAAAGAAACCGTTTTTCATGACCATGCTTGCTACAATTATGCTGGTAGGTTTAATCGCTGGCTGTGGCAACAACAGCAACAATGGGGGTAACAAACCGGCAAGCGGAAATGCGACAAACGAGCCGAAAACAGAAAATGCGGCTACGGAGGCACCACCTGCAGCTGATAAGAAGCTTGTTGTCGGCTTTGCCCAAATCGGAGCTGAAAGCGGCTGGCGCGATGCGGAAACGGATTCGGTTAAAGCAACATTTGGCGAGGATCCTGGCTTTGAACTAAAGTTTTCTGATGCGCAGCAAAAACAAGAAAACCAAATTAAAGCCATTCGTACCTTCATCGCTCAGAAAGTAGACGCAATCGGGCTTGCGCCTGTTGTAGAATCAGGCTGGGAAACGGTTTTGAAGGAAGCGAAGGATGCCAACATCCCGGTATTCTTGCTGGACCGCGGCATTACGAAAGGTAACGAAGATCTGTATGTATCCTTCATCGGCTCTGACTTTATCCTAGAAGGTCAAAATGCTGCAAAATGGATGATCGAGGAATTCGGCACAGGCGCACAAGTGAACATCGTTCAGCTTGAAGGTACTGTTGGAGCAAGCGCAGCGAATGACCGTAAAAAAGGCTTTGAGGATGCAATCGCTGGCGAAGCCGGTTACAAAATCGTTTATTCCCAAACAGGTGAATTTACCCGTGCCAAAGGCAAAGAGGTTATGGAAGCTTATCTGAAAAAGGATAAAAACATCCAAGTCGTATACGCTCACAATGACGATATGGCACTAGGCGCTATTCAAGCGATTGAAGAAGCAGGCTTGAAACCAGGCACTGATATTAAAATCATCGGCGTAGACGGAATCAAAGCCGCTTTCGAAGCAATTGCAGAAGGAAAAATGAATGTTACTGTTGAATGTAATCCATTGCTCGGACCACAATTGAAGCAAGCGATCCTTGATTACAAAGCGGGCGCCACACTTGAAAAATGGATCAAATCCGATGAGGATGTATATTTTGGCCAAAAAGCAATTGATGCTTTGCCTAATCGCAAATATTAATTTATAAGTTAATGGAAAAGTAAGGTAAAAAACGAAACTACTTAAGAGAAATTTCTCTTTTGTAGTTTCGTTTTTTGGATTAATATATAATATAGAACATTATTTTATAAGGACGGATTAGATGTCTATGCTAAGCGGTTTATTTGCGAATAGAAGTATCCGTTTCAAGCTTTTGTTTTATTTCGTCATCATTACTTTATTTTCAATTTTGGCGCTCAGCTTTTTGGGCAGCACGCTGTATAAGAATGCCATCGAAGAGGAAACGAATGCACACACGGTGCAGATGATGAATCAGGTTAAAAATCATATCGAAGTATACATACAAGAAATGGACAACATTATTTATTACCTGTCGCAGGATACGTCGGTCATTCAGTTTATGAGGTGGTCCAATACGGATTCCGTTCATCTCAATAGCTTGGAAGCCAAGGTGCGGAAGATTCAGGGGGTATATATTGAGAAGCATGTTGAAATCGCGGGAGCGATGATTGTAAGCGGTAACAACCAATTCGCCAGCAGCGGATTGGAGCAAATAACTAGAGATCCCATGACGGAGGAGCAGTGGTATAAGAAAGCGGTAATTCAACCGGACCATATTCATCTGTACAGCCACCCGATCGGCAGAAATATTAGAGCAGCGCAAAATTTAAGCGCCGATCAGGTATTATCGTTCGTTAGAGCCGTGAAGGATCCGGTGACCGGCAAAGTGCTTGGGGTTATTTTGATCGATATGAAGTTAGACATCATTCAGGATATCGTCGAATCCGCTTCGCTTGGCAAGAGCGGCTTTATCTTTATTATGGATGAAAATGGCGGGGTCGTTTATTCGCCTGTTAACAAGGTCGTATACCGCATATCAGGAAAATGGTTGGAAGGACGCTCGGGCAAAGTTTTCCGCTATATCGATAATCTGGAATACCAGATGGTCTATAATACTTTTCCTGAATTTGATTGGCGCATTGTCGGTGTATTCCCGCTGAAGGAATCACTGCAGGTCGTTGCCGATATTCAATTTTATACGGTTATTATTGCGCTTGTTACCTTGCTTCTTGCCTTTTTGGCTTCCTTATACTTTACGAATTCAATCGTTCGCCCCCTTGGCAAGCTGCGCAGTTTAATGAAAAAAGTGGAAGAGGGCGAGCTGCATCTGCGTTTTCCGAGCAAGACCAAAGATGAAATCGGGCAGCTGGGCAACAGCTTTAATAATATGGTGCAGGAAATCGACAATTTGATTCATCTGGTTTATTTGGAGCAAAAGGAAAAACGCGAGGCGGAGCTGAAAATTTTACAAGCGCAAATTAAGCCTCATTTCCTCTACAATACGCTGGATACGATACAGTGGATGGCACAGGACCGTGATGCGGACGATATCGTTGATATTGTCGTTGCACTCACTCATTTGTTTCGAATCAGTCTCAGCAAGGGCCGGGAGGTCATTCCGCTCAGCGATGAGATGCAGCATGTCGAGAGCTATCTGATCATTCAAATGGCCAGATATGAGGATAAACTGTCTTATCATATCGATATTCCGAAGGAGCTGGAGTCGCAAAACGTACTTAAAATTATTTTGCAGCCGCTTGTCGAGAATGCGATTTATCATGGCATCAAGGCGAAGCTTGGTGTAGGAAAAATTCAGATTTCAGGCTACAAGGAAGACAATAAGCTTGTGCTCGTTGTCGCGGATGACGGGATCGGCTTCGAGTCCGAAAGGTTGACCCAGATGAATGAATCATTCCATGCCATCAGGCAGAGCAGCGAGGATCGCGGCTATGGCTTATATAACGTAAACGAGAGAATTAAGCTATCGCATGGGTCTGGTTACGGCCTTACGATCGAGAGCGAACGGGGACTGGGATCAAAAATCATTGTTAGACTTCCATTAATGCTTGGATAACTTTGAATGGCGGGTGGTAATAACATGTGGAAGCTGCTTATAGCAGATGATGAGCCAAAGATACGAAGAGGGCTCGCAAAGGTACTGCCTTGGGATGAACTTGGTATCGAGCTTGTTGGCGAAGCCGAGAACGGTTTAGAAGCGCTTGAGCTCGCAGCAGAACGAAAGCCGGATATTCTGTTCGTCGATATTTGCATGCCATTCGTCGACGGACTAGAGTTCATCGAGAGACTGCGGCAAACGTTGGAACGTTGCATCGTCATTGTCATCTCGGGACATGATGAATTCCGGTATGCGCAGCAGGCGGTAAAGCTTCATGTCTTTGAGTATATGCTTAAGCCTGTCGTGAAGGCCAAGCTGGAAAGCGTCGTTCGGAAAGCGATCGGCGAGCTCGAGCAAGAACGGGATAAGGAGCGGAAAATGGTATGGATGGACCAGCAGCTCAAAACAAATTCCATCGCCATTCGAGATACGTTTTTACTAAAATGGCTGGATGGCATCGTAGCTCCGGAGGAAATTCATAATCAAACAACATTTTTAAAGCTAGGCTGGACAGGGGCTGTCGGAATGATTGCGTTTAAGGTCATTCAGAACGTGGAATCCGGCAAATCTATGCGTGTATGGGACCGGGATTTGCTAGAGTTTGCGTTAAAAAATATAACGGAGGACCTGCTCGCAGCCGAAGGGGCAAGGAGTCACGTGGTTCTCAATGATAAGAAAGGCCATATTATCGTGCTGGGCCGTATTGATAACTATTCAGAATGGCTGCTGCTCGGTACGAAGATTCAAGACAAGATGGAGTCGCTGCTGGAGAAGACCATTATCGTTGAGCAGCAGGCAGTAGAATCAGTCGAGGAGCTACCTAGTTTGCACCGAACCTTGATGAGGGAGCTCAGCAATAAAGGAAGCCTGTCGCCAATCGTTATTTTGACCAAAAAATTTATTGACCGGAACTATGGCATGCCAACGCTAACGCTCGGGGATGTTGCAGAGGGCGTGCAGGTTAGCCCTACTTATCTAAGCAAGCAGCTTAAGCGTGAGCTTGGCCTATCATTTATTGATTATTTGACGGAGGTGCGAATTCGCAAAGCGATACAGCTTATGAGCGATCCGTTGTATAAGGTTTACGAAATTGCGGAGAAGGTTGGGTACAGCAGCCAGCATTATTTTAGCAGCGCCTTTAAGAAGGTGACCGGAACCTCTCCAATGGTTTACAAGAAGGGAATACGGTCATGATCGGAAGGAATGCTTTAAGGATTGTTATCCTATTTGCTCAGTTTATTGCCGCGGTTTTTCTCCTGCGCTCCTGTATTCTGAATCCGGAGGGGTCTGGCAAGGATAGCGACATCGGTTACAAGTATTTGATCGGTGTTTCGCAGCCCAATTTGAGTGAGCCCTGGCGCGTTGCGATGAATGAAGAGATTGAGCAGGAAGTCGGGAAGCACGGAGATATGCGGGTCATCTTTACCGATGCAGCGCAAAGCAGCGATCAGCAAGCGCAAGATGTAAAGAAGCTGGTGGGCTACGGCATAGATCTGCTTATTATTTCGCTTGATGATCCGGTCGCGCTAACGCAAACGGTAAGCTCCGTTTACAAGGATATTCCTGTAATTGTGCTCGGACGGGGTGTCGCGGGTTATGATTATACGCTTTACGTCGGCACGGATGATGAAATGATCGGCAGAAAAGCAGGCGAATTTGCAAGAGAGACGTTAGGGGCATCCGGCGGAAAAATAGTTGAAATGCAAGGCTTAGCAGGCTCGCCTACCGTTGAGGAACGAAGCAAGGGTTTCCGTGAAGCGATCGAGGATTCTAAGCTGAGCATTGTTAAGACGATGAATGGGGATTGGCAGCGTGACTTATCTGAGGATTTGTTAGTCGGCTGGTTAAAGGACAATCAAGACGTAGATCTAATATTTGCCCAAAACGAGGCTATGGCGCTGGGCGCCTACCGAGCGCTGCAGAAGCTTGGCTTGAATCATGTCAATATTATCGGCATCGATGGGGTCAACTCCGAGAATGGCAGCCTGCAGCTCGTATCTAAGAACAAGCTGACCGGCACTTTTACGAGTCCGCCAGGCGGCAAGGAAGCGATACAGTATGCGATTGATATTTTGAATAAGGAAAAGGGCATTCCGAAGAAGGTTATTTTGCGAAGCCAGAAAATAACAGAAAAATGGGCGGTAAGCAGCGAGCCGCGCATTTCGCCTTTGCCTAATCCTACGCCGGATCAAACGGAAACTCCGCTAGTTTTAGGGTTTGCGCAGGTAGGGATGGAGAGCGGATGGCGGATCGCGCATACGAAGTCGGTTATTGATGCCGCGAAGGAGGCTGGCGTCGAGCTGCTCTATGAGAATGCTGAACAATCGCAGGATAAACAAATTGAACTTATTCGTCAGTTTATTAAGCAGAAGGTTGATGTTATTGCGTTCTCTCCTAAGACGGAGTCCGGCTGGGATGAGGTGCTGAGCGAGGCAAAGGACGCGGGGATTCCGGTAATTTTGTCGGACCGTGAGGTAAACGTCAGCGATGATACGCTGTGGACCGCATATATCGGATCGGATTTTCACGAAGAGGGACGACGCGCGGCAAGATGGCTTATTCAACAGGCAGAAGAAGGAGAAAGCTATCCAATCGTAGAGCTTCAAGGCACGCAGCATTCTGCTCCAGCTGTCGGGCGCAAGCAAGGGTTTAGGGAGGTTATCCAGACTGATAAAAACTTTACAATGCTGGAGTCGCTGCAGGGGGATTTCACGAAGAAACAGGGCAAGGTGCTGATGGCAGACGCATTAAAGCGGCAGGGCTCTAAAATCAAAGTCGTGTATTCCCATAATGACGATATGGCGCTGGGGGCCATTGAGGCCATAGAAGATTTTGGCCTGCGGCCAGGAAAGGATATTATAATCATTTCCGTTGATGCGACCAAATCAGCGCTTAAAGCGCTCAGCATTGGCAAGCTGAGCTTTGCAGTAGAGTGCAATGCGCTGCTTGGGCCTCAACTGATGAAAGCCGTGAAGGATTTGTCGGAGGGCAAGGAGCTACCCATGAAGATTATTACGGCTGAAGGCGTGTTCACGCAAGAATCCGCCAAAACAGCGCTCGCAGGCAGAGAATATTAATGGAGAGGACTTTGGCAAAGCCCCTCGCATAGGTTGACAAGCTGAGCATCGCAAGAGCAGAATAAAGCGATACCCCTAAGGAAAAGAGGCGTTGCGATGTCATCCTTGATCGAAAGAGTCAAACAAATCGCCGCAGGCTTTGACGACGAAGCTCTGCGATCGATTGAAATAAATCCTTTGCTAGTTGAAGCAGGCGCCATCGAGCAGGTTGCTCCTTATTTGAAGGAACGGCAGTACGCTCAGGTTATTGTCGCAGCAGATGCGATTACTTATGGGATCGCTGGTAAGACGCTTGAGGAAGCGATAGCTGCGCTCGGCATTTCCGTCCAGGTCACGCTCATTAAGCCTGATCGCCAAGGCGACGTTATTGCGGACGAAGCCTCAATCGTACAGCTGCTGCTGGATATCCAGCAGAAAAATGCGCAGGTTGTCGTTGCCGCCGGCTCGGGAACGATCCACGATATTTCCAGATATGCCGTCTATACGGCGGGCATTCCTTTCGTATCGGTACCGACAGCACCGTCTGTCGACGGCTTTAATTCCAAAGGTGCCCCGATCATCATCCGCGGTGAGAAGAAGACCATTGCCGCGATTGGACCCGATGCGATATTCGCTGACCTGGACATTCTATCTAAGGCTCCGGCTGCAATGGTCGCAGCAGGATTTAGTGATATGCTGGGAAAATACACCTCACTGTTCGATTGGAGCTTTGGCGCATCGGAGGGCGGTGAACCGTATTCCGAGGAGGTAGCCGAAATTACGCGAATCGCGCTTCATAAATGCGTAGAACATGTCGAGCAAATTGCCAGCCGCGACCAAGCTGGCATTCGCATATTAATAGAAGCTCTTATTGAATCCGGACTCGCGATGCTTTTGTTCGGCCAATCGCATTCGGCATCGGGTGCCGAGCATCATCTTTCGCATTATTGGGAGATGGAATATATTCGCCTTGGCAAAAGACAGCTGCTTCACGGCGCAAAAGTCGGCGTAGCATGCGCCGAAATTTCCAAGCTCTACCACCGTCTTGCGGCAGAGGAAGCAGGACTTGCCTTTACAGCTAACCCAGAGAAAGTGCGAGAAGCGATTGCGGCTCTTCCGGATGAAACGATGATTAGAGCATGGCTGAAGCAGGTCGGCGGGCCGTCGACGACAGAGGAGCTGGGTGTAGATGCCGAGCTGCTTATGCGAAGCTTGCAGGAAGCCCATCAGGTAAGACCGAATCGCTACACGCTATTGCGCGCCTTGAATGCAATTTAATCTATAGCAGTAAATAAAAACGGCTCCGTCCTGCTTGTAAGGACGGAGCCGTTCTGAAGTTCAGCTGGACCCTATGATTTGGAGAATCAAGGTCAGCGGTGTATTAATATAGAAACCTACGAATGGATATAGAACCATGTTGTTACAGTTAGGAGGAGTAGTATGGGTACCAGTGTGATCGTTGTCGAGTTGATCCTAGTTGGGTTCCGTTGTTTGAAGAGTTACGAGGCTTCGTACTTCCTGTTTTAAGCGATCTCGTAATCACAATAGAACATGTTGGGAGTACATCCGTCCCAGTATAACGCAATTACATTGCTATTTTAGGCATTGTCACAAATGGGATCCGTTAATCGTCATGTATGCATCAGACCGGAAAGGATTGATATACATGATTGAGAATCATTATGAGCAGACATGGGACGTTGTCATTATTGGAGCCGGCATCGCCGGATTAACCGCTTCGATTTATTTGGCACGGGCAGGCCAGACCGTATTGTTGCTTGACAAAGGAACGCAGCTCGGAGGCCGCGCCGCTTCAACCGAAATCGCGGCTTCGCGCGTAAACTTGGGAGCTCATGCTCTCTATAAGAGCGCGCTTCCTATTTTGCAGGAGGTTGGCGTTACACCAACTGGATTGATGCCGAAGCCAACATGCACGTTTGTGTTCAAAGGAACAAACGGCAGCAACGAAGCGCTTCCCCTCGGACAGCTATTGCTCGGTTCATTCCTGAAGTGGCACGAGAAAACCCAATTGCTTCGCTTCTACAGCCGCCTCCGCAAGACAGACACTTCCGCTCTGCATAAGGTTAGTCTGCAAGCTTATTTGGAATCTCAAATCTCCAGCCCGCGCGTACGCAATGTCGTGCTTGCGCTCGTTCGCGTATCCACCTACTGCGATGCCCCCGACCTGCTAAGCGCAGGTGCCGTAATTGAGCAGCTCAAACATGGTCAAGTGCTGTATGTGGACGGAGGCTGGCAAGCCCTCGTGAGCCAGTTGACGGAACAAGCGCTGCAGGCGGGCGTGTCGATCCGCGTGAGCACGCCCGTACGAGAAATTGCCGGCAGCTTTCCTCAAATGACAGTCAAACTAAAGGATGGAACAATGCTGACAACCAGTCATGTGCTATCCACTGCCGGACCGGCGGATACGCTAGCTCTCCTCAATCCAGCTCTTTCCCCTACAGAAGCCGCAGTCTATGAGCAGATGATTCCTGTTCGCGCAGCATGCCTGGATCTTGTCGTTACCGGGATGCCAGAGCCAAAAACGAAATTTGTATTAGGCGCCGATTATCCTTGGTATTACTCCAACCATTCCGCTTTCGCCTCATTGTCCGATAATCAGGAATATGCGGTCGTGCATGTCATGAAATATTTGTCGGCTTCGACCTATTCGGAACCCCTGCAAGATGAACGCGAGCTGGAAGGCTTTCTCGACTTGATTCAGCCTGGTTGGCGCAAGCATATTATTCGGCATCGCTTCCTGCCGCGAATGATAGTCTCACATGCTATAGTAACCGCCGGGAACGGCGGACTGTCGGGCAGACCCGGACCTGCGGTTGAAGGGCGGCCCGGACTGTATGTCGCCGGCGATTGGGTCGGATCTTCGGGTATGCTGCTGAACGCATCATTGGCTAGCGCGAAAGAGGCAGCCCGGAGTATAATTGCCGGTAAAGAACAAGAAAAAGAAGGGATTCATCGTGGAGCTTGATTCCGTGTACCGGATGTACAGACCGCTTCTTCTTTCCATCGCTTATCGCATGTTAGGGTCTGTTACGCATGCCGAGGATTTGGTGCAAGACGCATTCGTAACGGTGCAACAACAGGAAATCAACAAGGAGGGCGGTCCCGTCCGCAACCTGAAAGCGTACTTATGCAAGATCGTTACGAACCGTTGTCTCGATTACATGAAATCCGCGCGTAAAAAAAGAGAGGTGTACGTCGGGCCGTGGCTGCCGGAGCCTCTCGTGCAAGAGTATGCGGTCGTGGCAGGTTCGGACTTCGCCGCGGGACAGGATCCGCTTCAAATAATCGTGCTGGAGGATACGATTTCGTACGCTCTCCTCGTCTTACTCGAACGGCTTACCCCCATTGAGCGCGCGATATTCATTCTTCGGGAAGCCTTCGAATACGACTATCGCAATATTGCAGAGTTCGTTAACAAGACGGAGCTTGGATGCCGAAAGATTTACAGCCGTCTTAAACGAAAAATCCAAGATGAGCCGCCCGCCGAACTGATCCCCAGCGCGCAGTCCGAGCAACTCGTGCTGAGCTTCCTCCATGCGACGTCTACGGGCGATATGGAAGGGCTCTTCGCGATGCTCTCCGAGGACATTGTGCTGTACAGCGACGGAGGCGGTAAAGTCATGGCGGCGATTAATCCTATTACATCGAGCAAGCGTGTCCTCGCATTTATTCAAGGGCTTGCGTCCAAGGGCGACAGCGAAGGAGTCGTGCGCCTCGTCAAAGTCAACGGCCAGCTAGGCTTTGTTCTAAGCAGTCCCACTGATTCTTATCCCACCGTCGTCAGCCTGGAGTTTAAAGATGAGCGCATTCAGCGGATTTATCTCATGCGCAACCCTGATAAGCTGCGGCATTTGAATTTGGGTTGAGTAAGAGCGTTAAACGTTGATCGCTATTCGATATTCAATGGGAGAAAGGTTGGATAAAAACGAGTCTCTACATCTTTGACTTACGGCAATTCACTTGTAACATTTGGTTGCTTCGGATCGTTTAATCATTATTGAGCTGTTTATGCCGTCGGTGTTAGAAGGGGGGGGAGCTAATGAGAAAAACGATATATTCGCTTTTACTGTCATGTTTAGTTGTAAGTATCATGACGATCTTTATTCCCTCGGCTGTCTATGCATGTTCATGTGCTCAACACCAAACTGTCGAAGCAGAATACAGTCGTTCTGAAGCCGTTTTTGCCGGTCGTGTCCTTGAAGTCAAGGAGCAAAGAAACTTGGACGGAAGTATGACGAAAGCTGCACTATTCGAAGTTAGCCAAATATGGAAAGGCGGATCTGAATCTCAAATCATTATTCACACAGGAAGCGGTGGAGGTGATTGTGGATTTTATTTTGAAAAAGATAAGGAATATTTAATATATGCCCACCCATCTACCATGTATGGAGACAAAGAGCTTCTAATTACCATAATTTGCGATCGGACAAATATATTAACTCAAGCGCAAGAGGATCTAGCTATACTAGGTGAAGGTAAAGTGCCAACTGATCAAGTTAATCTTGAAGGCGAACTCTACCGTATACATCCTTTTGTCTGGTTTACGGGGATTGGGATTGCAGTAATAGTAATGATGATATTATTTGTTAGGCGAAAAGTGAGAAAGTAACTATAGTTCAATAAAACAGCGGCAGTCTAGGACTTATTTTATCGTCCAGGACTGCCGCTGTTTCACTGACAAATAGATCTTCACTCATTTTTTATTATTTTCGTTGTACCATGGATTTAAATGAACCAGAACCTCTTCGACAATAGGATTTTGTTCTCTAATGACCTGCTTTATTTTCTTACTAATGTCATGGCCCTCTTGAACGCTTAACTCAGCCGGAATCCCCACTCTTACATCAACAATCATGTAGTGGCCATGCTCCCTAGCCCGAATTCTGTCAATTCTCTTTACTTCCGGGATGGACTGAACCAGCTGTAAAATTTTCTCAATTCGATCGTCATCAATGTTTTTCTCCATTAATACATCAACTGAGGTCCGTCCCATGTGAATCGCTAACTTTAGCACAAAATAGGCCACGATGATGCCCGCGAAGGGATCTCCGTATTTCAGAAAATGAATATTATAGCGTTCTCCAAGCATGGAAAGAGCGATACCGACGACTGCAGCGAGGGACGCGTATACATCAGCTAAATGATCATAAGCGGTTGCAATTAAACCGCTGCTATTGGCATTTTTGCCGACACGCATGGTGTAGACATAAAGCCACTGTTTCCATATCAGTGAGATTCCAGCTGCGATGAGTACTAGTAGTGTTGCTTTATGTGGAGGCTCCCTCAGTGCCATGACCGAGTGGTACCCCATGTAGACAGCTGCAAGGACCAGTACAACGGCTACTATACCAGCACCGATGACCTCCGCTTTACCATGCCCATAGGGGTGGTCTTTGTCTGGTGGTCGTTTTGAAATCATCATTGAAATTAATGCGGCTGCAGTTGCAAAAACGTCTCCTGCGTTATGAACGCCATCTGCAATGAGCACCTGGCTGCCAAAAAGCAGACCAATAATAAGTTTCATGGCAGTTAAAAGTATATTGCTAATTAAGCTAGTCCAAATTGCAAAAGCAGATTGTCTGTTTGTTGATTCCATTTGAGTAGTTAGGCCTCCAGCATTCTTAAAAGGTACCGTGTCATTATACAAAACGAGTTTCATGTGGGTCTAGAGAAACAATCTTGCCCCGTGTTAGAAATCTTACTGGACACCAATAGAGTTTGTATAAGCTAATTATGTTGCTCATGCGCAAAACAAGTAACCCATGCTAGAAGCGAAACCCTTCAAGCAAAACGAAGCAGGTAAGAGGAGAAACTGAGTGGAAAATGTAGACTGAGAAATTAAGGTCTTAGACTGAATGGATATAAGCATGACAAAATAAGTACCTTAAACGGACAAAATAAGTCATGTACAAAGATTCAAAATGTGGATAGTATTATTGATATCAATTATCATTATCACTAAAGGTATTCTCATTTTGAATCATTTTACAGGAGGAAGATCATGAAAAGGTTTAAATTGCTGCTGGTGCTCATGCTTTCCATTGCGATTGCGGGTTGCGGTACAAACGGATCAAACGAATCAAACGGGGCTGCTAACAATGGTGGAGCAGCGGGTGCTGCCGAAACCGAGACGCCAGCGGCGGCGAATAACGATGCGGCAGGCACATCCAGAACGATTGAACACGCGATGGGCACCGTTACATTAGAGAAAAAGCCGGAGCGCGTCGTCGTTTTGTTTAACGGAATGGTTGATATAACCGTAGCACTTGGCGTGAAGCCGGTAGGCGCGGTGGAATCATGGGATCAGAAGCCTTGGTACGAGTTTTTGCGCGATAAAATGACGGGAGTCGAAAACCTGGGAGATGAGAACCAGCCCAATATAGAGGCGATTATCGCGCTCAAGCCGGATCTGATTATCGGTACGAAAACGCGCGACGAGAAAATTTATCCTCAGCTTGAAGCTATTGCGCCTACCATCATTACGGAAGAGGTATTTGACTGGAAGGAAAATATGAAGCTTTCGGCGCAAGCGTTGTACATGGAGGAGGAAGCAGATAAGCTGCTTGCCGATTGGGATCAGAGAGTTGCTGATTTCAAACAAAAGGCAGGCGATCGGCTTGCTTCTACGGAGGCATCCGTCATTCGATTTGAGAAGGACGGCAGCGCACGCTTCTATGCGACCGGTTTTGCGGGCACGATCTTCAAAGAGCTTGGCATCGGAAGACCGCAGGCTCAGATAGTTGAAGGGAAGGCCGTCGTGAATATAACCTCGAAGGAACAAATGGAGCAATTGGACGGCGATTATATTTTCGATATTACCCAAATCAAGGAAGATGAGCCTAGCAGAGCTGCAGCCCAGACGGAGTGGACCTCGCATCCGCTGTGGGCTAGCCTGAAGGGCGTGAAGAACGGCAAATATATGAAGGTGGACGTAGTAACGTGGAACCTGAGCGCGGGAGTGCTGGCGGCCAACTCCATGCTGGATGATTTATATGAGTATTTTGAGCTCAAATAGACGTTATAAATTATAAAATGCCGGGAATGAGCAGCATGCTCATTCCTTTACGCTTGCTAAGGAGAATGTTGACATGCGCTTTACCCGATTGAACGGATGGAGAGCTGCTGGGCTTGCGATCGGCACAGTAATGCTCCTTATTTGCCTTATGGCGAGCCTTCTCTTCGGAGCCAAAAATTATTCCTGGCCGACGGTATGGGAATCGCTTGTTCATTATGATGAGCAATCGAAGGATCAAATCATTATTCGCACGACGCGATTACCGAGAGCGCTGATCGCCGCCGCCATTGGCGCGAGCTTGGCTGTCGCGGGAGCTCTTATGCAGACGCTGACCCGTAACCCGCTCGCTTCGCCGAGTGTCTTCGGGGTGAATGCGGGAGCCAGCTTTTTTGTCGTTTGCGCTGCCATACTGCTCTCGGTCTCCAATATGCATGCACTTATGTGGATATCGTTCTTGGGGGCGGCGATTGCCGCCGTTATCGTATACGTTCTAGGATCGGCGGGCAGAGGCGGCTTAACGCCCTTGAAAATGATATTGGCCGGCGCGGCCATGACTGCCCTATTCGCTTCCTTTACGCAAGGCATTCTCGCGCTGGATAAGCAGGGCCTGAGCACGGTCTTGTATTGGCTGACGGGAACGATTGCCGGAAGATCCCCCGAAATGCTGGAGACCATATTTCCCTATATGGCGGGTGCCTGGGCGGCAGCCTGGCTGCTGGCAAAGGGATTAAATGTATTGACTCTCGGGGAGGACACGGCAAAAGGACTTGGGCAGCGAACGATATTGCTTAAATTAGCGGTAGGAGCAATCGTGGTCGTACTAGCGGGAGGTTCGGTAGCGATTGCGGGCCCGATCGGGTTCATCGGTATCGTCGTTCCTCATTTGTCGCGCTATATCGCAGGCATCGACCACCGCTGGCTCATTCCTTATTGCGCGGTTTGTGGAGCAATTCTGCTGCTTGCTGCCGACATATGCGCCCGCTTCATTATGATTCCGGAAGAAATGCCAGTCGGCGTTATGACGGCTGTCATAGGAGCCCCATTCTTTATGTATATCGCTCGAAGGGGATTATTGAAGTGAAGAAGAAATCATGGATAGCTTATTCTCTCGCCGCGGCATGCGTTGCAACTGCCGTCATTAGCGTATGCTTGGGCGACACGTACATCTCCCCCTTTCAAGTCTTTCAGAGCTTCGCGGGCAAGGGCTCTGACACGAATTCGATGATTATTGAAATGCTGCGTCTGCCGCGCATTACGACAGCACTGCTGGTAGGCGCTTCATTAGCTGTGGCGGGCTCGATACTGCAAGGCATCGTTCGAAATCCGATGGCTTCTCCTGAAATGTTGGGCGTAACGGGAGGAGCCTCTGCGGCAGCGGTTGCCTTTCTGACCTTCGCGGCTGGAACGGTCAGCATTAGGTGGCTGCCTGTATCGGCACTTGCGGGAGCTGGCGCCGTATCGCTAGTCTTGTATTTATTCGCTTGGAAACGAGGCGTCACTTCGATGAGACTGATCTTGATAGGGGTCGGGATGTCGGCGCTAATGTCCGGAGCGACAACGATGATGATTGTATTTAATCCGAAAAATGATGCCGGTCAGGCCTATACATGGCTGACCGGCTCGGTCTACGCTGCCAATTGGGAAAATGTTCTTCTGTTGCTGCCGTGGACGATTATTCTTATGCCGCTTACGATGCTCATGACGCGGCATGTCAATATCGCACAGCTCGGCGATGATATCGCAACGAGCAGCGGCAGCCGCGTACAGCTTAACCGGTTCATTTTGCTAATGATCAGCGTTGCGTTAGCCGGTTCAGCGGTTTCGGTGGGAGGCGGCATCGGCTTTGTCGGGCTGCTTGCTCCCCATATGGCACGCAAGCTGATTGGCGCTAATTTCAAGTGGGTGATGCCAGTTTCCGCTATGCTCGGAGCGATCATCGTTATGCTTGCCGATCTTATAGGACGGACCGCGTTTCTCCCGCTTGACGTACCAGCTGGCGTATTTACGGCGGCTATCGGGGCTCCCTTCTTTATTTATTTGCTATATGCAAGACGTAACGAAAGCTAAAGCTGCAGGAGGTAGAAACGATTGAATAACGTGGAGAGCAAGAATATAGGAACGTTAGCGGATTTAATAAAAGAAAGACGGACGATCCGGTTATTTAAGGATGAGCCAGTTGAAAGGGAGAAAATCATAGAACTGCTGAACGTAGCGGTATGGGCGCCCAATCACGGAAACAGACAGCCATGGCGCTTCATGCTGTTTATGGGCGATGGACGAACGGCATTCGCGGAAGCGATGGTTCAAACCTATTCAGCTGATGACCGCGAAAAATATGGGAAGCTAAAGTACGAATATTTAGCCAATGTGCCGGCTCATTTGGTTATTGTCCAGCTGGAGGATTCAAGATTTAAGGAGCGGGAGGAAGATTACGCTGCCGTATGCTGCCTGATTCAAAATTTCCAACTGGCCGCTTGGGAGCAGGGACTGGGCGTTGTTTGGAAAACGAACAATTACAATAATAATCCGAAGTTTCGAGCAACGTTCGGCGTAATGCCCGGCGAAAAAATTGTAGGTGTCCTTCATGTCGGCTACGCCAAGGCGGTTCCGCCCGGAATAGTACGCACACCTGCCGAAAAACTTTTAACCGTATTCGATACGAAGATCCTTTCCAAATAATCCATTCCGATTTATAATGGTGATAATCATTATCAATTAGGATTATAAGAAGAAGGTGAATGTATGCAGACGCAGAGGCTGAATGTCGGAGGACAGCTTCCGATATTACTGTTATCTTCTATCCGCATGCGCAAGATGCGGAAGCGGCATGCCGTGCAAGTGATCGACAAGAATACTTTTGCACTATGCGCAGTTACGGCTGGCAGCGGCTTGCTGCATATAAACGAATGCTCGCTCCGGTTTCATCCGGGCGAGCTGTTTTTCTTTACGCCAGGAACTAAACTGGATACGGAGCTGCATTCGGAATCAGCCCAATATACGCTCCTGCTATTCCGCCAAATGACGGTTAGCCGAACGAAAGGGAAATGGGCGGCAGTCCCGTCGGATGCCGTGGTTTCCTTTATCCCTTCAGGCAAGCTTCGGGATGAGCAATCGGCAGAGTGTATGGGACATGTCGCCCGCTTGTACGCGGATAGCCGATCTTCACGGACTCAACCTGCTGCGCTTCAGCTGCAGGCTCTCGGTCTATTGCATGCGCTTCTCGAAGCGGGGACAAGTCAGAAGATCGAGGAAGAGGCAAGCAGCGGGATGGATGAGAGCATTGCATACATGTACAAGCACTATGATAAGAAGCTGAACCTGGAAACGTTGTCTGCAATCGCGGGCTTGACGCCTACCTCGTACTCAAGAAGCTTTAAGCGCAGCCAATGCGTATCTCCAATCGAATTTTTGAATCAAATCCGAATCGAGCGTGCTAAGGAACAGCTTTCGCAGCCAGACAATACGGTTAAGAACGTCTCCGCTTTGGTCGGGTTCGGCAATGAATTTTATTTCAGCAGATTATTTAAGCGGTCTGTCGGAATAACTCCGACTCTGTTCATAAAGAGGAAGGAACTGTCTGTCGCCGTTGTTTCTAACTATCAGTATCATGAAAATCTGTATTCCCTTGGTGCAAGCTGCGTCTATGCGATGAATGGCTTCAAATATGTCGAGCAGACGGAGGAGTTTATCAAAAGCTTCATCAAAAAGCAGCTTCAGGAGCTGCGCCAAGCTTCACCGGATATTATTATCGTGGACCATAGGCATCAATTTCTGCAGGAGCAGCTATCAGCGATCGCGCCTACGGTATCAATGGAATTCACACTTGATTGGCGGAAGAACCACATCAGAATTGCTGAGCTCGTCGGGAGGGAAAGCGAAGCACGTCAAAACTTTGCTCATTTGGAAAATCAAGCGAAATTCGTCCGACAATGGCTATCGGGCGCGATTGGCAATGAAAGCGTGGCGCTATTGAGGTTATTCAAGAGAAAGGTACGGGTTCAAGGCATGGTGAACCATCCTCTTAATGAACTATTATATTCTGAGCTTGGATTAAAACCTGGAAGCTGCGTACCGTTAACCGAGCGCAACCATGAGTTCACGCTGACAAGCTTGCCGGTCATTGAAACCGATAACTTACTTATTCACAATCATAACGTTATGCAGAAAGAAGAAAAGCTGGCCAGATTCCAGCAAACGAATGCTTGGAAAGCGATTAGTGCTGTCCCGCATACAAAAACCTTGTTTATCCCCAATTGGATCGGCATGAGCTGGGCCCCGAACGGTAGGGAACGAATCATGAACGAGCTGCTGGACTGGAGCTCATCACGTTAGCTTGCCCCAATGCAGTACCCTGTACAACTAATAGGCGGCGCCCCGCAGACGGCTCCTATTGATTCAATCAAGAAACATTGCGAAATAAAAAAAAGACCGATTTTTATATCGGTCATGTAGAAACGCTCTTTAGACGAAAAACGAATTTGCTGATCTGTGGATAATACTTCCGTCAGACATACGAACGGAATCATCGTTATATCCTGTAATGGTAGAAGCTGGTCTAATTTGCATACCGTTTTGCATGGCTTTGATTATAGCTTTCTCAGCAATCGCTACTTCAAAATCTTTGTTCGTAATTAATCTTTGACCTTCTTGAAGTTTAATTTTCTCTGGCATTTAAACATACCCTCCACGTTTTTATTTTTTTTTATTCTAAGGTCAAATAATACATTAATATCTTCATACAAAGCAATGGTAGCGTATGTAATTGAAAAGCCGCGCTTCGATTTGTCACAATTATTACACAACTAATTTGAATTTTAACCAAATAATTCAAGTAATATAAGCGTGAAAGGGATTACATTGTTGGAGGGATTAAAATGGTCCATTATTCAATTAACCCTGAAAGATCCACATTGCACGGCTCTTTTTCACGCGATTTTGAACCTATATTAACTATTGATTCTGGGGATGTCGTTCGATACAGTACTCTTGACGCAGGATGGGGACTGGAACCATTTTTAGCTCCGGGGGTACGTAAAAGGTTCGAACCAAGGGAACGCCCTCGCGATGGTGGTCACGCTCTTTGTGGACCAATCGCAATTCGAGGAGCTGAGCCTGGTACTGTGCTTGAAATAAAAATTAATGAAATTCATCCTGGTTCATGGGGATGGAATAGTGCAGGTGGATTCCCGAGTCCTATAAATAAAAGCTTAGGTATTGCAGATGGTGAGGAATTTCATCTTAACTGGAAGTTAGACGCAACATCCATGATCGGAATAAGCGATAAGGGACACAAGGTATCATTACGTCCCTTTATGGGAGTAATGGGGATGCCTCCTGATGAACCTGGAATTCATTCAACATTCCCACCTCGCTCATGTGGCGGAAATATCGATTGCAAAGAATTGACCGCAGGAAGCACCTTATATCTTCCAGTCCCTGTATCAGGGGGGTTATTTTCAGTTGGTGATGGACATGCCATACAAGGTGATGGAGAAGTCGGAAGTCCTGCCTTGGAGTGCCCGATGGAATTGTTGGACCTTACTTTCTCTGTTCGAAAAGATATTTCTTTAACTATGCCACGAGCAAAAACTCTTACGGCGTGGCTAACTATGGGCTTTCATGAAGATTTAAACGAAGCAACCATTATCGCTCTTGTAGGCATGTTAGACCTTATGAAAGAAATTTTTGGATTTGAACGTAAAGAAGCTCTAGCTTTAGCTAGTCTAGTCGTTGATTTAAGGATTACACAGATAGTTAATGGAGTTCGAGGTGTACATGCTGTACTTCCACATGGTGCGATCGAACACCTCTATTGCTTGAACGAATTATCAATTGGGAGCGAGAGTTTGCCTGTGAAGTAGAGTATGCTCCCTTTCTTTATTTTGCTAACATGCTGTTTAATGCAGGATGATATCATTTACTAAGCCCAAGGTAATCCAAACTGTGATACGTTTGAAGTAGCTCCCCGGTAAATGTTATCGGGGAGACAGTCTGATGTCGTGGGATTTCTAGTGATTGTTCAATTACTGTAAAACCGCAGGTAATTTCACGCCTATCAGCTTGCCGGGCGTCTGTATGATGAGGAATCCATCTTCTTTAAGCAGATTATCATATTGACGCGCGCCCGTTTTCACCCGGAACAGCGGTTTGCCTGAATCAAAATCGATCGCGTGAAGGATGCCATCGGTTTGGGCAAGATAGACACCTTTTCCATAGATTACAGTCTTTGCGGACGGGTTATCCCCAGTCCAGCTCATTTGTTGTCCGTTTACCTTTTTTATACTGGAGAGCGAACCATTCTGCCAGTTTCCGAACAAAATGCGACCGCGATGAACTTGATTAAGAGGGTGTGAATCCCTATCATAGGTGGGCTCACTGTAAGTCTGCATAGGTTTGCCATCCGGTTTATAATTTTTAAAATCATACCTCGCTATAATACCATTCTGATGGATATAAAAATCATTTCCATCCAAGTAGGTTGGTACATTGGCAATATATTCATCGCCCGAAACCACATTTACATTCCATCGATAAACACGACTGCCTTTTACTTCACCCGTTTTCACATTGATGACGGAAACCGTAATGCTGCGATCAGGATTTTCAACTATCTGTTGATTATTATGTTTAATAGAGTACGCCAGCCCGCCTTCGATCTTGAACGGGACGTCTTGGTTGGTCTTGCCCCAAAGCTTCTTTCCCGTTTTCTTATCGATGGCATTAAGTTGACTAGTGGTTTGTGTTTCTTCATGCATTGTGATGGTGCGTAATACGATATCTCCTGCGTCCATGATTCCCGAACCGGTGTAATAAGTTGCTTGGGGATCGGTGTTTACCCAAAGCTGCTTTCCTGTCTTCAAATGGACTGCAATGGTATAATTGTCTATCAGGGCATACAACGTGTCCCCGAAAACTTCGATGGCGTTTGGTTTTTCAATCCTGACGCTCGACTGCCACAGCTTCTTCCCGCTTGAAGCAGAAAGGGAAAAGAGGCTCCCGTCACTTAAAGCTCCGTAAATATTTCCCTCCTGATAGACGAACATGGACTGTACATCATCTTCAAAAGTCCAAATGGTTTTGCCTGTTTGAGCGTTCAAAGCGATTAATCTTTTATCTCTTAACGTGAAAACCTTGCCCTCACCCGTCACTGTAAAGTTAGAAGTAAGATAGTCTTCCCAATTATCGACTTTTGCGGACCAAGCAGGCTGGACAATCGGTGTCTGAATCCCTGGGTTTCCTATACCGAAGGATATAACAGGATTCTCGGCATACACTTGGCTCATTCCAATATTGTCCGCTGTCTGTCCTATGTGGATGGCAATGAGCAAAGCAGAAGCTGTAAGTATTGTTCGAAACATCAATTTTCTTTGCATGGATGATCCTCCACTAATTTCCATATATTCACTTTACCACTTTATAAACGTATTGTTTCAGAAAATGTTGCCACGGTTCATACGTCCAGTGTTTTGGTTCAAAAATGTTTAATAGAGATGTTCCATCAACCCGTTTATGTTTTTGACTGAACAAGGAATGGAAAATACTTGAACAACTCGGTGAAAAGTATAATATGGATATGAAGCTATATTTAAATAGATTTAATAGTTTGACCCTGAAAGGCTGCCTGCGTACACTAGCCTACTAAAGTAAGGTTAGTGGAGAATGAAGAACATAGGCTCTGCACGCAGAATGCTGGTTCGGTACCGATTGGACTAATAATAGGAGGGGCGTTCATGAAGATGAGTCGATATGATGCTGCTGGATGTCATTGGGGGGTTGAAGTTAGATGAGTTTTGGTGATCAGAAGTATTTTTCGAGCGAGGTCCCTCTGATTTTGGAAGCGGTTGCAGATCGGTTGATTCCTGAAGATGCATGGCAGTCGGCGACCGATGGAGGAGTCCTGACATACCTAAAACGCAGCGCCACCCAGGATATCGCTACCTGGACGGATGTGATAGAACCTGGACTTCGTGCATTGGATGCAGAAGCATTAGCTCTCTACGGCCAACCATTCTCCGAACTGTCGGCTCATGAGAAAGATAGGTTGCTGCACGACGTCGAGCATGATTCTTTTCGGGAGTGGCCTGTTTCGTCTAAACGCTTCTTTGATACTTTATTGTGTCTGGTCATCGAAGGTTACTATGGAAGTCCTGAGGCGGGCGGGAATAGTAAAGGCATGTCATGGGACATGATCGGATTTCGTCCGGGCCCCGTATCCGAAAGCCATGCGCCAGTCCAAGAAACCGATTTACCGCAAAGGCCCTTCGATCAACTTCGAGACCAGTATGATGTTATTATCGTAGGAGCTGGGGCTGGCGGATCTGTAGCGGCGGCTGTATTGGCTGAATCTGGACTTCATGTTCTCGTTGTTGAACGCGGAAGTTGGCTTCGATACAGTCAGGTAGGCAGCGATCATTTGCGTAACCATCGTTTTAGCAAGTATGGCCATAACACGGGACCAGAATTGGAAGGGAACCCTCGGACGATTCTATCGGCGGGCGGAGATGAGCGGATCACCGCGCCTTTTGAAGGCGACTATCATAATAACGCAATGACGTTGGGAGGAGGAACAAGGATCTACGGAGCGCAGGCATGGCGATTTCATCCGGATGACTTCCGTATGGCGAGTCGCTATGGGATACCAGACGGAAGTTCGCTAAGTGATTGGCCGATTCGCTACGAGGAACTCGAACCATATTACGTGCGGGCCGAGTGGGAAGTCGGCGTCTCCGGTGATGGGAATGCCCATCCTGGACGCGGGAAACGACAGCGCTCTTATCCAATGCCACCGCTGTCGCGTACACTGGAAGCAGAACGCCTGGCTCGGGCGGCAGAGAAGTTGGGATGGGAAGTGGGGCCGGTGCCTCTCCTCATCAACTCTATCGATCGGGACGGTCGGCCGGCTTGTGGACGGTGCGGACAGTGCGTCGGATTTGCATGCCCGACCAACAGTAAGAATGGCGGACACAATACGATGTTAGTGAGGGCCATCGCTACCGGTAACTGCGATCTGATCTGCGATACCACGGTGGAGCGCATCGATACAGAGGGAGGAAAGCATGCCACTGGGGTTCGTCTTGTGCAATTGGAGGGCTCTATCCAGCGACGGCAAGTGCGGGCGGGGCATGTTGTAGTTGCGGCTGGAGCCATCGAAAGCGCACGCCTCTTTCTCAACTCCACAAGTGATTCGGAACCGAATGGAATAGGCAATCGGAACGGACAAGTAGGAAGAAACCTTCAAGGCCATGTCTATTCTGGTGCTTACGGTCTCTTTGATGAACAGGTTCAAGATGGTCTTGGTCCGGGGGTGAGTATTGCCACCTTCCGCTTTGACCATAGTAACGAAGGCGGAATTATCGGAGGAGGGTTGCTTGCTAACGAGTTCACTCGTTTGCCGCTCAGTCACTGGTATCGAGCGCTTGCGCCGGACGCGGCGCGATGGGGGAGCGCAGGCAAGGAAACGATGCGCGAGAGTTACTTGCGAACCAGCCAAATCCAGGGACCGATCCAAGAGATCCCGAGCGCCGAATCCAGAGTGCGGCTATCGAAGGCGGTCAAAGATCGCTTTGGCATGCCCGTAGCTCAACTCTCCGGAAGTGTCCATCCCGAGTCTCTTCGAGCTTCAGCCATGCTGGGTGAGCAAGCAGAGAAGTGGCTCTGGGCTGCAGGAGCACGTGAGGTATGGCGAACTCAGCCAGGTGGCGGTCTTAGTGCCGGGCAGCATCAGGCGGGTACACTGCGCATGGGAAATGACCCTTCGACATCCGTCACTGATCCCTTAGGTCGCGTACATGGATACGACAATCTCTGGGTGAGCGACGGCTCTGTGCACGTGACCAATGGCGGAGTTAACCCGGTGTTGACGATTCTTGCCTTGGCTTTCCGCACCGCAGACAACCTGGTGAAACAAGGGTAGCGAAATGATGGGGAAGCATAGTATCAAAAAAATGAACCATTAAATAGTCGGCCAAAACCTCTAATGGTCATCGCGCTGTCGGGGAACGATTGTTCAATAAAGCTACGGAGGCAGCCGATCACAATGATCGGCTGCCTTTTCCACGCCAACGGGCAGTAAATGTGGAATTTGAAGTTTAGTCGAAAAAGATAAAATATATTAGGTAAATACGGGGAATCAAAAATCGAATAATTGATTCAGATTGGATCTTTATCATGCCTATTTTAAGTATCAATATATTTAATTACGATAGTTAGTTTATGTTGAACCTAACGGGTAACATTTTCAAATGATTAAGCATCACGGCCTCAGCGGCAATGGTGCTTTTTTTTGTATACAGAGGGGAGAATAGGTAAAGTGCTGTTGGATAGAATAACACTAACTTTGTTCTACTCTGACTCCACGAGGTGCCCGATTGATACAGTTCAAAAACGTGACGAAACGATATAATGATGGAATGACTGCACTAAAGGGAATCGATCTCGAGATTAAGGAAGGTGAGCTGATTACCCTGATCGGGCCGAGCGGGTGCGGAAAAACGACCACGATGAAGATGATCAATCGTCTAGTCGAGCCTTCTTCCGGCCAAATTCTGATCGGCGGAAAGGATATTTCCCGCATCAACCCGGTGGAGCTGCGAAGAAATATCGGATACGTTATTCAGCATATCGGTTTATTTCCGCATATGACGATCAAAGAAAACGTAGCGGTCGTGCCTAAACTGAAGGGGATCGCAAAAGATACATATGAAAAGCGGATCGATGATTTGATGGAAATGGTTGGACTAGATCCAAGTGAGTATCGAGATCGCTATCCGGCAGAATTGAGCGGAGGCCAGCAGCAGCGTATCGGCGTCATTCGTGCACTTGCTGCAGAACCGTCAATCATTCTGATGGACGAGCCTTTCAGTGCTCTGGATCCGATCAGCCGGGAACAGCTGCAGGATGATTTGATTCAATTGCAGGAGGAAGTGAAGAAAACGATCGTCTTCGTCTCTCATGATATGGATGAAGCGCTGAAAATCGCCGATCGCATTGTGTTGATGCAAGGCGGAGAGATCGTACAGGCCGATACCCCGGACCGCATTCTTCGCCGTCCTAAAAACGATTTTGTCCGAACGTTTATCGGAGGCAACCGATTAAACGAATCGGAGCAGTTGACAGTGGAGGATGTAATGGTATCGAATCCCGTTACCGTTTCGTTGACGCGCGGCCTTGCTCATGGGGCGAAGCTGATGAAGCAGCACCGCGTAACCAGCTTGCTCGTTATCGAAAAGAACCGGCATTTGAAGGGTATTGTGACGAAAGAAATGCTGGAGGAGCAATACCATCATGAGGATTTGACGCTGCAGGACATCATGAAATCCGATGTTCCTACCATATTGGTAGGAACGGGCGTTGCCGATGCCGTGGAGCTTATGCGAAATCATGGCTTATATAGTCTGCCTGTTGTGCATCCTAGCGGCTTATTGGCCGGTTTAGTCACCAATTCCAGTCTAATTGACGCTCTGCTTAAGCAGATTTAACAGGGAGGTAGCCATGAAATTCTGGGATGTGATTATAAGCCGGCAAGAAGATATTTATCGGGCAACTATGGAACATATCGAGCTTTCGTTTATAGCTCTTCTGATCGCAATCGTGATTTCAATTCCTTTGGGTCTGCTGCTGACCCGCTACCCTAGGCTGGCGAGTTCTGTGATTGGTGTCGCTTCTTTATTTCAGACGATCCCGAGCTTAGCCTTGCTCGGGTTTATGATCCCAATTCTAGGGATCGGGATGTTTCCAGCCATCGTTGCCCTGACTGTCTACGCTCTGCTGCCCATTCTGAGAAATACGTACACCGGTATTATGAACGTAGAGAAGCCGATCAAAGAAGCTGGGATCGGCATGGGGATGACGAGCATGCAGGTCATGCTGAAGGTGGAGCTGCCGCTTGCATTGAGCGTCATAATGGCGGGTATTCGCACGGCGACGGTTATGTTGATTGGCGTTGCCACGCTCGCATCGCTTGTCGGTGCAGGAGGGCTGGGCGATTTGATTTTCCGGGGCATATCGACGGTTAATACGGAATTGATTTTGGCAGGAACCATACCTTCAGCGTTATTGGCTCTGCTCTTCGACTATTTATTAGGTTGGATGGAGAGAGCAGTAACCCCGAAAGGGATGCGGAAGGGCGCTAAAAAAACGTCCAAGCTCGCTAAAGGATTGCGTATTGGACTAGGAACGGCGTTGATTCTTGCAATAGCGGCAGGCATAGTGGCGAAAGGAAATCCGTTCGGTTCCGACTCCATCGTCGTTGGCGGGAAGAACTTTACCGAGCAGGATATTTTGACGCATATGATGGCTTCTTTAATTGAAGCTAAGACAGACCTGACGGTCGTACGCAAGCCTTTTCTCGGAGGATCTCAGGTGACTCACAGTGCTCTCGTTAAAGGCAACATCGATATTTATCCGGAGTATACGGGAACGGGCTGGACATCGGTTCTGAAGGAGGAGCCGCTTGGAGGCAAACCGGAGGAAACGTACGAGCGTGTAAAGGCTGCCTATGAGAAAAACTTCAATGTCACTTGGCTGCAGCCAATCGGCTTTAACAATACGTATACGCTGGCGATGAGTAGAAAGCGTGCCGAGCAGGAGGGAATCGAAACCTTTACTGATTTGGCGCGAAAATCCAATAATTTCGTGCTTGGCGCCACACATGAGTTTTTGGAGCGTCCCGATGGATATATTGGTTTACAGCAGGCCTATGGAATGAAGTTCAAAGAAGTAAAAGGGCTGGATCCTGGCCTAACCTATAGCGCAGTAAAAGAAGGAACGACAGACGTGAACGACGCATTTTCCACGGATGGCCGGATTGAAGCATTCGATCTCAAAGTTATTAAAGACGATAAGCAGTATTTTCCACCTTATTACGCAGTACCCATACTCCGCATGGACACGCTTAAGGAGCATCCTGAACTAGCGGAGGTGCTTAATCTGCTCGCTGGCAAAATCGATGACCGAGAAATGTCTGTCTTGAATGGCAAGGTGGATCTCCAAGGGGCGCAAGCCCGCGAGGTCGCCGAGCAGTGGTTGAAGGATGAAGGGCTGATAGAATAGCAATGGTAAACGTGTAAGTACCCTATATTACGTCAAGAACCCTCTTCCGATGGGAAGAGGGTTCTTTGTGCTTAGACTATATTAATCGTGAAATCGTGCGGGGTGAAGGTTATTCCGGAACCGGGGATGCATGGATTCATCCAAAAAGCCTTAAAATATAAGGAGAGTAGGATTAGGGTCTGACAAGAATTTTGTGTAAACGTATTATTGATGTTGATAAGGCAGGGGGCTCCGCCCCTACCGAAGGTGCTGCCCAACACGATCAGGAAAGAAAACGGCTTGCAAAAAAGCTGTGTTTTCACCTGTGCACTCATACAAGGCGGCTTGAGGATTGCACGGGCAGATTTGGATAATTTCTTATGGCGTTGAAGTGCAGGAAAAAGGTTTGATGAGAGAGAATAATTCCTCGTGGAATATCTGCCCAAGAAAGGGTGATTAAGGTATGTCGAAAGCCGATTGTTTTATTTGTCGCAAACATAAAGGCGAGATAAGTGTAAGCGGCGGGTGCATTTATGAGGATGAGTTTGTATATGTAGGTCATATTGGATCAAATGACTCTTTAGTTTATTTGGGATACTTGATCGTTGATTTAAAACGACATGCATCTGGTTATGGTGACATGACTGATGATGAAGCACGAACGATAGGATTTATTCTGAATAAATTAGGAAAAGCGTTGAAGTCTGAAGGGGCCGAACATGTATATAGTTTTGTTCAAGGTGATGCCTTCCCGCATTTTCATGTCCATTTTATTCCTAGATACCCCAATACACCCTTAGATTACTGGAACCCTATGAATTTAAAAAACTGGAAAGAAGCGCAGGGAACGAATAGCCAGGTGGAAGAAGTTTGCTCTAGACTGAGAAAGGTTCTTAAAAATGACGTTAAATAGTCCGAGCGAGTTATGTTGGATAGGTTCAGAAGAATCGTATCTCAATCTTCCCTCTGAAGAGCTTCATCAAAACCTAACCATCGGCAGATATGGTGGAAATAAGCCCTGAAACTTTATTCGACCATATTGAAAAGGTGTTACTTCACATATTCAAATCAGACTGCTTTAAAAATGAGTGCCGCTCAGTAAAGGGTGAAGTTTCCTGTATCATATGCATACGAAAAGGGAACATTCTATGGTGGTTTTCTGTTGGCGACTGCCAGTTGTTTCTATTTCATGAGGAATTGGCTATTGTATTGATTACGGATGGATACATAGATACTGATGCGATTATTTCAATACCTGAAATGTGCCGTTCTGAGAATATGATTAAACCATTTCTGCAAAGTTTACATACACAGAGAACAGTCGATAGCACCACTTTGATAAAATAGACTGTGCACAACCAGCAGCGAGCAACCATTCCGTCATATTAATTTTTCATTGTTTAGAAACTGAGAAAACCCCACCAACGAATGGCGGGGTTTTGCTTTGCTGTATGGAGCAACAATATTTTAGAAAAGAGCCTTTTTTTATGCATTTTTAAATGTCCGGTTCACCATTTCGATCAAAATACTGGAACACAAAATCCCTAAAACTGCGAGCCGCCAAGGAGAGGTAACGTTTGTTATGCCATATAATTTGGAAATGGCGTTGGCAAACAGGATATTCGATGGACAGCAGATGAAGCGGGGAATTCGGTCCTCCGCAATTACCGACCAGCGCTACGCCAAGACCTGCTGAGACAAGATTGGCAATGGCGGCCGGTTCGTCTACCCTACAGACGTAATTTGGCGATATTCCTGCAGTATGGAAGAAACCATCATTCATTTTTTGAAAATGATACCCTTCTTTATAACCGATAAACGGCTCATCAGCCACCTCGTTTAAGCGGACGCTAGGAAGACCCGCTAAGCGATGCGCTGGAGGAACTGCCAGATAAACATCTTCGTTTAGTACGGACAAAGCACTGAAATCCGTCCTTTCCATACGTAATGGGGTAAAGCAAATATCCACTTCACCGATTACAATGAGATGAGCCATCTCTTCCATCGAAGCTTGTGTTATTCGAAAGTTGACATTCGGGTGAAGAGAAAGGAAAGCGCTCAAAGGTTCCGATAAACGATCTAGAGTCGATGTCGCCAAATGAATGCTCCCGTGCTCCAAGCCTGCGAGATCGGATACTTCCTTTAATCCCTCTTCCAAAAGAGTGAGCGACGTCTCCACTTTATTCAAAAATGCTTTTCCGAAAGCATTGAGCCGAATTTGTCTGCCATCGCGGTCAAAAAGAGGCACCCCCACATCCTTCTCCAGGCGGGCGATCGTCTTGCTGAGAGCGGGTTGCGCGATCCGCAGATATTGTGCCGCTTTCGTCATATGTTCCATTTTAGCAACCGTACGAAAATACTGTAGCTGCAGTAACTCCATCTCCGACCTCCTTATATACTCAAGGGAATGAATGATATAGAGTAAGATGTATTTTTATTTATCAATTATCCGGTATAAGATAAATCTATGCAAGGAGAATACAATCTTCCCGGGAAGAAGTGCTTGCTGTTCGAATAAAGTGTGTGAAGCCCTAGCCAAAACGATGTTTAATATCGTATTGCCCGAGATCCGCATGGAATTTCAGCTTTCCTTCGCGCAAGTGAGTTGGGTTACGTCAGCCTTTTTGCTGATATATGCCATCGGAACCGTTACCTATGGTAAGCTGGCCGACATCTATAAGCTCAAAAGTTTGCTGACGTTCGGTCTGATCTTTTTTGTATTCGGCTCCCTGATCGGCCTGGTTGCCCAAGTTTACTGGATGGTTCTGCTCAGCCGGATTTTGCAGGCGGTAGGGGCTGCGGTAGTTCCAACAACTGCCAGCATTATCCCGGTTCGTTATATTCCTCCGGAGAGCCGGGGACGGGCTCTAGGGATATCAATGACCGGATTGGCGATCGGTAGTGCAATCGGCCCGATCGTTGCCACTTTGGTGATCAGTGTGGTTCATTGGCGATGGCTGTTCTGCTTACGCGGAGAAACCGTTCATCCGGCCTGAAATGTTCCGTAATAAAAGCTTTTCCCTTGTGCTGGCGATTGCATTTCTGACGAAAATAACTGGGGGCTTAGAAACGCTAGCGAATAACCGATCCCGGGACTCCGGCCGCCATCACGACTGCGATTCTGGGTCGAAAAGCAGGTAAGCTGGCGGACACAAAAGGCAATCCATATCTTTATTATGCGGCATCTTCGCTGTTATTGACCTGTTTTGTTCTATTGTCTTCCTTTGCGGGAATCTCACCTGTTTATATCGCCATCTTTCTAATCTTCGGCAATGTGGGGCAATCGTTCATGATGATTGCCTTGTCCAATACGATTTCCTGGACACTGCCTAAGGAACAGATAGGGGTTGGCATGTACAGTAATATTTATTTTGTTTTTGCCTTCTTGCATGCGATGATTTTATTGATCTATTATTTTCACTTCGGCAGAGCAGAACGCAGGATGAAAGCGGCATGACAACAAAATGGCTGTGAGTTTTGTGAATCACCATTTGAATATTTTCGGGATTACTGATGTCACGACGTTTGTAATTGAAGGGCACAACCAATTCCCGGATCAAGCGGAAACAATTATTGAAAAGAGCATTCATCAAGCCGTTCAAGCGGCAAAAATATTCTGATCGAAAACCAAGGAGGGAGTATTCTATGAGAGCAGCAGCATTTACTTCAATCGGAGGACCGGAAGTCATGAGAGTTATGGAGTTTCCGGATCCGCAGGCCGGCCCGGGTCAAGTTAGGGTCCACGTGAAAACCGCCGGTGTACAGCATTACGACTGCGCCATACGCAGCGGGTGGACGCCGTCATATGGGGTAGCCGTGAATCTTCCGCAAATTCCGGGCAATGAATTCGCAGGAATCGTGGATCAGGTTGGGGACGGTGTAACCGGCTTCTCCGTGGGCAGTGAAGTGCTCGGCTTCGCAACATTGAATTGCTACGCTGAATATGTGGTCGTCGGCGCCGACCAAATCGTGAGCAAGCCCCGGACCATGTCCTGGGAAGAAGCTGGCGGGTTGACCGGTAACGGTCAGGGTGCATACATCGCCTTGAAGGTGATCGCTGTCGAACCGGGCGAAACGGTCCTGATAAACGGCGCGGCCGGATCTCTGGGATCTTTCGCCGTACAGCTGGCGAAGGAGTGGGGAGCCAAGACCGTCATTGGCACCGCCAGTGAGAGTAACCACGACTATGTACGTTCACTGGGTGCCATCCCGATTACGTATGAGGAAGGATTGGCCGAGAGGATACGGACAATCGCACCGGACGGCGTCGACTCCGCTTTCGATACAGCTGGGGGTGAAGGGCTCCGAGCGGCGGTGGAATTGGTACGAGACAAGAACCGCATCTGCACATTCTTCGCCTATGACCTTATTGAGGAGCTTGGGCTTCGCGTCGTCGGAGGCACACGCTCGGCGTCCCGCCTTGCCGAGTTGGTGGATCTTCATACAAAAGGCAAGCTTAAGATCCATATCAGGCAGGTATTCCCGTTGGATCGAGCGGAAGATGCGCACCGGGCGATCGAAACCAGGCACGGCCGCGGAAAAATTATTATTATGAACTCAAACTTCGCAGAGCGAAATTGGCTTTAAACCCTTGATAAGTATAGCTAAACCAAGAAAATATTAATCTCTTGCAAAATAGAAAACACCGCTTCGGTTTGGTATAGTGATTGTGA
>NZ_JAVIFU010000037.1 GCF_031157315.1 Paenibacillus sp. LHD-38
CCGACGGCGGACGCGGCGGCGCAGGAGCGCCGCGTGGCGCCGCGGCTGAGCGCAGCGCCTTAGCGGGCGGCGCAGCCCTAGCGCAGCAGCACAGCGCTGCTGCGCGCTTAGCGGGCGCCGCGGAGCTGCTTGCGCCGCATGCTGCGCTGGCGGCGGCCGCGCAAGCGATGCGCGAGAAGGCGAAGCGGCTGCAGGACAGCCGATTCACCATCGCGTTGTTCGGCGCCTTCAGCGCCGGCAAATCATCGCTCGCGAACGCGCTGATCGGCGAACCGGTGCTCCCGGTCTCGCCAAATCCGACGACTGCGGCGATCAACCGTCTCGTGCCCCCTACGGCGGAGCACGGACACGGCATGGCGCGCATCGTCATGAAATCGCGCGCCGCTATCGAAGACGACGTGCGCTACTCCTTGGCGCTGCTCGGTGAGAAAGCCGGCATCGACCAGCTGCCTGATGCCGCAGCGCTTATGCGGGCGATTGACCGTCTTACCCCCGATTCGATCGGGGCCGGCGGCCGCCCGCACTACAGCTTCCTGTGCGCAGCCCGCGCAGGCTGGGAAGAGCATGAGCAGCTGCTTGGGCAGCAGCTTTCCGTTGACCAGGCTGCTTACGAGCGCTACGTCGCTGAAGAATCGCGTTCTTGCTTCGTCAGCGAAATCGAGCTGCATTATGACTGCGAGCTCACCGCGCAGGGCATCGTGATGGTGGATACGCCAGGCGCGGACTCCGTTAACGCGAGACATACGGGTGTGGCCTTCAACTATATTAAAAACGCCGATGCTGTGCTGTTTGTGACCTATTATAACCATGCGTTCTCACAGGCCGACCGTCAGTTTCTCATGCAGCTCGGCCGGGTTAAAGATCAGTTTGAGCTCGACAAAATGTTTTTCCTCGTTAACGCAGCGGATTTGGCCGCAGACGAGGAGGAGCTGGCCGGCGTATTAAAGCATGTAGAGACGAACCTGCTTCAGCATGCGATTCGATCGCCTCGACTATTCCCTGTTTCCAGCCTGCAGGCGCTTGACGGCAAGCTTGACGGAAATGCGGAGCTGCTGAAGCGCTCGGGCATCGAAGCTTTTGAGCACTCATTTCTATCCTTTATTCAGAACGATCTTGGTCGCCTGGCGATCGAAGCGGCGGAGGAGGATCTCAAGCGCGCGGCAGCAACGGTTGCTGGCTGGCTGCAGAGCGCGGAGGGAGATGCCTCTGCGCGTGAGACGGAGCTCAAGGAGCTCCTGCTTGCCGTTAGCGACGCTAAGCGCGAGATCTCTGCACTGCTGCAAGGTGCTTCTATGCCGGAGCAGTTAAAACAAGAGCTGAGCGAGCTGCTGTACTATGTGGTACAGCGCATTCAATACCGTTTTGGCGAATTTTATAATTTGGCCTTTAATCCTGCCTCTTTGCAGGATGACGGACGTGACCTGCGTAAAGCGATATGGACCTCTTGGCTTGAGCTGCAGCGGCTTGTCCAGCTTGAGCTGTCACAGGAGATGCTGGCCACTTCTTTGCGGATGGAACGCGGCGTTCATACCCAGCTGCAAAAGCAATATGCCAGCGCAGCGCAGCGCCTGGAATCGTCTATCGCTTCTTACAGCGCAATCCCTTATTCGCCGGCATCACTGCCAACGCCGGATGAGCCTGCGGTCTGGGAAGCGGACTCCATTGACGCAAAGCTTCTTTGGAGCCGATTCAAATCACCGCGCCAATTTTTCGAGGGAGAGGGCAAAGGCTTGCTCCGCAAAGAGCTTGAAACCTTGCTTGCCCCATCGTTAAATGGTTGGATGGCAGAGCAAACCTCTCTGTGGACATCGCTTTATGAGCAGATTTGGCTCAATGCGGCCGAACATGCCGGAAGCCGGCTTGAGGAGGATATGCTTGCCTATGAAAGCGGCAAGCGGGTTTCATTAACTGGAAGCGCGGATATTGCGGAGCTGAAAAATCTTTACAAGCAATTAATTCATCTCTAATTGTCAATGGAACTTCATTGTTCTATCGCATTAACAGCTGAATGCTTTTGCGGACTTGCTTTAAGTCTGCAAAAGCTTTTTTTGTTTTTGTGTGTTTCTGTGCAAAAAGTGAGCAATTGGCACATATTTGTCATGATTTAGGACCATTTGGGAGCATTAACCGTTTCTAATTTACATATCGCGACTATAAGCGGACTCAATCTCCTATATGAATATTTATACTGTTTGCTCGCTTTTCACGATGCTGATAATATTCACTCATGCTTACAAAATAGATACGGGGAGATGGATTTACTTGGACGTTTTAAGGCAGTTGAAAGCATTCTATTGGGCGGAACGAAAGTTTTTGTTCTCTTCCATTTTATGCTTAATGTGCGCTACGGCGCTCGGACTTGTCTATCCGAATTTGCTGCGTTACCTTATTGATGATGTGATCACACCACAGAAATTCGAATTGGTACCTGCGCTTGCGTTTACGGTGGTTGGAGTCGTTTCATTTAAAGGTTGTATGCAGTTCTTACATGGATTTTTTGGCGGACGACTCGGAAACCAAGTGGCATTCCGCTTGCGGAACGCTTTGTATGACAAGCTGCAAACGCTGTCGTTTCAATATTATGACAAGGCGAAGACGGGTGACCTCATGTCACGTCTGACAGCGGATCTTGAAGCAATCCGGAACTTTATCGGCTTCGGCTTTGCTCAAATTTTGAACATGGTACTGATGATTGTTTTCGGCGGCGCCATGATGCTTTCGATCCATTGGCAGCTAACGCTGATTACGCTGGTAACCATCCCGCTGCTCGGATTCGCGGCCATTCGTTTCGAGCGCAATATTCATCCCGCATTCCGTGAAATGCGTCAGGCGATGAGTAATCTTACCACAGCGGTTCAAGAGAACATAACCGGCGTACGCACGGTCAAATCCTTTGCTAGAGAATCGCATGAGGTATCCAAATTTTCGGTGCGAAGCGAAGCGTATCAAACGAACCAAGTCGGCGCAGCAAAGATCTGGGCCAAATTTTTCCCGGTCATGGAGCTTGTCGCTAACTTAAGCGCTGTCATCCTGCTCGTTACCGGCGGTATTCTCGTTATTAACGGTTCGCTTAAGCTTGGCGAATTCGTCGCATTCTTCAGCTTGATTTGGTACATTATCGGGCCGATGTGGGGACTTGGGTTTCATATCAACAACTATACGCAGTTTAAAGCTTCAGGCGAGCGCGTGCTTGGACTGTTGAATGAACATGTCCACGTCAAAAACACGGATGATGCGATTGAAGTCAGCAATGATTCCGTGAAAGGGCATGTACGCTTTGATCATGTTACGTTCAGCTATCCGGATAAATCGCCGGCCGTGACGGATTTGGTCATCGATGCGCCAGCAGGCTCCGTTATCGGATTTCTGGGAGCGACCGGCTCTGGTAAATCGACGATCATTCAACTGCTGATGAGAGCCTACAATGTAAAAAACGGAACGATCACACTGGATGGCATTGACATCCGCAACCTGGATGTTGCCAGCCTTCGCCGTTTGATTGCACCGGTATTCCAAGAAACGTTCTTGTTCTCGGCATCGATTAAAGACAATATCGCATATGGCGTGCGCGACGTAACACCAGAACAAATCGAATACGCTGCAAAGCTCGCCAAGGCGCATGAATTTATCATGGAGCTGCCGCTTGGATACGATACGATCGTCGGCGAAAGAGGCATGGGCTTATCCGGCGGACAGAAGCAGCGGATCGCAATCGCGAGAGCACTCATTAAAAATCCGCGCATTCTCATCTTGGATGACGCGACCAGCGCCGTTGACATGGAAACCGAGCATGAAATTCAAGCGGGCTTTAAGGAACTGATGGCTGGGCGAACAACCTTTATTATTGCTCACCGGATTTCTTCGCTCCGACATGCCGATGAAATTATCGTCCTGGATAAAGGCCATATCGTGCAGCGGGGCACCCATGCGCAATTAATATCTCAGCAAGGCCCTTATCGGGATACTTACAACATTCAATATGCTGATTATCCGCTTGATGATACAACATTGACTGCGGGGGCGCATGATCGGAAAGGGAGTACCTTATAATGAGCACGAGTGCCAAAGCAAAGGTTAGCAACAAAAACGAACGCTTCATTTATCAAGACGATGAATTGATCGAAAAGCCCTTTAACTGGGGACAGCTGCGCAGATTGTTCATGTACATGAAGCCTTATACGAAGCAATTAATGCCGGTTATTTTTATGATGATCCTGGGTACCATGACGCGACTCGGCGTACCGGCGCTTGTCATTCTGGCGATCGATGAAGCGATTGCTCCGGCGAATGGAGCAACGAGCGTATCTAAGCTGCTTATCATCGCGGGCGTCATGCTTTTATTGTATATTATCCAATGGGCATCCAATACGTACCGAATCAAATATACGAATATTATCGGACAAAAGGTTATCTATGATTTAAGGAATCATTTATTCCAGCATATTCAAAAGCTCAGCTTCCGCTTCTACGATAAGCGGCCGGCGGGTTCCGTGCTTGTCCGCGTAACAAACGATGTTAACGCGCTGCAGGATTTATTTACGAATGGGGTCGTCAACCTTTTGATGGACTGCGTTCAGCTGTTCGGTATCGTAATCATCCTGCTCGTTTGGAACTTCAAACTCGGCATTGCCGTGATGATAACCGTTCCGCTTATGTTCCTCGTCTCAACGACCTTGCGCAAAAGAATTCGTTTCGCTTGGCAGGACGTCCGGATTAAGCAGTCGCGAATCAATTCCCATTTGAATGAAAGTATTCAAGGGATGAAGGTTACGCAGGCTTATGTGCAAGAAAAAGATAACATGAGTTTCTTTGACCATATGAATACGACCAACGTAAAATCATGGAACAAAGCGTCGGCGATGAACCAAGCGTTTGGACCCGTCATTGAGATTACCTCCGCAATCGGAACCTTTATTCTGTTCTGGTACGGCGCTCATCTCATTCAAGTCGGCGCGATTACTGTAGGTTTGCTGGTCGGATACGCCAACTATATCGGCAACTTTTGGGACCCGATCAACCGTCTCGGACAAATGTATTCCCAGCTCCTTATCGCAATGGCATCATCGGAACGAATCTTTGAATTTATTGACGAAGAGCCGACGGTTGCCGAATTAACACAGGCGAAGCCGCTGCCTAAAATTAAAGGAGCAGTTAAGTTTGACCACATTGTGTTCGAGTATGAGAAGGGAAGGCCGGCGCTTAAGAACGTGACGATTGATGTGAAAGAGGGTCAGTCTATCGCGCTCGTTGGCCACACCGGATCAGGAAAAAGTACGATCATCAACCTGCTCTGCCGCTTTTATGATCCCGTTGAAGGCCGCGTGCTGATCGATGGTATCGATATTCGCGACGTAACGATCGAGAGCCTTCGTTCGCAGGTAGGGATCGTTCTGCAGGATACGTTTATTTTTGCAGGCACGATTCGTGACAATATCCGCTATGGCCGTTTGAACGCAACGGACGATGAAGTGGTGAAAGCAGCTCAAGCCGTAAATGCGCATGATTTCATTATGGGGCTGCCTGACGGGTACGATACCCAGGTTGAAGAGCGCGGTAACGTACTTTCAATGGGACAGCGTCAGCTGCTCTCGTTTGCAAGGGCTTTGCTGGCTGACCCGCAAATCTTGATTTTGGATGAAGCGACGGCAAGCATCGATACAGAGACGGAGCTGAAAATCCAAGAGGCGCTTAAAGCGCTGCTTGCAGGACGCACGTCGTTTATGATTGCCCACCGCTTGTCGACGATCCGTCATGCGGATGAAATTATCGTGCTTGATCATGGTCGAATCGTTGAGCAAGGCAATCATGAAACGCTTATAAACAAACGCGGCGTTTATAATGGATTAATCGAGGCGCAGTATCGTTTTCTGTAAAAATGGTTGATTTTTCATCAAGGAACCTCCACAATGGAAGAAAAAACGAACCGAGGCGTTTGCCTAAGCCGATCATGGCTTGGGTAAACGATTCGATTTGCTTCCAGGAGGTTCTTTTTCTTTATGTATGGATCACCGTTAACAACGAATGCCCGTAAATTGCTGCTGCTAGGCTCAGGCGAGCTTGGGAAAGAGGTTGTAATAGAGGCACAGCGTCTAGGCATCGAGACGATTGCCGTTGACCGCTATGAGCATGCGCCTGCCATGCAGGCCGCGCATCGCAGCTATACAACCGATATGCTGAACGGCGCTGAGCTGCGCCGCATTATCGAGTTGGAGAAACCGGATTATATCGTTCCGGAGATCGAAGCGATTGCAACGGAAACGCTGCTGGAGCTTGAGAAGGAAGGACATCGCGTCATCCCGACGGCGAGAGCAGCTTGGCTCACGATGGACCGTGAAGGCATACGCCGTTTGGCTGCGGAAACGTTAGAGCTCCCGACGGCGCCTTATCGTTTTGCCGATACGCTTGACGAATTGCGGCTTGCCGCGGAAGCGCTTGGATTTCCATGCGTCATCAAGCCGATTATGAGTTCATCGGGCAAAGGGCAAAGCGTATGCCGTTCCGAAGCAGAGCTTGAAGCATGCTGGAGCTATGCAATGGAAGGTGGACGTGCGAAGAAGCAGCGAATTATCGTAGAAGGCTTCGTTACGTTCGAATCCGAAATTACATTGCTGACCGTTCGTTCGGTCTCAGGGACAAGCTATTGCCCGCCAATCGGCCATGTTCAGAAGGATGGCGATTATATTGAATCCTGGCAGCCTCATGAAATGACGGAGGAGCAAATCGCGCAAGCGGAGGCCATTGCACTGCGTATTACAGACGAGCTCGGAGGTTATGGCCTATACGGGGTTGAGCTGTTCATAACAAAGGATGGCGTGTTGTTCAGCGAAGTGTCGCCTCGTCCGCATGATACGGGAATGGTCACGATGGCGACACAGGATCTATCTGAATTTGCACTTCATGTGAGAGCAATACTAGGTTTTCCAATTCCAACGATTCGCTTGCTGACACCAGGTGCTTCACACACCTTAAAAGCAGACAGAGAGTCCACCGATTTCCGCATCGGCGGAATTGAAGAAGCGCTGTCTGTACCGAATACACAGGTTCGATTATTCGGAAAGCCAGAGACAAAGGTAGGAAGACGCATGGCCGTTGCGCTTAGCTCTGCATCTGACGTTGAGCAGGCTCGTGATCTGGCTCGTACGGCTGCCGAGGCGCTTTATATCGAATACGGCAAACAATAATTCGCAAAGATAAGATCGTTTTCAAGGGAATATTGCCTTGGAAACGATTTTTTTTATGTTTTTTTCGTATTATGTCATATAACCTGACATGAACATAAAAAGTCTCGTATCTCCGACCGATATAAGAAGTAGACCAGAGAATAAGGATAAGGTGGGGGAAATTATGTTTGTACACGTATTACGTCCGTTTTCAGCTTTTATGTCGAGGCTTCGTTATGGACAAAAGTTTGCTTTCGTTAGTTTGTTGATGGCTATTCCGATTGCAATGCTGCTTGTCATATGGCTGAGCGAGCAGCAGCAAGAGCTAGCCTTTATTGAAAAAGAGCGGATAGGCGCTTCGCAAATCAATGAAGTTATGCCGTTCATGCTGCTGGTTCAGCAGCACCGGGGATTGGCAAATGGTTATTTAAACGGTAATACGCAGTCCATTTCAGAATTAGATAAGAAAGAGCAAGAGATATCCGAGGTTATAGCTTTGATGGAGAAGTCGGAGCGCTTGCAAGCATTCCCGGATTCCTATCAAAAATGGACATCACTCAAATCGGATTGGAATCAGCTTGCGGGAAACTTCCGTACGTTGACTCCCAAGGAAAGCTTTGACATGCATTCTTCATTAATCGATCAAGTAGAAGAGCTGATCGTAAGCTATTCCGACGAATCAGGCTTGTCCCTCGATACAGAAATGGATTCTTTTTATTTAATGACTATGCTCGTTCAGCAGCTCCCCGTGTTAATGGAGAATACAGCGGTTATTCGCGGACAAGGCAACGGCGTACTCGTATCCAAGCAGCTGTCAGAGGAAATGAAAATTAATTTGCTGCTTGAAATGGCCAAAATGGATGCTGCCTTCAAAGATCTCAATAAATCACTTGCTATTGTCACAGCATTGGACACGGAACTTAACAAGGAAATACGGCTAACCGGAGAGCAATCGATAGAAGCAACCAACAAGTTTCAAACACTCGTAAACAAGGAAATTATTGAGGCTTCCGAGATTAAAAAGAGTGGTGAAGATTTTTTTGCTGAGGGGACGGCGACTATAGGCGTACTCAATCAAATGTTTACCCGCGTCAATGGTGAGCTGGAACGAATATTATCGGCACGCAGCGGGGAACTGAATCAAAGCCGAAATTTCATTCTTGCCGTGACGCTGTTGTCCTTGCTGCTTGCGGCCTTGTTTTATGCAGGTTTTTATCGAAATGTAATAGATACGGTCAATGCGCTAAAAAAACGCGCGCAGGAAATGTCGATGGGAGATTTATCGTATGAGCTTCAATTAAATACGAGAGATGAACTGCAGCAGGCGGGTCATGCTTTCAATGAAATGCTGCATTCGCTGAATGAGCTGCTGCGGCGCAATCAACGCATTTCAGAGAAAACGGCGGCATCCTCCGGTCAACTAATGGACATATCTCATGAGTCAACTTCTGCAATGAAGCTTATCGCAACCGCGATTCAAAGCGTCTCCAGCGGGACGGAGCTGCAAAGCCTTTCGACTAGCGAAACGGCAACCGCAATGAATGAGATGGCAATCGGGATTACGCGAATCGCAGAGGCAGCCTCTGAGGCAGCTGATGCCGCGGCAAAGGCAAACGAGAAACTGCGGCTTGGAGATGAGCAGTTGGAAGAGACTGCTCTGCAAATGAACAGCATTAAGAGCACGCAGGTGGAATCCGCGCAAATCGTCGCGAAGCTTAACGAGCATTCCGTCCAAATTGGTCAAATTGTTGCGACGGTTATGTCGATCGCTAAACAAACGCAGCTGCTTGCGCTTAATGCGAATATTGAAGCAGCAAGAGCCGGAGAGCATGGGCGCGGATTCAGCGTTGTAGCCTCTGAGGTAGGCAAGCTTGCGGAGCAAACGGCTCATTCGGTAGACTCTATATCCCATTTGCTGTCGTCTGTCCGGATGCAGGTTGATGAAACCGTGCTTGCGATGGATGCCATGCGCGAGGAAACGGACACGGGACTTCAAGTGATTGGGCGTACGCAGCAAACAATGAGCAGCATTTTGACAGACATTAGACAAATGAGTGATCAGGTTCAGGAGGTTTCGGCTGCCTCTGAACAGATCTCGGCTGGAATGGAGCAGGTTACGGCAGCTATCGGCGAGGTTGCAAGCGTGTCGCATAAAACATCAGATGATGCGGAAACCATGGCAGCGGCAACAGAACAGCAGCTGGCCTCTATGGAGGAAATTCAAACCTCCGCGGAAGCGCTGAGTATGATGTCCCGACAATTGCAGGAGGATTTAAGCCGTTTTGTACTTGCAAGTGAATGAAAAGCAAGCTATTATAATTAACGATCATTTTAATTGCTGGAAAGCATAATCATACGGTTGGAGTGCTCTCTGATCATTAAAGGCAGGTGTTTACTCGGTGGGTAAGAAACAAAAGAAAGTCTCTTCACCGATGCCGAAATCAGCTCCGAAAGCGGATTCGGATAACGGTTTGACGCTCAAGGATTTATTGAGCAGCGAAATGCTTAACAAGCTGAAAGCGCAAGCGGATGAGATGAAGCAGACAGAAGCCGCGCGGAAGGAAGATCTGCGCAAGCAGGAGGAAGAAAAGAAAAAGCAGGAACAAAAGCGCTTAGAAAATGATTTCTCGTATTTGCTTGAGAATAGTGATCCGAATTGGTCTAAGCATAAATAGCAAATACATGGGAGTTTTTTGATCCATGCATGCCAAAAAGCTCATGAAAAGCACCTTCGGGTGCTTTTTTATATATATAAGAATTTATATGTTTTCACATATAAATGTGCTTATATATCTCCGCGAAACGACTGCTTTTGCCACAGAGTACGGCGACAGCCGTTTACGCTTGTTTTTAGGTGTAAAAGCTCCTTTACGGGAGAAGATCTAATCCTCATAATAAGGCTTTAAATGGCATGTCCAGCAGCAGGATGAAGAAGGTTGTTTAGATAGTCCACTATTATAAAAAATTTCGAATATTAAACTGTAACCGTATTCATTAGTATTGAAATCAGGAACAAAACATTAAAGACGCTCGACATTACAAGGGAGGTATACCATGAAACAAAATCGTAATACGTTATCCGTCCTCATTCTGGCCATTTTTATGCTGGCAACTCTGCTTGCTGGCTGCTCGGGCGGCTCTAACAAGGAAAACGTGGCAGAGCCTTCACAAACCGAAAAAACGACAAGCCCGGAGAACAACAAGAATGAACCGGCAAATGCACAAGCGGATGATACGAAAGAACCGGTTAAACTGAAATTCACATTCTGGGGAAGCCCGCAAGAGAAAACGGCAATTGAACAGGCAACGAAAAAGTTTACAGAAAAATATCCTTGGATTACGGTTGACGCGATTCATATCCCGGAGGCAGATTACGATGCGAAAATAACCGCAATGGTAGCGGGGAATGATTCCCCGGACCTTGGCTATATGCATGGGGAGCTGGCGGATCCGTGGCAAAAGGAAGGCAAATTCGTTAATATGTTCGAGCTGCTGGACAAAGACGACGAATTAAAGCGAGAAGATTTCTTGGATTATATTTGGTTCAAGTCTTCCGAGGACTTCGCTTACGGGATCAGCACAGCCGGGGAGACTTTCGGACTGTTCTATAACAAAGACCTCTTCGAAACGGCAAAGCAAGCCTATCCGCCGTCCAAACCGGAGGAAGCTTGGGACTGGGATCAATTCGTCGAAGTGGCTAAAAAGCTGACGCTGGACAAAAACGGCAAGAACGCTTCAGAAGAGGGCTTTGATCCGAATAATATCAAGCAGTACGGCGTGTCGTTCGAAACATGGCATGGACCGATCCACGCAACCGTCATTAACAATGAGGGTGAATGGATAACGAAGGACGGCAAGTTTGGGTTCAGCGAGCCGCAAGCAACGGAAGCGATTCAAAGACTTGCTGATCTGATCAATGTTCATCATGTTGCGCCTTCGCCGGTGCAAATGAAATCGATTCCGTCGCAAGCGGTCGCGCTGCAATCCAAGCTAGTTGCCATGTCAATGCACGGACAATGGATCAACCTTGATCTTGGAGCAGCCAAAGTTAACTACGATATTGGCGTTCTTCCGAAAATGAGCCGTTCCGTGCCAATGGGCATCAGCGGAGCCTCCGTTATTTACAAATCGAGCAAGCATCTGGATGAAGCCTGGCTGTTAACGAAGTTTTTGGAAAACCCGGAAGGCTCGCTTGACCTTTACAGCGGCGGATTATGGATGCCGACCATGACGAAATGGTATACCGAGCCGGAGCTTATTGCCAAATGGGCAGAGAATAACCCGGCGCATCCAGCCGGCTTCAAGGATGCGATGATGAACAATTTGCTGAACAACGGCGTGCCTAACGGATCCTACTATATTAAAAACTTCTCCAAGGTGAACGCCATTACGTTCTCCGGTATGGATGAAGTATGGCTTGGCAGGAAAACGGCCGCAGAAGCCATGAAAGAAATCGAAGCGAAGGTGCAGCCCGAAATTCAAGGCAGATACGATGTAAGCCCATAAGTTAGAGGAGGAGAATTCTATCCGGGCGACCGGCAATGCCGGTTGCCCTAACCTAACAATAGTTTGGAGAGAGCAACTATGAAATCAATAGCGGGCTTCCGGGAACGCTCGATCGTGCAGGAGCGTGCCGGCAGAAAAAAGCGTTCATCCAAGGAGTTCGGCTACGGCATACTTTTCGCGTCACCTGTATTGCTGGGCTATCTTATTTTCGTCATCGTACCGATTGTGGCAACGCTGTATCTTAGCTTCACTTCGTACAGCGTTGGAACGACGCCGATATGGCTGGGGTTCGATAATTACGTCCATTTATTCGAGGGAGCCGATCCTTTTTTCTATCCGGCAGTAAAGGCAACCCTTTACTATGTGGGGCTGAGCGTACCCCTTGGCATTATTCTTTCTTTCTTTGTAGCGATCTTGCTTAACCAGAAAATCGTGGCTAGAGGATTTTTCCGCAGCGTATTTTATTTGCCGGTCATCATTCCGCTCGCTGCCTCGTCGATGGTTTGGATGTGGCTGCTCCAGCCGGATTTCGGTATCGTCAATTATGCGCTGGAATCGGTTCATTTGCCATCCTCGAAATGGCTGGGCGATACGACATCCGTAGTGCCGACGCTTATTTTGTTCAGCTTCTGGACACTGGGGAATACGATTGTTATTTTTTTGGCAGGCTTACAAGGCATTCCCTCTCATCTCTATGAAGCCATCGACATTGATGGCGGAAACGCATTTCATAAGCTCATATACATCACGATCCCGATGAGTTCTCCCATTATTTTCTTCAATACGGTCATTGCCTTTATTAACGGCTTTCAGACCTTTGTCCAGCCAGCTGTCATGACGCAGGGGGGACCGAATAATTCAAGCTTGTTTTATGTGCTTTACTTGTTTAATGAAGGCTTCAAATCTTCCCGAATGGGGAGCGCAAGCGCAATTTCGGTTCTGCTGTTTATCGTTATCGTATTATTTACCGCGATCATTTTCTTCTTCTCCAAATCATTTGTCTATTACGAAGGAAAGGGGGGGAAGAGATGAGTAAGCTTCCTGTTCTGCAGCGCTGCGTCATTTACGCATTGCTGCTCGCGGGTACCGTGTTTTGTTTATTTCCGATATTTTGGATGCTTCGTACTTCGTTGATCGGAATGGGTGATCTTTATCAGATGCCGCCGACTATTTTTCCAGAATCACTCAGCTGGGGAAATTACAAAACGGCTCTCGAAGCTTATCCATTCGAGCGGTTTTTCGTAAACAGCACGATTGTAACCGGATCCGCTGTCGTAGGCGTGCTGCTTTCAAGCTCGATTTGCGCATACAGCTTCTCTCGGATCGATTGGAAGGGCAGAGATAAGGTGTTCGGTTTTATTCTGTCTGGTTTAATGATTCCGTTCTTCGTGGTCATGATTCCGCAGTTTGTTTTCTGGAATGCGCTGCATTTGACGGACACGTTCGTTCCGCTGATTGCACCATCATGGTTCGGAGGCGGCGTGTTTAATATCTTTTTGCTTCGTCAGTTTTTTCTCAGCATTCCGAGAGACTTGGATGAAGCGGCTAAGGTTGACGGTGCCGGACATTTCCGTATTTATTGGCAGATCATTTTGCCGGTAGCGAAGCAAGCCATGATTGTCGTAGGTTTGTTGACGTTTCTAGCCAATTGGAATGACTATCTCGGGCCGTTAGCTTTTATCACCTCGGAGAAAAATTATACGCTCATGCAAGGACTTACACTGTTCCAAGGCTCTTATTCGGCACAGTGGCATCTCATGATGGCAGCCACCGCCGTCATTGTCATCCCATCGCTAATCATCTTCTTCATCGCGCAGCGGCATTTCATTGAAGGAATTGCGATGACCGGCATTAAAGGATAATGACAGCAAAAAACACATAACGCTCACGCTTGTCATGCTGCTTGCTGCAAGCAGATAGAAATCGAAGTGTAAAGTAAGCGCTTTCATTTATGTGCTTTTGGAAATTATTAAAACTATTGGAGGAGATTCTATCATGTCACGATCGAAAAAAAGGATAAAGCGAACCGTTTCCCTCGCCTTGGGACTTGCGCTTGTCTTCGGTAGCATTCCGCCGCTCGCATCGGCGGCCAATAATCCCGGAATGCCCGTCTTTAAAAGCTCGGGCACCGTTATTCCGCAGGAGCCGGCATCCTATTTACCTGAACAAAGCATGATGCAAGCCATCTACGACAAGGAGAAAAACGGTACTGATTTCTGGATGGATCGGTTGTTGGCGCGTCCCGGCAACGATCCTGCCAGAGAGGCCCGCGGGGTAGATTTAATGACCCGGGGCAGAGCTTTGTATATGAAGGAGCACACGCCGGGCACGATCGGCTTTGCGGGAAGGACAGCTTACCAGGATGTGCTAGGCGGCAATGCCTATACGGTTACGTTCAGTGGCTTGCCTTTAACGGAGGATGTCAGCAAACGGCTGCAAATGCCGAGCCATTGGAGAAGCGAGCATAATGCGCAAGGATTAAACGTCGTGCAGCGCAAATTTATAACGGATAATAACGCTGCGATAACGCTGCTTGACCTCAAAAATACAAGTGCGGAAGCCAAATCGGTAACGATGACAGTTAATCCTTCGTTCGTATCCAAGGCAGAAGGCGATGAGCTAACGGGTGTGGTCAATTCCGCCCGAAATCTAACGAAAATTATGACGCGTTTATCCGGCAGCGGGATGTCTGCTGCGGATAACAAGCTTACTCGGACGATTAGCATTCCGGCCGGAGCAACGCTGCAGGCTAATGTGGTTATGGGCTTCACCACGACTGAAATTCCGGAATCGCTGACGGAGTATAACGTCTACAAAGGTCTAAATAACGATGATGCGCTTGCGAAGCAGACGCAGGATTATAACAAATGGTGGGCGGATAATGTACCGTATATCGATGTCCCTGATGAAAATATTAAGAAAATCGCGTATTACCGGTGGTGGCTGAACCGTTTCAACTATCTTGATGCCAATATCCCCGGAAATGACTTTCAATTTCCTACCTCAATAGAAGGCGTACTGGGCTACAATAATGCGATCGTATTGACGCAGCCCATGCACATTCAGGATCTTCAATATTTGCGTAATCCCATGTATTCGTATGGGAACTGGGTATCGGTGGGCGAAACCTCCAACGGCGGCGCTTTTACCGATAACCCGGGCATGCCGGACAATTGGAACAATTACTACACCCAATACTTATCGGAAGCGGCATGGAACAGCTACAAAATTCATGGCGGGCAGCCCGAGATAATCGGAAACTTAGCTCATTATGCGGAGAAAGACGTTGCTGGTCAGCTTTATCGCTTCGATAATAACAACAACGGCGTCATCGCATACGACTGGGGTGCATTAACAGGCAATGATGCGGATGCCGTCTCTTTTCACTGGAAATCGGGCAACCAAGAGCGGGCAGAGGGCGCTTACGTTTATGGAGGTGCGAAAGCGGCAGCCGAAATGTATGGGTTCCTAGGCAATGAGGAGAAGGAAGCCGAGCTTGGCGCACTTGCTGCAGATATTCAAGAAGGCATTATGGAAGAGCTTTGGGATGAAGAAGATCAAGTATTCAAGCACCGCCATATCAGCTCGGACGAACTTAATCCGTGGAAAGAAATTAACAATTATTATCCGTTTACCGAAGGCGTACCGCCAAACGAGGATACGTACAAAGAAGCTTTCCGCTTATGGCAGGATGCAGCCGAATATCCGATCTTCCCGTTTTTCACGGCGAATCAGAAGGATAAAGCAGCAGCAGCAGCCCAAGGGGAAGCGGGCTCCAACAATTTTTCGACCATCAACTCCACGGTAACGTTCCGTTTGTTCGCGAAAGCGCTGCGGGATTATCCATCGGAATACATTACGGCAGATATGTATAAGCAGCTGCTTTATTGGGTGGCTTGGGCGCAATATTACGATGGGGATACGCGCTACCCGGATGCCAATGAATTCTGGGCGAACTGGAATCCTGCTACTCAAAAAATCGATTACCGCTCTTGGATCCATCACAATATTCTTGGGAATTACAATTATACCTTAATCGAGGACGTGGCAGGCTTGCGTCCAAGGCTGGACAAAAAAATCGAGCTTTGGCCGCTAGATATCGGCTGGGATCATTTTACGGTTAACAATCTGAACTACCATGATCAGGATTTGACGATTGTATGGGATAAGCCAGGGGACGGCACGACGCATTACGGTACTGCTCCTGAGGGTTATTCCGTATTTATCGACGGCGAGCGTGCTTTCACGGCGGATAAACTCGTTCAACTGGTCTGGGACCCGGATACAGGCAAGGTTGAATTCCCGGACGAGGACGGTACGGTAATTTTTGAAAGTACAATGGACCAAATGAAGGAAGCAAAGGATGTTGCGCTTAAAGACGACAGAATGGTAGACATGTTCCAGAAGGCGGGCATCGACCTAGACCCAGAAACGGCTGGCTTCCCGAATCTAGTCGCAGCAGAAGGAGTAAAGCAATCCGCTTCGTTTGTGGCAGCGGGTACGAAAGTTAGCGACGCGGTGGACGGATTCACGATATCCGGAACATCCAAGCCGCGTGAAGCTGCCTTCACACCGCCGATCTGGGGGAGCAAGGGCTCGCCAAATGCGACGGATTGGTATGAAATTGATTTCGGGCAGCAGACGGCATTTGATAATGTGAAGCTTTACTTTTACAACGATCGTTTGGCTTCCGGCGGTTACAGTGAGCCATCCATGTACAAGATCGAATATTTCGACGGTGCGCAGTGGCTGCCTGCCCAGAAGCCGTATAAGCTTCCGAAGATCCCTCAGGCGAATTTGAACGAAGTACAGTTCCCGGCTGTTAATGCCAGCAAAATGCGGGTAACGATGACGCACAAGGGAGCGAACAAAACGGCGCTAAAAGAAATTCAAGTGTATCATACTGGCATTATTCCTCCTGTTCCGGTTAATGAGAAGCCGGAGGTCGCGGCTGCGCAAGATAGCGGACCGAAGCTGCCGCTGCAAGCAAAGCTAATCGGAAGCGCAGTGGATGACGGATTGCCAGACGGCAGCGTCTCGGTGAACTGGAGTAAGCTAAGTGGTCCGGGGAACGTCGTTTTCGCCAATCCGAAGGAAGGAAGCACAACCGCAACCTTTACGGTCGCTGGAACCTACACGTTAAAATTTGAAGCAACCGACGGCGAGCTCTCGTCAGATACTGAGCTGACGGTCGTTGTTGATCCTTTGCCATCGGAAATTAACGTGGCGACCTTCGCGACGCCGACAACCTCCTTCGTATCAAGCTGGGAGTCATTGGCTGCGGTCAATGACGGCTTGGATTGGCCAAATTCGAATCCACCTAACGGCGTTTCAGCAGGTGGAATTCCGAGATATGGAAACTGGAGCCAGCAAGGGACGCAATGGGTGGAATATACATGGAGCAACCCGGTGAAAATCGGAAAAGCTTCTGTCTCGTGGATGGATGACGGCGGGGGCGTGAAGCTGCCAGCCTCTTGGAAGCTGCAATATTGGGACGGCACTAAACTTGTGGATGTGGCTGAGCCTACGGCATACGGCATAACCAAAAACGGTTACAACAACGTCCAGTTCAAACCCGTGATGACGACTAAGCTGCGTATCGTCATGGTCAGCAATAATGCATCGACAGGAATTTTGGAATGGAAAGTGTTAGCTGAACCGCCTGTAAGCGTGAAAGCTGTCAAAGTACCGACGCTGGTTGGCGAGCAGCCTCTATTGCCTGCCAAAATCGAGCAAACGTACGCTGATGGTTCAATACAAGAGGGTAAGGTGACTTGGTTCCCTATAGATCCGGAGCTTTTGCAAAATCCAGGCTCTTCGTTCAAGGTGACGGGAATCATCGAAGGGTCGACGCTGCAAGCGGAAGCTACCGTATATGTCAGGGTCACAAACGCTGTGCAGGTAACCAATATTAGCGATATTAACGCGGTTACTTCCGTTGGTAAGGCTCCGGTACTGCCTTCGGCAGCCGATGTTTTATACAACGACGGTTCATGGGATAACGTAAGCAGCATCATTACCTGGGATGCCATTGCACCAGAGTCGTATGCTCAGATCGGCCAGTTTATCGTAGAGGGCTCTATCTCAGCCTCGACGACGAAGGTGAAGGCATACGTTTCGGTCACCGGAGGCACGGTGACAGCAATCGGGGCCGTACAGGTTACGACTTCAGCCGGAGTGGCACCGACGCTGCCAGCCAAAGTAGGCGTGACCTATGAAGGCGGAGCAAGCGCAGAGTTGTCTGTCACATGGGACGCGATCGCTCCAGCAGCTTACGCGCAGCCGGGCTCTTTTAAAGTAAATGGAACCGTTACAGGAACAACTAAGAAGGCGGAGGCAACAGTCACCGTTACGGAAGCACAGAACGCGGCAGCCGCGACTCTCAGCGGACCGGAGAAAATAGAAGGCGGAGAAGCCTTTGATGTCGTTCTCGGTATTAGCGGTGCGGATCAATCGGTTTTCGCCGAAGATATTGTAATCGCGTTTGATGCCGATAAGCTTGAATGGATTGGCGCAGAGGATGAGCTGTTGAACGAACATTTCGCTCTCGTCGGTGAAAGTCAGAAGGATGGAGAAATTCGTCTCATCACCGCAAAAATCAACGCCGCAGGCTCAGAGGTAAACGGCCCGCTCGTTAAGCTTTTGTTCAAAGCTAAGGATACGGATAGCGGAGCAATGGCAAATATCACGATAATGAAAGCGACTGCCGCTGATGCAGCGGGGCTGGAGACGGAGCTTGCTGGAGCCGGGTATAGCATTCAAATTAACGGTGTGAATAAAGCAGTGCTCCGCTCCCTTATCGCGGAAGCGCAGCAGGCGCATGATGCAGCAGTCGAAGGTACGAAGGTTGGCCAGTATCCTGTCGGTTCCAAAGCTGCGCTTCAAGCGGCTATTCAAGCAGCGCAAGCCATTGTTGCTAAGAGCGGCGTAACTTCTGCTCAAATCGAGCAGGCCGTCCAGCAATTGAACGACGCGCTGCAATTGTTCAAAGCTTCGATCATCAAAGCGCTGCCAGGCGATGTGAGCGGCGATGACAAGGTGAGCGTTGGCGATCTTGCAATCGTAGCGGTATCCTATGGCAAAACATCAGCACATCCGCAATGGGAGCAAATCAAAAAAGCGGATATGAATAAGGATGGAAAAATCGATATCGAGGATCTTGCGGCACTTGCCAGACTTATTCTAGGTTAGTCGTTGATACGAAAGCATAAGCAACCAAGGGGAAGGCGAATCTGCCTTCCCCACCTACTTACGGAGAGGAAGAAACGTCCTATGAAATTGAGATGGCTGTCCGCAATGCTAACGCTGCTGCTTTGCTTCTCCCTATTCCCGGCTGCTGCCGGTGCTGCGAGCTCTCCAGAATTTACGATGAGCTTAGCAAAAGAGAAGCAGCCGGTCGGACAAATGATCACGGTGACTGTCGATGGGGCTGGCTTGACGGATATGTACGCATACGAATTGACGTTTAACTACGATTCGAAACGATTGAAGCTGCTCGGAGCGAAGTCCGATATTAAAGGCTTCTCGATCAAGCCGATTATCGAAAACAATAAAATCGTATTTGCTCACACGAAAACCGGCGCAATCGCTGGCGAGAATGGGAAATTGACTTTATGTACGCTTACCTTTGAAGCTTTGGCCGAAGGTAAGGCCAGCATAGAGCTGACTGCTGCCAAGCTTGTGGACAGCAAGCTTAAGGCGACCCAGCCTGCGGCTGCGTTCCAATTAATAAGCAGCATCAGCGGTAAAGCGGAAAGTGCTCATTTTGACGACATGGAGAATCACTGGGCAAGGACGAATGTGGAAAGAGCAGTCGGCTTAGGCATCGTGAACGGCTACGGCGACGGAACGTTCAAGCCCGGCCGCAGCATTACGCGCGCGGAGTTTACAGCGATGCTGGTCAGAGCATTAGAAATTCAAACAGCAGATACGGTTGCGACAGCTTTTTCGGATACCGCGAATATACCATCATGGGCAAGGCCGTATGCCCTAGCAGCAGCTGACAAAGGTTTTATTAAAGGTTACGAAGACGGCTCGTTCAGAGCAAATCTTCCGATCACGCGCGCCGAAATGACTGTGATCCTAACGAGAGTATTAGGCTTGACGATCGATATAGACAAACGCACCGCATTCGCGGATCGTGATCAAATTCCTGCATGGGCTGAGCCATCTATTGCAGCCGGGGTAGAGATTTCGCTCGTTCAAGGCCGTGGAGGCAATCGATTCGCGCCGAACGCATCCGCAACGCGGGCAGAGGCGATCACCTTAATGCTGAACATGTTGGATAAGCGGGTTGTTGAGGCAGAGGAGTAGTCTTCTGATAGGAGTGGATGGTCAAGTCATGGATGATAAGAGAAGGAAGGTAATCTCATGAAACGACGATTCGGAAAAATGGTTTCCAGTGCGCTAATCGTATTGCTTGCCGGAACATTAGGTTTCTCACCGATAGCGGCGTGGGCCTCCGAAGGTACTCTAAGCGATCTCGTTCCGAGTGTGCAGGAGGAACCAGAAACAAAGCTGTCGGAAACGGGAACCTATGATTATCAGCTGAACATAAATGGAGCCCAGGAAGGTGCAGCCATTAGCCCGACATTAAACGGCATTTTTCTGGAGGACATCAATTACGCGGGGGACGGCGGGCTTTATGCGGAGCTTATCCAAAATCGATCCTTCGAATTTGAAGATTCGCTCAGAGCGTGGTCGAAAGTAACGGAAGGCGGAGGAACTGCGAATTTGACCGTCGAATCATCGCAGCCGTTAAACGCCAAAAACCTGCACTATGCTAGACTGACGGTACAATCGCCGGGCGCAGACGCCGGGCTTGCAAATGCAGGCTTTGGCGGCATGGCTGTCGAGCGGGGACTCCGCTATGACTTCTCCGTCTATGCGCGCAGCATTGGTGCTTTCCAGTCGCCGCTGCGTATCTGTCTGCAAAACGCAAGCAGCGAAACCATAGGTGAAGCGACGATAGAGGGGATAACGAATGAATGGCAGAAGCTGACGGCGACGCTTACGGCATCCGAGACAGCGACCGCTGCCAAGCTAAGCGTGACCACGACCGGCGCAGGCTCTGTCGATTTAGACATGGTTTCGCTCTTCCCTCAAAATACGTGGAAGAATCGTCCGGGCGGTCTTCGCGCCGATCTTGTTCAGGCGATGGCGGATATGAAGCCTAAATTTATTCGTTTTCCCGGCGGATCCATTGTGGGAGGACGCAGCGTTGATAATTTTTACCGCTGGAAAAACACGATTGGCGACGTTGCGGAGCGCCCGATAAACAAAAATTTCTGGTCCGACCCTGCCCGCGGCAATGATCCTTATTACTATCAAACGGGCGGACTTGGATTTTATGAGTATTTCCTGCTTTCGGAGGATTTGGGAGCGGAGCCGCTCCCGGTTATCAACGTTGGCATGGCAGAGCAGTTTCTCGCGCCAGGTGTCGTCGTTCCGCTCGCCGAGCTGCAGCCGTATATTCAGGACGCGCTTGATTTAATTGAATATGCGAACGGGCCGGTAACGAGCGAATGGGGTGCAAAACGGGCAGCAGCAGGCCATCCCGAGCCTTTCAATTTAAAATACTTAAGCTTAGGCAACGAGCATTGGACATCTGCTTACTTTGATCGATATCAACGTTTCTATGATGCGATTAAAGCGGTATACCCGTCGATTAATTTAATGCTTTCTTCCGGTGCGTATGCTTCCGGAGCAGAATTCAGCACGGCTTGGAGCTGGGCTCGCCAGACGGGTAAAGCGCAAGTAGTCGATGAGCATATGTATCAGCCGTCAGCTTGGTTCCTAAGCAATACGAAGCGGTACGACAGCTATAACCGCAACGATCCGCCCGTATTCGTTGGCGAATATGCCGCGCATATCGGATCGGGGGATAAGGGCCGGCTTAGCAATTTGCAGGGCGCGATCTCGGAAGCGGCCTTCATGACGGGACTTGAACGCAACGGCGATGTGGTTCGGTTTGCTTCTTACGCGCCGACGTTTGCAAAAGACAAGTTCGTGCAGTGGACGCCGGACTTGATCTGGTTCAATAATACTGACGTATTTTGCGCACCAAGCTACTATGTGCAGCAGATGTTCAGCGCGAACGTAGGCGATCATGTGGTGGACAGCGAGCTGCTGCAAAACGAAGAACAGGAGCAGAAGCCGGTTACGGGCAAAGTCATGCTCGCCTCCTGGAGCACCGCGGTGGATTACGATGACTTATTGGTTACCGCAGCTAACGGCGAAACGCTGCTCAGCGATGATTTCAGCGGCACGAACAGCAATTGGAACCCGAGCGGCGGGACATGGCAGGTGACAGACGGGGTCATGCGGCAGTCAAGCACAGCGACACCCGCACGCAACTCGGCAGGCGACGTCAGCTGGAACAACTATACGATTACCTTGAAAGCAACGAAAAAGTCGGGGAATGAAGGCATGCTGATCGGCTTCGGCGTAAAGGACACGGATAATTATTATTGGTGGAATATTGGCGGCTGGGGCAACACCCGGACTCTGGTGGAGAAGGCGGTAGGCGGCAGCAAAACCGAAGCCAGCTTAGTGAATACGACGTTCCGTGTGGAGACGAACAAAACCTATCAGCTGAAAATTGAACTTTCAGGCTCAAAGGTTCGATGCTTCATTGACGGTGAGCTAATCCATGAATTTACCGATTCAAACGGAGCGACGTCTCCTTTATATTCCGTCGTGAGCAAGGACAATGAAAGCGGCGACATGATAGTGAAGCTTGTTAATAACTCTCCTGACACGCAGACGGTTAATGTAAACCTTGAGGATGTTCCAGGAATTGAAACGCGCGGAACGGCGATCGTGCTGGCTTCCGATAACATCAGCTCGCAAAATACTTTTGCTGACCCTTACAAAGTAGCGCCTGTTACCAACGTGCTTCCTGACGTTTCAGACTCCTTCTTGTATGACAGCGCGCCGAATTCCGTTTCTATTCTACGGCTTAAGACGAGAACAGGAATCGTAGCGGCAGCCACTGCGGCGGTGTCAACGGAAGCGGGTCAGGCGCCGCAGCTTCCTGAGACCATCGAGGTTACGGGCAGCGACGGAACGATCTCGCAAGCGAACGTGGAATGGCATCCCGTACGAGCGTTTAAATACGAGCAGCCCGGATCCTTTACGGTTCAAGGCACTATTGCGGATGCAGCTTTTAACGTATACGGACACGTCACCGTGAAGCAAGGGGAGGAGCCGCCGCAAGCAGCTATACCTGCCCTTATCGTAAAGTACGGCTTCGATGAAGCGTCAGGTACTACGGTGTCCGACTCCACTTATCAGGGACATAACGGTACGCTGGAAGGAACGGTGAAGAGAGAGCCGGACGGCAAGAAAGGTGCGGCGTTGACCTTCGCCGGCTCGGGCGGGAATTATATCAATGCCGGAACAAGCGAAGCCTTGCAGCCTGACAGCTTGACGTTATCCTATTGGATTAAACGAACGAGTGACATGAACAGCGCGGAAAATGTCTTGCTCTGGTTCAAGCCGACGAACGGCTACAACCAAAATGGATTGTTCATTACGTATAACGGTACGAATGCGGCAGATCCAATCTCGAGCTTCGTCGTTGTTGACGGCTTCAACGGATTTTATGTGAAGCAGCCGCCAAACGATTTTCTGCCTCTGAACGAATGGAAGAATGTTGTCATCACATTCGACTCAGATACGAATGATTCAGCGATTTACAAAAACGGCATCAAGCAAGAGATTGCCGTTACGGGTACTCCGGACTCAATCACAGCTACAGCTGATGTCAAAAAAATCGGCGTATCCGGCTACAATAACGGCGCTCAGCTTCAAGCAACTTTGGATGATTTCCGTATTTACGGCGGTGCAATGAGCGATAGTCAAGTAAAGGCGCTTTATGACGGCAAGCTTATTGAAGCCGTTCAACCGGCTGCTGCAACAACGATTGCAGGATCTGCGCCTAAGCTTCCTAAGGCTGTTACCGTGACGTATGAGAATGGCAGTACTGCTGCGGCATCCGTTGCGTGGGACGCGGTAGCTCCTTCGGAATATGCCGAGCCTGGCAGTTTTTCCGTTAACGGAACGGTGGAAGGTACGGCCCTGAAAGCAGTTGTTATCGTAACCGTAACCGCTCCTCCCGCCCCAATCCCGCATCTGGTAGCGCACTATACTTTCGACGAGCAAACAGGAACAGAGGTAGGGGATACATCAGGGAAAGGGCATCATGGCTTGGCGGAAGGCGATGACAGCGAGTGGATTAATGACGGTCATGAGGGCGGTGCAATGAAATTCAACGGGACTAACCAATATGTAGATTTGGGCGACAGCGGGCAGTTGCAGCCAAAGGATATTACAGTTTCATACTGGATTAAACGTACCGTGACGATGAATGGGCGCAACAATAATATTTTGTGGTTCAAGGATGGCTGGAACGGCAATGGTTTTTACATTACCTATGACGGCTCGAATCTGGATGATGTCAGCTCCAGCTATTTGATCGTGGACGGTTTTAACGGTTTTTATGTTAATGAAAGTCCGGATGAATTTCTCCCGCTCGGCGAATGGACTCATATCGCAGTTACATTTGATTCGACGACGAAGCAGGGGGCAATCTACAAAAACGGCATAAGCCAGACTCTTACGGTGAATGGAACGCCTGCCTCAATCACGCCATCATCTACCAAGAGTAAAATGATTGGCATGTCGGAATATGCGAACTCCCATCTTAACGCGGCATTAGATGATTTGCGGATCTATGATGTTGCGATGACTGAAGCTGACATAAAGGCTCTATACGAGGGGGAGCCGGATTCACAAGGGTCGGCACTGATATCGGGACCTAGCGCCATTGCTTCTTCAGCGGAGTTCGACGTCACGGTTTCTTTGCAAGGGGTGGAGCAGTCCGTGCTTGCCCAAGATATGGTCATTACCTACGATGCAGATAAGCTGGAATGGATCGGTGTCAAGGAGCTTCTTCTCAACAGTAATTTTGTTAAAGTAGGCGAGGATCTTCAGCCGGGAACGGCGCGCATCATGCTCGTCAATATCGGGGAAACGGATGCGAGCGTGAATGGAGAACTTCTAATGCTGAGATTGAGAGCAAAGAGCATGGACGGTCAGGCAGCTGCAAGCATCAACGTAGCAAAGCTGGAGGTCGCGAACGGCGAAGGCGTCGAATCCGTCCTAACGGGAGCTTCAATGAGCATTATGATTAATGCAATCGATAAAGAAGCTTTAATCGCAATGATCAACGAGGCTCAGGACATACACAATGCAGCCGTGGAAGGTACGAAAGCCGGACAATATCCGGCGGGGGCAAAAGCTCTATTGCAGGCAGCTATCGGTCTTGCAAACACCGTCGCAGAAAACAGCGATTCTACTGCGCAGTTAATCGAGCAGGCGACAGCGGAGCTGCAGTCGGCGCTCAGCACCTTTAAGGCAACCGTCATCAAAGGGCTTCCTGGAGATGTGAACGGGGATGAGCGCATCAGCATCGGCGATTTGGGCATTGTATCGGCGAGCTATGGCAAAACCTCCAATGATCCGCAGTGGAGCATCATACAGAAAGGCGATCTCAACAAGGACGGCAAGATCGACATCGAGGATCTCGCTGCATTGGCAAGGCAAATGATTAACGGATAACGAGACTCAGCGATGGGAGCAGGGAAAGGGATGCCGAAGAGGCATCCCTTTTACTAGAAATATAAGAAAGTATAAAATTCAACCTTATACGTTGCTTATATTTCACCGCGAAACGAGCTTTTGCCGCCAAGGACGGCGTCAGCCGTTTACGCTAGATGGCAGTGAATCGGCAGAATTCCCCATTATTCAACAAAACCTCCGATTGCAAACCGATTTTACGTAGAATAGGATGAAGATACGACAAGGGAAAGGGGCGATCTACATGTACAATATTTTACTTGTGGACGATGAACCTGGGCATTTGGCAGGCTTGTCCAAAATATTGCGCCGGCTCCGTCCGGAATACGCCGTACATACGGCAAAAAATGGGGAAGAGGCTTTAAACATTTGCGATTCGGAAAATTTCGAAATCATTATAACGGACATTCAAATGCCCATTATGGACGGGCTTGATTTTTACGAAAGGCTGCCAAGCAGCCGGAAGCCGCAAAAGGTAATTTTTTTAAGCGGCTATGATTATTTCGAGTACGCCCAAAAGGCGATCGGGCTAGGCTCCTTTGAGTATGTATTGAAACCCGTCGATATCGACAAATTCACCCATGTTCTTGAAAAGGCTGAACGAAGCTTAGAAGAAGAGCTTACCAGTCTCCATGAGCAGGAGCGCTTGTCGGCAAAGCTGCAAACCATTATCCCCTTGTATCATAACCGTATTTTGAGCGATTGGATTTATGGACTGCCTCTATCAAGCGATGAGGAAAGGGAGCTCAGTGACTCCTTGCTGTTCCATGGCGGGGGCAGCATCCTTGTAACCATGATTCAGGGTAAGGACATGTCTGATGAGAAGGCTCTGGATTTATGCAGAGAACAGATCAAAGCAAGGATGCAATCGCTGTTAAGCGAAAACGGCGCTTCGATTAGTTTTTTCTCGGAGCAGGATGGGGGCCTGCTTATCTCAGCAACGAATTCACGTTTGGAGGAACCGCTGCTTGCACGGGTTGAAGAGCAAATTAGGCTCGCCGAATTTGAAAGCGTTCGCATTTCCGTCGGAATAAGCCGCAGTACAGATGCCATTTCCATAGCTGCGCCCCAATTGTTCAAAGAGGCTTCCATTGCCGCAATGGAAGGATTTTATTTGGAAGAGAGAATGATATTTGATTGTGCAGGATCGAATATTGATTCTCGCTTATTTCTCAAACCGAACGCGAGGCTTGAGGCCATGTTGAGCGAGGCCATACATGCATCGCATACTGAAAAAGCGATTCATGAGGCGTCTAGGGCAATCATTGCTAAACTCGTAGAGGGTGAACGTCTGCCTGCGCCTGCCGAGCTGATCGGTTACTGCAAGAAACTGCTTATGAAGCTTACGGAAGCAACGGAATACCTAAAGCCCGAAATTCGAGAACACTTAGCTGTTAGCATCGCGGAATCTCTTGCTGCAGTCCATGCGCTGGGGCAGCTTCAAACGATCATCGCGGGCCGGCTTTCCGATATTTCTGCTGCGATCACGGAAGCGAGGCGGGACAGTAAAGAAATGGTCATTTTTAAATGCTTGGCATATATGGAAGAGCATTACATGGAGGACCTCTCGCTCGAGTCGGTGTCAGCTGTCTTTCATTTCAACAGCAGCTACTTCTGCCATTATTTCAAGAGCAAGCTGAACATCAATTTCAGTCAATATTTGACCCAAATTAGGCTGACGAAGGCCAAGGAGCTGCTCGAGCAGAGCAACGATAAGGTCTATCAGGTTGCGAGCCAGCTAGGGTATCAGGATGTTAAATATTTCAACCGCGTATTCAAAAAGGAGTTCGGGTTGACGCCTGAAGAATACAGGTCGATTGCCCGCAGCATGAAACGGGGATAATCCGATAACAGCAGACATCCATACGGGAGGGAACCGTTACGATTCCACTAGTGAAGGACCGATTATTAAACATGAAATTCAGGACGAAGCTGATCCTGTTTTTTGTGCTGCTCATTTCTCTTCCTTCGGTTATTAACGGTTATATCAATTATAATGCGAGCTCGGATATCATCGTCCGAAATGCGAGGGACAGCATTCAGGAAATTGTCAAAAAAAATAACGAGATCGGCGATATCGTCTACAAAAATATCGAAGAAAGAACGGTTGCGCTCATCTCCGATCCGGATTTATTTCGCCTATTTGACAGGCCGCAGCCTGCAAACGACTATGAGCTTGTGAAGATGGATCGGCAGGCGACTGCCATTTTGTATAAGTATTTTGGGCATAGTCAAGATTTCTACACCGTGCAGCTCATGACCAGCTACTACAGCTTTGGATCCGGAACGCATACGTATACGACGAATTCTCCGTTCGTATCCGTTTCGCCGGAGGGCTTTCAAAAATCTTATATTTACGAACAAGTCAAGGAACGCCAAGGGAGCATAGTATGGGTGCCTACTTACGATTTGACGAGAGTGTATAATCAGGAGCAGCTTTTTGGGATGGATCAGAAGTTTAAAATGGTGTTCTCCAGCGCTCGCATGATCAATAGCTCGCCAATTATTGACGGTGTCAGCCATTCTTGGCCGGAATCGGTGGAGCGTCCTGTGCTGCTCATAAATTTTAATGAAGAATTTTACCGCAATACGGTTGAGCAGAGATTGCCTGTGCCAGATTCCTATTTCTATATCGTGTCTCGAGACGGCCAAATCGTTACGCATCCGGATATCTCGAAGCTTGGCACAATTGATGAGAATGAGTGGTATCTTCATGAGTTTAAGGCTTCCTCAGGTACTTCGCTTGTCAAGGAGGACGGCGAGGATGTGCTTATTGCTTATGACACTTCGAAAGTAACGGATTGGATAACCGTATCCGTCATTCCTTACAACCAATTGCTTCGGAATTTGCCTACCGTAAGGTATATGGATCTCTTGATCGCGCTTGCCCTTATCGTCATGGCGATCGTTATTGCTTCCTTTATCGCGGGACGGCTGACTAATCCGATCAAGAAAATGCTGGTTGCGATCCAGTTAACCGGTTCCGGTGATTTCTCTACCAAAATTCCGGATCAATCTCAGCTTGAGTTTCGCATCCTTATCAAGAAGTTCAATCATATGAACGAGAAAATCCAAGAGCTGATTAAGGAAAACTATGAGAGCACGCTGCGCGAGAAGGAAGCGGAAATCATGGCGCTCAACCTGCAGCTGAATCCTCATTTTTTGTACAATACGCTGAATATTATCAATTGGATGGCGATCGACCGTGACGACAGAGCAATCAGCAAAATGATCGTAAGTCTTTCCACGATGCTGCAATATACGGTAAACAACAAGCAGGAGATCGTGAAGCTAAAGGATGATCTCGAGTGGCTGAGAAGCTATACGCATATTATGGAGAACCGATTTGAAGGCGTCTTTAAGGTTGAATATGAGCTGGATCAATTGCCGGGCGATTGTAAGGTTCCGAAGCTGTTCTTGCAGCCAATTGTGGAAAATGCGATTATCCATGGTTTTGAAGCATTGGAGAAGGGAGGCGTGATCCGGATTAGCGGACAAGTGCGCGGCGAGATGCTGTTTTTCGAAGTAAGTGACAACGGAAAGGGGATGTCGGCGCAGCATGTCCAGACTTTGCTGAATCCGGAGGCGAAGGGGATCGGGGTGAAAAATATTGCTCAGCGTATCTCACTCATTTACGGAGAGCGTTCTCAGCTGCACATTCATTCGGAAATAGGAAAGGGGACCGTTGTTGCGGTTACGATCCCGCTTCAGAAATAAGCTTGCTCCGTTTGGGGGGAGAAAGGGCGGTCGCCGGATCGATTCTAAGGACGGCTCCTGCGATTATTCTTGGAACGCTTAGCTTGTTTCCAAACGTATTTTCTCCCGTAAAAGCATCTTTGACTTTCCCGGTTACGTAGACATAATCCCCGTTTTGCACGTCAAGCCCAGGCTCCTCGAAAGCGACAATAACGCTTTGCTCACGGTTGATCGGATCAGCGTATAGTTGAATATAGACCATTTTTTCAAGTCTTTGGGGCGTCGCGAATACCTCGCCGTAGATTTCGACGCTCCTCCCTTTAAACGCATTTGCATTTTCGTACATGGCCCGAAATTGTTCTTTCGTCAACGGCTCTGATGTTACTTTCACGCAGCCCATGATTGAAGCAGCTAAGATAAAAGTTAACAGCAGCATGATACCTCGTTTCATAACGTGCCTCCTTTCCTCGGATAATGCGTATTCCAGCCTATAGAACTATTGAAGCTGCAGCAGTTCAATGGATGCCCCAGCCCGCAATTCCTCCAGCCAAGGACCAATCAAATCATAGATTTCAGAATCGATCAGCTCATTTCGTATTTGCTCTTCGCGTTCGCGTAAAGTTGCTGCGGCGCTTTCTTGTCGTTTCGTTACGACTAGAATGTGAAATCCTTGGCTTGATTCGGTGATTTCCGCTGGCTCGCCAGGCTGCAGAGCAAAGGCGTCATCCTCGAAGCTTTGCTCCAAATAACCTCGTTCAATTAAGCCCAAATCCCCGCCGTTGCTTTTTGCTCCCGGATCAAGCGAGAACTGGCCGGCGAGCTTGGCGAAATCTTCGCCGGATTTTAACTTTACCGCAATCACGTCCGCCTGCTCCTTCGATTGAACCAGAATATGAGAGACCCGAACCGCATCCTGCTTGGCCCAACGCGCTTTATTTTGGTCATAGTAATTTTGTATGTCTGCATCGGTAACGCGGGTTTTGTCCAAAAGCAGCTGCATGCTTATCTGCGCACGCATGGAACGATCCATGAAGCCGTCCTCGGCCAGCTTGCTGCGGTATTCCTCAGGAGAATCGTATTCCCTCTTTAAGATATCAAGCTCAAGGTCGATGTCTTCATCCGTGACAGCTATGTTTTTCTTGCTTGCTTCTTGATTAATTAGCTCCTCCACGATTTGCTTTTCCAATGCTTTCTTGCCGCCTGTATCAATAAGCATTTCGTAGAGACGGCTTTTTACGATCTCTTTGCCATTCACCATCGCTATTGTTTCTTGAACAGGCGCTTTAATATTTGCACGTCCGTTCACGAAACCGGTCAATAAAAGCAGCAGCAGTAAAAAGAATAAGATAAAGCAGCTAAACATCCATAAGCGTAAGCTTCGATCTATTCGGTGACCAGTTCGTTTCATTGTTTATTACCCCTTCCCTGTTCGTATGGCATTCGAGAGATAGTTGCCGCAAGGTCACTATAGCAAATGGAAATAAGCAAAGAAAGGTGAAATATATTCGGTCGGTTACACAAAAGAAAGGAAGAAAACACCCTTCGAAAATATTGAACTTTTTTCGAAAGAATTCGCATTGTCTTCGTTCCCGCGTCCTTCTATAGTCAGGATGTGCCTAGCAGACTGAAGATGTAGAGGAGGAGGAGGAATTGAATTCGTGTTAGCGCTTAATAGGGATTTGAAAATGAAGTGTAATGAGGAGGTTTAAGAGATGCGGATAAAAAAGTGGATGTCGCTCTTTCTGATCACAGCTATGCTTGGAGGAATCATTCAGTCCGTTAATGTATTCGCGGATGCATCTACAGCAAATCTAATTGCTTGGTATCGTTTCGATCAAGCGGAAGCAAGCAAAATAAAGGATCAATCGGGAAAAGGAAATGATGCAACGCTCGTGGGAAGCACCGCAATAACCGATGGCAAAAACGGCAAGGCCATTCAATTAACAGGCGGGTATGTTCAACTGCCCAATAACATTTTAAACGGAGTGACCGATATTACCGTTTCTACTTGGGTGTATATGGACAGTTCGCAGGACTATGCCAGATTATTTGATTTTGGAAGCGGGACGACACGATACATGTTCGTAACGGCAACAGGGAGAAACGAGGGGGCGAAGGCTTAGCTGCTGCGATTACAACCAATGGCTGGGGAAGTGAGCAGCATGTGACAAAGGGAGCGGATTTAAGCACAGGCGTATGGAAGCATGTCACTTTAGTCATCGAAGGGAAAAAGGGGATTTTGTACGAAGACGGCGTTAAAGTGGCGGAAAATAACGATTTAACTTTGAATCCAGCCAGCCTAGGAAGCACGACTTCAAATTTTATAGGGAAATCGCAATTTAACGGCGATCCTGCATTTCGGGGGAAATTCGAGGATTTCCGCATTTACAACAAAGCGCTTAGCGCAGCCGAAATATCATCGCTCCTTGATTTGTCTGACGAATTTATCGTGCAGTCGGATCGGGATGCGATTAATTTAGGAAATTTATTTACGGTGGAGGCGGATATTGCGCTGCCGTCTCTCGGTCAAATGGGCTCGATGATTACATGGACTTCAAGCAATGAGAAAGTCATAGCAGCTGATGGGAAAGTAATTCGGCCTGAACCTGGTAAGGGAAACGAGAATGTGCTCCTTACGGCGACAATTGCTAAGGGCGGCGTTAGTGTAATAAGGGAATTTCAAGCCACAGTGTTGGCTAAACTCTCCGATCAAGAAATCGTAGCTTTGGACAAGGAACAGCTGCAGCTAGGAGATATAGACGCGATTATTACCGATATGGAACTGCCGGAGACTGGGCAAAACGGTTCGACCATTGTATGGCAATCAAGCAACAGCGATGTCATTGGTACGGACGGAAAGGTGAATAGGCCCGAGCCGCGCACGGGCGATGCGATGGTAACGTTAACGGCGAGGATTACAAAAGGAGCGGCAAGCCTTACGAAGGTTTTCGAAATTCGAGTAATAGAGCAGCCCTTCCAGCTGTCCATACAGCGATTCAGGCAAACCTATGCAGAGACTGCAATCGGAACAAAGCCTGCTCTTCCGAACATCGTGATTGCCGATTATAACGACGGTGAAACAAGCAGGCAAATGGAAGTTTCATGGGCAGAGATTGACCCGTCGAGCTATGAGGAACCAGGTACAATCCAAGTAGAGGGCGAGGTGCCGGGCACGTCGATCAAGGCGATAGCAGAGGTGAAGGTCAAGGAAATGCTGTTTCAAACGAGCTTTAGCCTTGATCGGCTTCTGCCTGGCGAGAATCTCCTAACGACCGTAACAGCTATCAATAAAAGCGACATTGCAATTCCTGTGCTCGTAACGGCTGCCAGATTCGATGAAACGGGACGGATGAAAGACGCCGTACATGCCAATAAGCAGGTAGCACCCGGAATGACAGAGGAGCTAGCCGCATCAATGCTTCTTCCAAATGACATTGCTGGACATTCGGTGAAGGTATTCGTATGGGAAGGCGATGAGATCAAATCATCGAAGCAAAAGCCTCTCTCAACCGTTACTCAGCTCGCGGATGTATCAAGCGCCCCTTTGACTCCGTCCAGCCTGTCTGCAAAGGCAGAGGAAGGGAAAAGTCAAATAAACGTGACGTGGGATTCTGCTCCAGGGGCTGTCAGCTACGATCTTGAGGTAGACGGGATAGTCATGACCGATGTCAGCAGTCCGTACGAGCATAAGGGCCTGATCTACAATTCCACGCATACCTATGCTGTTCGTGCCAAAAGCGCGGAGCATACGACAGCTTGGAGTTTAAGTGAAAACGCCACCGTGCAAGGCGTTCCGGGCAATGCAAGCTGGTCGGTCCAGCCGTTTCAACTCAGTCAAGTATCGCTGGAAGCCAGCCCGTTTACCGAAAATCGGGACAGTACTTACTCGTACCTGCTCTTCGTAGATAATGATCGGATGCTGTATACGTTCCGCGATGCCGCAGGTCTGGATACCAAGGGTGCACAACCGCTCGGTGGCTGGGATGCGCCAAATTCTAATCTTCGCGGCCACTCGACCGGACATTATTTGTCAGCACTCGCGATGGCCTACGCCAGCAGCAGCGACGATCGCTTCAAGCAGAAGCTGGATGAAATGATCACCGAGCTGGGCAAGGTCCAAGATGCCATGCCTGCCAAAGGGTACAGCGATGGATTTCTGAGTGGGTATTCGGAGGATCAGTTCATCAAACTGGAGCAATTTACGACCTATCCGACAATTTGGGCTCCTTATTACACGCTGCATAAAATTATGGCCGGTCTTGTTGATGCTTACAAGTATGCGGGAAATGATCAGGCTCTCGAAATTGTAGAGGCGATGGGAGAATGGACGCATGGACGGTTAAGTATGCTGCCGAAGGAGCAGTTGAAGCGAATGTGGTCCATCTATATTGCTGGGGAATACGGCGGAATGAACGAAGTGCTCGCGGAAATGTTCGCAATTACCGGCAACGATACGTTTCTGGAAACCGCGAAGTTGTTCGATAACGAAACCTTATTTAAACCGACGGCTGACAATACGGATACATTGACCGGCAAGCATGCGAATCAGCATATCCCGCAAATAACAGGAGCTTTGCGTATTTTTGATCAAACAAATGATTCTTATTATTACAAAGTCGCAGATAACTTCTGGCATATGGTCGTCGATAAACGAACCTTTAATATCGGGGGGACCGGCCAGGGCGAGATGTTTAAGGGAGCGGACGTCATTGCCTCTATTCTTGACGACAAAACGGCAGAAACCTGTGCCACGTACAACATGCTGAAGCTGACCCGCAATCTGTTCTTCCATAATCCTGATCCTGCCTATATGGATTATTACGAAAAAGCGCTCTACAACCACATACTCGCATCACAACAGCACGGGGATCATGGACATACGACTTACTTTGTTCCGCTAGGACCGGGCAATCAAAAATCGTATACGAATGACTATAACTCCTTTACCTGCTGCATGGGAACGGGACTAGAAAATCATGTGAAATATCAAGAATCTATTTATTTCCATTCCGCGGACTTATCGACGCTCTATGTCAATCTCTATATCCCGTCCACTTTGAATTGGCAGGCAAAAGGATTTACGATCACACAAACGACAAGCTATCCGGAGGAAGGAGCGACCTCCATTACAGTGGACGGAAACGGACCGCTCGCCATTAAGCTCCGCGTGCCTTCTTGGGTAGAGAATGGCTTTAACGTATCCATTAACGGTGTTGAACAGAACATCGAGGCTGCATCAGGATCTTACGTTACGCTGAGCAGGACTTGGACGGCGGGCGATAAAATCGATATTAATATGCCGTTCAGCCTGCGGCTTGAGAAAACGCCTGATGACGCAAAAACAGGCAGCATTTATTACGGTCCCCTTGTCATGGTCGGCAAAAGCAACAGCACGACATGGTTGAATTTATTGTTGAATGAAAATCAATTGTCCCAGTCGATTACTTCTACTGGGCCTCTAAGCTTTATGACGAACGGCGTGCCGCTCGTACCGATGTATGAAGCCCATAATTTCAGGTATCACGCTTATTTCAAAATCAACTCGTAAAAGGAGGAACGAGGATATGACAAGATGGTTGCCAGCACACTTATTGAGCTTTAAGCTTATGCTCGCCGTTGCAATAAGCTTGTTTATGACCGCTAACATCGTTAGCGCATCAGAACAGCAGGAAGAAGTGATCGTACAAACCGTGAACGCGGATGAAGCCTCCGGCTTCGTAACTGTTCAAGGGAAAATCGCATCGGGCAGCGGGAAGCAAGTAACGCTGACCTTTACCGACCCGAGCGGCAAGTTGGATTATTTGAATCAAACGACAAGCGGAGCGGATGGCTTCTTCGCTTTCACCTATTTGCCTTCCGCAGTTAGTTCCGGTGACTATCTTTTGCGAGCCGGCGGGGAAGAAGTAAATACGCCTTATCAACGAACCATTCAATTAAACGGTACCCTTGCCGGTGCAGTGCTTAAAGGACCTGATACTGTTCAGGCTGGGCAAAATGTTGAACTCGTGTTTGGCTTAAAGGGAGTCGAAGAAGATGTTATGGCTCAAGATATGACGCTAGTTTTTGATGAAACCAAGCTTGAGTTCATATCCGTACAGTCCATGGACGAAGTGAATTTCATAATTGCAGATTATAAACAGACAGAAGGGAAAATCCGTTTTTTAAGCGTCCATCTCAATGAAGCGCCTGCAAGCCGAAATATCGATCACATGAAATTGACGTTTAAGGCTAAGGAGAACGCAGCGGACGGCATCGCGAATGTTGCGATTACCGAATTGATCACGGCAGACAGCAGTGGTGTTGAAACGATGCTGCAAGGCGCATCTCACGGCATTCAGATCGGACACGTTGACAAAGCCGCATTGAATGCTTTATTGGCTGATGCACAGCAAACCCATCATGCAGCGATTGAAGGCAACCGAATCGGCCAATATCCTGCCGGTTCGAAGGATGCACTGCAGAAAGCGATTGATAAAGCTGTGCTCATCGCCAGCGACGCGAGCGCAACGCAAATTGCGGTGACGAAGGCAGCCGAAGATTTGAATGCTGCGCTCGAAGCCTTCAAAGCGGCTGTCATAACAAAGGTTATCGGTGACAATAACAACGATGACCGCGTAAGCATTGGCGATTTGGCGGTTATGGCAAAAGCATACGGCATGACATCGCAAAAACCAGGCTGGGATGCCGTGAAGGGAAGCGATCTTAATCATGACGGAAAAATCGACATCGAGGATCTCGCTGCTTTGGCAAGATTGATTTTTAACTGGTAGCTGGAAATCGTGGTGAAAATATTCGGGCGTCGGACCTGTTTAGGGTCTGACGCCCGATTTTTTATTCTCATTTCTTTGTAATCGTAGAAATAATTTGGTAATGTTCCCGTTTGTATAGTGGCATCCGGCAATAGTTGCTAAGATGTAGGAGAAATGAAAATGCTTACATTCAGCAAAGATGCGGAGGTGAACGGAAGATACTCCTACTTCATCATAAAGGAGGCGACCTCGGTGAAAAGAGTGTTTTTGGTCGATGATGAACCGGATATAAGGGAAGCGATCCGCGACCGAATCGATTGGGAGTCCATTGGCTGCATATTTTGCGGCGAGGCGTCAGACGGCGAGCTGGCGCTTCCATTAATTAATCAGCTAAATCCGGATATCATCGTCACCGATATTAAAATGCCTTTTATGGACGGATTGGAACTCAGCCGATATGTTAAGCGCAATATGCCTTCCGTGAAAATTATTTTGCTTAGCGGATATGAAGAGTTCAATTATGTTCTTGAGGCATTACGTATAGGGGTAAGTGAGTACTGCGTGAAACCGATCAGTTCGTTAGAGCTCAGCGAAGTCGTTCGTTTGGCCGCCAAGCAGATCGATGTCCAAAAAAAGCAGGACTTAATACAAAAGGAGCAAGAATGCGTCAATGGCAAACGAGAAACGTTTTCCATGCAGAAGCTGATTGCTATCGACCGGGCGGAAATAAGCGACTTCATGAAGTTTGGCCAAGCCGAGGACGCATTGGACTTTACGGCTAAATATATGAGCTGTCTTGAAGGAATAGATTGGAAGAACTCCTTTATCGGCAGCTATGTTTGTATGGAGCTCGCATTAATTGCACTTCAATTTTGCAAGGAAGCTGTTAGCAGCGCGGGGCTCTCCGATGATGAGATCACCGTTATCGAGCAAAACATAAAAAACGTAAGCAGTTATGAGGAAGCCGTCGATTTTATAGCCGTTCTGCTGGCGACGGTTACGAGATTCCGTGAGCAGTCTAACAATAAATATGCGGGAAAAATCATTAAAGCAAAGGACTTTATCCGCGCGCAATCAATGAGGTACGAATTATCGCTTCATACCGTTGCACAGCATGTCGGCATGAGCCCCAGTTATTTCAGCACGATCTTCAGTCAGGAAACCGGTCAAACTTTTGTCGAGTTCCTTACCTGCGTGCGAATGAGCCATGCGATTGATTTAATGCAGACGACGGATTTCAAAACCTATGAGATCGCCTATAAAGTGGGCTATAACGACGCCCATTATTTTAGTTTCTTATTCAAAAAATTCACAGGAACGACAACAAGGGAATTTCGGAAGAAGGACAAAGCGGCTTCTGTCCTTAGAGGATGAATGATCGCGAACAATGGGAGGGTTTTAGTTGATGAATCATTTAGCCAAGTAGCAACAAATCACAACGCCGGCACTTAAGGACATGCGGATAGATAGCCCGTTTTGGTCGAGATATATTCGGTTGGTGAAAAACACGGTCATCCCATATCAGTATGAAGCTATCCATGATCGGATTCCTGAGGCGGAAAAGAGCTTTGCCATTCAAAACTTCCGAATTGCAGCAGGACATGAATCAGGGGAGTTCCAAGGCATGGTGTTTCAAGACAGCGATGTTGCAAAATGGTTGGAAGCAGTCGGATATAGCCTGCAGGTTATGCCTGATCCAGATTTAGAGAGGCTGGCAGACGAGGTCATTGATTTGGTTGCTGCGGCGCAGCAGCCTGACGGTTACTTGAACACGTATTTCACGATTAAAGAGCCGGATAAGCGATGGACCAACTTGGCTGAGTGCCATGAGCTATATTGCGCAGGCCATATGATGGAGGCGGCTGTCGCTTATTTTGATGCTACAGGCAAGCGCAGGCTGCTCGATGTCATGTGCAAATTTGCTGATTATATTGATTCGGTTTTTGGCAAAGGAGAGGGGCAGCTTCAAGGCTACGACGGACATCAAGAAATTGAGCTGGCGTTAATCAAGCTGTACCGGACTACTGTAAATGATCGTTACCTGAAGTTAAGCAAATACTTCATCGATGTGAGAGGACAATCGCCTAACTATTTAACAGAGGAGTGGGAGCGAAGGGGACGAAAAACCTTTTTCCCTGAGATGAAGGATTTCGGCGGGGATTACGCACAGGCGCATGAGCCGGTGAGGCAGCAGCAGCAAGCGACTGGTCATGCCGTAAGAGCAGTCTATATGTACACCGCCATGGCGGATATCGCTGCGGAAACCGGAGATGTTAGTCTCTATGAAGCATGCAAGCGCTTGTGGGATAATCTAACAGGCAAAAGAATGTATATTACGGGGGCAATCGGTTCACAAGCCTTCGGCGAACGTTTCTCCTACGATTATGATTTACCGAACGATCTCGCATATGCGGAGACCTGTGCTTCGATCGGACTTATTTTCTTCGCGGAACGGATGCTTCGGCTGGAGCCGAACAGCCAATATGCGGATGTGCTCGAGAGAGCTCTTTACAATACCGTGCTCGCCGGCATGTCGTTGGACGGTAAAAAATTCTTTTATGTTAATCCGCTTGAGGTTGTGCCAGAGGCATGCCATCACCATAATAAACAGCATGTGAAGGCTGAGCGGCAGGGCTGGTTCGGTTGTGCCTGTTGTCCGCCGAATGTGGCACGGCTTTTGTCATCCCTTGGTAATTATGTCTATTCCACGAGCGAGAAAACCGCATTTGTCCATCTTTATGTAGGCGGCGAGGCAAAATTGAAGCTTGGTACATATAACGTTCGGCTCGTTCAAGAGACCGATTTTCCGAACGATAACAAAGTCGCCGTTAAGGTGTTTCCTGGCGGGGAGGCCGTCTTTTCTCTAGCATTTCGGCAGCCGAACTGGTGTCCGACAATGCGAATATCGGTCAACGGCGAGCCGCTTTTGACTGACGGCCGCCTGATGAACGGCTATATCATGGTTGATCGGCTATGGAAGGATGGAGATGTGGTCGAATTAGAGCTGGAGATGCCGATCATCCGCATGAATGCGAATCCGCTCGTTCGCGAAACGATTGGTAAGGTTGCCCTGCAGAGAGGGCCTTTTGTCTACTGCTTGGAAGAAGCCGATAACGGGAATTTGCTGCATGAGCTATTGCTTCCGAAAGAAGCGGAATTACAAGCTATCTATCAAAGCGATCTTCTTGGAGGCGTTACGATTATTCGCGGACTAGCGGAACGAACCTCGGCCTCCGAATGGAACGGCGAACTCTACAAGCCGGCCTCGTCAGAAACCAGCGTCGAGGCAGCGCTAACGTTCATTCCTTATTACGCCTGGGCTAATCGAGCATGCGGCGAAATGACAGTTTGGATGAGAGAGGAATAGGGCCGAACTCAAGTTCGATCTCCGAAAACAAATAATGTTAAAAGAATAGATGTATAGGCACATTTGCGGAAGGGGCTGTCCCGGAAGGTCTTAATTGACCTACAAGGACAGCCCCTTCTGTTTGCTGGCGGTTATCATTCCTAAACGTTTTTCAGCTAAGCTTTAGCCTTTTGTTTAGCCTCGAATTGCAGGCAAGGCTTCCCGGAGGAAGACAAGACCGTGAGACTTGGCATCGTCTTTGTTTTAAATCCAAAGGCTTTGCATCCTCTAGGACCAACTGGATCCCATGTAATATAAAAATATTTGCATTTCATACAGTCAATGCGTGGATTCTCCGTCATTTTTGACCTCGCAAAAAAGATATTGTTGATTAAGTATAACTTATATCAGGGGGAGTTACAGTCTCTATTCCGTACCCACTTCGAATCATTGGGCCATAATATTTATTCAAACCATACATAAATCCCAATAATTTGTAAAACATGCTAACATCAGTTATTTTAACAGCTGCCAGATCTGCTCTATATCAGATTGTCATACCCATAGTGAATTATGGAGGGAATACAGTTGATTATTATGTGTAGACTTATCCAAACCAAGAGGCTGAAAATAGGAAAGAAAAAAAGTTTTTTCGCATTCAATTTAATTTTGCTTGCGCTTATTCCGATTTTTACTTACGCTGAGCTGAAGGTTTCGTATAAACAAACGGATCGGAAATGGTATCAAGTGATCGAACGACGGGCACGATTTATATTCAAGCGACACTCTGGATTGTTTGAGAAGCGGAAGATGATGTTTAATAAGCGAAATATGTTATCCTTATACGTACCCCTAACGGATGTCTTAACATTTTTATTACGTCATATGATTTTTGGCCATTTTTTGTGGAGAAGCGGGCTGGACAATTCTTATGGTTACAGGGATCCAAATGCGGGGGATGTCTTATTGATTCGTCTCATTCGCATCACATGTCCCAATGATTCTATATATTGTTGCAAGCGGGTCAGCTTGTTGACTATCCCGTTCGGATCCTTTTTAATACTGTATTGTCTATGGGATGATTCATCGCTGCCGAATTGAGGAATGACTTCCATTTTCCCTTATCGTGCTTGCGATTTGGCGGATTATGGCACAGATCCACTGCTTTGGTGTCTTTACGAAACAGGACAACTTGAATTAAAATAGCTTGAAGATACGGAAACGTGACTACAGATTGGGGGACGCTCATGTCAGAGCAAACAGATCTCTTTGCAAATACAGCGGCCGCAGACCGAAATTACGAGGCCGATGATATACAGGTGCTTGAAGGTTTAACTGCTGTCCGAAAAAGACCGGGTATGTACATAGGTAGTACAAGCAGCTCGGGTTTACATCACTTGGTTTGGGAAATTGTCGACAATGCGGTCGACGAACACTTAGCCAAGTTTTGTTCGGCTATCGAAGTTACCCTGCATAAGAACGGAGCAGTAACCGTTCATGATAACGGACGAGGTATACCTACCGGCATGCATAAGACCGGCATACCCACGCCTCAGGTTGTTTTTACGATTTTGCATGCAGGCGGAAAGTTTGGCGGCGGGGGATACAAGAAGTCCGGCGGCCTGCACGGCGTTGGTGCTTCGGTTACGAATGCCCTATCGGAGTGGTTAGAGGTCGACATCTTTCGTGATGGCAAAATTCATCGTCAAAGGTTCGAATATTGGATCGACGAAACGGGCCGGGAGCATGTAGGTGAGCCTGTTCGAGGCTTAGAGATTATCGGGACAACAAACCGGACAGGCACTAAAGTTACATTCAAGCCGGACGGCCGCGTATTTCAGAACGGGACGACGCTAAGCTATGATACGCTTGCTGAAAGGCTTCAAGAAATCGCTTTTCTTAACTCGGGCCTTAAGGTGTCAATTAAAGATGACCGAAGCGGCAAGCAGGATGTATTTCATTACGAGGGCGGGGCGCGTCAATTCGTTCAGTTTTTGAATGAAAACAAAACGGTGCTGCATGACGTCATTCACTTTGCAAGCGAGCGGGATGAAATTGAAGTTGAGGTTGCTCTCCAGTATAACGATGGCTATACCGAAACCATCGCTTCTTTCGTTAACTCCATTCCGACTCGCGGCGGCGGCACGCATGAAACCGGTTTTAAAACGGCGTATACGCGAGTAATGAATGATTATGCGCGTAAAGCGGCAATGCTGAAGGATAAAGATAAAAATCTTGAAGGCAATGACCTGCGCGAAGGCATGATGGTCGTCATTAATATCAAGATGTCCGAAGTGGAATTTGTCGGCCAAACCAAAGATCAGCTCGGCAGCTCCTCCGCCCGAAGCGCGGTCGATGCGATCGTATCTGAGAAGATGCAGGTTTTTCTGGAGGAAAATCCTCAGATCGCGCAAATGCTGTTGAAAAAATCACTACAAGCCTCGAAAGCGCGCGAAGCCGCACGCAAGGCGCGCGAAGAAATCCGCAGCGGCAAGAAGCGTAGCGAGAGCTCCAACCTTAACGGCAAGCTAACCCCTGCGCAATCTAAAGATTATACTCGTACGGAGCTATTTATCGTAGAAGGGGATTCCGCCGGCGGCTCGGCCAAGCAAGGCCGCGATTCGAAATACCAAGCGCTATTGCCGCTCAAAGGCAAACCAATGAACCCTGAGAAAGCGAAGCTTATCGATATCTTGAAAAACGATGAGTACAAAGCGATCATATCGGCCATCGGCGCGGGCGTAGGTTCTGAATTTGTAGCGGAAGAATGCAACTATAACAAAATAATTATTATGACGGATGCGGATACGGACGGCGCTCATATTCAAGTATTGCTTCTTACTTTTTTCTATCGTTATATGAAGCCGCTTATCGATTTGGGCCGTGTGTATATCGCGCAGCCGCCTTTGTACAAAATTACCCGTAAATCAGGAAAGCTGGAAACGATTCGATATGCATGGACGGATGAACAGCTGCAAAATTATTTAAAGGAATACGGCAAAAATTACGAGCTTCAGCGCTATAAAGGACTTGGAGAGATGAATCCTGATCAGCTCTGGGAAACAACGATGGATCCAGAGAAACGGACGCTGCTCCAAGTGCAGATCGAGGATGCTGCCAAAGCAGAGCGCAGAGTTTCGACGCTGATGGGCGATAAGGTAGATCCGCGGAAGCGATGGATCGTAGAAAATGTCGACTTTATGGAATATGAGGAGTAGGGGGATTTCTGCATGAGTATGCTGGAACAATTTTTACCGGCGTTTTTGGAAGAGGTTGTGGGTGACCGCTTTGGACGCTATTCAAAGTATATTATTCAGGACCGCGCCATTCCTGACGTTCGCGACGGCTTGAAGCCGGTGCAGCGTCGTATTCTATATGCGATGTATGATTCGGGCAATACGCCGGACAAGCAATACCGCAAATCGGCTAAAACAGTCGGCGACGTAATGGGTAACTATCATCCGCATGGTGATTCGTCCATTTATGAAGGTATGGTAAGGATGGCACAGCCATGGAAGATGGGGCATCCGCTCGTTGACGGACACGGAAACTGGGGCTCGCAGGATGATGATCCCGCGGCAGCTATGCGTTATACAGAAGCGCGTTTGTCCGCTATTGCGATGGAGCTGCTTCGTGATATAGAGAAAAGAACGGTTCAGTTTAAAGATAATTTCGATAATACAACGAAGGAGCCGGTAGTGCTGCCGTCGCGGTACCCTAATTTGCTCGTAAACGGGACCAGCGGCATCTCTGCCGGCTTTGCCACGGAGATTCCGCCTCATAACCTGCGCGAGATCATCGATGCTTGTATCGCGCTTATGGGCAGTCCTGAGCTTTCACTGGAAGAGCTCATGACTTATGTCAAAGGCCCGGATTTTCCGACCGGAGGCATCATTATGGGCGAAGAAGGTATTCGCGATGCTTACGCAACTGGCAAGGGACGTATTTACATACGCGCCAAAACAGCGATCGAAGACATGCGCGGCGGCAAGCAGCAGCTAGTCATTACTGAAATCCCTTACCAAGTCGTTAAATCCCGCCTGGTTACCGCAATGGAAAACATCCGGATCGAGAAAAAGGTCGAGGGCATTGCAGAGGTGCGCGACGAGAGCGGACGGAACGGTCTCCGAATTGTCGTCGAGTTTAAGAAAGACGCCGATGCACAGGGGATACTAGCCTATTTGTTTAAGAAAACCGATCTTCAAGTGGCATACAGCTTCAATATGGTCGCAATCGTCAATAAAACGCCGATGCAGCTTGGTTTAAAGCAAATCTTGTCGGCCTACATTGAGCATCAGAAGGAAGTCGTCACCTACCGGACGAAATACGATCTCGAAAAGGCTGAGGATCGGGCACATGTGGTTGAAGGTCTCGTAAAGGCGCTCAATATTTTGGATGAAGTTATCGCAACGATCAAAGCCTCCAAAAACCGTGCGGACGCGCAAGATAATCTGATCGCGAAGTTCGGTTTCACCGCTCGTCAAGCAGATGCTATTCTCACCTTGCAGCTATACCGCTTAACCAACCTCGAGATTACGACGCTTGAGAAAGAGCTAAAAGAAGCAATGAAGAAGATTGCTTACTTAAAATCAATCTTGGCTAGTGAGAAAAAGCTTATCGGCGTCATCAAGGATGAGCTTCTTGAGATTCAGACGAAATACGGGATTGATCGCCGTTCAGATTTGCGCGGCGAAATTGAGGAGCTGAAGGTAAACCTTGAAGTTCTGGTAACGCCTGAGGATGTTCTTGTAACGCTCAGCCAAGACGGTTACGTGAAACGGACAAGCATGCTTTCATTTACGAGGTCAGGCGGCGAGCTGCAAAATGCCGGCGTCAAGGAAGGCGACTTTGTAAAAGAGCTGCTTGAGGTAAATACGATAGATAATTTGCTGCTATTCACACGCAAAGGTCAATATTATTTATTGCCGGTCCATCAGATTCCGGAATTCAAATGGAAGGAAACGGGGACTGCTATCGTTAACGTTGTGCCGATGCCAAAGGATGACTCGATCGTTAGCGTGATCCCGATTAAAGACATTCAATCTTCCACCGCATCGCTTGTTTTCGTAACTAAGAAAGGTCAGGTCAAGCGGACGGAGCTTAAGGAATACGCCACAACGAGATCAACCGCGGTAGCCGCATGCAAGGTATCGGACGGGGACGAAGTCATAAGAGTTATCCTCAGCGACAGCTCGAAGCAAATTATGCTCGTAACGAAGCAGGGAATGAGCATACGTTTTGCTGAGACTGAGGTTAATCCGATGGGCAGAGTGGCAACTGGCGTTAGAGGAATCCAGTTGAAGGATGGAGACGAGCTTATCGCTGCGGAATGGGTTGCTGAAGATGAAGGCGAAGTACTCGTCATTTCCGATATCGGATACGCTAAGCGAACGCTGCTTCTGGATTATCCAATACAGGGCAGAGGAGGCAAAGGCGTACAAACCTTCGAATTTAAAGAAGGCAAGCGAGTACGTCCGAACGGAGCCTCACTCGTCGGAGCCTATTATTGCAAAGCAGCGAAAGAAATTGTTGCGTTTACCTCATCGGGTGCAAAGTTAATTGCTACTTCGGAGAAGGCTCCGATTGAAGAGCGTAAAGCGATTGGTAAGCTGGTGTTCCCGGTTGAGAAAACGGATGTAATAACGAATACGCTCGCACGCTCTAGCTCAGATTCTAATCAAAAGGCCGATTAGGCGGATCAAACCGTTCAATCACTTCTAATATGGCTTCAAGCATGACCCACAATGGTACCAGCTCATCCGGGCGGTCCAGCCATTGTGGGTCTTTTATGATGCCGTAACTTTTGATTTTTTCCATGATCATCGCTTTTCTTTCTTCCACTCGGTACACGCTCCTTACTTTATAAGCATAAATAGACATGGCGCTGGGCCTTCGCCACATTGTATGTCTAACGCTGTCATAATGTTCGACTTCGTATCGATTAATAGCGCAAATTATTAATTGGGTTAATCTTTAATTCGACATTAAAGACTGCTATAATTAAAAACAAATAGTTGGAAATTGACAGAGAGTTGGTGTGAGAGTATGGTGTCTGGAGAATTTACTCGATTATGGACGAGGCTATCACGGGATTGGAAAACTAACTTGGAACAATCGCTAGCTCCATTAACGGAAGGCCAGCTTAACGTGCTAGAGCTGCTGCTTCAGCATCAGCCGATGAAACCTTCGGATCTACTGCAATACTTGGCTACTACGCCTGCTGCGATTACGACGCTGCTTGACAGGATGGAACGAAATGAGTTGATTGAACGAACGCGTGATGATAATGACCGAAGAATCGTGTGGGTTTCTGTATCGGAGAAGGGAAAAGCTGAAGCGGATCGCGGTACAACGATTCGGACCGAATTGATCGAACAATCGTTGGACCGCATTTCCTCTCATAATCAACAGCTGTTGGTTTACCTGCTGGGCAAAGTTGCTAATTTGTAAGCAAACTAGCGGTGGAAGAGCTTATTTCATAGAATCGAGCCGATTGCGCAGCATATCGTAATTTTTTTTTAGCACAATGTAGTCGGCTTCTGTTAGCAAGGTATCGGTAGTCGCAGTAATCGTTTCTTCAATCGGCAATACGCGGTAGCGGTAAGAATGATCGGGTTTATAACGATGGACCCATGTCGGAATCGATTCGATATCCGTAAAGTCCACGGTGCCGTCCGTCATATTTTTACGAACATTTACTTTGAAAATAACCCCGTAATCCTTCGAGTCGCCCCGCTGGTTAGAAATGAAATTACCCATAGAATAAATAATAAGACCTTTTTTTACATGGCCGTTCTCACCGGTCGTTTCAACGACTTCATATGGCTGCACGACATGTGGATGCGAACCGGCGATAATATCCGCTCCCGCAGCGACTAAGCTTCTAGCTAGACGTTTTTGTTCATCATTTGGCGTAATTTGATACTCTGTCCCGAAGTGCAGGGAGACAGTAATGAAATCTGCGCCGGCATCTCGGAGCTTTTTAATATCTGCTTTTATTTTTTCTTCGTCTATCAGGGAGACAAGGTATGGCTTACCTTCCGGAATCGGAATTCCGTTCGTTCCATATGTGTAAGCCAGCACTCCCATTACAATGCCGTTTTTCTCGGATAACACGGCGCTGTCGGCTTCCTCTTGTGACGCAGCGGTTCCTTTAAACGGAATATCAAGTGCTTTGAGGTTCTCAATTGTACGCAGTATGCCGGCTTCCCCTTGATCCAGAGAGTGATTGTTGGCATTCGTAATGAAGTTAAAGCCAGCAGCATTGAGCGCTTCGCCAAGCTCCACGGGCGCATTGAATTGCGGATAACCGGAATAACCGAACTCTGCGCCGCCCATCGGGGTCTCAAGATTTGCAATGACCCAGTCGCCCTGCTCCAAGATAGGCTTAACCTCCGCAAAAAAAGGATTGAAATTATATCGGTTTGCCTTTTTGTCAAAAGCGCCTGGAAGCTGCGGGGTATGCATCATCACATCGCCTACAGCCATCCATACTGCGTCTGCATATACAGGCTCAGGTGTTGGCGTTGGCTCAATCACAACGGGGGATGGCGAAGGCGTAACGGTTGCTTGCTCATCAGGTTCAGGCACTGCAGCTGCTGACGGATTTGGGTCAGACGGTTCAGGTGCGCGATCCGTAAGGAAGGGCACTAAAAAAATGATCAGTAATCCAATGAAACAAAGTACTAATAAAAGGGCTTGAAATTTTCGGTGCCGTTTGCGGCGCATTTAATATTCGTCCTTCCTTGTTACGCGTTGCTTAACATGCCGGAGGCCTCTTCAAGCTGCGCATCCATCCACCATGTCCAGGCATCTGAGCCGCTTGGGACGGAGCGGAAGCTCATCCGTTCCTTTGAAACGGGATGAGGGACGGAGACCGAGGTCGACCATAATGCGATTTCAGCGATACCGGCGGTTGGTTTGGCGCCATATTTAAGATCGCCGACCAGCGGACAGCCTATGTGTGCAAACTGCGCGCGAATTTGATGAGGTCGACCCGTATGCAATTTAACGGCGATAAGCGAATAACGGCCGGAAACGGCTGCCACCTCGTAATCTAATATGGCTTCTTTTGCATCGCTGGTCGGTTTATTATAGACCGTGACTTGATTTTGCTTGTTATCCTTGCGGATAAAATTCGTTAGGCGGGCCTGGGGCTTGTTCGGTACTCCTTGTACGACGCAGACATAAGTTTTTCCAAAATCGCGGCTGCGAACCGATTCGGATAATCTGGAGGCGGCTTTCGATGTTTTGGCAAAAATCATGACTCCGCCAACCATACGGTCAAGCCGGTGAACGAGGCCGAGAAATACATTTCCCGGCTTGTTATATCTTTCCTTTATGTCCTGCTTAAGCAGTGTCAGCATGTCGGGATCGCCCGTGTCGTCCTCTTGGGAGAGAACGCCGGGCGGTTTCACAACAGCAATAATATGATTGTCCTCAAATAATACCTTGATCGACATTACTTAGACTCCCAGCGTCCCAAAATACCGCATGGCAAATTAAGGCCGGATTTCGTAATCGGCAATCCGATTTCCCCGCAGTTGATCTCGCCGCCGTATTTTGCATTCATCGTCATATGCAGCAGGTTGTGAAGCACAGAAGGAGAGAGCCCTGTCGTATAAGAGTTGATAAGCAAAAACAAAGGATTATCGGACAGAATAGATGTGCAGGACTGCAAAAACGGAAATAGATTTTCTTCGAGCTTCCAAGTTTCTCCATTCGGTCCCCGTCCATAAGATGGCGGATCCATAATGATTGCATCATATTGCTTGCCGCGGCGCTGCTCGCGCTGCACGAATTTGAATACATCATCCGTAATATAACGAATTGGCGCAGATTCCAGTCCTGAAAGCTGTGCGTTATCTTTCGCCCATTGGACCATGCCCTTAGCTGCGTCCACATGGCATACCTCAGCGCCTGCAGCGGCAGCAGCAACGGTAGCGCCACCCGAGTAGGCAAATAGATTCAGCACGCGTACAGGCCTGCCTGCGGAGCGGATTTTGTCCATCATCCAGCTCCAGTTAACCGCTTGCTCCGGAAATAAGCCGGTATGCTTAAAATTTGTTGGTTTAATGTGAAAATTAAGCTCGCCATATGAAATGGTCCAGCGCTCGGGAAGCGTGTCGCTCATCGACCATTGGCCGCCGCCGGAGTTGCTGCGATGGTAATGCCCGTCTGCTTTTTTCCATAAGCCCGTTTCGTTTGTAATCGGCCAAATGATTTGCGGATCGGGACGACGAAGCGTATAATTGCCCCAACGCTCCAGCTTATCCCCGTCTCCCGTATCTATAACCTCGTAGTCTACCCATTTATCTGCTATGTACATGTTTTTCGTAACCCTTCCTTGACGTTGTTTTTGTAATATAATAAATGTCATCGATAATTATATCGAAGCTAACACAATGAAGCAATGAAACCTATGGAAATGGAGGCTGGTATTTATTCGAAAGCAGCAGAAAGGGTGGCTTATTTCGTTATTCGTGAGCGCAGTGCTGGTTGCCATTCTAGCAGCAGCTATCCCCGAGAAGGATGGCAATGCATTAGATCAATCAGCGGAAGCGTTGATGGGAAGTATAAGGAGTGACGGTTTAACTTCTGTTTTTAAGGTGTTTTCCTATTTGGGTTCAACCATAGCTATCGTAGTGATAACACTTTCAGCTAGCCTTATTGCAGGCTGGAAAAATGGGTGGAGGCGAGGCGCTTACATTCTGATAGGCGTGGCATCGGCTTTCGGACTTAATTTATTGATCAAAATGTGGATCGATCGAGCGCGGCCATCGACTTCTTGGGGGATCGAGGCAGACGGGGCGAGCTTTCCGAGCGGAAATGCGATGCTGGCCATGGCAATGTTCGGACTAATCGCATGGAACATAATTGAAGCAAGAGGATTGTCGCGCGGTGCGAAGGCATGGAGTGCCGCAATTGTTATTTCTCTCATAGCAATGATGGGTCTGTGCCGTGTTTATTTTCATGTTCACTACATAACGGATATTTTGGGCGGCTATGCAGCGGGGGTGGCTGTCATCAGTCTTATTATGATTATCCATACTACTTACAAAAAAAGAGGAGCGGTTCATTTATGATGAGTTTTGAGTGTGAGTGCGGAAATAAAACGGTAATGTTTGCGACAGGAGACCGGGATGAGCAGGGCAGAGAATTTATTGAAATCGAAGATGATGAGAGACTGACCTTCACGATCGGTGATAAAAGTGTTCTGTTTCGTTGTTCGTTTTGCCGCTATACGTACCGTTTGGAACAAATTTAATGATCAATTTTAATATTTAAGAGAATGATATTGAAAAGATTTAACGTTCGGAGTATGATAAACGTAAGTTAAGTTGTATGTACAAGTGCGGCGTCATACCCATAATAACTTGCGCTAATGTCCGTACAAGTTAAAAAGCTAGAATAGTTAATTCCATTGCATGAAAGCTTATTGACTCGCAAAAAGTAGTGAATGCTGTTTTGCATTCGCAAAACTAAAGTGAATGCTTACGAAGTTGTTTTGCATTCGCAAAACTAAAGTGAATGCTTACGAAGTTGTTTTGCATTCGCAAAACTAAAGGAGGAAACATTTCAATGTTACAAGTTAGGCCTTATCAATTTTGGTTTGTTACCGGCAGTCAGCACTTGTACGGTCCAGAAACTCTAGAGGAAGTTGCACAGCATTCGCGCATCATTACGGCTGCATTGAATGAGGACTCTGTTTTTACGTCTGAGATCGTATTCAAACCTGTAGTAACAACTCCCGAAGATATTTATAAGCTTTGTATCGAAGCGAAAGCGGACGAGAGCTGCGCCGGCATTATCACTTGGATGCACACTTTCTCGCCAGCAAAAATGTGGATCCACGGCTTGTCAGAGCTGCGCAAACCTTTGCTGCATCTTCATACCCAATTTAACCGGGATATCCCTTGGGAATCCATTGATATGGACTTTATGAATACGAACCAATCGGCACACGGTGACCGTGAATTCGGTCATATCTTCTCCCGCCTTGGCCTTGAGCGTAAAGTCGTTACTGGTCATTGGGAGGATGGGGTTACCCGTTCGCGTATTGCCAGCTGGATGGGGACTGCGATCGCGGTTAACGAGGGACGCCACTTAAAAGTCGCTCGTTTCGGTGACAATATGCGTCAAGTGTCCGTTACTGAGGGCGACAAAGTAGAAGCACAAATCAAATTCGGCTGGTCAATCAATGGCTACGGCATTGGCGATTTAGTTGCCCGCATGAATGAGGTTTCTGATTCAGAAGTGAAGCAATTGCTGGAAGAGTATGGCGATCAATATGATATTTCGTCCGAAACACGCAACAATGCCGCTTCATGGGCTTCGATTGGCGAGCAAGCCCGCATCGAGCTGGGCCTCAAAAGCTTCCTGCAGGAAGGCGGATTCTCCGCATTCACGACTTCTTTTGAAGATCTGCATGGCATGAAACAGCTTCCTGGACTAGCCGTTCAACGTTTGATGGAGCAAGGCTACGGATTCGGCGGCGAAGGCGACTGGAAAACTTCGGCGCTTACGCGTCTCATGAAGCTGATTGCAAACAACAAAGGTACTTCGTTCATGGAGGATTACACTTATCATCTTGAAGAGGGCAATGAGCTTGTACTCGGTTCTCACATGCTTGAGGTTTGTCCTACGATTGCGGACAGCCGTCCGAAAATCGAAGTTCATCCGCTTGGCATAGGGGGCAAGGCTGATCCAGCGCGTATTGTATTTGACGGACGCTCTGGCGCTGCCCTTAATGCATCACTCATTGATCTAGGCAACCGTTTCCGGTTGATTATTAACCAAGTAGACGCTGTCAAACCGACTCATGAGATGCCGAAGCTTCCTGTTGCCCGCGTGCTATGGAAGCCGGAGCCATCGCTTCGCGACGCAGCCGAGAGCTGGATCTATGCCGGCGGCGCTCACCATACCGTATTCTCATACGTTGTTACTACGGAGCAGCTGGTGGATTGGGCGGATCAGGTTGGCATTGAAACGGTTGTTATCGATAAAAACTCGAGCGTTCGCAGCGTTCGTAACGAGCTGCGCTGGAATGATCTAAGCTACCGTATTCGTTAATCAATCCAATATTTCAGCATTTATAACATAAGAGGCTGCAGATTAAACCTTTCTCGGTTTAAAGCTGCAGCCTCTTTCCATCGTTATTCCGGTTTTTCTTTTTGAATTTTCGCAGGGTTATTGATTTTGTAAGGAATGGGGTGCTTCGTCAGCTTTTTCGCGACGATCTTGCCTTCGAAATGAAGGATATCGCCAATTTCCAACTCAAACTTCTTTAGCGTTGCGCTATGGCTGGACCATGCATCGCCTACGGTGATCGCGGGATCCTCGATGGCAACCGCTTCATAAATAACGACTTCATCCTCCGTGTCTGAAAAATTGTTAGGCACTGTCGTAAATTCTTTTACGGTTGCTGTTATTTTGACCTTTTCTTCAGGGAGCTGCAGCTTTGGCTGCTTTTCTTTTTTTGTTTTTTCTTTCGGAGGGTTCTTTGCCGCCGGTTTTTGCTCAGTTGTTTCCTCATTTGTTTCTTCATTTGGCAATACTGCCTTCAAACTCGAATCTTGCTCGGCGCTCATCGCTGTTTCATAGGCGGCGTCATTGCTGCTGGTTTCCGTAATTTCAGGCGCCGGGGTTTCGGGTTCTTCAGAAGCGACGGCTGTTCTCTGTCCGTAATTCGCAGCTTGCATTTCCTTTAGATAGGAAGGATGAATGCAGTGCTTCTGCTCATTGTCGAATGAAATAACCGCAGTCATTTTATCCACAAAACCAATGATGCTGCAGGTCAGATGATGTCCGTGTCCTTTATAGAAGAAAGCCTTTGTTTTGACGGCCTTCTCGGAAAGCAAGCCCCATTCCTTGCATTTTTCTATTTGCTCTGCTTCGCTCTCGAAGGGCATGTACGTTATGGGTTCAATAATAAAAGTATGCTGCATCGTTTCTCCGCCTTTCAATTTGTTCTCGTTTATTTTATCATTTTTTTGGAAGGAAAGTCGGCTATATTCTCAAAAGGAGGAATATGCAATGAAGTTGTTTCATTTCAGCGAAGAAAGCGGCATCGATATTTTCGTGCCTAGAGTGAAAGAAAATCGCAGGGATATGCCCCCGGTCGTATGGGCGATTGATGATGCCCATAAATTTACCTTTTATTTTCCCAGAAATTGTCCGAGGATCGTGTATACGAGAACGAACGATTTGACCGATGACGACAACGACAAGTTTTTTGGATTGACTGCCTCAAACATTGTCGTTACGGTTGAAACGGCTTGGTACGAGCGAATAATGAGCACGACCGTTTTCAAATATACGATGCCTGCAGGTTCTTTTCGATTATTCGATGAATTCGCCGGTTACTATATATCCACTCAAACCGTTAAACCCCTCGAGGTCGAACCGGTAAATAATCTTTTAGAAAGATTAATAGAGCTTAATATAGAGGTAAGATTTACTCCGAACCTGCACCCGTTAAAAGAGGCGATTCTAAACTCGTCGGTAACCGATTTCGGCATACACAGATTCGCGAATGCCAAGCGCTAACCGGATAGTCCGAAAATTGATTATGTTAAAATCTCAGCCTTGAGACGGAGAAAGAATTCGGGCCTTGGCGCGAGTTTAAGTCCGGTGAATGATGTCAAAATGGAAGTACTGAAGTAAGGGGGGACAGCTGTGAAACCATTGATTTCATTTACCGGCGTAATCGAAAAGCCGTATGAAGAGGTCGTCCAATATCTTGCGACTATGCCTACTGGGAGAATAACAGCAAGCCATTTGCCCCTGCTGTTAACGGGAGCATCGGGCAGCGAGGGAGTTTTGCATATCAAAGGCGGACCGCAATTATTTACGGTCTATACGGGCAGCGAGTCGGAGGCCATACGTGTTGCCTATATGGATATTGATGCCGCAAACGGTCACTTCACCGTATTTGGCGGCTGGTGGTACCGCAATGATTATGAGCTTAAGCCGCATGCCAAAGGCTGCGAGGTGCGATACTCGATAGGAAATGCGGCTTCTCCGCTGAGCAGCTGGCTTGTTCCTTTGCTTCAGGATTACAGGAGCTTGAAACGTGAAAATAAAACAGGGCGAATGATGCGTGCTTTCGATGACTGGGTAGCAGTTATTGCAGTTAAGCTGGAATGCAAAGCTTACCGACTGGGCTAGTAAACTTATTAATAGAGAAAACGACATGTCTTTGTAGGGCAATATCGCTTTTTTTCGCAAAAATTTATGATCTGTTAAACATCATCATTGCATAAATTCGACAAAAAGCGAGTTTTTCCTCTATGCGCATGAAATCGAAAAAAACCGCAGGCTTTTGCTTGCGGTTCTCCTCTGATTTTACCATTAGTAACAATAATAACGCTCCCAAATTTTGAAGGAATCATATTTGTTTTTATCCCACCAATTGATTTCATCCCACCAATCATCATCGTCCAACCAATCAAACCAGCCTTTTGAATCCCAATCCTTATTGACCTTATAATTGTTGGACGAGTTTGAATTGGAATGATTGTTACTGTTGTTTTGCTGATTGTTATTGCTGTTGTTACTTTTCGTTACTGTAAATACGGAAAATATGCTGGATAAAAAGCTTTTTTTGTTATTGGATGTATCTTTACTTGATGCAGCAAAAGCGGAAGCGGGGAACATAGATACACTTATGAGCAGCGTAAGACATAAGATTTTCTTGAATTTGGACATGACGTCAACACCTCCCCCAACAAAGCATTCATTGCGAACTTTACGTTCGTTATAAAGAATTTTATATTAAATGTGCATTTTTGTAAACGAAACTTTCATAAAAAATGGATAGTTTGGAGGGGGGGCTAAGGTCATGAAAATGGAAAAATTAGGTATTTATTTACCGACATCCTCAATTGATGTTCCCTTCATGTTCGAAGAAATGACGCATGACTATCAGACGGTCACGGTTCAGGGACAATTGACTTATCGCATCGTCGATTTTAAGAAAATGATTCAACTTTTGAACTATACGTACAATTTGAAGTAGAGAGCCTATATGTCGGATGACCCCAATAAGCTTGCGCAGCGAAAGCCTTATGTGCTGCAGTCGATGGCGAACATGAGCATGGAGCCGAATAAGCTTATCGCAATCGCATTCCAGGATATTTCGACGAGCAGGATACCGTCGTAGTCATCGGGCAAGACGGGCTTGTTGCCAACACATTAAAATATGCAAGAGAACGGCCGTTAATCGGCGTGAATCCAATCGGGATAGCCGAGAGCAAAGGGCAGTTGGTGGTTTAATGGGCTTCGGCTTGACATAGGATCTACCGACTTGTTGTAGATCGGTTATAATAATAGAAGCCAATTCTAAGTCATTCAGGATTGGAATGTTAATTTGGGGCGATAGAATAGCCTATGAAACGGAGCTGTTTGCATGCTGCTGGCAAAAGGTCAAAAGGTAGATGTCACGAAGGGACGTAAACTCACAACGATAAAGCTGCTTTTCGGATGGACAATTAAAGACTCTTCAATCAGCATTGATGCTGCTGCGTTCCTTCTATCGGAAAGGAATCGCTGTGAAAGAGATGAGGACTTTATTTTTTACGGAAATCCAGTCGCTCGCAGCGGGGCTGCATCTCATACGGGGTTATTACATGGCGCTGAGCTAGAAGCGATTTCCATAAACCTGCAGCGCGTGCCGGACTCTACCGCGAAAATAGCATTTACGGTAACCATACATGAAGGCGAACGACAAGGACATTTTATGCAGGATGTGTCCAGCTTATATGTTCGGCTCATAGAAGAAAGCAATGGTGAAGAGCTGCTCCGTTACGAATATGGCGCTGAATTTACGATGGAAACAGCAGTAGTTGTCGGTGAATTGTACAGACATAGCGGCGAGTGGAAATTCAACGCGGTCAGCGGTGGATTTTATGGCGGGCTTGAAGCGTTATGCACAAGCTTTGGGCTTGAGATTGAACAAGAGGCTTCGGAAGTTGCAGCAGCTGTAGAAGAGATGGTTCAAACGCCAATTGATTTGCGAAAAAAGCTCGTTCATATTACGTTGGAGAAAAAAAAGCTGACCCATGTCGTTGCTAAGGTAGGCATTGTTCTCGACATAACGGGATCGATGCAAACCTTATACAAAAATGGAACCGTGCAGGAAGTCGTGGAGCGGATATTGGCCGTTGCAAGTAAATTCGATGATAACGGCACACTTGATGTATGGGTATACGACACGCACTTTAGCCGCTTACCCTCGGTAACAGAACGGGATTTTGGCCATTATGTGCAAAATAAGATATTAAATAATAATGAAATTCATAAGTTTGGACGCAATAACGAACCGCCGGTCATGGAAGACGTTATTCGGAAATATACGGTCGAAGAAGATGACGGAATTCCAGTATTTATAATTTTTATTAATGATGGCGGCGTAGTGAAGCCGATTAAGAAGGTAATCACCGCCGCTTCCGTCCATCCGATCTTCTGGCAGTTCGTTGGCATTGGCCAATCTGACTTCGAAGTGCTGAAGCAATTGGATACGATGGAAGGGAGAATCGTGGATAACGCTAACTTTATTCATTTGGATGACATTGCCGCCGTTTCGGACGAGGTGCTTTATGATCTTCTATTAAATGAGTTTCCAAGCTGGCTTAAGGCAGCTAAGGATAAGCGCATTATTAGGTAGTCATGATTATTAAGAGTGTAAGCAAGGAAGCCCAATAGATATTGCGGCTTTCTTTTTTTGCGGTGAATATCAATCACAGACACAATGTTGATAATTAGAGCCATTGTTGAACAGCGCGTGCGGCAGTATGATACAAGTATAACGGCGCACCAAAACGGCGTCGAGCATATTCGCTAATTGGAGAGGGGATTATAACTATGATTTCTACGCAATCCGAACTTTTGAAGCCGCTTTCAAATGAACAGCTGGAGCAATACAAAAGAGACGGTTATATTATTATCAAAAAAGGCTGCAGTGCTGATTTAATCGATGCTTTTAACAGACACATCTTTGAGCTTCGTTCAGCTCCGCTGGACGAAACGCCGGACTGGGCGCGCACTTCAGAGAAAGCCCGCTATTCTACGCGTTTGTTTAATCCGCATCAGCATGACAGTTTTTCCCGACAGGTGATGAAGCTTCCGGTCGTACGGGGCGCTTTGGCTCAACTAATGGAAAAGGAAGCGGTTTGCGTACAAAGCATGTTCTTCTATAAAGAGCCTGGCTCTCCTGGCCAAGCGGCGCATCAGGATTATTATTATATTAAAAATGATCCCATGACGATGGTTGCAGCTTGGATTGCGATGGAAGAGCAGGTGGACGTTGAAAACGGCTGTTTGTGGATCATTCCGGGTACGCATAAGCTTGGACTCCTGCCGCATGGCAAGGTGAAAAACCTGGAGGAGCATGAGGAGTGGACGGACGAAACCGAAGGCATAGATTTATCGCAGCAAATTCCGGTCATTATGGAAAAAGGAGATATTTTATTTTTTCATGAGCTGTTGATTCATTCCTCGAACCGCAACCGGAGCATAGATCGCTGGCGCCGTTCGTACGTCTGCCATTATATTCGCGAAGATTCGGCTGTGACGCTTCGCGAGGACCTTCGCGAGAAATACACATTGGTTTAATGGCTGTCGTCCCCGAAGTCAGAGCTATGGTAAAAAACGATGAAGGAAGAGTAAAATAATAATGCATGAACGATGAAGAGACCAAGGGGATGAGGAAGGTATAAAGAATGAACAGCTCACGAAGTATGCTATCCTACAACAACATAAAAATGGCTTGGGCGGGGACCATCCTCTATCCTTCTGGCGGACGCTACGGTCCTCGGGTGCAGGATGATATCCAACTGGTGCTGTTGCATTCGGGCGAGATGAAGATCGAAATTGACGGAACAGCGCATGTCATAATGCCTGGCTCTGTCGTATTGCTTAAGCCCGGACATCATGAGCATTTTACTTTTTCTAATCGAGGCGAGACATGGCATCGCTGGATATCGATTCATCTTAGCCCTTTATCGATAGAGGAGAGCGCTTATTTCGAGGCGCTGCCTCTGTTTCAACCGATCTCCGAGGAGTTAAATCGATTAACAGATGTAATGCTTTCCTTACAATCCGATCATCCATCGAATAGTGATGTTTTGCGCAGCTTAGGAATGTCGGCGCTTCTGCTGTATATTTCAGAAATGACACGGAAGCGAGAGCTTGAGGAGGTACATCCATCGATTTTAATGGCAAAAAGCTTGATTCACAGCACCTATCATAATGAACTAACTTTAACTATGCTGGCAGATCATGGCGGTGTGTCGCCTGAGCATCTAGTTCGTTTATTTCGAATGAATGAGAAGACGACACCGATCAAATACTTATGGCGTTATCGGGTGTTGAGAGCGCTCGAGTTTTTGACGCATACCGGTCTTTCGATTACTGAAATTACGCTGAGATGCGGATTTAAATCTACGTTTCATTTTGCGAGAATGGTCAAACAGCATACGGGCAAAACGCCAACGGAAGTTAGGCGTTTTTCATGGAAAGGAAACCTATCCGAATAAAAGAGCCAACTTCCTCTGCACTCATTTGTGTTTTGACTCCTGATAATAACCTCTCTTATTACATTTCAATCAGTTCCGTTTTAACAAAACGAATCCACTCTCGTGAAGCAAAGGAGAGGTATTTGTCCTTGCGCCAGATCATGGATAACTGCCATGGTATGGCGGGCTGGACGACAGCAACGGAAGAATAGCGTTTAGCGTCAAGCTGTAAGCAAATGCCCTCAGGCAGCAAGGTAATCCCGTATTTGGCTGAAACCATTTCGGTCATGAAATCCCACTGTGAGCTCTCAAATACAATCTTCGGTTCAAATCCTGCTGCTTCGCAATGCTCTTTAATCAAATGATGGATCGTAAAGTCATTGCGGAACATGATGAATGATTCATGCTCCAGCTGACTCATTTGTATATTCGTTTGCTCAGCCAACTTATGTTCGGGATGAACAACCAACCGTAAATTTTCATTAATGCAGGGCAAGACATGATACCTTTCCTCGTTTTTCACCGGAAGAATAACCATGCTGAAATCCAGATCCCCCTGAAGAATATCCTGTTCTAAGCTTTGTCCGCCTTGTTCAATAACTTGCAGCTTGATTTGAGGATAGTGGGTAGAAAATTTCTCAATGACGGAAGGCAAGAAATAACTTCCTACCATTGGAGGGATGCCGAGGCGAAGGGTGCCCTTTTTTAATGTTATCACTTCTTCAAGCTCGCTAGACATATCTTCGAACGATTGGATGATTTGTTTGGCTGACCGAAGAATGGTTAATCCGGCATCCGTTAATTCGATTTGTTTGGCAGAACGGTCGATTAGCTGTACGCCTAGATCCTCCTCTAACAGTCGAACCATTTTTGACAATGAAGGCTGGGTTACATGCAGTTTTCGCGCCGCCTGCGTGAAGCTTCCCGCTTCGGCAACGGCTACGAAATAATTTAAATGTTTGAGATCCATGAGAGTGGCTCCTTTGCATAAGAGCAGAAATCCGCATCAGGTCTGCTTTACAGCAAGTATAGTGAAAAGGAATGAAAACTATTCGATATATGTATTTTACCTATATGTCCAGGGGGTGTAAACTTAGCCGTATCAAAAAAATCAAACAAGAAAAAAGGTGTTACCATGAATAGGTTAGAACTTATGATTAAACCCGTCGCATCAAGACCGGCATCTGCCTCTTTGACTATAAAGGAATCGATTGTGCTTCCACCCGATACGAATCATCACGGTACGATTTTTGGCGGAAAATTAATGGCCTATATTGACGATGTGGCAACGATCGCTGCAACGAAGCATTCGCGTAGGCCCGTTGTAACGGCTTCAACGGATTCTGTAGACTTTTTGTATCCTGTGAAGAAAGGCGACGCGGTCAGCTTATCGGCTTTCGTTACCTGGTCGCACAAAACATCGATGGAGGTTTTCGTCCGGGTCGTGACGGAAGATCTGTTGACAGGCGGACGCAGGGTTTGCGCCACCTCTTTCTTGACGTTTGTCGCTCTAGGCGAGGATGACAAACCAACGGAGGTTCCTGGTGTCATTGCGGAATCCGATGAGGAGCGTTTGTTGTTTGACACAGCGCCCGAGCGGAAGGAAGCACGCAGAATCCGCAGACAAGAAAGCAAGCATTTTGCAAATTATATGGGAACGGACTACGCCTTTAAGGATTCGCGGAATGATGCTGGTTCGCAGCGCACCGTAAATAAAGGTTATGAATCAGCTTGGGGCGTAGAGTGGTAATTGATTAATTATACAAACAGGATGCCGAGTGATACTCACGGCATCCTGTTTTATTTTGTTAGTCTGGTAAAATGGGTTGCAAATGCTTTTTTGAAAATAGGGATAACCTCTTTCCGCATATCTTATAGTACGGTAACTAATGAATAAAGGAGTATGCCATGGATGAGGTCGGAAGAGTATTTGTGAAGCTTGTCATTTTCCTATTTACGCTTCTTTTTATTATTCCAGCCATCATTTTTTCAGTGCTTGTTATTGGTTTAACCGATAACTTGAAATCCGGAGTTATGATGCTAATATCTGTAGTGGTACTTAAAATCATAGTTAAATTTAATGGTGTTAATCACTCTTCTGAAGCCAGAAGTAAGAGCTATCATTCTCGCATGTGGGGGAGAAGCATATTCGACGCGCGGTTGAATCAAAATAATCTAAAGCATTCGCCACCGCCTCCGTTAATTGATATTTATAGAGAAATTGACGATCGGAATGGAGAGACAGAAAAGATCTACCGTCTTATTGCCCAGCATGAGTCAAAGCATGATTACAGAGATGAGGATTAAATTGGCATATTAAAAAATATTAATCCCTCTTCCCCCTATTATCAGATAAGATGTGCGAAAGATAGATGATATAGGGGGATGAGTCAGCATGGAGAAAAAGCGATGTTTGTTTTGTTCAGAGATCGTACCAATCGAGGTAAAAGGGGAGTATGACCGATATCTAAGCTGTAACTGCTCACCGGGCAGCTATTACAGCTTGCTTAGCGATCATTATTCGGCAATAAATTCATTATCCTACTCCGTAAAAAATAAACGTTTTCCTCTTATTTCAGGATACATCAGGGAACACTCGGATTGCGGCGAGAGGGTAACATTGACCATAGAGGATTTAGAAGCCATTGAAAAAGCCCCAACCATTCCAGTATCCGTTGAGGATAAGGAGGCCCGGTTACTGCAATATGTCTACCGGAATTCCGTAGCGCCAGGCGAGTCGGTCGTTATCCAGCCTTTGGCAAATAATTATAACTTGACGTATTCGCCAAATTTGCAGGAGCTTGTCTATATTATTGAGAAGCTAAGAGAAGCCCAATTGTTGATACGAGAAGGGATGACCTTCAAGCTAACGGAAAAAGGCTGGAATGAAGCGGCTGCGAGTGCAGGAGGAAGAAAGCTGAAGTCTTGTTACGTTTTGTTGCCGGAAGATCAGGGGATCCGCAATGAATGGCTGGAGAGCATATTTCCGAAAATAGAGCAAAGCGGATTTTTGCCTCGACTATTTCAACAAGCGGATAGGGAAGATAGTGAAGCGCAATCCATTACCGAAATTTCGGACAGCAAGCTGATTATTGCCGATATTACTTATCACGCGCCGGAGGTTTATTTTGCGGCAGGCTATGCGCTTGGCAGAAATATCCCGGTCACATGGACGATGAAGAGCAGCCAAGGTGTCGATTCCTACGTCCATGCACAACCTGTTCGTCCGCTCATTTGGGATAATCCAGAGGATTTGGCCACTATGCTGCAGCAGAGGTTGGTATATAAGGAATAGGGGGAAAACAATAAAAAAACACACGCATAGATGGGTGTGTTTTTTTGTTTGCATATGTAATGCTTTCAACCGGACTATTATCCGTACGTCCTAGATACAAACTAGCTGCACATCGAGGTCGGTTTAAGCGCGGCATTGAAAGCAGCCCTATTTTCCCATAGAAAAGAGAGAATTTCATTTTGCTCATCGAAGAAATATTCGCTTTGATCCCAGTAGTCTTGACCAAGCCCGTGTACGCTGTACCGATCCTCTCCGTAGCTCATTAACGTCCATTGACCTCCGCGTTTCCGGTCATCAAAAACAAAATAAAATTTTTCGCCTACCTCATCCCATTGAGCCAAAGTGTTAAAATTCTCAAGAATAAATGTAATGTCCGTTTTCTTTTTGATCAGCATCAGTAATCTCCTCTTTCTTTATAAAATAATAGTCATATTTAGTTGTAAGCTTGCATAAGAACAAGACAAGAATAAACGATTTTGCTGAAAAAGTATGTCAAACGATAGGTGCAGTTTATAGGAATATTTGACGAAATATGCCGCAGCGGTATTTTAGCCGAATGAAATGCAAAGATGCCATGATTTTGTAGGACAAGCCTGTGTGCTCAAGGTATAATTATAGTGACTATTTAAATTATTATTCATTCGCTAGAAAGGAGTTTATTGATGACTATTTATTTTGCGTTATTGCGTGGCATCAATGTGAGCGGGCATAACATGATCAAAATGACAGAGCTCAAACAGATGGTTGAAGCAATGGGCTTCAAGCGAGTGAAAACGTACATAAACAGCGGGAACGTGATGTTTGAAGCAGAAGAGAACGCCGCTGCATTGGAGGAAAAGATCGAAAAGGAGATCAGCCGCGTCTTTGGATTCAATATTGCTGTCTTCGTGAGATCAGCATTAGAGCTTGCGTGCATTATCGACCATTCACCGTTTAAGACGGTTGTGCTGGAAGACAAACAAAGCATCCATCTTACCTTATTAAAAGAAGCTCCGTCTCAAGAACAATTGGATAGATTACCGGAAGTCGAACAAGGCGAAGACGAATACTTGATTGAAGGAAAAGAAATCTACTTTCTTTACAGACAGAGCATATTAGACTCCAAGCTTACCAAAAAATTTCAGAAGCTGCTGCCAGCTACGGCTAGAAATTGGAAAACCATTCTCAAGCTGGATGCTATGGCAAGAGCGTTGGAGGGTCATTAAATAAATATAACCAAATATAAAAGAAATGAAGCTTTTCGCCATCGGAAAAGCTCCATTTTTTTTTGTTATGTTTTAATTGTTATGCAATGACTTCTCCACTCTCATGGCTGCACTGCCAGTGGATGCCGAACTTATCTGTGAGCTGGCCGTAGCATTTGCTCCAAAAGGTTTCTTGAAGCTCCATCCCAATCTTACCGCCATCTGCAAGTTTGTTAAACAGGACTCTCACTTCATCTTCGTCTTTGCTTACTACGGTAAGGTTGATATTATTTCCTTCAATAAAAGGCATTCCTGGAAATACATCAGAGAACATGACCGTGCTTCCCATAATATTTACGCGTGCATGCATGACAAGATTTTTCGCTTCCTCTGGCAGCACATATTCAGGGTGTTGGGGCATGTCACCAAAGGTCGTGAAATGTGTGACTTCTGATCCAAAAACTTGTGCGTAATAATTTGCGGCTTCTCGGCAGTTTCCATTAAAGTTCAAATATACTTCTAGGGACATTACATTCACTCCTTCATCATTTATGCTTCTTAGGCATTCCATTATTTCCTTGTTTAGTGTAACATTTTGGCTTAAATAAACAAAATATATTTCGGTAAATTCTTATATTTTTTTGATTATGTTTCCATTGCAACGTAAAAAAGGCCCTCAGTTAGCTGATGGCCTTTTTTGTTTTTGTTTAGTAGCCTTTGCCGAATACGCCGCAGCTACAAGCGATAATCACCAATAGTATGAAAAGCACCAGAATTGTACCAGTGTTAGTAAAAGCACCACCTACATGACCGGACATGGTATAAAAGCACCTCCTTGCGTGTTGAGTACTCAGTAATGTATGCGAAATTGAGCGTAGATGATTGGGTGTTTGTTCCGGTGGCCTTTTTTCCGTGTGATTAGCCTAGGGAAAATACTTGCGCTGAACAACGGAAAATAAGCAGCCTAGCAGGTTTTTTTACCTGATCTAGACTGCTTGATAGTTATCATCAAATCTTTTTCTTCACTGTGTAACTTTTTTTCTTCTGGATTGGCACTTTAGGAAAACGATTCGAGCAACGGGATAGGCCGAGTAACCAGCTGTCGGAACGGCTCAGCGTGCGTGTGTTTCTGGCTAAGTTTACGGCGCTTATCGTTAGAAAAATGATGATTCCATCACCGGTATTGTTATTGAAAAGCACCTTATTAGGCTTGAGGTCGCCAAAACCGCCTTTCGCAACAAATTTGCCGGGAGTTGGATTCGCTTCGATTTTAATTGCAAAAGCATCATTGTTGAATAAGAAATTTAGACTTTTTAAAGTCAGCTTTTGATTGTTTTCTACTGCGATAACCATTTGTTGCAAAAGAATAGTTTTGCGAGGACCAACCGCAATATCCTTTTTACCGCCTACGATTCCGTTAAGCTGAAGCATGCTTGGACACCTCCATTAACTCTGTTAGCTATGCTCTGTTCAAAATTAGCAATCATGTTTCCATTTCCGATGCTTCTTCCCAATGATCAAAACTTTTTGACCCGGTTTAACGAAAATAACTAAAACGCTTTTCTTCTTAATGCCTCCGAAACCCATCCTAACCACCACCTCATTGCTAAGTTAGTCTAGTATATTCATAGATTTATAGGATTGATTGGACATTTGATTCTGCTAGGTTTGATTTTTTATGCTTTGCAACCGTAAACGCGGTCATTGTCAGTCTTATACATAAATAATTTACAGTATTTCATAGAGCATCAAGCATACAGCTTAATGATTGCGACGGTTCTCACTGCGGCATCATTAATCGGTATGGGAATATCAACCATGCTAAAGGAGCATCTCATCGAAACCGCTTATTTGAAGCTTGAACTGGAACGCAGTGAAAAGCTGAAGATTGTTAGTCAAATCGCGGCTTCCGTTGCGCATGAGGTGCGAAACCCGCTAACGGTTGTAAAAGGTTTTCTACAGCTTTTAAAGGAATCGGTAGATGATAAGAAAAAGGATTACTTGATAATCGCTTTAGAGGAATTGGACAGGGCCGATTTTTCATTACCGATTATTTAAATCTGGCAAAGCCGCACTCGGACCACCTTGAATTAATCGAGGTATCCAACTTTCTGGGCAGCACCTTGGAGATGATGAATTCCTATGGATTAATCCAAAATGTCCAAATCCAATTAAACTGCAACCAAACGGATTTATATGTATGGGCGGATAAGCCAAAGCTGTCACAAGTGCTATTGAATTTGATCAAGAACGGCGTTGAAGCGATACCGGATACGGGTGAAGTAATGGTCAATGCCTATTATCGGTTTGAAGAGATAATTATTGAAATTATTGATACAGGAAAAGGAATGAGTAAAGAGGAATTAGACAATATCGGTACGGCTTTTTTCACCACAAAGGACACTGGCACTGGGCTGGGCGTACTAGTTACGGTTCGTATTGTTGAGGCAATTAGAGGCAAGATCACTTTTGAAAGCGCTATCGGAAAAGGTACGAAGGTCGTGCTTCGTTTACCCTCCGCTGAAAAGGAACTATAGAATATCAGGATTGGAAAAGTATTCGATTAAGGCTGCTCAGCATCTGCTGAAGCAGTCTTTTTTTTGGTTAAAATGACGTTTCAAGTGAAACGCTTAAGGAAATAATTAATAAATAACAGTAGGGAAGTGGTGCAGCGTGAAGAGGCTCAAGTTTATGCTCAGAAATTCATCCTCCGGTCATAAGGCAGAGCATGAAAGTTCCAATCAGGCTTTGTTATCTACTAGCATGAAGGATAATGTAAACAGCATTCATGGAATCTTACAATCTCCCGGTGATCTAATAACAAAGGAAGTAGAAGCAGGAAAAACGGGCCGAACCTGTATTCTTCTTAGTATCGACGGTTTAATAGATAAGACATTGATTCATGAATACTTGATGAAACCCATTATTGAGTTTCGCTATCATGATACGGCTAAAGAAACTGCAGATGCCAACCATTTTTTGCAAATCTTAAAGGATGAAGTCCTGCCGCTGCAGGAGGTTCAGGTTGTTTACGGCATAGAGCAGTGTTTATTTGCTATCCTCTCAGGAGACACTTGCCTCTTTGCGGACGGTGCGGACCGTGCGTTAGTGATTGGCAGCAAAGGCTGGATAAGGAGGTCAATACAGGAGCCTCAGACCGAATCGCTCATTCGTGGTCCAAAGGATGGGTTTACAGAGGATATTAGAACCAACTCTTCACTAATACGCCGTCGTATTCGGGATCCTCATTTGAGAATGGATTCCTATATGATCGGAGCACGCTCTAAGAAGGAGGTTATCGTTACCTACATTGAAGGCGTTGTTCATCCGGCCATTGTTCAAGAAGTAAAAAGACGGCTCCTTACAATTGACATTGATGATGCAGAAGGCTCGGGTTTTATTGAGCAGTGGATCAGCGACAGCTTTCTATCGCCATTTCCGCAAGTTATGAATACGGAACGACCGGATCGCATGTCCTCTTCTTTACTGCAGGGCAGAGTGGGTATTTTGGTCGACGGCACGCCTTTTAATTTGATTTTGCCGATTTCCATAGCCATGGCGTTACAATCGCCCGAGGATTATTATCAGCCTTGGCTGTTGTCTACTTTAGTTAGGCTGCTTCGTTTGATTTCGGCATTTTTAGCGACTTTTCTTCCTGGTTTTTATATCGCATTAGCGGAATACCACCACGGAATGATTCCTTCGAATATTGCATTTTCCATCGCGGCTGCAAGAGAAGGAGTTCCGTTCCCGGTCTTTATCGAGGCGGTTTTGATGGAGTCTACTTTAGAAATATTACGTGAAGCCGGTGTTCGGCTGCCTAAGCCGATAGGACAAACGATTGGAATAGTGGGAGGCCTCGTCATTGGCGAGGCAGCCGTCTCCGCTGGCATTGTAAGTCCAGTCATGGTTATTGTCGTAGCCGTTACAGCGATTGCGTCGTTTACGCTGCCTGCCTATTCCTTTGGCATTTTGACGAGAATACTGCGCTTTGTTGTCATGCTTGCCGCATCTTGTTTCGGCCTGTTTGGCTTAATTTTAGTGTTTCTAATGATATGTATTCATATCGTAAATCTAAAAAGCTTTGGTATGCCGTATTCGACACCAATCTCGCCAATGCTACTGCAGGATTGGAAGGACTTTATTTTGCGCGCACCAGTAAACTTTCTTAAGAAGAGGCCGGAAATGCTGCAGACCGAGGATGAAAATCGTATGAAACCGTAGGGAGATTGAAGCTGATGAGCATGAAAAGCTGGGAATATGGCGATGAACGTATTGGCCCAAAAGAAACGGTGTTCACAATTGGCTCATTAATAATCGGGATTGGCATTCTCACGCTGCCCCGTACGATCGCCTTAGCTACAAATTCAACTGATGGCTGGATTTCCATTTTGATGGGAGGCACTGCAGCACTCCTTCTTGCATGGATGCTTGGTAAGCTCGCAGTTCGAATCAACCGAAGAAATTATTTTGATTATACGGCAACCTTGACTGCTAAACCAATCGCCTATTTGGTTTCCTTTATATATACCGTTTATTTTTTAACATTCACCTCCTATATAACCAGGTCAATGGCGGAGCTGTCGAAGCAATTTCTGTTTGAACGGACTCCTCTTGAAATCATCTTATTGTCGTTTTTACTCGTCGTTATTTATGCCGTATCAGGCTCACGGATTGGGATCATTCGACTGGCTGTCTTGTTTCTTCCTTTCGTGCTAATCGTTACTGGCATTTTTTTATTGCTCAGTATTAATTTATTTACGTTTACGAATCTGCAGCCTGTTTTTAATACCGATTTTCATGAGCTGATGATGGGGGCGAAGGAAACTGCTTTTTCATTTCTTGGCTTTGAATCTATTCTATTTTATGGGGCTTTAATGAGAAAACCTAATCAGGCGCCAAAACTGGCCACCATTGCCGTTTTGCTTTCCATGTTTACTTATTTGTTGATCTACATTTTCACGATCGGAATCTTCTCCTATGAGGTTACTCAAAATATTGTATATCCCACATTGGAGCTTGCTCGGGAAGTCAGTGTTCCCGGTGAGTTTTTTGAGCGTCTAGAATCCTTATTCCTGATCTTTTGGGTTGTATCCATATTCGCTACATCTTCAATAGCTTTAGATATCACTGTCCAATCAACAAGCTATATGTAATGCCCCCCATTGTCAAGACACGAATTTTTGAGGGATAAGTTATGTCCTCCTTCTCGTGTCATTAAGCATTTTAGGATGCGATTTGGTCTATCGAGTGAGCATAGAATTGATCTG
>NZ_JAVIFU010000038.1 GCF_031157315.1 Paenibacillus sp. LHD-38
CATACCGAACACGACCGTTAAGCCCTCCAGCGCCAATGGTACTTAGACCGCAGGGTCTTGGGAGAGTAGGACGTCGCCAAGCACGAGAGACCTATCGCATGTGATGCGATAGGTTTTTTGTTGTTTTTACAGTCGGTAAACTTAGAGTAAATAGGACTTGAGCTTCATACAATCTCTATAACCTCTTACTATACATAAGACATGCTTCGCCAAAAACTAAGAAATTTTAAAAAAAGGTTTGAGTACAAAAATTATTTATTATTATTCAGCCAAACTTTGGCCTTCGAGCGAAGCGTATCAACGTTTTATCTTCATAATAACGAAGTCCATGTATAAACAGCGGGTTACCGCACCAAGCTAATATAAAAATGAATTTTAATGAGCACTTGACCTTTTTCCAAAATTGCATATAATAAAATCAAAGTCAAAGAAAGTCAAAGTCAGTTGTTCGAATATTCGGTGTATGATGAAATTGGCTGCTTGGACTTCAATGATCTATTGTTTCAACTTTCGTTTTATTGGTTATTTCTCAGGGAGGTTGGTGGTTTGCGTAACATTTCCGATCTCATCGAACAGTATCTTAAGCACATGCTGCAGGACAGTCCAGAGGGCGCAGTAGAAATTCAGCGCAATGACTTGGCTGACAAATTTTCTTGTGTACCTTCGCAAATCAACTATGTCATCAGTACTCGATTTACCATGGAGAAAGGATACATGGTTGAAAGTAAGCGCGGAGGCGGAGGCTATATCCGAATACAACGGATTGATCTTCCGGCACTGAAGGCGATTCAATTCCACATCGAAGAAACGGTAGGAGAATGTGTCGACCAAAGTGCGGCGGAAGGACTTATTTATCAGCTGGAGGAAGCGAGGCTTATCACGAAACGTGAGGGGAACCTGCTTCGAGCAGCGGTACATCGCGATACGATAGCGCTTAAGCTGCCGCTCAGAGATGAACTCCGAGCTCGATTGCTCAGGTCCATGCTTATCTCATTGCTGGTTAAATAACGAGCAGCCGTTTATACCGGGAGGAGGGATCAGGCTTGTTTTGCCAAGAATGCGGTAAAAAGCCCGCTACGCTTCATTTTACAAAAATCATCAATGGCGAGAAAACCGAATTTCACATCTGTGAAAGCTGTGCTCGTGAGAAAGGCGAAGGTATTCCTGGTGCGCCGAATAGTTTTTCCATTCATAGCTTATTGTCAGGACTTCTTGATTTTGAGCAATTAGGCGGTTCGGGAATTGCCGGTATGAAGGAGCCTGCGCTGCGCTGCGAGGAATGCGGACTTACCTATACACAGTTCAGCAAGATTGGTCGATTCGGCTGCAGCTCCTGTTATCAGGCTTTTGAAGCTAAGCTTGATCCGCTTCTCAAACGGGTTCACAGCAGTACTGTACACAGCGGTAAGATACCGAAGCGCTCAGGTGGACAAATCCAGTGCAAGCGCGAAATCGAACAGCTAAGGCGGAATCTGCAAGAGAAGATTGATCAAGAGGAGTTTGAAAGCGCGGCTCAGCTGCGTGATCGAATACGTGAATTAGAACGTAAAATTGCAGACCTGTAGGCTGGTATAGAAGGAGTGAATGTACCTCTTGACTAAGCATCGATTCTCACAGCATGCGCTTAGCGAATGGATGAAGGACACAGGCCCGGAATCCGAAATTGTCATAAGCAGCAGAGTGCGAGTAGCGCGTAATTTACGTCATCAGCCTTTTCCGTTGCTTGCAACGAATCAGCAATCTAAGGATGTCATGGATCAGTTGACTGAAGTGAGCCAAAGCGGTAAGCTGCAGCCCATGGGTTCATTTGAAACCATTGTTTTGTCAGATTTGAGCGAGCTTGATAAAAGGGTGCTTGTTGAAAAGCATTTGATCAGTCCCAATTTAGCGAACGAATCGCGATGCGGGGCCGTTATTTTAAGCGATAATGAATCTGTTAGCATAATGATTAACGAAGAAGATCATTTGCGCATTCAATGTTTGTATCCTGGTTTTCAAATCCAAGAGGCATGGGCATTGGCTAGCGGAATTGACGATATTTTTGAGGAATCTGCCGATTATGCTTTTGATGAAAAACGCGGTTATCTAACGACTTGTCCAACTAATGTTGGCACAGGTATACGGGCTTCGGTTATGATGCATTTACCGGCGCTTGTGCTTACGTCGCAGATCAATCGCATATTATCAGCAGTCACGCAGGTGGGTTTAGCGGTAAGAGGATTGTATGGCGAGGGCAGTGAGGCGCTTGGCAACTTGTTTCAAGTGTCAAACCAAATTACGCTTGGTCAATCCGAGAAAGAAATCATAGACAATTTGTACAGTGTAGCAAGACAAATTATCGAGCATGAGAAAGCAGCGCGTAAGCGCCTCATGCATGATTCAAGGCTGAGAACGGAGGATCGGATAAAGCGATCATACGGGATTTTATCTTATGCACAGATCATGGACTCCAAGGAAGCGGCACAGCGTTTATCGGATGTGCGGCTTGGCGCGGACCTCGGTATTTTATCTGATGTAACGCCGCAAGTGTTGAATGAGCTTTTGGTAATGACTCAGCCTGGATTTTTGCAACAAACCTTCGATGAGAAGATGAGTCCAGAGCAGAGGGATTTTAGGAGAGCAGAACTCATACGCAAGCAATTGCGTGGTGAAAAAGGCCATGGGGGTGCGTAAATATGATGTTTGGAAGATTTACGGAGCGAGCACAGAAGGTGCTTGCATTGGCGCAAGAGGAAGCGGTTCGTCTCGGACATAACAATATAGGAACAGAGCACATTTTGCTTGGCCTTATTCGCGAAGGGGAAGGAATAGCGGCTAAAGCATTGATCGGGTTAGGTCTTGGGCTTGAAAAAATTCAAGATGAGGTTGAAGCTTTAATCGGCCGCGGTCAAGAGCAGCCGAATAACATCGCTTATACGCCTCGTGCAAAAAAAGTGATCGAGCTTTCGATGGATGAAGCCAGAAAGCTAGGACATACGTATGTTGGTACAGAGCATATATTGCTTGGACTGATCCGCGAAGGTGAAGGCGTTGCGGCACGCGTGCTTAACAATCTTGGTATTAGCCTCAATAAGGCGCGCCAACAGGTGCTGCAGCTGCTAGGAAGCAGCGAAGCCGTATCAAGCAACCACGGTTCGCCGACTAATGTAAGTACGCCTACGCTTGACGGTCTTGCAAGAGACTTGACTGCTTATGCGAAAGAAGGAAATCTCGACCCTGTTATTGGACGCAGCAAAGAAATCGAGCGCGTTATTCAAGTGCTAAGCCGTCGGACCAAAAACAATCCCGTGCTAATCGGGGAGCCTGGCGTAGGTAAAACAGCGATTGCCGAAGGCCTTGCTCAAAAAATTATCGAAAATGAAATTCCTGAAACTTTGCGCGATAAACGAGTAATGACGCTGGATATGGGGTCTGTGGTTGCGGGTACGAAATACCGCGGCGAGTTCGAGGACCGTCTGAAAAAGATCATGGATGAGATTCGCCAAGCAGGCAATATCATTCTATTCATTGATGAGCTTCATACACTGATCGGTGCTGGCGGAGCAGAAGGCGCGATTGATGCATCGAATATTTTGAAGCCGTCTTTAGCACGCGGCGAGCTTCAGTGCATCGGGGCTACGACACTGGATGAGTACCGTAAATACATCGAGAAGGATGCAGCGCTTGAGCGCCGCTTTCAGCCGATTACGGTCGATCAACCGTCTCCTGAAGAAGCCATTCAAATTTTGTACGGCTTACGTGATCGTTACGAAGCTCATCACCGTGTGAAAATTACGGATGAAGCAATTGTGCAGGCAGTTAAACTTTCTGATCGTTACATTCCAGATCGGTTCTTGCCGGATAAAGCCATCGATCTTATCGATGAAGCAGGATCGAAGGTACGCTTGCATTCTTACACGGTACCGCCGAATTTGAAGCAGCTTGAGAATCGTCTGGAGGATATCCGCAAGGAGAAGGATGCAGCGGTTCAGAGCCAAGAATTCGAGAAAGCGGCAGCCCTTCGAGACACAGAGCAAAAAATTCGCGAAGAGCTCGACATAACCAAAAACCAGTGGAAAGAAAAACAAGGACGTACGGATTCCGAAGTAACCCCAGAGGATATCGCTCAGGTTGTAGCCAGCTGGACGGGAATTCCGGTAAGTAAAATGGCTGAAGGTGAGACCGAGCGTCTGTTGAAAATGGAAGATATTCTTCATGACCGTATTATCGGACAGGAAGACGCAGTCAAATCGGTATCGAGAGCGATTCGCCGCGCGCGTGCCGGCCTCAAGGATCCGAAGCGTCCAATCGGTTCATTCATTTTCTTAGGGCCAACGGGCGTTGGTAAGACAGAGCTGGCAAGAGCGCTTGCTGAAGCGATGTTTGGCGATGAGAACGCGGTTATCCGCATTGACATGTCGGAATACATGGAGAAGCATTCGACTTCACGTCTAGTCGGAGCGCCTCCGGGCTATGTCGGCTATGAAGAAGGCGGACAACTGACGGAGAAAGTACGCCGCAAGCCTTATTCCGTAGTCCTGCTCGATGAGATCGAGAAAGCACATCCAGAAGTGTTCAATATCTTGCTTCAAGTGCTTGAGGATGGTCGTTTAACCGATTCGAAAGGACGCGTTGTTGATTTCCGCAATACGTTGATCATTATGACTTCCAATGTCGGAGCCGATCAAATCAAAAAGAATTCTTCCCTTGGCTTTACTGCCGTTCAAGATGCAGGGCGCGACTTCCTGCAAATGAAGGACAAAGTTATGGCTGAGCTCAAGAAAAGCTTCCGTCCAGAGTTCTTGAACCGTATTGATGAGAGCATCGTGTTCCATTCGCTTGGCGAAGAGCATATTGCCCGAATCGTTACGTTGATGTCGGAGGAGCTCCGCAAGCGTCTACGTGAGCAGGAGGTTGATTTCGTACTAACGGATGCAGCAAAAGCGTTCCTTGCTAAGGAAGGCTACGATCCGCAATACGGAGCGCGTCCGCTTCGCCGGGCGATCCAAAAGCATATCGAGGACCGTCTGTCCGAAGATTTGCTTATGGGTAAAATCCAAAAAGGCGACACGTTCACCATTGACGAAAAAGATGGCGGCTTAACGGTCAGCAAGTCCATCCCAGAACAAGAGCCTGAAGAATCGACAACGAAATAAACGATAATATCTAACTGTCCCGCAACCAGATAAGCTGTTTGCGGGACAGTTTTTATTATCGCAAATAATTAACAATGAGAATCATTATCGTATAATGAGGGGATAGCATTACATAGAATGGGAGGAACAACGATGATAGTTGTTACTAATACAATTAAGGTGAAAAAGGGTCACGGGGAGACGGTAGCCAAGCGTTTTCAAAACTCGAAAGGTATTGATTTATCTCCAGGCTTTATCCGCATGGAGGTATTGTTTACAGAAGGGTTAGAGGAAATTGACGAGCTTAAGGTCAGCACGACATGGGAAGATAAAGCTTCGTTTGAAGGATGGGTAAACAGTGATTCCTTCCGGCAGGCGCATGCTCATAGAGGCGGACAGCAGCCGGGCGCAGAGGGTCAGCAAACGGAAAGCGTAATGCTCGGCTCGCAGTTGTCCACGCATCGCGTTTTAGTCGCCCGCCAGGCCGGAATAGAAGGGTAAACCGCACGCTCTCTTATCCACAGTGGATAACGGGAGCGTTTTTTTGTTGATTTCGAATAAACAGATTGTGGGGATATGTTGATGACTTGTGGATAATGTTGATAAGTTGTTGGCAAATCTGTGGATAACTATGATGGGAAATGAAATGGATAGGTTTAGCTGTGGGAAACGAATAATAGTAAGGGTATCGTCTTTTTTCATTCACAATGTGGGTTTATAGATGGGGGATAAAATGGTAAACTTTATGTAGTGTCATTTTAAGCATAATCGCTAGGGATGGCTTCATCTATTTTTGCTAGCCCATAACGTTTAAGGAGTACAGAATGGCCAAAATAAAATCGAAGTTTGTTTGTACGGAATGCGGTACCGAATCGGCAAAATGGCTGGGGAAATGCCCTGGTTGCCATGCTTGGAATTCAATGGTGGAAGAGAAAGAAACGGTTGTGAAGACGAAGGGCGTCGGATTGTCTTCGTTTCATGCGAAAGAAAAGCCGCAGTCCATCATACATATAGAAAGTGGGCAAGAGCCTCGTATTGAGACGAGAATGCTTGAGCTTAATCGTGTGCTCGGCGGAGGCGTCGTTCCTGGCTCGCTTATCCTTGTAGGCGGGGACCCCGGTATCGGGAAATCGACGCTGCTGCTTCAAACCTCTCATGCCCTAGCGGTGAAAGGGCTGAAGGTTCTCTATATTTCCGGGGAGGAGTCAGTGCGGCAAACGAGGCTTCGGGCGGACCGCCTCGGCGCTCTGACGGAATCGCTGTATGTATTATGCGAGACCAATATGGAGCAAATTAACGATGCGATTGAATCGGTACAGCCGGATTTTCTCGTCATCGACTCGATTCAAACCGTTTATGATCCTAATGTTCAATCAGCTCCCGGCAGTGTGTCGCAGGTTCGCGAGTGTACGGCGCATTTTATGAGAGTTGCCAAAATTAAAGGGATCGCAACGGTGCTGGTCGGGCATGTCACGAAAGAAGGAGCAATTGCCGGGCCTAGGCTGCTTGAGCATATGGTGGACTGTGTCCTTTATTTTGAAGGGGAGCGTCATCATACGTACCGGATTTTACGCGCAGTAAAAAACCGCTTTGGATCGACGAATGAAATCGGTATTTTTGAGATGGGCGAGGATGGCTTGCGGGAGGTTTCCAATCCTTCTGAATTGTTTTTATCTGAGCGTCCGCTTGGCGTTTCCGGTTCGACGGTTGTCGCTAGCATGGAGGGCACGAGGCCTGTGCTTGTAGAGCTTCAAGCGCTTGTGGCTACAACCAACTTCCCTTCACCAAGAAGAATGTCCACCGGTATTGACCACAACCGGATGGCGCTTATCATTGCGGTATTGGAGAAACGAAACGGCATGTTTCTACAAACGCAGGATGCTTACTTGAACGTAGCGGGAGGCGTGAAGCTTGATGAGCCGGCAGTCGACCTTGCTGCCGCGGTCAGTATTGCCTCCAGCTTTCGGGATGCGCCGACGAAGCCCTACGACGTTATTTTTGGCGAGGTGGGGCTGACAGGAGAGGTTCGTGCGGTGTCGCGAGCGGAGCAGCGGGTGAAAGAAGCGGAGAAATTAGGATTCAAACGAGTTATTATGCCGGAAAAAAGCTTAAAAGGGTGGAAGCCGCCCGCAGGCATAGAAATCATTGGCGTAACCACAGTGTCGGAAGCACTTAAGGCTGCGCTTGGATAGGGGGGCAGACGATGAAGGAACCTACTCAGCTTGAAATTATGAATCAATTATTGCAATTAGTCGCACCAGGTACCCCTTTTCGTGATGGGCTTGAAAATGTGCTTCGGGCGAAAACGGGGGCTTTGCTTGTAGTGGGCTACAGTCCAGAGGTGATGGAGGTTGTGGATGGAGGATTCTCCATTAATTGCGACTTCTCGCCCAACTATTTATATGAGCTTGCAAAAATGGATGGCGCGATTATTTTGAGCGAGGATATGCGCCGGATATTGTATGCGAATACGCAGCTTATTCCGAACAGCTCTATCCCGTCGATTGAAACAGGTATACGTCACCGTACGGCGGAGCGTGTAGCGAAGCAAACCGGAAAGCTGGTCGTTTCCATCTCACAGCGACGCAACATTATCACGCTGTACCAAGGCAACCTTCGTTATTCACTGAAGGATATGGGCGTAATTTTGACGAAAGCGAATCAAGCGATCCAAACGCTCGAGAAATATAAAGCAGTGCTAAGCCAATCGTTTACGAATTTGTCAGCGCTTGAGTTTGAGGAGCTTGTTACCCTTCAGGAAGTAGCCCATGTTATCCAACGTGTTGAGATGGTGCTGCGCATCAAGATGGAAATTAAACGTTATGTGAACGAGCTGGGTACGGAAGGCCGCCTCATCAGCATGCAAATGGATGAATTGGTGGGCGGTGTCGAAGAGGATGCTTGGTACTTACTTAAGGATTATGCAAAAGAGAATTCGGATGAGAAGATTCGGGAAATTCGGGCGGGCCTGAAAAAGCTGAGCTCAGAAGAGCTGCTTGACGCGCCGCCGATCATCCGTCTAATCGGATACCCACATACGAGTAATATGAGCGATGAATCGGTTTCCCCCCGCGGCTACCGTCTGCTTAACAAAATTCCGAGATTGCCGCTAATTATTATGAATAATTTGATCGAGCGTTTTGGACGTTTGCCTCATATTCTGATGGCGACGATCGAAGAATTGGATGAAGTTGAAGGCATTGGCGAGGTACGGGCACGGGCCATTAAGGAAGGTCTCAAACGGATCCAGGAGCAGATGTTCATTGACAGGCAAATCTAAATCCCATACAATGGATTGAATGTGGTCCTTTAACGCGGATATACATTCGTTAAGGGTTTTGGGGCATAGTAGAGAAGAGGTGGAAAAGATGATCGCAAAATCGATACCGAGCCTTCTCACGGTGGGGAACTTATTCTTAGGAGTAATCGCCATCATTCTTGTATTCAACGAAAAACCAGATACAGCGGCTATGATGGTGTTAATCGCCATGCTGCTTGACGGTGTAGACGGACGCGTTGCTCGGGCGCTGAACGTTCAAAGTGAATTCGGTAAGGAGCTTGACTCGTTATCCGATGTGATTTCGTTTGGCGTAGCACCGGCTTTTATTATGTATGTGGTCGCTTTTCAGGATCTTAATCCAGCCTTTGCTTGGATCGTTACGGCGTTGTTTCCCATATGCGGGGCATTACGGCTTGCTCGCTTCAATGTCATTTCAAGTGCACCAGGGTACTTTATCGGTCTTCCGATACCAGCTGCCGGCGGTGTGCTAGCCACGCTCGCATTGTTCAAAGATGATATTTACGTATCGGTGCTGCTTACGAGCACGGTTGTTCTTTCATTGCTAATGGTCAGTACGATCAAATATCCAAACTTTAAGAAAGTCGGTATTCCGAAGAGTGCGATTTGGGTTGTACCAATTGTCATCGTTGTTGCCGTGGTACTTGGCTTATTTTTCAAAAATGAACTTTCCAAAATATTGTTTGTACCGCTGCTGTTATATGCGCTGTACGGCCTAAAAAAAAACGTTGATCGCCGATTGCCAAAGCGGAATCGGAAACGCAAGAAACACGACGAGATTGTGGACGATACAGTTCAATCAGAGAAGCCGGCGTGACATGCTGATATTGAATATGCAATACAAAAATAACGAGTCTAAGCACAACTAAATGTGTTTAGACTCGTTATTTTTTGTTTATTATTTAGATTATTGCTTGTTATAAGCGGTTTTAAATTCAAATAAGAAAACAATATAATATTTATAAAATGAAAGTCGCATAATAACAGTTATACGACAAAATAAGACACAAAAACTAATTTTCCACTTGCTATTATATGACAATAATACCATATTAACAACGTTTGTCGTAGTTGTCCAGGTAAAAAGAACCTTTCGATCTAGTCTGTTAGATATAGCCGATTACGCAGAACTGTATCGAAACCGAAACACACCATTTGACGCTGCTATCGTAGATCTGGTAATGCAATTACCCTAGGATGAAATCGCATTGTACTTCAGCTGCATTCATAACATAACAAAGTGAAATAGGCCTGAAATAAAAGAAGCTTAGAGGAGACGAACTCCTCTAAGCTTCATGTTGATTACAATAGTTTTATTCTACGTTAAATTAAACAGACCTAGAGTCGAGCATTTGTCGTATTCATCCGCAATCACTTCGTCCAGTTGAATATTGAGAAGATTACATAAAGCAGTCATGTAAAACAGGTTGCGGCCCAGATCGTTCTTAAGCGCGTCGCGACAATGCTCGCACACGGCTCCGGTGAGATGACTTTGCAGCGTCGTTTTGGCATTTTCGAGATTCAGGTCATCCGAGTATTGCTGCTTGCGGGCATTTAATTCGATACAGCCGCAATCAGTTACTGCTTTCGTGACTGCGCGATTAACAGAAGCACCCGACTGTCCGAATTTGGACATTACATCTAACAAACTGCGGTGACGAAGCAGCAATTCGGATACTTGCTGCTGAAATTGATCCAGTGTAGGAGCGCTCATCGGTTCCACCTCTTTCACCCACCTCTTTTGTTGTTATCTTAATTTCCATTATAAGCTTCATCCCGTCCGTTTACAAAATGTGAATTATTAAAATTTATAAATGTTTGCAATTAATAGGGTCACCCACGGTTAGCAAGGCAATTATTGGAACATAATTGTAGTGGAGGTGAACCATAATGGTTAGACGAATAATTCAACTAATGGGAATGTTGTTCGGTGGTATGGCAGGCGGTGAAGTATATGGATGGATAAATGGAGCGGCCGTATGGTCAGGCTCATCCTTCGGCATGCTACAGCGATCCGGCACTTATTACATGAATGTAGCAATTGGCGCGGTTTTTGGTGTGGTTGTGGCAACGATGTTAGCAGGACAAATCATCCGTTTTATGCAGAAGGGTGCGGAGCAGACTGCAGCACTGCCGATGCAGCAGCTCATTGCCGGGGCAGGAGGACTTCTTGCAGGTTTATTGCTTACTGTTTTGATCTATCCCGCTGTATCTGGCTTAGAGGGGATAGGGAGCCTTATTCCTGCTGCTATGATGGTATGTTTCGGATATTTGGGCATGCGTATTGGTTTGCATAAGCAGCAAGAGCTGGCAGAAGGCTTTGCTGCCTTGCTGGAGAAGCGCAGAATCGCACCGGCTGCTGATGAAGCGGGCGGCTATGAAGAGCATAAGATACTCGATACGAGCGTTATAATCGATGGACGGATTGCAGACATCTGCAAAACTGGTTTTATTGAAGGTACGCTTGTCATTCCGGAGTTCGTGCTTGAGGAGCTTCAACACATTGCAGATTCATCTGATTTGCTGAAGCGCAATAGGGGACGCCGCGGGCTCGATATTTTGAACAAAATTCAAAAAGAGCTTGATGTGAAGGTTCTTATTTACGAAGGTGATTTCGAAGAAATCGGCGAAGTGGACAGCAAGCTTGTGAAGCTCGCTAAGGCGCTTCACGGCAAGGTTGTTACGAATGATTTTAATTTAAACAAAGTTTGCGAGCTGCAAGGTGTCTCGGTGCTCAATATCAATGACTTGGCAAATGCGGTTAAGCCAGTTGTCTTGCCTGGAGAAGAAATTATCGTACAAGTGATAAAAGACGGCAAAGAGCATGGCCAAGGCGTCGCCTATTTGGATGACGGAACGATGATTGTCGTTGAGGGCGGTCGCGAATATATTGGAACAACAATGGAGGTGCTCGTAACGAGCGTATTACAAACCTCTGCGGGCCGAATGATTTTTGCAAAGCCGAAGCTGTTGGAAAAAGCGCTGTAACAAGGTATGATAGTACTATTGTTCGAGCGCAAACGGCTAACGCCGCTCTGTAGCGGCAAAAGCTCGTTTCGCGGTGAAAAATAAGCCTATAATGAGAGTGAATCTTATAAGCGCTTATTTTTTAACACAGTGTGAGGCGGGTTGAAGGCATGGGAGCAGATTGGGGAGTTATCATCGTAGCGGCCGGACGAGGCACGCGGATGGGGACGAAGGAAAGCAAGCAATATTTGCAGCTGGGGGACAAGCCCATACTTGTTCATACGCTAGAGCTGTTTCAGTCGATGGATTCGGTCAAGGAAGCGGTACTGGTCGTTGGTAGCGACGATGTGGAGCGCTGCCGTAATTGGGTGACGCAATATGGAATTTCAAAGGTAACGGCTGTTGTAGCCGGGGGTAAAGAACGCCAGCATTCCGTATATTGCGGGCTGCAGCAGCTGTCAACAGACTGGGTGATGGTCCATGACGGGGTGCGGCCGCTGGTAACTGCGGATGCTGTACGTGCTTGCTGCAAGCAGGCTGAACAAAGCGGTGCTTCCGTGTTAGCCGTTCCAGTTAAAGATACGATTAAACAAGTAAATGAAGCGGGTGTGATCGTTTCGACACCGGACCGCCGAAGCTTGTGGGCGATACAAACGCCGCAAGCTTTTCGACGTGTCCTGCTGCTGGAAGCGCATGAACGCGCGCTCGAAGAGCAGTTCATCGGAACGGATGACGCGATGGTTGTCGAGCGTTTAGGCGCAAACGTCACTGTTGCGGAAGGCGAATATACCAATATTAAAATTACGACGCCTGAAGATTTACCGTGGGCGGAATTTCTGCTTGCGAAGCGTCGTGCCGACATGGCAGAGGGGAACGGTGAGCAAGGATGATTCGAGTTGGACAAGGATTTGATGTGCATCAGTTGGTAGAAGGACGTCCCTGTATTATCGGGGGGGTAACGATTCCTTATGAGAAGGGCCTGCTCGGTCATTCAGACGCGGATGTGCTGCTGCATGCGATAACAGATGCGATTCTGGGTGCTCTGGGACTTGGTGATATTGGCAAACATTTTCCTGATACGGATGCCGCATATAAGGACGCAGACAGCTTAAAGCTGCTAGAAGAGGTATGGAAGCTTGTACGCGAGCGCGGTTATAAGCTTGGCAACATTGATTCCACTATCATTGCACAGAAACCGAAAATGCTGCCTTATATTCCGCAAATGGCCGAAATCATTGCCAAGGCACTTGAGGCTGACATCACACAGGTGAACGTAAAAGCGACAACCACCGAGCAGCTTGGATTCACGGGACGCGGCGAAGGAATTGCGGCGCAATCCGTTGTTTGTCTAATCATGGATGTGATATGATCGGATTTATTGCTTACGAAGCTAGCTTTTGCTTCGCAAAACTTTTAGGAGGTATATTGAAATGACAGCAGAAGTTCGAGTTCGTTATGCCCCATCTCCGACGGGTCATTTACATATAGGGAATGCAAGAACGGCCTTATTCAATTATTTGTATGCAAGAAATCAAGGCGGTAAATTCATCATTCGAATCGAAGATACAGACGTGAAGCGCAATGTTGCGGGCGGAGAAGAGAGCCAGCTAAAATACTTGAAATGGCTTGGCATCGATTGGGATGAAAGCATCGATATCGGAGGCGGATACGGGCCTTACCGCCAGACCGAGCGTCTTGATATTTACAAAAAATATTGGCAAGAGCTTCTCGACCGTGGTCTTGCTTATCGCTGCTATTGCTCGGAGGAAGAGCTGGAGCAGGAGCGGGAAGAGCAAACAGAGCGTGGAGAAACCCCGCGTTACTCCGGATGGCACCGCGATCTGACAGAGGAGCAGCGTCAAGCTTTCGAAGCAGAAGGACGCGTGCCGAGTATTCGTTTTCGTGTCCCGGAAGGCCGTACTTATGCTTTTGACGATATCGTTAAAGGTTCGATCAGCTTCGATACCGCCGAGATGGGTGATTTCGTAATTGTTAAGAAAGACGGTATCCCAACGTATAACTTTGCGGTTGTGCTGGATGATTATTTGATGAAAATCAGCCATGTATTGCGCGGAGAAGACCATATCTCGAATACGCCTCGCCAGCTGATGATTTATGAAGCACTAGGATGGGAGCCGCCGCAATTTGGCCATATGACGCTGATCGTGAATGAGCAGCGCAAAAAGCTAAGCAAACGCGACGAGTCTATCATCCAGTTCATCTCACAGTACGATGAACTAGGCTATTTGCCAGAAGCCATGTTCAACTTTATTACGCTGCTTGGTTGGTCGCCGGAAGGCGAGCAAGAGATATTTACGCGTGAAGAGCTGGTGTCAGTATTTAATCCGGAGCGCCTAAGTAAAAGTCCTGCTGTATTTGATACGCAGAAGCTGAGCTGGATGAACAATGAATATTTGAAAAAAGCGGATTTGGAGCGGGTGGTTGACCTATGTTTACCGCATTTGCAGCGTGCCGGCCGTACAGCTGGCGACCTTGACGCGGAAGGCAGAGCTTGGGTGACGGATCTTGTGGCGCTGCATCAGGACAAGCTGCGCTCTGCTTCGGATATCGTGCCTATGACTGAGCTTTTCTTCCGAGATACCGTAGTGGATGAGGAAGAGGCTGTCGCAGTGCTTGCCGAGGAGCAGGTTCCAACCGTGCTTCAAGCCTTTTTAACTCTTGTTGAAGCGGGCGAAACGCCGTTTCAGGTTGATGGGATCAAAGAGATGATTAAGGCAGTGCAGAAAGAAACAGGCTTCAAAGGGAAGCAGCTCTTTATGCCGATTCGTGCAGCGCTTACTGGACAAACACATGGTCCGGACCTCAACCAGTCACTTGCTCTGCTCGGCAAAGAAAAAGTGATAAAGCGTCTCCGTGATCGCTTAGCCGGCAAAACGGTGTAGCTTTTCTGCACTCGACTATTTGAGAAACATAATACCCTTGTCACAATTTTGGGTATTCGGTATACTATGACTTATAAGTGAATGAATTGAACGGCCATGAACAGGAGAAGTACGTTTGCTTGTGGATTCGCAGAGAGGACAACCGTCATTCGAATCGGCGTCACATTATGGTGTGGCAAAAGAGACAGAATGGGGCTGAAAGTTGTCTGGTCCGCCGAACGGAAATATGCACCTGGGAGCTTTGTTCCGAGCTGCTTCAGCATGTAATGCACAACCATATGGATTAGGCGGAGACGCTGTATCATTCATGTGACCAAGAGCGTACATTGTGCTGGGCAAGGTAGGCAGCAACGTGTCGTCTGCGTTAAAGACGATGAGATGAACAATCGACAGCTGGTAGCTGCCTGGTTCGTTCAAGCAGAGTGGAACCGCGAGATTACACGCCTCTGCAGCATAATATGCTGCGGAGGCTTTTTTTATATATAAGAATTTATAAGTTAGTTGTCACTAATAAGTGTGCTTATATATTTTCGCGAAACGAGCTTTTTCCGCCAAAGGGCGGCTGCAGCCGTTTACGCTTGTTTAGAAAATTATGAGTGTATGATAAGGAGCATTGCTTATGTTTCGTCATTTTCGATCGGACATCCAGGCGGTATTTGAGAATGATCCGGCTGCACGCAGCCGTTTTGAGGTTGTGTTCACCTATTCAGGTTTGCATGCCATATGGGCACACCGCATTGCTCATCCTTTATACCGCAGAGGCTGGTTTACGGTAGCGCGCATGATCTCTCAGGTGAGCCGGTTTATGACGGGCATTGAGATACACCCGGGCGCACAGATCGGCGATCGGTTGTTTATCGATCACGGCATGGGCGTAGTCATTGGTGAAACCTGCGAAATCGGTGATGACGTCGTTATTTATCAAGGCGTCACTTTAGGCGGTACCGGAAAAGAAAAAGGTAAGCGTCACCCGACAATTGGCAATAATGTTGTTATTGGCTCAGGAGCGAAGGTGCTGGGTTCCTTTCAAGTAGGCGAGTTTTCCAATATTGGATCGAATGCTGTTGTGCTTCGGGAAGTGCCGACGAATTGCACGGTTGTCGGAAATCCGGGTCGTGTCGTGAAACGAAACGGGGAGCGGGTTGGCGACCGGCTGGATCATACGCAGCTTCCTGACCCGGTCATCGAAATGTTTCGCACGATGCAGAAGGAAATTGATGATTTGAAAACCGAACTGAAGCAGCTTCGGAAACCTGTAGCTGGAGGAGAAATAAGAAAATGACAGTATCTATTTATAATACGGTGTCAAGGCTGAAGGAGCCTTTTACAGTGCAAGAGCCGGGCAAAGTGAAAATGTATGTTTGCGGACCAACGGTCTATGATTACATTCATATCGGCAATGCGCGTCCGGTTATTTTCTTTGACGTCGTTCGTCGTTATTTAGAGGATATAGGGAACGAGGTTCAATATGTCGTTAACTTTACGGATGTTGACGATAAGCTTATTCGCAAAGCCGAGCAGCTTGGTACGACCGTACCGGAAGTAGCGGAAACGTTTATTGAGGCATTTTATGCAGATATCGAAGCGCTTGGTGTTCATAAGGCGACGCTGAATCCGCGCGTTACGGAGCATATTCCGCAGATTATTACGTTTATTCAAGGGCTAATAGACAAAGGCTATGCTTATATGAGCGATGGCGATGTTTATTACCGTACGGCTGCATTCTCGGATTACGGTAAGCTCTCTCATCAGAATATCGAAGAGCTGCAGTTCGGTATTCGGGTTGAGATTGGCGACCGCAAAGAGAATCAACAGGACTTTGTCTTATGGAAAGGCGCGAAGCCGGGAGAAATTAAATGGGAAAGCCCTTTTGGCGATGGACGCCCTGGATGGCATATCGAGTGCTCGGCTATGGCCCGCACATATCTTGGCGATACGCTTGATATCCATGGCGGCGGACATGATTTGCAATTTCCGCATCATGAATGCGAAGTGGCACAATCCGAAGCGCTGACAGGCAAGCCGCTTGCGAACTACTGGATGCATAACGGCTATATCCATATCAACAACGAAAAAATGTCTAAATCGCTCGGCAACGGCATTACGGTTCATGAACTGGTGAAGCGGGTTAAGCCGCATGCTATCCGCTACTTTATGCTATCCACTCATTATCGAAGCCCGCTTAATTTCAGCGATGATACGGTTGCCCAAGCGGAGAATAGCGTTGAGCGGATTGCTAACTGCGCGGCCAATCTCAAGCATAGGCTTTCCGCGGCTAAAGCTGATTTTTCTGAAGCCGTTGAAAGCGAGAATGGTCTTGTTTCATCCGGAGATGAGGCGTTGGATGCGAAACTTAAAGCTATACATGAGCAATTTCATGCGAAAATGAGCGATGATTTCAACACGCCGGATGCGATTACCTCTGTATTCGATTTAGTGGGCGAGGCAAATCAATATCTCAACCGTGCCGATGCGGCCCATAGCGGCATTCACGCATTGCTGACGCTTCTAGAGCGTATGGATGCCGTGCTGGGATTGCTTCCGCAGGAAGCCGGCGCTGAGCTGTTGGATGCGGATATTGAACAGCTTATTGTGGAGCGGACAGAAGCGCGGGCGTCCAAAAACTGGGCGAGAGCCGATGAAATACGTGACCTGCTTACGGAATTGAATATCGTGCTCGAGGATACGCCGCAAGGTATCCGTTGGCGGCGCAAATGAGCGAGCGAAACGATACGAACATGCTGCTATTCCATCCTCCCTCCAAATCACCGCAGCTGATGAATCCCGTTATTCTGGCTTATATGGGAGACGCGGTGTTTGAGCTTCTTGTAAGGCAATATTTAATTTCGCTTCCAAACCAGAAGTCCCATCATATCCACCGCGAAGCGACGAAGTTCGTTTCAGCAAAGGGACAAAAAAGAACGCTGGATCTTTGGCAGCCGCATTTGACGGAGGAGGAGGCGGACATTGTCCGCCGCGGACGCAATTCTAAATCAGGCGCTCCTCCCAAAAATGCAGACCTTGCCGATTACCGTCTTGCAACTGCTTTGGAGAGTTTAGTCGGCTATCTCTATTACGAAGGCCGAATAAATCGCATACATGAACTATTTTCGATCGCGATCGGGAAGAAAGAAGATCTATAAGGCTTTAACAGCCATTTTGTATAGGAAAACCATATGAGGAGGGTAACCGATGACTGAAGAAACCGTTCAAGATGAGATGATTGCCGGTAAACACCCGGTGCTGGAAGCGTTGCGTTCCGGCCGTGAAATTAATAAGATTTGGATTGCTGACGGCGCACAGAAGACGTTGACTCAGCCGATTGTCGCAGAAGCCAAAAAATTCGGTATCGTCGTGCAGTTTGTGGATAAGAGAAAACTGGACAGCCTGACTCCGGGAGTTACACATCAGGGGGTTGTTGCTCAGGCGGCGGCCTTCGCTTATGTGGAGGTAGAGGAGATTCTCGAGCGTGCGAAGCAGAAGGACGAGCTCCCTTTTATATTGCTGCTGGATGAGATCGAAGACCCGCATAATCTAGGCTCGATTTTGCGTACGGCTGAATGCACGGGCGTTCATGGCGTTATTATTCCAAAAAGACGTTCCGCCGGATTAACGGCGACCGTTCTTAAGACATCGGCGGGAGCAGCGGAGCATGTGCCTGTTGCACGCGTGACGAACCTCGCGCAAACCATTGATAAGTTAAAGGAAGCGGGCGTATGGGTAGCGGGAACAGACCTAAGTGCTACGCAGGATGTTTATAAAATGAAATTCGATATGCCGCTAGTCGTTGTAATCGGTAATGAAAGTAAAGGAATGGGAAGACTCATTAAGGAAAAATGTGATTTTCTCGTGAAATTGCCGATGCTTGGCCAATTGAACTCACTGAACGCTTCTGTTGCCGCAGGCGTTCTTATGTATGAGGTCGTGCGTCAGCGCCGGAGCATTTAGGTTATGAACCGGCGCGACGATATTTTATTAGTCGACGGTTATAACATGATTGGTGCTTGGCCGGTTCTGGAGAAGCTGAAGGAGTATGATTTGGAGGAAGCCCGGGATAAGCTGCTGGATATGATGGCAGATTATCAAGGTTTCACAGGCATGCAGGTTTACGTCGTGTTTGATGCGCATCAGGTTCCGGGTCTAGGTGCTACTTATCGGCATCATAAGCTGATGATCGTTTACACGAAGGAAAAAGAAACAGCGGATGAATGCATCGAACGCCTTTGCTCGGAGCTTTACGTTCGCCGCAGGAACATATATGTTGCGACATCTGATCTAGTGGAGCAGCATGTTGCCTTCGGCAAGGGCGCACTACGCGTCTCTGCCCGCGAGCTCCTTATTGATATTGGCCAAAACCGTAAAAATATTGAGCAATCACTACGCGAGGATAAGCCTGGAAAACGTAATTCGGTAGACGGGATCGTCAGTCTCGAAGTCCGCAGCCAGCTAGAGAAGCTTCGGCGCGGAGAGAAATAAAGGAAATAGATGTTTTTTATTGCTGCTAGAGTAGGGCATAATGTTTCAGTATGTTCCACAAAGTTACAAAATTGCTAGTAAAACGATAGCTTTCGGACCCCTGATTGGTTGACGGTGGAAGGTTACATAATGTATACTGGCTCTAATATTAGCGATAAGAACGTGTTGATTTTAGACAGTGTACATTCTTATCTTTTGATGCAAATCGCTGTTGAGCCCATGTGTTTGGGAGTAGCAGGATAGGTTTGCTTGAATATGAATCTAGCGGTGTACGCCTTGCAGGCCGGAGGGATAGTTCGTGAGTATCGACCTCAAAGAATGGAGTACGCTCGAGTATGACAGCAGTACGGACGAGGAAATCGTCGAAGCGGTCCGCAATGGCGACAGCATAGCGTTGGAATATTTGATTAATAAGTATAAGAATTTTGTGAGAGCCAAAGCGCGCTCGTATTTTCTTATCGGTGCGGATCGTGAAGATATCGTGCAGGAGGGTATGATTGGTCTATACAAAGCAATTCGTGATTTTAAAGGGGACAAGCTAGCTAGCTTCAAGGCCTTTGCAGAATTGTGTATAACTAGGCAAATTATTACCGCCATCAAAACAGCCACGCGTCAGAAACACATCCCGCTTAATTCCTACGTATCGCTCGATAAGCCTATTTATGATGAAGATTCGGATCGCACGCTGCTTGATGTCATTTGTGGAACGCGAGTATCTGATCCTGAAGAGCTAATTATCAATCAAGAAGAATTCGTTGGCCTAGAAGATAAGATGTCCGAAATATTAAGCGATCTTGAACGTAAGGTTCTTATGCTTTATTTGGACGGAAGATCGTATCAGGAAATTGCCGTCGACTTGGATAGGCATGTGAAATCCATAGACAACGCGCTTCAAAGGGTAAAGCGCAAGCTTGAACGTTACTTGGAAGTCAGAGACATTAGCGGTTAAACGCATTCATACGTAAATCGTCATTAATGAGGGCTGTCTTCCATCTGGCGGTGTCCAGGTGGAATATAGGTCCTTTCTGTTTTAAATGGGCTTAAGTAGACTATAATGGTAGAAACGAGCCCGATGCTCTTGTGATTACCAGTTTTTCGCAGGCTTGACACTTATCTTTTACATTGACATCAAAATTGCTGTATGATAAAGTGTTTAGGTAGGCCTAAAATCGAGGTTTTTTTTCGTTTTGGCGTTGGAATCAATGAACTTCCAAATAGAGCTTCATGATTCGTATTTTGTAGCAGTTCGGGAGGTGTAATTCAATGCGGGTAATTATCACGTTGGCATGCACAAACTGCAAACAGAGAAACTATGCGAGCAGCAAGAACAAACGCAATCACCCCGACCGCATCGAGTTGAAGAAGTTTTGCAAGTTCTGTAACGAGCAGACTCCTCATCGCGAGACGAGATAGTCAATTGGAGGTGTGAACGTGGCATTTTTGGCTAAACTAAAGCAAAGCTTTGGTACAACGTTTAGTTTTTTTGCCGACAGCTGGGCGGAACTTAAGAAGGTTCGCTGGCCAAGCCGTAAAGAGTTGACAAGCTATTCGATCGTAGTTTTGCTCACGATCACGTTTGTAACGATTTACTTCTGGCTTCTTGACATCGGGATCTCGTCTCTGGTTGAACTCATTGTTTAAGAAGGGTCCAAAGGTGGATTTGTGATGGAAAAAAGATGGTACGTCGTGCATACCTACTCAGGTTATGAGAACAAGGTGAAAGCCAATTTGGAACGCCGTGTTGAATCAATGGGCATGGAAGACAAAATCTTTCGTGTGCTTGTTCCTATGGAAGATGAAGTGGTAGAGAAGGACGGTAAGAAGAAGACTGTCCAACGTAAAGTCTATCCCGGCTATGTTCTTGTGGAAATGGTTCAAACCGACGATTCATGGTACGTTGTTCGTAATACGCCTGGCGTAACTGGATTCGTAGGATCAACAGGTTCCGGTTCAAAACCGATTCCTCTTTTGCCTGATGAGGTTGAGCAAATTCTCAAGCACATGGGCATGGAAGAACCAAAACCGAAAATCGAGTTCGATCTGAAGGAAACGGTTCGCGTCAAAGTAGGTCCTTTCGCAGATTTTGTTGGTACAGTAGAAGAAATTTTACTGGACAAAGCGAAGTTGAAGGTTCATGTAAACATGTTTGGCAGGGAGACCCCACTGGAGCTGGATTACACTCAAGTGGAGAAGATATAATATCTGGTTTCTAAAGCCCACCTGGGTTAAACCGGTGGAGGTTTGGACGCGAAGTGGCAATGCCTCTTCTAAAGTGGCATATGCTATTTACGCATGGAATAAAGGGTTAGGAGGTGTCCGTCATGGCAAAGAAAGTCATCAAGATGGTCAAACTGCAAGTTCCTGCAGGTAAAGCAAACCCAGCGCCGCCGATCGGTCCAGCACTTGGTCAAGCAGGCGTTAACATTATGGCGTTTTGTAAAGAGTTTAATGCTCGTACAGCAGATCAAGCAGGCTTGATTATTCCAGTCGTTATTACAGTGTTCGAAGACCGTTCTTTTACTTTCGAAACAAAAACGCCACCGGCAGCAGTATTGCTACGTGTCGCAGCTGGTATCGAAAAAGGTTCAGGCGAACCGAACAAGAAAAAGGTCGCTACTGTGAAACGTGACAAAGTTCGCGAAATCGCTGAGCAAAAAATGCCGGATCTTAACGCGGCTTCTGTTGAAGCAGCAATGCGTATGGTTGAAGGTACTGCTCGCAGCATGGGCGTAACTATTGTTGACTAATACCGCGAGGTAGCTTGCTTTGCGAAGCTTCGGCTTTCGCGAGTGGGAGGATCATCCTTAGGAGGATTTTCCGCTACAACCACATAAGGAGGAAATTACAATGGCTAAACAAGGTAAAAAATATCTAGAAGCTGTTAAGCTTATTGACAGCGAAGCAACATACGAGCCTTTGGAAGCGATCGAGCTTGTGAAAAAGGCAGCGACAGCTAAATTCGACGAGTCCGTTGAAGTAGCAGTTCGTTTGGGTGTTGACCCGCGTAAACAAGACCAAGCCGTTCGTGGCGTAGTTGTACTACCACACGGAACTGGTAAAACAAAACGCGTTCTCGTTTTCGCAAAAGGCGAAAAAGTGAAAGAAGCGGAAGCTGCGGGTGCTGATTTTGTCGGCGATGCAGACATGATTAACAAAATCCAACAAGGCTGGTTCGAATTCGACGTTTGCGTAGCAACGCCGGACATGATGGCTGAAGTTGGTAAACTTGGACGTATCCTCGGCGGTAAAGGTTTGATGCCTAACCCTAAAGCAGGAACAGTAACGTTTGACGTTGCTAAAGCCGTTCAAGAAATTAAAGCCGGTAAGATTGAATACCGTCTTGATAAAGCAGGTCAAATCCATGCTCCAATCGGTAAAGTATCATTTGATGCTGAGAAACTCAACGAGAACCTCAAATCATTGATCGATGCACTTAACCGTGCTAAACCGGCTGCTGCAAAAGGTATTTACCTGAAAAACATCGCCGTTTCTTCAACAATGGGCCCTGGCGCTCGTGTTTCTACAGCGGTTTATCGCTAAGAAGAACGGAACTAAATTCGAATACGCATACCGTAGACAGTAGGTGCCATAAGGCTTAATTTCCTACCGAGGTGTTATGATAAAACGTTTGTAAGCAACATTCGACCTTTCTGGTTGATGCGCGATAACGACATCATGGCCTTCGCAGTGTCTGCGAAGGCCTTTCTCATGCATCGAGGCGTGGAAAGCCCGTCGTAATTAACGGAATGTATACTATTACGGGAGGTGTACAGTTTGGCTAACGCAAATATCATCCAAGAGAAACAAGAGGCAGTTGCCGTAATCGCGGCGAAAATTGCTGCTAGCTCCAGTACAGTTGTAGCTGACTATCGTGGATTGAACGTTGCGCAAGTTACTGAACTTCGGAAACAGCTTCGTGAAGCAGGTATTGAATTCCAAGTTCTTAAAAACTCGCTCGTTCGCCGCGCAACTGAAGGTACGGATTTCGTAGAATTGAATAACATTCTTACAGGTCCTACTGCAATTGCATTCGGTAAAGAAGACGCTGTTGCTCCAGCTAAAATTTTGAACGATTTTGCTAAGAAAAACGATGCTTTGAAACTTAAAGGCGGCGTTGTTGAAGGTAAAGTCGTATCTCAAGAGGAAATTAAAGCTCTTGCGGAACTTCCGTCTCGCGAAGGTTTGCTCTCTATGCTCCTCAGCGTATTGCAAGCTCCAGTGCGCAACTTCGCGCTTGCAGTTAAAGCAGTCGGTGAAAAGCAAGAAGCTGGCGTTTAATTTCAGTCTCAAGTCACTAACAGCATTGAACCGGTGCAAACCGGCTGTATGATAAACAAAAAAAATAAACCATATTCCCGGAGGTATAATCATGTCTAAAGAACAAATCTTAGAAGCGATTAAAGTTATGAACGTTCTTGAACTGAACGAGCTGGTTAAAGCAATTGAAGAAGAATTCGGCGTAACTGCAGCAGCTCCAGTAGCAGCAGCAGGTGCTGGCGCAGCTGTTGAAGCTGAGCAAACTGAATTCGACGTTATCCTTAACGGCGCTGGCCCTTCGAAAATCAACGTAATCAAAGTAGTTCGCGAAATCACAGGTCTTGGCCTGAAAGAAGCGAAAGACTTGGTTGACAGCGCTCCTAAAGCTGTTAAAGAAAAAGTTGCTAAAGAAGAAGCAGAAGCAGTTGCAGCTAAGCTTACTGAAGCTGGCGCTTCCGTAGAAGTTAAGTAGTATTGTTTTAACAAAATAAGCTGATCATGCGATTGAACGATGAGTCGGCTGGCGAGCCCCTTGAATCCGTCAGGTTTCAAGGGGTTCGTTGTATGTTAAAAGATAAGAAGGTATAAGTGAATATCTTATACCTTCTTATCTTTCAACGCGAAGCTTGCCTTCTGCCATGGCTTGGTAATTGCATGCTGCGTGAAGGCGCATTGGAAGAACGGGGAGTGATGAATCATGTCGAATCACTATTACTCACAGAGCCCAGATGTGAAACATAATCGTCAAGTTCACGAAGTTTCTCTTCGAGGCTTTTCCTTCCGTTTTATGACGGATGCAGGCGTATTCTCGAAATCGGGTGTCGATTATGGGAGTCAGGTGTTGATTGACGCGTTGGAACTAAGCGCAAACGCGAAGGTGCTTGATGTCGGCTGCGGTTACGGCCCAATTGGTTTAACATCAGCAAAGCTCGCTGATCAGGGTCGAGTAACGATGATTGATATAAATGAAAGAGCGGTAGAACTTTCGAAAGAAAACGCGAAGCTTAATCAGATTTCGAATGTGACTGTTTTACAAAGCGATTTATTTGAAGCGGTTAAAGAAATGAAATTTGATGTCATCGTAACCAATCCTCCGATTCGTGCTGGAAAATCAGTTGTACATCGCATTTTCGAAGAAGGCTTTGGTTTGCTTGAGCAAGGCGGCAGTATGTGGGTTGTAATTCAGAAGAAGCAAGGCGCACCTTCCGCGAAGGCAAAGCTGGAGTCTTTGTTCGAAGAGGTAGAAGAAGTAACGAAGGACAAGGGCTACCGTATTTTCCGAGCTGTAAAAGGTTTGTTAAATAAGTAAAAAGATGTTTTGAAAATATCTTTGAAAACAGAAGAAAAATTATTGACTTGACATTTTAGATATGGTAAAATTATAAAATGTCAGCATTAAATTGGGCTCGATCTCTTTAGTTAACTAAAATGTCAAGTGTGAATTTTAAGCGCGGAATGCATAAGTATTACACATTTGACGTATAATGTTTACGTTTTGGGTAAAATTATTTGATATGAGACTATCACGGCCGCGCTGTGATTGGTTAGCTGCCGGAACATGCTCTTTTTTCGAACTATTCGATAAGGGCTTTTCTTTATTTGACTATATAGACGGCTGGTCCGTTTATAGTGACGCAGTGATTATCGATGCTGTGATACAGACATGAGGGGTGAGGTTAAGTTGGCAGGACAACTTGTTCAGTATGGTCGGCGCGCGCGCAGAAGCTACGCCAGGATCAACGAGGTGCTGGAAGTCCCGAACCTGATTGAAATCCAACAAAAATCGTATGAGAAGTTTTTGGATAGCGACTTGATTGAGTTGTTCCAAGATATTTCTCCGATTTCGGACTTTACGGGCAATCTATCGCTTGAGTTTATCGACTATAGCTTAGGCGAGCCGAAATATTCGGTCGATGAATCAAAAGAGCGCGACGTGACGTATGCGGCTCCTTTACGCGTTAAGGTACGACTTTTTAACAAGGAGACCGGCGAAGTAAAGGAACAAGAAGTTTTCATGGGTGATTTCCCGCTTATGACAGAGACAGGCACGTTTATTATTAACGGGGCTGAGCGTGTCATAGTTAGCCAATTGGTTCGATCCCCGAGTGTGTACTTCAGCACGAAGGTCGATAAAAACGGGAAGAAAAATTACACAGCGACGGTTATTCCTAACCGTGGCGCTTGGTTAGAGCTTGAAACAGATGCGAAAGACATTATCTACGTTCGTATTGACCGGACCCGGAAAATACCGGTAACGGTACTTTTGCGTTCGTTAGGCTTTGGTACTGATGCTGAAATTCTTGAGCTGCTGGGGCATGATGAGTACATTCGCAACACGCTAGACAAAGATAACACGGATTCCACGGAGAAAGCGCTGATTGAAATTTATGAGCGTCTTCGTCCGGGCGAGCCTCCGACTTTGGATAACGCGAAGAGCTTGCTTGTTGCTCGCTTCTTTGACCCGAAACGTTATGACTTGGCCAATGTAGGCCGTTACAAAATAAACAAAAAACTCCATATCAAGAACCGTTTGTTTAATCAGCGCCTTGCGGAAAATTTAGTTGATCCTACGACTGGCGAGATTATCGCTGAATCGGGACAAATGATTGACCGTCGTTTGCTTGATGAAATACTCGAGAAGCTTGAAAAGGATGTTGGGTTCAAAACGTATCATGTTGCTAATGGCGTTTTGGATGCTGATAGTATTCCACTACAAACGATCAGCGTATTCTCGCCATATGACGAAAGCAAAGTTATCAAGGTAATTGCCAATGGCATTATTGATAAATCCGTGAAGCATATTACGCCTGCGGATATCATTTCTTCCATCAACTACTTTATTAACTTGCTGCACGGCGTTGGCAGCACGGATGATATCGATCATCTAGGGAACCGTCGTCTTCGTTCTGTAGGCGAATTGCTTCAAAATCAATTCCGTATTGGTTTATCTCGTATGGAGCGCGTTGTGCGCGAGAGAATGTCCATTCAAGACGCGAATGCGATTACGCCGCAAGCGCTAATCAACATTCGGCCGGTCATTGCATCTATAAAAGAGTTCTTCGGCTCCTCGCAGCTGTCCCAGTTTATGGACCAAACGAATCCGCTTGCTGAATTGACGCATAAGCGTCGTTTATCCGCACTCGGACCCGGCGGTTTGACTCGGGAACGCGCGGGCTTTGAAGTTCGTGACGTCCATCACTCCCACTATGGGCGGATGTGTCCGATCGAGACGCCAGAGGGCCCGAATATCGGTTTGATCAACTCCTTGTCTTCTTTTGCCCGCATTAACGAATATGGCTTCATTGAAGCGCCATACCGTTGGGTAGATCCGAAGACTGGAATTGTTACGGAGCAAATTGCGTATTTGACTGCTGACGAAGAAGATAACTACGTAATCGCGCAAGCGAATGCGAAGCTGACTCCGGAAGACAAGTTTGCAGAAGAGAATACGATCGTTCGTTACAATAAACAAGCCGATAACATTTTGACAATGCCTAGCGATCGCGTTGACTACATGGACGTATCACCAAAGCAGGTTGTATCCGTTGCGACAGCGTTAATTCCATTCTTGGAAAACGATGACTCCAACCGTGCCCTCATGGGATCGAACATGCAGCGTCAAGCGGTACCGCTTCTTATCCCGAGATCACCGCTTGTTGGTACGGGTATGGAACATAAGGCAGCGAAAGATTCCGGCGTTTGTATCGTTGCGAAACATGACGGTATAATCGAACGTTCTTCCGCTAATGAAATTTGGCTTCGTCGCGTTGAGCAAATCGATGGCAAGCCGGTTACAGGTGACTTGGTAAAACATAAGCTACACAAGTTTATGCGTTCTAACCAAGGAACGTGCATCAACCAGCGTCCACTTGTGCGTAAAGGCGATGTAATTAAAAAAGGTGATATCCTTGCAGACGGTCCTTCCACTGAAAAGGGCGAATTGGCTCTTGGACGCAACGTAGTCGTTGCTTTCATGACGTGGGAAGGCTACAACTATGAGGATGCGATCCTGCTTAGTGAAAAACTTGTGAAAGAGGATGTTTATACATCCATTCACATTGAGGAATATGAGTCTGAAGCCCGTGATACGAAGCTTGGACCGGAAGAAATCACTCGCGATATCCCGAATGTCGGCGAAGAAGCTCTTCGCAATTTGGATGAGCGCGGCATTATTCGTGTCGGCGCGGAAATTGGCGCTGGCGATATACTCGTTGGTAAAGTAACGCCGAAGGGTGTTACGGAGCTGACTGCGGAAGAAAGATTGCTGCACGCTATTTTCGGCGAGAAAGCTCGTGAAGTTCGTGATACATCGCTACGCGTACCGCATGGTACGGACGGTATCGTTGTTGACGTGAAAGTATTTACCCGTGAGAACGGCGACGAATTGCCGCCTGGCGTTAACCAATTGGTGCGTGCCTACATTGCTCAAAAACGGAAAATTTCCGAAGGTGACAAAATGGCCGGACGTCATGGTAACAAAGGGGTTATCGCCCGTATCATGCCTGAAGAAGATATGCCTTTCCTACCGGATGGCACACCTGTAGAGGTTGTTCTTAACCCGCTCGGGGTTCCGTCGCGGATGAACATCGGTCAGGCACTTGAAGTCCACTTGGGTATGGCTTGTAAGCATCTCGGCATTCATGCCGCTACGCCTGTATTTGACGGCGCGCGTGAGAATGACGTTTTCGATACGATGGAAGAAGCAGGCATGCAGCGTAACGGTAAGACCGTACTGTATGACGGACGGACAGGCGAAAACTTCGAACGTGAAGTTACGGTTGGTGTCATGTACATGATCAAACTGGCTCACATGGTCGACGATAAAATCCATGCCCGTTCAACTGGTCCTTACTCACTTGTTACACAACAGCCGCTCGGTGGTAAAGCACAGTTCGGTGGACAACGTTTCGGGGAGATGGAGGTATGGGCGCTTGAAGCATATGGCGCTGCATACACGCTTCAAGAAATATTGACGGTTAAATCCGATGACGTGGTTGGTCGTGTGAAAACGTACGAATCCATCGTCAAAGGCGAAAACGTACCAGAACCAGGTGTTCCGGAATCGTTTAAAGTTTTGATCAAAGAGCTTCAAAGCTTAGGTATGGATGTTAAAATCCTGTCTGAGAACGAAGAAGAGATCGAAATGAAGGAAATGGACGATGAAGATGAGGCGACGGGCGATAAGCTCAACCTCAATATAGAAGGTGCCGAAGTCGGCGCTGCTGAATAAACTAGTTGCTGGATTCCGTCACATGGTCACGCGCCTATGACGGAATCTAGCTGATTAGATAGACATTGTCATACATGACGGAGGAGGGTTGCTCCTTGTTGGACGTGAACAACTTCGAGTATATGAAAATCGGTCTGGCATCGCCGGATAAAATTCGCTCGTGGTCCCGCGGAGAAGTTAAAAAACCGGAGACGATCAACTATAGGACCTTAAAGCCGGAGAAGGAAGGTCTCTTCTGCGAGAAAATTTTTGGACCTACAAAAGACTGGGAATGTCATTGCGGTAAATACAAACGTGTACGCTATAAAGGTGTCGTTTGTGATCGCTGTGGCGTTGAAGTAACTCGCGCTAAGGTTCGCCGTGAGCGTATGGGTCACATTGAACTGGCTGCTCCAGTTTCTCATATTTGGTATTTCAAAGGGATTCCAAGCCGTATGGGTCTTGCACTAGATATGTCGCCTCGTTCGCTTGAGGAGATCATTTATTTTGCATCCTATGTGGTAACAGACCCTGGTGATACGCCGCTTGAGAAAAAACAACTCCTTTCGGAGAAAGAATACCGCAGTTATCGGGAGAAATACGGGTATGGATTCCATGCCGGTATGGGTGCTGAAGCTGTTAAAAAGCTTTTGCAAGATATCGACGTTGACAAAGAGCTTGAGCAATTGAAGGAAGAACTGCGTACGGCTCAAGGGCAACGACGCAACCGTGCGATTAAACGCCTTGAAGTCGTAGAAGCATTCCGTAATTCCGGTAACGAGCCGGAATGGATGATTCTAGACGTGCTTCCGGTCATTCCTCCTGAGCTTCGTCCGATGGTACAGCTTGATGGCGGTCGTTTTGCGACTTCTGACCTTAATGATCTGTATCGCCGTGTTATTAACCGTAACAACCGTCTGAAGCGTCTGCTTGATCTTGGCGCTCCTGATATCATCGTGCAAAATGAAAAACGGATGCTGCAGGAAGCGGTTGATGCTTTGATCGATAACGGTCGTCGCGGTCGCCCTGTAACAGGTCCTGGTAACCGTCCGCTTAAATCCCTCAGCCACATGCTGAAAGGTAAGCAAGGGCGTTTCCGTCAGAACTTGCTCGGTAAACGGGTTGACTACTCTGGTCGTTCGGTTATCGTTGTAGGTCCTAACCTCAAAATGTTCCAGTGCGGTCTCCCGAAGGAAATGGCACTTGAATTGTTCAAGCCTTTCGTTATGAAAGAGCTTGTTAATAAAGGCTTAGCACATAATATCAAGAGTGCGAAGCGCAAGGTTGAACGCGTAAGCCCAGAGGTTTGGGATGTTCTTGAGGAAGTTATCAAGGAACACCCGGTACTGCTTAACCGTGCCCCGACGCTGCATAGACTAGGTATTCAAGCATTTGAGCCTATTCTGGTTGAAGGTCGCGCTATTAAGCTTCATCCGCTCGTTTGTACAGCTTATAATGCTGACTTCGACGGTGACCAAATGGCCGTTCACGTTCCGTTGTCTGCAGAAGCACAAGCAGAAGCACGTTTGCTCATGCTGGCATCAGGCAATATCCTTAACCCGAAAGACGGCAAGCCAGTCGTTACTCCTTCACAGGATATGGTTCTAGGAAGCTTCTACTTAACGATGGATAACAAAGAAGCTAAAGGCAGTGGTTCCGTATTCGGTACCATTAACGAAGCGATCTCTGCTTACCAACGTGGTATTGTTTCCTTGCACGCTAGAATTTTCATTCCAGTGCGTGTACTCAAAAAAGTTAATTTCACTGAGCAACAACAAAACTCGCTACTCGTAACTACGGTTGGTAAAGTTATCTTCAACGAGATTTTCCCTGAAGATTTCCCTTATATCAACGAAGCAACGAAAACGAACTTGTTGCACGGTACACCTGATAAATATTTCGTTTACGAAAAAGGTGCCGATCTTCCTAAATTTTTGGATGCAATCGACACGCCAGGCGCGGTAGGTAAGGATTATCTCGCATTAGTCATTGCGGAATGCTTCCGTCAATACCACACCACGCTTACTGCGATGCTTCTTGACCGTATTAAGCAGCTTGGCTTTACTTACTCGACTAAGGCTGGTATCACGATCGGCGTATCAGACGTTATCATCCCGAAAGAGAAAGACGAAATCATGAAACGCTCCGATGAGAAGGTTTCTACCGTTATGAATCAATACCGCCGTGGTTTGATTACAAACGAAGAGCGTTATGACCGCATCATCAGCATTTGGAGTAAATGTAAAGACGAAATCACCGATGTTCTTATGAAATCGATGGATCGTTACAATAACATCATGCTCATGGTGGACTCCAAAGCACGGGGTAACAAATCTCAAATTACACAACTTGGCGGTATGCGTGGTCTGATGGCGAATCCATCCGGTCGTATCATCGAGTTGCCAATTAAATCAAACTTCCGTGAAGGCCTTACTGTACTCGAGTACTTTATCTCGACTCACGGAGCGCGTAAAGGTTTGGCGGATACAGCACTTCGTACAGCCGATTCCGGTTACCTGACACGTCGTCTAGTCGACGTGGCACAAGACGTGATCGTGCGTGAAGATGATTGCGGTACGGACAAAGGGTTCTCCGTTAGCAAAATTCAAGATGGTAAAGAGGTTATTGAAGATCTCTATGACCGTATTGAAGGACGTTATGCGTTTGAAACGGTTCGTAATCCAAAAACAGGCGAAATCATTGTTAACCGCAGCGAGCTTATTGATTCCAATAAAGCCGATGCGATTATCGATGCTGGCGTTGAAAAACTGCAAATTCGTTCCGTACTGAGCTGCCGTGCTCGTCATGGCGTATGTAAGATTTGTTACGGACGTAACCTTGCTACTGGTAAACACGTTGAGATTGGTGAAGCGGTTGGTATTATCGCAGCTCAATCCATCGGGGAGCCAGGAACACAGCTGACTATGCGTACGTTCCATACGGGCGGCGTTGCCGGCGATGATATTACACAAGGTTTGCCGCGTATCCAGGAGTTGTTTGAGGCGCGTAATCCGAAAGGTCAAGCGATTATCTCCGAGCTTGACGGTGTAATTAAAGAAATTCGTGAAGCTAAAGACCGTCGCGAAATCGAGGTTCAAGGCGAAGCGGAATCCAAAGTGTATGCTGTTACTTATGGTTCGCGTATCCGCGTAACGCAAGGTCAACAAATCGAAGCCGGCGATGAGCTGACTGATGGTTCAATTGACCCTAAAGATATGCTGCGCATCAAAGGTATCCGTGGCGTTCAAAACTACATTTTGCAAGAAGTACAGCGCGTTTACCGGAACCAAGGGGTAGAGATCAATGACAAGCACGTCGAGGTCATGATTAAGCAAATGCTCCGTAAAATCCGTATCGTAGACGCAGGCGGTACGACTCTGCTTCCTGGCGCTTTTGTTGACATTCATGAATATGAATCTCAAAACCGCGCTGCGATTTTTGCAGATCTCGAACCAGCTGTCGCAAAACCGGTTTTGCTCGGTATTACGAAGGCATCGCTTGAGACAGATTCATTCTTGTCAGCAGCTTCCTTCCAAGAAACAACTCGCGTATTGACTGATGCGGCTATCAAAGGCAAAGTTGACCAGTTGCTTGGACTCAAGGAAAATGTTATTATCGGTAAGTTGATTCCAGCAGGTACTGGAATGGCTCGTTACCGCAACATTCGCTTTGCTGGACTAGAAGATGAAGCTACTACTGTAGTTGAAGGTGAATTGGAAACGGAAGCCGTTACTGTCGACTAGTTGACAGTATCGGATCATGTTTTATAGCCGGAAGCTAAACAATATCGAAGGAGCGTTATATCTTCCGCTTCATTAGGAAGCGGAAGATGATCGCTCTTTTGCATGTTTACAGTGAGAATTTCATTAACAAAATGTTTGCAAATGAATATCCTTGAAGTTTCTTGACACAAGCACAGTATAGGTGTTAATATATCGAAGTGTGCCTAATTGTGTGATCGCTGAATGGAAGAATTGAAGGTGATTTTCATGCAATTCAAAGTCGGCGCAAAGCAGACGACCAAGATGCTCGAGCAGCAAAGGGCCATTGAAGTCTATGTTGCACGAGATGCAGATCCGCAGATGAAAGAGAGAATTGTTCATCTATGTGAGCGGGCGGGAGTTCCGGTTAAATGGATCGATACGATGGATGAGCTTGGGGAAACCTGTGGCATCGATATCGGGGCCGCAATGGCAGCGCTCGTAACCGAAGAAGAATAACGCAATAGCCGTTTTTGTTAGTTGATTATTTAACGATGATTGACTGGCGAGAACTTTTGTTTGTTCTTTTATGAACCGCCTGGATCTGTGGGCTTAATTTTAGGTAAAATGTCTACCATACAAGCGTATACGGCTGTTGCCGTCTTTTGGTGGAAAGAGTTCGTTGCGCAAAAGAAATATAAGTAGATTTATAAACAATCAGCTTTATAAATGCTTATATTTTCAAAAGACATGAATATAGGGAAGGGGGTGGCAACATGCCAACAATTAACCAGCTAGTCCGTAAAGGACGCCAAGCGAAAGTCGTTAAATCGAAATCGCCGGCATTGCAAAAAGGTTTCAACGCATTGAAACGTGAAGCTACAAACATCAGCGCTCCTCAAAAACGCGGTGTGTGCACTCGTGTAGGTACAATGACTCCTAAGAAACCGAACTCCGCGCTTCGTAAGTATGCGCGTGTACGTCTAACTAACCGCGTAGAGGTTACAGCGTACATTCCGGGTATCGGACACAACCTGCAAGAGCATAGCGTTGTATTGATTCGTGGCGGACGGGTAAAAGACCTTCCAGGGGTTCGTTATCATATCGTTCGTGGCGCACTTGATACTGCAGGTGTTAATAACCGTAACCAATCTCGTTCGAAATACGGAACGAAACGTCCGAAAGTTAAAAAATCATAAGTATAACCCTAACGGGTCATTGAAATGCTAGAAATAGCGACTATTAGAAGAAAGGGGGACTTTCTCATGCCACGCAAAGGTCCTGTAACGAAACGCGATGTGCTTCCAGATCCGTTGTATAACAGCAAACTGGTAACACGCCTAATCAACCGCATTATGCTTGACGGTAAAAGAGGCGTTGCACAAACACTATTGTATGATGCTTTCAAACTGATTCAAGAACGCACGGGTAAAGATCCGATGGAAGTGTTCGAAGCTGCTTTGAAAAATATTATGCCAGTACTTGAGGTTAAAGCACGCCGTGTCGGCGGTGCAAACTATCAAGTGCCTATCGAAGTTAAACCAGAGCGCCGTACGGCACTTGGTCTCCGTTGGCTCGTGAACTACTCACGTAACCGCGGTGAGAAAACGATGGAAGAGCGTTTAGCTGCTGAAATCACAGATGCATCCAATAACACTGGCGCAGCTGTTAAAAAGCGCGAAGACACTCACAAAATGGCTGAAGCAAACAAAGCATTCGCCCACTACCGCTGGTAGGATTCTAACATTCGAGAGGAGACCATTTTATGTCAAGAGAGTTCTCCTTGAACAATACGCGTAACATTGGGATCATGGCGCATATTGATGCTGGTAAAACTACTACAACTGAACGGATCTTGTTCTTCACGGGCCGTACCCACAAAATCGGAGAAGTGCATGAAGGTGCAGCTACGATGGACTGGATGGAACAAGAACAAGAGCGCGGTATTACGATTACGTCTGCCGCGACAACCGCTCAATGGAATGGACACCGCATCAATATTATCGACACCCCGGGACACGTTGACTTCACAGTAGAAGTTGAGCGTTCCCTGCGCGTTTTGGACGGGGCCGTTGGAGTTTTCAGTGCGAAAGAAGGAGTCGAGCCACAGTCCGAGACTGTATGGCGTCAAGCTGACCGTTACAACGTTCCGCGGATCGCATACGTCAACAAAATGGACATCATTGGTGCTGACTTCCTAAACGTTATCAAAGATATGCGTGAGCGTCTTCAAGCAAACGCTGTTGCCATTCAAATTCCGATTGGCGCTGAGTCTGACTTCGTCGGCGTTATCGATATCGTTGAACGTGTAGCGTATAAGTATAAAGACGACACAGGTAAAGATCCTATTCAAGTTGAAATTCCTTCGGAGTATGCTGACCAAGTGGAAGAGCTTCGTACGGAATTGATTGAAAAGGTAGCAGAGCTTGACGAAGAGCTGACAATGAAATATCTGGAAGGCGAAGAAATTTCAATTCCAGAAATCAAAGCAGCGCTACGTAAAGGTGTTTGCGAAGTTAAAATCTTCCCTGTAATCGTTGGATCTTCATACCGCAATAAAGGTGTTCAATTGATGTTGGATGCGGTTGTCGATTATCTTCCATCTCCTCTTGATGTACCTGCAATCAAAGGTACGCTTGAAGACGGAGAAGAAGGTGAACGTCCATCATCCGATACTGAGTCTTTCTCAGCATTGGCATTCAAAATCATGACGGATCCTTATGTAGGTAGATTGACTTTCTTCCGTGTGTATTCAGGAATTCTGAAATCCGGTTCTTATGTTCTTAACTCAACTAAGGGCAAACGCGAACGGATTGGACGTATTCTTCAGATGCATGCGAACGCTCGTCAAGAGATTTCTGAAGTTTATGCAGGCGATATCGCTGCAGCAGTTGGACTTAAAGATACTACGACAGGGGACACTCTTTGCGACGAGAAGAACATTATCATTCTTGAATCAATGAACTTCCCTGAGCCAGTTATCTCGGTTGCTATCGAACCAAAAACGAAAGCTGACCAAGACAAACTAGGTATCGCTATTTCCAAGCTGGCAGAAGAAGATCCTACTTTCCGTGCACATACGGACGAAGAAACAAACCAAACGATTATTTCTGGTATGGGTGAGCTTCACCTTGAGATTCTCGTTGACCGTATGTTCCGTGAATTCAAAGTTGAAACGAACGTTGGTAAACCGCAAGTTGCTTACCGCGAAACGTTCCGTGAAGCTGCGAAGGTTGAAGGTAAGTTCGTTCGTCAGTCTGGTGGTAAAGGTCAATTTGGTCATTGTTGGGTTGAATTCTCACCACTTGAACCAGGTACAGGCTTTATTTTCGAGAACAAAACAGTTGGTGGATCAATTCCTCGTGAATTTATCGCTCCTATCCAGGCTGGTATCGAAGAGTCAATGAAGAACGGTGTAGTAGCCGGCTTCCCGCTCGTTGATGTCAAAGCTGTTGTTGTTGACGGATCTTACCATGATGTTGACTCCTCGGAGATGGCGTTTAAAATTGCAGGTTCGATGGCGCTTAAAGCTGCCAAAGAAAAATGTAAGCCAGTTCTTCTTGAGCCAATCATGAAGGTAGAAGTTACTGTTCCTGAAGAGTACATGGGCGATGTTATGGGTATGCTTAACTCCCGTCGTGGTCGTATCGAAGGTATGGATACTCGTGCCGGTGCACAAATTATCCGTTCCAAGGTACCTCTCTCCGAGATGTTTGGTTATTCCACAACACTACGTTCCGGTACACAAGGACGCGGCGTATTCTCCATGGAGCTTTCTCACTATGAAGAAGTTCCAAAATCAATCTCTGAAGAGATCATTGCTAAGAACAAAGGCGAGTAATCGCATTTGTCCTTCTAAACCATTTGCTTTTGGCCGTCACCTAAGTTTGCTTGCAAACCAGTTGCCGGCCCACACATAAAAAATTCATGATATATTGAGGAGGCTCAAGTTCAATGGCTAAGGCTAAATTTGAACGTAACAAACCGCACGTTAATATCGGTACTATCGGTCACGTCGATCACGGTAAAACGACTTTGACTGCAGCTATCACAACTGTACTTTCCAAAAAATACGGCGGTGCAGCAATCGCATTCGACCAAATCGATAAAGCTCCAGAAGAGCGCGAGCGCGGTATCACGATCTCGACAGCTCACGTTGAGTATGAGACGCCAGCTCGTCACTACGCACACGTTGACTGCCCAGGTCACGCCGACTATGTAAAAAACATGATCACTGGTGCTGCTCAAATGGACGGAGCTATTCTTGTAGTATCCGCTACTGACGGTCCTATGCCACAAACTCGTGAGCACATCTTGCTTTCGAAACAAGTAGGCGTACCTTACATCGTTGTATTCTTGAACAAATGCGACATGGTTGAAGACGAAGAGCTTCTTGAATTGGTAGAAATGGAAGTTCGTGACCTTCTTTCCGAGTATGAGTTCCCAGGCGACGACACTCCGATCATTCGTGGTGCAGCTCGTGAAGCTCTTGCTAACCCAGAAGGCCCTTGGGCTGAAAAAATCATCGAGCTCTTCGAGCAAGTTGATACTTACATCCCAACTCCTGAGCGCGACACAGCTAAGCCTTTCCTTATGCCTGTCGAGGACGTATTCACAATCACTGGCCGTGGTACAGTTGCTACTGGTCGCGTAGAGCGTGGCGTTATCAAAGTCGGCGACGAGGTGGAAATTATCGGTCTTGCTGAAGAATCCCGTAAGTCCGTAGTAACAGGCGTTGAAATGTTCCGTAAATTGCTTGACTCCGCTCAAGCAGGGGACAACGTAGGTGCATTGCTTCGTGGTGTAGACCGCAGCAACATCGAGCGTGGACAAGTTTTGGCTAAACCGGGTTCGGTTAAACCACACACTAACTTCACTGCACAAATCTACGTTCTTACAAAAGAAGAGGGTGGCCGTCACAAGCCTTTCTTCACAGGCTACCGTCCACAGTTCTACTTCCGTACAACTGACGTAACAGGTATCATCAACCTGCCAGAAGGCACTGAGATGGTTATGCCTGGCGACAACATCACTGTAACGGTTGAGCTTATCGCTCCAATCGCTGTTGAAGAGGGAACTCGTTTCTCTATTCGTGAAGGCGGCCGTACAGTAGGCGCTGGCGCTGTAGCTTCTATCCAAAAATAATTGATGGCGGCTTAGCCGCTGTGAATAACAAAAGCCCTCACTTCGGTGAGGGCTTTTGATTTTTTTATTTTTTTGTGGGATTCGACGCGTAATAGCTCTTTGCTTATTTTTACTAATAACTTATGATTGACTGCATACTCTAGCACATTTAATATTAGGGAATAGTATGTAAAGGTCGTCCAAGCTCGTTAAGATTCAGTCACTCACGTATAGGCATAAGCTTTAATGAGAGAAAGCGATGATGCTTTGCTGTATATGATTAATCCCTAAAGGGCTTCATTTCAAGACGACTTATATGATGAGAGGGGTTTAATGAATGAACAGAAAGTTTTGGCTTACGCTGGCATTGGCTTCGTTTATGGTTGTAACGGCGGCATGCGGTGCGAATTCAGGAAAAACGAATAATGAGAATAAAGGTAATACTGCAGGCTCTGGCAATACGGCTGAAAAAACGTATACGATCGCTGTATCACAAATCGTAGAACACCCGTCGCTTGATGCAACATACGACGGTTTTGTCGCTGCCCTTAAGGATGCAGGAATCGAAGAAGGAAAAAACCTGGAAATCGATTTCAATAATGCACAAGGCGATTCCGCTAATATTAAAACCATTTCTCAAAAAATCGCCAATAGCAAAAGTGATCTAGCTTTAGGTATTGCAACGCCTACAGCACAAGCTCTTGCAGATGACGTAAAAGACATGCCGGTATTGTTTGCGGCTGTAACAGATCCTATTGATGCGGGTATCGTAACGCAATTGGAAGCGCCAGGCGGCAATATTACAGGTGCATCGGATACAAATCCAGCTGCGATTACAGAAACAATGGACTTTATTGCTACTCAAATTCCTAATGTTAAGAATGTTGGTCTTATTATAAATGAAGGTGAGCAGAATGCGGTTATTATGGGTGACATTGCGGAGAAAGCACTTGAGAAGCATGGCATTAAGCTGATCAAAGCCTCTGTAGCAAATTCCTCTGATGTGAAGCAGGCCGCAGATTCACTAGTCGGCCGTGTTGATGCGCTCTATATCACGTTAGATAATATGGTTGTTACCGGCGCTGACGCGATTATCGAAGTGGCCAACGAAAATGATATTCCATTTTTCTCAGCGGATCGCGATACCGTTGAAAAAGGTGCTTTTGCTGCTGTAGGTTTCAAATATTATGACCATGGTTATGAAGTTGGACAAATGGCAGTAGAAATTTTGAAAAACGGCAAGAACCCGGGCGAGATGAACGTAACGGTTCCACAAAAGCTTGATTTCATTTTCAATATGAAAGCAGCTGCTGAGCAAGGCATTTCAGTTACAGACGAGATGAAAGCTCTTGTTAAAGACCAAGAAAACAACATTATTGAGTAACTTCTAAAGATTAGCTCAAAATAAAACGAATCATGTACACATGGGGTGATCGGGCTACTCGTTCACCCCCTTGTTATGAAAAGGAGGGATGTCATTTGTTCGCATCAATGCAAGGAGCTGTGGAGAGCGGGTTATTGTATGCGCTTATGGCTCTTGGAGTATATATAACATTTCGAATACTTGATTTTCCGGATTTAACGGTGGATGGAAGTTTTACAACAGGTGCAGCTATCGGTACGGTGATGACCGTTAATGGAACAGAGCCGTGGCTTGCAGTTTTATGTGCTTTTATAGGTGGTGCTATAGCGGGTACCTGTACGGGTCTGCTGCATACAAAAGGTAAAGTTAATGGACTTTTATCCGGTATTATTATGATGATTGCATTGTACTCCATTAATCTAAGAATTATGGGTAAGCCGAATTTATCATTAAGAGGACATGACAATCTTTTTGAAAACGTACCGACGCTTGCGGTTATGATTGTGTTTGTTGTGATTGTAAAGCTTGTGCTCGATTTATTTTTCCGTACCGATATCGGTTTGAGTCTACGGGCTACCGGTGATAATTCGCGCATGATTCGCAGCTTTGGCGCTAATACCGATATTACGACGATTTTCGGCATTGCTTTGTCTAATGCGCTTGTTGCGACATCTGGGGCATTGGTAGCACAGTACCAAAAGTATGCTGATAACAGCATGGGCATCGGTATGATTGTGATCGGTCTTGCGTCGGTAATTATCGGTGAAGCGATCTTCGGAGCGAAAACAATATTCAGAGCGACATTAGCAGTTGTGCTTGGATCTATTATTTATCGGATTATTTATGCGTTCGCACTTCGTGTAGAGTGGTTAGAAGCATCGGATATGAAGCTGATTACGGCTATTATTATTATTTTTGCATTGGTTGTTCCTTCTGCCCGCAGAGTGTGGAAGCAAAAAAATATTGCACGGAAACGAACGACTGAAATGCTTGCTGCATTAGATAAAGCACAACCGGGAGGTGGGCGCTAATGTTGGAAATCGCAAAAGTGTCCAAGCTGTTTAACCCCGGCACGGTAGATGAGAAAACGGCGCTAGTTGGCGCTAACCTTACCATGAAGCCAGGAGACTTTATAACGGTGATCGGAAGCAACGGCGCTGGTAAGTCGACATTAATGAATATCATATCAGGCGTAATGAAACCAGATGCCGGAGAAGTTCGGATCGATGGTCAAAATATAAGCCAGCTTACCGAATACCAACGCAGCCGCTGGATTGGACGCGTATTCCAAGATCCAATGGCAGGCACTGCGCCGCGCATGTCGATTGAAGAGAATTTGGCTATTGCTTATGCTCGCGGTAAATCACGTGGATTCTCATTTGGCGTGACACGGGCAAGACGTGCGATATTCAAGCGAGAGCTTCAGCGCCTCGGTATCGGCTTAGAAAATCGGCTGGGTGCAAAAGTAGGCATGTTGTCAGGCGGTGAGAGACAAGCTCTGAGCCTTCTTATGGCTACTTTTACAAGACCGCAGATTCTTTTGTTGGATGAACATACTGCAGCGCTTGACCCTTCAAGGGCAGAGCTCATTACGAGTTTGACGGAAAGCCTTGTACGTGAAATGAAATTGACAACACTGATGGTCACTCACAATATGGAGCAGGCCATTCGTCTTGGCAACCGTCTCATTATGATGGATAAAGGGCGTATTATTCTTGATGTGCCTGAAGATCGCAAAAAAGATCTTACTGTTGAGCAGCTGCTTGGCGAATTCGAACTAATCAGCGGGAAGAAGCTTGCAGATGACCGCATTGTATTAGGATAATTCGATCTCGTTCGATTTGCTATGTATCAATTAACGCAACGACCTGTGGTCGTTGCGTTTTGTATGTTGGCGTTATTTGGCGGTGTCATTTCGGCCAGATGCTGTATATAATCATTAAGGGCCCATTAAGTCCGTTGTTATAAAAAGCTATGTTCTAAAACATTGTAATAAGGGACATAATGGGCCGTATGTGGCTTAGGTTATAGAATTCAATTTGATTTAGATGTGTTTCTTCTATAAAAAATGTTCCTAAGCTTTGTTTGCTGGTATTGATGAGCTTATCTGTAACAGAAAGTGTTGCGGTGATAAATAATTGCTTTAGATTTCAATTTATAGTGTGTAACAACCAGAATTAACGAGTTTATAATGTTCTTAAATTTAATGTTGCAATTGCCTATTAGATTCGGTATAATATTGACTGTTGGTCTGACGTTGCGATGATGTGAGAGGTTGCCGACACACCCGGCCCCTTTGCCATGGGGCATGTGCAGGGTTTTCTTACGGAGTATGTCCGATAATAAATTGGGCGAAAGAAGGAGGGACTTATATGGCAAAGCAAAAGATTCGTATCCGCTTGAAAGCATACGATCACAGAATTCTTGATCAATCCGCAGAGAAAATCGTTGAAACTGCAAAACGTTCCGGTGCAGGCGTATCCGGGCCGATTCCGTTGCCAACGGAAAAGCAAATCATCACCATTCTACGTGCGGTACACAAGTACAAGGATTCCAGGGAGCAATTCGAACAACGCACTCATAAGCGTTTGATCGACATTGTAAACCCAACGCCGCAAACGGTTGATGCGTTGATGCGCTTGGATTTACCATCCGGTGTAGATATCGAAATCAAACTGTAATATCAGCATATGCGATCATAGAAAGGAAATGAGGTGTCAACATGAAAGGTATCTTAGGAAAAAAACTTGGTATGACTCAAGTGTTCACTGCTGAAGGTAACGTTGTTCCAGTAACGGTTATCGAAGCTGGACCTTGCGTAGTACTTCAGAAGAAAGACCAAGAGAACGATGGCTACGAAGCTGTTCAGTTCGGTTTCTCTGACAAGAAAGAAAGCAGATCGAACAAGCCAGAAGCTGGTCACGCTAAAAAAGCTAACGCAACACCTAAGCGCTACGTTCGTGAAATTCGCGGAATTAACCTGGGTGATTATGAAGTTGGCCAAGAAGTGAAAGCTGACCTATTCACAGAGGGCGAATTCGTTGACGTAACAGGTATTTCAAAAGGTAAAGGCTTTGCCGGCGTTATCAAACGTTGGGGACAAAGCACGGGTCCTATGTCTCACGGTTCCCGTTACCACCGTGGACCAGGTTCGATGGGTTCTATCCAAGCGAACCGTGTACCGAAAGGCAAACGCCTTCCAGGACATATGGGTCACGAAACAATCACGATCCAAAAACTTGAAGTTATCCGTGTAGATGTAGAACGTAACGTTCTTCTAATAAAAGGTTCGATTCCGGGCCCGAAAAACGGATTCGTAAAAGTTAAACAAACAGTTAAGAACTAATTGCTCTTAAAGAAAGGAGGAACAGGATATGCCTAAAGTAACAGTATATAACGTGAGCGGCGCGCAAGTGGGCGAACTAGAACTGGCTGAAACGGTTTTCGGTATTCAACCAAATGTTCATGTTTTGCACAGTGCTGTTGTTAATCAACAAGCATCTGAACGCTTCGGTAATCACAAAACTAAAGGACGCTCCGAAGTACGCGGCGGCGGTCGTAAACCTTGGAAACAAAAAGGTACTGGCCGTGCTCGTCAAGGTAGCATTCGCTCCCCGCAATGGGTTGGCGGCGGTGTTGTATTCGGACCGACTCCACGCTCATACGGATTCAAGCTTCCTAAGAAAGTTCGTCGTCTAGCGATTAAATCAGCATTGTCTTCGAAAGTGATCGCAAACGAAATTATCGTTTTGGATCAACTGACATTTGCAGCTCCTAAGACGAAAGAATTCGCAGCAATCCTAAGCAACCTTAAAGTTGGCCGTAAAGCTCTTGTAGTAACGGCTAATTACGAAGATAACGTAGCATTGTCTGCTCGTAACATCCCAGGTGTTAAATTCGTTGCAGCTGACGGCATTAATGTTCTGGATGTATTGGTGCATGACAACCTTATCATCACTAAAGAAGCAGTAGAGAAAGTACAGGAGGTGCTTGCGTAATGAAAAATCCACGCGATATTATCAAGCGCCCGGTTATCACGGAACGTACGAGCGATTACATGGTTGATAAAAAGTATGTGTTTGAAGTAGATCTTCGTTCAAACAAAACTGAAATCAAACTTGCAATTGAGCAAATCTTTAAAGTAAAAGTAACCGGCGTTAACACAATGCGTGTTGCGGGTAAACCAAAACGTTATGGTAAACATAGCGGATACAGACCGGATTGGAAAAAAGCGATCGTTCAACTGAGCGCTGACAGCAAAGAACTTGAATTCTTTGAAACGTCTGTTTAGAAAAGGAGGGAATCGAAGTGCCTATTAAAAAGTACAAACCGACATCTCCAGCTCGTCGTAACATGTCCGTCTCGACTTTCGAAGAGATCACGACAAGTACACCGGAGAAATCGTTGCTTGCTCCACTTTTCAAAAAAGCTGGACGTAACAACCAAGGTAAAATTACGGTTCGTCACCATGGCGGCGGACACAAACGTAAATACCGTATTATCGACTTCAAACGTACTAAAGATGGTATCGTTGGTAACGTAGCATCGATCGAATACGATCCGAACCGTTCATCCAACATTGCTTTGATCCATTACGCAGATGGTGAGAAAGCATATATCATCGCACCAAAAGGCTTGAAAGTTGGAGATCAAATCACTTCTGGTGTTGGCTCCGATATTAAACCGGGTAATGCTTTGCCACTTGTTAATATCCCAGTCGGTACAGTTATCCACAACATCGAATTGAAACCAGGCAAAGGCGGACAACTTGTTCGTGCAGCTGGAACTAGTGCTCAACTTCTTGGTAAAGAAGATAACTACGTTTCCGTTCGTTTGTCTTCAGGTGAAGTTCGCCGTATTTTGAACACTTGCCGTGCAACAATTGGTTCTGTTGGTAACGAAGATCACGAACTCGTGAAAATCGGTAAAGCCGGCCGTAACCGTTGGCTCGGAAATCGTCCACAAGTACGTGGTGTTGTAATGAACCCTAACGATCACCCACACGGTGGTGGTGAAGGCCGTGCACCAATCGGACGCAAATCGCCAATGTCGCCTTGGGGTAAACCAACTCTTGGTTACAAAACGCGCAAGAAGAAAAAAGCATCGAGCCAATACATTATTCGTCGTCGCACGAAATAATAGCAGCTTGATAAAAACCGCGTGATACGAAAGTATCGCTACCGCTTAGGTGAAGGGAGGAACACAAATGGGTCGCAGTTTAAAGAAAGGGCCGTTTATTGACGGTTACCTGCTTAAAAAAGTCGAGGTATTGAACGAAAGTGAGAAAAAAGTCGTTATCAAAACCTGGTCCCGCCGCTCGACCATTTTCCCGCAATTCATTGGTCACACGTTTGCAGTGTATGACGGACGCAAGCACGTACCGGTATATGTAACGGAAGATATGGTTGGACACAAGCTTGGTGAATTTGCACCAACTCGTACGTATAAAGGCCATGCTGGTGAAGACAAAAAAACGGGCAGACGTTAATTTGCCCTTAAACATCTCTAACTGAACGAGAGGAGGTTCCTACATGCCAGAAGCTAAAGCGCACGCTAAATTTATCCGTATTGCTCCCCGTAAAGCACAGCTTGTTGCGGATTTGATTCGCGGCAAACAAGTTGGCGAAGCAATCGCGATTTTGCGTCACACGCCTAAGTCTGCATCCCCAATTTTGGAGAAGCTGCTGAACTCTGCAATTGCTAACGCTGAGCATAACTATCAGCTTGACGTAAACAAATTGTTTATCTCGCAGGCCTTCGTTAACCAAGGGCCAACGATGAAACGTTTCCGTCCTCGTGCGATGGGTCGCGCAAGCCGGATCAATAAAAGAACCAGCCACATTACCTTGGTGGTATCTGAAAAATAAGGAGGGATTACGTGTGGGTCAAAAGGTAAATCCAGTAGGCTTCCGGGTCGGAGTTATCCGTGATTGGGAGTCCAAATGGTTCGCGGGCAAAGATTTCGGCGATCTTCTTATGGAAGACGTTAAAATCCGTGAATACTTGAAAAACAAGCTGAAAGACGCAGCAGTTTCTCACATCGAGATCGAACGTGCAGCTAACCGCGTGAACGTAACGATCCAAACCGCAAAACCAGGTATGGTTATTGGTAAAGGCGGTTCCGAAGTAGAAAACCTTCGTACTGAGCTTGGTAAAATCACTAAAGGCAAAAAAGTACACATCAACATCTCTGAAATCAAACATGCAGATCTTGACGCTATTCTTGTAGCTGAAAGCATCGCACAACAACTTGAGCGTCGTGTATCTTTCCGTCGCGCATTGAAGCAAGCAATTCAACGCTCCATGCGTTCGGGTGCTAAAGGGATCAAAACCGCAGTTAGCGGTCGTCTCGGTGGCGCGGAAATCGCACGTTCGGAAGGCTACAGCGAAGGAACAGTACCACTTCATACACTACGCGCTGATATTGATTACGGCACGGCTGAAGCGGCTACAACATACGGCCGTATCGGCGTAAAAGTATGGATCTATCGCGGCGAAGTCCTTCCGACTAAGAAGAAAGCTCCCCAGGAAGGAGGCAACTAATCATGTTGGTACCTAAACGTGTCAAACACCGCAAACAACAACGCGGTCATATGAAGGGTCGCGCTAAAGGCGGCACTACAGTAGCATTCGGTGAATTTGGTCTTCAAGCTCTAGAACCATCATGGATCACTAACCGTCAGATCGAAGCGGCTCGTATTGCAATGACTCGCTACATCAAACGTGGCGGTAAAGTTTGGATCAAAATTTTCCCTGCCAAACCAATTACTCAAAAGCCTCTTGAAGTGCGTATGGGTAGTGGTAAAGGTAACGTTGAGAAATGGGTAGCCGTAGTTAAACCAGGTAAAATCCTGTTTGAACTTGCTGGTGTATCCGAAGAAACCGCTCGTGAAGCGATGCGTCTTGCGGCTCATAAATTGCCAATCAAGACTAAATTCGTGAAGCGTGAAGAAGTGGGTGGTGAAGCAAATGAAAGCTAGTGAATTTAGAAACCTAACCTCTGCTGAGCTTGAACAACAGGTCGCTGGTTTTAAAGAAGAGCTTTTCAATCTTCGTTTCCAACTGGCTACTGGCCAATTGGATAACCCGACTCGGATCCGTGATGTGCGTAAAGGAATCGCTCGTGCTAAAACGATTTTGCGTGAAAGAGAACTCGGAATTAGCAGCTAGTTTATCCCTTACATGAATGCATAAACACGGCTGAAGGAAGGAGGAAGAACATGAGCGAACGCAATGCCCGTAAAGTTCTAATTGGCAAAGTGGTAAGCGACAAGATGGACAAAACAATCGTGGTTGCTATCGAAACATACAAAAAACACGATTTGTACCATAAACGCATTAAAGTTACGAAAAAATTTAAGGCGCATGATGAGAACGGCCAAGCAAAAATTGGCGACATCGTGAAAATCATGGAGACTCGTCCGCTATCGAAAGACAAACGCTTCAGACTTGTAGAAGTTGTTGAAGTTGCTGTTATTATCTAATGAGCGTATGCAGTGCCTGAGCATTTTTCCGAAAGGAGGACGTTGAAATGATTCAACCATTTTCGCGCTTAGCGGTTGCTGACAACTCCGGCGCAAAACAATTGATGTGTATCCGTGTACTCGGTGGAACAGGACGTCGCGTTGGTCACATCGGCGATTTGATCGTTTGCTCAGTAAAACAAGCAACACCTGGCGGCGTTGTCAAAAAGGGTGACGTTGTTAAAGCGGTTATCGTTCGTACAAAACGTTCGGTTCGTCGTAAAGACGGTTCGTACATCGCGTTTGACGAAAACGCAGCTGTAATTGTTAAAGAAGATAAAAGCCCACGCGGTACTCGTATCTTTGGACCAGTTGCCCGTGAACTTCGCGATAAAGATTTCATGAAAATCGTATCGCTAGCACCAGAAGTAATCTAAGAACCAATATAAGCTTGAAAGCACAAGCGTGCAGGAGGTGTAACTCATGCCAAGGCTGAAAAAAGTACTCGAATCCCATAACAATAAATTGCACGTGAAAAAAGACGACACGGTTATCGTAATTACCGGTAAAGACAAAGGTAAGAAGGGCCGCGTTATCGCTGCGTATCCGCGTGAAAACCGCGTACTCGTAGAAGGTGTTAACACTGTTAAGAAACATACTCGTCCATCGCAAGCTAATCCACAGGGCGGTATTATCGAACAAGAAGCGCCAATTCACGTTTCTAACGTTATGCATATCGATCCGAAAAGCGGTAAAGTAACACGTATCGGATACAAAGTGCTCGACAACGGCAAGAAAGTTCGGATCGCGAAACGTTCCGGAGAAGTAATCGACTAATCGTTACGGTAGGAAAGGAGGTCCATGATCAATGGCAGCAAGATTGAAAGGTCGTTTCTTAAACGAAATAACTCCTGCTCTTATGCAGAAGTTCAACTATACGTCTGTTATGCAAGTGCCGAAAATTGAGAAGGTAGTTATCAACATGGGGGTAGGCGAAGCGGTTTCCAATTCGAAAATCCTTGATGTAGCAGTTGAAGAACTACGTATCATCTCCGGTCAAAAACCAGTCGTTACTCGTGCGAAGAAGTCTATTGCAGGCTTCAAGCTTCGTGAGAACATGCCAATCGGGGTTAAAGTTACATTGCGCGGCGAGCGTATGTATCATTTCCTTGATAAACTGTTCAACATTTCTCTACCGCGTGTACGTGACTTCCGCGGTGTATCGAACAAAGCTTTCGACGGCCGTGGTAACTATACGCTTGGCTTGAAAGAGCAATTGATATTCCCAGAGATCGAGTACGATAAAGTCGATAAAGTGCGCGGTATGGACATCGTCATCGTCACGACGGCAAAAACGGACGAAGAATCTCGTGAATTGCTGACCCAAATGGGCATGCCGTTCACGAAGTAATCCACTTTTAGGAGGTGTAATACCCAGTGGCAAAAACTTCGATGAAAGTGAAGCAACAACGCGCCCCGAAATTTAAAGTGCGTGCATATACGCGCTGTGAGCGTTGCGGCCGTCCGCATTCTGTTTTGCAAAAGTTTAAAATTTGCCGGATTTGTTTCCGTGAGTTAGCACATAAGGGCCAGATTCCTGGCGTTAAAAAAGCAAGCTGGTAATCAGCCTAGTTTGGGAAGGAGGTTAACACAATGGTTATGTCTGATCCGGTTGCAGATATGTTGACGCGCATTCGTAATGCGAATGTTGTTCGTCACGAGACCGTGGAAATGCCCGCTTCGAAAATGAAGAAGCAAATCGCTGAGATTTTGAAGCGCGAGGGTTTTATCCGCGACGCTGAATATATCGAAGACAACAAACAAGGGATTATCCGTATTTTCTTGAAATACGGCCCTAACCAAGAGCGCGTAATTACTGGCTTGAAACGTATTTCGAAACCAGGCCTTCGCGTTTATACACAATCAACTGAAATCCCTCGTGTACTCGGTGGACTTGGAATTGCAATTATTTCCACTTCCAAAGGGATTATGACTGATAAAGAAGCTCGTCAAGTTAAATCTGGCGGCGAAGTAGTTTGCTACGTTTGGTAAGTAACAAGTCACAAAGATAGGAGGTGTAACAATGTCCCGTATTGGTCGCAAACCAATCCAAGTGCCTAACGGCGTAACAATCAACTTGGACAACACAGTAATTACTGTAAAAGGACCTAAAGGATCGCTTTCCCGTGAAATTCACAAAGATATGAAAGTGAATGTAACGGAAACAGAAATCCTAGTAGAACGTCCTTCCGATAATAAATTGCATCGCTCGTTGCACGGAACAACTCGCAGCATCATCGCTAACATGGTGAGCGGAGTTACTGATGGCTTCTCCAAAAACTTGGAGCTAGTGGGCGTTGGTTACCGTGCAAATAAAGCTGGGGATAAAATCGTACTTAACGTAGGTTACTCTCACCCAGTCGAGATTGCTCCAGATAATGGAATCGAGTTCGAAGTACCAGCAAACACGAAAATCACTGTTCGCGGTATTGATAAAGAACTCGTTGGTGCAACTGCAGCAAAAATTCGTTCCGTACGTGAACCAGAACCGTATAAAGGTAAAGGTATTAAGTACGAAGGCGAACGCATCATCCGTAAAGAAGGTAAAGCTGGTAAGAAAAAATAAGCAAACAGTCCGTTTGCTTAAGATAGCGTCTTAAGGCTGAAAGAAAGGAGTGAACTTTGTATGATTACGAAAGGCGACAAAAACAAGGCTCGTCTAAAAAGACACCTTCGTGTTCGTAAAAAAATTAACGGTACAGCTGCACGTCCGCGTCTATCTGTATTCCGTTCCTCCAAGCATATGTATGCTCAATTAATCGACGATGTTTCAGGCGTAACAATCGTTTCTGCATCCACACAGGATAAAGAATTGACTGAAGCAGTTGGCAACGGTGGCAACATCGATGCAGCGAGCAAAGTCGGAGAATTGATTGCGAAACGCGCTCAAGCTAAGGGTGTAACCCAAGTAGTATTTGATCGCGGCGGTTACTTGTATCACGGCAGAATTCAGGCACTTGCTACAGCAGCTCGCGAAGCTGGCCTAGAATTCTAATCGACTTTATTTATAAGGAGGTTAAACGACTTGCGTGTAGATCCAAATACGTTAGAACTGACTGAAAAAGTTGTTAATATCAATCGCGTTTCTAAAGTTGTAAAAGGCGGACGCCGTTTCAGCTTTAGTGCACTTGTAGTAGTCGGCGACGGTAAAGGCTACGTTGGCGCAGGGATCGGTAAAGCAGGCGAAGTACCTGATGCAATCCGCAAAGGTATTGAAGATGCTAAGAAAAACCTGATCCATGTTCCAATCGTTGGCACGACTATCCCTCACCTTGTTCTCGGACATTTCGGAGCAGGTGAAGTTCTTCTGAAGCCAGCTTCTGAAGGTACTGGCGTTATCGCCGGCGGCCCGGTTCGTGCAGTTCTCGAACTTGCTGGTGTCGGCGACATCTTGACGAAATCGCTAGGTTCTTCGAACTCCATGAACATGGTTAACGCAACGCTTGAAGGTCTTTCCCGTCTTAAACGCGTGGAAGAAGTTGCAAAGCTTCGTGGAAAAACAGTCGAAGAGCTGTTACGCTAAGGAGGGAAATAAGATGGCAAAATTGCAAATCACCCTCGTTCGCAGTTTAATCGGTCGCAACGAGAAACAACGTGCAACGGTTGAATCTTTCGGTCTAAAAAAGATTCGTCAGGCAGTTGTTTTGAACGATAGCCCAGCTATCCGTGGCATGGTTAACACTGTTAGTCACTTGGTAAAAGTAGAAGAAGTATAAGAATAGATTTTGTTCCAAGAAATAAATAAGGAGGTGCACGAACGATGAAATTGCATGAGCTAGCACCAGCACCGGGCTCAACCCAAGCGCCAAAGCGCAAAGGTCGCGGTATCGGTTCCGGTAACGGTAAAACGGCCGGTAAAGGTCACAAAGGTCAAAACGCTCGTTCCGGCGGCGGCGTTCGTCCTGGTTTCGAGGGCGGACAAAATCCTTTGTATCGTCGAGTGCCGAAGCGCGGTTTCAATAACCCCTTCCGCAAAGAGTACGCAATTGTCAACATTGAAGAACTTAACGCGTTTGCAGCAGGAACTGAAGTCACTCCAGAAGTTCTCATCGAGACTGGTATCGTAAAGAACCCGCTCGCAGGAATTAAAATTTTGGGCAATGGTGAAGTTAACGTTACACTTACTGTAAAAGCAAACAAGTTCTCTCAATCTGCGGTAGAGAAAATCCAGGCTGCCGGCGGTAAAACCGAGGTGATCTAATTGTTCAAGACCGTGTCCAATATCTGGAAAGTGGCGGATCTTCGTACAAGGATCCTCTTCACCCTTTTCATTCTTTTTATATACCGCATCGGGTCCTTTATTCCAGTACCCGGTGTAAACAAAGATGTGTTTAAGCAGGTTGATGCAGCCGGTGCGGATCTGTTCGGCTTGCTTAACACGTTTTCCGGCGGTGCTTTGTTCCAATTCTCCATTTTCGCAATTGGTATTACGCCATACATTACAGCGTCGATTATCGTTCAGCTGTTGTCTATGGATGTTATTCCTAAGTTTGCGGAGTGGGCTAAGGAAGGCGAGAACGGTAAACGTAAGCTCGCACAAATCACTCGTTATGGAACGGTTATCCTTGGTTTAGTCCAAGGTTTCGCTACAGCAATCGGCTTTAACCGTCAATACGGTTATGAAATGGTTGTTGGCGCGACATTCGTTGACTATTTAGTTATCGCGATCATCTTGACTGCAGGTACTGCATTCTTGATGTGGCTCGGTGAGCAAATTACGGAAAAAGGGATTGGAAATGGTATTTCCATTCTCATCTTTGCAGCAATTGCAGCTGGTATTCCTGGACACATTCGTACGATCGTCGAAGATCAGTTCGTAGGTGCCCAAGATCAACTGTTTTTGAACATTATCAAAATGGTGCTGATCCTGATTGCGATCATCGCAATCATTGTCGGTGTTATATTCGTACAACAAGGTATTCGTAAAATTCCGGTTCAATACGCTAAACGCGTGGTTGGACGGAAAATGTACGGCGGACAATCGACTCACATTCCGATGAAAGTGAACGGCGCAGGCGTTATTCCGGTCATTTTCGCGGTATCGCTTGTCATGTTCCCGATTACGATTGCGCAGTTCTGGTCTACTCAGGCCTGGGCAACCTGGATTATCGACAATATGAACTATGACAGACCGCTTGGTATGGTATTGTACGTATTGTTAATTATCGGGTTTACCTTCTTCTATACATTCGTGCAAATTAATCCGGTTCAAATGGCTGATCAGATGAAGAAGAACGGTGGCTATATTCCTGGCATTCGCCCAGGTAAGCCTACCTCGTCATACCTAACACGCGTTATGTCGCGTATTACATTGACAGGTGCGATCTTCCTGGCTGTCATCTCTGTACTTCCAGTGTTCTTCGGAACACTTGCAGGATTACCGCGCTCAGTGCAGCTAGGCGGCACCTCGCTCTTAATCGTTATCGGTGTTGCACTGGATACGATGAAGCAAATCGAGAGCCAGTTGATCAAACGCCATTACAAAGGGTTTATCAATAAATAACAATAGGTTCTGACCGGGCTTCCGCGTTCGTCAACATGCGCTCTGCGGCAGCCCGCCCGAGCCTATTGTGCTTAAAGCGAGGAACTCAGCAATGAACATTTTATTCATGGGCCCTCCGGGAGCCGGTAAAGGTACACAAGCTGAACGGATCGTTGAAGAGTTCGGTATTCCCCACATTTCCACTGGCGATGCTTTCCGCCTCGCTATGAAAGAAGGAACCGCACTTGGAATCAAAGCGAAGGAGTATGTCGATCAAGGCCTACTCGTTCCCGATGAGATCACGAACGGTATTGTAAAGGAAAGACTTGAACAAGACGATTGCAAAAGTGGATTCTTGCTCGACGGGTTTCCTCGCACACTGCAGCAAGCAGAAGCACTTGATGTTATGCTTGCGGAGCTCGGTCGCAGTATTGACCATGTTGTAAATCTAAAGGTTGACCGCAGTTTGCTGCTTGCTCGTTTAACGGGCAGACGCATATCGAAAACGACTGGTACGACTTATCATGTAATCTTTAACCCACCTAAAGTTGAAGGAATCTGCGACAAAGACGGCGGGGAATTGTATCAACGTTCAGACGATACAGAGGAAAAGGTTGGAACTCGTTTAGATGAATATTCATCCAAAACAGCGCCTCTACTCGATTACTACAGTGCTAAAGGTCTCCTTCGCGAAGTCGACGGCGAGAAGGACATTGATGTTGTAACATCCGACATTATTTCCAACTTGAGAGGTTCATTGTAATGATAATTTGCAAATCCGATTCGGAGCTGCGATATATGAGGGAAGCAGGACGCATTGTTGCGGAAACGCATCGATTGATGGCGGAGGCTGTGAAACCAGGCATCACAACTCGTGAGCTTGACCAAATCGCTGAAACGTTCATTAAGAGTCAAAATGCGATTCCTTCCTTCAAAGGTTACAATGGTTTTCCTTCCAGCATTTGTGCTTCTGTGAATGACGAGCTGGTGCACGGCTTCCCTGGTTCACGCAAGTTGAACGAAGGCGATATAATTAGTATCGATATCGGTGCGCAGTATGAAGGCTTCCACGGTGACTCGGCTTGGACCTATGCGGTTGGAGCAGTGACGCCTGAAGTTCAGAAGCTGCTTGAGGTAACGGAAGCATCGCTTTACGCGGGGCTTGCGCTCATCAAACCAGATATTAGACTATATACAATTTCGCACGCTATTCAAAAGGTAATTGAAGATGCAGGATTCTCCGTAGTAAGGGAATACGTAGGGCACGGAATCGGCGCGGACCTCCATGAGGAACCACAAATACCGAACTACGGCATACCAGATCGCGGACCTCGTCTGAAGACCGGAATGGTGCTTGCAATCGAACCAATGGTTAATATCGGTGAACGATATGTCCGTACGCTCGAAGACAATTGGACGGTTGTAACGGAAGACGGTTCATGGTGCGCTCATTTTGAGCATACAGTAGCCGTTACAGAGGACGGCTTTGAAATATTGACCATTTTGCCGCAGCAGACATAAGTATGACGATGGATGCTCGTCCCCAGATTGGTCAGTTCGTCAAAGTGCTTCGCGGTAAAGATGAGGAAAGCTATGCTGTTATCCTAGCGGTCATTGATGAACGTTTCGTCATGATTGCCGATGGCCATAAGCGCCGATTCGATCAGCCGAAGAAAAAGAACGTTCTACATCTCGAGTTACAGCCTGCAATTAGTTCGGAGGTTTCTGGCAGCATGCTAGAAACCGGCAGGGTGACCAACGCAAAGTTACGTTATGCAATTCAGAAGTATGTTAATGCGAAAGGAGAATGACGCTTGGCTAAGGAAGACATCATTGAGGTCGAAGGTACGGTTATAGAGCCGTTGCCGAATGCCACGTTCAAGGTGGAGCTGGAGAACGGTCACCAAATTCTCGCACATGTTTCCGGTAAGCTCAGAATGCACTTTATCCGCATCCTGACAGGAGACAAGGTGGTTATACAGTTATCGCCTTATGATTTATCAAAAGGGCGCATCACCTATCGTAAGTAAGCTGAAGTATCAGCTTGTTTACGAAAGATTCGGGAGGTAATCACAATGAAGGTTAGACCTTCGGTAAAGCCGATCTGCGAAAAATGCAAAGTCATTCGTCGCAAAGGCAACGTTATGGTGATTTGTGAAAATCCGAAACACAAACAAAAACAAGGATAGAAGGAGGGGAATATAGCCTATGGCACGTATAGCTGGTGTAGACTTGCCGCGTGATAAGCGCGTCGAAATCGCCCTGACATACATTTTCGGTATCGGCAAAACAACGTCGCAAAAACTTTTGAATACTGCTGAAGTTAGCTACGACACTCGTGTTCGTGACTTGACAGAAGACGAACTTGCTCGCCTTCGCGAAGCAATCGATAAATCTGTTAAAGTAGAAGGCGACTTGCGTCGTGAAATTTCACTTAACATTAAACGTCTGACTGAAATCGGATGCTACCGTGGTCTTCGTCACCGTCGCGGCTTGCCTGTTCGCGGTCAACGTACGAAAACAAATGCGCGTACGCGTAAAGGTCCTCGTCGGACTGTAGCTAACAAGAAGAAATAAGAAGGGAGGATAATGGACAATGGCTAAACCAAAAAAAGTCGTTCGTACGAAACGTCGCGACCGGAAAAATATTGAGACTGGCGTTGCGCACATTCGCTCGACATTCAACAATACGATCGTTACGATCACGGATCCGCACGGCAATGCGATTTCATGGGCAAGCTCTGGTAACATGGGCTTCAAAGGCTCACGTAAAAGCACGCCTTTCGCAGCTCAAATGGCTGCTGAGACGGCTGCCAAAGCAGCAATGGAGCATGGCATGAGAACAGTCGAAGTGATGGTAAAAGGACCAGGCGCTGGCCGTGAAGCAGCAATTCGCTCGCTTCAAGCAGCTGGATTGGAAGTTAACCTCATTAAAGACGTAACACCAGTTCCTCACAACGGATGCCGTCCTCCGAAACGTCGTCGCGTATAGTTGGATCCGTGTGGTATCAAATAACAACAACTTGTGAATAATGGTTGTGAAGGTTTGGCATACTACAAGATTTGACTTAAAATAACGGTAAGCTAACGGAGCGACGTTTGAAGGAGGGTACTATTAGTGATTGAGATCGAAAAGCCGAAAATCGAAACCGTAGAACTGAATGATGAGGGAACATACGGACGTTTCGTCGTCGAGCCGCTTGAACGCGGATATGGCACGACGCTTGGAAATTCGCTTCGCCGAATTTTATTGTCTTCGTTGCCGGGTGCAGCAGTAACCTCGGTTCAAATCGATGGAGTGCTTCACGAGTTCTCTACGGTTCCCGGAGTGATTGAGGATGTTACCGAAATCATTCTGAACCTGAAGGGCCTCTCGTTGAAAATCCACTCCGATGAAGAAAAGGTGTTGGAAATCGACGCGGATGGCGAAGGGAATATTACAGCGGGCGACATTCGAGCAGACAGCGATGTCGAGATTTTAAGCCCTGATCTTCACATCGCAACCTTGGCTTCCGGCGCGCGGCTCCATATGCGGGTTTTTGCTAATCGGGGACGCGGTTACGTGCAAGCGGACCGCAACAAGAAAGACGAACAACCGATTGGGGTAATTCCCGTTGATTCGATATACACGCCAATTACTCGTGTAAATTACAGCGTTGAAAATACGCGTGTTGGTCAAGTTACTAACTACGACAAGCTCACGCTTGAAGTATGGACTGACGGCAGTATTAGACCGGAAGAGGCTGTAAGCCTCGGCGCTAAAATTTTGACCGAGCATTTGGACCTGTTCGTTGGATTGACCGATGAAGCCAAAGATGCGGAAATTATGGTTGAGAAGGAAGAAGATAAGAAAGAGAAAGTTCTAGAGATGACGATCGAGGAACTTGATCTTTCCGTCCGTTCTTACAACTGCTTGAAACGCGCGGGTATCAACACGGTTCAAGAGCTAATCACGAAATCCGAAGAGGACATGATGAAGGTTCGTAACCTCGGACGTAAATCACTTGAGGAAGTTCAAGAGAAGCTTGAAGAGCTCGGTTTGGGCCTTCGCATGGAAGAGTAGTAACCAACTAGTGAAGACAAAAGAGCAAGGGAGGGGAAAACAAGATGGCATATCAAAAATTAGGACGTGACGCTAGTGCACGGAAAGCTTTGTTCCGTGACCTCGTTACTGACTTGTTCCTTTATGAGCGTATTCAAACGACTGAAGCAAAAGCGAAAGAAGTTCGTTCTATCGCTGAGAAGCTGATCACTAAAGCTAAGCAAGGTGATCTTCATGCTCGTCGTCAAGTAGCTGCTTATGTTCGTCGCGAAACGGTTGACGGTCAACAAGACGCTATTCAAAAGCTATTCTCCGAGCTGGCTAGCCGTTACTCGGAGCGTGCAGGCGGCTACACGCGTATTCTAAAACTAGGACCCCGTCGCGGCGATGCTGCGCCAATGGTATACCTAGAATTGGTTGACCGCGCGTAGTAACCTAATAAATGTATAAGCTTGTCCACAGCGTTAAACCTTGTCCAAGCTTTATACGCGAGCGTAAACGTCTTATGCCTGCCTCTGGGCGGTATAAGAACGCTAACGCTATGAGATATAAGTGAGTGTATGGTTTCCGTGTACCCTCTTGTATTTTAGTGAAAAGGGTGGACCCTTGAGGCCACCTTTTTTTATTTGCAAAATAGGCTTGTTAGTCTTGTTGACTGAATATAGCCAGGGACGACAGATGAGCTTGTGCGACATCTCCTAGGTGTCCAGAGGGCGCAGCTCTTAAGTTCCATCTTGATAAGGAATTTAGAACATGTAGGAATCCCTTTAGCTAAAGGGGGGAAAAGGTTGAGGAATATATGCGTAAAGGTCAGCTATGACGGGGCCGGCTTTAACGGTTTTCAAACGCAGCCATACGGCAGAACGGTTCAAGGTGAAATTGAGAAGGCTATTAAGAAGCTTACGGGCGAAACGACTATTATTATTGGTTCGGGTCGTACGGATGCGGGAGTGCATGCACAAGGACAAATATTCAATTTCTATACGGAGTCCACGATTCCGACAGAAAGATGGGCGATCGCGCTTAATACGCGGCTGCCTAAGGATATTGTCATTATTGAAGCATTCGATGTGCCCGAGCATTTTCACGCAAGAAGATCCGCAAAGCGCAAAACGTATCGCTATACGATTGATACCGGTAAGTTTCCTGATGTTTTTGGCCGCCAGTATCGCTTTCATCATCCGACGCCGCTTGATGTGGATGCGATGCGTGAGGGACTACGCTACCTTATAGGGGAGCATGACTTTACCTCATTTACATCGATACATTCAACCAAGCCTCATCATATTCGTACGATCTATGAAGCAGATTTTGTGCAGGAAGGTCCTATCGTACACATGTACGTAACAGGGAACGGTTTTTTGTACAATATGGTTCGTGTCATTATGGGAACTTTATTATGGGTTGGCGAGGGGAAGATGGCTTCATCTGAGTTAAAACGCATTCTGGAGGGTCGAAATCGATCACTTGCAGGTCCTACGGCTATGCCGCATGGTTTGATGCTAATAGATGTTGAATATTCCAGCGAAAAACAGGGATAAATCACTATAAATCACTTGCACTTAACTATACTTTATAGTAGAATATAACTTGTGCTTTCGAAGTGGCTAACCCACAGCCCCGACTGAGATTGTCACAAACTTGGCTATCAACAATGAATAAACAAACCAACGTTTACGTTGTTATAAAAACGATTAATGTATGAAATTAAGGAGGATCATCCATGCGTACCACTTATATGGCTAAATCAACTGAAGTTGATCGTAAATGGTTCGTCGTCGATGCGGAAGGCAAAACGCTAGGCCGCTTGGCGAGTGAAGTTGCTGCCCTGATCCGCGGCAAACACAAACCGACATTTACGCCACATGTTGATACAGGCGATTTCGTTGTAGTTATCAACGCTGAAAAAATCCATCTGACAGGCAAAAAAATGTCGGATAAAATTTACTACCGTCACTCCATGTACTCCGGTGGCTTGAAAGCTACTCCGGCACAAGAGATGATTAAGAACAAGCCAGAGCGCGTAATCGAATTGGCTGTACACGGCATGTTGCCTAAGAACCGTCTTGGCGACAAAATGAAGCTTAAACTTAAAGTATACGCAGGTGCGGAACATCCACATCAAGCACAAAACCCTGAAGTTTACGAACTTCGCGGGTAATAAAGAGGAGGACAAGTTTCATGGCTCAAGTGCAATACTATGGAACCGGTCGTCGTAAACACTCTGTTGCACGTGTACGTCTTGTGCCGGGTGAAGGACGAATCATTATTAACAAACGCGACCTTAATGAATATTTTGGTCTAGAAACATTGAAGCTGATCGTAAAACAACCGCTTAACCTTACTGACACATTGTCGAAATACGATGTGCTTGTAATCGCTAATGGCGGCGGTATGTCCGGTCAAGCAGGCGCTATCCGTCACGGTATTTCCCGTGCTCTGCTTAAAGCAGACCCAGAATTCCGTCCGGCTCTAAAACGTGCTGGCTTCCTAACTCGTGATCCGCGTATGAAAGAACGTAAAAAATACGGTCTTAAAGCGGCTCGTCGCGCTCCACAATTCTCGAAACGTTAATTCTTATACGAAAAAATGCTCTCTCTGCCAGTCAGAGAGGGCATTTTTTGTTTGTGCGACATAAATACCAAAACTTTATTTCATTTTGGTGTAAACTTATTATTGAACATTGAGCATTTTGGACGTATAATTTTTATACAGACTAATTTACTAGGATTTAAAAACGGAGGGCATAAAAATGAACCTTTTTGAAAAAGAAGCGCTTATCAAGCAAAAGGAAGTAGATCTCGAGAACGCGACACCGGAAGAAATCATCGCGTTTGCGGTTGAGACTTTTCCTAATATTACGTTCGCATGCAGCTTTGGAGCTGAAGATGTCGTACTAGTCGATATGCTTCAAAAAATCAGCCCTAAAACAGATATTTTCTATCTGGATACGGATTTTCACTTCAAGGAAACCTATGAAACGCGCGATAAAATGGCCGCTCGTTATCCAGGAATTCCTTTCGTTGAAGTAAAGCCGGAAATTACGCCGGAAGAGCAAGTTGCACAATTTGGAGAAGAGCTATGGAAATCCGATGCGAACGCATGCTGCAACATTCGTAAGGTTAAACCGTTGACTAACATTTTGTCGAAGTACGATGCATGGATTACGGGTATTCGCCGCGATCAAGCGCCAACTCGCGCAAACTCCAAAAAAATTGAGTACGATACAAAATTCGGTCTCGTTAAATTTAATCCAATCGCTCACTGGACTACTGAAGACGTATGGAACTACATCCGTGAGAATGATGTTATTTATAACCCGCTGCATGATCAAAATTACCCGAGCATCGGCTGTGAGCAATGCACGCGCAAAGTTATGCCGGGCGAAGATCCTCGCGCTGGACGTTGGGCCGGTCAAGAGAAAACAGAATGCGGATTGCATAAATAAGCAACTTTAGGAGGATACATCGCAAATGAGTCAAATTCTACCGCACGGCGGCGTATTGGTTAACCGTATCGCTTCCGGCGAACAACGTGAAGCATTACTCGCAGAAGCAAAAGGCTTAAAAACGATAACGATCAACACATGGGCAATATCTGATCTTGATCTGATCGGTGTTGGCGCGTTTTCACCATTGACAGGATTTATGAATGAAGCAGACTATCAATCGGTTGTACAAACCATGCGCCTTGCTAATGGCACGGTATGGAGCATTCCGATTACACTTGCTGTAGTAGAAGCGAAGGCTGCTGAGTTTTCGATTGGCGAGCGCGCGGCGCTTGTTGGCGAAGACGGCATCATTTATGCGACTATTGATATCAACAGCATCTACACCGTAGATCACAAAGTTGAAGCAATCAACGTATTCAAAACAGATGACCTTGAGCATCCGGGCGTTCAAAAACTGTTCGAGCGTTCATCCACAAATGTAGGCGGCGAAATTACCGTATTGAACCGTCCGCAGCCAGAGAAGTTCGAAGAGTTTTATTTTGATCCATCAGAAACTCGTCGTATTTTTGCAGAAAAGGGCTGGAAAACAGTTGTTGGCTTCCAAACGCGTAATCCGGTTCACCGTGCACATGAATACATTCAGAAAACCGCAATGGAAATCGTAGATGCGTTGTTCCTTAACCCGCTTGTCGGCGAAACAAAATCAGACGATGTTCCTGCGAACGTACGAATGAAAAGTTATCTTGCTTTGCTTGAGAACTATTACCCGCAGGATCGTGTTTTCCTTGGTGTATTCCCGGCAGCTATGCGTTATGCTGGTCCTCGTGAAGCGATCTTCCATGCGCTTGTTCGTAAAAACTACGGCTGCTCGCATTTTATCGTTGGGCGCGACCACGCTGGCGTAGGCGACTACTACGGAACATACGAAGCACAGGATCTGCTCAAAACGATCCCAACCGAAGATCTTGGCATTACGCCGCTTTACTTCGAGCATAGCTTCTTCTGTAAGAAATGCGGAAACATGGCCACTTCGAAAACTTGTCCGCATGACAAAGAGCATCATTTGACGCTTTCGGGTACGAAGGTTCGCGCATTGCTGCGTGACGGCGTTTGCCCGCCGCCTGAGTTCTCCCGTCCAGAAGTAGCAAAGATTCTAATCGAAGGCATGTCGGAGCAACCGGTAGGCTAATTCGGATCAAGAATTAAAGGTTTGTCTCATAAACAACCATCTCGTCCCATATAAATGAAAGTGTGCATTCGGCTGCTTATGAGCCGATGGATGCCGCGTATTCATTTGATGGAGAACGGGGTGGTTTTTTTATGCGCCGAATAGGTCGGCATGTTGTCATTTGGATGACGTATAAAGGAGCAATACGCATTGGAATTGGGCTGCTTGTCATCGTATTAACGGGCATATTGCTTACGCAATCCATGCCCGTAGCAAAAACGTGGTCTTACTGGACGCTGCCATTGTCCGGGAAAACAATCGCTATTGATGCTGGACATGGCGGAGTGGATGGAGGCGCAGTCAGCAAGCAAGGGGTAATCGAGAAGGATTTGAACCTCGCGATCGCGCTTTATTTGCGTGATTATTTGCAGCAGGCCGGAGCAATAGTCGTGATGACGAGGGAAGGCGATTATGACCTGGCTACCGGGGATGCTAGGGCGTACAGCAAACGCAAGACGGAGGATTTAAAGAAACGGGTGTCAGTTATTAAGGCAAGCCAGCCGGCAGCAGTCATCAGCATACATATGAATAGTATCCCGTCGACTAAGTGGTCAGGGGCTCAAACCTTCTTCCACCCTGGGAATCATCCGGATAATCGTATTTTAGCCACTTTCATTCAGGATGAGATTAAACGCAATTTAGAAAACACGACGAGAGTCGCTGCTACAGTGAAGGATGTTTATGTATTGAAGGCGATTGAAAATATACCAACGGCTTTGGTCGAAGTCGGGTTTTTATCCAATCCAGGCGAATCACAGCGGCTTGCCGATACGGATTATCAAAGACAGGTGGCTGCCTCCATATATGAGGGTGTCCTTCGCTACGTCTCGGGTGAGAAGCTCAGCGGCGTTGTACCGCAGAACGATGTGGCTCCCAAATAAGAAATAATTACTGTTTGGGGGAGGTGCTGCTCGCCAGCAGAGGGCTTGGTTGCTGGGCTTACTGTGCTATAATGATTATTATATAGTTTTGATTACATAAAGGTGGGACATATATGACATTGACACGCGAGCAAGTCATTGATGCCGTCGAAACCGTGACGGCACAGTATAAGGCGGATGAGATCACCATCCGCGACGTAATGGTTCGGGACCGTCAGGTTTCCATGACGGTCCTCGGGGCCGGCGCGGCGTCGCAGCCCGCGCTTGAAGCCTCGCTCCGCGAGGCGCTGGCGCGCCTAGGCGCCGAAACCGTGCACTGCCGGTTTCGGGCAGAGGCAGCGCCTGCCGCGGGCGCAGGCGCGTCTACGCCGCCGCCTGCGGCTGCTAAAGCACCGGCCGCGGCTAGCGCCGGCGGTGCCGGCAAAGCTGGCGGCCCCGCGCCCGTCCAGGGCCACGGGGCCGGTCTCGCTAATGCGCTGCTGGATCCTAGCAGCGGCGTACAGTTCATCGCCGTCGCCAGCGGTAAGGGCGGCGTCGGCAAATCTACGGTGACCGTAAACTTGGCGGTAGCCTTGGCCCGCAGGGGCAAACGCGTCGGTATAATCGATGCCGACATCTATGGCTTTAGTGTGCCTGATATGATGGGCATCGAGGAGCGTCCGGAAGTCGTGAACGAACGGGTAATCCCGATCGAGAAATTTGGCGTAAAGGTCATGTCCATGGGCTTCTTTGTAGAAGATAACAGCCCCATTGTATGGCGTGGGCCTATGCTAGGCAAAATGCTGCGCAACTTCTTTCAAGAAATCGAGTGGGGCGAGTTGGACTATTTGCTGCTTGATCTGCCGCCAGGCACAGGGGACATAGCGCTGGATGTTCATCAGATTATTCCGCAAAGCAAAGAAATTATCGTCACAACGCCGCATGCAACCGCCGCGTTTGTAGCAGCAAGAGCTGGTGCCATGGCTATTAAGACGGAGCATGAGATAATTGGAATCGTTGAGAATATGTCGTATTACGTTTCCAAAAGCTCCGGCGAGAAGGAATACGTCTTTGGTCGAGGCGGCGGTGCAAGGCTTGCAGAGACACTGCATGCCGACTTGCTTGCACAAATCCCGCTAGGTGCGCCGGACAACCATGTGTCGGAGCCGGATTTTGCGCCGTCCGTTTACAAAGCGGATACCGAGACAGGCCAGCTGTACTTAGAATTGGCTGACAGCGTATTATCCAAGTGCGAAGGCTAACCTTATGACAAAAGCCCGAACAAATGTCCTGAAGCAAGCTTACGCTTCGATACAGGACAATCTGTTCGGGCTTTTTTTATTGGTTAAAGTGGTAATCGTTACTCCTCCGTATGAGTTACATGCCGGAGTCACTTTGTTCTTCTTCAGAGGAACCGGAATCTTCACTCTGTTGATCTTCCTCTGATTGCTGTTCCTCTTCCCCAGAACCTTCATCCTTTTTCTTATCGACCTTCTCGTCAGGGTTAGGTTTAAGCTCCTCTTGTACCGCTTTTTTCATCAAATCAAGCACTTCAAGACGGAATAAAGGATTTTGCATCGCGTCCTGCATGAGCGACATGACTTCTTTACGATACTGCGTGCTCTGCAGCACCTCCAGGATCATCTTATCCATCTCCGGATTTTTCAGCACTTTAATCAAATCTGCTTGGTAGGAAGGATCCTTGATCAGCTCTTTGTGAATTTCTTTGTTTTGCTTATTGACGGATTTTGCGAATTCCCCGGCGAAACGCGGATCGACCATCAATTTTTTGATGACCTTATCGTATTGGGGAGAAATCAGCACATCCTTAACGGCCAAACGAACTTCCTCTTGGTCTTGTACCGAAAGCAGCTTAGACGGCTGGCCCGAATAACCAGAAATTTGCTGAGATGATTCCTGTAGAGCTTTTTGCGCATCCTCCGTTTTGAGGATATCAATAACCATGGACTTCAAATCCTTATAGCTGACCTGCTCATTTCCTCCTGACGGCTCAGCACCACAGCTTGTAAGCACAAACATCATTGCTGAGATAACCGACAATAAAACCCACCGCTTACGCATTCTTCGCATGCTCCTTCCTATGTCAGTACTGCTGTATTCCATAAGGATAAACAAATGTTCTAAAAGTGATGGATCGTGGTCTTATTATGCGCATTGTTCACCGTATTATCATGGACAATCGTTAGCTTTTTGATGTGAACGTGGTAAAATAAAGGGTAATACGGAAGCATTTAATCACAACTGGCGGAAACCCAATCCAATTGAGCATTATCGGACTATAGGAAGCATCTGTTTTGGGTTGAACAGTCAACCGTTATAAACATTCAGGAGGATAAGGAACGTGAATTTAAAAAAGTGGATCTTTTTGTTTTGGAGCGGCATGGTAGTCGGGGGGCTGGCTTGCGTGGTCACCGGGGCAATCATGGCTTGGGTTGATCCGGAGTTTGGTTTTTTGGGTTTTAAGGCGGTCGGATTTAACGCATTGATGATGGCTTTGGTTGGTTTAATGATCGGAGCATTCAGCCAAATGGGCTTCTTCGCTTATTTAACCTTAAACTATATTGCCCTTAGTGTATTTGGCAAAAAATATCTATGGAATGCACTGCAAGGCTACACCACTGTATTTGCGGCTGCAGGACTAGGATATCTCCTTTACGAGCAGCGTATGAATAACTGGTTTTTCTGGGCGCTGCCGCTTATCCTGCTTGTCCTCTCCGGAATCGTATCATGGTTTAAAGTTAAGCAAACGAATAAAACAGCTTTTGTTCCAACCATGTTTCTTATGTTTGTCGTTACCTTTATTGAAGCATGGCCTGCGCTGCAGGGGGAAACGAACGTATCCGCCATTATATTTATGATGGTTCCTTTATTCGTTTGCAATGCATACCAGATTATGATGATGCATCGCTTGGTCAGAAAAGAAACAACCGACTCCGCAGCGATTACTGCAAAGCCGGTCGTATAGCTTAGTATTCTAATTCGGCGGCATCGAGCTGCGGGAATGTAGACGTTGTCTTATCCTGCACAGCTTTGCCGTCGATTTCTGTTTGTGTGATGAGATCGGTGACGGTGACAAAATCGTAACCCTTTTCACGGAGCTGATCAATAACGGCTGGCAGAGCTTCATGCGTTTGTTTTACGGAATCGCTTGCGTGGAACAATATGATATCGCCAGGATGGGCACGCGTAACGACCCGATTAATGATTTTGTCTGTCCCGATATTCATCCAATCAAGTGAATCCGTATCCCATTGAATAACCTTGTATTGAAGTTCTTCTGCGATACGGAGTACACGTTTGTCAAAATCGCCGTTAGGAAGTCGGATTAATTTGGGCTGTTTTCCTGTTACGTCGGATAAAATGGTATGCGCAGTCGTAATTTGCTTGCGGATTTCTTCATCGCTTAGTTTGCTGTAATTATCATGCTTGTGGCCATGGCTTCCAATTTCATAACCGGCGTCTTGTATCTTCTTGACGATTTCCGGATGGGATTGACTCCAAGGCGAGGATAAGAAAAATGTGGCCTGTTTAATGTTTTTCTCTTTCAGCACATTAAGAATGGGCTCCGTGCGTTTGTCTCCCCAGCTAATATCGAAGGTAAGGGCAACTACCTTTTTATCAGTGGGAACGCTGTAGATTGCCGCTGGCTGCTGCGGGGCAAACACAGTGATGTTGCCGCGTTCGGCATAAATGATGCCGACAGAGAAGACAACGGCGATGGCGATTAAGAAATACCTTTTCATCTTACGGCCGTTCAGAACATAAAAAACGTTCATGGGGAAGGGCACTCCTCTCTAATGGAAGCTTGTACAAAGATAAGAAAGTATAAATCCGACCTTTATACTTCGCTTATCTTTTATCGCGGAACGAGTATTTGCCTCCATGGAAGGCGGTTGTCGTTTACGCTTGTAGTACAATCTATGCTCGTACAACTGAGATATTCATCTATATTGCGAAGTTACATACTGCGGAGGGGAATAAATTGTTTAATTGGCGTTTGAACTGGGAGCATTTTAAGCGGATGAATCCTTATATAGCGTTTGGAACGATCTTGTTTTTGGCAGGCATGGTTATCGGAGGGACAAATCCAGCCTTTAAAGCCTTTCTTGACGGCCAGCTCGAAGGACTTGGAAAACTTGCCGACATGATCGACAATTCAAGTAATCCGACATTGACGATGATTATTTTCATTTTCTTTAATAATGCGATCAAATCGATCTTAGTCATGTATTTAGGAGCGATGTTTGGGATCCTACCGTTCTTCTTCTTGGTCGTGAACGGAATGATGATTGGTTATTTGCTCAAGACAACAGCCGAGCTGCATGGCGGCGGGTACGTTATGGAGATCATTGTTAAAGGATTATTGCCTCACGGCATATTGGAAATTCCGGCAATCATCATAGCATGCGCTTATGGCATGCGTTTTGGAGTACTCGTTTTAAAAGCGGGAGGCTCACTGGTTTTCGAAAGATCTAAATCAAGCGGCCTGGGACGCGAGCTTGAGTCCTTCACTGCAAGGACAGTCCCTATGGTGGTTTATCTGACGATAACGCTTCTTATTGCAGCGATTATTGAAAGCACAATTACAACATGGTTGTTAACCATGTAATAATTTTTCCAATATTTGAGCATAACAGTAAAGCAGTGTCGAAACGCATTTGCGTAAGACGTTGCTTTTTTGTACGTTAACGGACGGTCTAGTTGCGCTTTACAACTAAAGGAGGTCACTCACGGCTATGCTCGGAATACTATTCAACGATAAAGAATGCAAAGAACTCGACTATGTCCTTCGCAAAGAACTGGATGAAATGCTGCTTGACCTGAGCGATTCAAGGTTAGACGGCGATATTAAGCAAGCCATTACAAGAAGATATAAAATCATCTTCCGTATGTATGCACGAATTGCCTCCCCGAAAGAACTGTCGCGTTATGCATTAAATGCGAGATCTTACCGATAAAATCAGGTTTTGAAAAAAACTTTAAAAAAGGGGTTGCATTTAATTGGGCCCCTATGATATATTATTTCTTGTCGCCGCTGAGACACACGCGGTTGACACGAAAGAGCAATTGTTCTTTGAAAACTGAACAACGAGTAATAACTGCCTCGCAAATCCTTCGGGATAAGCGAAAAAGCGATAAAAAGTAATGAGCATTTCAAACACCAATTTGGAGAGTTTGATCCTGGCTCAG
>NZ_JAVIFU010000039.1 GCF_031157315.1 Paenibacillus sp. LHD-38
GCAACAACCGCAAACAAAAAACTTTCAAAATTGATTAAAAGTCAACTCCAACAATGGATCGCCGGCTTACCTAGCTACCTCAAGGCTTACCTGTCGATTCCTAGCTGCGAAGTTTGAGTTAGTAAAACTAGTAAAAAAGAAGCAAATTCTGCTCAGGGGGACAACGAGTGAACGTGTACAATCGGCTAAAACGATTCGAATGGTTTCGCAACCGATTAATCCGCAACAAGATTACGCTTGTCTACGTTCCGCTTATTATCATTCCGTTATTCGTGCTCGGCTTTGCCTCTAACCGCATTTATACCAATGCTATCGTAGAGAAAACGGTAAAAAACGTATCGGATAACTCCTCCCTCATCATCACGCAAATCAACGGCATATTGACGAATGCGACAAGCACGGCCAATATGCTTACGCTTAATTTGAATAAGGTGCTGGTTGAGGATCAAGCCGGAGCAAGGGGAAGGATGTCGGAGCTTCAGCTCTACACTAAAATCACGAATCAGCTCAGCTTTGCGTTGGTCGTATTCCCTGATGTGGAATCCGCTGCATTCATTGATCAAGGTAATCGTATTTACGGCTCCAACTCGAGCATGGAAAGCCAACAGGAGCTTGCGGCTGGGAGCGAGCTGCTTAGCCGTCTGCAGCAATCAAACGGAGCGAATATTTGGTTTTCGATGCAGAAACGGAATTTTCTCGTGAATAACGAAGAAGAGCCGATCCTTACGCTTGGCAAGCGCATCGTGAACATTAATACGGGCGTGCCGCTCGGCTATCTAATTCTCAATATTAGGGAAAGCGCCTTATCGGCCGTGTATGAAAATATTGGCTCTATCAAGGAAGGCTCTTATTTTATAGCCGATGCCGCAGGACGCATTGTTTCGTCGCAAACCGCGGCCGAGGTGCTGCAGCCGATCAAAGAACCGGCTTTGCTGGAATGGATGCAGGGTAGTAAGGCGAGTGCAAGGGTCCGAACGTCCGAGAACGGCGAGATGCTGCTCGTCAGCAGCGAGCTTCCGAGCCTCGGCTGGAAGCTGATATCCCAGGTGCCTTATGATCTGCTGACGGAAGACACGAGAAAAATCACAAAGCTTATCCTGCTGATTGGTCTCGTTTGCTTTGTAATGGCCTTGTTTGTCGCACGGCTGCTGTCGAATGTCATCTCCAAGCCGATTGTCCATTTATCCCGTCACATGAAGAGGGTAAAGGAAGGGAACCTTGATCAGCAAATCGAGGTAACCTCGGGTGATGAAATCGGCTTACTGGCCTCCGGCTTCAACACGATGATGGGGAGGGTCAAGGAGCTCTTGGCGAACATTAGCGCGGAGCAGCGCAAGAAGCGGGAATATGAGCTGGCGCTTATGCAGGCGCAGATTAAACCGCATTTTCTGTATAACACGCTCGACGTCATTTATACGCTGTCCGAGATGGGACGTGCTAGAGATGTGCAGCGAACGACTAAGGCTTTAGCCGATTTCTACCGGGTGGCGCTCAGCCAAGGCAAGGATCAGATCAGGCTGGAGGAGGAAATGAGGAGCGTGATGGATTACTTGTCCATTCAGCGAATCCGTTACTCCGATGTGTTTGACTTCGAAATGGATATTGATCCTGGCATTTTGCATTGCATGATACCGAAGCTGACCGTGCAGCCGCTGGTGGAAAATGCGATTTACCACGGGCTGAAAAATAAATCGACGTTTGGCCGGCTGACGATTACGGCGAGGCGCGAGGAGCAAAGGATCTTCTTGACCGTCAAGGATGACGGCGCGGGCATAACGGAGGAACGGCTTCAAGCCATAAACGGGGGAATGAGGGATTCACAACAGCGGGTGGGCTACGGCCTGAACAGCGTGCACGAGCGAATCAAGCTCTACTTCGGCGAGGCATACGGCGTGCAAATCGAGAGCGTGAACGGACTGGGCACAACGGTGATCGCCCAGATTCCCTATCAAGCGGAATAGGAGCGGAAGAAGCGATGCAAAAAATAATGATCGTGGATGATGAAGTTATTTTTCGCGAATATTTGAAAACGGTGCTGGACTGGGAGACACTCGGCTTCACCATAAACCAGGAAGCGAAAAACGGATTAGAAGCGCTTGAACTGGCTGCAATTGATCGGCCGGATATTGCGCTTGTTGATATTACGATGCCGTTTATGGATGGGCTGCAGCTTGCAGAGAAACTGAAAGAGCATTATCCCGAGGTAAGCATCGTTCTGATTACGGGACATAATGAGTTCGAGTATGCGCGAAAGGCGCTCAAGCTCGGCGTTGAGGATTATATTCTGAAGCCCTTCTCCAAGGACGAGCTGCTCCTTACGCTGGTGAAGCTGCGGCAGCAGCATCAGAAGGCACAGGAGGAGAAGGTTACCCTGCGCGAAAATACGGAGCTGATGAAGGAAAGCTTTCTCGGTCAGCTGATTAGTCGTGAATACGCGCTATCGGATGAAGAAACGGTCAAGCGGCTGCAGCAGTTTGGCATACAGGCGGAAAGCGGCCATTATGTCGCTGCCTGTATCGAGATCGATCACATGGATCGGAAATGGAGCAAAGCGAGCGACCGGCTGCTGATGAAATACGCGGTAACGAATGTGCTGAACGAGGCGCTGGAGGAGAGCGGCGATTATTTGATCTTTAACGGGCCGGAGGGACGGACTGTAGGCCTTGCCCGGCATAACGGGGAAAGGGACGAGCTGCCCTCGCTGGAGGGGTATAAGAAGCTATGTTTCCTCATCAAAAAATATTTGAAATTCACCGTCACGGTCGGCGTCGGGCGAAGCAAAGATGGCTTCAAAGGGATTGCCGCCTCCTATGGCGAAGCGCTGGAGGCGCTGCAAAACAAGTATGTGCTGGGGCATGACCGGGTCATTGCCTACGGGGAGCAATTGCCAAGCAGCGGCAACCAGCCCTTCTACCCGCTGGAGGTAAATGAGGAGCTTCTCGTGCTGCTGAGGCTAAATAGCTGGGAGCCCATTGAGCGAAAGCTGGATGAAGTCTTCCAAACGATTCGCGAGCGGCGGCTGGCGATCGATTATATTTATGTCATCTGTATGGGACTTGTTTCGGTTAACCTCTCCTATTTTGAGGAATCCGGCCATCCCGTGGAGGATTGCTTCGGGGATCATTTTTTTCCATATAACGAAATTCGGAAGCTGGAATCGGCAGAGCTGACCTTCGACTGGCTCAAGGAGCTGTTCCGCAAAGCGGTGAGCTACAACAGCAAGCACCGCAATACCCGTTCCTCTAAAATCGCAAAGGCAGCCAAGACGTATATGGAGCAAAATTATGCGGATCCAGGGCTGCAGCTGGAACAGATTGCTTCGCATGTATATATTAACGCGAGCTATCTGCGCGCGGTATTCAAGAAGGAGATCGGAATTACGGTCAGCGATTATTTAACGCAATTTCGGATGCAGCAGGCGAAGGAAATGCTCGGTCGCAATCAGGCGCGGCTAACCGACATTGCAGAGAAGGTCGGCTATAATGATCCGGGTTATTTTAGCAAAAGCTTCAAAAAATTTTACGGGTATTCTCCCAGCGAATATGAAAAGAGCCGCCAATAGCGGCTCTTTATTGCGATATAACAATTTATAAGTTTTCAATGGTAAATCTGCGGATTTTACCAAAAGCACGCAGTTTCTTCATTATCAAGACGGAACGGATTGCTTATACTCAGAAATGTAAAGAGCACGAAGAGAGCGATTTCAATAGAACAAACTTTAGGGGGCCAAACAATGAGAAAGCTGGCAATTGCAGTGATGAGTCTTTGCTTGATATTCGTGGCAGCCTGCGGCTCCGCGGGCAATAATGAGGCTGCGAACAACAATGCGGCGAGTGAAGGCAACAAAGAGACGGCGACTAATGCCGTGCAGGAGGAGACGAAGACGGAAGAAGTGAAGCCGGTTAAGCTTCGGATCTACGCGCAGTATGCCGATGACGATACCAAGCTTCCTTATGATTATGCGATTGCGGAATTGAAGAAGGAAATGCCGAACGTCGAGCTGGAGCTGGAAGTACAGGCGCAGGATGACGGCCAAAAGCTGAAAACCTATGCGGCAACGGGCAACCTGCCGGATATTTTCCAAGCGGGGCTGGATATCATTACAACGTTCAAAAAATCCGGCAACATTCTCGAGCTGGATTCTTACGTTAGCGAGCTTGGCTTTAAAGACAAAATGTTTCCGAGCACGATGAACACGCTGGTAGCCGACGATGGACATACTTACGCGTTCCCGTATTCAGGCAATGAATTTGTACTCCTCTATTACAACAAAGAGCTGTTCGAGAAAAATGGCGTGAAAGTGCCGACCACCTACGATGAGCTGATGACGGCGGTTAAAGCATTTAATGCGGCTGGCATTACTCCGCTGTCGCTGTTTGCCAAAGAGAAATGGCCGACGGTTGCTTTGTTCGATATGTTCGTTACCCGCAATGAGCCGCAAGGCATTCTGAAGCTGGATAAAGGCCAAGCGAGCGCAAGTGATCCTGCTTACAAGGAAGCGGCTGAAAAAATTATCGAGCTTGTAAAAGCAGGCATGCTGCCTAAGGGCGCAACGAACCTGAATTACGATCAAGCTGCAGCTTTGTTCCATCAGGGCAAAGCAGCCATGTTCCTGAATGGGAATTGGGAAATTGCGGAATCGACGAAGCAGCTGGGAGACAAAGCAGGCTGGACGTACTTCCCAGGCAAAGACGCAGCAAACTACGAAGCAAGCAAATACGCGTTCAGCGGCGGCGGCGGTCCAGGCGGCTACGCTGTAAATCCGGATACGAAGGATAAAGATTTGGCAGCTAAGCTAGCCGCTTTCCTATCGCTTAAATTTGCAGAGTACAAATATACGGAGCGCGGCAATCCGATTGTAGCTACAAAGGTAGATAAAGCGATCATTACCGAATATCCTCCGATGATGAAGCAGCTCTCCGATGACATCGCCAAAATCACAAGCACGACTTCATTCGCATGGGGGCTGTCGGATGCTAAGTTTAAAGCAGCGTTAGAAGATGCGTCGCAAAGCTTGATGACCGGCGCATACAGCGCGGAGCAATTTATCGAGGACGTGAACAAAGCCGTTCCAGCCGCGAAGTAGCAGCTGCGGAGGCAAGCAATAGATAAAGGGTAAACGAGGCGGAACTCACTCCCATAGGCATGAACGGGGTGGGTTCTAGCTCTCTTTAGCCGAAACGCGGAAACGGTTGGATAGTCAGACTCGCAGAGGAAGTGATGAAATGAACAAATTTCTGGGGAACAAGACAGCGATACTTTTGTTTATATTGCCAGCTCTCCTTTTATATACCGTGATGGTATTTTACCCGATCGTCCAAACGTTTTTTCGCAGTATGTATGAGTGGGACGGCCTATCGGATGGCACTTTTATTTGGTTCGATAACTATACGAGACTGTTTCAAGACAGCTTGTTCTTTACCTCCCTTAAAAATGGACTTATCTTCGCGGTTATCATTACGGTAACCCAGATCGGGATCGGCTCCATTCTAGCCTTTGCGGTTGCCGACGCCAAGTTTAAGGGCCGCAAAATTTTGCGCATCAGCTTTTTTATACCGGTGGTTCTTTCGATTACGGTCGTTTGCCAGTTATGGCTGTCGATCTATAACGGCGAATACGGACTCATTAATAAAGTATTTGAATTACTTGGGCTTGAATACAAGCAGGATTGGCTTACGAGCAGCAAATCGGCGATTATCGCGATTGCATTCGTGAATGCCTGGCAGTACATGGGTTATCACTTCGCCCTGCTGCTCGCGGGAGTAAAGTCCGTTCCTGAACAATATATGGAGGCCGCCCGCATCGATGGCGCAACGAAGCTGCAAGCGATTCTGAAAATCAATATTCCGATGATGGCGGAAACGTATAAATTTTGCTTGGTATTCGCCATTACGGGTGGGCTGAACGCCTTTGCCAATATGTACATTATGACTAGCGGCGGCCCGGGAACCTCGACTTACACGCTTACCTATCTCATGTACCGTTCTGCATTCCGAGTAGGAGAGTTTGGTTACGGCAGTGCGGCAGCGGCCATTCTCGTCATTGAATGTCTCATTGCAACGCTGATTATCAACCGACTGATTGCTAGAGAACGCATATCATACTAGAGGAGGCGGGCGAAGATGGCCTGGATGATGAAGCTTAGAAAAAACAACCCGAGCATGCCGATCTTTTTGTGGCTGTATGCGCTCTTATCGGTATATCCGCTCGTATGGATGATCTTTTATTCTTTGAAAAGCAACGATGAAATTTTCGTAACGAACCCATTCGGTCCGCCTGTACATTTACGGTTTGAGAACTATGTAGAGGCATGGTCGAAATATAACGTTCCGGTTTATTTTATGAACAGCTTGCTGGTTGCGGCGGCTACGGTAGCGGGGGCTATTCTGCTCGCGGTCATGTTCTCGTATGCGGCGGCAAGGCTGCGCTGGCGTTTTAGCAAAATCGCTCATACGTATATCCTTGTGGGCATGTTCATCCCGATCCAAGTCATTATGATTCCGCTTGCGATTCTTGTGAGGGATCTGAATTTGGCTAATACTTACGGGGCATTGATCATTCCTTATATTGCTTTTAATATTTCATTTGCTTCCATGGTGTTCTATGGCTTCTTCCGCAGCATTCCTATTGAGATGGAAGAGTCGGCTTGCATTGACGGTGCGAGCATTTACCGGACATTCTTCAGTATTATGCTGCCGATCATTAAGCCTGCGCTCGCTACGATGGTTATTTTTATTTTTCTGAATTCATGGAATGAATTTACGATGGCCGTCATTCTGATTACCAAAGAAAGCTTGAAGACGCTGCCGCTTGGCTTGCTGTTTTTCCAAGGGCAATTTACGACGGATTGGGGCGCGATGGGAGCGGCGATGACGATTGCCAGCCTGCCGACGGTGCTGATCTACATCCTGTTCAGCGAACAGGTTGAGAACGCGCTTACCGTCGGCTCGGCTGTAAAAGGTTAAGCTTTATTCGTTCTTTTTATAGACGCGATCCTCGGAGTTGCTGCTCACGAGTTCGCATTGGCCCGCTGCGGCAAGCTTGTCCATGTAAGCGGCAACGGCGATATAAATGCCGGGCTTGCCCGTAGACATCCGCGTATCCTGTACGAGCTTTTGCTCGATGAGGAAGTTGGAAATGGCAAGGGTGCTGATGCGGCCGTATTTGATAGCATCATCAACAACGCGCTGAGCTGAGGGAGACAGGTAGAAGGGGCTTGAACGCTTCGCATCCGAGCTGCTTACCTCGCTGTCTCTTCGCGCAGCGGCGCCGAGCTTCCTGCCGGCCTCCTCGTATGCGGACGCATCTTGATTTGGATTCGCCGGAGGCTCATCAAACCGAAACGCGCCTTGGCTTTCTGCCTCCTCATCGAAGACGAAAGCGCCTTGGCTGTTGTCTGATTGATCGAACACGAAGGCCGCTTGGCCGTTATCCGTTTCTTCAAAGCTGAATGCCCCTTGGACAGCATCGTATTCCCCAAAATTAAAGGAGCCTTGATCAGCGCTCGGCATATCGCTGTCATGGGCAGGTTCACTGCTATCCTCGCTGCCGTAGCCGCTCGGAGTATTCTCCGCCCCCGAACCGATAGGCTCCTCGTCTTCGGATGCGGATGGATCGAAGTAAGTTAAAGCGGCTGCCAGCCGCTTTTTTCTGCTTGCGACATCAAGCTCATGCAGCCTTCTGCGGATACGGGCAAGCTGCCGATCGAGCAGCGGAAGCTTGACATCGATTTGAGCCTGGATATCAGGCGGTACGTCAAGCTCAGCCGGCAGCGGCAGAAAAAGATGCTGACCCAGCTGCCAGCCATCCCGGAACTTGCTAAGCACTTCGTGCATTTCACCGTCCAGCACATCGAAACCCTTCATGATATCGGCGACGGCTTTCGCATCGATACCCGTATGCAGCTGCAGGTGCTCGATGCCAAAATAGCGAATTGTGTTCGTCGGCAAATGAAGCACCTGATGCTGATAGCGCAGCGAACGCCCACACTCGCATTTCGTATGAGGTGAGACCTCGCCGCTGTCGGTAAATCCGATATAGTCCCATTCCTCGATAAATGATTCAATATCCTCAAACTGCGCATCCTCGGGGATGAACTGGCATTTTTTTCGCGCAAGCTGCCTTGCAAACAACGTTCTTCTGCCTCTGACAAGCTCATGATGCATGAAATGACGTTGCTCTTCGGACAGCTGCCCCATGATGTGATCGCGCTGCTCCAGCGTCATCTCATATTTCATAGCGCACCTCCATCGGTATAACTTAATCCTCTTATACGAGCTTGCAGCATCGCAGAGGTTAGCTTTTCTTTTGCGGCATTAATTTCTTCATTATAGATGGGGCTGGACAATAAGTCATTAGAGACCTGCTTTGAAGCAAAATAGGAAGCGAAGAAATGCTGTCGAATGAGCCGTCTTAATCGTATATAATGAAGGTTAGGTTCAGCGGCTTGCAAAGGAGCTGCCGCAGGGGGAGGTTGTTGCTGATGACCAGCAAGGAAAAAAAGCTTGATGCGCCCAAAATTCCGGATGCGCTCACGCCATTGACGGTGCCGGACTACGAGTGGGCGGATGAGTATGAGATTAGCGACAGGATCATTGAGGATTGCGGCATTCATAATCAATCAGCTTATAAGATTTGCATCGATAAAGCGGTGTTCCAAAATGTCGTGTTCCGGGCCGTGAGCTTACGGAAAGCAGAATTTACGGATGTTCGGTTCGTCAATTGCGACTTATCGAATATCGATTTGAGCGAAGTGATTTTGCACCGCGTATCCTTTCATAATTGTAAACTGCTCGGCATGGATATTACGGGCTCGACGCTGCGCAACGTTTGGTTCGAGCAATGTTACGCGGATTATGCCGTACTTCGATTCACCAACGCCAAGGGAGTCAAATTCGAGAAAACCTCGCTTGCCAAAGCGGATATGTCCAATATGACATTATCCAACTTTTACTTAAGGGAATCCAATATCGATCAAGCACAGTTTTCGCAGACGAAGCTCGGCGGCATCGATATCAGCAGCTGCGAGTTCAACAGCCTGGGTGCAGCGATTGAGGATTTGCGGCGCTGCATCATATCGCCCGCGCAGGCGATTACGTTTGCCACGATTTTTGGGCTGGTCGTGGATGACGGCTTGTAATTGCTAAAGCAATAGCCATTCTAGAAAATGAGTGAGAACGACACCAGCGTGCGAGCAGGTGTCGTCTTTTTTTGAAGTAAAATGGCTTGGACTTTATGGATTGGGATAATTAAGGCGGGTGAAAAAAACGAACCTTAGTGAACTTATCAGTGGTTAGATTAGTGAAATAAGACAGCCTGACTGGAGTTCATTGCTGTTTATATTGTTCAGTTGAACAGGGGGGGTATCTTCGATATCATTTGTGTTGACGTTCTGCCATCCTAGTTGTAAGCGCATTCAGAATGAGCGATCAACAAGCTTGAAGGAGGAATACGATTGTTTAAAAAGAAGAAATGGTTGTCTTTGGCACTGTGCTGCACGATGCTGGCGTCCTTTCTAACCTCATTGGCGCCAGCATATGCAGCGGGCGAAGGACAGGGGACAGCGGCAGCCGTATCAGACGAATTTACGGAGCAGGAGCTGAAGGATAACGACTACATTCTTTATTTCGTAAATGCAGGAGACGCAACGCCGGCTACCGCGGAGGGCTCGGATAAGCTTGGTCTCTATAGCTCTGTAACGGAGCAGGTGTATGGCGTTGATCCGGTAACGTCAAAAACATGGGGCTTGGTCACGACCACAAGTGCGACAAGTGTACGCGATGCCTCGACAAAATCAGGCTCGTTAAGATATTACAACGGAACCCAAGTGAGAGATAAAGCTCTTGCTTACAACTTTGAGCTTCCGGCCGGCGAATATGACGTAACGTTCGGCTTCAACAATCCGTGGAGCGGAAGAAGCGTCAATCTGCTGCTGGAAGGGAACAACGTATCGGGCGGTGATTTCGCGATCGGCGGTGACGGGGCCGAGAAGATCGTCACCTACCGAAAGGTCAGCGTAACCGACGGGCAGCTGAATGTGCGCATTCAAGGGCCGGCAGCCGCTGCGCTCACCAACCATAATGATCCGCTGTTGAATTATCTGATCATTAGGCAGAACATAACCGTTCCGCTAGCTGATTTAGACAATCAAATCGCCTCTGCGGAAGCAGAAGCGGCTAACACGGATTATACGCCTTACAGCCTTGCTGAGCTGAATCGTGTCATTCAGGAGAGCAAAGCGCTTAAACAGACGCTTGCGAGCGGCAGCGCTGAGATAACGGAGCCTGCGGTGCAGGAGCAAATTATCACGGCTATCGCTGCTTTAAAGAAGGCGATATCGGAGCTTGCGATTAACGAGCCGTACAGTTCGTTTACGCCCGGCGCGGTATGGCGGGATACGAACGGCGCAGTCATTCAGGCACATGGTGCAGGCATGATGTACGATGAGGAAACGCAGTCCTATTACTGGTACGGCGAGGATAAGACTAACGGTTATTTACCGGCCAGGGGTGTGCGGGTATATGTCTCGAAGGATTTGTACAATTGGGAGGACAAGGGGCTTGCGTTGACCGCGATTGAATCCGCGGACGATTTCGAGAACGATCCGCTCATTTCCGAGCTGTATGAAGGCAGAACGGATCAAGCGGATATTTTGAACGATATCGGCACGGACCGGATTATTGAGCGTCCGAAGGTCATTTATAACGATAAGACAAAAAAATACGTGATGTGGATGCATACGGACGGACCAAGCGCGACGTCTACAGCCAATTATGCGAAGGCTGAAGCGGGTTATGCGCTCAGCGATTCACCGCTCGGGCCATTCGTCTATCAGGAGAGCCATCGCATGGACCGCGCTCCAGCGGGCGCAACCGATGACGGTCAGCCCAATCAGCCGGGCATGGCCCGCGATATGACCTTGTTCAAGGATGATGACGGAACGGCATACTTGGTATATTCGAGCGAGGAAAACCTGACGATCTATATTTCCAAGCTCAATGATTCCTACACCGATGTCGTGGGCTGGCACAAAGACGGCAACGAAGAGCGCGATACGGAATACAAGGCGGTTCACGGCGTGGATTATGTTCGCGTATTTCCGCTTGCCCAGCGCGAAGCACCCGCTTTGTTCAAATATCAAGGCAAATACTACATGATTACATCCGGCGCGACCGGCTGGGCTCCGAACGTGGGCAAATATACGGTTGCGGACAATATTATGGGACCGTGGAAGGCGATGCGCGATGTTGCGCCGGGCAGCTCCACGACCTTTGGCTCGCAGAGCACGCAGGTTATTCCGGTCGATGCGGCTGCAGGAAAATTCATTTATATGGGCGATCGCTGGAACCAGAATGATTTGGCGAATTCCCGTTACATTTGGCTGCCGATCGAGTTTGGCCAAAATGACGAGATTGCGCTCCGCTGGCAGGATGAATGGTCGCTTGATGTATTAGACGGCATGGGGAAGGTAACGGTGAATACAACACTGCCTGCCAGCACGACCATCGGTACGGCGCCTGCGTTCCCAAGCACCGTGAATGTGACGTTGTCGGACGGAACGAGCAAGGATACACCGATTGCATGGAGCGTAAGCGAAGCCGCCTTCCAGAAGCCAGGCTCGGTGCGTGTCAGCGGCACGCTGACAGAGCTTTCGAACAAAAAAGTGGAGCATCAGATGTACGTTATTCCGGAAGGCAGCGCCTATTTCGTCCATGCCGGCGGTGCGGAGACAGCCGATTATAAGGACATCATTGCCTTGATGGGTGAGAAAAACGTACTTAATGGAGAAACAATCGATCAGAAATACGATCCTGCGAACAACCAAAGCTGGGGTTATGTCGGGGATAATACGCTGACATCGGGAACGAGCAGCGGCGATATTTTCACATCCCTGCGTTATTTGAAGAGCAATTCCGGCGATGATTTATCGTATCGCTTTGATATTGGAAACGGAAATTACGATGTGTATGTCGGTTTATATGATCCATGGTCCCAGTATTCCAACGGGCAGCGAATCGCCGATATTATTGTAAACGGTACGGTTAAGACAAATGGTTATGTCTTCACGGCAGCAAGTGACGTGATGAGCTATGGCAATGTAGCCGTTGATAAAGGGAAGCTGGAGCTGACGGTACATCGTTCGGCAAATGCGGGCGCATCCAGCTCCGATCCGCAAATTAGCTGGATTATGATTACAGAAAGCACAGGAGGCGTTGTAGAACCGCCGCCATCCTCCGAGTCGGAGTTAATCGTGCATTATGATATGAGCGATTTGGACGGCACGACGGTAAGGGACAAGGCAGGTCAGCATGACGGCAAGTGGATGAATCCGGATAACGCGGAGTGGCTTAAGACCGATACAGCGGGAGCGATCAGCTTCGCCGGAGGCAGCACAAGCTCCTACATCGAAATGCCGCAGGGCATTTTGGATGGCTTGACGGATGTAACCGTATCAGCGCTCGTTGATTGGAACGGCAAGAACGGAGCGGAATGGCTGTTTGCGCTTGGACAAAATGATACCCATTATTTGTACATGACGCCTAAATATAATGCCGACAGCACAGCGCGCTTCGGGATCGCTACCAATGGCTGGCGCAATGAAGTATCGACCAAAGCGCCGACGCTGCAGTCCGGCAATTGGAAGCTCATAACGGCGGTCATGTCCGGAACGGACGGCAAGCTGACGCTTTATATCGACGGTACCGTGGTATCATCCAGCACGGCAGGCGGGTTTACGCTCGATCAAATTAAACAAGCATCCGGCGCAAGCGGATTTATCGGAAAATCCTTTTATGCGGGCGATCCTTACTTTGGCGGAATGCTTGCGGATTTCCAAATCTATGACGGAGCATTGCTTGCTTCCGAAGTGAGCGAGCTGAAGGCAGAGGCGGATCTAAATGCTGCAAGCCTGGAAGGACTGCTCGTGCAGCATGCGGCCGACCAATTGGATGCGGTAAATTTCCTTGGCGGGAATGCAAGCAAAGACACCGTTCAGACTGACCTGATATTGCCGTTGAAGGGTGAGAGCGGTACGACGATTTCGTGGCAATCAGCGAACGAGACGGTGATCAACTCTGAAGGCAAGGTTACAAGACCTGCATCGGACGCGCAAAATGAAGCCGTTGTGCTGACAGCCGTCCTGACGGACGGGAAGTCAACAGCGACAAGAACCTTTTCCTTCACGGTGCTGAAGCGGCTGAATGATGGCGAAGCTGTTGCGAAGGATGCTGCTGCCTTAATGATTTATAACATTAATGATGTACGTGGCAATCTAACGCTGCCTGCAGCAGGCGAGAATGGTACGGCTATTTCATGGTTCTCGGAGAAGCCTTCTGTCGTCACTTCAACTGGCGAGGTGAAACGGCCGGCTCATGGCAGCGGAGACACAACGGTGAAGCTGACGGCTTCCGTTGTGAAAAACGGCGTTTCGCTAACGAAGGTTTTTGCGGCAAACGTAAAGGAGCTTCCGAAGGATGAGGCTTATGCAGGGTATATGTTCAGTTACTTTACGGGTGAAGGCACCGCGAATGGCGAACAGGTCTATTTCGCATTAAGCGAGGGCAATGATCCGCTCCACTGGCAGGAAATGAACGAAGGCAAGCCGGTCCTGAGCTCAGGCTTAGGCGACAAAGGCGTCCGCGATCCGTTCATCATTCGCTCCCCCGAGGGAGATAAGTTCTACTTAATCGCAACGGATTTGAAAATGAACGGAAGCAGCGACTGGAACGCGGCGCAGACCACCGGCAGCCGTTCGATCATGGTATGGGAGTCGCATGACCTTGTGAATTGGTCTGAGCAGCGCATGGCGGAGGTATCTCCTAAGGAGGCCGGCAATACATGGGCACCGGAAATCATCTATGATGATTCGACCGGAGAATATGTCGTATTCTGGGCTTCAAGGCTGTATGAGGATGAGAACCATACCGGCAGCAGCTATCAGCGCATCATGTATGCGAAGACAAGGGATTTTCACACCTTTACGGAGCCTGAAGTGTATATGGATTACGGTTATTCCATCATCGATACCACAATGCTTCAGCATGCGGGCAAGGTTTACCGCTTCACGAAGGATGAACGGAATAATACGGCGGAGACGCCAAACGGTAAATTTATATTGCAGGAGTCGGGCAGCTCTATTTTTGATCCGGCGTTTAACGTGATTAAAGAAGGCGTAGGCAAAGGCGCAATCAGCCGCGGCGAAGGACCAACCGTGTTCAAATCGAATACGGAAGAGAAATGGTTCATGTTCATCGATGAGTTCGGAGGCAGAGGTTATGTGCCGTTCGAGACGACGGATTTGGACTCGGGTGAATGGACGCTGTCCGCAAGCTACGAGCTGCCGGCAAGCCCGCGGCACGGTACTGTCATTCCTGTTACGCAGTCTGAATACGAGCAGCTGCTGGCTAACGTTCCTGCAGTGGAACAACCGAATACCGATATCCGCGTAACGGGCGTATCCCTGGATAAGCAAGCAATTACGCTGAAACAGGAGGAGCAAGCACAGCTAACGGCAGCCGTCGCTCCGCTTGATGCGGCCAACAAGGCGGTCCTTTGGTCGAGCACGCGGGAGGGGGTAGCTGCCGTGAACGAAGCTGGCGTCATAACAGGTGTCGCGGAAGGTACGGCTGTCATCACCGCAACGACGGCGGACGGCGGATTTATAGCTGTTGCTGCTGTGACCGTGGAGAAAAAGGCAGGCACTGGTGGAGAGACGACGCCAACACCAGCACCAACGCCAAGCCCGACACCAAGCCCAGGCACGGAGCCGCAGCCGAGTTTCTCGGATACTGCCGGGCACTGGGCAGCCGCCTCCATCAACAAGCTTGCGGAGCAAAGCATCTTGGGAGGCTTCCCGGATGGCAGCTTCAAGCCTGACAAACAGATGAGCAGAGCGGAATTCATGGCGGTCATGTACAGATTGCTCGATTTGGAAACCGAGGACGGAGATAGCGGCTTTAAGGATATCTCATCTGCGGCTTGGTATAGCAAATATGTGAAGGGCTTATATGAAGCGGGAATCGTAACGGGCTTCCAAGACGGAAGCTTCAAGCCGAGTCAAGAGATGACGAGAGAGGAAGCTTTCGTTATTTTGTACAGAGCGCTTAAGGAACAACTGGTAACGCCGGCTGACGCCAACAAGGCGGTCTTTACAGATGAAACGGGCGTATCGGGCTGGGCGAAGGAAGCTATTTCAGCTTTGGCGGAGTCTGGTATCATTAAAGGCTACGAGGACGGCACCTTGAGGCCAAAAGAAAAGATTACGCGCGCCGAGATTGCGGCGATTGTGGCCAGCTTTATGAAATAAGGTTGATTATGAAAGGCATCCTTAGGTTTAGGATGCCTTTCGTTTATTTTTAGGGAATAAAAATGATATACTGTTGTGAAAAGAATCGATTATTATGGAAAACGATGATATGATTTAAATAACGAAATAAGACGATAATTGCACGTATGTAGGAGGCTATTTACAAATGGAGTACATCAGTACAAGAGGAAATGTTGGCAAAATAGGATTTATCGATGCGTTTATGATGGGCCTTGGCAATGATGGAGGCCTGCTTGTTCCGAATGAAATTCCGGTTATTTCAGCAGAAACTTTAGAGGAGTGGCAGGAGCTTAGCTATCAAGAGCTTGTGCTTGCCATTTTCTCGTATTATACGAACGGTGAAATTCCAGAGCAAGATCTTAAAGATATGGTGTACGCGAGCTATTCTACCTTCCGTGATCCGGAAGTAACGCCGGTGCGCAAATTGAAGGATGATCTCTACTTGTTGGAGCTGTTCCACGGTCCTACCTTTGCGTTTAAAGACATCGCCCTGCAGTTTATGGGTCAATTGTATACGTACGTGGCGGCTAAGCAAAACAAAAAAATCCACATTCTCGGAGCAACCTCCGGCGATACGGGCGCTTCAGCAATCGAAGGCGTTAAAGGCAAGGACGGCATTAAAATTTGCATCCTGCACCCGCATGGAAAAGTAAGTAAAGTGCAGGAGCTTCAAATGACGACGGTTCAGGAAGATAATGTGCTGAATTTATCAGTAGACGGCAACTTTGACGATTGCCAGCGCATGATCAAGGATCTGTTCGCAGATCTCGACTTCAAAGCGAGCAACCATTTGGCCGCGATTAATTCAATCAATTTCGTGCGGATTTTGGCACAGACAGTATATTATTTCTACGCTTACTTCCAAATCGCGAAGCAAACGGATGCGAAGCAAGTAAACTTTAGCGTACCAACCGGCAACTTCGGCGATATTTTCGCGGGCTACTTGGCGAAGCGTATGGGCCTTCCTGTCGGCAAGCTAATTCTGGCTACCAATGAAAACAATATTTTGGAGCGCTTTATCTTGGAGGGGGTGTACAAGCCGGGGGATTTCCGCAGCACGTACAGCCCGTCGATGGATATTCAGGTAGCAAGCAACTTCGAACGTTACTTGTATTATGTGCTTGGCGAGGATGCAGCGCAAATTCGCACGCTGATGGATCAGTTCAAGGCGGAGGGACAAATCGTCATTTCCGGGGATGCGCTGAGCAAGGTGCAAGCGGAATTCGGTGCGCATGGCGTGCAAGGCCAAGAGTGCTTAAGCACTATTGAAAAATACGAAGCGGAAAACGGCTATCTGCTCGATCCGCATTCAGCTTGCGGCGTAGCTGCGGCTGACAAATACAGCGATGACAAGGAAATCACGGTATCGCTTGCAACGGCTCATCCGGCTAAGTTCAATGAAGCAATTGAGCTTTGCGGCATCGAACAGCAATTCCCTGAACAAATTGCTTCGTTATTTAATAAAGAGCAGCGCCAGACTCGCGTAGACGGTTCGCTTGCTGCGGTAGTCAATGAACTAGAAGCGTTTTATAACGCTAAATAAATAAGTGACAGCAGTAAAGCTGCAGCCAAAGGAGCATTCCTAACGGCTGCGGCTTTTTTGTTTGTAAAGCTGGGAATATAGGTCTTCCAATTCGCATGTATATAACTTTACAGAAATATAACTAGATGGTAATATAACGGTATGAAAAACGATAAACTATTTGAAGCGCTGTCCGAACCTCATAGGAGAACGATTCTTGATCACTTGCGTGAGCAGGAGCGCTCTGTTGGGGAGCTTGTAACGATATCGTCGCTGAGTCAGCCCGGCGTTTCGAAGCATCTGCGCATATTGCGCGAGGCAGGACTCGTAACCGTGCGAAAAGACGCGCAGAAGCATATGTACCGGCTTAATGCGAAACCCTTAGAGGATATACAGGATTGGCTGACGCCGTATCAACAGTTTTGGTCGAACAAGCTGGATGATTTGGAGAGACTTCTTGATGAGGAGGAATAATATGCTAGCAGTTATACAGACGGTTGAAAATGGATATGAGGTTCGTTTCGAGCGTCATTTGAAGCATTCCGTTGAGAAGGTATGGTCATGGCTTACGGATAACGCTAAGCTCGCGAAATGGTTTTCTGAGCTTAGCGTCGATGACCTGCGTGAAGGCGGAGTCATTAAGTTTGATATGCAGGACGGAACCTTTGAAGAAATGGAGATTTTGGAGCTTAAGCTGCATGAGGTGCTTGAATTTACATGGGGCGAGGATCGTGTTCGATTTGAATTATATCCCGAGCCGAGCGGCTGCCGCTTGGTATTAAAGGAGAAGCTTACGAAAGTTACGGCCCACACGCCAAGGGATATCGCAGGCTGGGATGTATGCTTGGATGTCATTGAGGCGCTTCTGGACGGCAGGGTTATCGAATCCCGTAAAGACATATGGCAGGTCAAATACGAACAGTATGTACAAGCATTCGAAAATATTACGAAGGATTATCCCCGTTAATAAAATAAGCTGCCGTTAGGCGGCTTGTTCATCACCGATTGCGAAAATGCGGAATAAAATGCAAGAAAAATCAATCGCTGTATTTTAGAAAAATAATGATTTGCAGTGAGTGAAAGTATTTGTTAACCTATATGCAATATAAAAAAGGCGATGACGAGAAGAGTAGATAATCGGATTCCTTAGCAGAGAGCCCCGGCAGCTGAAAAGGGGCAAGGAAAAGCTTATTGAAACAAGTCTCTGAGCATCACATCGGAACCTGGATAAGGGGATGCTGTGACAGGAGCTCCTGTTATAGAGCTAGAGTATAAGCATCCATAGGTGCCGTACTTGAAGAGGTTAATATGGCGACATATTAATGAATCTGGGGTGGTACCGCGAAAAATTTCGTCCCCAAGACGCGAAGTCTTGGGGGTGGGATTTTTTTTTATTTTCGCAGGTGATCAGCTTCAAGGACGAATATTAGCCTAACTATGGAGGTTTGACTATGAGTAATGATAGAGAACCAATCGTTGAACATTTTTTAGACAAAATCATTAATGAGGATATTCAAGCAGGCGTCTTTACTCGGGAAATGTGCACGCGTTTTCCGCCTGAGCCGAACGGATACCTTCACATCGGCAGCGCCTATGCGATTCACACGAACTATACCGTCGCGCAAAAGTATAAAGGGAGCTTCCATTTGCGTTTTGACGATACGAATCCTTTAAAAGAGGACATTGAATACGTGAACGCGATTATTGACGATATCGAGTGGCTAGGCTACAGCCCGGGGCGCCATATTTATTATGGCTCTGACTATTCGGATGCCATCTATAACGCCGCCGTTACGTTAATTAAGAGAGGCAAAGCTTATGTTTGCGACCTATCGCCAGCTGAAGTGACTGAGTACAGGGGGACGCTTACTGAACCTGGCAAAGACAGTCCATTTCGAAGCCGATCCATTGAAGAAAATCTGCGGTGGTTTGAAAATATGAAGAACGGTGAATATGGAACCGGCTCAAGGGTGCTTAGGGCGAAAATTAATATGAGCGCTCCGAATATGAACCTAAGGGATCCTGTCATCTATCGCATTATCCATTCGGAGCATTATCGCACGGGAAATAAATGGTGCATTTATCCGATGTATGATTTTGCCCATCCGATTCAGGACGCCATCGAGGGCATTACGTATTCGTTATGTTCCATTGAGTTTAAGGACCATCGACCTTTGTACGAGTGGGTGCTGCATGAGCTCGAGTTTACGGAGCCGCCTAAGCAAAGAGAGTTTGGAAGGCTGAATATAACCGGTGTGGTAACGAGTAAACGTTATTTAAGGCAGCTGGTAGAGGAAGGGTTCGTAGACGGCTGGGACGATCCGAGACTGCCGACGATCCGCGGACTTAGAAGAAGAGGATTTACGCCGGAGAGCATTCGGAGCTTTATTAGCGAAATCGGGATGATCAGGGCTCAGAATTCGGTTGATATTGCGATGCTGGAGCATGCGGCGAGACAGGATCTGAAGGCGAAGGTCAAGGGCGCCATGGCGGTTCTGCATCCGCTAAAGGTGGTCATTACCAATTATCCGGAAGGCAAAACGGAGCTGCTGACGATGGATAACAACAGCGAGAATGAGGCGCTCGGCAAACGGGAAGTTCCTTTTACCCGAACGCTTTACATCGAACGGGATGATTTTATGGAGCAGCCCTCCAAAGGGTTCCATCGATTATCGCCGGATGCTGAGGTTCGGCTGATCGGCGCTTATTTCATCAAATGCGAGGAAGTCATTAAGGATAAGGAAACGGGGAACATCGTTGAGCTGCGCTGCACATACGACCCGCAAACCAAAAGCGGAACGGGATTTACCGGCCGTAAGGTCAAGGGGACCATTCATTGGGTGTCAGCGGATCACGCGATACTGGCGGATGTTCACTTGTACGATCGTTTGCTGCTTGATCATGTCTCGCCAACGGATGAAGGCTTTGCCTGGGAAAGCGCCATTAATCCTGCATCATTCATCGCGTTAAAGAATTGTATGATTGAACCGAATATGAGAAATCAAAAGCCCGAGGATAAATACCAATTCTTGCGCCATGGTTATTTTTGTGTAGATAAAAAGCACACAACGGAGAAGAAGCTAGTGTTTAACCGCATTGTGCCGCTGAAGGATACGTGGAGAAAACATTAACAGCTTGCATACTCGATTGCTCCAGGCTCACGCCTGATCAGCAAACAAGCTAACTTAAAAAGAACGGACCCGCGTCGATAAACGATCTGGCAGGGCCGTTCTTTTTATTTGCTTACAGCTCCAAGCCTGTTCCTTGTTTGAATCGTTTGATAACCATATGGGTGTTGACACTGACATTACCATCGAGTGCATAGATTTTTTTGAACAAAAAATGCTCAAGCACTTTGGAGAGTCCTGCACGGAATAAAAGCGGCCGCCAGACCCACCTTTCTATTGCAATTGTTCGATGATATAATCCGCCGTGCGAATGGAGAGGGCGGCAGTAGTAAGGAACGGATTTGCAGCCCCGCTGGTTGGAATCATGCTGCTGCCGGCGACGTAGAGGCCGGATATGCCATGAATCTGCCCGTACGGATTGGCTGCCGAAGTGGAGGGATCGGTACCGATACGGCAAGTGCCCATATCATGCATGACTAGCCCAAGGGGCAGCATACAAATTGGGTCCAACGTAACTTTCATGGCTTCAGCAGCCTGCTTCATGCCTTGTTCCATTTGCCGCATGACTTCGAGATCCGTATCGCTGAACGAGAATAAAGCCACGGACTCCGGTACCCCGTACTCATCAACCTTGAGGGAATTCAAGACGACTCTATTTTCATACCGCGATTCCACAACTCCCAAGGAGAGGATATCAAACTCATGACCGTGCGGAGGGAAACCGCGCATTTGCATCTGATACAGCCGGTCGATCGTACGCGGAACATAAACCGCGTAAAGTCCCGGAATTTGCGGGTAATCGCCGGGCGCAACTTTTGCTGTCGTATATGCAAAGGAATGGCTCGTTAAGTAATGACCGATGGCTTCCCCGCGAATGCCCGAGTTAAGCAAAATCCGCGGAGTCTCAAATGTGCTCGCGGCCAAAACAACGGCCTTCGTTTTCAGGAAATAGGCTTTCTTGTCCCTGTCCATAACTTTAAGGCCAACCGCTTTTCCTCTTTCGGTGTAAACTTGAACGGCGCGGGTCTTGATCGCGATGTCAAACGGCCGTCGGCTCGCGGCGTCCGCGAGCATTGAAATTGTACTAAACCGGGGAGGAGTTGACCGGTATTCTCCAAGAGTTGTTGGCCGGATATTGATTGCTACCGGCTTATTGCCCGCCTCGGGAAATCCATTTTGGCGAAGCCGGTTCAGAAGAAAGTCGGCTGTTCTATAATAAGATGTGTTGACATTCATGATTTCCTCAGCAATGTTATAGTACATGTTCATTTCTTTATGGGAGACGGGCCAGCCCGCAAGATCGACAGGAGTCATACGGGGACTTACCATGCCCCACTCGATGGATCTTCCGCCTAAAGCGAGTAATTGTTCAAAGGATGTAAGGAGAGGGGATGGAGGAGTCGAACGGTCGGATGGGTAAATCGGAATCGACTCCCAATACAACGGATTGGGAGGTTGGACATTGGCCCAAAGAGGCAGCCAATTAGGCAGATCGAACTTATTTGCCGGCAGAATATAATCGCCGGCTTCAATGACACCGATACGTTTTCCGTTTTCCCCCCACTGTTCTGCCAATCTCCAGAGGACCGATCCTCCCCCCGCCCCTGTTCCAACAATAATCACATCGTAGTCGGTTTTCTCCATCTCTTCAATTGGCGTCCAAGGGTAGATAATCTCAGACGAAGGGGATGGACAAATGTTGAAGTTCATTGCCTGACCAGTTGGAACGGATGCTTGAGGAGAATAGAAGGGTCTGTCCTTAATGTACAATGATTCCACTCCTATCGACAAATAATCATACCCTATATTTGTATGATAAGATGTTTAAATCATGACTTATGCAGTTCATGTAATCAACACCATTTATTCTCACCTCTATTATCTTACGCCTGCCGAGTTTTGGGAGGGGGAGCCGCAGGTAGAGCTGGAAATACGGCTTCAAGCGGAAGGCGGCAAGCTATATTCAAATCTTCCGATGGAGCAGGCCAGCCCGAAAGTGTTTAAAGCCACTTTTAACGATTTACCTGGCGAGGACTGGTATTTTTCATATCTTTACCCGAAAAGGCTGCTGTTTCCGACAAACATCGAGAAGGATCATAACCTCCTGATATTGGGAACAGCCGCTGCGCTAGCAATTATTGCGGCAGGTTTTGCGCTTATATTTAAAAAAAGCATGGTATTTACGATAAGCATGCTTGGGATTTTGGGTTTTACGGTGTATTATATTTCGAGGATGGGTGGTTATCCGTTTAATGCAATCTTTGTGACGTTTACCGATATTGCGGTAGGCGCGGCACTGCTTTTATGCGACACGCTTATTCGCAAAAGGTTCGTAAACGCGGAGACATGAATAAAACCGTTTAGCCGCCGGCATATCTCTTTTAAAATAGAGCGATTCGACGTAAACTGTAGGAAACCATAGAGGAGAGAGTTATATTATGACAAACGAAGCATTATTGATCAATCATGATGATTTATTGGCGGATTTGGAATACCGGGGACTCGTGCAGCAATTTACCAACCGCGGGGAATTACATAAGAAGCTTACGAACGAGCGTGTCGTGCTGTACTGCGGTTTTGACCCGACTGCGGACAGTCTACATATCGGAAGCTTGCTTCCCATTTTATGCTTGCGCCGGTTCCAACAGGCCGGACATATACCGCTTGCCCTCGTTGGAGGAGGAACAGGCTTAATCGGTGATCCGAGCGGCCGCTCATCGGAGAGATCGCTGAATACGGCAGATACGGTAGCGCAGTGGACAGAAAGCTTGAAGCGCCAGCTGTCGCGCTTTCTTGATTTTGAAATTGCGGAAAATCCGGCAAAGCTTGTGAGTAACTATGATTGGATTGAACCGCTTGATGTGATCACCTTCTTACGCGATGTCGGCAAAAACTTTACGGTTAACTATATGCTCGCGAAGGATTCCGTAGATTCCAGACTGTCGTCCGGCATTTCCTTCACGGAGTTCAGCTATATGATTTTGCAAGCATACGACTTCCATAAGCTTCATCAGGAGCATGGCTGTTCCCTGCAAATCGGCGGCAGCGACCAATGGGGCAACATTACGGCTGGTCTAGACCTGATCGGCAAAATGGGCGGCGGTGACGCATACGGCATGACGATGCCGCTAGTTACGAAAAGTGACGGGAAAAAATTCGGTAAATCCGAATCAGGCGCTATCTGGCTTGATCGCTCGAAAACGTCGGCGTATCAATTTTATCAATTCTGGATCAATACGGAAGATAACGATACCATTAAATTTTTGAAATATTTCACCTTCCTCTCCCGTTCGGAAATCGAGGCTTTGGAGAGCGAGCTTCAAGCGCATCCGGAGAAACGCGTGGCGCAGCGTGAGCTTGCCCGTGAGATCACCCGTCTTGTTCATGGGCAAGAAGCGCTGGACAGCGCGGAGAAAATTACGCAGGCTTTCTTCTCGGGCGATGTAAACCAGCTGAGTGAAGCCGAGCTTATCGAAGCCCTGCAGGACATGCCTACAACGGTTATCTCGAATAGGGACGAGATTGCGCTTATGGATCTCCTTATCGAATCCGGAGCAGCGCCGTCCCGCCGCCAAGCCAAACAAGATATTACGAGCGGCTCGATCTCGATTAACGGAACAAAGCAAACGGATGTTGAGGCAATTGTGAGCGCGGAGCAAAGGCTGCACAGCAAATTTGTCGTGCTGCGCCGCGGGAAGAAAAACTACTTCTTGATTCGCTTCGAATAGAAGCTGTTCGAGAAATGAAAGAGGGTGTCCCAAAAGCCATAGGCTTAGGGCACCCTCTTCAATGTTTAAAATCTGTAAAAAACAAAGAAACCAACCTTTGGTAAAATGGAGGTACCACCCAACCATCTTCGAAAGGAAGGTTTCTATGTACATTCAATATACCATGGACCAACTTACCCTGCCAATGGATTTGGCGGAAGATATCCCCGAATTTCTACAACATTGACTTATCGTGTGACTTTTATAAAACTTGAACTTTGTATATGAGCTGCTATACCGAAGATCTTATGAGATGTACGAAGAAAATAAAGTCTTAGACTGGAGTTGTTGAACTTGTGCGGCTATTTGAATTGTAGAACCGGCAACTTTTGAAAATTAAGCATTAGACTTACTTGTTAAGAACACAACCGGCAGCCTTGGACTGAGAAAAATAAAGTCATAGACTGCCGCTATTTATTTAACTTTCATATCTCGTTACTTCTCTGGTCTTGATCCACAAGCATGGACATTGCGCTCTAAGTGCCAGTTTTCTTTACTCCCTGACCCAGCCGTCCTCTATCTTCAGTTCGCGAATGACTTTTGCAGGGCTTCCGCCAGCCAATACATTGTTAGGAATATTTTTATTCACGGTACTCTTGGCCGCGATAACGGAATTATCACCGATTGTGACGCCCGGTAGAATAGTGCAATCCGCTCCAATCCATACGTTATTCCCGATGGTTATGCTTTTGCGGAGTTCACCTTTATCGCTAGAATCCAAGCGGTGGTAATTACTGTCGAAAATACTCGTTCTTGGACCAATCTTGACGTTATCTCCAATGAGAATTTCTTTATTAGCTGCAATCCCCACGCCTGCATTAACGTATACATTGTCTCCGAATGTCAGGTTCGCACCCTTGGTGCTTGTAATTTGGACGGCCCATGGATGTCCTACGATGGAAAGATTCTTTCCAACCTGGATGGCTCCCATTTTATTTACGAACACTTTTCCGCGCAGCCTTGGAGCCGGCTTCCCGAATTTGTAGAGTCCTTTCAGTTTGTACAGTACAGTGCTAAACGCCATATAATAGCCTCCGATTCCTAATAGTACGCTTTTCGCATATTATATCAGAAAATTAAGGGGTTTATCGATTAAAGTTATTCAAAATGAATAATATTTAACAAAAAAATTTATTGAAAATGGCAAATGTAACCTGGTTTTTATTAGGGCGTGTCAATAATGTGGATGTAATCAAAAAAGTGAGGTGCAGTACATTGCCAATAGAGAAAGTTAAAATGGTAACTTCAAAAGGGATGCTGCAATATAACATTAGCGGATACGGCAAACCAATATAGTATTGATTAACGGCGGTTCGGGACCGATCGAAGGCTGGATGAAAATACTGCTGGAAATTTCGGAATCGTCATCTGTATTTTCGTATAACCGTTTTGGTGTTACGGGTAGTGAACATCCGAAAGAAGCTCAAGATGGAATAACAATTGTAGAAACTTTGCGGGAAGCTTTAACCATAGCAGGGTTTGAGCCTCCATTCTTGCTGGTCGGACATTCATTAGGGGGATTATATGCAAATTTATATGCGAGGCTTTACCCAAACGAAGCAGCAGGCATTGTCTTCTTGGAATCAAGCCATCCGAAAGATATAAACCTTAATCAACATCAAGGCAAGATTGTAAAAACGCTTAACAAGATGTTATCCATGTTTGATTCCTTGTCTCCCCATAAACAATTTAATGAAGTTAATTTTGTAAAAAGAACCGTGGACCAAATTCATCAAATAGACCGTTTTCCGGAAATCCCATTATATGTGGTTACAGGCGGGAAAGAGAATCGTATGATGCCAGAGGAAGTTCGTAAGAAACGATTGGAGAATCAATTGGACTTGCTATCATTATCAATAGGCAGCAAACATATTATCGCTGAAAAAAGCGGACACTTTCCTCAATTTCTTAGTTCGCGAGAAGGTTGTTTTTAGCATCAATAATAGCACTGGACGCAAGCAAAGCCATGCGGAAATAAACGTTCAGTATGAGCTTTACAATAACTCCGATATGGATAAGGAAGTTACTGTTTTGTTTTTAACCCCCTCAAAAGAGGTATTAACCGTATGGGATGGGGGCAAGCAGATCGAAACAAGTATTGCTCCCGAAGGCAGGCCTGTGAATTGGCATGCTCCGGTAAAGAGCACAGTGACAGAACCGTTAAGCGGCAAAGAGCTTCGAATCGCAAGTTACGGGGCAGACCAAGCCATCGGAACGCGAATCCCGCTGAGCTTCGGACCGGGCGAGAAGAAAAATGTGGACGTGCGGTACGAAGAGGACGGCGGGATGTATGAAAAAGGCGTCATCAATACTATCTATTCTCACCCCTATTATCTTACACCTGCCGAGTTTTGGGAGGGGGAGCCGCAGGTAGAGCTGGAAATATGGCTTAACGCGGAGGGCGGCAAGCTATATTCAAATCTTCCGATGGAGCTGGCCAGCCCGAAAGTGTTTAAAGCCGCTTTTAAAGAGTTGCCGAGCGAAGACTGGTATTTTTCATATCTTTACCCGAAAAGGCTGCTGTTTCCGACGAACATCGAGAAGGATCATAACCTCCTGATATTGGGAACAGCCGCTGCGCTAGCAATTATTGCGGCAGGTTTGGCGCTTGTATTTAAAAAAAGTATAGTATTTACGATGAGCATGCTTGGGATTTTGGGGTTTACGGTGTATTATATTTCGATGATGGGTGGTTATCCGTTTAATGCAATCTTTGTGACGTTTACCGATATTGCGGTAGGCGCGGCACTGCTTTTATGCGACACGCTTATTCGAAAAAGGATTCGTAAACGCGGAGACATGAATAAAACCATTTAGCCGCCGGCATATAGGCTCCCATCGATGGGAGCCTGCTTTTTTTGCTTATACTTCAAAGCGAAACGAGCTTTTGCTGCTAAGGACGGCGTCAGCCGTTTGCGCTTGGATTGCAGTATTTTAATTATTGCGCAGCTTAAGCACTCGTTTTGGCGAGGCTGTTCTCCACGGCCTTGCGGCGGGAGCGGATGTGCGAGACTCCAAAAAACGTGGCGGCTGTTGCTGCGGCAAGGATAACTCCAGTAGCGCCGATCCAGCTTATGGAATTGAGGGAGGCTTGCTCTACGATAACGCCGCCAAGGCCTGCGCCGGCTGCCATGCCTAGCTGGAGGATTGAGCTGTTCAAGCTAAGCATAATACCGGATGCCTCCGGTGCAAGAGACATGAGATGATACTGCTGAGTCGGACCGGATGACCATGCCGTGAAAGCCCAAAGCATGAGCAGCGGGAAGACGATAATCGGAGATTGCCCGGCAATTGAAAGTAATACGAGGGCAATCGTATGAAACAGCATGCCGCTGACTAACGTACGCGGAGCACCCCATTTGTCGGTGCTGAAGCCTCCGAATTTGGAGCCGAAGAGACTTGCTATACCGAAAGCGAATAGTCCAATGCTGACACCTTGCTCGCTGAGCTTAGTGACAGTAAGCAGAAACGGAGAAATATACGTATAAACGATCGAGTAACCGCCGATCCATAAGAACGTTACCGTTAAGGCGATTGCGATTTTTGGTTGTTTCAATAATGCGAGCTGATTGCGAAGAGGGACGGGCGCCTCGCCATCTGTTTGAGGAATGGCGGTCACGATGATAAGCATCGCCAAGAGTCCCAATAAACCGATAACCCCGAAGATTAGCTTCCAATCGTAGAACGAAGCCGCTAATCTTCCAAGAGGAACCCCGATGATTAACGCTGTGCTGAAGCCCATAACGAGCGTAGCGATCGCGCTGCCTTGTTTACCCGGAGGGGCCAGCTTCGCTGCGACGGTTAATGCGGTAACGACGAATACCCCGGTACTGAGCGCAAGGATGACTCTGGATACGATTAAAAATTCAAATCCGGGCAAGATAAGGGCAATCAAGTTGCCGACCGCGAATACGCCTAATGAGTAGAGAAGCAGACGGCGGCGCTCCATGCGTGCGCTGACAGCCATGAGAATAGGAGTGCCAAACGCGTAAGCGAGTGAGAAAACGGTAATTAATTGGCCGGCTGCAGACACGGAAACGCCAATGTCTGCCGCAACCTTATCCAATATGCCTGCAATAATAAATTCAGAAGTACCAACCAGAAAGCTGATTATGGCAAGCAGATAAATCTTCCATGCGTTAGACATAAAATAGTGCTCCTCTCTCCACTCCAATAATTTTATATTTCTAAACATATAGAAATAGTAAACAAAAAAAATTACTCCAACAAGTACGGCGCGTATTTTTGCGCCATTTTGCGGTTCACACTGTAGTAGATATACGTTCCGTCCTTGCGTAGATCCAGCAATCCGCTTTCTGTTAATTGCTTCAAGTGATGAGACAGCGTGGAACCTGCAACGGATTCAAGCTTTGAACCAATATCAGAGCAGCACAAATTTTTCTCCTCGGTGAGCAGCAGAGCTATTTTGAGCCGTGTAGGCTCGCCTAGCGCTTTATATACTTTGACAGCTTCTCGTACGTCCGCATGATCTTCAGTCATTGTGGCTTCACCTTTTCTACAGTTGTTATTTCTATATGCGTAGAAATAAGATAGCATACCTTTTTTGGAATGTAAACAGGGGGGTCGTAAATAAAGGGCATGCAGGAGCAAGAGGCTCAGAGGTGCATAGGCTGCTCTTGCTCAAGCGATGCTATAGCTTATGTGCATCAACCCAATTGGTTAAAAACTTCAGCTTGCCGTCAAAATAACCGTCATCCTGCCAAGCTCCCCAAACATCGCTTCTTCCGGTATGCAGACCAATCAGCCATAGCTGCCTGACAGCCACGAATAACGGAATCATAGCAAGATCCTCCTCACTCAAGGGACGCTCCTTCAAGTAAGCATGGAGGAATATATCCCAGTACTCGTCCTCAAAGCTGCTGTTGTCTTGCTTGCCATGCACACGATCCCATAGAAAGACAGACAGGTCATACGAGCGCCAGCCCATGCCGCAGCAGTCGAAATCGAAGTGGGTTAAGGATCCGTCATCGGAATGATAGACATTCCAACCATGCAGATCGCCATGGCATATCCCCCAGTCGTAAGCACCGCTTGAGGCTGTAATGAGCTGCTCTTTCAGTCTTTCTGCGATTTCTATGACATGCTTGCTGTCCTCGGGACGATGCTTTAGAAAAGGGAGCAACTGCTCCAGCGGTTCATCAATTAGATGATGGGTGTCCAGTTCAAAGCGGCTATGCTTAGGTACATATTGATCCATGGCATGATGAAGATGCGCAACGGCATGACCGTAGGATTTGCTCGTTTCCGCGTCGACTTTACCCACACCCTCGGCGAACGTGAACAACGCGGCATAACGAATGCCTTCCGGTGCGTTCAACTCGGTCAACAGCTCACTGTCCCGCCTCGGAATAGGATGCGAGACGGGCAGATCCCAGCTGGATAAATAAGCGAGCAGCTCAAGCTCGAACCGGATATCGGATTCCGTTCTCCACTTATGCTTATAGATACGCAAGATAAATTTTCCGCGATCTGTCTTGACCTCGTACGTGTCATTTAAGCCGTTCGAGATAAATCGGCTCCCTTGCGGTGTCCCGATATCATACTGCTCGGCCATAGCTTCAAAAAGCTCATCCTTATGGAACACCGTATGCACGGCAGTAATGTTCAGCATACCTGCATCATCCTTTTGATCGTTTTATTTGTATAGCCTTATCCTATCCGAATCGACAGTGGAAAGAGATAGAAATATTGGCTATAGCTGTTTTTTACCTGAATGGCTGCATGACGGACGCTTGGAAAAAGGGATTTACAATAAATGGGCGAATACCATTATCCATCCTATTCGAACAAAGGAGCAGAAGAACATGACTGAAAAATTCAGTTCACTTACCGTGTTAATGGTATCTGATTTAGCAAGGTCCCAAACTTTTTACCGCGAGGTGTTAGGATTTAACGTTAATGATTGGTGGACAGAGCGAGGCGGACTGCATGGTGTAGCGCTTAAGCTGTTCCAAGCTGCCGATCCGGCAGATGTAAAGCCTAATAAATCTCCCGCTGGCGGAGGATATGCGGTTGATGTGCAGGTTTATACGAATACTTGGGCACAGCTGGATGCTCTGTATGAAGAGTTTACAAGCAAAGGCGCGGTCATTTCTGTGGAGCCGGTTATTTATGCAGACGGAGGACCGTGGAAGGAATTTGTGATCGAGGATCCGGACGGCTACCATTTCGCGTTCGGCGGAACGGACGGCAAGTAAGGCGAAGCGTAGAGGAAGTCTATGCGAAAAAAAAGGGAATGCCCAAGCAGCTAGGCTGCTTATGGGCATTCCCTTTTTTAAAAATTATATTAGAATTTACGATTTGTTACTTTACCGCGAAATTACGGTTACAGCCGTTTATGCTTCTTATACGTTAACAGGAGTGGCTTCGACCATCCAGCCAAGCGGGTCTTCCAGCTTGCCCATTTGAATGCCGGTCAGCGTATCATAAAGCTTCTTGGACAGCTCGCCTGTCTGGCCTTGGTTAATGACGAGCACGTCATCCTGCCAGTTCAGTTCGCCGATTGGTGAAATAACGGCTGCGGTCCCCGTGCCAAAAGCCTCCTCGAGCTCGCCATTGCGGCTAGCCTCGTACAGCTCTTCAATTGTAATCGGACGTTCTACGACGTCAACGTTCCAATACTGAAGCAGCTGAATGATAGAATTTCGGGTAACGCCGTCCAAAATACTGCCATTTAACGCAGGCGTATGAACGACTCCGTTAATTTTGAAAAAGACGTTCATGCTGCCGACTTCCTCGATATATTTGCGATGTACGCCATCGAGCCAAAGGACCTGGGAATACCCTTTCTCCTTAGCAAGCTCCTGGGCTTTCAGGCCTGCCGCATAATTTCCGGCAGTTTTCGCTTCACCGACGCCGCCCTTAACGGAACGAACGTATTCCGATTCGACGAAGATTTTAACCGGATTAACGCCTTCCGTATAATAAGCGCCTACCGGCGACATGATGATGATAAATTGGTAATGGGTGGATGGCGCTACGCCAAGCTGCGGTTGAGTGGCGATAATGAAGGGACGGATGTACAGCGACGTGCTGGGTGCTGTTGGGATCCAATCCTTATCGACGGCAATTAGCTGCTTCAAGGCTTCAATAACGGTATCGATATCAAGCTCGGGAACACTAAGGCGTTCGTTAGAGCGGTTCATTCTCTGTATATTTTTTTGAGGTCTGAACAGCAATATGCGGCCATCATCGGCTTTATACGCTTTCAATCCTTCGAATATCGTTTGCCCGTAGTGGAAAACCTTTGCTGCGGGGTCTAGTACGATCGGTTGGTAAGGTTGGATACGAGGCTTATGCCAGCCTTTGTCCGTCGAATACTCCATAATAAACATATGATCCGTAAAATGATTACCGAATCCGAGCTGATCTGCTGCTGGCTGTTGTTTCTTGTTTTTGGTTAACTCGATTTCCAATGATTGAAGCAATTGGCCCATCTCCCTTTAATGATCGATAATTGAATGCTAACACTTCATACGATATATTTAAAATATCTATTTTATTGAATGTCCATACCTTTTGGGTATAGGTGAACGGAGTGAACGATTTGGACATGCGTCAGTTGAAATACTTCTTAACTATAGCACAAGAAGGACAGGTTACGCGCGCTGCCAAGCTGCTAAACATGGAGCAGCCTCCCCTAAGCCGTCAGCTCAAACAGATGGAGGAGGAGCTGAAGGTCAAGCTGTTTGAGCGAAACGGGAAAGGACTTATGCTTACCGATGCGGGAGAGCTGCTCAAGCAAAAAGCGGAAGCCTTGCTCTTACAGTTCGATGAATCCCTCCGTGAAGTAAAGGGAATGGAGGAGGGGATTCACGGCGTTTTATCCATCGGATCGGTGGTTTCCTGCATTTCCTTGCTTCCAAAGCGAATTGAGCTATTTAGGGAAAAGTATCCCCAGGTCACGTTCAAAATATCGGAGGGCGATCATTTTTACTTAGGCGAGCAGCTTGAGAAGCGGGCGATTGATCTTGTGGTCGCGAGGCTGCCGTTTGAGGCGCAGAAGCATCCGCAACAATATTCGATTTTACCGCTGCCATCTGATCCGTTCGTAGCCGTTATTCCAAGCTCATGGTCAAAATATTCAGGCAAAGGAGCTTTGTGCATGAAAGAGCTTGCCCAGTTTCCGTTTCTCACGCTCAAGACGGACAAAACGACGCGCATGCACGAACAGGTCGTGAATGAATGCAAACGGCATGGCTTCGAGCCCAATATTATATGCGAATGCTCGAGCGTTGCGATTATCATGTCGCTTATCGCAGGCGGGATCGGCGCGACCGTTTTTCCGAAATCGGTCATGTCATCTTTCCCAAGCACCGTCGTCAAAATGCTTGATATCGAGGATGCGGACTTTCAATCCGATGTCGGCATCCTTTGGCTAAAAGATCACTACCTGCCTAAGCGGGCGCAGCAGTTTATTGAAAGCTTTCGTACTATGATGTAAAGGAGGGGAAGGGTGTTGGAGCCTAAAATAAAACAAGTGGAAGCAACGCTGCTTGCCTATAAGCAGGAGCATGTTCTCAAGGTTTTGAGGCAATTGCCTCAAGCCGCAAAGGAAAAGTTGGCTGCACAAGTTGAGCAAATCGATTTCGAGACTTTATTTAAATCCATTGATAAATACACTCGGCTTCCGGTATCCATAAAAGAACCGATTAAACCGATTTCCTTTGAAGACTGGGAGGATTATGAGGAGCGGGAACAGGCAGCGTATACCGAACGAGGCTGGGAGCTTCTGCGTGCCGGACGAATCGGGGCAATCGTCGTTGCCGGAGGCCAAGGCAGCAGGTTAGGCCATGACGGTCCCAAAGGTACGCTGGATATCGGTCTTCCATCCCGAAAGTCGTTATTCCAGCTTCAAGCGGAACGGCTGCTTTATTTATCGGGGAAAGCCGGTAAAGCTATTCCCTGGTATATCATGACGAGCCCTGATAACCACGAGGCAACGGCAGCCTTTTTTCGTTCGGCAGCCTATTTTGGTTATTCGGCAAAGGATTGTTTCTTCTTTCAGCAAAATACGATGCCTGCGCTCGGTCTTAATGGTAAACTGCTGCTTTCGGCAGAAGGAACGGTCCAGCTCGCCCCAAGCGGCAACGGAGAGTGTTTCGCAGCCCTGAAGCGTTCTGGCGCAATTGCCGACATGAAGGAAAGAGGGCTTGAATGGCTGTTTTATTACAATGTGGATAATGCGCTTATCAAGGTCGCCGATCCTGCTTTTATCGGAGTGGCCGCTTTACATAATAATCCGATTGCCACGAAGGTCATCGAGAAAACGGATGCGGAAGAGAAAATCGGTATTTTTTGTTTGAAGAACGGTCGTCCGGCAGTATTGGAGTACACCGAAATTCCGGATGACATCAAGGCGGAAAGAACGAAGGACGGACGTTTATTTTATAACCTGGGACATATTTCGATTCATTTATTTAAGCTGGATTTCATAGAAGAGCATGCCGACGCCGCGCTGCCATATCATGTTGCCACGAAAAAAATGAATGTCTGGGATGAGGGAGGAAGGCTAATCAAGCCTGCTGAGCCTAATGCATACAAGCTTGAGCGTTTTATTTTTGACTTTTTCCCATTAGCAAGCCAGCTAACCGTCCTTAAGGCAAGGCGGCAGGAGGAGTTTGCGCCGATAAAAAACAAAACGGGAGAGGACAGCCCGCAAAGCGCGCGCAAGCTGGTCATGGAGCTTCACCGGCGCTGGCTGCAAGCTGCGGGTATTCCAAGGGATGAGCTGAATGGAGATTTTGAAATTTCGCCGTTGCTCTCATACGGCGGCGAAGGGCTGCGGGAAGAAGAATGGACTGGGAGCCTTAAGTTTGGAACTTCTGAATAAATAGGAATGACACAGGAGAAAAGGAACAGCGAAAGCTGCTCCTTTTTTTTGGCTCAACGGGCAGGTAATAGTTTACAATACGAACATATGTTTGCTATAATGGAATTAGAAAATGGATTGATTAAGGATAAAGATAAAGATAAAGATATGGAATCAATTTGGAATGGAGATGATCAGATGTATGCAGCAAGCTTGATGTCCAATGAGCTATTGAGCCAGCGGTTAGATGAACATTGCAGTTCTCTTGCGCAATCCGGTTATCTTAACGGCTGCGTGCTCGTTGCTTTAGAGGGACGAATCCTGCTCAGCAAGGGCTATGGTATGGCAAACTTTGAGCATGATGTTCCGAATACTCCGCAAACGAAATTCCGGATCGGTTCCATTACAAAGCAATTTACGGCTATGGCTATCGTAATCATGCATGAGCTAAAGCTGCTGAACGTGAACGATTCTGTCTCTAAGTACATTCCTAGCTACCCATACGGCGATAAAATAACGATTCATCATCTGCTTACGCATACCGCAGGAATACCGAATTTTACCGCTTTTGACGATTACGTAGCCAGGATGGGGATACCTTCATCAACGGCGGACACGGTTGCCAGATTTTCAGGTCTGCCTTTGTTGTTTGAGCCGGGTACGCAATTTGATTACAGCAATTCGGGTTATGTGCTTCTGAGTTATTTGATCGAACAAATATCAGGCCGATCCTATTCGGATTATATCCATCATGCCTTATTGAAACCGCTCGGCATGATTAATTCGGGATACGATGACGCCGCGAAAATATTGAAAAACCGTGCTGCGGGCTATGAGGTATGGGGCGGCCTAGTTCATGCGGGATTTACGGATATGTCGATTCCGTCCGGCGCCGGCGGTATGTATTCAACTATTGAGGATCTATACATATGGGGGCTTTCCCTGCATTCGCAGCGACAAATCAATGAGCAGGCGTATGAACGAATGACGACGCCTTTCAACGGTAAATACGGCTATGGCTTATTCGTATATGAAGAAGAGATTCACGGAAGCAATAGGAAAGTAATCGGCCATAGCGGCGGTATTAATGGATTTATTTCCGAAATGAAGCATTACAAGGATGAGGATTTAACCTTTATTGTATTGTCCAACCTGGTTACAACGCAGGCTGGGCCTATTAGTAAGCAGTTAGCGCAAATTGCATTTGGCGACGAGCTCCAGCCGCGGCCAGCCTATATTCCTGTCGTGTTAGCGGCCAGCCGCCAAGAAGAGCTCCTTGGCAGTTATGCTGTCGAGGATGAGCCCAATCTATCGTTGAAGTTAACGCTTGAGCAGGGAAAGCTCTATATTTCGCAGGACAAATGGTTTAAATTTGAGCTGTGTCCGTATCGCGTTCAAGAGCATAAGATCAATTTTTTCTTGAATGGGATGGAAGGAACGGTTGCTTATTCTTCTTCCGATGGGGGAGGCGAGCTGCTTGTTCAGCTGTATGGCGGGGAAAAGAAAGCGGTAAAAAGATTTGAGGAATAAATGTGGTGATTTGCGTTTATAAGAAATAATGATAGATAACTTCTATTATCCTTATTGGTAGTTTGAATTTAAATTCGGTATTATGTATTATTATACAATTGTTTTTAAGAGAACGGTTTGACTATGTTTATCTTAGATGAAGCAAGGAGACCATGTGGTGAGAATTTCGTTAGAGCTGGTACCAAGAGATTCTGAAGGCTTGAAAGCCGAGCTTCAATTGGTGAAAACTGAGTTTCCATCCATTAATACGATCAACATTCCAGATTTGACGAGGTTTGAGCTTAGAAGCTGGGAAGCCTCAAGCCTGTCTAAATCCTACTATAAAGACTGCATTCCTCATATTCGTTCCATGGATTTTGACGCCGGGAAGCCTTTTTCCTTAATGGACTACTTAGACCAGCATCACATTTCGGAGGTGCTCGTCGTTACCGGTGATGAACCGAAAAATAGCAGCAAGCCGATTTATCCAACGAGCTGCATTGATTTAATTGCTAAGCTGAAGCGGGAGCATCCTCATATTAAGGTCTATTCGGCTATAGATCCCTACCGAAGCAGCATTCGGACGGAATACGAATATGTGCAGCAGAAGCTTGATGCGGGGGTCGATGGCTTTTTTACGCAGCCTTTCTTTGACCTGCGGTTTATGGAGCTGTATTCGGAAATGCTGGAGGGCACGGATATTTTTTGGGGAGTTTCTCCCGTCGTATCGGAAACTTCCAAGCGTTATTGGGAAACGAGAAACCATGTTGTTTTTCCGAAGGATTTCAAGCCTACTCTGGAATGGAACATTGCCTTCTCTCAGCAGGCGTTGGCTTATACGAAGGAAACGAATGGCAATATCTATTTTATGCCGATAAAAGTTGATTTACAGGCTTATTTTGATGGTGTTTTTAGTAAGGTGCTCGTATAATTTATTACCAATTTACGTAGTAAAGATGATCAGGCAACCGTTATGTGACGGTTGTCTTTTTTTATTTTTTTGATGAAAATTATAATATATAGAATGAATCGATAAATGGAAGATAGAAGCGCAGCGAGAAGATCGTTCTGGAGAAACGGAGTGTACGCCATGCAGTCGGATTCTTATCCTATAAGGGCTAAGAAAATAAAGGAATAGGGCTGCAACCGCGATCGGAAGAATGATCTGCTCGCATAGCGAGGTTCACGTTGAATATTTCCAGTTCATTAAATATTGTATATTTATCCGGTGATTCCTCTTTGTTTCTTAGAGCTCGGCTATTTGGTATGATGTGTACAGAGAAGCTTTGAAAAACGCATCAAGAAAAGCGTGGGAAAGTGGAGCTGAAGATTTAGACTGAACGGTCTCGTATAGTAGAGGGCATATAAAAAAGATGCTTGCTCACGGTTTGGAGCCTGTCATAACATTCGTTAAATGGCAGCTGAATAAATCTTATTAACAGGAAATACTCCCGTTAATTCGGTTAAAATAGGCAGTTCGGCTTGTTTAGCAGGAAAACTTCCTGTTAATTTCAATGAGACAGCAGTATGCAAAGAAAATCGGTCGATTTAACAGGAGAAAATCCTGTTAATCAAAGCAAGTATAGCTAAGTCCTTCAATTTGCAGGAGTTTTTCCTGTTATTTTATACTAAAGTCAAAACGCGCAATCGGAAAGTGGCAGGCATGCCGAATATTTTTTAGTTTAAAGAATGTGAGGAGTCCCAATGATTTACGAGCTGCACCCAGCGGAGGGCTACCGCCTAATAAAGCATCTGCTAGAGGGCTGTGAGAATGCGGTTGTCATTTACGGCGTGTTGGAGGGCAACAATCTCGGGAAGGTTTACGTAGATGATCCCAAAGAGCCGAAAGCTGCTTTTATCTGGGCGCAAAATGAAATGTACTATCTCATTGGCGGACCGAGCGAAGCCTTCTATACGAAGCTGGAGCGTTTCATTATAGAACACGTAAAACCGGAAGCGATTGGAATCGGCGAGGATTATTTTAATCTAGAGCTGATAACCGATGAACCGTCAGATGCGCTAGTGGAGCGTATATTTGGCAATCGACTGTCGAGAGGAGAACGGGTGCCCTTTTCTTATCAAAAGGAAGATTTTTTGGCGCTGGAGGCTTTGCCTGTTCTTCCGGACGGATACGAGCTGCTCTCGATCGACCGCAACGCGATGGAGCGGGATGCCGAGAAAAAGATTGAACAGGAAATTTTGAAGTTTTGGGGCACGCTGGAGGCGTTTCTCGCGAAAGGCATAGGCTTCTGTATGTTTAAGGAAAATGAAGTGATCGGCACCTGCCTCTCGGTATATGTGAGTGGCAGCGAATATGAGATTGGTATTAATACCTATGAGGCATCGCATCGGGGCAAAGGACTGGCTACTGCAATGGCAGCGGCCTTTATTCATCAATGCATACGGACAGGTGGTACGCCTCACTGGACAACGGAAAGCTTCCGCAAGGATTCGATTGCGATTGCGAGGAAGCTTGGTTTTAAGCAGCGGCCTAATTATCCTGTGTATTTTTTGGCTTTTGAGAATTTTAAGCAATAAGCGGCAGCACTTATTCGGTTTATAATAAAGGTGGTATTTTTCGGGATGGCTAAAGTGAAATATTATGTCGTATGGGTAGGCAAAAAAACGGGAGTATTCACAACTTGGGCAGAATGCCAAGCGCAGGTCAGCGGGGTGAAGGATTCAAAGTTTAAATCCTTTGAAACGAAGCAGCTGGCAGAATCGGCTTTTAAGGACGGCTGGCAGAGGCACTGGGGGAGCGGTAAGGAAGCTGCGCCGGCGCAGCCGCGCGGGCAGGCAGGAAGCAGCGTCAAGCAGACGGTTATGCTTGAGGCAGAGGCGGCATCTATAGACTACGACAGCATATCGGTGGACGTAGGCACGAGAGGAAATCCGGGTCCCGTCGAGTACAAGGGCGTGGATACGCAGACGGGCGATATTTTATTTTATGTCGGGCCGATTCAGAACGGGACAAATAATTTAGGCGAATTCATTGCCATCGTGCATGCGCTCAGGTATTTGAAGGAGAAAGGCAGCAAGCAGACGGTTTATACGGATTCCAGAACGGCGCTTAGCTGGCTGCGCAATAAGAAGGTAGCATCCACCTTGAAGCGTGACGCATCCACCGCGAAGATCTGGGAGTTGACGGATGAGGCGGTAAAATGGATTCAGACGAATACCTATGCGAATAAGGTCGTGAAATGGAACACGGAGGAGTGGGGCGAAATCAAGGCGGATTTCGGGCGGAAATAGCCATGTCCTCTACATAGACCCTTAATGAAGCTGCTGGTAAAAAATTAGTTTCCCCGGAGCGATGACGGGGAAACTTTTTTATGTTTTTTGAACGTGCGGCTGAAGTAATAAATATCGTTGAAGCCGGTCGCTGCCGCTACCTCCGATACGGTTAAAGGACTGTGACGCAGCAAATAATCAGCTTTTCCAAGGCGGGTCGTCGTAATGTATTCCGTGACGGTATGGCCGCTCAGCTCCTTGAACAAGCGGCTGAAATGGTAGCGGCTTAAATTAGCCATGCCCGCTAATCGATCGACGGACAGCTCCTCTTTGTAATGCTGTTCGATATGCTGAAAGACAGGAGCAAAACGCTCGATGTTTTTCATGCGCTCGACATATTCGTCTTGGGTGAGAACGGTAGCGACATGGCCGCGCAGCAAAAGGGTGAGCAAACGGTACAGCTCCGACTTGATGGCCAGTTCATAGCCAAACTCGCGCTGCTCCAGCTCATTAACAATTGCGAGCATACAGGAGGATACCTTGCTGTCGTCGCCTATATAATTTTGGAGCAGCAGCCGATTCTGCGTTATCGGTGTAATAAACTTGGTCTCTGCGGCGTCCACGGATTGGCTATGGAGCAATGAAATGTCAGCGATGAGCGCATAGTAATACAAATCCGGAGATAGGCTAGTGCCGTAATGAAGCTCATTGCTGTTCACGACGATTAAATCTCCTGCGGATGCTGTAATCGTGGTAGAACCGCACTCTATAGAGGCTTTCCCGGTAACGATATACAGAAACTCAAGATGCTCATGGAAATGATGCGGAAAAATGACCACGCCCTGCTCATCAAAGGCGTTGTGATGCACTTTGATCGGAAAATGCGGATCGGGCATGTCCATGGGCTCGCGCAGCTCCTCGAATTTCTCCATTTGCTTGACCTCCTCCTTGTTAATAGCACAATTGTACAAACAAACCGCACAGCTTTGCATGGCGTTGTACGATGAAACCATTATAATACGAAAGTATAGACACGCAAAACCTACGATACGATACTAAAGGAGAGATTAGCAATGAAACCGATACAAATCGCGGTTATTGGAACAGGCTCTATCTCATCATCTCATCTAGATTCTTATAAGAACAATCCGAATGCCAGCCTATACGCAGTATGCGATTTGAATGAGGAGCGGGCTCAAGCCGCAGCTGAAAAATACGGCGCAGAGAAGGTATATACGGATTACCGCGAGCTGCTTGCAGATCCCGTCATCGATGCGGTCAGCATCTGTACATGGAACAATACGCATGCTGAGATCAGCATTGCCGCTCTAGAGGCGGGCAAGCATGTGCTGGTGGAGAAGCCGCTGTGCCGAACTTTCGAGGATGCGCTAAAAGTGCAAGAGGCGGTAGAGAAATCGGGCAAGCTGCTGCAGGTCGGCTTCGTCCGCCGTTATGACACGAATGCGCAGCTGCTGCGTGCAATGGCTGATCGCGGGGAATTCGGCGAGATTTATTTTGCCAAAGCTTCGACGCTTAGACGGCTGGGCAATCCCGGCGGTTGGTTTTCCGATATTGAACGCTCGGGCGGCGGGCCGCTCATCGATATCGGCGTTCATGTCATCGATCTTTGCTGGTACATGATGGGTCGTCCAAAGCCGGTTTCCGTTAGCGCCAACACGTACCACAAGCTGGGCAACCGTTCGAATGTGAAAAACTTGAGCTTCTACCAAGCGGCGGATTACGATGCGGCGAAAAATACGGTTGAAGATATGGCTAACGCATTAATCCGTTTCGAGAACGGCGCTTCGCTGCTTGTAGATGTCAGCTTCACGCTGCATGCGAAATCGAATGAAACGGCTGTGAAGCTTTACGGAGAAAAAGGCGGCTTTGAAATCGATCCGGAAACCGTCATTGTAACGGAGCAGAATGATACGATTTTAAACATATATCCGCAGACGGACAACAAAGGTTTTGATTTTATCGGAGCCTTCCAAAATGAAATCAATCATTTCATTGACTGTGTTTCGAATGGCAAGCAGCCGATCAGTCCAGTTGAGGACGGCGTTGAAATCATGAAGATATTGGTCGGCATTTACGAGTCGGCAGCGAAAGGGGCGGAAGTGCGTCTATGAAATTAGGAATTAGCACATATAGTTTATACGGCGCTCTTGGGCGCGGAGAAATGACGATTCAGGATGTTATCGTGTTTATCGCTTCGATTGGTGCGGAACATGCTGAAATTGTGCCTTTAGGCTTTAACCTGACGGAAAACCCGGAGCTGATCGAAGAAATTAAGAAGCAGGCGCAGGAAAGCGGCATCGAGCTGTCTAACTATGCAGTAGGCGCAAACTTTTCCGGCCTGGATGATGAGCAATTTGAGCAAGAAATTGAACGTTTGAAGCGTGAAGTCGATATCGCGGCGGCGCTTGGCGTGAAGAAGATGCGCCATGACGTAGGATCGTCGAAAAACTTATCGATATCCAACTTCCTCATGGAGCTTCCTAGGCTGGCAAAAGCATGCCAAATCATTGCGGACTACGCAGCTCCGCACGGCATTACGACAAGCGTAGAAAATCACGGCTATTATATTCAGGACAGCGACCGCGTACAGGCTCTGCTTGAAGTCGTCGACCGTCCGAATTTTAAAACGACGCTTGATATAGGGAACTTCCTATGCGTTGACGAAAATCCCTATGCTGCGGTTTTAAATAATATCGGCCTGGCTTCCATGGTCCATATCAAAGACTTCTATTACCGTCCGGCTACGGATAATCCCGGTGAAGGCTGGTTTAAGTCGAAGAGCGGCAACTGGCTGCGCGGCGCAATCGTCGGACACGGCGATATCGCGATCCCTCAGGTGCTCGGCCTCGTGAAGGACAGCGGCTACGATGATTTTATTTCTATTGAGTTTGAAGGCTTAGAGGATTGCCGTCTTGGAACAAGACTTGGCTTTGAATTCGTAAAGCGAGTATGGAACGAACTATAATCAGAGGAGCGATGCGGATATGACTATGCCTATCATTACGAATAAAATTGGCGTCATCGTGGATAGCTTTCAGGTTGGCGTGAAGGAAGGCTTGCTAAAAGCAAAGCAGGTCGGCGCGGATGGCGTACAAATGTATGCGGTGCATGGCGAGCTTGATCCTGCGAATCTATCGGCAGCGGCAAGAAAAGAATGGAAATCCTATATCAACGGGCTCGGCCTCGATATTTCTGCCTTAGTAGGTGACTTGGGCGGACACGGCTTTCAGGATCCCGCCCAAAACCGTGAAAAAATCGACAAATCCAAGCGGATCATGGAGCTCGGTATGGAGCTTGGAACAAACATTATTACGACGCATATCGGAATAGTGCCAAGCGATAAAAACGGCCGTGTATACGAGACGATGCATGCAGCATGCGAGGAGCTGGCACGGTTCGCGAATGACATGAATGGTTATTTTGCCATTGAGACAGGTCCAGAGACCTCGGCGCATTTAAAATCATTCCTTGACGGACTTGGCACCAAAGGGGTCGCCGTTAACTTCGACCCGGCTAATATGGTCATGGTGACAGGCGATGATCCCGTACAGGGCGTTTATACATTGAAGGATTATATCGTTCATACGCATGCAAAGGATGGCGTGAAGCTTGGACCTGTCGATCCGCGCGACGTTTACGGAGACTATGGGTACGAGGTTACGCTGGACCATGAGCAAATTGCCGTAATGGCCGAATCAGGCTCGACATTCCGCGAAGTCCCGCTTGGCGAGGGCGGCGTAGACTGGCCAGCCTACCTAAGGGCGCTGCAAGAAATCGGATACACCGGCTATTTGACGATTGAACGCGAGGTCGGCACGAATCCGGAGGGCGATATTAGCAAGGCCGTTCAGTTTTTGAAGGGTTTTAGGGCGTAAGGGAAGAGTTCATCGGATAAGAAGCTTGACGCTTTGCCTTTCTGGGACTTCTGGACTTTTATCTAATTGCTGCACTTCAAGCAATGATGGGGATTTAAAGCACAAATTCAACAAAAGAAGGTGTCTCAACAAGGCCATGTGCCTGATGAGTCATCTTCTTTTGTTTTATCGCCATCTTCGCTTATTCATGCTCCCGCCCGTCTTGCTGCGGAACATGAAACACATTTGATTTTGCAGCTACGCTATTAAATTACACTGCAGAAAGTGCAACAGGAACCTTACATGGAACCTCACTAAATTAGCTACGTTGCAGAAAGTACATCAGAAGCAGCCTATAACCCGGAAAACTACGCGGAACCGACGATTCTGTTGTACTAACTACACTGTAGGCTGGATAGTGACGCTGAGGTAGGATTTCTGTTGTACAAACTACACTGTAGCGTAGAATACGGATGCTGATGTTTAATTTTCGCGGCATGGATGTGCCGCGTTCTCGGCATTCATAACTGTAAGCTGTATAGTGACGCTGCGGTACGATTTCTGTTGTACAAACTACACTTTAGCGTAGAATACGGATGCTGCTGGGTAATTTCCGTGACATAGATGTGCCGCGGATTCCGATATGGGGTTTCTATTGAGAAACTACAATGAAGTGCGAAATGTGGACTTGCGAAAGAAAATACGCTGTATAAACTGCACTGTAGTATCTTGAGGGGAAGCAGCATGCAGCGTTCAAAGCTGAGACGGAGACGCGATGTTTGAGTGGGAGGCTAAGCGTTGACGAAAATGTACGGTGCGCTAATGCGAAGGCTGACCAATATTGATTTCATAGAAATGATCGAGCCATAAAATAAACGCTCCTATCCGTTATATTGTTTTAACAGAGCATAATTTACTAGTTTTACAAACTAGCAGTAGAACAAATACAGTCGAATCTTGTAAAATAGTGTCAAAGTCAGTTTTTCATTCGGGAAGGGGAATTTTAGTTGAATCGCTTGTTAACGAGAATGGTATTATTTTTCTCCACTTTAATTTTGCTTGCAGGAGTCATACTCGGTATGACTATTTATCGATCGTCGACGGGGTTGGTTGAAACGTCATTGGGTGCACAGGCGCAGCTTGTCGCCGAGAATGCGGCGAAACTGGTGGATTTGAAGGCTTATTCCGAGCTCAGCACAGCTGCTGTTGAGACCGAATATTACACGAAGCTGCGAGGACAGCTTAATGAACTGCGAGAAATGAACGGATTGAAATATTTATATACGCTGGCTAAGACGGAGAAGGACGGCAAGCCCGTTTATTATTATGTCGTTGACGGTGCTTCAGAGGACGTAGATCCAGAGGATTTCTCGGCGCTTGGCGATCCCGAGGAAAATGAATATCCAGGCATGGTCAAAGCCTTTGCTGAAGGCAAGCCGCAAATTGGAGAATTAACGAATGATGCCGAATACGGGGCAACGATTACGGCGTATGTGCCCTTAAAGAACGAGGTCGGCGAGCTGCTTGGCGTGGTGGGCGCTGATTTTGACGCAACCAAGGTCTATGCGCTAATGGATGAGAACAGCAAGGCGGCCCTATATGTGACAAGCGCCATTATTGCAGCAGGCATCGTACTCGTCTTTTTGCTGGCAAGCTATTTGACGAGACCGCTGCTTCAGCTAACCTCGCAGGTTGCCAGGGTTAGAGAGGGCGACATGACCGTTGCCATAAAGACAAGCCGAAAGGATGAAATCGGACATCTGGCCAAAACCTTCGAGCAGCTTGTATCGAATACACGGACTGTCATTAGAAGCATGAGAGACAATTCGGAGCGTCTGCTCCAAGCCTCGGAGGGTGTCTCAAGCCATGCGCGGAGCACAACAGAAGCGAGCCGATTGATAGCCTCGAGCATTCAGGATGCTTCGGGCGGTGCGAACATACAAGTCATTAGAGCGGCTGATATGACCAAAGCGGTAGAAGGTATGACGCACAGCATGCTGCGGATTACGGAATCGGCTGCGATTGTGTCGGATGTCGCGCAGGAGACGATGGAACAAACCGAGCGCGGCAATGAGTTAATCGTTCATGCGATGGCGGAAATGGAGTCTATCCACTACACGGCTGCGCAAATGCTGGCAGCAACGAAGCGCTTGGAAAGCCGTTCAGGTGAGATCGGGGAAATTACGAATGTGATGGCGGGCATTGCGAAGCAAACGAACTTGCTTGCCTTAAACGCGGCTATCGAAGCCTCGCATGCGGGAGAGAACGGCAAAGGATTTGCTGTCGTAGCGGAGGAGGTGCGCAAGCTGGCTGCCCAATCCCAAGTTTCGGCAACTCAGATTGGCGAGCTGATCTCGGCGATTTTGGAGCAAACCACGCAGCTGTCTTCCGATATGGAGACGAATACGCAGAAGGTGGAGTCAGGGCTTCATCTTGTGAAGGATGCGGGAGCGGCTTTCCAGTCGATCGTGACGGGGCTGGAGCAAGTGAACATGCAGCTGCAGGAGGTGTCTGCGGCCTCGGAAGAGGTATCCGCCGAATCAGAGGAAGTGGCGGCATCGGTCGAGGAGATGGAGCGGATTTCGCGGCAGGCAGCTCAGCATTTCGAAGGAATCGCGATTAACTCCGGTGCGCAGATCGTTTCTATGGATGAGGTTAGCTCTTCGGCTGAGCTGATCCGTTCAATGTCTGACGAGCTGACATCGCTGAATAAGCGTTTTATAGTCTAGCGGATCATTATTCACAAATTTTATAATTTAATCCGGTGTAAAGGTATAGGAATAAGGAACACTTAAAGTTATAATGGTTTTTAGTATATAATCAATAAAAGGATACGGGCTGCTAACGACTGTTAGGCTCATCCGACAAATAACCTTTAAGGAGTACTCGAAATGACTAAAACGCTTATTTTCGGGCACAAAAACCCGGATACCGACACAATTACATCAGCTATTGCTTACGCTGAGCTGAAAACAAAGCTAGGTGCTGACGTTGAGGCGATTCGCCTTGGAGACGTAAACGGCGAAACCCAATACGCACTTGATTACTTCGGAATCGCGGCACCTCGTTTGATTGAGAACGTTGCTGACGAGACGGATACTGTTATTTTGGTTGATCATAATGAGCGCCAACAAAGCGCGAACGATATCGATAGAGTACAAGTGCTAGAGGTTATCGACCACCACCGCATTGCTAATTTCGAGACAAGCGCGCCGCTTTACTTCCGCGCTGAGCCTGTAGGCTGCACAGCGACAATTTTGAATAAATTGTACAAAGAAAACGGCGTAGAAATCCGTAAAGAAATTGCCGGCCTTATGCTGTCTGCAATCATTTCCGATTCCTTGCTCTTCAAATCGCCGACTTGCACGGATCAAGACGTTGCAGCTGCTCGCGAGCTTGCTGAAATTGCTGGCGTTAACGCAGAAACTTACGGACTGGACATGCTTAAAGCAGGCGCAGACCTAAGCGACAAAACGATTGCACAGCTGATCTCCCTTGATGCGAAAGAATTCTCGATGGGCAGCTACAAAGTTGAAATCGCACAAGTAAACGCGGTAGATACAAACGATGTTATTTCCCGTCAAGCAGAGCTGGAAGCAGCTCTTAACGATATTATCGAAACAAAAGGTCTTGACTTGTTCCTGCTTGTCGTTACGGATATTCTTAACAATGATTCCGTAGCGCTTGCACTCGGCGCGCAAGCATCGGCTGTAGAGAAAGCTTACAACGTAACTTTGTCCGATAACAAAGCGTTATTGAAGGGCGTTGTATCCCGTAAATCGCAAATCGTACCTGTTCTTACAGAAACGTTAAGCAGCCTGTAAGAAACGGAGCGGCTGGTGCCGTTCGTCAACAAAAAAACAGCAGTCTGAAGCTTGTTTTTCAAGTTTCAGGCTGCTTTTGTTTTGTTATACTAGATCAAGAAGGAGCGGATCAAATGTTTAATATAACCGAGTACAGCGCTGAATTAATGAAGGATCCTTTTGGCATTTTGAGCGGAACGAGGTATGAATTCATACTCGATCTGGCTGTGGAAGAGGATGATGAGCTTTATCAGGAAGAGGGCGTCACGCTCCGCGTCATTTATGTCATAGACGGGGATACGGCCAAGATCGCCAAATATGAGTTTTTGACGACTTCCACGAATAAATACATTGATTTTGAACTGGAAGAGGAAGAAGAGAAAATGGTGCTTTCGTTCTGCAAGGAGCATTTTGAGAAGCCCCAAGAATAAAGGAACTCGCAGATGCATGGACCATACATAACGATGAACAAAGCTTCGCGAATAGAGCCCCTGGTCGGCTCTATTCGCATAGCTTGCTGTTGCAGCAATAAAATCGATAACGGGAGATGAATAACCATGGAAAGTGCGATAAAAAGGAAGCTCACGGATCAGGAAATGACAGCGATTACAATTAAAAATTTAGGTAAAGCTGCAGCAGCTGTAAAGGAGCTGACGGATGGCTGGGCTAACGCGGCATATCTAGTTACGCTGGAGGATGGGAAATCGGTCATCGTGAAAGCGGCTCCGTCTTCGAATACGAAGATGATGAGCTACGAGCAAGGGCTTATGCAAGCGGAGGTGGGCGTTCTGCGTCTTGTGAAGGAAGCCGGAGTATTGCCCGTTCCTGCTGTTTATGCCCATGATGCTACCGAATCGCTTGTCGATTGCGAGTATTTCATTATGGAGATGCTGGAGGGCGAGCCTTACAATAAGGTGAAGGATGATCTTACCGAAGATCAGCGAAATAAAATTGATTATCAGCTTGGCGTGTATAACCGCCAATTAAACGAGATACGCGGGGAACGGTTCGGTTTATATGCGGCGGCCTTGAAGGAGATCTCCTCCTGGAGAGAAACGTTCCATACATTACTGCTCGGCGTTCTCGCTGACGGTGAAAGCGAAGGGGTTTGCTTGCCCGCGGACTACGATACGATTCGTAACGAGACTGCGCTTAGAATAGGCGTGCTGGATGAGGTCACGGAACCGAGGCTGGTGCACTGGGATTTATGGGACGGCAACGTATTTATAAAGGACGGGACCATTTCTGGCATTATTGATTTTGAGCGGGCGCTTTGGGGCGATCCGCTGATGGAGAACTATTTTAGCCATTTCAATCAGTCTGCGTCCTTTCTTGAGGGCTACGGCATAGGGAAACTTTCACCGGAGCAGCAAAGCCGCAGAGCACTCTATGATCTTTATTTGGATCTTATTCTTTGCATAGAGTGTCCGTTCAGGCAGTATGAGGATCAGAATCACTTACGGTGGGTGCAGGATAATATGGAGCAGGGCTGGAAGCGTTTTTTGGAATCTAAATGTTTATAAGTTTTTAATCAGCCGTTACAGCTTGGAAAAAAACCATTGCTTAGCTAAAATTGGCATAGAGCATAAAACCGCCAATAGCCAGCACCCAAATCAGCGGAATCATTGCGATAGTTACCGCTGTTTTCATTTTATTGTAGCGGTACAGCACCCAACTGACGATGATGGACAAAATAAGCGCCACGGGATAAAGCCAGTTGACAATAAAGAGCAACACAGGCCAAAATACATTTTCGGTGCCGGGATTATCGAACATCATCACGGACATTAACGCAACAAATAACCAAACCAACGTAAAGAGCCCGAAAAAAATCTGGCTAATCAGCATCGTAAAAAAAACTTTTTTATTTTTCATGTTGTGAAATCCCCCCGCTTTATATTAAAGCAAGCATTTGTTTTTGCACAAGAGAAATGTTACTTTCTGGCACTCCCTTTCTCCCCTTTGTTATTTGTCACCCCTTAACCGCATAAAATTCAAAAAAGGCTATTTTTTGCAAGGCTTGCAGAAAGGAGCAGGTGATGAACAGGGCACAGAAGGATATTGAACTGGCAGAGCAATACGGCGCCCATAATTATCATCCCCTGCCGATTGTCATTAGCAGCGCAGAGGGCGTTTGGGTGCAGGATCCGGAAGGCGCGCGCTACATGGATATGCTGAGCGCTTATTCGGCTTTGAATCAAGGGCATCGTCATCCCCGCATCATCGAAGCGTTAAAGGAGCAAGCGGATAAGGTTACCCTTACGTCACGAGCCTTTCATAATGAAGCTTTAGGCGTTTTCTGCGAGAAGCTTGCCGCTTATACCGGAAAGGAACGTATTCTTCCCATGAATACAGGGGCTGAGGCGGTCGAGACGGCGATAAAAGCGGTAAGGCGCTGGGCTTACAGCGTCAAGCATATACCCGAAAATCAAGCGGAGATCATTGTTTTTGAAGGCAATTTTCACGGAAGGACGCTGACGGTTACCTCATTCTCCTCAAGCGAGGCTTACCGGCAGGGGTTCGGACCCTTCACGCCAGGATTTCGGATCGTGCCCTACGGAGATATCGAAGCGCTAAAAACGGCAATTCAGCCGAATACGGCTGCGGTGCTGATTGAGCCGATTCAAGGCGAGGCAGGCATACGGATTCCGCCGAATGGATTTCTTGCAGCTGCAGCTAAGCTGTGCGAGGAGCATCAGCTGCTGCTGGTGGCAGATGAGATTCAAACGGGCTTTGGGCGCACAGGACGCAAATTCGCTTGCGATTGGGAGGAAATTGTTCCCGATATTTACATTATGGGCAAGGCCCTTGGCGGAGGAGTCATGCCCGTATCGGCGATTGCGGCGAATGCGGGCATCATGGACGTGTTTGATCCAGGCTCGCACGGCTCGACGTTTGGAGGCAATCCGCTGAGCTGCGCCGTTGCCATTGCTTCGCTCCAAGTTATCGAGGAGGAAGAGCTGGCGGACCGGTCGCTTACGCTTGGGAGCTATTTCATAATTAAGCTTGCAACGCTGCGGCATCCGGACATCATTAAAATTAGAGGCCGCGGCCTATTCATTGCCATCGAGCTGTCCGTACCAGCTAGGGCCTATTGCGAGAAGCTGATGCTGGCAGGTCTGCTCTGCAAGGAAACGCATGAATTCGTCATCCGGCTGGCGCCTCCGCTCACCATAACGACGGATGAGATCGATTGGGCATTTGAGCGGATTCAGGAGGTCTTCCATAACAACGCTTTGGCAGGGGAGTGACGGCTATGACCATTCAAGAGGTTGCAATCGTTGCGGTTCCTTTTGGAAAAGGGGCCGGTACCCCCGGAGCGGAGCTTGGTCCGGCACATATTTTGCATGCAGCAGCGCTGGAGGGTAAGCTGACGGAGCTGAATATTGCTTACCGATTAGCCGGGGAAATCAGCCTGGTCTCGCCTTTGCCGCCGCTGAAGTCGGCGAATGCCAAACATTTGTCTGAAGTGCATGACATAAGCAGCAGGCTGTCGGACCGCGTATCGGACATCGTAGACGAGGGCGCATTCCCGCTCGTTCTTGGCGGTGATCACAGCATCTCGATCGGGACGGTCGCGGGACTGGCGGAGCATTATGCGAACCTTGGTGTCATTTGGTTTGATGCCCATTCGGATCTGAACACGGAGGACACAAGCCCCTCCGGCAATATCCATGGCATGTCGCTTGGCATCAGCCTTGGGCGAGGGATCCCGCTGTTGACGAGCTTGAGGGGGATTTTGCCCAAAATAAAGCCGGAGCATGTCGCGATTGTTGGCGCCAGGTCGCTCGACGCTGGGGAAAAGGCATATATTCGCTCGTTAGGCATCGCATGTTATACGATGCATGACATCGACCGGCTGGGCATTGCGCGGGTGATGGAGAAAGTCATTGGACAGATGAAGCAAACGACGGACGGCGTGCATGTCAGCTTCGATATCGACAGCCTTGATCCCATTGAGGCACCCGGTACAGGGACGCCTGTACGGGGAGGCCTCAGCTATCGGGAGGCGCATCTTGCGCTGGAGCTCCTGTTCCAGTCGGATATCGTAACATCGGCGGAGTTCGTAGAAGTCAACCCAAGCCTCGACCATAATGATCAGACGGCTAAGCTAGCTGTGGAGCTGATCGGCTCGCTGCTTGGCGAGCAGATTTTGTAAAGGATGAATCGATTCGAATGGATAGGAGGGATACGCCTATGCGGGAGCCATTTCAGAACGAACCTTTTACCGATTTTAATGTAACCGACCATATCAACGATTTTCAGGAGGCGCTGCGCAAGGTGGAGCTGGAGCTCGGCCGGGAATATATGCTAAAGATTGGGCCTGATCGTATCGAAACGATACAAAAGCGGAAATCGATTAACCCTTCGAATGTGAAGCAGATTGTGGGCATTGTATCTCAAGCAGACACGAATTTTGCGCATAAGGCCGTTCTCGCGGCTGCTGCTGCGTTTGAGGATTGGAAGAAAGTGACGCCTCCCGCCAGAGCAAGAGTGCTTTACAAGGCGGCAGCCTTGCTGAGACGGCGCAAGCATGAATTTTCTGCATGGCTCGTGTACGAAGCGGGCAAAAGCTGGGCCGAGGCCGATGGAGATACGGCCGAAGCGATTGATTTTCTGGAATTTTACGGTCGAGAAATGGAGAGACTGGCCGAGCGCCAGCCGCTGGTGCCTTTAACAGGCGAGGATAACGAGCTTGTCTACATTCCGCTTGGCGTGGGCATCATTATCCCGCCCTGGAACTTTCCGCTTGCCATACTTGCGGGCATGACGATGGCGGCAGTCGTTGCCGGTAATACCGTGGTTCTGAAGCCAGCCAGCGCTACCGCCGTCATTGCCGCCAAGTTTGTCGAGCTTCTGGACGCTGCGGGACTGCCGGACGGCGTGGTGAACTTCCTGCCGGGAGCGGGCAGCGAGGTGGGCGATTTTCTGGTGGAGCATCCATTAACCCGCTTTATCTGCTTTACGGGCTCCAGGGAGATCGGTTTGCGTATCAACGAGAAGGCGTCTATTAACCAGCAGGATCAAAGATGGATCAAACGGATCGTGGCGGAGATGGGCGGCAAGGATACGATTATCGTGGATGAGGATGCGGATCTTGATCTTGCCGCGGATGCGATTACCGCCTCCGCCTTTGGTTATGCCGGTCAGAAATGCTCCGCCTGCTCGCGGGCGGTCGTGCATGAGCTGGTCTATGAAGAGGTTATTGAGAAGGTTGTGGAAAGAACGAAGCAGCTTAAGCTTGGGAAGGCCAGCGAGCAGAGCACCGATGTGGGACCTGTCATTGATGAACGAGCTTATATGAGTATTTTAAAATATATCGAGGTTGGGCGCAGCGAAGGCGTTATCGTGCACGGAGGGACAATCGGAGACAGCAGCGGTTATTTCATTGAGCCGACGATTGTCAGGGATGTGGCCCCTTACGCGCGCATTTCCCAGGAGGAAATATTCGGGCCCGTCTTAGCCTTTATCAAAGCCGATAACTTCGATGCGGCGCTTGATATTGCGAACAATACCGAATATGGATTGACGGGCGCGGTCATCTCGCGGAACCGCAGCCGCTTGGAGCAGGCCCGCGAGCAGTTCCATGTAGGTAATCTTTATTTGAATCGGAAGTGCACGGGTGCTTTAGTCGGCGTCCATCCCTTTGGCGGCTTTAATATGTCGGGTACGGATTCGAAAGCAGGCGGACGCGATTACTTGTTGCTCTTCATGCAGGCGAAGGTTGTATCAGAGAGGTTCTAACGGTTACTTTCGAGCGGATTGGGCCAACAAGTCGCCAATCCGTTCGATTCCTCTCGTTATGTTCTCTTCGTTCACGTTCGTCACGTTTAGCTTCAATAGATTAGTTCGCTGAAAATAAGACAAGTAGTCACGATCCACAGTGTCAACGAGAATCGATTCCTTGCGTAAATGTCTGATAAGCTGCGGGACTGAAATCGTTCGATCCAGCACAATATGAGTATGGATAATCGGCTGGTTGGAGCGTTCGTATGAGAAAGCGCCGCTGCGTTGAGATGCTGCCTGCATAAGAGCCGAATCGAGAAGCTTGGCCCTTACCGCGTAGCGATCGCGAATATTGCTGCGGTGACGCTCGAACATGCCGCTTCGCAAATAGATTTCAAGCGCGGCTTGCGAGAGCATGGAGCTGTCGATGTCATTTTGTTTTTTGTACAATCGAAAGGGTTCGGCAAGGCTGTCAGGGATAACCGCGACACCGATGCGCAGGCCCGGAAATATAATTTTCGAGTAGCTTTTTAGGTAAATAACATGGGACGAGCCGTCGTAGGCAAATACCGGATCGGCCTTGCTGTCCTGCTCAAAGTCAGCCAAGTAGTCATCTTCAATAATATACACATCGTATTTGGCGGCCAGTTTGGCGAGCAGCTTCTTGTCCTCTCGCGAATAAGAGCAGCCAAGCGGATTATGAAAGCGCGGCATCGTATAAAAAAACTTAATATCCTCCGTACGAAAGAGCTCCTCCAGCCTGTCAAAATCAATCCCGTCCGCATGACGTTCAATGCCGATAACCGGCACGCGGCGCGTCTCCAAATATTCAATAAATAGATGGTAGCCGGGCTGCTCAATCAGCACTTTGTTTTTTTCATTTGGAAAAGGCATAACCGCAAGCAGCGACAGCGCCTGCTGGATTCCGGATACGATAAACACGTTCCTCTCCGGCGTGAAAACCTGATAGCTTGCTAATTGCTTGCACACGATGTCCACAAGGGAATCCATTCCTTTGGCCGTGCCGTACATGAATAAATCCTTCTGATAGGTATCGATCGCTTTATTAATGCAGTGCTGAAAGTCCAAATAAGGAAACAGTGCGGGATCGGGAGCTGCAGCGGCAAAATTCAAAACGCCGTTCGCTTCGCTTGGCGCGGTCTGGTTCCCTTTCACCACATAATAGCCGCTCTTCGGCATTGCATAGACCAGATGCCTTTTCTCAAGCTCCTCTAATGCTTTGACAATCGTGCTTATGCTGCAGCCAAAATGCTTGGCGAGCGTGCGAATGGAAGGCAGCTTTTGCCCGTCTCGATAAGGCTGCTTCGAGAGCAGCTCCTCCAGCTGGCTCATGAGCTTTAAATAGATGTACATGTGCAAGCTCCTCTCTATCCGTACCGTTTTAGTGCATTTCGAATAGTGTAGCATGCGAGGCGGAGGAGATGTGCTAAACCTGCTCTTTTCTTGAATGAAGTACATCAAATTGGACAGTGACAGTCGTTTTCGGTTTCGCTCGTTAGCAGGGGGAGACACTACGGCCGTATGTTGTTGAAGTAGAGGGAATTTCTCCTGTTATATCTATTCTGATGATGCAGCAGGATTGTTATAGATGGAAAAGCTCCAGTTAAATGGGCGGTTTTTTGGGTATTGGCGGGAAATTGTGACGATTAGCAGGAGAAGTTCCATCTAAAAGCTCATGAGTGCCACTTACGAAGGATTTAACTGGAACTTTTCCCGTTAATTGAACTAACGGATAAAAAAGCATAGCGCCGAAAGAGTCAGCTTGGAAAGTTTGGCTATACTTATTCATTACGGTGACAGGACTCCCCATGTTGGTTAGGATGAGAGAAGAATGGGAAGAGAACGAGGCAGGATGGGGGATGAACAAGTGAAAATAAATAAGCGAAAATGGATCATTGAAGCGGACATTTTTGGGATGCAAGCCGCAATGGAAGAGGGCTGGCTGAGCTCGGAAGAGCTGGTCACGCTGTACCTGGAGCGGATCGGGACACATGATCCGCTGCTTCGGTCCCTACTGGAAATCAACCCGGATGCGATTGACATCGCAAAGGCTTTGGATAAGGAACGGGGCGAGACCGGAAGCCGGGGGAGCTTGCATGGTATTCCGATTTTGCTGAAGGATAATATCGATACGCGGGATAGGCTGCACACGAGCGCAGGTTCAGTGGCGCTGGCAAACTCTTACGCCGCGGAGGATTCTGCCGTAGCTGCCAGACTGCGTGCCGCGGGTGCTGTAATACTGGGAAAAACAAATATGACCGAGTGGGCAAACTTTATGTCAGGGTCGATGTGGGCAGGCTACAGCTCCAGAGGCGGGCAGACACTTAATCCTTATGGTCCGGGGGAGCTGTTCATCGGCGGTTCGAGCTCCGGGTCAGCTGCCGCGGTTGCCGCCAATCTGGGAGCGGCTGCAATCGGAACGGAAACCTCCGGCTCGATTATCAGCCCGGCATGCCAGACAGCATTGGTCGGCATTAAGCCTACGATTGGATTAGTCAGCCGAGCAGGCATCATTCCGATTACGAACAGCCAAGATACAGCTGGACCCATGGCGAGAACGGTAACCGACGCGGCTATTCTCCTCGGAGTGATAGCAGGGGCGGATGAGCGAGACGAGGCAACCGCGGCGGGAGCGAGGCACGCGCAGCAAGACTACACATCCTTCTTGGATGCAAGCTATTTGAAGCAAGCCCGGATCGGGATTCCGCGCTTTTATTATAAAGATTTAGACGAGGACAGGTTAGCGGTCATAGAGCGAGCCATCGAGGCTTTAAAGGAATCAGGCGCCGCCATCATTGATCCCGTGGAGCTGCCTTGCGAGCAGGTTGATTGGGACTGGCATGTACTGCGGTACGAGTTCAAAAGATACCTGAATGATTATTTGGCAAAGCTGGATGAATCGGTACCCGTCCATTCGCTGCAGGAGCTGATTGCCTACAATGAAAGGTTTGCCGAAATCGCATTGAAATACGGTCAAGGCACTTTGATTTGGTCAGAGGAGACGAGCGGAACGCTGACGGAGCCGGAGTATATGGAAAGCCTGCGAAGAAATAAAGAGCTGGCCGGGAAGCAAGGCATTGACGCTGCTTTGGAGAAATATCGGTTGGATGCGCTTCTGTTCCTCGGCAACGAGGGCGGCGACGATCTTGCCGCAAGGGCGGGTTATCCTGTCATAACGGTACCCGGTGGCGATGCCGAGCAAGGAATCATAGCGCCGGGCGGCTATGTGACCAAGGGGCCGCAGGGCATTTCCTTTATCGGTACCGCCTTCAGTGAGCCGACGCTCATTAAGCTTGCATACGGATACGAGCAGGCGACGAAGCACCGGTATCCACCTTCCGCATTTAACTAATGCCTTTTAGGCCAATAAAATAGGCGCAAGCAGAGATCCTGAGGTCACATGCTTGCGCCTATTTGCTGTTTGGTCTGTTATCAGCGCCTACAGCCGGAGTTTAAACGATTTTTTTGTTAACGGATAAAGCCATTTCACGCCGCTTGGCGTAAGGGTATCCGCTACGAGATGGGATAAATAACCGAGCATCGCAACGATTGCGATCCCTTCGAGCTCAAGCTGGTTTTCCAGTCCCCAGCCGATAGCTCCCCAAATCGGGACAGCCCATACCGTATGCGTCATGCCGCGATGCTTCAGCCAGGGCACCCAAGCGGCAAACAGCCCAAAGCCGATAAGCCAGTTCATCTGATAGTAATAACCGGCATACATGACGATAATGCCGACGGCGCTGGCAAGCACATTTCGAATGACGCCTTGTTTAGCGACCAGGCCAAGCAGGAAGACAGCGCCGGCAACCCCGATGTACAAGGGGGACGGCGTGCGGTCAGTGAAGAAATAATAGCAGATGATGCCTGCAAGCAGGAAGCCTGACCACAGTGTAAACTCGCGAATAAGCTTGGATATTTTGCTGAGCTTGGTGCTTAGCATGCTGGGGCCGTCAAGATCGGCGCTTAAAGCAGAGAATCCCGCTACCGCAATGTAAATAGCGGCATTCTCCAAGGTAAAGGGAAAATAAACGGAAGCGGCGGCGCCAACAGCGGCTCCAATGGCCAAATGGGTCTTTCCTGTCATAAATCCTCCTGTGACTGACGATGTGTAGTTACGAAATTGCAGTCTATTATAGTTGTTCGCGGTTAACCTGTTCATTGCGTACCATTTGCTCCAGCTTTTCTACGAGCCGGTCATGTGACGGGTCTTTTTTGCCGAATCCGAATATCCGCTTCCGGTTTTGCTCCTTGAGCAATTGAAGCAGATAAAGCTTTTCTTTCAGCGTAAACATGTTGGCCTAGAACCTCCTATCTAATCAGCTTGCCGGTAATCGTTGTTTCCTTGCGGTAAACGCTTGGCGTCATGCCCGTGCATCTTTTGAATAACGCGTTAAAAGAATGAATGTCCCTGTAGCCGACCATCTCGGCGATGGCGCTGATTTTGAGCATAGAGCCGCGAAGCAGCTCTTGGCTTTTTTGGATGCGTAAATTTTGCAGGTAGCGGTAGAAGCTCTGCTTCGTATGCTGCATAAAAAGCCGCTGCAGATGCCGCTCGCTCCAGCCGCTTGCCTCCGCAAGCTTAGCAAGCGTCAGCTCCTGATTGTAATGCTGATCCAGCTCATTCAACAGCATATGAAAAGACGTTTGCTGCGCAGCCTGTGCCAGGTTGTCATGCTCCATCGAGCGCTGCAGCGTAACGAGCAGCTGCAGCAGCAGGGAATGCAAGTAATCCGATGAGCCGGTCCGAGGAAGCTCATATTCACGGTGCATCGATCGAAACAGCTTCTCGAATTCGTCATTATTATCCATGCAGGAATAATACGGACAATGCCCGTTCTCCATATCATTCAAAAGCTGCGCGAGGCGGTAATCCGAAGCGAATGCACTAAGCTTATGCAGCAGCAGCGGAGAAAAGACGCAGTTGAATACGCCTAAAGGGCTGCTCTTTTTGTTTGTGGAAAGCGGTCGAAACACATGCGAAATACCGATGGGAATGAAAAATACCTGTCCTTTGCTCACCTTATGTACTTGATCCCCGATGTGATGGTAGCCCGTTCCTTCAGCAATATATACGCATTCAAGAAAATCATGATCATGATAAGGGCTCATAATGCTTTCGACGGCGCGATTGACGTAGAGCAGCAGGTTCTTCTGAAAAAAGTGCTCGCCACGGTACGTTTCTACGGGATGGTTCATGCAGCGCTCTCCCCAAAGAAAAATTTTTAGCCTCATGCGGAAATGTCCGGATTACCCCATACTTTTGTCCTTTTCACCTGTAAATAATTTAAACGGCTTTCATATAATTATAGAGGAAAGCAACGTGGCAAGGAAGGCGAACACTCGATAAATGACGCGGGCACGGATAGGAAACTAGCAAAGTGCAGCAGTATAAACGAACTTTAGGAGGAATATAGCATGTTCGAGACGAGAGGACTGCGCTGTGAGTATCAGGAAAATCCGATTGGAATCGGTGTGGCAAGGCCTCGGCTGAGCTGGAAGCTGCAATCGGATGAGCGCGGGGTAAGCCAGATTGCCTATGAAATCGAGATAGCCGGCGATGCGGAATTTGCTTCTGTCATTTGGAAGTCGGGGCGGGTGGATTCTGATCAATCGGTGCTTGTGGAGCTGCAAGCCTTTCAAGCGGAATCATGCAAGCGCTATTACTACCGCGTTCGGGCATGGAATCAATTGGGGGAGCATTCACCGTGGTCAGAGACGGCCTTCTGGGAGATGGGGTTGCTCAGCCCGGAAGAATGGTCAGCGGAATGGATTGCCGCGCCGCTTGCGCTGCTGCCTGTCGAAGCCGAGCCCTCACCGCTGCTAAGAAAGAGTTTCAAGCTTGCAGGAACGGTGAAAGAAGCGCGGCTGTATGCGACTGCACTGGGGCTTTATGAGCTGGAGCTTAATGGACGGCGGGTGGGCGACTGTTATTTTACGCCTGGCTGGACGAGCTACAACCATACTTTGCAGACGCAGACGTATGATGTGACAGCGCTGCTAGAGTCAGGAGAAAATGCGATAGGTGCTTGGCTTGGCAATGGATGGTATAAAGGGAATTTGGCATGGGGCAATCAGCGCTGCTTGTATGGCGATCAATTGGCGCTGCTGCTGCAGCTGCGGGTTGTGTATTCCGACGGCACGGAGGAGCTGATCGTTTCGGATGACAGCTGGAAGGCTGCTGTCGGTTCGATCCAGCTGTCGGAGATTTATCACGGTGAAACCTACGATGCGCGCCTTGAACGGAAGGGCTGGAGCACAGCTGCCTATGAAGAAAACGGAGAAGGCTGGCAACCCGCCGTTGTGATCGAGCATGGGCTGGAGATGCTGAAGCCGCAAATAAATGAGCCGGTACGCAAGCAAGAGAGATTAAAGCCGATTGCCCTGTTCACGACCCCGAAGGGAGAGCGGGTGCTTGATTTTGGCCAAAACATGGTCGGCTGGGTTCAATTTGAGGTAGAGGGAACGGCAGGAACGGAGGTAACGCTGCTGCACGCCGAGGTTCTGGATAATGAGGGCAATTTCTACACCGAAAATTTGCGGGCGGCCAAGCAGAGCATCAGCTACGTACTAAGGGGCGGAGAGCGTGAATCCTTCGAACCGCGGTTTACCTTCCAAGGTTTCCGTTACGTGCAGCTGCTCGGGTTCCCGGAGGAGCTGGAGCTGGATGATTTTACAGGCGTTGTTCTGCATTCGGATATGGAGGAAACGGGGCATTTCGCATGCTCGGAGCCGCTCGTCAATCAGCTTCAGCACAACATCAAATGGGGCTTAAAGGGCAACTTTCTTGACGTGCCGACCGATTGTCCGCAGCGAGATGAACGGCTAGGCTGGACGGGCGACGCACAAATGTTCATTCAGACGGCCTCCTATTTAACGAACGTTGCTCCTTTCTTCACCAAGTGGCTGCGCGATTTGGAGTCCGAACAAGGCGAGGATGGCGGCGTTCCATTCGTTATTCCCCATGTGCTGAAAGAGCAGGATCAATCCTCGGCGGCTTGGGGTGACGCGGCTGTTATTTGTCCATGGACCCTTTATGTTTGTTACGGCGACAAACGAATTTTGGAACAGCAATTTGAAAGTATGGCGGCATGGGTTTCGTATATTCGTCGACAGGGCGAAAACGAGTTTTTGTGGAATACGGGCTTTCACTTTGGCGACTGGCTTGGGCTCGATGCTAAATCCGGCGATTACATAGGCGCAACGGATCGCGATTTCATAGCGACGGCCTTTTATGCGTACTCGGTATCACTTGTTCGGAAGACGGCTGCGATCCTGAATAAATCTGAGGCCGAGGCGGAATATCAGCAGCTTTATGACCGAATCGTATCCGCATTCCGGGAGAAATTCGTAACGGCATCGGGGAGGCTCGCCGTTCCGACGCAAACGGCTCAAGTGCTTGCCCTGATGTTTGGCTTGCTTGACGAGACTGCCGAGAAACGGGCCATCGAGAAGCTGTCCGAGCTGCTGAAGCAAAGTGATTTCCATCTGACGACCGGCTTCGTGGGCACGCCATATTTAAACCATGTGCTCAGCGCTTACGGCCAGAACGAGATTGCCTATAAGCTGCTGCTTCAACAGACCTATCCATCTTGGCTTTACCCGGTGACGAAGGGCGCAACGACCATTTGGGAGCATTGGGACGGAATCAAGGAGGATGGAAGCTTCTGGAGCAAGGATATGAACTCGTTCAACCACTATGCGTACGGCGCCATTGGTGATTGGATGTACCGGACGGCAGCAGGCATTCAAACGGTGGAAACAGCTCCGGGCTACAAACAGATTATCATTGCGCCGCAGCCTGGCGAGGGGCTGACCTGGGCCGAAGGAAGCTTGGAAACCCTGTACGGAACCGTCAGCTCTAAATGGAACAAATCAGAGAACGGAGCCTATACGCTGGACGTGACCATACCGCCGAATGCGACGGCAAATATTCGGCTGCCGGACACAACGGCTGAATCCAAGGTTACCGAGAGCGGCGCCGCGCTCAGCGAAGCTGCGGGAATAAATGCGGTACATGCGGCGGCGGATGGCCTTACAATCACGGCTGGATCAGGCAGCTATCGGTTAGCGTGGTAGGGAATTCTTGCACGGCATAGGCAGCAGGCAGCGGATCAGGCTCACCCCCTTACTCTAAAACATGTTATAATGTGCTTCAGGACAAATAGGGTTGGTGGGATGAAAAATGGATATTCAAGTTGCCGCGGCATGTGATGATACATGCGCAGGCTCTGAGGTAAACATAGAGAATGTAAAAAGCAAATTGATTCCGGAGACAACCGCTGCCCAGCTGGCAGATCTGTTCAAGGCGCTGGGCGACCCGACGCGGGTGAAGATGATCCATGCGCTCGTCCAATCAGAGCTCTGCGTTCACGACCTGACTGAAGTGCTCTCGATGGGTCAATCAGCGGTTTCCCATCAGCTGCGGCTGCTGCGGAATATGCGTATCGTAAAGCGGAGAAAGGTCGGCAAAACGGTTTTCTACTCGCTTGATGACGATCATGTGGAACAAATCTTTTTACTGACGCTTCAGCATTTAAAGCATGAATAATAGATTCTGGAAAGGCTGCTCTTCAGGTTAATTACCTGTTGGGCAGCCTTTTTTTGAGGAAAACAGTCGTGCATTTAGTTGTAGGGACAAAATGTTATTTATTTTTAGTAAAAAAACAGTATAATTTTACTTATCTCATCCGTTCTATTGTCATGGATCAAGAAATCTGGCATATTGAAAGTAACGAGGGCTTTGAGGCGCGCTTTGGCTCTTGCATAGCGCGGCCGCGGCCTGCAGGAAGGAACGGCGTATGGCTACGATAAAGGATATCGCACAAAAAGCAAAGGTTTCAATCGCAACCGTATCGCGGGTGCTTAATTATGATCCCGGCATTTCGGTAACGGACGAGACGCGCAAACGGATATTTGAAGCTGCGCAGCATTTAAATTACAAGACACTGCGCCAGCGTAACGGCTTGGCGGTCAAAGATCGTTACCGGGTCGGACTTGTGAACTGGTACTCCGACCAGGAAGAAATGCTTGATCCGTATTATTTGGCTATTCGGCTTGGGATCGAGCGGGAATGCTTCCAGCGGCAAATGGATCTGGTTAAATTGTTTTTGCGGGGAGAACCTGCAGGGAAAGAGTGGCCTGGGGAATCGTTTGACGGCATGATCGCGATCGGCCGCTTCGAGAAGGAAGACTTGGATCGTTTTCCAGAAGGTCTGGAAAATATTATATTTGTCGATTCGTCTCCTGATGATAACCGGTTCGACTCGGTCGTGATCGATTTGCGGAAGTCGGTTTCAGAAGTCATCGATTATTTAATTGGGCTTGGCCATACGTCGATCGGCTATATAGGCGGGCATAACTTCGTAAACAATAAACGCGTGCGCGATGAGCGCGAGCTTGTATTCATGGAGCGGCTTTCCGCTGAAGGGCTGTTCAATGCCGAGCTGATTTTTACGGGCGAACATTTATATTCCGAGGAAGGCTATAAGCTGATGAAGCAGGCGATAGCCGAAGAAAAGCTGCCAACGGCTTTTTTTATCGAAAATGATTCGATGGCAGTCGGTGCGCTAAGGGCGCTCCATGAAGCGAAGCTGCGGGTGCCGCAAGATATTTCAATTGTGGGCTACAACGATATTGCGATTTCGGCCTTTTTGCAGCCGCCGCTTACGACGGTAAAGGTCCATATGGAGCATATGGGCGAGACGGCGGTCGAGCTGCTGGCGGATCGATTGGCTGCGAAGCGGGAAATAGCGAAGAAGATTGTATTGCCGACGAGGCTTCAAGAGCGTGAGAGCAGCGGTAAACCGACGCAGCTGTAAACGGTAATAAGCGGTGTCATATAGGATGAATGGCAGTCGAATTTGAGCGGAGGTGGCAGGCTTTGTCATTGTTGCTGAACGGACAAAATGTACTGCCGGCGGTTCATAAGCTGAAAGATGTGGAGGCTGTTCTTGCCTCCCCTTTTTCATATATGGTGCTGCTGGGCGGGCATTTGGGACAACTGAAAAATATCGTTGACTTAACAAATCAGCATGGGAAAAAGGTACTGCTGCACGCCGACCTGATCGACGGCTTGAAAAACGACGAATATGCGGCTGAGTTTCTTTGCCAATCCATACGACCAGCAGGCATTATCTCTACACGCTCAAGCGTGATCGGACGTACGAAACAGAATGGACTTATTGCGATACAAAGGCTCTTTCTAATCGATTCGGATGCGTTAGAGCGAAGCTACACGGTGCTGGACAAGAATCGCCCCGACTTCATTGAGGTGCTGCCGGGGGTTATACCGGATATTATAAGCGAGGTTAAGCAGCGGAGCGGTATTCCAATTATTGCGGGCGGCCTTATCCGAACGCAAGAGCATGTCAAGCAGGCGATTGAAGCGGGTGCTTCAGCGATAACGACATCGCGGAAGGAGCTGTGGAAGCCTGCGGAGTAAAGCAAGAATGAATGGATGAAGGAGGAATAGGAATGGAAACTTATATGCTTTCGCTTGATCAAGGAACAACAAGCACGAGGGCGCTGCTCGTCGATCGAAGCGGAGCTATCGTTAATATGGCTCGCGAGGAGCTTCCGCTCCACTACCCGCATCCGGGGTGGGTCGAGGCGGACGCGTTGTTTATATGGGAATCGACGAAGAAGGTAATCGCCGAGGTTATGGCCAAAACAGGCATAACCGCTGACCAAATAGCAGGAATCGGAATTACGAATCAACGGGAAACGACGGTTGTGTGGGATAAAGCCACGGGCCAGCCGGTGTATAATGCCATCGTATGGCAATCCCGTCAAACGGCAGGCATCAGCGACAGGCTTAAGCAAGATGGCTATGAGCAAGCCTTCCATGAGAAGACCGGTCTGCTTATCGATGCTTATTTTTCAGGTACGAAGGTGAACTGGCTGCTGGAGCAGGTCGAGGGATCAAGGGAGCGCGCCGAGAATGGTGAGCTGTTATTCGGTACGATCGATACTTGGCTCATATGGAATCTGACGGGCCGGGCGGTGCATGTAACGGATGTATCCAATGCGGCTCGAACGCTAATGTTTAACATTCATGAGCGCTGCTGGGATGACGAGCTGCTTCGAATTTTGCAGGTTCCAAAAGCGATGCTGCCAGAAGTTCGTTCATCTTCAGAAATTTATGGTCAGCTGGATGAGAAGCTGTTTGGCTGCTGCATACCTGTGGCCGGAGCGGCTGGCGATCAGCAGGCAGCGTTATTCGGCCAAAATGCATATGAAGAAGGAAGCACGAAAAACACATACGGCACCGGCTGTTTTATGCTTATGAATACAGGCACAAAAGCGATTGTATCCGAGAAAGGGCTGCTAACGACGATTGCTTGGGAGGTAGACGGCAAGCTCGAGTATGCGCTTGAAGGCAGCGTATTTGTCGCTGGAGCTGCCATTCAGTGGCTTCGTGACGGTTTAGAGCTCATCGAATCGGCCTCTGAGACGGAAGGGCTTGCAGAGCAGGTCGAATCTGCGGATGGTGTTTATGTCGTTCCTGCTTTCGTTGGGTTAGGAACGCCTTATTGGAACAGCGATGTCCGAGGAGCCGTTTTCGGTTTGACGCGGGGAACGTCGAAGGCACATTTTGTTCGCGCGGTTTTGGAATCCTTGGCTTATCAGACCAAGGATGTGTTATCCGTTATGGAACAGGAATCAGGCTTGCCGCTGCAATCGCTGTCAGTGGACGGCGGAGCGGTGAATAATAATTTACTCATGCAATTCCAAAGCGATCTTCTCGGCGTGCCGGTAGAGCGTCCGGTTATCAATGAGTCCACTGCGCTTGGCGCTGCGTATTTGGCGGGGCTTGCGGTTGGATTCTGGAAAAACCGTCAGGAGCTGGCGGAGCTGAGACAGGTCGATAAAGTATTTGTCCCGGCGATGGAGGATGAGAAGCGTGATGCTCTATACGCCGGCTGGCATCGTGCGGTCAAAGCGGCCATGGCTTTTGCGCAATAATTATGCTATAATGTACCCAAGTTAATAACGGTTGGAGACCAGGAGAAACCACGATGACCGCTTCCAAACCCCTTTAGGGGGCCTCGGAAGCGGTTTGAGTGGTTTTTTTGTTTATATATAAGAATTTATATGTTTTCACTTATAAATGTGCTTATATATCACCGCGAAACGTCAGCTTTTGCCACAGAGGACGGCGACAGCCGTTTACGCTTGATATTTTGGGATATTCGCGAGTAGCCGGCGGCATCTGGCAGAACACTAACAATAATAGGACCGGGAGGAAACAAGAATGAAGAACGATCAGAAAAAAGCAAGCTTTGCTGCGCAAAGCCGGGAGCAAGTGCTGGCGGAAATGCAGCATTCGCAGATAGATATATTAGTGATAGGCGGCGGTATTACGGGAGCGGGCATCGCGCTTGACGCCGCGGCTCGAGGAATGAAGGTTGCGCTGGTGGAAATGCAGGATTTTGCGGCGGGGACTTCAAGCCGTTCAACGAAGCTTGTTCACGGCGGTTTGCGTTATTTGAAGCAGCTGGAAATTGGCGTAGTGGCAGAGGTCGGCAAGGAGCGGGCTATCGTATACGAGAACGGGCCGCATGTGACGACGCCGGAATGGATGCTGCTGCCGCTTTATAAAGGCGGTACCTTTGGCAAATTTTCGACATCGATCGGCTTGCGGGTATATGACTTTTTGGCAGGAGTAAAAAGAAAAGAGCGCCGCAAGATGCTGAGCGCAGCCGATACGCTGTCGAAGGAGCCTCTTTTGAAGCGCGATGGCTTGAAGGGCGGCGGCTATTATGTGGAATATCGTACGGATGATGCGCGGCTGACGATTGAAGTCATGAAGAAGGCAGTGGAAAGAGGCGCTTTGTCGGTCAATTATGCGAAGGTGGAGACGCTGCGTTACGGCAAGGATAATAAAATAACGGGCGCGTTGGTTAAAGACACCGTTAGCGGTAAATCATATGAGCTTACGGCGACTAAGATTATAAATGCAACCGGCCCTTGGGTAGATGATATCCGTGAAATGGACGGCTCCAAGAAAGGGAAAACGCTTCGCCTGACCAAAGGAGTTCATCTTGTATTTGATAAAAGCAGATTTCCTTTGCGGCAAGCGGTTTACTTTGATACGCCGGATGGCCGCATGGTGTTCGCGATTCCACGCGCAGGAAAAACTTATTTCGGTACAACCGATACCAACTATAAAGGGAATGCGGTTAATCCTGTCATGACGCTTGAAGATCGCACTTATCTGCTTAAGGCGGTAAACTTTATGTTTCCCGAGCTGAAGCTGGTCGAAGCCGATGTGGAATCAAGCTGGGCAGGTCTTCGTCCCCTTATCCAGCAGGAAGGAAAGTCGCCTTCGGAAATATCCCGGCGGGATGAAATTTTCGTATCGGAATCCGGCTTGATTTCAATTGCAGGAGGCAAGCTGACAGGCTATCGCAAAATGGCGGAGACGGTCGTCGATAAGGTCGTCGAGCTGCTGGGTCAGGAAGGCAGCACTGTTCATTTTGCCAAAAGCAAAACCAAGACGATTCCGATGTCAGGCGGAGACTTAGGCGGATCAAACGGTTTTGAGCCCTTTGTGCGGAAGAAAACAGCCGAAGGCGCCCAATATGGATTTACGAAGGAAGAGTCGGCTTATCTAGCGGAACGCTACGGTTCTAATGTCGATCAACTCTTCGCGATGTCGCAGAGCACGGCGGAATGGGCTGCTGCTTTTGAACTCCCGCGAGTACTGGCGGTTCAACTGCGCTATTCTCTAGAAGCGGAAATGACGGTGAAGCCCGTAGATTTCTTCATTCGCCGTACTGGCGATTTGTTCTTCAGAATCGGATACGTGAAGCAGTGGAAGGAAGCGGTTATTGCTGCAATGGCGGATCGTCTCGGCTGGAGCGGGGAGCAGCACGCTGTTTATACAGCGGAGCTTGAGGAAAAGCTGGTAGAAGCCGTTGAGCCGCTGCGCAGCTAACCGAATGATTAATTGGGGTTGTACTACTATTTGATAAAAAAGCTGAGGCGCAGAAATGAGAGCCCTGCAAAAGCCTTGCTTTTGAGTAAAAGTAAGCTTCAAATTGGAAATGTTATCGCGGAAACTAAAAAAGCAGCTCGTCCCTCATCCGAGGGCGGGCTGCTTTTGCTCTATCA
>NZ_JAVIFU010000040.1 GCF_031157315.1 Paenibacillus sp. LHD-38
TCATGCGTTGCAAGATGCTCTGCTTCAATTCCTTGTTCACTTGGTTCATTGTCCTCCACCTCGGCCTCTTTTTCCTCACTATACGTTCTTTTGAGGGGGGCGACAACTATTCTGACACATGGGGCACTATCCATTTTTAACCTACGATTCGAAGTAAATACGGGGCTGTTTTACGTTCATCATAGCTAGTTAAATGAAGGACTCTATACAAACGAAAAAGGAGCTGCCGCGGCAGCTCCTTTTTACAGCTGCACAAACTATAGGTTTTTGTACATATGTAGCTGATTGGCGTTAGCGGGCAGAATAATGGAATGAAGAAGGAAAGAAACCCCAACTCGTAGAATATTACTATCTACACTAAAAGAAAGGAGGAGGATTTAATATGTACTTTCACTGCTATAAAAAGCCGATAAGAATCCGCAACCTCCCTCAATCTTAACAATTGAGGAGGGTAAATATGAAAATAAATGATAATTATTTGAAAGAACAGTTAAACCATGTTTATTGGTTGAATGGCGGATGTTGCGCTGGGAAGACCACAATGACAAAGAAATTTATTGAGGAGTTAGGTTTTCAAACACTGAGCGATGATGTCTTAAGATATAGACCATTCACTAGCCCTGTTGAATACCCTGCCCTTCAAAATCCTCATCCCAATTTAGACTGGGAGAGGTGGTTTAATAGACCCACGGATGTAAAATATCAATGGCTTTGTCAATTAGTCGTAGAGATGATGGAATTTTTTGTTATCGATTTGTTGAAAATGCCTACTGATAAACCAATCATTATAGATTTAGGAATAATGCCCGAACATATACTACCCTTTATTCCCAAAGAAAGAACGATCTGTCTTTACACGTCTGATACAGAAATAGAAAGACTATATTTTTTTAGAGAAGACCATAAGATGATTTTGGACGTCATTAACGCTCATACATCAAATCCAGCGGAAACGATTAAACATGGTAACAAAACTATGGTTAAATTCTCTAATGAAATTAGAAAAGCCTGCGTTAAAAATGGTATCAAAACACTGGAAAGAACACCTAGCTTGAGTGTTGAAGAACAATTTAAATTAGTTCGTGAACATTTTGGATTATGAGTTGAGAAATCCCATAGCTTATTTCGCTGACAGGCTGCCAACATTAGGCAGCCTGTTAATGCTAATGGGTACAATTGTTGAAACATAAGCGATGGAGCCAATCCATCGATTCGTTGTGCTAATTGGCAGAAGGGTTTTATAGTCAATCCCTATTCGTAATGTAAAAAAAGAATTTCATTTTCTGCGCCGTGGGCGAAGCGAAAGGAATGGGTAACGATGATTATGACACAAAAAGAAATGCTGTTCATTGTGCAATCACAACTTGCAATTGACCTGAATTGCTCGATCGATGACCTGAACGGTGAGAAGGACAGCATTATTTTTGTTGAAGCTAAAGAAAATCCTGGACGAAGACCATTTCCTAGGAAGGCACGTTTTTTCGAAATTGTATCTATGGGGAAATCAATTGTAGTGTCGGCTACACCAGAACGGTTGTCAATTGCAAAAAGACAGATGCAAGGCAAAGATAGGGATACGGTATTTTCCTTGCCATTTATCAGAGGTCTTTACTTGCATTTTCTGCCTGATGTAAAAAGAATAAAGCTAATGTCAACACCGAATTTTTTTTCATTTGAACTGATTAAGCGAGAAGAAGTGGTCAGTTTACTTGATGTTACAAGATTTAATAATGCTATTATATATGATACGCATCTTCCTTGGCAGACTGATCTGGCTGTACTTGCAAAGCAAGACGGGGAAATTGTTGGTATGGCAGGAGCAAGCAAAACCTGTGCAAAACTGTGGCAAATTGGCATAGAAGTATTACCCGAATATCGTAATTTGGGATTGGCTAGTTATCTTGTAAACAGGTTAACTTTTGAAATATTGGAACGTGGTGAGGTACCGAGTTATGACGTAATCGCCAGTAACCTTGCTTCACAAAGAGTAGCTCAACGATCAGGGTATTTACCCGCATGGGTGTCTGATTGGCGATGCAATTTTGAAGGGTTTGAACCTTAAAAAGTTTCAACTAACGGGTACGATAGTGGAGGAGCTTGCTTTACTGCAGCTCCTTTTTTTTCATTCGTCAGTACCAAACAAATTTCTAAACGTTTCGGAAACATATTTCGAGTACGCATTTAGAGTGGAATAAAATCAATGGTAGCTGCAATCTATATATTTTTTAGAATTGAGGAGTTTTTTATTACATATTTAAATATGTAAGTGAAAAACCGCATAAATATAGGAGGACAGGAAAGAATGGCTATTAAAAACCACAATGGGGTGATAGCATGCAAGAAGCTCGAAAAGATGGGTGGAAGTCTGATGAAGATCATTTACTAGCAGAGATCGTCCTAAGACATATTCGAGAAAAAAGTTCACAGCTAGTAGCATTTAATGAAGCTGCACAACAATTAGGAAGGACAGAAAGTGCATGTGGCTTTAGATGGAACTCCCAAATACGTAAACAATACGTATCGGAAGTTGAAGCAGCCAAACAAGAACGAAAGCAAAGCTCCTACGCTAAACAGGTAACGCAACAGATAAAAGTTTTCACTATTGAAGAAGAAATAGAACAGGAATACATGCCAGATTACATGGAACAGATTATTCTATTAGCTGACAAGCAGAAGCAACTTATTATAAATATGGCTAATCAAATCAGCAACTTAAAAGAGCAATTACAGCAGAAAAACAATGAACTTGAACATTTTAAAAAGAATGATCAACAAAACAACATTACTGAAGAGACATTAAAAGAAGACTTCGAAACGTTACTCCAAATATTCCATAGAGCAAAGCAATTGGCTTAACAATTGTCAAAGGATAAGAACATTGTCCGATTGAAGTCCGCTTAAATCGCGGGCTTTTTTAGTTATAGGATTAAGTTCTTTTCAATTGACGATGACAAGTACATTATCCGATTGCCGACAGAGATAATATACTTAGCGAAGATCGATTTCCTTTAAGTCTCCAAATCAGCATCACCCTTAAAAATCTAGAGGCCGCCGCCGGTATTAAGGGTCTCGGCGTGGTAACTCTTCGTTAAACTAACGGGCAGGATAGTAGAATTACCTGTATTTTTAATAAATTGATATTTATAAGCATACTATTGTTTTAGAAGATGATATAGAAATCACTGAAAGGAATGATGGGCATGAAAAGCAAATTATCTCACTCGATAATTATAATTATCTTTCTTTTAACCGCATGTTCATTAAATTCTTCAAGTACCACGAAAATCAATAAAACAAGCTTGTTGGAAAATACACAAACAATAACAATCGCATCTAGCTACGTTTTTGATATATCCGATACACCCAGGCTTGTTGGATAGGCAGATAATGTATTTATTGGAAAAGTGATGAAACAGAATGGAACTAAATCATTGGATGGTTTTCCTGAAACTCAGTTTAAGGTGGAAGTGTATGAAAATGTAAAAGGAAAATTTAACGGAATAGTAATCGTAAATCAACAAGGTGGATACCAAGGAGATGAATTAGTTCTAATAGAAAATGACCAATTAGTTAACGAAGGACAGTCATATCTATTTGTAACTAAACATTTGAAGGAAGAGAATTGGAATACCTTAGTACCAGTTTATGGCGATATTCTAATTGACAATGAAGAAGCAAAAAAAGAACTAATTGATAAATTCACAACAGCTTATAAAAATGAAATCCCATTTAATATGAGCAGGTAATTCAACTAACGGGCAGGATAGCGCAACTTTGTATAGATAAATAAGTATTATATTAATCAATTAATTAATTGCGATTAGGACGTGCTCTAATATGCTCATAATATTTCTAATTGGTTTTATCATGGTCACAATGATGTTCTTTATGATCTTTTATAAATTGATTGAAAAAATAATGAAGCTCCGTAAACTATATATTGGGATCCTTTCAGGTACGATTGTATCTGTTATTATGTATCTTTGGATGATGAGCACGTTGAATAACTTACTAACCCCTATGCCATGAGACTCCAAATGATTGGACTAACGGGTACGATAGTTGAACAATTTTTCCTCTAGTTTCGATTAGAAAACCGGGTTCCCTTACTATAAAAGCCCCCGGTTCATGCGGATAATTGCTTAGCGTACGATTAATTCCGTTTCGTGAGGTGACCCCTATATAGATTGTGGACTTCAAAAAAGGGGAATATGAAATGAAATTTCGAATGGTTGTTTTACTCCTAGCATTTATTACTGTTGTCACAGGTTGCGCGAGTATAGTTACCCAAAAAAATGTTATTCAAGATGGTCCTGAGTTACATCCTTCAGGTGAATCCGCTGCACTTATCGCGGATAATAACGAAATTATTTATTTTCCAATTTCTGGGTCTAGTTTTAATAAAGATTTCAATATTCCAGCCCATTTCGGATGGGTAAAAGTTCGGGTTCATAATACATCATCTGAAACCCTGAGGGTCCGAGTTACTCAAGGCACAATTACGGGAACGGAAAAAATGTTCTTCGAGGTAGCTCCTGGTGCTCAAAAGGCTGTAAATGGAACGCAACCTTGGGAAACGGACACTCACTGGGTTGCCCTCAGCACTAAAAACGGTGGGATAATGTCAGGGTTTCTGTCTGTTGAACTGGAAAACACGAAGGAAGAACCAAAGAAGATGTAATTGATCCGCTAACGGGTACGATAGCAACAACCAAGGAGCAGTTTGCTGCGGCAGCTGCTCCTTTCTTCGTTAAGCTAACTGGCAGTTTAGCGTAACAACGCCTTATATTTATGATACGGATCACCGTAATGTATCTACCACAAAATATACATCAATATATAAAGACAAAGCCACTCTTGAGAATGGAGTGGTTTCTTTGAATAGAACTTTTCTTTTATTTCACTATCGTATTCTATAGTTTTCGTGCCTTGATTACAAAGGTTACAGGAAGCATCTTTGCTTTTTTTGCAAAATCGCCGTTACTCGATTGCATAATTTCTTCATCAGATTCCTCAATCATTTGCTCAATCGCAAAACCCTCTTTTGCCAACGCATTCACATAGGTTGATAGTTTTCGGTCTGATAATGTTAGCGTACTTTCGCCAAGAGTAACCGAATACCAAGATTCATCGAAATAACATTTTTTAAAAACAAGCCTATCATTTTCTGCAGCAACACATTTGTGTATCGGGTGAGACCAGCTGAAAATAAATACCCCGTCTTTTTTTAGGTAAGAAGCAATGCGGCGAAAAGTACCCTCAAGGTCAGTTGTCCAGCCTATGGCATAAATCGAATAAACAAAGTCAAAATAATCCTCTGGTATGCCACATTCTTCTTCCATGGGAGAACAGATTAATGTCGTTGAAAGACCGCACGCCGTCAAATGCTGCTTTGTCTTTTCGATTTGGTTTTCCGATAAATCCATCCCCCATAGTTCAGATGCTTTGCGTTCCCCCAAATATTGCAAGGATTGACCGCTTCCACAGCCTATTTCTAGCATTTTTTTTCCCGAGACATCGCCAAAAAGCTGGCACTTTTCTTCCGAGACAAATGCTCCAAAGAAAGGAAGTGCGGTTGCTCCTAAAACATCATTTCCTTTTGTATCCCAAAATAAGCTATTTGTTTCATGAATACTACGCTTATCCATGTCGACCGAGATGGCACTAACCTCACCACCGCCTATCATGTTTGTTCTATAAACAGAATTCTTGTCCATGCCGTCGTCCTCCCCAAATAAGATTAACTAAATATAACCAAATATTCCAACCTATCATATCGCACGTATGTTCTTATGTAAATGCCGTCTATTATGAATTTAATTACGAACTAGAAGACGAAATTGTGGCTTCAATGAAGTAATTATTAAGCTAACGGGACACGTTAGTTGAATTAAAACAGAAGAACCTCGACACAGCTTCTTGCAAGCAGTGCCCGAGGTTCTTAGTATTGGAATTGCCCTTAAGCGGCGACGTCGCGTCTCGTAAACAGTAGCCAAGCTAAGAATTGGAATACGATGTAGTAGGCGACAAGTATCATAATCGAGAACGTCAACGTCATTTCCGGTCTTAGCGGCGACGCGCCTTGCATATATTGCGTCAGGTCGATGTTGGAGAAGAGCAAATACTTGACCCAGCTATAGCCGCTGAGAAGCGCCGATAACGTATTGCCGACCAGCATGAACAGAAGCGAGAAGGCTATGGCCATCGAAGAGCTGCGGAACGCGGACGAAATCATGAAAGCCATCGTTACGTACATGAGCATTGATACGATCGAGAAACCGTATTTCTCCAACGAATTCAAGAAATAGGAACTTTCTTGGATAACACCGCCATCGGTAATCGATATTTTCGCTTGGCTTGTTCCTTCGAAGCCTTCGAGAATACCTCCGGCCGCGTAAGCAGACGCAAATGTCAATATGAGCAGCAGAAGCGCGAACCCAAGCGTGGCGATGTATTTGCTGATCATAATCTTCGTGCGCGAAGCCGGACCGACAAGAAGCAGCTTGATCGTGCCCCATGTGAATTCGGCCGCAATCATATCGGCAGCGATAATGACGGTTAGAATCGTCGCTAAAATAATTAAGTATGATGATGTATCTACATAATTCCACAATGACAATTCGTTAGGATTTATATTTTGTTCCAAATAATATTCATTGAGCTTGATTTCGTTAGCGAAGTATGTTTTGTCCTCTTCCGAGAGTTCTTTGTTTTCTTGAAGCTCCTGCTGCATGTTGCTATTCCGTTCGGTCAGGTTGTTTTGCCAGTCGATCGTATTATTTTGGCTTGATTCCCACTTCATGATGCCGCTCATCAATGCGATTGTTAAAACGAGGAAGGCGATCATAAGCCATGTACGAGGACGACGATATATTTTCATATTTTCGTTTCGAATTAGTTTAGACAGACTAGACAACCATCTCACCTCCGGTAATTTCCAAGAACTGTTCTTCAAGCGACTTCTGCGCCGCTTGAATGCCGAGCACGTCAATCTCCGAGCTTACAAGCAGCCTTGTAATATCGGGGATGGCAGCTTTGTCAGCCGCAATTTCGAGCTGATTGCCTTTCACCGTAATGCGGGTTGCATCGAAGATGGCGGATAGCAGCTGCCGAGCGGCAAGTAAATCGCCGACTTCGATAACGATCTTCGACTGTATCGAATCGCGAGTTTCCTGCAGCGAGCGAATATCGATGAGCTTGCCGGCTTGTATTATCGCAACCCGGTCGCACATAAGCTCCATTTCGGACAGAAGATGGGAAGAGACGATGACGGAGATGCCTTCTTCTCTCGTCAGCTTGCGCAAATAATCGCGCAGTTCTCGAATGCCCGCAGGGTCGAGCCCGTTTGTCGGCTCATCAAGGATGAGCAACGATGGACGATGCAGAATCGCTTGGGCAACGCCAAGCCGCTGCCTCATGCCGAGAGAGTAACGCTTAACCTTCTCGTGAATACGGTTCTGAAGTCCGAGAAGCTTAACGACCTCATTGATCCGTTCCTTCGTAATGCCTTTATGCCGACGGGCAAAATGAACAAGGTTTTGATAACCGGTCAAAAATTTATACATTTCCGGATTTTCGACGATCGCTCCTACATGCGTCATGGCAAGCTCGAAGTGCTCGCGGACGGATACGCCTTTAATTAGGGCCTCGCCCTTCGACATCGATATCAAGCCAACAATCATCCGTATTGTTGTCGTCTTGCCGGCACCGTTCGGTCCGAGAAATCCGAATACTTCGCCTGCGGGTATATCGAAACTAAGATTGTCGACGATCTTACGTCCGCCAATCGATTTGGTCACGTTGCGAAGCTGCAAAACGGCTTCTGTCATGCGTTAAAACCTCCTAGTGTTATCGTACATATGAACTATACTGGAGGTTGCTTTGTCATAAAATAGACCTTTGATCAGGATTTCCCCCCTGCTTAGGTCGAGTATGAACGTTTTTCAAAGCATTTTTTAAACAAATACATAAAAATATGCTTGATAAAACAACTAAGGATTATTTACAACATAATGAGGTATCTCTCGAATTTGAACAGGAGGGTATAGGTGCACTGGTGTCGATAGATCTATGCGGTGAACAGAATCATAAATTGAAGTTCTGATCATTACCCTGACTAGACAAAACCCGAAAGATGATCACTTTTTCTAAAGTGTCTATCTTTCGGGTTGCAGTTCACTTTATGGGATCGGCAGCTCCTTTTTTTAATGGCCCTTATATGGCGATGATTCAGAGAGCGTATGAACCTGCGGTGTTGGGACGAGTTATTTCACTTGTTACAAGCGTTATGTTGCTTTCCTCGCCAATTGGACTCATTCTAGCGGGACCGATTGTTGATAGATATGGTGTCCAAATGTGGTTCTTCTGGTCAGGTGTTGTCATTATATTGACCGGTGTCTTCATATTTATTAAGTTCAAGCGTATGCATGCGGATCTAACATAAAATAAAAAAGACTCCTAATTAAGTTCAATTAATGGGAAATAATAGTTGCTTTCATAAGTGGAAAATGAAACTTCAAATCGGAAGAACCTATTCGTTGTACAAAAACGGATTAAACCAGCTCTTTAGGTTGATCAGTCTTTACGGTAACGAGGAACTATAATTGAACAAGAAAGGAGCAGTTCAACGACAGCTGCTCCTTTCTTTATTAAGCTAATGGCTGTAATGTAAAATATCTTTATTTCAATTAGAGGTATAAGCCAAGAGTATGCTGAATATGGAAGTTTACAATGGCATGAGGAGGAATAATGTGGAACGTCCTGGTACGTGTCATGTTTGTGGAGAAGGTGTTTTTAAACTGCTATTTATCAATCGTATACTAGTGCGGAAATGTAAGGAATGCAATGCGTTATTTGATACAGAGAAGCTTGCTCCATATATCGATGAGGCTGCTTCTTCCTTCTTTCCGCTGTGTTAACGCTATACCCGATTCATCCGACGATATTCAGAGGGGCTGACCTTCACTTTTTTTGAAAATATTCGGCTTAAATAAAATCCGTTGCTGTAACCGCATGCTTGGGCAATTTGCTCTAATGGCAAATGGGTCTCGGTCAGCAGTAATTTGGCTTTTTCTATTCGAAGCGTGGATAGGTAGTGAGAAGGCGCCAAGCCTACGCTCCGCTGGAACCTGCGGCTAAGCTGTACAGGACTTATGCCGAGCTCAGCTGCAAGATTATGCATGCTAATATCCTGATAGCGATTCTGATGAATGAAGGCCTTGGCCTGTTCAATAAGCGGATCAGCAAGTTCAGCCTCCTGATTGATGGGGGAGGATTCCGTCTGGCGGCAAAATTGCCAAATATCGTTCAGTATATGATTTTGCCAATACAGATTCTGATCCTCATTGTATCCGGATTGCTGCTTTAGGCTATTCAAGTTGTCGGCCAGACGATTCCGGTGCTGAATGATCAGCTTGTATACGGATTCGGACAGCTGCTGCTGGACTGCCTGTTCACGTTCATTCAAGCCGAATGCGTCGCTTGAAACCAAGCCAAGGGTAAATCCGATAAAATGAAACGATAACGCATGGATCACGCTGCGATGAAAGCGAAAGCCCGGCGGACAGACGACCACATCTCCCATTCGAGCTGTTCCCTCTACTTCCCCTATTCGATACGAGAAGCTCCCGCTCTCCACGGCAAACAGCACCCATAGATCATACGTATCTACGCTTAATTGAAACTGGGACTTGCTATCCCAAAAGATATGGTGAGAAAGAATAGGATAAAGGCTGGAGCTGAGTAGCGTCACTTTTCTCTACCTCCACGATGAAATAAAGTATATGGGTATATGATAGCGTAGTGCATGTTAAATCACTAGCCTCCATATTATGATGAAGTCAAATCGATGTAGTGGAGGTTTAGCCAGATGAAAATCGAACATATAAAATCCGATATTACCGTAATTGGCGGAGGGCTTGCGGGTGTTTGCGCCGCCGTCTCTGCTGCCCGTCTTGGGCAGACCGTGTCTTTAATTAATAACAGACCGGTTCTCGGAGGCAATTCCAGCAGCGAGGTCCGGGTATGGGTGTGCGGTGCAACGGCGCATGGAACGCAGCGTTATGCAAGAGAAACCGGCATCATGGGTGAAATGTTCGTCGAGAACCAATACCGAAACCCCGAAGGGAATCCTTATTTATGGGATCTTGTTGTTCTGGAGACCGTTCGCGCGGAAGAAAATATTCGCTTATTCCTTAACACGGATGTGCATGAGGCGGAAGCGGAAGGACCGGAGCATGACCGGGTCATTCAAAGCGTAACAGGCTGGATGATGGGCTCAGAGCGTAAAATTCGTTTCGAGAGCAGCATGTATATCGATTGTACCGGCGATGGCCTTGTTGGCTTCCTTGCCGGAGCGAAATACAGAATCGGCCGCGAAGCCAAGGATGAGTACAACGAGGATTGGGCACCGGAGGTGGCGGATGACATTACGCTTGGCAGCACGCTGCTGTTTTATACGAAGGAGGCCGACAGGCCGGTCAAATATATTCCGCCAAGCTTTGCCAAGGATATAACGCAAACGACGATTCCGATGAAGCGAGTAATCCGCAGCGGAGACTCTGGATGTCACTATTGGTGGATTGAATGGGGCGGAGAGTTGGATACGGTCCATGACAACGAACGGATACGTGACGAGCTGTGGTCGGTTATTTACGGGATTTGGAACTTTATTAAAAATTCAGGCCAATTCGATGCGGAAAATATGACGTTGGAATGGGTAGGATCCATTCCCGGCAAACGGGAGTATCGGCGTTTTCTCGGGGATTATATGCTGAACCAGAACGATATTATGGCGCAGGAGCCATTCGAGGACCGTATTGCCTTCGGGGGCTGGTCCATCGATCTTCATCCACCGCAAGGCATGTACTCGGAAGAGAGCGGCTCGAAGCATCTATACCCGGACGGCGTCTATCACATCCCGTTCAGAAGCTTGTATTCAAGTAATGTTCGCAATATGTTGTTTGCTGGCCGGGACATTAGCGCGACACATGTTGCTTTCGGCACGACAAGAGTGATGGCAACCTGTGCTGTAATCGGGGAAGCGGCAGGCAGCGGCGCTGCGCTTTCCGTACAGAAAGGGATTACGCCGCGTGTGCTTCACCGCGATTATATGAAGGAATTGCAGCAGGTTATGCTGAGGCAGGATGCATCAATCATTGGTGTGGCCGGCAATGATCCGGATGATCTGGCAAAAACCGCCCGCATTTCCGCATCCAGCACGCTGGAGCGAATTGCAATTGAAAACGCCACAATCGTGCATTCACTGGATCGCGATATCGGCATATTGTTCCCGGTTCATCCCATGCTGTCATCGGTTGAGCTGCTTGTCGATGCAAAGCAGATCACAACGCTTGAGGTGGAGCTATGGCACACGGGCAAGGGAGAGAATTACGTACCTAAGCAATGGGTGAAATCAGCTTCCAAGTCCGTTGCCGCGGGCAACAAGCAGTGGGTTAAACTGGATTTGGGTTGGCAGCCGGAGTCAGCCTGCAATGCTTTTGTTATCGTCAAAGCGAATGAGGCTATAACGCTGCACGTATCGGATGAGCCGTTAACCGGTGTGCTTTGCTTTGAGAAGGGGGATAAGCCGGTAGTATCCGCATTGCTGGAGGATCATCAGCCCGACCAGCCGGTCGCGCAGTGGAGCATGCGCAAATGGAATCGTCGGCCGGTATGCTTGCGGGTAACGCCAAATACGGAATCCTATGCGGCGAGTCAAGTTACCGACGGCTATATACGTCCTTATGCTGGCCCGCATATGTGGGCATCCAACCCATTATCCGCAAATTCCCAGGAATGGATTCAATTATTTTGGGATAACGAGCAGGAGATTGGTGAAATTCATCTAACCTTTAACGATGACGTAAATGAAGATTTAATCAACCTGCATCATCATCGAACGCCATTTGCTGTTATTCCCGAGGTCGTGCAAAGCTATCGCATTCAAGCTTACATCGCTGGGGAATGGGTTACGATCATAACGGAGCAGGATAATCACAAACGAAAAAAAGTGCATCACCTCCCAGAAGCGATTATTACTAACCAAATAAAACTATGCATAGAGGCAACGAATGGATGTCCCCGTGCGGAGGTTTGCGAGATCAGAGTCTATGGTTTATCCTAATCTATTACTATTGGAATCGCTTACAGCATAGACTGGTATAGGTTAGGCGAAAGGAAGGGAGAAGGTATCATGGCTGAGAAACCGTTGAACGTTCTAATTGTCGATGACGAGGTTCCGCTGAGGCAGGAGCTTCGCCTATTCCCATGGGAGGACTGCGGCGCCGTCTTAATCGGCGAGGCCGGGAATGGCGAGGAAGCGCTGCAAGCGTGCGGGGTCTGCATGCCGGATGTCGTGGTTACAGATATCACGATGCCGATTATGGACGGAATTACGCTCATTAGGGAGCTTAGGAAAAGATATCCTGCCATTCAAATTATTTTGCTGACTTGTCACAGCGATTTCCATTATGTTCAGGAGGCGCTCCGGCTCGGAGCGCTTGAATATTTATTAAAGGTATCGATGGAAGAAGAGGAAATGAAGCAAGCGATGATCAAAGTAAGAGAAGCGATCATCAAGGAGCGCCGTTCCCTTGATAATGAAAGATCTGAACGGCGGCTGCTGCAAGCGGCAGCGTTCGGGAAGCTGCTGCGCGGTCATGCGCTTAATAGCGACGATTGGAAACCTATCGAGCTGGATGGAGCGGGGACCTATAGATTGGCGCGTTTGATTCTGGATGCGCCGAATGCCTCTTACATTCCCGCGAGGCAGCGAATCCAACAGACATTGAAAGATAGAGAAAGATCTGATCCAAATTGGCTGACTTGGCTGACTACAGGTGAGAATGAGTATTTCGTCCTACTGGCACAACAGCAATCCGAAGCGCAAGCAGTTGCAACGCTTAGCGGGGTCGTACAAGCTCTTGAATGCTGCTTGAAGGAGTGTGAAGAGCTGCCCGAACACCTGGTGATGGTGCATGCGATTATCAGTGAACCAATCACAAGGAAGGAAGAGCTTGCGTATTCGCTAGCTCATACGACTGAATGGAAAGACGCGCTTTTTTATGATGGCTCGTCTGGGAGCAGCGTACGGATCGGCAGGCCACTTCCTTTGAGCGAGATGACGGATAAGCATGCGAAGGAACTGAATGAGATGTTAAGAATGGCTAGCAGGTCCTCTGCATACCTAAAAAATTGCATACAAGGGGATTTACCCGAATGGTGTTCAGCGATACGCATTCGGCCTCAGCAGCTCAAGCAGCGCATGCTGAATTGGCAGATGGAATGGCTGAAGGTCCATGAGGGTGCTGAGCTTGATGGCCGGGGCATTACGCAATTGATGGGAGCGCAAACCTTGGGGCAAATGATCGCTTGCCTCATCCATAATATCAACGAAATCGAGAGCGGGGGATCGCGCTCGCGCATCGAAATACGCTCCGCGATCCAGTGGATTCAAGCGAACATGCAGCAGCCCATTTCGCTGCCGATCCTTGCTGAGCAGGTCGGCTTAAGCCCGCATTATGTCAGTCGGTTATTTCGTGAACAGACCGGCGACACGGTTAATCAATATATTACCCGTCTTCGAATGGAGAAGGCGGTCGAGCTGTTGAAGCGAACCAATAAAAAGGTGTACGAGATCGCGGAAGAAGTCGGAATTCCGAGCTATCGTTATTTTACCGTTACGTTTCGTAATTGGACAGGGGTGTCTCCGACGGATTACAAACGGAATCCTTAAACAATTGCGGGATCGGATACGGGGGTATGGAGCATATGTCTAAGTTGGTCAATTGGTATAGCAGTCTAGGTCTTGCTACCAAGCAGTTCATCTATTTATTCATCGTGACGCTTCTGCTCGTGATGGTGCTTGCCTATCGCAATCTGAGCGAGGCAGAAAGTCTATTGAAAAATCAAGTCATACGCGATGCCGAGCTGCTTGTAGGCCGGACAAATCAATATATTGATGCCAGTCTCGACAATGTCGAGAACATGCTCCTGCTGCTCTCTACCCGTTACGATCTGTTCGAGGAAGGAAATGAGGCGATTGCGGACGATACGCTGCGCAAATTCGCCGATAATAACAATTCGATAGCCAAGACGCTGTATTTGGTTCGAACCGATGGGAAGGTCTACGCGAACTCGCAAGTCAATTATGATATCATCGGCAATCCAAAGCTGCCGGAGCTGTATGAGCTGGCGCTTCAGAATTATGGGGCAATCAATGTAAGCGAGCCCTATTCCTCCCCGATGTCTGGTCACACGCTGGCCTATGTTTTGCCGGTTACCGATTTGCACAGACAAGTGAAGGGTGTTGTCGTTGCAGAGGTGAATCTGGATTTGCTTACGGAGCGAATCGCTCCGATGATTTACCAATCGTATGCTTTAGTAACGAAAGACGGGAATATTATTAACCGGCTTGATTCTCGCGATAAAATGCTTCCTTTTCAGGCTGCGGTGTATCCGCCTGTACTGGAGGATAGCTTTCGGGAGCAGCTTGTTTCCCTTAAAGTCGGCGTTAGCCAGATCGAAGGAAATGGTTTGAAACCGCTTGTTGCCGTGAAGTCGACGAAAAACCGGCTGGGCTGGTCCTTAGCGGCATTTATTGAGGAAGACTATTTCTACCAAGACCTGCAGCAGTTAAATTATAATTACCGAACGGCCAGCATCGTGTGGATGATCATTCTGTTGATAAGCGCCTACCTGATGAGCCGATCCTTCACGAAGCCTATTCGCCGGTTCGTGGAAAAGATGGACCGGTTAAACGATGTGCAGATTGTCGCGAAGCTGCCGGTCACAAGAAAGGATGAGATCGGCCGGCTGACACAAAGCTATAATGACATGCTGGAGCGAATTCAAACGTTGCTGCAAAAAACGAAGTCGGCGGAGGAGCAAAAAAAGGAATATGAGCTAAAAATGCTGCGGAGCCAGATTGCGCCTCATTTTCTATATAACACGCTAGCCTGTATAAGCAGCCTTGCCAAGCAGCAGAGGATTGACGAGGTGCGCGATACCATTCGATCCTTGGTTAAGCTGTTAGCCTTCAGCTTCGATAAACAATCGGAATACGTCTCAATCGAAGAGGAACTGGAAGGGCTGCGAATGTATATGCACATTCAACAGGTGCGTTACGGCAAACAATACAAGTACCGTTTGGATATCGACCCCAGTCTGCTGCAAAACCGGATTCTTAAGCTAACCCTGCAGCCGCTTGTAGAAAATGCCTTGTTTCATGGCATTTCACCGCGTAGCGGAGGTCTTATTACCATTAAAGGGAGGTTGGAGCGGGGCATGATTAGGCTTTATGTTCGTGATAACGGCGTAGGCATTTCAAAAGCCGAAGCTCGCAAAGCGCTGCATGACCATTTCGGGCAGGAGCGCTCGAAATACCGTTTTACCGGAATTGGCTTACGCAATGTGCATGATCGAATCCGTATTCATTATGGCATGCCCTATGGCTTGCGAATAGGAAGTGCCAGCGGCGTCGGAACCGTTATCCGGGTGGACATCCCCGTTCTTACCGAAAACGATGAGCGTTTAGGTGTTTTGAGCTAAGCGTTCTATCAGAGTTCGAGGCTGTCCTGCGGGATGGCCTCTTGGTTTGTTTGGCACATTTAGAGCCGCAATTACATACGTTCCTTTTCTCTTAAATCCATACACTTTTTACGTTTTTGTGTATATCGGCAATCGGAGGTACAACTTATACTTAAGACATACTTTGAAAGCGCAATCATAAAAGGAGGGCTTACATGGAAGCCGATCAAAGCTACATACCAGCCTCTCGAATGCAGCCTACTCCGCAAACGAAGCTGCAGTCGGTTTTAAGAACGATCTGGCGTTTCCGGGCATTTTACATCATGCTGCTCCCGGGTGTGATCTATTTTATTATTTTCCGATATTTTCCGATGTACGGGGTCATTATTGCCTTTAAAAACTTTGCCATCATGGACGGCATAACCGGGAGCGCCTGGGTAGACCCGTGGTATAAGCATTTTAGAGATTTTTATCAATCCCCCTATTTCAGCCAGCTCTTGACGAATACGTTGTTAATTAGCTGTTACAAGCTAATCTTTGGCACATTCCCCCCGATCATACTTGCGCTGCTGCTGAATGAATGCCGCGTTCGTTGGTTGAAAAATATTGTCCAAACACTGACTTATTTGCCGCATTTCTTATCGTGGGTTATTATTTTCGGCATCCTGCTGACCTTGTTCTCCCAGAACGGGGGACTGGTGAATCGATGGATTGTGGAGGCGGGCGGCCAGTCCATCCCATTCTTGACCTCAACGGACTATTTCCGCAGCATTCTGGTCGGTTCCGAGGTGTGGCAAAATCTTGGCTGGGGAGCGATCATCTACTTGGCAGCAATGGCAGGAATCGATCCTACTCTCTATGAGGCGGCAAAAGTAGATGGCGCGAGCCGGCTGCGGATGATTTGGCATATATCGCTTCCAGGAATTCAAAGCATCATTGTCCTCCTCTTCATTCTGAAGCTGGGCCATCTGCTGGATGCCGGGTTTGACCAAATCTATATCCTGTACAATATTCAGGTGTATCCGGTTGCCGACATTTTGGATACTTGGGTATACCGAACAGGCTTGCAGCAATTGAACTTCAGCTTAGCTTCAGCAGTCGGATTATTCAAGTCACTCATTGGGCTGATATTAGTGCTAGGAGCTAACCGGCTGGCGAAAAAGTGGGGTGAGGGAATATGGTAAAAAGCTTGGACGATAAAATATTTAATGGCGTCGTATATGTTATTCTAGGGCTGTGCGGTCTTGCCGCCATTCTACCGATGCTTTATGTCGTATCGGTATCCATCACTCCATTCGGGGAAGTATTGCGAAACGGCGGATTTATTTTGTTCCCGAGCGAGATCACGTTCTCTGCTTACCGCACGCTGTTAACAGAGTCAAATATACCGAAAGCGTTTCAAATAACGGTCCTCATTACGGTTATAGGGACGGCAGTCAATCTCATATTGACGGGCTTGATGGCTTATCCGCTCAGCCGTAAAAACCTGCCAGCAAGAAGGTTCTTTCTCCTGATGATTGTGTTTACTTTATTGTTCAGCGGAGGACTTATTCCGACCTACCTGGTCGTCAAATCGATGGGGCTGCTTGACACGATCTGGGCGATGATTTTGCCAAACGCCGTATGGAGCTTTAACGTGCTCATTATGAAGAGCTTCTTCGAGGGACTTCCTGAGGAATTGTTCGAATCTGCTAGGATGGACGGCGCCAAGGAATTTCGGATTTTGCTCCAGATCGTCACGCCGCTCTCGATTCCGGTCTTGCTTACTGTCGGATTGTTTTATTTAGTTGGTCATTGGAATGAGTTTTTCCAAGCGATCTTCTATGTGACAGACCGGACGCTGTTCCCGCTGCAGGTCATCGTCAGAGAAATTTTGATGCAAAGCCAGCAGCCGCTTGAAAATGCGGAGAACATCATGCCTACCCAGACGATGCAGATGGCTTCCGTTATGATTGCGAGTCTGCCCGTTATCGTGATCTATCCCTTCCTCCAGAAGCACTTTACGAAGGGAATGCTTCTCGGATCGATTAAAGGTTGACCTAGTCGCCGTATGGATAACTGGCCAGCTATACGGACCTATTCAATAGATAGATTTCAGAAAGGGGATATGAAGATGAGAAAAGTATTTTCATTCTTGCTGACCATTTCATTGTTAGGTGCTTTGCTTGCGGGTTGTTCGGGAGGCAGCGGCGAAACCAAAGACGGAAATACAAAAGAAGGCGATACGCCTAGTAAAGCCTCTACCGCTAAGCCAAGCAACGGGGAAAGCGACAAACCGATTAAGCTGGAAATTATCGAGAGCGGCAATAACCTGCCTACGCCGGACAAGGATATCATTAAGAAGGAGCTGGATAAGGCGCTGAACATCGACCTGAATCTGACGGTCTATCCTTCGAATGATGATTACGTAAACCAATTGAATGTTCGCATGTCCTCCGGTAATTTCCCTGACCTGTTCATGGTGAGCCGGCAGCAGCTCATTCAATTTTCCAAACAAGGACTATTGCTAGATATAACCCCATACATGGATAAATTACAGCAGACGGTCGACTACATCGGTGAAGATAGCGTCAAGAAAGGCATGGTAGACGGGAAAGTTTACGGTATCTCCAAATCCCCGCAAATCCCTTATAACACGTTGTGGATTCGCAAGGATTGGCTGGATAAGCTGAAGCTGCAGGTTCCGACAACGATTGAACAATTGAAGGACGTAGCGGAGGCCTTCACCACTCAGGATCCCGATGGCAACGGCAAACCGGACACGTTTGGTTTGACTGGAGGTAAGCTGTTCGCATTTTCACCGGTATTCGGAGCGTTCGGTGTCGGTATGCCAGGAAATTTCTATGAGAAAGACGGGGCAGTTGTTAATGCTCTGTACGACCCGGCAATGAAAGACGCACTGACGCTCATTCAGCAAATGATCGCTTCGGGCTCGGTTGATCCCGAATTGCTAGCCAACAGCGGGCTTCAGCATCAGGAGAAGGCCATTAAGGGGCAAGCTGGCATGGTCTATATCGATTGGCCGAATATGACGAAGGAGCAATTCGTCGAGCAAATCAAGACCGTTAATCCGAATGCGGAGTGGCTGCAAATGGCCGCGCCAAGCGGACCAGGGGGACAATTTGACGGCTCGTGGGATATTGGCGCAGCACCGGGGCGATTTGCTATTCCGAAGGCACTGGAGAAGGACCCGGAGAAGCTGCAGCGCGTCTTCGATCTGCTGAACTATATCTCGAACCCGGAAGGCGGCTCGATGCTCGTTCAATTCGGGGTGAAGGACACTCATTTCACCATTGATAATGGAAAGCCAAAGATGACGGATAAGGCAGGCGACGTCGGTTATTCATGGTTATACCAATTCACAGGAAGGCCTGAAATGGAATATTTGCAAGCAAAGTTCACCTTGCAGTCTGATGCAATCAAATTTGCTAACGATCAGCCTCGCATTAAAGCGCTCAACGGATTTGCCGATAATCCCGAAGGCTTTAATTCGGCTGACGCCGATCGGTATATCGAGGAAGAGATCGCGAAATTTATTTATAACAAACGCCCAATAAGCGAATACGATGCGTTTATTAAGACGCTTGAGACATCCATGAATTATAAAGCGTTCCTGGATAGCGCATACGAGCAGTTGAAGGCGCTAGGGTACGGAGGCTAACGCATTGAAGGCTGCAAATGGAGTGTGAAAGAAAAGCGGCTAATTACATGTATGCAAGCAGGAGGAGAGGCCTTATGGAAACGACTTCGCTGAATATTCTTGAATTGAAGAACCAATTTGACGAGCAAGGGTACTTGATTATACCGGATGTTTTATCACAGGATAAGGTAACCCGTTTGAATGCAGCGATCGATGAAGTTCTCGCAGAGGAGCAAGAATCGCTTGCTCACAATATTTATAATAGCGTTTCTCGGCATGCTGAGATCGCTTCGTTGATCGACCATGCCACCATCCTACCGTTAATCGTTAATTTGCTTGGCCATAATATTCAGCTGCATATCTCCCATCTGACGGTGAGGAAGCCTAATCCAAACGATGTGAAAACAGCTACGCACAGCTTCATCGATTGGCATCAAGACGGCCCTCATCCGCAGTTTCCGGTCATAGCAGGCTTAACGGCTACCTATTATATTAAGGTCTGTTATATTTTAAGCGATATGTCGCAGCCAAATAGAGGCAATACAAAGGTGATTCCGGGCAGCCATAAGCAGCCATACAATCCGAACCATAAGGATGTAAGCCAGCAATTGGATGGGGAGATACAGGTATGCGGAAAGCCGGGGGACGTGTTTATTTTTGCGCAAAATCTGTGGCATGCCGGCTCAACAAATCATTCCGAGTTCACAAGAAGACAGCTGTTTCTAGGCTACAGCCCGATCTGGATGCGTCCAATCGATTACCATCAGGCAGACGAGGTTCTCTTGAAGGACGCTGATCCGATCCGCAGTCAACTGTTGGGACAAATTAGCGACAATAAATTTAAGTATTATGTCCCTGAAGATTCGATGGTGCCGCTCAAATCAATGCTCATCGGCCATTCTTAATGTTTGAATCGGGCTCAAATTAAAGCTGAGTAATCGTTTCGCTTATGTGGTGACATTCCCGCAGCGCAATAAGGATCAGTTAAAAACGAGTAATTGTCGTTTTTAACTGATCCTTTATTTATATATAAGAATTTATAAGTTTTGACTTATAAATGTGCTTATATATCTCCGCGAAACGAGCTTTTGCCGCTAAAGGACGGCTGCAGCCGTTTACGCTTGTCCAAGCAGATGTAATTAGATCGCTTTCACCAGCAGCCCCGCATAAAATTCCGCACCATGACGCTTTAAGTGGACACCGTCCCAGTTGGATTAATCCAACTGGTTTTTTTGATTAGTAGTCCGCTGCCTTCACCGAGACAATGAATCTATGGTGAGGCATTAACGGTACGATCAATAATGAATTTTTCTGAATTGGCTAGGACTTAATTGTTCATGCTTCTTGAAGACGGAACAGAAATAGTTGACATCTTCAAATCCCGTTAGCGATGCAATTTCTTTCACTTGCATGTGAGGATGCTGCAATAGTAGCTCCTTGCTTTTCTTGATTCGAACGGAATTAATATACTGGAAAATTCGAATGCCTGTCGTTTTCTTGAACACTGTGCATAAGTGCTGGGGCGTATAATCCGTGATTGCGGCCATGTCTTCTAAAGTCAGAGGCTGGGCAATGTTCTGTTCAATGTAATGGAATAGCGGTTTCAGCCTAATATTCAGATTCGAAGCACTATTGTTTGGCTGCGTGGAAGTATATTGCAAAATATACGTAAGCACTGCATAAATGATGTTTGAGCACTGTACGCCCATTAAGGGGGCATCCCGCTGCTCGATATCCAGTATTGATTGAATTTTGGCCGAGAACACTTCGGGCCTTGATATGAATAAAACTCCAGATGACGAGATCCCGGCTGTACGCTTCAAGAACGCTTCCACCTGATGACCGTCAAAGACGACCCAATCCACGATCCACGAGGGGCTTACGGCGTAATATTCATGGGCAATACCCTTGAGCAGAAGCATGGCCATCCCTTCTTTTACTCGAAACGTCTTTCCTTCCACCCGCAGCTCGCCTTCGCCTTCTACGACTTGAATCCACTGGTATAGATAGCCGTTCGGACGGACGACATGCTCTTGATTCCAATTTCGCCCTGCCTGCACAAGATAATAAGGTAACTCCCTATCCGATTCCGTAATGATGGGAATGTATCTTTTCATAATTTAATCACCTTAATATATTCCTATTCTTCTTAATATCATTAGATTGTTAGCCATTTTATAGAGTCTTAAAATAAAAATATAACAAAGGTATAGAATGTGCAAGCGAATCTCAACTAAATGAAACGAAAGGATGTTAATCGTATGTGTCGTGTAGAAACAAAAATCATGGATGGTTGGGAATTTACCTTAAGAGAACCTGAGGATCATCACTTCGAACCCGTTCATTTGCCACATGATTGGGCAATTACGGCTCCAATTAATCGAAACATGAGACAAGCGAAGGATCAGGGATTCAGAGACAGATGGGGAATTGGCTGGTATCGAAGGCATTTAGTCATCAAAGAGATAAAGGAAAGCTTTGTCTACCATCTGCAATTCGATGGCGTTTATGAGAACAGCACGGTATGGGTGAACGGCACAGAGGCCGGTGGACAAAAATACGGCTATTCCAGATTTACACTTGATATTACGAAATACATTAAGGAAGGGGATAACCTCATCCTGGTCAAGGTTGATAATACATCCTTCCCGGCCGACAGATGGTATTCGGGTGCGGGGATTTATCGCACCGTCAAGTTGCTTGAATTAAGAGAGAACCATCTCCAGCCGGAAAATATATTTGTGAAAACAACTGTTAGTGGGGATAAGGGTATATTAACGATCCAGACGGGCGCTACTTCCTTGGTTAAGGCCTGTGTCACGTATGACAACATATCGGTGACCGGCGAGTCTGACAACGGAACGATCCATATCGAAATCCCGCAAGTCAAGCTGTGGAGCCCGGATCAGCCGAATCTATATCATGTGGAATTAACGCTTATGGAAGGTAATCAGATCGCGGACATTTATCAACTGCGAATTGGTGTTAGAACAATTGAAATGGTTGCTGGCAAAGGAATGTTAATTAATGGCCTAGTAACAAAGATAAAGGGGTTCTGCGTTCATCAGGATGCAGGCTGCGTCGGCGTGGCCGCCACTCCTGAAATTTGGAAAGATAGACTAATCGAATTCAAAGCAATGGGCTGTAATGCTATTCGCACCGCTCACCATATGCCAGCAGCAGAACTTCTCGATCTGTGCGACGAGCTGGGACTGCTTGTCTATGAGGAGCCGTTCGACAAATGGACGGGCGGCTCGTACCGAAGATATTTCGAGACGGAGTGGCAGCGAGACCTGGAATGTATGGTCCGGAGGGATCGGAACCACCCGTGTATTTTTATATGGGGGGTCGGGAATGAGGTTGAAAATCAAGGGCAGTTTTCCATGCTGAAGATTCTTCAAATGCTGAAGGACCACCTGCTTACGCTCGACGATACGAGACCGGTCACTTATGCCATGAACCCGCACTTTAAATACGAGAACAATGTTGATCTATCGAAGGTGGAAGATATTCAACAGTTTGTTGATACGGAAAGTGATACGGAAATCTACGACCAGGCTGATAGGGTCGAACGCATTCGGAGAATTGGCGAGATTGTAGACGTTATCAGCTGTAATTATCAGGAGCAATGGTACCCTGCCATACATGAGGCTATTCCCGACAAATTAATTTTAGGAACGGAGACATACCAATATTTCAGAGGCGATCCTGATCAAATGCAAAATTTTAGCGAAGATGTGCCTTGGATCGATGTTGAGAAACACGATTATGTGATCGGCGGCATGCTATGGACAGGCATCGATTATTTGGGAGAATCCATGGGGTATCCTGCAAAAGGCTGGGCGGGTTCCTTGTTCTATACCAACAACGAGCGTAAGCCGCTTTCCTATTTGTATGAAAGTTATTGGTCGGAGAAGCCGATGGTCTATATGTCCGTGATAGACTATTCCTTGCAGGACGAAGGAGTGAAGGAACACTGGGACGTGCCAAGATACGCAAGCCATTGGAACTTCCCGCAGTTCAATAAGACGGTTATTCCGTATATGATCGCCACAAATTGCGAAGAAGTAACGCTGGAACTGAACGGCAAGCAGTTCTATGTGAAGCAACCATCTTCCTATCCGAACAGAATAGTCACCGGCTATCTGCCTTATCTGCCCGGAACCATAACGGTGAGAGGGTTCATAGACAAGCAGGAAGTCTGTCAGTATACATTGAGAACGGCAGAGCCTGCTTCGAGACTGAGTTTTGATCTAGAAGAAATCAGATTGGAAGCCGTGGAAGGTTATCAGAAGTTATTCACTGTCCGGGCATTTGACAAGGAAGGAACCCCTGTATTCCGTGAAAGCGCAAAGGTAACTTTTCAGGTTACCGGACCAGCGGAGATCATAGCTATCGATAATGGAGATCTTTGTTCCAGCGAGCCCTACGATCGGAATTGGATGCATATGTACCGAGGATGTGTAAGTACAGTCATAAGATTCACGGGAGAACGAGGGCGCGTTGTGTTGTCAGGTTTTGCTGAAGGAATGTATCCTGCGGAGCTTGTCATTACTATCGATTAATGTAGCACGTAATAAGGGGATGTGTAAGCGTCACACAGCCCTCATCTTGAAAAAACAAGGTGGGGGCTGTTTGACGTTTAAGCTTAAAGGGAATCGCTGTGTAGTAACTTGTAATATTTCTTCCTTCCAACAAGGAACCAAATAAGCTATTGTTACTTTAAAAAAAGCTATGGAGGTTCGTATGTTAAAAGTATTGGTGGCAGAGGACGAGCCATGGATTAGAGCGGCTATTGTTGAAATGGTGGAGAGTATAGGCCATGACATTAAAGTAGTGGGGGACGTCACAAACGGCGTAGAGGCATGGCACATGATTCAGCAAATGTGGCCTACTGTATTAATTACAGACATTATGATGCCGGAAATGGATGGACTGGAACTGGTTCGAAACATTTCGGAGAACAAAATTCCCATGGCCGTTATTATCATCAGTGGATATGAAAATTTTCAATATGCGCAAAAAGCAATTAGTTACGGTGTCAACAGGTATCTTCTTAAGCCTGTCAATCGGGAAGATCTGCGGGATGCTTTGTTGGAAGCAATGGGGAAATTGACTGAAATTGAGAAAATGAACCATTATTTAATTCGAATCCAAACTTACTTCGATACCATCAATGATGTCGATCCCTCAGGGGGCATAAAAAGTATATACAAGCTTGTTGATGATATAAAAACTATCAAACACTTGAATTACGGGGCTTATTTAAGCTTGCTTCGAATTATCGAATCCAAGATCGGCTCTTTGCTTGCCAGCATCGAAGTCGAACATAAAACGATGTCCCAATTCAATGGAATTCCGGATCAAGAGATCCGGGCGCATTTAGGCAAATTGGCTGAATCTTGGTTTCTTAATCCGGAACGTAATAAAAAGGAATTCAAACAAATCATTAAATCCGCTTGTGATTTTATTCATACCCATTATCAGGATGACCTCACACTGACGCAAATGGCGGAGTATACGGATTTAAGCATCTCTCATTTCGGTTCCCTCTTTAAGAGGTATACTGGGGAATCGCTTATTAGTTATATCAACCAAGTACGGGTGGAGAAAGCGAAGGAGTTGCTTCGAAACTCTAACGATAAATTATATTCGATTTCCGAAAAAGTGGGGTTCTCGAGCCAGTCATATTTCATACGAGTTTTCAAAAATTATACTGGGATGTCTCCCAATGAATATCGGAAGAGTCTGGGGATATGAACATGAAAAGGTTACTCTATCGCTTGTCCTTAAGGCAAAAAATCATCTTGAGTTTTATCAGTATCGCAATGATTGCAGTGCTATGCATGAACTACATCTCTCACTTCTACTATAGTCGCACGACCCAGCAGGATTTTTACAACATCGCAGAAACGACGACCGAAAGCCTCAACCATCAATTGGAAATCTATTTTCAGCAGATCGCCAAATCCACTTACGCCATGAATGCAGGGGTATTGAGCTATTCAAGCGTACTGATGCAGCAAGGGGATTCAAGCTTGATTCAGGATTGGCTCCGAGACGGTTTATCAATAGGTCCGGAGAAGCAAGCAATGATCCGAGAAATTCTTAACAAGTACATTGCGTTTAATTATCCTGAAATTGATAATATGTATCTCATGTCAAAGGATCACAGAGTACTACAATCGTCAGGCACCACCACCGATACCGAATTGGCAAGACAACCATGGTATCAGTTACCATTGAGCACAAGTTTGGAAATAATGCCTACCATGTATAGGGAAGGGAGTAGTATGCCTCTTATATCAGCTTCTATCCCGATTTTTGATGTGAATGATACGAAGATTTCCGGACGTCTTGTGTTGCAGATGAGATTGACAGAAATCAAGAACATGATCGGTAACATGCGGATCGGCAAAACCGGTTACATTTTTATGGTATCTTCGGATGGGGAAATTGTGTATCACCCTAATTCCAGTTTGCTATCCTCTCCTATCGATGATACGGAGCTATCTTGGCTTAAACTTGGGGAATCGAACTCCCTGCAGGAGTGGGAAGGGGAAAAATATCTTGTTTCTTACAGTATTTCGAACCTAACTGGATGGAAGACGATAGCGCTTGTGCCGCTGGAGGAGATGGCGACAGGACTGGAAATAGCTCAAATTTCCGCAGTCGTTGTAATGGCGCTACTCATTATGCTTATTATGATTGCTGTACCCTTCGCGGCAAATCGTATTACACATCCTATGATGCAACTGAAAAAAGCAATGGAAAAGCTGCAAACTGGTGATTTGTCCGTCCGGGCTCCCATTACTCCAGGGCGCGACGAAATACAACTGCTTAGTGTGAGTTTCAATCGAATGGCGGAAAGGCTGAGCGAACTCGTCAATACGGTGTACAATATGGAGCTCAAAGAAGTTCAGATGCAGTTGCTCCAAAAAGAAGCAACGATTCAGGCGCTGCAAAATCAAATCAACCCTCATCTCTTGTACAATACCTTGGATATCATCAAGAGCATCGCTTTTTTGGAAGGGGTTCCTAAAATAGAAAAAATGGCTGAAAATTTAGCGTACTTGTACAGGTTTACCTCCAAACTGGATCAGAAGGAGATCAGTCTTAAAGAGGAACTGGAGCAACTTAAAAAGTACCTGGAGATTATCCACATACGGTTTACAAAGCATTTCGAAAGCAAAGTGTACGTGGACGAAAAATATTTGGACGCACGCATAATTAAGCTATCCTTACAGCCTATCGTTGAAAATGCCGTGAAATATGCAGTTGAACCCCGTAACGGAAAGGCCGCTGTTCTGGTCAGTGCGTACCCTGATGGTAATGACCTGATGATCGAGATTGCGGACAACGGTTTAGGTATGGATGTAGCCATTTTACGCAACCTCCAAGAACGTCTGGCTTCCATCACGAATCAGGCGGAACAGAGAATGAAATCATACGATTCGCTGGGACTCACCAATGTTCACCATCGATTGGTGCTTTTTTACGGAAAAGGATATGGAGTCGACATTCACTCCTTTCCAAAGCAAGGGACAGTCGTTTCGGTGAGAATTCCGTTTATCAAATCGTATAACATTTCGTGAGATTGTACAATTTTTAGGGCTGGGAGAGGCTATATACTTAACATTGTAAAGGACATATAACCAAGGGGAGTGTTATTCAAATGAAGCTATTGAAGATGGTTGCCGGATCCCTCCTGGCCCTTAGTTTGATTGCAGGTTGTTCATCCGGCAATAGCAACAACGGTGGAAGTTCACCGAGTGAAGGGCCAACATCGGAAGCCGTAAAAAATGAAGAGATAATTCCGATCACGATAGCCGCTCAGTACTGGGGTGGACCGAAATGGGCGGAAGACCACCCGACCATTAAGTATTTGAATGAAAAATTTAACGTTGACATTGAGTTGCTGCTTATTAACGGGCCTGAATACAACGAGAAGCTGAAAGTGATGGCAGCGTCGGGCTCTTTGCCTGATTTTTACCGAGTAGACGGACCCACTTATCTCGCATGGCAACGTGAAGGCGCCTTTGTGGAGCTAACAGATTTGCTGCCGAAATACCCGAACCTGACAACGGTGTATCCGGCCGACCATGAAGCGATGAGGGTACTGAATCCGAGTGGAAAACTATTCGCTTTACCTGATATTAGCTGGACTGTAAGGGATACGGTGCAAATTCGACAGGACTGGCTGGATAATCTCGGCATCACACTTCCTTCCGCCGAAGAGTTTACGGTCGATAAATTTTATGAAATTGCGAAGGCATTCGCGAAGCAAGATCCTGACAAAAATGGTCTTAACGACACAATCGGCTTTGCGGCCAACAACTATGCTCTACGAAATGCATTCGGCATCGCAAATGAATGGATCGAGAAAGATGGAAAGCTAATCCCGCATCAGACTCAGGTTGAGGAGTATAAAGCTTATCTGGCCTTCATGAAGAAGGCTTACAGCGAAGGTGTACTGGATCAAGACTTTGTGCTTCGCAAATCGACTGAAATCGAAGAGTTAATAAAAGCGAACAAACTGGGGCTGTATACTTTTAAAAACAATTACAACGTTGTTTTACCAGATATAAAAAAGGCTGTTCCGGAAGCGAATCCAGTTATTGTTCCCATGGCTCCGCCTATTGGACCAACGGGGCTTCGTGGAAACACGAACGTGCCGATTGGCATGAGCAAGCAGGTTATCAACGGGAAAGCAAGTAAGGAGAAAATCGATCAGATACTGCAAATTCTTGATTGGTGGGTCACCGATGAAGGTACGAGTGTCATGAAGAATGGTATCGAAGATATCCATTATAAGAAGAACGCAGAAGGTAATTACGAGGTCACCGAACGGTGGGAGCCCGAGATGCCGCGGTTCTTGAACAGCTCTCTATTTGCTCGACCGGGTACGGATTTTAACCTCTATCCCTGGACAAGCCAAGAAGACATTAAACTTCATGAGGAATACACGGCGCTCGCCGAGAAATATCCGTGGCCGAATGCTGCTATGGGACTCGAATTCTATTCAGACACTTACACGACAAAAGGTGCTGATTTGAATAACAAATTCCTTGAAGCGACTTATAAGATTATTGTGGGCCAGGAGCCGATCGAATACATCGAAGAGGCTTCCAATGACTGGCTTGCAAACGGCGGAGAAAAGATCATAAACGAAATCAACGAAGCGGCACAGAAATAACGACTAACACGAGCTTCGGTTTGGACAGGCCGCAACTTTTCTTGCGGCCTGTCCTACTCTTATCGATCGTGTTACGTCGGACTAGGAGGGAGTAAGAAACTATGCATCAAACCGCAACACATACGAAAACTGCAGGAGTACCTTCGATTCCTTCGACGAAAACGAACGGAAAGTACCTGAAACGCGCATACCCGTTTTATTTGATGATCTTACCCGGGCTGCTGTATTTCCTGATCTTTCGATACGGTCCGATGTTCGGTTTATTCATCGCATTCAAGGATTATACACCGTTCCGAGGCGTTTGGGAGAGCGAATGGATCGGAGTCAAACATTTCGTTCGATTATTCTCAGAGAGCGACTTCTTGCTATTATTAAAAAACACATTATTTTTAAATCTTCTGGATATTATAATTGCTTTTCCATTCCCGATTCTAATCGCCATTTTGCTCAATGAAGTGAGAAAGAAATTTTTTAAAAACGCCGTGCAAACCATTTTGTATGCGCCGCATTTTTTATCCTGGGTCGTCATTGTGGGAATCACGATGTTATTTTTTCGGTCACAGGATGGCGGCGTAAACATGTTGTTGGAAGTTATGGGGTTCGACCGGGTCAATTTGATGACGGACCCGCAATATTTTCGATGGGTGTGGTTATTTCATAATATTTGGCAAGGGGCCGGTTGGGGCGCGATTATTTATTTAGCGTCAATCGCTTCTATCGACCCGGCTTTGTATGAGGCTGCGACGGTAGACGGCGCAAGCAGGCTTCGCCAGATCTGGCATATTACCGTGCCATCGCTGAAAAGCGTCATCCTGATTATGCTTATTCTGCGGCTAGGCAATTTTATCGATGTCGGCTTCGAACATATTTTCTTATTGCAGAATCCATTAAACATTCAAGTATCGGACGTTTTCGAAACGTACGTGTATCGTCAAGGTCTTGTGTTAGGCGACTTCAGCTATTCTACAGCTATCGGATTATTTAAATCCTTTGTCGGGCTCGTGCTGGTCTTAGGTGCCAATAGAATCGCGAAGCGTTTCGGAGAGGAAGGTGTGTATTGATGGTGAAACGTCTCTCAAAGGGCGACCTGATTTTTACGTGTATTGTATACGTATTTCTTATCGTCTTCACGATTTCGATATTGTTTCCGCTGATTTACGTCATTACGACTTCTTTTGCTCCGGTTCGAGATTACTATACGAGGGGTTTCTTTCTTCTGCCAAGCTCTTGGACATTGGAAGCGTATCAATACTTATTGCACAATCCCGGCTTTATTAGCGCATTCAAGAGTTCCGTAATCATTACCGCCGTCGGAACGGTTATAAATATAACACTTACCTCTTTGATGGCATACGGTTTATCGGAATCATGGATCAAAGGCCGGTCCGTTGTAAACTTTTTGATCTTGTTTACGATGCTATTCTCCGGCGGCCTGATCCCCTCATATTTGGTAGTGGACGCACTTGGTCTCATTGACACGTATTGGGCGCTTTGGCTCCCGGTGGCGATCGCCCCTTTTAACGTGATCGTCATGCGCAGCTTCTTCGCTGCCCTTCCTTATGAACTTAAGGAATCGGCAAGGATAGACGGCTGCGGGGAGTGGAGGATGTTAGCAAGGATTATCCTGCCTTTGGCAAAGCCGGCAATCGCTACGTTTACCTTGTTTTATTTGGTGGGGAACTGGAATACCTATTTTTCGGCCGTCATCTATCTTAATAACGATTCAAAGTGGCCGCTTCAAGTGTTCTTAAGACAAATGCTGATCCTCAATGACGATAAAATAGGTCAGTTAAATGAAATGATATATTCTTACACTCCAGCAGCCCGAATGGCAGCGATTCTGATTACGGCATTACCGCTGCTTATCATCTATCCGTTTCTTCAGAAGTATTTCAACAAGGGGATGTTAGTAGGGTCAGTTAAGGGATGACGGTTATACAAGAGGAGGAGGAGAACTTTGGCATTTATCATTGAACGGAATACAAGGTACCGCATTCCGGAGGATATGACTTCGCCCGTCCGTCATGCTTGGGAAATGGTAGAGCGAGACCATAAACAGGTTCTCGGCGCAACTTCGACCCTCGTCTCGGGAAAAGCCGAGATAGCAAACGTCGTAATCCGTTACTCAGTACCAGAAGACCGCTGTCCGGCGTGGCCGGAGGCGTACTGCTTCCGCTTTGTACAGAACGACGGGAGCACAGAACTTCACATTGCCGCGGGCGACGATCTTGGGCTTGTGTTCGGTATGCTCGAATATAGCCGAAAGCATCTTGGCGTCGATCCTTTCTGGTTCTGGGCGGATCTTCCCCCTGAGAGGCATAGTCGGATTGAGCTGCCTGCTGATGATTATGATTCTCCTGAGCCGTATGTTCGGTTCCGCGGCTGGTTCGTTAACGATGAGGTTTGTCTGATCGGATGGAAGGAGGTGTATCCTCCGACCCGCGAGGTATGGATGCCGGTTTTCGAAGCTCTACTGCGCTGCGGCGGGAATATGGTTATCCCCGGCACTGATCTGCCGAAGCATGGCATTCACGCAGATCTGGCAGCGGAGATGGGGTTATGGGTAACGCACCATCACGCCGAGCCGCTTGGCGCGGAGATGTTCCTGCGGGCCTATCCCGGAAAAAAAGCAAGCTATCGAGAAAACCCGGAGCTGTTCGAGACGTTATGGGAGGAAGCGATCGAGCAGCAGAAAGACCGTAACATTGTTTGGGTGTTATCTTTCCGAGGACAAGGAGACCAGCCTTTCTGGGCACAGGATCCTGCGTTCGACACACCGGAAAAACGTGGTGAAATGATCAGTCGTGTCGTTCGCAGGCAATATGATATGGTGCGGAGTAAGGTATCAAATCCTCAGTGCAGCGTCGCGTTGTACGGAGAGATCGCGGAGTTGTATAAAGCGGGTCATGTAAGTATTCCGGAAGATATTATTAAGATCTGGGCGGACAACGGCTACGGAAAGATGGTTTCCCGACGAAACAACAACGAGAATAATCGCATTCCTTCATTGCCAGGCACGCATGACAATGGCAAGCACGGCATTTATTACCACGTAACGTTTCACGATCTGCAGGCTTCTAATCATTTGGCTTTGTTCCCGTCTCCGACAAGCTTCATCAGAGATGAGTTGGAGAGGGCATTCCAGGCCGGCGCCAAAGATTACCTTCTCGTCAACAGCGGCAATATCCGGCCTCACATCTATACGCTGGATTTGGTAAGCGAACTATGGATGCGGGGTGAGGCGGATGCGGAAGTACATCTTCATTCGTTTGTTAGCCGAATGTACTCCTCAGGCAGGGTTGAAATTGCCGACTTGTACCGCGACTACGCTCGCAATACGGTAACGTATGGTCCGAATGAGGACGACCGGGCGGGAGACGAGTTCTATCACCATCCAGCGCGCAAAATCGTCGGACACTGGCTTCAGGGGAAATCTGACTATCCGCTTGAACAATTATATTGGGCAACGGGGGAGGTTGATTTTCCGGAGCAAGTCGAATGGTTTCGCCGGAAGTGCGCCGATGCCTTTTCAGGCTGGCTCGAGTTGCGGGAACGAATCGAAAGACTTATTCCGAGGCTTGCGGAGCCGGAACGCCTCCGGTTGAAGGATCATTTGCAGCTGCATGTAGAGTTGCACTTGTCTGGCTGCGGAGGCTTCGATAAATTGGGGCAATCGTTCGCAGCATACCGCGAAGGAAACTGCCCTTTAGCATTCGTTTATGCCTCCCAGGCGATATGGAAGTATCAAGAGGGGCTTGTCGCGCTGCAGGCAGCCGAGCACGGAAAATGGGCTGATTTCTTCCGAGCAGACTGGCTGACGAATATTACGAGTACGGTGCAAAACATGGATACACTCCGTCGCTGGCTTCGCATGCATGGAGACAGTCCCGATTTCTTCCTTTGGTATAAGCAATTTCTTATGCCTGAAACTGAAAAATATATATATTTGGAAAACACTCACCGCAATCCACTGTCAGATGACGAACTGGCGAAGAGACTGGCGGATCAGTTCGGTGTGTGATTCGTCATGAATAAAACACTCGGAGGACATATATGGGACATCAAAAATATGAGGTTGACGCATTGTTTCAGGATCCCCCTGCCAAATTCCGCGGTGCACCGTTCTGGTCGTGGAACTGTGAGCTGGATAAAGAACAGATTGTAAAGCAGGTGGAGTATTTTAAAGAAATGGGCATGGGTGGTTTCCATATTCATGCGAGAACCGGGCTTGATACGCCGTATCTCGGCGAACAATTTATGGACGCTGTTAAAGCCAGTATCGAAAAAGCAAAGCAAGAGAATCTGCTTGTCTATTTATATGACGAGGATCGCTGGCCTTCCGGATTTGCGGGAGGAATGGTGACGAAAGAGGAAAGCTTTCGCGGTAGACACTTGGTATTAAAGCCGCGTTCCGGAGATACCAGAGTCTATGATCCCGAACGGTCTTCGAATGAGAGGACGCTGATATTAAGCTACGATATCACGCTGGAAGACGGATATTTAACATCCTGGCGGATTCTGGGGAAAGGCGAGGAAGGCGAGAATGTATGGGATTTATATTTGGAATTCAGGCCGAAGCTTCCATGGTTTAACTACGAATCCTATGTGGATGTAATGAATCCGGAAGCGATCAAGCGTTTTATTGAAACGACCCATGAATTGTACTATAGGGAAATCGGAGAAGAATTCGGCAGTGTCGTTCCGTCTATTTTTACGGATGAGGCTCAGCTTACAGCGAATACTTTTTTAGGGTTTGCAGATGGAAAAGAAGGTGTTACATTCCCATTTACCGATAAACTTTCCGAGCTGTATATGGAGCGGTACGGAGATGACTTCTTCAATGATATATTCCCGCAATTGGTATGGGAGCTTCCGGATGGTAAAGGATCAACGGCGAAATACCGGTACCGCGATCTTGTAGCGGAAATGTTTGTAACTGCCTTTGCCGATACCATAGGGGAATGGTGTAAAGAGCATGGGATCACCATGACTGGGCATATGAAGAGTGAGGATACTCTGCATGCCCAGACAGCTGAACTCGGTGAGGCGATGCGTTTTTACCGGAGCTTCGGACTCCCGGGGATTGATGTATTATGCGACGATCGGGTTTATTCCACTGCTAAACAGGCGCAGAGTGCAGCACATCAATATGGTCGTGAAGGCGTTATGTCAGAGCTCTACGGTGCTACGAATTGGGATCTTGATTTCAGAAGGCACAAGCTTGGTGGAGATTGGCAGGCTGCGCTGGGCGTTACCCTCAGAGTTCATCATTTGGCTTGGATGAGCATGGCGGGAGCAGCAAAAAGAGACTGGCCTGCATCCATTTTTTATCAGTCGCCTTGGTATAAGGAATATGCCCTGATTGAAGATCACTTTGCAAGGGTCAATGTGGCGATGACGAGTGGAAAGCCGCGAGTTCGCATAGGCGTAATCCATCCGCTGGAAACCTTCTGGCTATATACAGGGCCGAATGAGCAGACGAAGACAATTCGTGATGAGCTTGAGAGAAATTTTCAAAATGTCATTGAATGGCTGCTTTTTGAACAGCTGGATTTTGATTTTATAAGTGAATCTCTGCTTAAAGATCAATATGTGGAAAGTTCGGACAGAAAATTCCATGTCGGCGAAATGTCCTATGATGTGGTACTGGTTCCCGGTTGCAATACGATTCGTAGCACAACGCTTTCGGCATTGCGAAAGTTTAGAGAAGCCGAGGGGGATGTCATATTTGCCGGGGAAGCGCCAACTTATGTGGATGCCTGTATTTCGGAAGAAGGAAGCTTGTTTGCAGATGTCTGCACTTGTGTAACATTTTCGAAAAACAGGATCGTTCGGGCGTTGGATCAATATCGGGATATCGAAGTTAGAAAGCCGGACGGTACAACGGCGAATTCTATTATATATCAAATGCGCGAGATCGAAGACGACGGCCGCTTTGTATTTCTGGTCAATGGGAGAAAAATCGCCAATGAGGATTTAATAAAGTCGGAATTGCTTACGGTAAGTATTCCCGGGGTTTGGCAGGTGACGCATTACGACACGCTGAATGGTACCACGAAAGAAATAAAGCCCGATTATGGAAAGAACAGCACGGTATTCAAATGGAGAATGCATGAAGAAGACAGTCTTCTCTTGAAGCTTGAAAGAAACGATGAGGCCTGTGTCAAGACATGCCCGGCGGAAATCGTGGATGCAGCAAAGGGCGCGGATTGGGAAAAAGTGTTGACGATCGTGAATCATGTGAATTACTCGCTTTCTGAGCCAAATGTGCTTGTGCTCGATATGGCGGAATATCGGTTGAATGGCGGCGAGTGGCAGCCTGTAGAGGAGTTACTTCGCATGGATAATAAGCTCCGCCGACAGCTTGGCATGCTGGTACGCCATGAGAGAGTTGCCCAGCCGTTTGCGAATCCGAAGGGGAAGCTGGAGCATGTGCTTGAACTGCGTTTCAAGGTTGATTTGGAAGCGGGCCTAGATGAAATGTATCTGGCGTTAGAGCAGCCGGAAATGACGGAAATCTTTGTGAATGGCATCAAGATCGAGAAGAAAGACTGCGGATACTATGTGGATGAGAGCATCAGAAAAATTGCTCTCATGCCGGTGCTTGCCGGGGAACTGGACATTCACGTAAACATAGCTTATGCGGATTACTTCAATGTGGAAAATATGTATCTTCTCGGCGATTTCGGGGTAAAAGTGGTTGGAAATAAGGCCGAAATCATAAGACTTCCTGAAAAACTCGGATTTAGCGATATTTGCAGTCAGGGGCTGCCTTTTTACGGAGGGAATGCCCTGTATGAATGCGAATTCGAAGTGAAGGAAGCCGGCGAATACGAGATAGGGGTCACAAAATTCCGCGCGCCGCTAATCGGTGTTAGCGTGGATGGAAGTAGAACGGGAACGATTGCATTTTCGCCTTACCGTGCATCGCTCGGATATCTGGAAAAAGGGAAGCACACAATCTCTTTGGAGGTATTCGGAAACAGGATCAATACGTTTGGACAGCTTCATCTGTCCGACGAGAAGCTGAGATGGTACGGCGACGGTTCATGGAAGACGGTGAATGAGAGCTTTTCTTATCAATATCAACTCAAAAAAATGGGAATCTTGAGAGAGCCGGAAATTTTTAAAAGAAAAATGGAATAGTTTACACCGGATTACTAGTAAGTCCGCTGGAGAAGATAGGACACTGCCCTAGCGGCAGTGTCCTATCTCGTATATCCGATATGATGAAACATGCAGCGGGGTCACATGATCTGCTATTTCAGAATCTGGTGGTGGAAGATCTGGCATTTATTTTCTTATGTAAGTTAGTATACTTAAGATAAGCTCTTTCTTACCAGGCGGCGATTCTTTATACTATAGAAAAACCTATTGTTTGGGAAAGAAGAGGATAGCCATATGCCTAAGATCGTATTTTTACGTCTACTGTCCCAGAACCAACTTGAACAGATTTACACGGTAATTCCCTCTGAATGGGAAGTGATTCATGGCGATAAAGAGCAGTGGACTCCCCATCTGAAGGAAGCTGAGATTATAGTCGGCTGGAACGGAACGGTCGCGGAGCAATGTTTGAATCCGAACACGAAATTAAGATGGATACAGAATTGGGGGGCAGGTGTGGACGGAATGCCGCTTGCCGAGATGGCTGCCCAAGGGATCGTATTGACAAATGCTAGTGGCGTACACGCTTTTCCGATTTCCGAAACGATCTTGGCGATGATGCTTGCTTTTTCCCGAAAGCTTCATCTTTCGATCCGCCATCAAATCCAAAATACCTGGAAATCTACGGGAGAGTTGGACGAAATTCATGGCCGAACGATGGGCGTGATCGGAGTCGGGGAGATCGGAGAGGAAACGGCCAGGTTGGGCAAAGCGTTCGGTATGAAGGTACTTGGGGTAAGACGATCTGGAAAGCCTTCACAATATGTAGATCAAATGTTCGATAATCTCGGACTCGATGAGGTGCTCCGGCTAAGCGATTACATCATCGTTACACTCCCATTAACACCGGAGACATATCGTTTATTTGGACGCAGGGAAATTGGTCTCATGAAAGCTTCCGCACACTTTATCAATATCGGCAGGGGCGGAACGACGGATACTGATGCTTTGCTTGAAGCGCTGTGTGAGGGCAAGATCGCCGGTGCAGGCTTGGATGTATTCGAGCAAGAGCCTTTGCCCGAGACGAGTCCGTTGTGGCAGATGGACAATGTCATCATCACCCCGCATAATTCGGGATCAACGGTGTATTATGATGATAGGGCAATGGAAATTTTCATAAAAAACATAAAGGCATACCTTCATAACGGTCAACCGTCCTGCAATCTCGTGGATTTCGATAAACATTATTAAACAGAAAAACTATAATTGCTGTGGACACTTCTACCGAGGAGTGTCCTTGTTTTGTTGACAAAATAAGTCTGATGCCACATGAATTCGTATTTCGCCCTATTTGCTAGCCATTACGCCAACGGGTCGTTTAATGCAAGACACGGAGGCGGCCGATCACAATGATCGGCTGCCTTTTCAACGCTAAGGGGCAGGGGAGTACAGAAAGTACTAGCACCTGACAGGGTACCCTTTCCAAAATAAATATCATGATAAAGGTTTATATGGTATCATATGGATGAAATAATCGCCTAGGGGTTGATGCATTTTGGCAATAAAGAAACGTTTTGGTTATGGTTCGTTTTCTTTAGTTCTTCTGCTTTCGGGATTCTTAATAAACTGGAATTTTGGGAATGAGTTGATTGTAAGCCATTCTCTCTTTAAAATAATCGGACTGGATATATACTCAAACGGAACTGATGGTTTTCACTATACTTTTTTAGCTTCAATACCTTTCTGGTTAGCGGCAGTATTGGTTTCCAAGAGGTACGTAAATGATTTTGGGGCAGTCGTGAGTAATAAGATTGGCGAGTTTATGCTTGCGATAAGCGTGGTTGTTACGATAATTTTTCTAATACTCCCTATTTGGATTAAGTTTTAGTGGGAATTACAAAGCTTAAGCATCTCCATTCGGTTGGTAGGTGCTTTTTTATTACTCAAATGGGCTTTTGACAAGTCATTACGCTAACGGGCACGTTAGTTCAATAAAACAGCGGCAGTCTAATACTTCATTTTCCTTGAACACCAAGGTATGGACATGCCTTTCCAGCTATCGCTCCTTCCTGCTTAAAAACGGGAAAGCAAATGCAAAGGGGCTGTCCCAAAGTAGTAAGCTCGCTGGAGAGATAGCTCGCTTTGAACAGAAATGTTGGAAAACGTGAAAAAATAGCGGTACAGGGGACTATTCCTGTACCGCTATTTTTCTATTCTGGTCTATGGCTGCTTGCTTATGTAGATTATGGGCAAGCGAAAGCCACCCGACCTCTAAGCTTACTTTTGGCAAGCCGCGAAGCAGAAACCGCCGGAATCCCCGGTTATTCTTTATCTGCCCGAATACACTTTCGGGTTCAATCATTCGTCTCACCGACAGCGCATAACCTTCCTCGCTGCACAGCTTTTCCCTCACCTGCTGCTTGTAGCGCATATATCTCAGACTGACTCGAATCTCTCGGTCGCCTTGCGCCTTCGTACAAGCGGGTTTGAGGGGACACCCTTCACAGCTCACGCTGCGGTAATGACGATGTCGGATTTCAAATCCACTTTCTGTTGTATCTTTACTTTCATGGCGAAAGACTAGTTTCTGTCCATTCACTTTCTCCTGCAGCTTCGCATTCTGTTTCACCATCGCTTTCCCCCAGACAAACGTATAGCGGTTGGCATTTGCTTCGATCTTGGTGCCATCGACAAAGTAATGCTCAAGGTTCACGTACTTCTCTTCAGCCAGAAACTGAAGAACGGCGGTAAAGACAGTTTCCAATGTCTCTTTCATTCGCTCAGAACGAAACCGATTGATGGTACGGAAGTCTGGTCGTTGCCGGCCTGCAATCCACATAAACATAATATTTTCACGAACGGCCTTAGCGATTTGACGGGAGGAGTAGATGCGCTGGGTGTAGGCATAAATGATGACTTTCGCTAACATTTTCGGGTGATAGCTGTCTCGGCCGCCGCCGGGATAAGCGTCGGCAAAGATGCGATCGCTCAGACGGTTCACAGCATCGTTCACGACACGAACGAGGTGATTTTCGGGGATATCTTCCGCCAAATCCATTGGCAGGGTAAGTTGGTCCATGGTATATTGAATGTACATAGAAATCTTCCTTTCGAAGATGGTTGGGTGGTACCTCCATTTTACCAAAGGTTGGTTTCTTTGTTTTTTTCAGATTTTAAACATTGAAGAGGGTGCCCTAAGCCTATGGCTTTTGGGACACCCTCTTTTTAAAAAATCAGTTAACATGCATAGATAATCAAGCTTCCGTGTTTTTATCGATGATAATTGCGCTGGAGGTTTCTGTATCCCATGTTACATTGGTGTTCAGTGCTTCGCTTAGAAAACGTAGTGGTACTAAAATTCTGTTGCTTTTAACCTTACCGGCAACGTCAAGCGTAACGGTTTTCCCATTAATCTTAGCGATTTTGCTGCCTAGCGTCAGTTTGACCACGACACCATCACGCGTAACGGTCACCGTTTTCGAAACATTATCATAAGTAACTACGGCATTCAGCGACTCGGAGATCGCGCGGAACGGAACAAGCGTGCGTCCGCTCTCAACAACGGGAGATACTTCAGTACCTAGCGTTTTGCCATTTACATAAACCTTCACTTTTTTGTCGCCGAGCTTTACTTTGATCTTGCTAAGTTTCTTATATTCTTCAATATTGGCAGGATCCTGCGAGACAACCTCAGCTTGCACTTCTGCTGCAGCTTTTAGTTCTCCATCCTTCTCCAATGTAGTAACCAGTGTAGCTAAACTAGTGTCAGCATTCACATCAATGTTATATTTTGTTTTAAGCAGCTCCGCAATCCGAACGCCTGCGGGTTTATCTTTGACGTTTTCATACGCATTTTGAAGACCTTTAGAGCCATCGTTCTTTCCGTCGTCATAAACGGAACCGCTCACAGTAGTACCTTCTGCTTCTACTTTAATAGTTGCTTCGTTTTTGCCTTGATTTCCAGGTGCGGCAAAAGCAGTGGACGCCATTAGGCTAAGTGATATTACACCAGCCAAAATTACGGATTTTTTCATTTTATTACCTCCATGAGTATGTAGTTTGTGCAACACCTACAACTATTCGGAGGGCATAAAGTTTTTTTGAGGGTACACTGAAATACCTATTACAGGATATATGAAGTATCTCCTACTAATGTGAAATTTGTTAAAGAGGGAGGAGATGTATCTCCAGAGGCATACGACTAATCTGTATTTTACTGGTAGACCCATTACGCTCCCTTGGTACGATATGATTTTCTCACGAATGCTCGCTTATTCGCAGGATTTCGCCCGGTTGGTCAGGGCTGAAAGACAAGAAGTGGAACGCCCTGTTAGACTTCGGCAACATGAAGGCGCACGGGAATAGAGGGGGGATATAACCATCCCATATACTTCCATTTACTGCACGCATTCTCCACGCCGCCCTTGGAGGTTTTCACTCCCATGTCTTAACGGATCAAAGCCCTCTCATTCCTTCGTTACGCCTATCCAAGGGGTGGAGGCCGGTCTTGCTAACGGTACGGGTCGGTGCCCTTTGGTTTAATGAATCCGGTACGCCGTGCTTTCTTTGAAATCCTGCGAATAAGCCAAAACTCGTACAACGAAACGGGTTGTTAGGTTAAGCTGCTTGCAAGAGCGGTAACGTTTTTTGTGGCATGTAGGCTTGACCGCTGCGCGCCATCCCGACTAGTATTCTAGCCAATTTACCGCATAGTTTCATAATGGACCTCATTTTCTTCATCTTCTTGCATTGCACATTGTAGGCATGCATCGCTTGAAATTCCGAATTGTTCATGACCAAACTCATAGTAGCCATGAAGAGGAAACGGCGAAGGCGGGATCGTCCGCGTTTGCTAATCTTCATTTGCCCCGTCCATTTGCCTGAGCTCGCTTCTGCGAGGTTAAGTCCTGCATGGCGCAGCAAAGCATTTCCGTGAACAAATCCGCTTAAGTCCCCAGCCTCACCCAAAATACCAGCTAGTGAAATGACACTAATTCCTTTAATCGCGAGGATGGATTTTGCAAAGGGAATGCGTTCTAATACGGTTGAAATTTCCTTCTCCACAACCTCTAGCTGTTCGTAAGCAAGGTCGTACTCGGCGAGCAATTGTTTCAAGTGAAACTTGTAGTAATGCGCAGCTGACTGAGATCCTACAGAATGGTTGGCCAGCTCGATGAGTGCTTTTGCTTTTCTAGCACCACAGTGCCGTTTCATGATGGTTTTCCATCCCTGAATCAGGTTCTGAGGCTGCAGCTTACTGAGCTCCGCTGGAGTAGGGAAGAGGCGAAGCGTAGCGATGGAACCGATACAGGTGATGTCCTTGAATACGTGGCGTAGTTCAGGGAAAACAACGTCAACCCAGCGGTGAATCTGGTTTTTGGCACTAACTAGCCGCTTCACGACGAAGTCACGATTAGAGAGAAGCACACGTAGATCCTCGAAGGCTTCGGGGGTCGTGCGAGTTTCTGAGTAGTAACCGTTCTTGACCATGTCGGCGATAACGAGTGCATCCTTTCTGACACTCTTTGAAGGCATATTGTCGCGATGCGGATTGACTAAAACGACTTCAAAATGGTGTTCTGTGAGCCACCGAGAGACGTTAAGCCAGTAATGCCCGGTTGTTCCATCCCGACGACGGCTGCGCTTAATTGATGGGTGGTTTGCAGCTTTTGAATCCATAGCAAAAGATTGTGAAACCCCTCCTCGTCATTAGAAAAGGATAAGTAGTCTCCGATGATGATGCCACGAAAATTTACAGCGCGGGCAACATGCATCTGCTGGGCGATGTCGATCCCGACAACTAAATGCTGAGCAGTAATTTTTTCAATGAGTTGATTTTGTTTCGCTTGCGATTTAAACTTCATAGTAGAGCGTCCTCCTGGATGATGGGATTTTTAGGGCTATGACCCGTTGCGTACTCCCATCGTACCGAGGCGCTCGTTTTTTTGCAAAGCGGAAATTTAACGCTCTACAGGAATGCTAACGGGCAGAATAGCACAACAATATAAGATTATTTTCTAGTTCAATTTTACACCTTATTATTATGAATTTACAGACTGTTCCATTAGCCGCATAGTTGCTACAATCTCTAATGTAACTTCCAAAGATGGAAAAAACATTCACAGTATGAGCGAAATCATTGTATGGAGGGAAACGCATGTCACATGAAGATAAACTCGGACAAATAGTCATTCTGAACGGCAATCCGCGGGCCGGGAAGTCCAGTATTGCCACCGCGATCCAGAATATGTTTGAGGTTGTATGGATGAATGTGGGGGGCAGTCAGATCAAGAAAATGACCCCCGAACGCTACCAGCCTGGGATCTCGCTTCGGCCCGGTGGAGAACGCCCTGAACTTGAGCCTCTCATTGTGACGCTGTATCAAGCCATGTATGAGGCCATTGCTGCACACAGCCGTCTGGGACTGAATGTCGTGGTGGATGTCTGGCACCACGATGCTTATTCGATTCCGCGGGGGATTCTTCCCAACTGTGCCCGGATCCTGAGTGGACTGCCGGTTTTGTTTGTGGGTGTGCGATGCCCATTAGAGGTAGTCATGCAGCGGCGGATCGCTACCTGGAATTCCGGCTACGAAGAGGACGGCTCTGTGCCAAAGCCGGTGAGATTGTGGCAGCAGGCTGTGCATGTGCCAGGTATCTATGACCTGGAGGTTGATACCTCGGTGCTCAGTTCCGAAGAGTGTGCCGCCCTGATCCGCCAGCGCCTCGAAGAGGGGCCGCCGCCTTCGGCTTTCCAGCGTCTTGAGGTTTAGGGCAGGAACTTCTATTCATTACAATCAAGGGGGGAAGCAAATGTTACAGGTAGATAAGCTCGGACAGATTATTATTTTAAACGGGACTCCGCGGTCAGGGAAGTCCAGTATTGCCACTGTTATTCAGAATACGTTCGAGGGTGTGTGGTTGAACATGGGAGTCGACCGGTTCATGCAGATGACCCCTGAACGCTACCGGCCAGGGATTGGGCTTCGTCCTGGTGGAGAACGCCCCGACCTTGAGCCACTCATTGTGACCCTGTATCAAGCCATGTATGAGGCTATTGCTGCGCACAGTCGCCTGGGACTGAATGTTGTAGTTGATGTCGGTCACCACGATGCTTATTCGATCCCGCGGGGGATTCTTCCCGGCTGTGCTCGGATCCTGAGTGGACTGCCGGTTTTGTTTGTAGGTGTGCGATGCCCATTAGAGGTTGTCATGCAGCGGCGGATCGCTACGTGGTATTCCGGTTACGAAGAGGATGGCTCTGTGCCAAAGCCGGTGAGATTGTGGCAGCAGGCTGTGCATGTGCCAGGTATCTATGACCTGAAGGTTGACACCTCGGTGCTCAGTTCCGAGGTGTGTGTCGGCCTGATCCGCCAGCGCCTCGAAGAGGAGCCGCCGCCCTCAGCTTTCCAGCGTCTTGAGGCCATGACGTAGGTGGTGGAGTATCCACTCTGAAACTACTCAGAAAGCGCAACAGTCGTATTATCTACCAGGTATGGCAGGGGTCAGACTACGTAAGATATTAAGCCTGAACCCCCGTTTCTATTCGGAACTCCAGGCGGAGCTGTCATTCGGAAACGCTGAGGCGAAGGATGCAAAATCAATTGAGGAATTCATCGAGATGTACAAGCTATTTTTAGATCAGAGCAGCCCTGAATGGCGTGGAGCGGATAAGGAAATCATTGCTCGACGGAACGGGGCTAAACAATTAACAAATAAGCTCATGGGGAAATTAGAGCAAGCAGTTATCCAAGAACTGGCTTACCAGGAGGCGATATGGTCAGCAAATTATGAAAAAGCGCTCGAGAAGGCGACGAGCGTTGCATCTTTACTCGATGGTGACGATTTAAAGGGATATCGAGGATTTTGGTATTATCTCGCAGGCAGCGCGGCGTGCTATTGTAAGCGTTAACATGATTTAAGTAAGATAGAAGTTCATCTTACAAGCAATGATCACAGGGGGAAAATCCGTGCGGTTTCGTCATTTTCATTCGATCGTCGTCCAGCTCTTCTTGCTCTGCTTTATCGGTATGACTCTTCCTGTTCTGATTATGGGCTTCTTGTCTTATCACAAATCGTCTTCCATCGTAGAGGAGCAGGTTAGCAAGGTGGCGTCACTTACCATTACACAGGTGAGCGACAAGCTGGACCTTTATTTCAAAAAGCTCGATGATTCGTCCATGATGGTATTAAACAGTAAGGTTATTCACAATATTTTGAATGAGCAATCGAAGGAAAAGCCTTACGAAACCACCCTCCAATATCAAGACGGGCAAGACATGCTTACTTCCTTTATGATCAATTCCCCTGAAATTCTCGATATTTATATATTTGATGTCTACGGCAACAACTCGGTACTCAGCTCGGACTCTCTGATGTCAGTTCCCGATCAATGGGATTCCGATTGGTACAAAGCCATAATAGAGGCCAACGGCAACAACGTATGGTTCGGGCTATCTGAGAACTCCTACTTAAAGAAAACGAAAATGGGGTTTCCGGTATTCGGGCTTGGCCGAGCTATTCGAAGCTGGGAAACCGGTAAAATTATCGGCGTTATGTTCTTTGAGATTATGGGCGAGGTGCTGATTAATGAGCTTAACCGCGTTCAGTTCGGGGACACAGGCTATATTTATGTCACCAAATCGGATAACCATTATTTTTATCACCCGGATCCCGAGCAATATGGAAAGCAGTCCAAATTTCTTCCTCCCTTACAAACTATGGAGTACCGCCATAAAAACAAAAACACTCTGCTGATTCCTGAACGTCTAGATATCGGATGGGATGTGGTCGGTGTCGTACCGCTTGAGGAGCTGACAGCCGGGTCGGCAAGTATACGCAAATTCACGATGTGGATCGCTCTGTTCTGTATCCTCGCTGCGATGGGAATGGGCTATTATGTTACCCGAAAAATAGGCAATCCCCTGGTTAGCTTGAGCAGATTAATGCGCAAGGGCGAAGAGGGCGACTTGACTGTCCGAAGCAAAAGCGTAGGCCGCAACGAGATTGGTCAGCTTGGACGCAGCTTCAACAAAATGATCAGGCAAATCGATCTGCTGATCGCCAGAATCGCCAAAGAGGAGTCTGACAAAAAAAAGGCCGAAATCAGGGCGTTGCGTTATCAGATTAATCCCCACTTTCTGTATAATACGCTCAATTCAATCAAGTGGATGGCCAAATTAAATCGGACCAATGATGTTGATAATGCCGTCACCACGCTCGTTCAATTATTGGAGGGAAGCCTTGGGCGCAATGGCGTGTTTATTACGCTCGGCGAGGAGCTGGAGCTGCTTCAAAAATATATGGTCATTCAGGAATATCGTTATGACCACAAGATTCATTTGAATATCGATTGCAGCGATGAGCTGAGACCAATACAAATTCCGCTAATGCTGCTTCAGCCGCTCGTGGAAAACGCGATTTTTCATGGCATTGCTCCGAAGGATGATGATGGTTCGATCTGGATTGAAGTCGAGCAGCACTCTCAAGATATTGTCATTCGAATAACGGATGACGGGGTCGGTATCGATGCGGGAAGGCTTGACCAGCTGCAAACGAACGAAAATGAACGCAGCAGCAAAGGGATGACGAACATCGGGCTTAAACATGTTCATCAGACGATTCAATTATATTATGGGCATAAATACGGCCTTAGTATCTCAAGCGTCAAGGATAAGGGAACCGAGGTGCTTATTAAAATTTCCAAAGAAAAGGGGGATACCTATGTACAGAGTGCTGTTAGTGGATGATGAGAAAATAGCGCGTACGGGCCTTCGTTTTACTTTTGAATGGGAAAAGCATGGTTTTACCCTGGTAGGGGAAGCATCCAACGGTGAGAAGGCTATGAAATGGATTAAAGAGCAAGAGATAGATATATTGATTACGGACATTGCGATGCCGGTAATGGATGGACTTGAGCTCACGCGCAGGACGAGAGAGCTGTGTCCGTGGGTAAAGGTATTGCTGCTTAGCTGTCACAATGACTTCGAGTATGTTCGGGAAGGCATACGGCTGGGAGCGAGCGATTACATATTGAAGCCAATGCTTAATGCAAGTTCGCTCGAAGAGGTTCTCAAGAAAATGAGCCAAGAGCTGCAGGAAGAGCATGAGAACAGGCTAATCCTGAAGCGTTATGAGGACCAGCAACAAGCCAATAGGCAGAGAGAGCTGGAAGGGATATTAGGAAAGGTATTCTGCGGGGATGGGATCGCTGTCGGGAGGCTGGAGAAGGAGTGTCCGGGCGTTTTTTATCGGGTTGCCGCGCTGGGGATAAATGTGTTTGGAGAAACGGAGGCCGAAATGAATCAGGTCCTTACTGAGCAGGGTGAAGCGCTTAAGCTGTTTCTCTATCAATCGCTCGAAGCCTTTGTATCGGTCTTGTTTCGTCCGGATTTAATGGTGTCTGTGTTTCCTGCACATGTTGACACTTATGACATTTTTAGCGAACGAATCAAACAGTGCTCGAAGCATACGGACAGCACTCGCTTACATCTCTCCGTTGGGCTCAGCGGCGTTAACACCGACTACCACAGCCTGGAGACCGCTTGCAGGGAAGCAAAAAACGTACTGGCGCGCGGGTTTTTCCGAGGACCGTGCAGCTATCTGACTGCTGAAGAGCTGCATGCTTCCATGTGGGCGCCTAATTACCCGTTCGCTGCGGCGCTTGGCGAATTGAAGGAGTCGTTGTCCATGGGCTATGCTTCTAAGTCGGAGAAAATCCTTGAGCAAATGATGAATTGCTGGATACCGGGATATCGCGAGAAGGAGGAAGTGATTCAGGAGGCGGAGGAATTGCTGAGCCTGTTGGTCGTATTTAGTGAAGCCGAATCCTCCATTGTCAGAAAGATTCGCGAGTTGAGCAGGCTGGGCTGCGTCAAGGACGTTATGACGTACGTCAAGGATTGTTACCTTACAATCGGCAGTGCCGACGATTCATTGAGACCGGATAAAACGCGGCATCAGAGAATCGTGATAGAGGCCGCGGCTTTTATTGAAAAGCATTTCAGAGAGCCGATCTCGCTGCAGCAGGTAGCGGATGCGGTTAATGTCAGCAAAAACTATTTCAGCGAAATGTTCAAACGCGTGACAGGAGATAATTTTATCGATTACCTTATATCGCTGCGCGTAAAAAGAGCCAAGGAGCTGCTGCAGGGATCATCGCTCAAGGTCTATGAGGTCGCCGAGCAGTCCGGCTTCAATGACGTCAAGCACTTTAGCAAGCAGTTCAAAAAGCTCGTAGGATTATCTCCGGCTGAGTTTCAAGGGTTATGTCGAAAGGATTAGGTCCCGCAAATTACGGAAAACAAGACACCCTTTCGGAACATAAGCCGTTCACAGCGGCTGTACGAAAGATCTATAATAAAAGCGCTTACAATTATTCGGCAGGTATAAGAATGATATTTTGAGGGAGGAAAAATCAAATGGTAAAAATCAAATGGACTCTACTCATCATGATGATTGCTGCAACTGCTATTCTTCAGGCTTGCGGAGGGGGCGACGGCGCCGCAAGCGGAGAAGGATCGGGAACGAATACACCTAAAGGGGAGAAAGTGAAGATTAAATGGGCTACCTGGGGCAACCCGGGAGAGCTGACAAGGTTTCAGGATTTCACCAAAGATTTTAACGAGCGGCATCCGGACATTGAAGCTGAACTGATCCCGATTCCAGGGGAGTATGACCAGAAAATATTAACGCAATTAAGCGGCGGGACCGCACCTGATCTTTTCTATGCGGGCGATGCTTTTATCGTCAAACTGATCGAAAATGGCAGTATTGAGGAGCTAACGCCGTTAATGGAAGATCCCGGAAGCGCTGTTAAGAAGGAAGACTTCTTCGAGAGCTTATGGGGAGCCGCTAAGCGTGACGAGAAAATTTACGGAGCGCCGGTAGACAATAATCCGATGGTGCTTTGGTATAACAAGAAGGTGCTTAAGGACGCTGGCATTATGGAAATGCCTGCCGATTTGCAGAAGAACGGCGAGTGGACCTGGGAAGCTTTTCAGGATATGACCGATAAAATCCGTGAGAGCGGAAAATACGGCTACGTGCTTGATAATTCATGGAACAGCACGCACAGCTGGGTAAGCTCAAACGGAGGAACAGTATATGACGACAACGGAAAATATGTGGGCTACACCGATCCGAAAGCGATTGAAGCCTTTAGGTTCTTATATGATAACGTGAAGAGCAAAAACATCACATTCGCCGGAACGCTTCCGAAGGGACAAGGCGGCGATGCGATGTTCATGTCGAATCAGGTTGGCTTCGTGGGTGCTGGACGCTGGTACCTGCCTCTGTTCAAGCAAAATGAAACCCTTGAGTACGATATCGTGACATGGCCGACGAATACCGGCAACAAAATCGAACCGGCCGGTATCCCGACAGCGTATATGGTGCTGAATAAGACAACGAAGCAAAAAGAAGCAGCCTATACCTTCTTCGCGGAATTCGTCAATGCCGATGGCCAAAAATACCGTCTGCAAGGCGGCGGAAACGCGGTTCCTTCCGTATCCGGAGCGGATGAGGTAGTGCTTGAAGGCAACCTCCCGGAAAATGCACAATTTTTCCTGGATGCCCGCGAGGTGGGGTATGCATTAACCCCGTTTGAAGCAGGCATTCCGGGATTGAGCAACGACATTAACTCCCGTTTTGAGGCGCTTTGGCTGAAGGACGAGGATTTAGATACGGCAATGAAAGAAATTGAGGCATTAGCGAACAAAAAGATCGAGGAATATAACAACAAAAAATAAAAGCAGCAAAAGAGAAAGGTGGAGAACATGGATACGAAAGCGGTCAATCACACGGGACCCTCTCCGTCTTTAAAGCAGTTGGGCAGGAATCGCAAGACTATGGGTACGAAGACGATGGATAGCCTTTGGGGACTATTCTTCATTCTTCCGCAGATGGTCGGTTTAATCATCTTCTCCATGATTCCGCTTATTCTGGCGTTCATGCTCAGCCTGATGAGCTGGGACGGCTTCGGAGAGAGGACCTTTGTCGGACTGGACAATTTCGTCGGTCAATTTAAAGATCCCGATTTCAGGATCGCTCTTGTTAACACGCTGTATTATACCGTTCTAACCGTGCCTACCGGTATTATTTTGGCCATGCTGGTTGCCGTCGGCTTAAATAAGGTAAAAGGCAAGGTGCTTTACCGGCTTATCTATTTCATGCCCAGCATTACGATGACCGTAGCGGTGGCCGTCGTCTTCATGTGGCTTTTCAACTCGGATTTCGGGCTTATCAATTTGTACTTAAAGGAATGGTTCGGCATTGAGGGTCCCCGTTGGTTGACGGATACGCGGTTCGTCATGCCTTCCATTGCACTGCTTAGCATATGGATGGGGCTTGGAGGCAGCATGGTATTATTCCTTGCAGGCTTACAGGGGATATCCGCCACTTATTATGAAGCCGCGCAAATCGACGGCGCGAGCAAATGGCAGCAGCTTCGTCATATTACGATTCCCTTGCTGTCATCGACGACCTTTTTTGTCACCATCATGTCTGTCATCGGGTCATTCCAGGTGTTCGATCAATCGTTCATCATGACCTCGGGCGGACCGGCAAAGGCCAGTTACACGCTTGTGTACCATATTTATGATTCGGCATTTGTTGATTTCACCTTCGGAACCAGCACTGCGGCTGCCGTTACGCTGTTTGTGATGATTTTATCGCTGACTTTGTTTCAGATGAAAATATCGAAACGCTGGGTTCATTACGAGGAATAAGGATGATCAGGAAGGAGAACAACGCATGAAAACGAAAAGCCTTCAGCCCTCTACGATTGTGCTTCATACCGTGCTGATCATTGGGGCTTGCATCATGGGGCTGCCGTTCATATGGATGATACTCAGTGCGCTAAAGGATTTGTCTCAAGTATTTATCGTTCCGCCAAAATGGATCCCCGATCCGTTTGTATGGTCGAACTTCAAGGAATCGTTGACGGCTCTGCCCTTCGGGCGCGCGTACTTCAACAGCTTTTATATTAATGTCATCGTTGTCGTATCGCAATTGTTGACCTGCTCGATGGCTGCTTACGCATTTGCCAAAATAAATTTCCCGTTCCGGGAGCCGCTGTTCGTGCTGTTCCTTGCGACCATGATGGTGCCTGGACAGGTAACGATTATTCCACTGTATTTGATGCTGAAAAATTTCGGTTGGCTGGATACGCACCAGTCCATCATCGTGCCTGCAGCTTTATTAAACGCATTCGGGGTATTTCTGCTTCGTCAATTTTTCAAAGGCATTCCGAAGGAAATGGAAGAAGCGGCCATCGTGGACGGCGCTAATCGCTTTACGATTTATACGCGCATAATGCTTCCGCTTGTCAAGCCTGCGCTTTCGGCACTTGGGATATTCACGTTTCTGGGGATGTGGAACAATTTCTTTTATCCTCTTATTTTCCTCAATAGCCCGGAGATGTTTACCGTGCCGATGATGCTGAATCTCTATCGGGGCATGTATGCCACGGATTGGACGCTGATGATGGCCGGCGCAACGATAGCGCTTCTTCCGGTATTGCTCGTGTACATCATCGGCCAACGTTATATCATTGAAGGGGTAACGCTGTCCGGTATAAAAGGATAGCCCTTCGGTATGATCTACAGCGCAGTGGTTGAATAGGTGAGGATAATCGAGTAGGAGGGAGCGCCTAGCTCCCGACCTCTCACACCACCGTACGTCAGTCTGTCTAACAATTATTAAAAAATCTCCGTTTTTGGGCATGAAAATGGATGACATTTGTCGAATCTCTGCATCTAAGGAGATGAGCGCATATGTCTTTTATCGAAGGTGAAGATAGACATCAAATTCATTTATTGCCAAATACGTTGGACGATTTTGTAGAAGAAGAAAATCCTGTACGAGTTATCGATGCTTACGTCGATAGCTTGACCCTAGAAGAATTGGGGTTTCAGGTGTATTCGGGCTCCAAAGCGGGGCAAAAACCTTACCGTCGGGAAGAGCTTCTCAAGCTCTATCTTTACTGTTATATGAACGGCATCCGTTCCTCTCGTAAGATGGAAACCGAAACGAAAAGAAATATTGAACTGATGTGGCTAATTGGTAAGCTCCAGCCGGATCACGGCACTTTATCTGCTTTCATGAAGTGTAACCAAACGGCCATAAAAAAGCTGTTTAAAGAATTCACCTTATTGTTAAAAGGTTTCGGGTTAATCGATGGTCGACTTGTCGCGATTGACGGCACAAAATTAAAGGCGGACTGCTCTAAAAAGAAACACTTTAATGACAACATTATCAGTAAGAAGCTAGAGCATATCGATGAAAAAATCGATGCCTATTTGCGCGACTTTTTAACGCAGGACAATCACCTCAAAAAGCAGGAAATCACGGAAAAGTTAGAGGTCTATCAAGAGAGAATGCACGAGTTGCAGGTAATGAAACAAGAACTCAAGGAAACAGGTGAAAACCAGTTTTGTGTTACCGATCCGGATGCCAAATCAATGAAAAACAACGGGAAGCATGAAGTTTGTTTCAATGTTCAAACTGCGGTGGACAGCAAGTACAAATTGATCGTGGACTGCGATACGGTCAATGATGTCAACGATCAAGGGCAGCTATCCAATATGGCAAAGAAAACAAAGCAAGTTTTCCGTGATCAAAAAACCACAATTCTGGCCGATACAGGCTATTATAACTATCTTGAAATCATCGACGTTGTCGACGAAAGCACCGAACTCTTAATTAAGCCGCAGAAGGGAAAGCATAACAAAGTAGCTAGCGGATTTGATAAAGAGAAATTTGAATATGATGCCATAAACGATAGATATATTTGCCCGTTGGGTTATGAATTGCCTTTCAAATGGAATGGAAAACAAGATGGAAAAGAGTACAGGCGATACACATGCAATGCCTTCGATATTTGCGGACAAAAGGATCTCTGCACTACTGCCAAAGGCGGAAGGTCGATAACCAGGTTGAAGGACGAAGAAGTGATTGAAAAAATTGCAAAAAATACGCGCAGTCAAAGTCAGATTTATAAGCAAAGAGCGGCCATTGTTGAGCACCCCTTCGGGACGATAAAACGTCACTTGGGCTATACATACTTTTTAACACGAGGGTTGGTATCAGTAGGCATTGAGACCAATTTGATTTGTCTTGCCTATAATTTCAAGAGAATGATCAAAATAAAGGGCGTGAAGGAGCTCGTACGTCTCTTAAGAGACCGATCTCCTTCGAAATCACATATGTATGACGTTTATTTAAGCAAAATTGCATGAACCCTCATCTTTAAGAGTATATAGAAATCAGTTGTTAGACAGACTGACGTACGGTTTGATGAGGAGGGGCTGGGATCCCCAGCCTTTTACTCTACTATGTTAAATAAAACCGCTTGACCCAATTCCTTGAGATGTTACAATTAACCCTAAAAATATGCGAAGGAAGAATAAAAACGTGTTCAAAAAACTTGAGGAATGCGTATCGAATGTACCATATATCCGACTTGGCAGTTTCCTACTTCTTGTTATGGCTTTAATTGTTCTATTTACGATAGAAACACGGGTTCCGGGAATATTATTTTTTATTTTTTCAGGTTTATTCTTAATTGTTGAGGGATTACATCGTTCTGGTGTGTGGAGCGGATGGAAGTTTCTTATTGACTGGGTATTTCCTGATGACTTACTGCGGATTAAACTCTTAATTCTGGTCAAAAAATTCATTATTTTTGTAATAAGACTCCAATTTATTGTGATTGGACTTTATTTTGGTTCATTTGGTTTATATGGTCTTTTTCATTGGCTCTTTGACTAATGGATACGTTAGTTCAATAAACCAGCGGCAGTCTAGGACCCGATCCAAGGCTGCCGCTGGTTTATTACTTAGGTAGTCTAATACTTATTTAAGCGGACTTGGCGCTTTTCTAGGGACACCTCGATTACCCAAAATGAATTAATTCCATTATAGATCATAGTGAGCTTGTAAAAAGTGCAAAATGAACCGAAATATTTTTCATATTATGCCCGTGGCAGCGGCCGTTAAGCTAACGGGCAGTATACATTAATGAATTACATAAGAAGAAAAACCCAGCTGTAGGTGGAATATATGGTAAAATGTTGAATTAGTCAGTCTGATATTGGATGGTGGCAGACCTATTGTTTAGTTTAGCTGTAATACTCGTACTCTGTTCTGGTTGCCTTCATTCAATTTGGAACCTTTATACTAAAAGAAGCATAAATAAAAATGTTTTTCTATGGTTTTGTCAACTTGTCGCAATTATAGTATTTTTGCCTTGGGCTATAGTTGAATGGGATAGTAGCATAAATATTACTGGTTGTTGGGTAATACTTGCATCCATGTTCCTGCACGGACTGTATATCAAATTACTAGCTGTTACATATTCAGTAGGTGACTTGTCACAGGTTTATCCAATTATGAGAGGAACTAGCCCTTTATTAGTACCACTTTTAGGAGTGACTTTACTTAACGAAAAGTTAACTACATTTGGATGGATAGGTGTAACCTGTATTGTCTTAGGAATCGTGTTGCTAAGTGACATAAAATTCAAGAGTAATGAATCATCATCATTGAAAGCACCATTGTTGGCACTGGCAGTGGGGATATGCATCGCTAGTTACATCGTTATTGATAAGATTGCATTAAACTATGTTTCACCTGTAGTTTTAAACGAAGCAACAAATATAGGGAATTTACTAGCTCTTTCATGGGCAACTTTTAACTCCAAAGGCATACGAAAAGAGCTAAACATAAACTGGAAGATAATTTTGTTAGGTGGAATTATAGCACCCGCTGGTTATCTATTGTTCTTGTTTGCCTTATCACTTGCACCAGTAGCTCAGCTCGCTCCTATGAGGGAAATAGGAACAGTATTTGGTACGGTCATGGGAATAATTATTCTCCAAGAAAAACAAGGCACAAGACGGTTACTTACATCAATTTTAATTACGTTAGGAGTTATCATTGTAGGAGTATGGGGCTAATTTCGATAAAAGGCATTGAACTAACGGGGAACTAAAGCTTAACAATCACCAGAACGAGGCTGCCGGCAAGAAACGGCAGCCTCGTTGTGCTAACGGGCAGTTTAAACTCGCAGAGAACCGTAATGATACAGCAAAGGATCGATGTTTGTGTATTTTTCCTGATGATAAAATAGGTAAAAATGAAGAAGAGGCATAAACCAGCCGTCCAGGACTGTCGCCTAATCACCTTCTACTGAATACATCTGAAGTATAAGATGCTTCAGGAGAGGATGTTGGCCGTGCAAGCTGTTCCTCATGATCTCGTTCAAGGATGGATCGCCTACACGTCGGACCGTGGCGGAACGTTCGTCATTTGGCTGTACCGACCTCAGGACGGTCTTAATTTTCAACTTACACAGGGGCTTGGTGCCGAATATTCGGTTCCCTATTGGTCTCCGGTCAGCAGGATAATCGCTTTCATCGGAATTGGTAACGTGGTCCACCTGCTGGATAGCGTTACGCTCACCATCGCCCGGATCGACCAAATCGAACCCCATACGCTGCTGGACTGGTCCCCGGACAGCCGGTTTCTCGCGTATGTCAAAAACGGGCGAATCGTCATCTATGATACATTCTCACATAGCAGCTATGCCATCCTGGAGCCGGGAGCTAACGATGTCCAATGGTTTCCTTCGGGTACAGAGCTTCTGTTCGCGGCTCCGGATTCCAACGGCATCACCCAGCTCTTCCGCATCCGGACCGATGGCACAGACCGGAGACAAATCACGCAAAATACGGACGGACCGCTCCATGACGTTCGGCTTTCCCCGGACGGAACCTTCGCGCTTTATACGTTCCCCGGTGGCAGCATCTCCATCATCTCGACGGTGGATCTGACCACCGGCACCATCTACACGCTGGATGGCGGACCGCTCTCCAAAAACTATTTTCCGGCATGGTCCCCGGACTCTCGGAGCATAGCCTTTAGCGCAACCGCCTATAAGGAGCCGAATTATTATACTCTCATCCAAATCGACAGCCGTACTTGTCAGAATCAAAGGATGTTGGCGACTTCGGACTGTTTCGCTACTCCTGTCGGCTGGTCGCCGGACGGCAGCAAAATCGCGTATTTATCGGGATGCGCAGGTGTAGATAGCGTAAGTCAGCTCTGGATTGTTGATATAAGGGAGCCGATGCCGGTGAACGTCCTCAGTGGCGGCCGGATTACCGCCTTGCAGTGGTCTCCTCGCGTCAGAAGGGTTCCGGAAAATATCTACACAAGCTTCGTGTACCGGGTATCCTTTCCGTATCCCGCAAACTGGCTCCGGGCCAGCGAAGAGAGGTACGAAGGGCCCGGTGGTTTTTTTCAGGTATCCGCGATTTTAGCAGGCGACCGGATTGCCGATGTATGCAGCTCCGAAGCTTTTCATCCATTGATGCCTTACGGCTCTTCTCCTCGGATTGTCATGATGACGGTACAAAACCGGGAGGCCTGCTTCATTTTTCCATCGGCCGACCAACCAGCTGAGATGAACAAACAGGCCGCCCTCATCGTGAGATATCCCCGCCCAATCCAAATCGGGGAAACGTTGTACAATTATTTTATCCTGTGGGCCGACTTCAACCACATCCGCCAAATTGGCAGGTGGCTGTCATTCCTTTAGCCAACCTTCATTGATGGCTGGTTTTTTTGAAAATCGTCGGGCTTCCCCAGCCTGCAGCGAAAGTTGTGCCTCTAATAGAACGTTCGCCACCATTAAAAAGTGGCTTACGCCATCAAATTTCCCTACCGGCCGAAAGATGCCTTAGCACAGGCAGCGTATCAGCACATGATTGGCCTTCCAAGGTTTCCATGGAGGTTAATAAGAAGAAACTTGAAGGGAATTCACGTTAAACGAGGAATCAAAAACAACGTTGCGGCGAACCAGTCCATTTAGAGGGCTGGTTTTTCGATAAGATAATTATGTGTTGAAAAGTGTCGTTGAGCTAACGAGCAGGTTAACTTAGGCTCAAAATGTTATAATAGTTGTGGATTATGGGGAAGTTGGTGGTTTAAATGAGTGAAATAAGGGTAATACCTGAATTTCATAAGTATGCTGTTTGTGCAACAGAAGATATGCCCATAAAGGATTTTTACAAGGAACATGATGATGAAGTTTTTGTTTTTTACCATCCTTTCAATAAACCAATATTCGGTCTCCAGGCCGTAGGGAAGATGACAGTGGGCCACGAACTTGAGAAAATCACATCTACGAAGTTGTTTCACAATTATCAGACAATTGAGTTACTTTCTCCTTATTTTGGTTTCGGGCCTGAGATGTGGCGGTTGTCCGATCTATTAAGATGCGCAAGGCGACGAGTCGGGAATGGGATAAAGTTCTTGTCATTTATGACATCAAGTTCTTGTCAATCGACAACCGCGGGATCGGTCTTGCCGTTGTGGAACAGAAGCTTAATCTATACGGGGGCACTATTTCCGTTAAACTGGTGGATGAAAAGGCCATCAGCTTTGAAGTCAGCATTCCTTTGAATTAGCCGATAATTTATTCTTTCAAAAGAACAAATTCCCTTGTATAATAAAAATGAAGATGCAATCCGCTTTGCAACAGCAGCACTGAAGTAATAAGTGCTCCTTTTTTTATATTATTGTTCGTTATAAGGAACAATTATGAATGGAGGTGAAAATATGCAAAAGCCGGCTTACCGTGCGCCAAAGGTTTTAAAGCATCAACCGATTCGCTTTGAAACTTCTCAAAGCTGGAATAGGGGACGTGGACCAGTTGCACCTGATAAAGGAAAAAGCGATGGGGACAATCATAAACATGAACCTTATGATCCAAAAAAAAACAGGTAATGATCATACCGTAACAGAGGAGAGGTCAAAGGTCGTTCTTATGACCTCTCTGCTCGAATTTATTTGTTTAAGGGGTTTTAAGATGGAGAAGCTGATGCTAAAAATTGGGGAGCACTTCATGCAAGCCATATGTGCTTCCAGTGACGCTATACATATGCTCAAGAAAAATTTTCAATATTTGGATGATTCGTTTGAATGTCAACCGGATTTATCTATCCTCCTGGAAGATGGCTATGGGACCCCTTTTGTTGATTATGAAGTTATGATAATTAAAGAATGTAATCGGATTTCTTTCCAGAGAGCCGATTATTCCATACAAGTGGACGCTGATTATACACAGGCGACAGTCGCCGTTCATGATGAATTAGCTCTAAAGCACGCCTTAATGAACCTGTACAGTTCATTTATCGTCCATCGCAACTGGGGACTTTTAATTCACTCATCCTGTGTGATAGAAGAGGGCCGGGCGCATGTTTTCATGGGTCATTCCGGTGCCGGAAAGTCAACGGCAGCTAAATTATCTTATCCAAGAAAACTTTTGTCAGACGAAGCAACGATCTTGAAAATCTCCGAAGAAAGCATCACGGTTTTCAATTCACCATTTCGCAGCGAGCTTCAATCAACGGATCATCAAGAAAACTGTCCATTAGCCAGCATGCAACTCTTAGAACAATCACGTTCCAACAAAAGATTGATGCTAAAGAAATCCGAGGCCCTTCTGCAAATAACGGATAAAGTGTTTTTTTGGTCCTATAGGGCGGAGGAGCCGGCTAAAATTTTTCGTTTATTAAAGCTAGTCGTGAACGAAATTCCGGTTTATGAGCTGCATTTTCAAAAGAACAATATATTTTGGGAGCTGATTTCCTAATGACAAGCTATATTCACAAGGATAAGTTCGAGGTGCTTGAACTTGACGGGGAGTCCGTTATTTTGAATTCAGATGCCTTTATGGTGACGACTCTTAATGAAGTTGGCGGTTTTTGCTGGTCTCTGCTGCAAGAGGCATGTACGATCCGGCAGATCATTCAAACCGTTCGAACTCATTATGCTATAGAGGACGAAGCAATCGAACAAGATATTGAGCGATTTGTAAATCATTTAATGGACTGTGGATTAATCCGGCATGCCAGTTAATTTAACCGCTTGTAATTTGATTAAAGAGGTTATACGGAAACAGGGGTGGGTTGAGCTTCCGGCAGAAGGCACAAGCATGTACCCCCTTATCAAACAAGGGAATATTTGCCGTTTTGTTTCATGTGAAGCGATGAAGCTGAAAAAGGGTGAAATTATTTTATTTCATACCATATCGGGCAGTTTGGTTGCTCATCGTCTGCTGTCCATCGAATCGATGAATGAGAAGGTTACATACTTGTTGAAAGGCGACACGAATTTTGGTGCCGATGAACCGGTCGGTCAAGAGCAACTTATCGGCAAGCTGGCTTCAATAAATAAAGGAAAGTACAGGATTAAGCTGCCGAGCTTATCTGTTCATGTTTGGAGCCAAATGATTCTTCTGTTCCCGATCCTGACTGCCTTTTTAAGAGCTTACTTGAACAGAAGAAAAAAAGCCCAACCTTTTGAGGTGTCCTAATGATGTTCATACGAGCAGCGAAAAAAATCGATATAAAACCATATATGTCTACAAAGGAAATGAAAAGAACGTTTCACTTATTAAAGCCCTATATTCTGAAGCATAAAAAGGCCTATATAAGCTTATTTTTACTGATGGTTATCGATATTTCGTTAATATTGGCATTTGCATGGTTTATTGGCCAATTAACCGATGCGGCGGTTCATCGTGATTTTGACCGTCTCAAGGGGCTGCTTTTTACTGGAATCGGTTTAACGGCAATCAGTATTACCACAAACTTCATGGATACGTATCTGGAAACCATAGCTGTTAACGCAGTGAAAAAAGATCTGAATTTGGACTTATATAAACATATTTTGCTTCTGCCGGGAAACCTGGTATCAAATCTCCACTCAGGCGAATTATTATCCCACTTTACGAATGAGATTCATAATATAGATGGGATAGTAGGCCGGGGGTTAATAAATTTAATCAGGTATCCTGTTATCTCTATCGCATCCTTTATTTACTTGGTTCAAATTAGCTGGAAGCTGTCCCTGCTTAGTTTATTAGTTGTACCTGCCGCTATTATTGGCGGTGCTGTATTCGGGTGGTTGCTTCGGAACAATAGCAGACTCATCCATAATCTAATCTGCAGCATTAATAAAAGCCTGAATGACACGTTTCATGGCTTTGTTGTCATTCGCTCATTTACGTTAGAGAAGTTGTACTTTACAAAATATGCCCGTATGAATCAAGACCTTTATTCATTAGAGCTGAAGGATGCCAAGCTGCGGGGCTGGTTCTACGCAGGTGGAGAGGCCGTTGGGGCCAGCGCCTATCTTGTCAGTTTTATTGTGGGGGCCTATTTTGTTTCCGGCAACGTAATTACGATTGGCGCATTATTATCATTTATTACACTTGTCGGCCGTATGGTCAATCCCCTTACGGGTCTTGCCGGACAATGGGCAAGCTATCAAAGAGCATTATCAGCGGTAGAGCGTATAATCAACCTGCTCGATCAACCCAGGGATTCCAAAGAGCTTCCTTCATTTGCACCAACTCCGCTTCTGTATAAACGAATCCAATTCCATGATATTACGTTTAGTTATGATGGACAAAATAACGTATTCGAGCATTTTCATTTGCAAATTCCAAAGGGTCAAGTCGTAGCTTTTGTCGGTCCAAGCGGAGCGGGGAAATCAACCTTATTTAATTTGCTTCAAGGATTTTATAGATGCCAAGCGGGTTCTATCCGAATAGACGATACTTCAGTAGAAGATATTACCCTCTCCGAGTTAAGAAGCTCGATTGCTTATGTGCCTCAGGAAACCTTTTTGTTTAGCGGAACGATCAGGGACAATTTAATGCTAGCACGCCCAAGCATTTCAGAAGCAGACATGATACGTGCCTCCAGAAGCGCCAATATTCACGATTTTATAACAGATCTTCCTAAAGGATATGATACGGAAATTGGGGAAAGAGGGGTAAAGCTTTCAGGCGGGCAAAGACAGAGAATTTCTATTGCAAGAGCGATCCTCAAGGATGCTCCTATCTTATTGCTAGATGAAGCCACTTCTTCACTAGACAGCGAAACGGAATTTTTAGTACAGGATGCATTAGACCAATTAATGAAAAATCGTACGACACTGATTATTGCCCATCGAATATCAACGATTCAACATGCAGATGTCATCGTGGTTTTGGATCAAGGAAAGATCGTCCAAATGGGGAAGCATCATGAGTTGATCAATGAGAAGGGGCTGTACAGCGAGCTGAATAAAACACGGGTTCCCAATCCATCAAGCGTGATAAATCCTTTAGCCGTGAATGCTTAATAAATAGAAGGGAAGAGAGTAGTGATCAATCAACTTATAAAAATGCTGTATGATCCCGACTGCAGCTTAACAGTAGACGAAGAGTTTTATAGACAAGCGATCGAGGAAATTGAAGCATCTGCCGTCTCTTCTCAAATATACCATTTATTAAAAGAACAAGGCAGGCTTGAAGAGACGCCATTGTTTTTCCGGGATAGGCTGAAAAACAACTATAACGAAGCACTGCACCTGAATCTGTTTATTAAAAATCAATCCGACCGGATCCTTCAAAGGTTTGAGACGGACCGGATAAAGGTCATTCCGCTAAAAGGAGTATACTTCGCTGAAAAATACTTTGGTCACATAGGCGCGCGAGGAACTTCGGACATTGATCTATTAGTTAGAAAAGAAGATGTCGAGCGGGCGGTCTATTGTGTCAAAGCTTTGGGATTTCATATCGAACAAGAGCAGATTCCATCCCACTTCCATTTATGTTTCAGCAAACGGATACCAGGGGCCATCATTCCTTTAACGGTAGAAATTCATTGGAATATTGTAAAAGAAACGACCTCGAATTTTAAGATTGAACCATTTTGGAATAACGCGGTCCCCTATAAACAATACGGATATGTCATGGCACTATCGGATTATCATACCTTCTATATGATTTGTATGCATGGATGGAGACATAATTTGGAATCCGCTAAATATTTTATCGATATCATCCAATTGATCTATATTTTAAAAGATAGCCTTAACTATGATCTTCTTTATCAAGATGCCTCGGCGCATAAAACGCGAAAAAGGCTCGTTCGGACATTATCCATTGTCTATGAATCGTATCCGATGTTAGACAACATGAAGGAAATCCCGATTAAAAGGAAGCGTATGTTCCAAAATAAAAACAACAGGCTTCATCTGAAGAAGATTACGAAGTATTTGGATTTTATGGATTACCAATTTTTAAGTTACGATAACCTCCAGCATAGCTTGAGAGAAGTATCTAACTGGATCCTGCCTGGAAAAACGGAAATATTAGCTCAGATTAACATCGCCGGCAAAGAGCATTCCTACTTGATGAGTTATCTTTACTTATGCAAAACGAGGTTTATAAAAGCCTTAAAGGCGTTTCATCACTTATAAGCAGTAGTCCATCCATTTCAGGATGGGCTTTTTTTGTCGGAGTTTTCGCGCCAATTTTAGGATAGTATGCTTATTTTTCAATTTTCAGAGTTTTTTAATAAGGCTTGTAAGAATAGTGTGCCTTGAATGGATTATTTACAACTAGAATGTTACAAAGACACTAAATTCTGAGGAAGTGGTTATATGAGTTATGATCTTCATATTACCCGCAAACGAATCCATGGCGCACTCGGCTATTTATCGCCGGTTTGCTTTGGATCCTCAGTTTATCCGGATCTACATGAAGGCTGCCGTAATAAGCAGTTCCATTATCGATCACGAGAGAGCTTGCATATCCGTTACCTTCTGGTTTGTATGACCACAGATTCTCTCCGGTAGTCGTTCGATAGGCATTAAGCACATACGCTGCAACACCTTTCTCACCTGCATAAAGACGGTGTGACAGCCGATCGACGGCAAGCTCAGCTTCTTATAGGCTGCGTTCGATAATCGTATCCATGCCATCTGTCATATTAATTTGATGAATCTCGGTCGATTGATCGCCATCGGCATAGAACAAGCTGCTGCCATCTACGGCAACCTGCGCAGGCTGTATTTTCGTAATAATCGTAGATTCCAACAATTTCGTATCCAAGTTTTAAAAGACTTACAAAACACATAAAAAATGGTATCCTTTATTAAGAACTTTATGTTCTTAATAAAAAATAATTTAGGGAAATGTGAGGTACAAGGATGAAGAAAACGAATGGGTCGCGTACCAAAGTTTTAGCATTGATCTTATTTTTATTTGTAACATTCATGACAACAGATTCGAGTATCATGTATGCAGATGAAGGTGACAATGTTCCCAGGTCGCTGCAAGGAAAAATAACAGACGAGAATGGAAATCCCATTGATGGCGCTTCGATTCAAATTGGTACGTATGCTCCAGGATTCGGATTTCGTTTTGTCGGTTCTGCTGTAACGAACGAAGAAGGCAATTATGACATCCCTAGCTATACGCGAAATTTTGGCGATGCCGTATCCACGATCATAACAGCAAATGGCAACATCGTGATAAACGCGCTGACGTCGTCCGAAACGTTCAACTATCAATTCCCCGTGCAGCGAGCAACCCTCACAGGAAAGGTTACTTACGGAGATATGTATGAAACACCTGTTGCTGGTTATCAGGTAGACTTAAGCGTACATTTAGGAAGCGGCGGTCGTCGGATTAATGTAGCTTCTGCAACAACAGATGCAGAAGGTAACTATACCTTTTCCATCATCCCTGGTGATTTTAGTTCTGCATTAGGGGAAAATATGTTTAGAGTGACTTTTGACGACAATTACGAGAGATATGTGGAACTTCATTTGGGGGATAACAAAAGCGAGCAAGCATATGGTATTCCAATTCCTCAAGGTGTGAAATTAAACGGGCGTTTCGTAGGTTATGTAACCGACGAACACGATGCTCCCCTTTATGATGCTGCAGTCGACTTGGTTGAATCCGACACCAATATCTTCTCGTCTGACGGATATTATTTTACCGAAATTATTAAAGGCGGAAATTATACTGTAAGAGTATCCGCTCCAGGCTTTACTCTAGTAGAAGAAACAATTGAAATTAATGGCGGGGACAGTTTCTTAACCTTTAAGCTTACCAAAAGCAATCCGCCTGTTGTTACGGCCACTGCGGACCGAACGCCTGATCATCAAAGCTGGTATAATCATGATGTGACGGTCTCATTTCAAGCGACTGACGATGATTCCATTCTAGCGATTGATCCTCCCGTCATCGTTTCGACGGAAGGTGTTGATCAAGTCATAGAAGGGGTTGCAAAGGATACTGCAGGGTTAACGGGGATCGGCTCCATTACAATTGACTTGGACAAAACGCCACCTGTTACACAAGCGTTGGTTTCAGAAAGTGTTCGAAACAATTGGTACAATACCGATGTACATGTCACTCTTTCTTCGAATGACAAACTCTCTGGTGTAGAAAACACGGAGTACAGTCTCGATAATGGACATACATGGTCTGACTATAACGGAATCATCACCATTTTTAAGGAGGGTAAAAATATTCTCCTTTATCGAAGTTCCGATAAGGCAGGAAATACTGAACAGTCAAAGGCGCTAGAAGTTAATATTGATAAGACAGCCCCATCATTAAACGTCACGCTTGATAAAACGGTGCTATCACCAGCTAACCATAAGATGGTGTCCATACAAGCAGCAGTTAATGTGATTGAATCTGGCTCTGGACTCGATTCCGTCGTATTAACATCGATTACAAGTAATGAAACAAGCAATCAATCAGGCGCTGGCAACACCGCAATCGATGTTCAAAATGCTGATTTAGGTACATCCGATACAACCTTTGATCTTCGTGCAGAAAGATCAGGAAGAGGTGAGGGACGTGTATATACGATAACGTATACCGCCACAGATATGGCTGGCAATTCGGCCGTGGACACTGCAACTGTCACAGTTCCCAAGAAAAAATAAGCTGCCTTGAGCTAACGGTCAGGATAGTTGAACAAGTCATTGATCTGATGCGGTTTTCTTCTTAGAAAATCGTCAGCCTTTGAAAAACAAGTTTTAGATTGAGCTATTAATAGAGTCAACGAAGAGACTCGAACCAGAAAATAAAGTATTAGACTGTAGGCATGAGCTTGAGTTTCGCCGTATATTCCATACGAATTGATTGAGTCCACCCAAGTCGACGGAGCAACAGGCTTGCAAGGCTTTTTTAAAGTGACGCTTCCCCTGGTAAAGCCTGGAGTCATTTCCACTGGACTGCTATGTTTCGTTTTTGCTTGGAATGAGTTTGTGTTTGGCGTAAGTCTGACCTATACCGATTCTTCGACCATGCCGGTGTTTATGGCTTCTTTTATGACCCAAGAGGGGTTGTTTTGGGGAAAGATGTCCGCAGTGGCGACAAGCGCAGTATTGCCATCAGTCATACTGGGATGGTTTACCCAGAAGCAATTAGTACAAGGCCTTACTATGGGAGCCGTTAAAGGGTAACGAAATCTATTATCCGGCACTCGGAGCATCATTTGCTCCTGTTGGTCACAAGAACATATATGCTTAAAAGTCGCTAATTAGCGGCTTCTTTTATTTTAACGATATATGTTATTGTCGAAGGACAAGAGTACAGTCAAGATAAAGTCTGTTCATTTCTAATTTTACGGAATTCCTTAGGTGTAATATCACGATGTTTTTTAAAAGATTGGATAAAATGATTTACATGATTGAAACCAACTCTCCGGGCAATCTCGGTTATCGTATATTCAGTCGTTTCTAACAGCTCGCAGCTCCTTTTAATGCGGTACTTAACCAAGTAATAGTAAGGAGTCATATGAATGCTTTTTTTAAAGCTGCGAGTGCACTCCGAAACACTCAAATGTGCAACCTCAGCAATTTCCTTCAAAGTTATAATGTCTGTATAGTTTTGGTGGATAAAGCTAAGCATTAATTGCAGTCTCTCTTGCTGGAGCCGGTTGTGTTTAGAGGACTCCTCTGAAGATAGGCGGATATTGGAAATAAGAATCAGCCACAACTGAACCGTTTTGATGGAAACCTCATACTGCCATCCCCAGGTTTCTTTCATTTCAAATTCCTTCTTCATATACCAAAGTAATTGCAGGATTTGATTTTGCCACTCCGCATCTCCTTTGATCTCTAAAGATAATAAGTAAGAATTAGTAAAAGGAAGTACATAGCTTTTTTCCATGGCACTATCTGAGTAAAAAGAGAGCAGCTTCTCCGGAAAATTAAAGCTTACATATTCACCGTCGTGAGTTAGATATGTAACAATGTGAAGAACACTCTTATTGATAAAAATGGCCTGACCCGTTCCTAAATCATAATCGATACCATTGATTTGTATCGTTAGTTTCCCTTTGGTCACTAAAGTAATTTGTAATTCTTCGTGCCAATGCAGATCGTTAACTCCTCTGCCTTCAGGAATAGATCCATGATTAGTATGAGTGTACATAATGTATGGAAATGCCTCGTCAGGATACAGAATGGCCTCGTGCAATTGTTTTTTCAAGGGACAGGCTCCTTTATTAGACGATATTTCAATATAAATTAAAGATATAATTGCACAAATTGGACGTTGGTGATGATATTATTATATCCAGCTTAAGCTTATCATTACAATTCCGTGCACAGGTAATTGTTTATTAGCTTGGAGGAACTATGGTTAAATTAAATAAATCTTCGTTACCTTCTCATCCGTTTATCTTGTTATTAATCAGTATATTGTCCGTTTCTATCTCTTCCATCATGATAAAATTTTCAGATACACCTATGTTGCTGGGATGTACAGATTGTTTATTTCTGTAATCATCATGTTCGCTTTTGTGCCCTGGAAAAAGCTTCGCTCCTCAGAGATGAATAAAAAAGACTGGATTATTGTTATCGGTATTTGTCAAGATAGTTGTCGCGATTTAATGAAAATAAGATAGTTACGTTTGTGTTTTTTGCTCAGCCAGAATAGGCATAGCTTTTTCCGGGTTAAGCCAAACCTCTTCTTCCAA
>NZ_JAVIFU010000041.1 GCF_031157315.1 Paenibacillus sp. LHD-38
TCGTTATCACCCGCGATAAGTGCAGCGGACTCACCTAAAGGAAGTAACTCAGGACCATCTTGAATAACATTTTTTTGGGTAACTTTACTCTCTTCTTTTTCTATATTAGCGCAACCTGTTTCGAAATTTCATTTCATATTCCCCTTTTTCTTAGATGCTACATAGGCGTTAGCCGTTCTGTTTGTTCTATTTGTTGCGGTTTACCTGTTTGGAAAATAGAGGGAACTCCCCTAGATGTTAAACTACCCTGTCCTTTAGCTTAATAAAAACAAGGAGCAGCTACCGTAGTAACTGCTCCTTGCTCTGTTCAACTAACGTTACCCGTCCCTCGGTTTTAAGGGTTTATCTCACATATACTCACTCATTCGCAGGATTTCGTCACCTTGGGTCAAGTCCATCTCAGATAGCAACGCAGTTGATGCCGTTTGAGGTGGTGGGCTGGGCATTCGGAAATAGAGGAACACTTAGGAAATATTCCCCAGGCTGTCTCTACTGCACGCATACTCCACATGATCCCTGGAGGTTCACCCTCCCACAACTCAACGGGTCAATGCCCTTACATTCCATCGTTATACCTGTCCAAGGTGTGGAGACCGATAGCGTTTAGCGGATGGGTCTGAGCCCTTTTGGGGAACGAACTCGGTCCTCCGTGCTTTCTTTGTGAAATCCTGCGAATGAGTCAATATACGTGATGGCTACTTAACTTAAGCTGCTTCTGCCCATGCAAGTACCGTTTTCTCTGGCGTAAACTTTTCTCCTCGTTGAACAATACCAACTAGAATTCGTGCCAGCTTTCCTATTAACTTAAATATGGATTGCTGCTTTTTCATCTTCTTTTCTTGCACATTATGCTCATGCAGATGGCGGAACACGGGGTTATTTCAAACGAGCTGAACGGTTGCAAGATAGAGATATTTTCGCAAGGCAGAGTCTCCTCGCTTCGAAAGAACAATTCGTCCTTTTCGCTTTCCAGACGTACTTTCGGCCAAATTCAGGCCAGCCTTCCGCAATACCTGACGTCCATGCGCATACTGCCTTAAATCTCCTGTGCCAGTTAAAATGGCCGCGGTGAAGATCTTCCCGAGACCTTTTATGGTGCGAAACTGCTGCGCCATAGGAATCTCAGAAAGCAGAGCTTCGATGTCCTTTTCAATCAATCTGTTCAAGCATGGTCGTAACTCGTTCATATTCTTCAAGAAGCCGTATTAAATCTGCCTTCGATTCTTCTACAGCGGTTCGATCTCCGACACTGCGTTTAGCATGTGCGATGAGCTGTGCAGCCTTCTCAATCCCCGTAGAACCCCCAGCGCGCTGCATATGGGTTCTCCAAGCCTTGATTACATCCGATACTGCATACGTCTTCAAATCTTGTGGGCAAGGGAATGTCTTGAGGGTCGCCAATGACCGCTTACAGGTCCAGTCTTTGAATACCGATGGATATTCAGGAAAACGGATGTCCAGCCAATGTACAATGCGGTTCTGCAGTCGAACACTGTTCGCGACTCAAAATTCTCGATCACTCATTATGGTCCGTAAACGTTGAAACACAAGCGATTGACGCTTGTACTCATAGTAGAAGCCCCGACTTACTGAATTTGCGATGACAAGTGCATCTTTGGGGTCGTTCTTTGATGGACTGTTATCTCGATTTTCTTTATTACGCTTCGTCGTAGCAGGGTTAACCAAGACCACGTGTAATCCCTTATCTGATAAACAGTTAGCCAGGTTAAACCAGTAATGACCGGTTGGCTCCATGCCGATGATGAGTCTCTTTAATCGATGTTTCTGCTGTAATTCGGTCATCCAGCGGCTTAATTTTTCAAAACCTTCGACAGAATTCTAAAAGAGAGATGCCGTTTTGAAATGACGATTCCTCGGAAATTTGTGGACTGTGCCACGTGAGTTTCTTTGGCCATGTCAATTCCTACGACGAGGTGCGAGGTGGTAATTTGCTCAATCCGTTGATTTTGTGCGTCTGTTTGCTTGAACTTCATAGTAAGAGCGCCTCCTTGATGTGTTGTAGGCAAACCCATCATACCGAGGCGCTCCTTTTTTGACAAAGGCTATTTCTTAGCCTTAACAGGAATGTTTAGTTGAATCACTTTCCAATGAAACAGTGATGTCCTCACTGAGAATAAGTTATGTTAATATTAGTATTGATTGGTCATCATTCAATCTTGAAACTTCACAATTTTCAAGAGTTTCAAACTCCCTTATTCTTTCTTCTATAGTTCTACCAGCATCATCCTTAAACAACTCTTCTCTATCGTAATGAGGAAAAATGAGTTTGTCAGTTAAGTCTAATGCAGTAAAGTCGTTCATATTCAATGTGTTCATCTCAGGGGTGAAGAATTTTACGATTTTAATGTTCGGTCCAAGTAGTAGTGCACCAGCACTTACTCCTACAATAACTACGTTCTGCGCTGCTAATTTTTTAATGATGTCATGGGCTCCACTTTTAATCGTATGGAATAATAAATTGAATGGATTCCCACCGCTTATATATATTACATCTTTCTGAATAAGTAATTCTGGATTCTCGAACTCTAGATCAATAAAATCAACATTCTGAATTCCCATCGCCTTAAAGTCTGCTTTGGCTTTTTGTGCGAACCTGTTATTCTCTTTTTTAGGTGAAGCAGTTGTAATGATACTAGCTTTTAAGTGATTTACTTCTCTATCCAATAAATTCAAAAAAGTGCTTTTAATTGACTCAGTATGAAATCCGCATGATGTTAGTAATAATTTAGTCACAGCAACTCCCCCTTCTACCGGTCGAATTATTTTCGTTATTTTCACTTTCCATACAATACCACATATTGGGACTATCCTGCCCTTTAGTTGAGTAACCGCTGCTATATTCTGAATAAACCACCGTTACTTAATCGGTCAGCAAGCTGCTAAAAGAAACTCCGATATAGCTCGCGTCCCCGCTCTCCACGTAGCTGAGCATATATTTGAGTTGTTGATGCTTTTTCATGACCCAGCATGCCTTGGATGAAATCCAAAGGCGCTCCGTTATCCAGCAGTTGACAAGCATAGGTGTGGCGAAAACGACGCGGGTATACATTAGCTTCAATCTCTCCCCGAAATGCAAGCCGCCTTAATGACCACCTGCGCGGATGTAATGAAGTGAAAAGACTTCGAAGGAATACTTCTAATGGAGGAGCACGGCGACTGAATCTAACGCTAAAAGCCGTTTGTTCAAAACCAGATGGGAAAAGATACATTTATTATGAACTTTATTCTTCTCTCATTGAAAGTTATCTAAGAACATAATCGTAAAGAAAGCCGCGCCGTTGCATAACATTGCTTGTTCATAAATGAGTCTAACACCAGCTCGTTCGCATGCTTTTCCAAAATGTTGAATACATATTTAAGTATTATATAAACAGGAGGAAACAAGCCATGGTGCAACACGGGCAATCGTTCATGAGAGGAACGATAGTCTTGTCTGTCGCTGCTTTCATCAACCGCATTCTCGGCTTTATCAGCGGCATGTATATTGCGCGTGTACTGGGCGCGGAGGGAATCGGCCTATTGATGATGGCGCATCCGCTCGTCCCTCTCGTCATTACGATTACGGAGCTTGGATTGCCAGTGGCAATTTCAAAGCTGGTCGCGGAGGCCCACGCCCGAGGCGAACGATTGAAAGTGAGGCGTATCCTGCACGTATCGCTAGCCGTCACCGGCATCTTGAGCATAGCGCTTACGATCATTTCACTACTAGGATCTGAATGGATCGCATCCATCCTGCTGAGCGATCAACGCGCCTATTATGCGATGCTCGCGATTACGCCGATCGCGCCGATTGTCGCTGTCTCCGCGGTGTTAAAAGGATACTTCCGCGGCATGCAGCAGATGAAGACCATCGCCACCTCCGATGTGCTCGAGCATACGGTGCAAATCGCCTGTGTCCTTGCATTGGTAAACCTATTGCTGCCTTTCGGCATCGCGTATGCGGCTGCAGGCGCAATGGCTGCATCAGTCGTCAGCGAAGCGATCAGCCTCTTATTTCTGGTGGCAAGCTACAAACTGTACGGAGAATCGAAGATGCCAGGCGAGACATGGGCGAGCCACATGAAGCAAGGAAGAAGCACACTTGGAGAGCTGCTTCAGATCGGTCTGCCGACGACCGGGCACGGCGTTATTCATTCGTTATACAGCACCTTTCAACCGCTTCTCATTACATCCAGCCTGGCGCTGGCCGGCATCGGCACAGTGTTAGCCACGAAGCAATTCGGCCTGCTGGCCGGATATGTGTTTCCACTGCTGTTCATGCCAAGCTTTATTACGCAGTCCTTGTCCACCGCTCTCATTCCTGCGATTGGTGAGGCAGCGGCGAACAAGAACAGTCTGCTTATGCATGAGAGGATGAATCAGGCGCTAAGCTTGGGACTTCTGATCGGCGCGCCGGCGACCGTCATCCTATTCGAGTGGGCAACTCCACTTACGACGCTTGTATACAACGCACCGGAAGCAGGATTGCTACTCAAAATATTGGCGCCGTTGTTTTTTTTGCATTATTTCGACGCACCGCTGCACGCGATCCTGCTCGGTCTCGGCCGAGCGAAAGCTACACTGTGGAACTACGTGGCAGCAACGATTTTCAAAGCTGTCTCGATCTTCGTGTTTGGCAGCCAATTCGGCATTATCGGCATTGCGTACGGCATCGGCATCGGAATTGTCATGCAAACACTGTTAAACTTCTTTTCGATCTCAGGGTCGATCGGGTTTTACTGGAGTATTCGTCCTTATATCAAGGTCGGGATCTGTATGATGCTGATGGCGATATGCGGGCACTGGACCTATGACTACCTTACCGTCCAAGGGCTACCGCTGTTATGGAACGTGATAGTTTCAATTGTCTGGTCCTTGCTCATCTATTTCATTACACTCGTATTGACTGGTACCTTGAATTGGAAAAGTACGCTCCAGAGGTTTTCAATTCCAAGGTAAATAATTTTTATTTTCTTACTTCACTAACACTAACGACTAACTCGACACGTTTTGAAATCAATTTGCCGTTTCAAAAATATCACAGATACCATCCCTTTTCCGGCGATGGGTTATCGCATTTAGGCTTACTCCAATACGCATGTCGGGAATGAAGCAACGTTCTTGTCACTCATCGGGAATGTTATCAAGTTCTTGTCATTGCAATTTGACAATAACTTGATAACAAAAAAAAATGCCGCATTAAATGCGGCACATCCAATGATACTATGTTCTTGTCACCCGACAATTACTTTTTTCTACACTGTATTTTATTTCTCTTATATTCATATATTGTTGTAACGTACCCGTATGAAAGATATACACATCATCTTTCTAGTCGATAAGAATGCCGTGGGTGAAACCAAACTTCCGATATCCCTCACCCTTAAGCTGCTTTCCACGTTTGTATGTTCCTCCTCAATCGAGAAAAAACAGTGAATGGGACAAGTGAATATCGAATGTAGGATTCAACATTCGGCTCCGGTCATCTCGTTAGTAAACATCTTTTTATATTCACGGGGTTTAAGTTTAACCGCTGATTCAGGCGCGTAGTGAACTTGGATCGAACGGCGACGCTTCGACGAGAAATTCGGTGGTGTGCCATGATGTAAAAGACCGGAGAATATAAGCACTCCCCCTGGTTTCAATGGAACAGCTACATCCTTTGCAACGGCCACGCTGCGATCGCAGAGTTGCCAATCGCGCTCAGCATAGTGGGGAACAGCGCCTTCCCGATGGGAATACGGAATGACATGCATGCAACCGTTGTCCAATTCAGCCGGATCCAATGCAAACCATGCGCCTATGACGGATTTATCGTATGCCAAGTTTCCGTAAGCCATATCTTGATGCCATGGTTTTTCCGATCCACCGCTTGGCGGTTTCAGAATCCCCTGATCTTGGACAACTATTGCCTGTTCTCCGAACAGCTTACCCATTGCATTCACTACATCCGGATGAAGAGCAATATCCCGCAATCGGGGTTCGTGATCCATAAAACCGTGAATTTTGCGTGCGGCGAACTCGCGCTCTTCGTCGGTATGAAGTTCATTCTCTGGTTTAACAAACTGAATACGAGAGCCTAGCGAGCGACGGAATAAAATGTCCATGATGGCTTCTAAACTCGTTTGAACATCAGACTCCGTCAATGCATTCTCTACCACCAAATATCCTCTTTCCCAAAAAAGGCGGACATGTTTATCCGTTAAATCGGCCCAGGATGGGATGCGGTCGTCCTCGATTTGATCGTAACGATATAGGGTGTTTGCGATTGTTCTAGCCAGACGTTCTTCCTCATCGGTGTCATAAGAATGCAGCGTTCGCTTCGATTTACGCTCTTCCATGTGGAATTTCTCCTCCTTAATACGATGAATGGTTTGTTAATGTCATTATCGTATCATGCAGCAAAGAGCATCGAACATGAAGCAACTCTTTGATTTTTTATCCTTTTTCCGATATCAGCAGGAAGCCTAATTATTTCCGTGCGGCACGGCTGCTACCGATGAACGCCGATATATCGAAGGGGGACCTCCAAAATGACGTTTAAACTGCCGGCTAAATAAAAACACATTGTCGTAACCGATCGCATCTGCGATTTGCGATACATTCATTGTCGTCTCGGTCAAAAGATGCATCGCTCTTTCCATACGTGCTTTCGTGAGAAAAGCCTGCAGTGACATTCCAATCGTCTTTTTAAAGAGCAAACTCAAATATTCCGCCGACAACCCCGCCAATTGCGCTGCCTCCATAACCGTCATTTTCCCTTGAGTGCTGGAACGAATGAGAGAACTAACCCTTGCCACCGTCTGACGCTGCTTTGCTGAGATGCTATCGCCAGTCAGGTTACCTTCCTGACTCCGGAGCAACTCATAAAGCACAAGTCGCATCAAGCTATCAAACTCGCCTGGGGAATAGGCATCTCCAAGCTCTAATGTTTCCAGAATACGATTTAACAACATTTCAAAGCCAAATTGTTCGTGAACGAATGTATGTCTGGCGATCGGAATGCCTTGTTCAACAACCCAATCTTCGGTAAGCTGCTTCGTTTTAAAATGGATAAAGATGACCGTGAGCCGATCTTCCAGGTTTTGATTGGCTTCAGGCCGATCCCCTGGATGAATGAGAAAGCAGCTTCCTTTCGCCAGCTTAAGCTGTTCGTCTCCAATGCGCATTGTTCCTGAACCTGACACCACATACCAGAGATCAAAGTCAGACAAAGGCAGTGGACACCAATTCCAACCGGGTTCACAACGGGCTTTACCGAAATTGTTGCCCGAACGAAAGTTAATATGAAGTAGCGGATCATACACACTGTTAACCTCCTTAGCATGGAAATCATAACGAAATTTTTCCATTAGGATGTAGCGTCTACGGGTAATCGATATCATGTTGTATACGCTGCGAATTTCGGAATAAAAGTTGTATATTCATTTTGCTCCAAGCTGAGCGAGGGCGCACCATGCGCACAAAAATAGGAAATGATCATTCGCTGCTTCACTCCTTGTCCGTATGCACGCCGGCATCCTATCTTATCCGGGTACAGCTTGTACATTTTTCATAGTATACTCCGTTTTTAAAGCATCTCCATCATTGCCACGTGGCCCCTGCGATTGGCCCAAGCTTTAGGCGATGCCCACTCGGGAACACCCGCTGGAGCACGCCGGGCACCATGCTCGAGAAGAAAAGCTGCCATCTCCGCTTGACCGTACTTGGCAGCCCATCCGAGCGGTGTCGTGCAATATACATCATCCACGGTGTCTAATTCAGCGCCGCGATCGATTAACACTTTGGCTAGTTTTGTATTCCCTTGGGCTGCCAATACGTGCAAGTAGCTGACGCCAAGCCAATTGGTCAAGTTAGGATCGGCGCCGTGATCAAGCAGGAGCCTCACCATTTCTTCCCCAGAACGAAATGCATAGCCCATATAGTTATTGACGTACCAGGGAAGATTCAGATCGGCGTTATATTTCAACAGCAGCCGTACGATAGACTTATGTCCAAATCCCGCAGCCAGCGTTAGCGGACCGAAATCATCGCCACTATTCACCGAGGAAGGATCCGCGGCTAGGATCTCGCCGACCAATTCGATTTTACCCAGCCAACAGGCGGCGGCCAGCGTTGCCGTACCTCCGTAAGCATATAGCAAATCCCGCATTTCGGTATACCCTTTACTCATTGCAATCGAGACCGGGTTGCCGGAGGATTCAACGTTGGCATGGACATCGGCACCGTGTTCAAGCAGCAGCTTCGCGCATGACAAATGATTGCCCTGTGCGGCAGCATGCAGAGCTGCTCCGCCCGGCGCGCCTACTTCCGCCAGGTTTGGGTCAGCACCGTGCTCAAGCAGAACTTGTACCGCATGTTCGTATCCGTGTTTTGACGCATAATATAATGCCGATCTTTCGGAAGAATCCTTGACGTTGACCATCTTGGGGTCTTGTGCCAAAATATCGCGTATATACGGAGTGTCTCCGACCGCTGCGGCGGTGTAGATATCATAGCGGGCCCCTTTGGCAATCAGATAACCGAGCAGAAACCATTTGTTCCTAATCGCTTCGGCCGGTAAATCACGGTTGGCGCGGTAGAAGTAATCCCCTTCCATTACCAAGTGAACGGGCCCGCAACCGTCCGCTCTCCGCGCTTCCAAATCGGCGCCTTGCTGAATGAAGTAATCAATAAGCTTCAGCTGCCTGGTTAGAACGGCCCAATGCAGCGGGGTGTTTCCGCGATCATCGCTCGAATTCACCGCATCCGGATGTTCGTCGACCCACCGCTTTATTTCACATTCATTGCGTTCTCTGATAAGCGCAGCGATGGAATCTCCTAATGAATTACTATGTAACGTACGCTCAAGATGATCCTCCAGCATCGCGGCTATGCCGGAATGGCCACGGTCTTTGGCTATTTGCAGTGGAACGTCCTGCCAGCTAACTCCTGTTGCCGTAATATCCGAGCCATGCTCGAGTAATATACGCACGATATCCGCATGACCTTCCCTTACGGCAAAATGAATCGGGGGAAAGTACGCCCAACTGCAGTTAGACAACGACGGATCTTTCTGAAGCAGCTCCCGCACTACTTCCAAATTCCCCGCCGCACATGAAGCCAACATGCTCCATACCTCGTTGCCCGCTCCTCCACTGAACGGGACTTTCTTATCCGTTTTCAGTGTTTCCGGCTGAATAAACTTCTTCATCTATTTATCTGCCTCCTCAATCGTCTCAACGGGGCTTGCACTTCGATGCGAGAAAACTACTTTTTATTGTTTCATTATCAGGAATAAAGAGTCAATGGGGCGATCATCGCATAATAGAATATCAAAGAGTTCGGCGTAACATGCACAAGCGGGATATCGTATACTAATTCGACGAGCAGCGGCACTGATACAGCAGCCTTGTTGATTTGTGCACGGCAAAAAAAACCAGCAGCCAGAGCCAAAGCGGCCTAGCTGCTGTTTTTGGTCCGGGTGAGTTGCCGGGGTCATTTTACGAGTTGGATTTGGAAGCCGGATGACTGCGCACAGTTCAACATGTTTGAACACGCATCAATATTGTTTCACTAAATCGATCCGGTTAATGAATGGCGACCTTCCCCCCAGGTATTCCTGCAAATTACTCAAAAAAATGTCCATCACACGTTCCTCGTAATTGACGGTCAATCCGGAAATGTGCGGAGTGAGGATCACATTCTCCATCTCCCACAGCGGACTTACAGCCGGCAGCGGCTCCTCCTCGAACACATCGAGGCCAGCGCCGGCAATGATCCCCTTCCGCAGTGCCTCTTCCAGCGCATCGGTATCCGTCGTACCACCCCGGCCAATATTGATAAAATAAGCCGAAGGCTTCATTGCGCGAAACTGCGCATGTCCGAACATGTGCCGCGTCTCATCCGTCAGCGGCAGTGTCACGATAACGTAATCGCTTTGCCCGAGCACCTCCATGATACGACCGATATCGTACATACGGTCCACATGAGACGACTCCGCTCCCGTTCTTCTAATGCCCAGCACCTTCATGCCGAAAGCTTTGGCGAGCCTGGCCGTCTCCTCTCCAATTGCGCCAAGGCCGATAATAGCTGCCGTTTTGCCGTGTATTTCCTGAAGAGAACCGGGACTTTGCCACTTTGCGCTCATTTGATTTCGCATTGTAACATGTAATCTCCGGGCAAAAGCCAGCATCATCGCAAAGACCGTTTCCGATACGGGAAACGCATGGACGCCGCTTGCATTGCTCAGCAGTATTCCTTTGCGCGCAAACGTCTCGAGCGGCATTTGATCGACGCCGGCTCCCCAGCATTGCACCCAGCGGAGCGGGGTGTCGTGTCCAAGAACCAGAGATTTCTGCATGGGGTAAATGCGCTCCTAACGTCTCCTTGTCTGTGTTGCATACGATCTCCCATTCCGGGGCAGTATGGCGGATTCGTTGTATGCTATTCTCGGACAATTTGTGAACACATACCATCGTTCTCGCCCGTACAGCTTGTACCTGAGCATCTTCCATCAGTGCGACAGCGCTCCCTTCTTTCTTTCGCTATCATATAACCAATCGAGCGAGCGGGAGCTTTCGCTGAACGGCGATACATCACGCTCCTTTAGCTCCTGGTCAGCAGCGATGACGCCGAGCACCGCAAAGGCGCCTTTGCCCAAGTTTAGCGCGTGACTTCCGGCCTCGTACAGAAACGCGTGAACGTTTACGCTTGGGTAAAAGGAAGCCTTGATCCCTTTGCGCAAAATCGGCGACAAACCTCCCCGGTCATCCGTATGCGTATTCTCGTCCAGTGTCGGCATTTGGAGCCACTGATCGTCAGATGAATTGAAATAGCCGACCAGCAGACGAACCGGCGTATTCGTCTCGAACTCGACGGTTATGCCGCCTTTCGCGGCTTCCGTACGGCTGAACCGGATACCGGTCAGGCCTTCGAGCTCCTCCGCGCAGCTTTGAACATATACCTCGCCGTCCGTGAAGAGCAAGCTGTCCTTCGAAAGCGTATTCGTCTCCATGCCGGGGGACGTCAGCCGGAAACCAGCCTGGCGGTACGGGTCGATCCTTTCTTCCCCGCTTACCTGAGAAGGCAGCTTTCCTGCCTTTAGGTCATTCACGCTGGCTTGAAAGCTCGCGAGCTCCTCTTCGTATACCGGATAATCGTCGAAATTCCGGCTGAACAGCACAATTGCCCCCTGCTGCGCATGCAAGTTGATGCCGCTCTTCAGCTGAATCGGTCCGGTAAGCCAGATGCCCGGAGGAATATTACCGTTGCTCCTCCCTCGGAGGAGCAGGTTTCGATCGCCAGGTTAACCGCTTCGGTATTCATCGTTAAACCGTCACCGATTGCACGCAGCTGATGCGCTTGCGGGCTGAGTCCGTACAATCGGTTCAACACAGGTCCCCCTTCTTATTGAGCAGCTGGATCCGGTAGAAAGCGATCCGCTCCCTTTTCCATGTATAAGTCACATACAGGAAATTCCCCATAGCCACAACCGACGGATAAGAATATTGTTTCTCCCCCTGATCGAGCAGCAGCTCATGATGCCATGTCTGTCCGTTGTCATCGGACAGCCGCAAGACAAGCGGAGTACGCGGGCCCTTGGTGCTGCCTGCCTCCGGACGTACGGGATTGTAAACGAGAGCCAGCAAGCCTCCATCGGTCTTAACGAGATCGAACCCGCTGTTATTGTTGGGAAGGTCCGTCACATAGGCCGGACACCAAGTCCTCCCGCCGTCTTCGGAGTCACTTCGGTAAATCGCTCCTTCCGTGCTTCTGGTCATCATATGGACGTTGCCCGGAGCCGATTCCCACAAGGCAGGCTGAATGATCCCTTTCCCGAGCAGCGCGCTGTGGTCGAGCGGAACCGTTTCGCTGCGGACCCATGTTTCTCCCCCGTCCGTGGACAGGTCCACGAATGCGTCCCAGTCGGGCTCCAAAGACGCCGGCGCCGCAATCGTGCCGTCAGACAGGACGACCGGCTTGTTTTTTACCGGACCTCTTCCCCCGATATCCCCATCTACAAGCTGTTTCGGATACGTCCAGGTCAAACCGCCGTCCGAGGAGGTCATGACCATCGTCGTCCATGAGGAAATGCGTTCACCGATTTTATAATATAACAAGAGAATTCCGTCATCTCTGCGAAACAGGACGGGATTCCAATGCGGCATGCCCTCCCGGTCCGCCAGCTTCTGCGGCTCCGTCCAGACGCCGCCAGCTCTCCGGGAAGCCCAGATCGCGACGTCTCCCGCACCTTCACGGGAACCGCCGAACCAAACCGCAACGACTGTCTCGTCAGGCAGCACGACGAGCGTGGAGGCGTGACAGCTGCGGAAAGGCCGATCTTCTTCAAAAATGTATTCCTTCGTTACTTCGCCATAAGTTATCATCGTATCTGCTCCTTTGCCCGGCTTCTTGGAGTTTGTCGGTTTTCACCCTTTGACTCGCCTTGATTACAGGAGATCGTCATGCTTCTCCCGCTTGATATTCATTATAACGTGAGGAAAATGGAGGGTTTTAGGTGAAATCCGCTATATCTATAGGGATATCCTGCACTGCTGACACACGAACGGGAAAAGCCGGCAGCAAGATGCGGCCGGCTTTTCATGGTGGGTCTAGGTTTGGAACACGCTTGGGAGGTAATGGCCTGCATTCGTTTCGGCGGAGACCAGATGAAGAAGGGCGAGCTGAGCAGGGTCATCGGTCAGCACTTTGCCGCCTGTTTCAAACCGTCCCTTGCGATAACGGGAAGCCAGCAATTCATTCGCCACCTGGTTAGCCATCCCGATAAAGGTATCCCGGCCCGTTGCTTTGTGCAGCTCAAGCATACTGAAAATGATGCGGTGATCGGCAGTCGCCGGACTCAGCAGCCTCTCTCCGGGCTTCCCTCCGTCCGGTTCGCCGATATCTCCGAAATCAAGTCCGGCCGCGATATTCTTGGCCATTGTCCAAAGCAACGGATCTCCTGACAACCGGTACCCCATAGCGTACGTCCAGAAAAACTCCGAACCTGCCGGAATTGCCTTGAAGACCGTTCCTTTCCGGCCGAAATATCCCTTCCTGTCCAGCGTCACGCCCTCCAGGCTCCATCCGTCTGTAAGCATCGGAACGAAGCTGTTGTCTGCGTTGCGGTAAGCCATCCGTCCCCAAGCGGCCATTTCCCCGCAAGCCCACTGCCGGAATTGTCCTCCCCCTTCGCCCAGCGCTTCTCCAATTGCAAGCTGGCACCGCTGAACGGCGGGACGCGGTTTAAACAGTGTGCTCTCGTATACCAGATGGCCTTCCGGAATCAATGGGGCCAGCTGATACTGCGCTCGATCGCCGCGGACCGCCGGGCCGTCGCACCATGCTGAAGCCGATTGGCTGAATTGGTAACCGCTGATTCCGACGCCGCTCCGGCGCGTCTGCACATATCGTTCCGCCAGCCGCATAGCCCATTCGAGCGGAGCGGCTTCACTTGTCAATTTCGCCAGCATCGATGCGCCGTAATACAGGTCGCTGCCCGCATTGACGAACGTAAGGCCGCTGCCCCAGAAAAAAACATCCCCTGCTTCGTAACCGTTTGCCCACAGCGCTCCGCGCGGTGCATCGTAGGGGCCGTGACGGTTGAAGTCCAGATTGGACCAGTCGATAATATGTGCGTTCCATACCGCTTCGATGTAGCGTTTCGTGCCGGTACGATCGGCGCTCCACATAAGGTCGTAATCCGGGTAATGGCATTTGAGCTCGTGCACTTGGGCTTTATCGGATGCGAACACCAAACGCTGCTCTTCCAAATCGTATGATGTATGTCCGCCCCAGTAAATAAGACCGTTCCGGTCCGTTTGCTCCTTTAGCATATACCGGTAGACGTCTTCGGCCGCTTCCCTGTACCTGGATTGTCCGGTTAAGGCGGTCAAGGCAGCAAGCGTTCGAAGCCAGTTTTGCTGGCTGGCCGGACTGGACAGCATCGACGTCTGGCCGACATGATCATAATCGTGGCACACTGGTTCCCCGCCATCCGCATCCAGGGCATTGACGAACAACGGCGTCTTTCCGGTACGGTCTGCCGCATGTTTCAGCACATAATCCGTATGATTGATCGCCGCCTCCATCAGTTCACCCGCGCGTCCGCTTGCAATCGACATGCGCTGCCTCCTCCTCCTTCGCTCCGCGTTTGTTGGCGTTTCGTTATACGTTTTCGGTCACAGCCATCGCCGGATCCCAGCCGTCGCTTCCCCGCAGCGCGGCAGCCTTTATGCTTCCGGCTTCCGGCTTTCCGAGCCGTTTGGCCCACGGAACCCGCTCTGTCAGCCGCGCGCCGGGCCCTTTGCTGCCATACTCTGCAAACGTGGCGGTTCTCTCACGTTCCGGATCTCGCCAATTGTCCCATCCCTCAGGCCGGATATGGTTATCCATCCACGAATCGATGAACACAACCTTGGCATAAGGCTTCCACGGCCTTCCAAGAGAAACGGTATGCTCGGGCGCGGCACCTGTCAATCTGCAGTTGAGAAACACGTAACCATAAAGCTGGTCCTCCATCGTGGAAGCCGCCGTTACATAGCCGTTATGTCTTCGGATACTGTGCAGCTCGCAACCCTCGAACACGGCCGTGGCCGAACCGAATATGAAATCCACGGTGCCTTCGATGAAGCAGTTCTCGTAATACTGCCGTCCTTGGCCCGGCGTATACAACGTGTCCTGATTTCCGCGAATGCACACGTCGCGGATAACGGCTCTGTCTCCGGAGACGGCAAGCGCGACCGCTTGCCCTTTATACAACCCCGCTTGATTGGAAAACGTAAGCCGTTCCGCGTAGAAATCTTCGGCGTAAACAAACGTGCTCGCGGAATTCTCGTTGCCCAGTTTTTTACCGTCCGGTCCGAGCATATTGGCATAATTAGAAGAAACGAGCACGGTGCCCTCCCGGCTTTCGCCAATGAAGCTGATCGCCTTCCGGCTGTCCGGAACGATGATCTTCTCTTCATAGATCCCTTTGCGGATTTCAATGACGGTCCGTTCATCCGAATGCTCAGGAGCCGCCATTACGGCCTCCTGCACGGTTCGGAAATCCCCGTCCCCGCGCCAATCCACGACAATCCTTGCCAATTTGTTCATCTCCTTCCATTACAGACTCAGAACTACGACTTCAAGAACAATTCAATGACCGGAACGATTACGCCCGGCTTCTTCACCGGAATTGACAGTGTGAGCGTCGATTCGTCTCTGCCTTCGCGGAACGCCCCATTAATCATGCTGCTTTCCACGACGCCTTCCTTGAACCTGATTTCCGAAGCGTCATTAAGCAGCTGGGCGTATTCCACCTTGCCGGCAAATCCTTTCAAGTGGATGCTTTTGTACGGCCAGCTGTATACGTGTAAGTACATCCGGTTCGTCGAAGGATTGTAGGTCAGTCGGCAGTCCTGCGGACACTCGAAAAATCCGGGCGCCTCGGTGCAGCCGTAAATGGAACGGTTGTGGAGCTTCATCCATTTCCCGATGCCCTTCAACCGATCGATCGCACGCTCATCGATTTCCCCGCGTGCGTTTGGTCCGATGTTCAGCAGCAAATTGCCACCTTTGCTGACTGCGTCAATCAGCATTTTGACCAACATTTCCACGCTTTTCCACGATTCTTCATCACGGTAATAGCCCCACGATCCGCTAAGCGTATGGCACGTTTCCCATACGACCCGCTTACCGTTCAACTTCACCCATTCCTTCGGCATATACTGCTCGGGCGTCGTGATATCCCCGCCGGTTTGAAGCCGGTCGTTGAGCAAAATTTGCGGCTGCAGCGATCGGATCATGCGGACGAGCTCCTCACTGCCCCAATCCTCCTTGCCTTTACCAGTCAGTCCGGCCTCTTCGGGAAACGAGAAGTCGTAAAACAGCAGATCGATACTACCTAACCTGGTCAGTAGCTCTTTAGTCTGCGCATGCAGATAGGCCTGATACTGCGCCAAATCCCGTCGCCTGCTATCTTCGATAAACAGCGGATCGAAACGAAGCGGATGCTTCGGATCGACGGTATAATGAGGATGATGCCAATCGATCAGCGAATGGTATAATCCGATACGCATGTCCCTTTCACGGAACGCATTGACCATCGGCGAGAGCAGATCCCGTCCGGCCGGTGTATTCGTCGCTTTATATTCGGTGTGAGCGCTGTCCCATAAACAGAAGCCCTCGTGATGCTTGGTCGTCGCGACAATATATTTCATGCCGGCTTCCGATGCGAGCTCCGCCCACATATGCGGGTCGTACAGATCGGGATCGAACCTTTTGAAATACTTTCTATATTTCTCCGGGCTCATCCGTTCACGGGACTGCATCCATTCATGTCTTGCCCCCATGGAATAAAGCCCCCAGTGGATAAACAAACCAAAACGGTCATGAGTAAACCAGGAGCTGTCGCCCGTCGTCTGCAAAACTTCCAAATCGTTGCCCGTTACCGTCATCGTTGCGGTCTCTCCCAACTCCTTCATTGTTAACTCCTCCTTCCGGCGAACTGATCGTTCGGCTCCCCGTGTATATAGCCAAGCACCCGGTAATAGCGAAGCACGCAGTCAAGCTCATCCGAGGCTTCCGCAGGCAGCGGGCCGATCGGCGACCGGCATGGACCCGCTTCCAGTCCCATGCGGTTCATTGCTTCCTTGTTTACCCTTCGCCTCTGCAACGGCGATTTCCATGATCCGAATTTTTTCCTCCTGCGTGAGAGAGAAAAACTCCCCGTTTGTTCCAAGGCATAAGAGACCGTGTACGCCGGCGGTCAAATAACGGCGGATGAAATGGCGAAGCACCCGCTCGTTAACTTCCTGTTTATCCGTAAAAGGGGTCATGAGTACAGGGATAACGCCTTGAAGCAGTGTCATGCAATACTCTCCTTTCGTTTCATTCCCTAAAGTTGTCAGTTATGCGGGTTCATGTCCGGAATCGTCGGCCCGCTTATTAGACGTCCCTCTTCAGTAAGCCACCGATCTATATCCGGTAGATCGAACAACCGCAGCATGCCGGGTACGATAAAGCTGAGCGAGTCCTCCGGATCATAATCCGGATTCCGGATCCACTCCGCCATGCTGTGGTAAGTACGTTCCATCCAGACGCCCCTGATTTGAGGATCGAGCAGTGCGGCCAATCCGGCGTATACGGCATACCGCCCGAAACCATGCAGCTCTATGTTCTCTCCGTCCAAGAAAGCGGATCCTCTTGCGACTTCCGCCGCTCGAAGAACATCATAGACGCGCACCGCGGCCATACTGTCTCCAAGCCACATTAACTCATCCGTATGCTTGTCGAGCACCCCGAACATCTTATACGGATCGTCGCCCGGCACATCAAGATGCGGCAGCAGCGGCCCGACACCGGTCGGATTGAGAACCATCACCGTTCTGCCCGACTCGCATACCTCTCTTATCCATGAGGCATGCGGCTCGAGGCTGTTTGTCCCCCGGTCCCAAATCGCGATCGTTACCGGCCGTTTGCGGTCACCCTGCAGTCCGCCTGTGAATAGCAGAGCATGATTAAGCATCCCTCGCTGACTCCACCAGACGATGCGGCTAACCTGTATCCCGTCCGCCTCCCCTCCGCCCGCATACCGCGGATTCGGGTCGGCCGGTTGTCGGCCAGCCTGTACAGCGGCTCTCAGCCAGTCGATAGACCGGCTTCTGCGCTTGCTTTCCGGCATGGTCAGTCTGGCTGCCTCGAACTGAGAAAGCCGCTGCGCATTTTCATCGTAGACGGTTTTCGAAAGCTCCAGCTCCCCGATAACCTGGCCGCTACGGGTACATAGCAGCTGCTGTGGCGGGAGCAGCTCGATCCGTTCATCCGGCGGAACTTCGGAGGCGCCCAGCAGATGGGTGGAGAAAAAGCGGGCGGCCGCTCGGATCAGAGGTACGGTAAAACGGTGTGCGTCCTCGTCCACGGCCAACCCGATCCGTTCTCCGTGTCCGAACAATTTCCAGAACCTGCGGTTAACGGCAACCGTATGCCGGGGTCCTTCGATTGGAACGGAATCATACGTCGTGGCAAGCACGAGAACCGGCCTGGGAGCCATTGCGAGCACGATATCTTCATGGTCAAAGCCGAGTGCCGAGAAGCCGGGCCATTTCTGCTCGGCGTCCTGTGTTTTGCCGGTAAGCAGAAAATAGGGCCGATTCATAATGAAACCACCCGGGGCGGCCGCCGCAATGCGACGGTCGTACATCATCACAAGCGAGGTCTGCATGCCTCCCCCAGAATGTCCGGTTACCCCAATCCGGTCCGGATCGACCTCCGGCCGGGTACATAAATAATCGATCGCCCGTACGGCGTCATGAAGCATATAGCGCGCCAGGCTGTCGCCAAGCGGAAGGCATTGGCGGCCAACATTCTCATGATCTCTCACGCTGGTCATTCCAGCCTGCTTCGATTCCGGGTCATATCGGTTGAACCGCTCCCCCTGTCCGGTCGGATCGACCGACATCACGACAAGCCCCGAATGGACGAAGTAATGACAGGCGGTTTGGTATTCATCGCAATGCTTCGCCTTCTCGCGGTGGCCGCAGAGCAGCAGCACCGCACCCCGGGGCTCCCCAATTCCGTCGGGAATATAAACATTTGCAGTCACATAAACGGATGGTCTCGATTCGAAGATTACCTTATCGATTCGAAAGCCGTTTCCGCGGACGGTTCCGGTAATGAGTGGGTTAAGCGGCGTTTCCCTCTCGGGCATGCCGCCGATGCATCGCTCGATTCCTTCGCGGATAGCCCTTTGACGACGTTCCAAGTCAGCGATCCCCTGAATAGATTCCCGTTCCCTCTCCCCTTCGAAAGAGGCTTTCATCGCTCTTTCGTACGTCCATCGCGGCAGCATGCTTTTCACATCAAAACCGGAAATCGGCAGGTTTTCCCATTTACTAAACAATCCGATTCAACTCCTCGCAGCCATCCTTGACCGCAGCCGCAACTGCGGCGCCGTCCGGGTGCCGGGCGGGATGGTTAAGCAAAGCGTGCAAGAATTTATCCAGCGACGGATTATAGCCTGCCCGTCCGTCCAGAGGCAGTCCGACAAAGCGGAGAACGCCGTTTCCGAAACGTTTAACGGCTACAACGGGAAGCGTTCCTTTCTCCTTTGCAGAGCGCCTGTAATAATAGCTGAAAACTTGCGCCTCAAGCCCATCACCTTCCAGATAACAGTCGGCTATCCCTTCTATACGGTCTTTGCCCGCATCATAGAAATAGGAGAAATCATCCTCCTGCAGCCCATCCAGCTCTGGCCTGCCGTATTGAACCGCTAAAACATATCTGCTTTTCATTTTGAACGTTCTGACCGGCGAGCCCGCGATGTCCCAAATATCCGGCTCGCCGTCGTTACTCCGGAGCAGCACAACCGCAGCCCCTTCCTTCACCCGTTCCAATATGAGCGTTTTATGGGCCTCGAACAGCATGCTTGAGGAAACGACAAGCGGTCCGCCGCGGGCTGTCCAGCGTTCGGGGTCAAACGGTTCTGCGGACAAATGGAGACAGGTGCAAAGCCGCTCTGCCTCTTCTCCGAGACAAGAGACTGAAGGCGCCGCCTCGTCTTCTGGTGAAGCGACAGCAGCGAACGCTTCGAATGTGAACCGTTCCCTGTTCAATGTTTCCCCTTGTTCGTTCAAAAGACATGCATCAATGTGCAGCTTCCCTCTGCCTGCTGTCGGCTCCGGTACGTCGATCCGGATCGTGCCCGCGTACTGCGATGACGTATGCGGAACGCCGCAGGTCGGCAATTCATAATGACCGTAATCGCGGATATCGTCTCTCAGGGTCGCTATTATGTGGCATCCTTCCAGCATTTGCGTCGAATCGTTCAGCAGCCAGGCATCCACCTCCAGCTGTTCGCCTGCGTATACCTTCCATCTGTCGCTCCGCAAATGAACGCGCACAGGTTCCAGACAGGCTTGATAAACGAAATAGGCGGGTTTGGGTATCCGGTCCACGCCGACAAGCGCCTTCATCCATCCGGCCGGCCAGGCGTCGATCAGCAAATGGATAGCGGTGGAAACGATATAATCGGCTCTTCTTCTCCATGCATCGGTCATCCATTTTGTCGCCATGCTTTGATGCTGTTGGCTGACGCGGATCCACTCTGTGATCGTTTGCTGCTCCGCAAACCAATCGCCGTGCAAGGTGTATGTTTGTGCTTTGACAATTTCGGCTGGCGACCACGGCTCATGCAGGCCTGCCGGAAGCCATTCCGGCGGGTAACGCTTCATCATGACATCGAGATTATCCAGCCCTTCGGTCCCGTATTCGCCGCATCCCGCCTTCCACCCCTCTTTTATCGGAGGCAGGAAGCCTTTGTGCATTTTTCCGACGGTCATGATATTGTCCGTGTACCACATGTTATAGCAGTGAAAATCAGGAAGCCCCTCGCGTGTCGGCGGATTGTAATCCCCGTCTGTGTTCTTCACGACGCGGTCCGGATTTTCGATATAAATCGCCTGTCTGGCTGCGACGAAGAACGCTTCCAACTCGTCCCGGTGCAGGAAGCGATGCCCTTTCCTTCTTTTCTCCGTTCGCGAGGGCTCGTTAATGAGCGATACCATAATGGAGGACGGATGGCCGCGGATCAGTCTCTCCATCTCCGCTGTCTGCCTGACCGCTTCGCAAAACTGGTTGCGGCGGATAAATCCGAACGTCGGCAAATCGCACTGATGCATCATCCCGAGCATGTCGAAATAGTCGTAAATTTCTTCTTGAACCGGCCGCTGTGTAATGCGGTAAAAGTTCATATTTGCCATTTTGGCGATTAGAATATCGTCAATTAATTGCTCGGTATTATTTTGCATGACGCACTGCTGCAAATGACCCATCTCGTTGGCGCCCCGCAAGATGACCGGATGGTTGTTCAAATACAGCGTTCCTTTCGGCACCGTTTGCTCATCCTGATGAAACTTCCGCATGCCGAAATGGCGATCCCGGACGTCCGGACACTGGCCGACTGATTCGAGCCGGACACTGGCCACGTACAGGAAGGGCGATTCCGTCTCCCACAGCTTGTAGGACGGAAGCTCGATCCGGTACCGGAAATAATTTAATCCCGGTCCTGCGTACGCCGTAGAGAAGCGGAAGGGGCCATATGCGTCACCGGCGAAATTTTTCGGCATGATGTCGATCTGAAGCTCCGCATCTTCGATCAGCGTATCCGTCGTATTCACCGCATCAATCCATATCTCCACACTCTCCCCGTCGATATCGGGCCTGACGAATAGATCGTGAATGTAGAGCGGCGGCCGCTCTTCCAAAAAGACGGCGCCGTAAATACCCGCGCCGGGAGGGCAGTGGTGCCAGCCGCTTTCCGGATCGTCCCAGCCCGGACCGGTTGCCGCATAAATTTTGTCTCCATCGAGCAGGGAGCCTCCCACACCCATCATCGGATAGTCGTTCTGCACCTCGACGATAAGTGTATTTTCCGCCTGCAGCAGCTCCGTCACATCGAAATCGAAGGGCGAGAAGAAGCCTTCATGTCCGCCCAGGCATTTGCCGTTCAAGTAAACGGAGGCTTTATAATCGACGGCTTTAAATTGGATAAAGATCCGGTTCCCGGAATCATTCCGCCAGTATTCGAATTCGGTCCGATAATAACCGGTCCATCTGCCCTCTTCATCGGTCGGTCCCCGGAAATCCGGAATCGATACCTTTTCCCACTCACCGCTTCCTTCCAGCACGTGCTGAAACCGTTTGTCTTCCTCCGTCCGGTAACGGAACATGAAATCGGTCAAATGTTGTTTGCTGCGAATATTGCCGGAATCCGGCGCCAGGTTTCGCAGAAAAGGGGCGTAACGGCTGCGAAGCTCCTGCAGCTGTACGTGAAATCGGGACAAGCTTTCTTCATAGGTTGCTTCCTTCGGCTTATCCGCCATTTCCTTGCCCGCTGTAAAATAAACGGTCTCATACGCTATCGGCGGAATTTCGTGAATGGAATGATCGTAAGCTGGATGTTCGCGGAAAGCGATTTCGGCGAACTGGTCGTGTTGGTTATGCCGGTCCAATTTCTCGTCCTCCTTTTTCTGTTGTTTCTTATTTTCAGCTGCCCAAAAGGGTTTGAACGGCGCTGCTGTTACTTTCCGGCTCGAGGAAATAGGTATTTCCCGCTACAGCTTCGAATTCCGTAACTGGTCCGTCCGCACAGCTTACGACCGCCAGTCTGTCCGCAGCAATATGAAGCGGTTTGCGGGGACGCGCACAAACGATCCGGTATATCCTGCTTCTTGACGCATGAATGCGGCAGCCGGTAAGCTTGCCTTCCGCCCATTCGAGATCAACGGTATATCCCCCGCGCGCCCGAAGACCTTGAACGCTGCCTTGCTTCCAGGCATCTGGCAGCGCCGGGAGTACATTCAAAATCCCGCGGTGCGACTGCAGCAGCATTTCGGCAATGCCTGCCGTCCCGCCGAAATTCCCGTCAATTTGAAACGGGGGATGATTATCGAATAAATTCGGTAGCGTACATTTCGCCCGGATATAAACCGAACAGATGGGAGATGTGACGGTGACCCGCCTTCGCTTCGTCCCAATCCTCCAACCATTCCAGCAGATGTCCTCGTTTCCCGATCTGCGGCTTCGGCAGCCGGCCGCGAGCATCCTCGCATTGACGGCACAGCGCCTCATCCGTCGGAACCTGATTCATCTCCGTATTCACGTTTAACGTATATTTAGACTCCCAGGAGGGTGTATAACTTTCATTCCAAATCCCCTGCAAATTCGTTGGATTGCAGCCGGGCCTTGAGCTTGACATCAATAGATAACGGCCGAACTGGAAATACAGGGCCGCGAGCGAAGGATCCGTTTTTCCTTCTTTGAACCGCTCCAGCCTTACATTCGTCGGAACGGAATGCGCACGGAAGGCTTCCTGATCCGAACCTTATTAAAAGGAGAGGACCCCAGCGTTTGCAGGGTCAGTTCTTCATTTCGCTCATCGCCGTGATGGGTCCAATGGTAGCAGGTGGTGCCAAAAGGCATATACGCCGTGCCGTCTTCATAGGTGAAATGATAGCCGTCCTTCACCCTTACCGGTCCGTGATTGCCAAGTGATGGCTGCGTACAGATAAACTCGCCGTGACGTCCGTCCAGCTCGGGACTGCTGCTTGACGTCATATAGCGCCAGACGCCGATTTCGTCAGGCATGAACCGGATGCGGAAAACGCCGTTTCCGTCATAGAAACCTTCCTGCTCGACAATTCGGTTTTATACTGAAAGCGGGCGGTTAGATGAACCTCTTGATACGGATTTCCTTCGGACGGCCCGTTTAGGCCGAGCTCAAAAACCCCCCCATTTTTCCATATTTGTAAGTCGTTTCAGCAATTCCGCCAAATCAATGAGCACTCCCTTTCGGTTGTAGACGCGCGTTTATGTCGATAAGAAGCAGATCTTGCGCGCTATTGTCAATTCTGTTGTGTGATCCGATGGTTTCATTATAATGCTTTCGAATTCGCCGATAATAGGTGATGGGCACTTATTCTATAGGTGATTCGTGCTTTCGCTGGGCCTGCTGCCAGCGTCATTTCCGATAGAGAAATAGGGCGCCGGAAGCGCCCCATTGTGCGGGATTACGTAAATACGATACGGATGGATGACCAACATAGGTGATATCAATCAACCAGAGCTTTTGGATTATTGGTATTGGGTACCTTCGCCGCCGGCTTCGATAGCCGCTTTTGTTTCCGCTAGCTGCTTGTTGATCATTTCGTTGACGACCCGAAGCGCCGTTGCGCTGTCTTTGGACTTCTCGAAAATATTCGGCTGGAATACCTGCTGCACCGGGGGGGTGATGAACGTAAGACCCGGCTTGCGCGGCGCCGGCATTGCGCTTTTCAAAGCGAATATGCCCGCGGTATGCTTGTCTTTCAGCTGCGGGACGTTCTGAGCGAATGCCTGCTGCACCTTCGAATCGTTCAGCGGGATCCCCTTCGTCTTCATTCGGATCCAGCACAGGCTCCGAAAGCTAATTGTAATACATATATTTGCGCAAATAAGCCATGACGGTGGCCTCGGAGACGATGGCTGTGGAAGGTGTTCTCAGGTAGCGGAAGAACAGACTCGGAACACGAGAAGAGTAGCGCAGAGCGATCAGTTGGAGCAGGCCCATGGCGATGCAACTGCACATCACGTAGCCTTCGATGGCCTTGACTGTCAACCGGATCTGGTGTTGTTCTTTCTCATCGGTGACGCGATCCAGCGGATGGACCTCCCCCTTCTTCAGATAGCGCTTCAGCTTCGGCATGGACTTGCTCCAGAACTGGTAACTGAATCCGCCGATGGCCTGCTTCATTTCCCGGAAAGTACATTCGATCTTGAAACGATACCCGTACAAGCGGATGATGTCCGTCGCTGCAAGTGTCCGGTCGGTGCTTACCAAAATGGACAGCTGACCGTTATACTTGACCAGCACAAAGCGCAACTCCTGGTACCTTTCCCCATAGCAACTCCAGGCATATGTACTGCACCGTTTCTTCCTTGCCTGGGTAATACCAGCGTAGCTGACACTATACTGGTACTGGGCCTATTTGATTGTTCCAATGCTGTTCCCACCCTATCTGACCACGCTCAAAATCTCACTGATTTCAATAGTCATTTACATGACGTTCTTGTTTACGATAGATATGATCATTGAACCTCTAGAAATTTTGAGATATTTCACAAATTATCTCGGATCCCTTTGACGATAAGAGCCCACGGTTTCTTCTGGGTGACAATCGTATTTGCAATGATTGATAAGTACCATCAGAAGAATGCTACCGTCATTGGCATCAACAGAAATGGGTGGAAACCGTCGGATTTGCCGCAAATCCCCGATATAAAAAAGCAAATCAAAATGAGTGAAGCGATTTCAGGCATCATCTTTACTGTGTTGTTTACTGTGCTATGTGTATACCCAATTGATCTGCTTGGCATAGGGAGATTCCATGACGAAGAACGAATAACAATTCCATTTTTGAATGCAGATGTTTTCCGCGACTATTTGCCGATGATTTGGATTATTGCTGCACTTGGTATCTTAAAAGAAAGCATCAAAATCATCATGCGGCAAAGAACAGGTAAAATGCTAGCGCTTCACACCGTAGTATCTATTGCTTCCACAAGTCTGTCGGCGGAGAAGGATATGACACAGTTGTATCGATATGGAACGGAGTATCTGATTGGCTCATTAATATCATTGCATTGTTCGCATTAATCGACATCGTATCCGAAACATACAAATGGTACCGCGCAAAAACTTCTGAATGAAAGAATTCTTACTATATGGTTAATTGAATTTCTATAGGCGGAATTATTGAAACAATCCAAACTATGTTTGAACATTAAATTGGGCTAATCTAAGCATTCTTGAAATCTTGCAAAATGTACGGGATTGAACCGGTAGCTCATATTTTGTATCCAAATTATGAAATATTACATGTGCAAGGTTAGGAATTTGTACAGTGTTATACTTCGTCAAATACCTCTTTCACGGCAAACGACCGGACTTGAAATTTTCACTCGATCGGAGCCACATGGTCCACCACCGGGCGCAGCTCGGAGTATACTTGCGGTTTCTCGATATTCCGGTGCCGGGCATCTACGGTCCCTCGGCCGACGATGAAGCCAATGAACTAAGTTTCTCTATCCGAATCACGCCAAAACAGTCGCAGGGCACCGGCATGACCGCGGTACTCTGCGACTGTTTTATTGTTGTCGAACTTCTTCCTGAATCTGCATGAACGAAATCATCCGAGTCAGCAATTTACATTGACATTTTGGAAGTATATCTTTGCTTCTAAGGGGAGGTTTTAATCTTCTAACCTGCATGAGCTAGCGTGTCCGTTAGTGCAGTCTTTACCACTTCTTACTTTCCACTATTGTTTGTGTATTTCCTTCGTTTACTCCACTCACGATGACATGTTGCTTCAAAATCCATGCCAAGTCGATACGCATTTTAAAAACCTTTTCCTCCGAGCGGCCTAACTTTTATAGCACTACCCCCTGCGATTAAATGGCGGCAGCGACAGATAAGCTCAAGCACTTTTTCGTGATCCAAAAATCGTCATGATTGTCCTCGGCCTCATGTAGGGGTACCGCCAACAAAACGCGGATTTCGTACGCTAAGGACTCAAAACCTTTAAAACCTTGAAAACCGTTGTTTGTGTACGCTAAGAGAAGTCCGCAAAAACAACATAGTGGTCGTGGAAATTCCCAAAAACATGCTTTGATGACCGCTAATGTGGCTGGAGATAGGTTAAACATGTCCACTAATGCTTAGCGTATGTTTTCGTCAATTATCTATACTAGCAAATTCTATACTATTCATAGTACGCAATGTAGGGAAAACCATCGAAAATTGTACTTTGTTGACGAGATAACTTAACTCTGTAAACAATGTATTCAACGAAGTGGTGTCTTTACAATGAGCAGGCATCGGATAACCTTGCAAGGTAAACCGTGCCCTAGGGGCATCGGCACACGTGTTTAGAATCTGATGCCGCAAGGCTCATTGTCAAGACGAATACGTTGTTTACATATCAACATTGAATGAACCGTTGAAAATTAAGGATTTTACTGTTGCGAGTTAAGATAATTGACGAATGTTGGCGGTACCCCATACATAGTTTATCTTATGTATTGAAAAAACCGCTGCCTCAAATTAACTGGACAGCGGTTCTTACGTTTTTAAAATTTTAAATTTCAAAAACCTAAACAACATATTGATTAGGATCGGTAAACTTAAAATGGCTAGAAAAAGAATCTTGTCATCTCGGACGCGCAACAACGTTAATGCTTTCTCCCCCCGCAACCATACGAACGATCTGTTCCGTGCGAGCTCGCTCTTCAATTTCATTTTGAATTTCTAAATCTTTAATAGGAACAAGTCGGAAGTTGAGTTGCTCGTTCAAACCCTCCAATGAATCACTTGTCAGACTGCCCTTTTATTCTAAAAGAGCGACTTAATGAAGCGTCGCTTACATTTCCTGCAGCATCGGTTGCCGTTGCGGTGACGGTATACGTTCCGTTGTTCAATCTTGTTGATTCGACACTGAATGAACTGTTCGAGTCAACCGTTGCCGTCAACGTTGTCGAATTTTTTTTCGATCCTGATGAAGTACCTGTCAATGTTATTGTCACGATGCTGCTCGGTTCTGCCGTCCCACTTATGCTCGGAGTACGCGTGCGAATTACCGCTGACTCTGCCGGAGCTATAATAACTGGTGCTCCTGGCGCTGTAATGTCCTTTTCCTCGTTGACCGTTAGACCCGCGTACCGAGTGACAAGAAAAGGAATATCCTCGGCATCATCCAGATCGTAGGTGTAGGGCGGATTGGTAAAAGGCGCCACGCTGTCGTAGCCATCTGGTGTAACGGCGCCCGTATCCATATTTCCGCTTGTGTTGTCATAAATATTGCCCGTAGCCGTGATGTACGCCGGACGACGGTCGGGGTACATAAACTGGTGTGGATTTCTCACGTCCCTGAAGTAGTTGTTTTCCACGAGCATCGACGCGAAGACGCCTACGCCAATGGCGTAATTGTTGTCACTGGCTGTGTAGTAGTTGTTGTAGGCGTGCGCCTGTCCGAACAGGACACGAGGCATCCGCTGATCGACATTGTTTGCGAACCAGTTGTGATGGTACGTAACCTTGTTCTTGCCTGTGTCGGTATCTTCATGTTCCGCACCTCCACCGTTCAAGCTGACCATACGGTGAGGATTATCCGGATCGGTGTAAAAGAACTTGTTCCATGAAACGGTGATGTAGTTGGAGCCATGGGTGAGGTCCAATAAGCCGTCACTGGCATCCCAGATGTTCAGGTGATCGAACCAAAGATGATGAGAATTTCTCACAGCGATCGCGTCGGCAGGGCCGAAAATGGGCCAGATGCCTTGGAAGTTCAAGTTGCGAATGATGATGTTGCTGCTATCGTCTATGGTGATGCCGCCGCGGATGGTCGAGTACTTGTTCTCCCCCATTATCGTCTTGTTGCTGCCTATGCTGATAGGCTCAACCCCGGATGTGATTGTTCCGGAAATAACGATGACTCTTGGGACGTCGTCGCCAGCCAGTTGTTCCAGTTCTTCTAGTGTTGTCACCGTCTGAGCTTCGGCATCGCCGCCGCCTGTCGTCCCGCCCTGTCCTTCAGCCTCTACGGAGGCCCACCCGTAAAGTTCCATGGAAGGTTCCGTATGGGGCCTTAAACTAATATGAAGCGTCAGGGTTGCCTCATCCCAGGTGACATCCAGGCCCATGGCTTCGGATATTTCCCGAATAGGAAGCATCATATTACCATCCAGAACAAAAGGACGAACCTCCGGGTTGATTTCCAAACCGTTCACGATCAACTGGATCGACTGCTGTTTGAGCTTTGCTTGGCCCGGCATGGAATTAATCAGAACGGCATTCTTTTCCTCATTCCAAACAACATCAGCGCCAAGTTCTTCAGCTATGATATTTACAGGTACCATGACTTGGCCGTCCGCTCTAACCTGCGGAACTTCCGACTCCGCCTCTTCTCCATAGACAACAATGGTTACGGGAATCATATCAATGTCTGGAAGAGGTTCTTCATTTCCGGGGTCTACGGGATCAATAGGAATCGGACCGTCAAGCGACTTGATTTCAATGTAGTTGATCTTAATGTTTTCCGTGACGGTATCTTTCGGATCGAGGGTCAGTTTGCCATCATTCACATCCACTTCTACAGTTTTGGAAATATAAGTTTGTCCATTCGGTTTTACGTGCTCCCAACGGCCGTCAACTTGTTTGTTTTCGAAGATGACGGTCTCTTCAGCCAAAAGTACCAATTTTCCTTTGATTTGGTCCGGATATCGAATATCGCCAATGCTGACCGTCACTTCATACTTACCGTTCGGAACAGCCATTTCCCAAATAATCCCTTGACCAAATTGGTTTAAGGTTGCTAGTTTAAGATCCGGTTCAATTAAGCTGTAATCTCTGGCGGCTCCAACAATGCCTGGGGTCCATCCATACGTATAGCCATTCCCGCGGTCGCCGTACTCATCCCCGCGGTCGGGCAGATAACCTTCTGCCGTTTGAGACCCTTTGGTCTGGAAGTCGATCTTGACGGTGTTGACTTCAGCTGCTGCGCTCGTGGCAAACATGATAATCATTGCAAGAGAGAGTGCCGATACGAGAAATGAAATGGTGAGTGACTTCTTCAATAAATACCCTCCTTTTAAAAAATAAGATTGGTGAATTCTTGGTTTAATTAGATTTTTCCATTTCCTGATCAATCACTTGTTGGCCCATTTCTTGTACCTCTCTTAAGAACGTATTTATATCTTTTTGCCCTGTTACAAGTTCATTTACTTTATCATTCATTAAATCAACTATATGATCTTCTAATGGATGTAATTGACGCATCGGAGCATTTTCGTTCACATACACTGAACCGAAGTTTTTATCATCGTCTGGATGGTTTTCAAATGCAACATCTTTAACCTGCTGTGATTTCAGTGGAGATATCTTCCCTCTTCTTGAGACTTCCATTTGGTATTCTTCAGACGTTAAATATTTTAAGATTTGCATTGCCGCATCTTTATTTTCAGAAATGGAAGTAATACCGGCATAGTTGGCGTAAGGTTGAGTACCTTTACCTGGAAGATCTTTGAAGACCGGCATCGAAACCATGTCCCAGTTCAGTGGAATTTGTTGTTCCGAGACCGCAATCCATTCGGTTAAAAATACATACATTGCTGTAACGTTATTTTCTCCTCTAAAGTGATCATGACTTGGGAAATTTTCTCTAGCCATTTCCTGCACACCAGAATTTCTACTCAATTCAGTGAAGATATTAAGAATCTTTTTCCAATTATCGTTATCTACCGTCACCTTATTCGTTTCCGGATCAACGAAACCCTGAGATAAGGAATTCATGCGGAAGTAGTGCTTCGGAGACATCCAAAGACCCATATACTGGGTTCCGTTTTCATTCCGATCCAATTGATGGGCGAGTTCCAACGTTTCCTCCCATGTCATACCATCTCTCGGATATGGAACCCCAAATTTGTCGAATAAATCCCGGTTATAAAACAAAACAAGAGAATCGTTAAAAATCGGTAAGCCGTATAATTTGCCATCAAACGTGGCTGATTCAATAAACCCTGGGGCAAATGAATCCAAGTTAATTCCATGTTTTTTAGCTAGTTCCGTCATATCATAAGTCAATTTCATCGGTTCGTATGCATTCAAAAATGCACCTGCTCTTGCGAAATAAATATCAAACTTCGTTTGAGCGGCTACTAGTTGTTCTAATGAAAGTCCTCTATTCGAAATATGGTTAATCGTGTAATTAGGGAACTTTTTCTTTACATAACTTCCTATAACTGCTTCAAATTCTTCATCAGAAAATATTGTAGAAAATGTGACTTCAGCATTTTCCGGTACCTGAAGTTCTTCTAACGGTTCATTACCGTTGGACGGTGTAACATTTCCTTCAGTATTACCTGTTGTACAAGCTGCAACTAAACTTGTAATAAAAATTAAAACCAATAGTAGTACCATACTTCTTTTCAACATTTCGATGTCCCTCCCTTAGTGAAGCAGTCACAGTTTGAAATATTTTTTTACAGATAATTCAAGCTTGATGCAAGGTTAAGAACTGAGTAAAACTTAACATTAATTATGTAGCAAAAATTCCCCCTACGACTAAACGAGGATTAATGTTTCGGATATTCCTATAACTTGCATCCATACCACCTCCTCTCAAAGTATGTTCCGATCTCTTGCTGCCTTCCATTGGAATAGACCCCGACGTATATCAAGGTGTTTCTGAGCTAGCTTGAGAGCCATAATTTTCTTTTCTTCAATTGTAAGCGCTGTCTATGCTGCTGAAAAAAAAGGACCCCTTTTCCCATTTCAAATGAATAGCATGAAGTGATTCATGCTGTTGACAACTCTTATTATAAAGACAAATTCGCTGCCTTTCTTAGGGCGAAAGCGCTTTTATATGGGGGAATCTAATGCAATTTTCAAGCGTAAACGGCTTTCGCCGTCCTCTGGCGGTAAAAGCTCGTTTCACGATGAAATAGAAGTCATTTTATACGATCAAACTTATAAATTCAGGCGTGTTGATTAACCAGTAACAGGAAATCTTGAAAAAGACTTTCCCATTTACGAACTTAGAGCAAACATTACTAACCGAAGAAGAAGTGAAGAAAGTCGTGCAAACCATTGGATATCACGACAACGCAAGAACATTCAATGTGTTTACCTTACTTCAATTTTTAACGAATGCCGCGGCAGGCGAGTGGGAAGGTTATCGGGCCGGTGTAGATAAAGCAGCAGATTGCGGGTTGTCGACTGTCAACTATTCCACCTTCTCCAAGAAAGCGGCTGACTTTCCTAATGAATTGTTCAAGCGTCAGCGGCCAACATGCCTACAAAAGTCATTGAATCCGTCGCTACCAAACATGACGGGCCGATCGGTGAAAAGCTTGCCAATCCTGACTTTATCATGGTAGAGGACCGCGCTTACGGGAAGATTGAGCGTTTCGATACCTATGTGCAACAAAGCCAATATTTCGTGATCCGCATCAAAGAAAACATGACTTTGGTGAGACCACATTCTTTGCAACGCCAAGCCGTAGAAGGCTCCAATGTCACGAGGGACCTCACATGCCGATTGGACAGCAAACAATGTCGATCCGAAAAACGACATCGTGTTGTGTTTTTTCAAGATGACCATGGCCATGAGATTCGTGTGGTTACGAATTTGCTCCACTTATCGGCTGAACAAATCGCAGCGATCTATAAAGCGCGTTGGGGCATAGAAGTGTTTTTTCGATGGATTAAACAACATCTGAATGTACCTACCTTATTTGGTACAACAGAAAATGCAGTATATGGCCAATTATTTGCCGCTTTAATTGCCTTTGTCCTTCTCCAATGGTTGCATAGCTTACAAAATCATCCATCATAAAGTGCAAATCGCTAGCGCTCGTTTCATTCACTCGCTTATTTCTTCTGGATAGGCTGTCTTCCGAAATCTCTCGCCCCTCGGGGTAGCGGAAAGAGCCTCTTCCGCCAGTCTATGCGCTTCATTGAGCTTGCCTTCAAACACTAATTTTTGTACTTTAGGAAATACTCAAGCGCATCTGGATTGACGCGATTTCTCGGTCCGCTATACCAAACGGAGCCCTCATTGAATTGGATCAATTCCTGCTCTACAAAACCGAACACCATGCCGCCCAGCCGTCCGTTCCCTACAGGCAACGCTTCATTCCAGTCTATAGCAGGTTCTTCAAAGCTCATCAAAGTTTCGGATAAGAGCTTCACGCGTTGTTCTCCTTTTTGTTTGACATAACCGAAAGTAACAAGAAGCAAGCCCTCTAATGCAGAAGCTTGCTTCTTGTTAAATCACGCTATATTCTGTTCATTTCATTCAGAAACTCATATTCCGCACAAGCTTGCAGAAATGCGCCAAGCCCTTTTTGGTCATTGGTAATGATAGGCTCGCTGATGTAGTAAGCATAGCTGCCGTCGCGCTTGGACAGACCGCCGAGCCCGGCAACCTGACAGGTTTTGTTTAGATTGACGAGACCCTCGCGGGTTTCCAGCATAAACTCTTCGATCAGTCCGCGATAGGCTCGATCCAGCGCGTCCCGCCACTCGTTTTCTGGCAAGCAACCGATGCGAATACCTCTGGCAATGGCACAGACTACCATACTGGAAGAGGATGCCTCCAAGTAGTTCCCCTTCTTGTGTGTTGCATCCACCACCTGATACCAGACACCTGATTGCGGATCCTGATACGCCCTCAAAGCTGTCAACGTGTCGCTTAAGATTCGTTTCAGCTCATTATAGTCCCTGTGTACGGGCGGTAGCAGCTCCAGGACATCCGCAAGCGCCATCACAAACCATCCCAGCGACCGTCCCCAGAAGTTCTCGGACAATCCCGTCTTAGGGTCGCACCATGGCTGAACACGCTTCTCGTCCCAAGCATGGAAGAGCAGTCCAGTCTCAGGATCTTTGGCGTGGCGCTCGCAAATGATGAATTGCCGGGTGACGTCGCTCAGATCGCCGTCTTGCTCGTAAGTAAGCAAATACTGCAAATAGAACGGCGCTCCCATATATAGACCGTCGAGCCATATCTGATAAGGATAGATCTGTTTGTGCCAAAAGGCGCCTTCGGAGGTACGGGGATGCCCTCTTAGCTGGTCTCTCAGCAATTGCGCAGCAAGCCAATATTTCTCCTTGCCCGTCTCCTTGTGTAGAACGAACATTAGCTTGCCGTTGTTCAGATGATCGAGGTTGTATTCATCCTGGCGGTAGCCCCGGACGGAGCCGTCTTCTTGCACAAAAAAGTCCATATTGGATTCAATATACGCCAGATAACGCCGATTCCCCGTAACGGTCCACAATCGCTCGAAACCTTTGAGGATGACGCCGTAATCATAAGACCATCTACCTTGGTAGCCTTGGTCTTCGTAAAGCTTGGGCGTCCGCTTCATGATTGATAGGGCTGTCTTCTCAGCCCAAAGCATTGAATTCATGTGTCCCCTCCGTCATACAGCCGCTCCGTCCCCTATTCCGGTTCGCGAAGCGGCATATTGTTGTTAAATTATCCGTTGACAGCTTTGTAGGCTTCTTCAAACTCCGCAATCATTTGATCGCCGCCCGCTTTTCTCCACGAGCTGACCGCTTGTTTGAACTGATCGAGGTTGATTTGACCGAGTATATATTTGTAAGTGGCGTCAGTAATCAACTTCTGCAGCTCGGAGCCTTACGACGAAAAGGTTGGTGATTCCAGGCCGACCATCGGATTCAGGACGATAAATGTATTATTTTCCAAAATTGACTCAGCTGCTTTAGCCGTCAGTTCATTATCTTCACGAATCTCATACCCGTGATCCTTCGGCCGCGATGCACGCAGCGGCTGGACATCCTGCTGGAACAGATCCGTGTTGGTTAATGTAGCAATTGAGCCATCCAACGTTTAGTGTACGCCTTCGATGCCGTACGTCATCAATGCATATATTTCATCCGACAAGAGATCGTTGACGAATTGGAGGATACGTTTGAGTTCTGTCTCGTCCTTGATTTCCGATTTCGGGAAGGCCAGCATGCCGCCAACGCCGTTGGATGTCGTCCAGATTGCCCGGTCGGCTTCATTGCCAGTCGAAGTAATATCATGACCATAACGAGTTCCATTTGATCTTGTATGCCCTCTGCCACATATTTGATGACGCATCAATATTGTTTCAATAAATCGATCTCATATATATAACCAATCGAGCGAGCGGGAGCTTTCGCTGAACGGCGATACGTCCCGCTCCTTCAGCGCCTGCTCGGCAGCGACGACGCCGAGCACCGCGAAGGCGCCTTTGCCCAGGTTTAGCGTGTTACTTCCGCCCTTGAACATGAACGCATGAACGTTAACGCTCGGGTAAAAGGAGGGTTTGATCCCTTTTCGCAAAATAGGAGATAATCCGCCTTGATCATCCGCATGCGTATTCTCGTCCAGTGTCGGCACCTGAAGCCACTGCTCGTCGGAGGAATTGAAATAGCCGACCAGCAGACGAACCGGCGTATCCGTCTCGAACTTGACGGTCATCCCGCCCTTCGCCGCTTCCGCGCGGCTGAACCGAATGCCGGTCAAGCCTTCGAGCTCCTCCGCGCAGCTTTGCACGTAGACCTCGCCGTCTGTGAAGAGCAAGCTGTCCTTCGAAAGCGTATACGTCTCCATGCCGGGGGACGTCAGCCGGAAGGCGGCTTGCCGGTACGGCTCGATCTTCACTTCCCCGCTTACCTGCGAGGGCAGCTTTCCTGTCTTCAGGTCGTTCACTCTGGCTTGAAAACTCGCGAGCTCCTCTTCGTATACCGGTAGGCAGTCCGTCCAATGCTTGTATTTCCGGCCGTCGGGAACCGGAATTTTACGATGCGGCGTCAGCATGCTGTTCGCGTACAGATAGGTTTTCTCGGTCAGCCCGGTCAGCTTACGGTACCATTCAACGCTTTCCTGCAGATAAGGAACGGCATCCTCCAATAGATCCGTGTGTTCCAGGTAGCTGCCGTTCACCGTGAGTTTGTACGATAACACTTGGATGGCGGCCCGCACCTTGGCGCCGTAGAAACGCACCATATACCGGATCGCTTCCACATCGCTTGCAATCCGATCGAATTCTTCCCTATTGCGTACAATATGCAAGCTTGCGCGCCGGATTGCCGTCCATGCCTGCTCTGCAAACAGCTCGACCGATTCGACGACATCGATCGGCGTCTCCCCGATATGGGGCTCGTCCGCCAGCTCTCTCTGGACATACAATTCCAGCCGCTCGCCCTGCGGCGCGTGATCCTCCCATAGCGCCCTATAGGGCGAATAGCGGTCCGGATTGGTCAATTGGCTCATTTTCATGCCGAGAGACAAGGTCTGCCGGTTGCCCTCCGTAATACCGAAGCGGCGAAGAAGTTGCGGCGAGCATTCGCCGAAGGCGTCATACGCTTCAAGCAGCGCTGCGCCCGCTTCCCGGGACCCAAACCGCGCAGCAAGCTCTTCGATCCAATAGTGGCGTTCCGTCTCCGGATCACGGTCGGGGTTCCAGGCATAACGCGCCCATGCGGCATACCAGATCCAATCGCGCTGCGCCTGCTTCAATCTCGGCGTCGTCTTGTCTCCGCTGTAAGGCCAATCCCAGAAAAACAGCGGATAGACGTGCAGGCCGTTCGCCCTCTGCCGATGCTTCGCCGCCTGCATGCTTTTCTGAATGAAGGCCGGCGAGCCGTAGCGGAACGGTTCCAAATTGGCGAGAACGTGGACGTTGACGATATGAACCGACTGCATCTCGCTCAGGTTGTTATGCGTCTGCTTCCAGCCGCCTCTCGGCGTCCAGGTCGTAAGCGACTCGCCGTTGTACTTAGCCTCGGTAAATAAATTCGGGTAAAGCGGAATCGCCTTCTCGATAATCGGCTCGGCCTTGACCGCGTGAGCGCGGAGGATGATCGGCGGACGTTCCTTTACATTCAGATCCCGAAGACCTTCGTTAACGCCCGCCAGAATAGTCTCCGTGAACCATTCGGCGCCGTAGACGCTGCCCTGCAGCGCCTCGCCCAGGCATAGCATGAGTCCGACGCTAGGGTAGGACCTCACGAATTCCGCTACTGCCTTTCGCGTGTAATCGGCGGTGATCGGAAGCGGCTTCGGCTGATGTAGCTCCAGGCCGTGCTTTTCAGCGAACGGCAGCGGAATATGAATATTGTAGAAATTCAGCACGACCCAGATGCCTCGTTTGTCCGCTTCTTCCGTCAGCCAGCCGAACGTCTCGACGTTGAGTTTATATTCCTCTTCCGTAATTTCCAGCGCTTCCGGATAATCCTTCAGCTTCACTAATGAGGAGAAAGGATGACCCGACCAAATGTACACGACATTGCTTCGCTGCGCGCAGAGCATATCCAGATATTCGAGCCACAGCGCTTTATCGTAAAACCAAGGGAAGCGATCCGGCGTAATCGGGTATTCGTAAGTGCGGCGGGGAGGTTCGATTTCCGTCTTTTGCAGGCCGAGCACCGGACCGCGAAGCACGAAGTCCGGCGTTTCGCCATGCGCAAGCAAATCCGGGATCCGCCCCGCACGGCGAACCCGTTCGGCCAGCTCCTGGGCTCCGTACAATGCGCCGGTATCGTTCCCTCCCGAAACGACGATAAGGTTCCCCGGCAGCGTGGCGATATAGAAGCCTTCTTTGCCCGGCTCCTTCGCATGATAGATAAGAACCTCTTGACGCTCAAGCGAGCGGATAAACTCCGACTCCTCCCGGTTGCCGATATAGATTTTGGGCTCCGGCCGATTCCGGTAAGTCAGGGAGCTCCACGCCCCCTCCGCAACCTCCGCCAAGCAGCCGCATTCCTCCAAAGCTTCCGTAAGCAGCTTCAAGCCGTGAACCAGCCGGGGCGATGCGCTCTCCTGAATACCCAAACAGATTTTCTTCATCCTTATACCTCCGCTTCCTTCTTCATATTTAACATAGAGCTGCTAGCGGCTCCGAATGTACTTGTAAAACGGTACTTGCCCGAGCCGAGACGGTAAATGGATCGATACTCCTCCTGTGTCAAAAGCGCACAGCCTGCAGCAGGGTTCCCTCTGTCCTCGCCATCCGAAATTACACCTGCCCCCGGCACGTACACCGTCGCACTCGCGTTCGCGGGCACCTCGACTTCAAGCTCCAGGCGATTGTCGTTTTCCAGCTTCCATTCGACGGAGATCGTCCCGTAAAGCGATTCGTACTCGGCCTTCACCCGGTTCAGCCGTCCTCCGGGTCTCGGACGGATAATGGCATGGCGGAAACCGGGATCCGCCGGATCGGCTTCTATTCCGGCCATATAGCGGAACATCCATTCTCCTACCGAACCGAGCGAATAATGGTTGAAGGAATTCATAGAAGGCGTTTGAAAGCCCTTCTCCTCCGTCCAGCCGTCCCATCTTTCCCAGATCGTCGTGGCTCCGTGCTTAATGGAATACATCCACGACGGGAACGCTTCCTGCGTGAGCAGCTCATAAGCGATGTCCAATTCACCGCTTTCCGTAAGGGCTGGAAGCAGATAACCCACACCAAGAAAGCCGGTCGACAGGCGGTTGCCGCGTGCCTTGATATTTTCCGTCAGGCGGCTTGTCGCCTTTAGCCTCAATTTCTCCGTTAGCAGGCCGAACTGCAGTGCCAGTACATACACAGTCTGTGTATCGCCGCGAATGAACCCGTCGCCCGAGACGAATTCAGAACGGAATGCCTCCGCGATTTCTTCGAACAGCGTGCCGTAACGGCTGCGATCTTCCGTCCTGCCTAACACGCCGGCGATGTCCGCCAGCAGCTTCGTGCTGTAGCCAAAATACGCGGTGGCCAATACTTCGTTTGGGGTGTCGGCGTCGATCGACAGCCAATCGCCATAGTTTGCATAATCGGGACGGATGAGATCGCTGCTGTTAGCCTTCAAGTAGCTCACCCAACGTTTCATCGCCTCGTAGTTTTCCTCGAGAATGCGCGTGTCGCCGTACATCAGATAAAGCGTCCACGGAATAATGACGCCGGCATCGCCCCAGCCCGCGTTATCTGGCGCGAACCAGTTAAGCCTCGTGTTCCACATTTTATGACGGATCCATCCGGCGTCGGGCGCGACGTCCGTAAAGGCGCCGGAAGGCAGCTGCGCATCGACGATATCCCTCATATATTTGGTGAAAAATCTGGATACATCCATATTATACGAGGCTGTCCGGGCGAAGATTTGCGCGTCTCCCGTCCAGCCCAGCCTTTCGTCACGCTGCGGGCAATCCGTAGGGACGGACAGAAAGTTGCCTCGTTGACCCCATACGATATTGGAATACAGCTTGTTGACCATCGGATCGGACGTCACCAGGCTGCCGTTCACCGGCATGCCGGAATGAACGACCTTTCCTGTGATCGTCGTAAGATCCGCCTCGCCGGGATAGTCAATCAGCTCGACGTAGCGAAAGCCGTGGAAGGTGAACAGCGGCTCGTACCGTTCGGTGCCAATGCCCTTAAGAATGTAATGATCCTGCTGAACGGCCACCCGCAAATTGTCCAGATACAGCGAGCCGTCAGGATTCAGCATTTCGGCATGGCTTAAAGTAATCCGCGTTCCAGCTTCGCCCTGCACCGTCACCTCCGACCAGCCGACCATGTTTTGCCCCATATCGTAGATAAAGGTTCCCGCCCCGGTCTTCCTTACGCTGATCGGCTCGATCGTCATGGCGATCGTTACCGGAGGTTCCAATCCCGCGCTGAGCAGGCCGTTATAGCCTGACCTCAGGTCCGGCATCTCCCATTCGGAATCGTCGAACCCTGGTTCGTCCCAGCCGCTCCGCTCGAGTCTGGCATCATAGGTCTCGCCTTTGATCATATCCGAATACCGGATCGGTCCAGCCCCCGTTCTCCAGGACCCGTCCGTCACGATACGTTCGCTGCCGCCGTCCGCGTATTCAATAACCGCCTGCAGCAGGAAAAAAGGACGTTCGCCGTAAACATGCCGTCCGAGAAAACCGACCGTCCCCGCATACCAGCCGTCGCCGAGGATCACGCCGAATGCATTGTCGCCTGCCCTCAGCATATCCGTGATGTCATAGGCATACACTTGCACGCGCTTGTCATAATCGGTCCAGCCCGGCGCGAAATGATCGCTGACCGTGTTTCCGTTTACCGACAGCCGGTACAAGCCGAGCGCAGTGGCATATATCGTTGCACGGCGTATCTTCTTCGCAAGGAAAAACGACTTGCGCATGTATGGCGTCGGTTGAAAGTCCAGCTCTTGCTGCGATTTTCTGCCGATCCAGCTTGCCTTCCATTCTCCGCGGGATAGCAGTCCCATCGTCCAGTATGCCGGCTCGCTCCATTCCGACAGGCGGTTCCTGTCATCCCATACGCGGACCTTCCAGTAATAGCGTTCTCCGGATCGAAGCGCGCTGCCGTCATAGGAAATATGCGTCGAACGGTCTGACGTTACAACGCCGCTATCCCACATATCACCCTGATCCAGAGCTAGTTTCTCCTCAGACGAGGCGACAAGAATACGGTAAGCCTGCTGTTTTACCGCGCGGTCGTCCGCAGCCAGCCGCCAGAACAAACGGGGGCTGGGAAGATCTAGTCCTAGAGGGTTGTGCGCGTATTCGGTTTTACACGCAATAACTCGTAAGGTAGTCATGACAGTGGTTCCTCCTATTGATTTCTCTAATTTAAAGCTTCGTCGCGTCCGATTCCCATGCGGAGAGAAGCCATGGATAAGCGACCCGTCCGCTAACCTCGTGGACACCGGGGAAAATATCGTATTGCAGCCTGCGTTCCGCCCCTTCATCACGGTAGATGTCCCGCACAATCCCGACGGCTTCCCTAACGGTTGCGGCAGGGAATATCGGGTCGTTCTCGCCCGATTCGATGAAGAGATGACGCGGCGTAATGAGCCCGATCAAATCGGGTAGCTCGGCGTAGTCAAGTACTCCGGGAATGAAATTATCGATACAGTGGTTAATCGATAGAATGCTCCCTTTGTATGTGTTGGTAAATCCGCACAGGACGGCAGCACTGATCCGCTCGTCGAGAGCCGCCGCGTACGCTGCGACCACGCCGCCGCCGGAGAAGCCCATACAGCCCAATTTATCGGGATCCGCCTCTGCCCGCATCGCGAGGTAATCGAGCGTCCTGATCGCTTCGAAGACGCGCAGCCCCGCAATGGACATGCCAAACATGAGCAATTGCCCCGTTAAGGAAGCGCATGAGCTTCTTTCTTTGCCGGGGACGGTATCGCGGAGCAGCTTGCGATCGCCAAGGCCGATCATTTCCGGCGCCGCGACGATATGGCCTCTCCGTGCAAGCTCCAATGCGAAGCTGTTGTGCCCGCCCTTCGTCTCACGCATCGTCCCGTCGGGGGCAAGTCCCACGACCTCGCGGCTTCCGTAGCCGTGTCCGTGCAGCGCAAGCATGCCGGGAAGCTTGCCGGGAGGATTCCCGGGCAGCTCCCCTGACCGGCTGTGCTTGTTCAGAACCTTAGGAATGAGAACGTAAACCGGCATACGAAGTCCGGTCGCCGTTCCGATCTCGACGCGCTCCCGGACATAATCGTCATACTCGATCCGTTCCAGAAGGATCGGATCGAGCGGCGCACGCATTTCCTCGAACGAGCCAAGCGTTGCCCTCAGCCGATCCTTCAGCATCTCTTTCCGCTCCTCATGTCCAAGCCCGGCATGCTTCTTTCTTGTCGCTGCGGACCGTTCATACAGCATTTCCATAAAAGTGTCGGGATTCCACATCTCGCAAACTCCTCTCCCAAATAAGCGCTATCGCAGGCACTGCGTACCGGAATGCCCAATTGAAACGGGTCATTCCCCGTCATACGCTTGTTATGTAACGGCTTCCCCTAGGGGTCAGTCATCGTAAATCATTTTCGGAGGTGTTTTTGTTTCATGATGTTATCGGTAAAAACAAAAGAATTTATATTTGAAGACAATCGCCCTTTCGCGAGCTGCCATGCGTCAACGCTTGTTGTCCTGGCCGGCGGCGACTTGCTGGCCGCCTGGTTCGGAGGCTCCCGCGAGGGTGCACCCGACGTGGCGATCTGGACGGCGCGCAGAGCGGCTGGCCAATGGTCCGCTCCGGTCAAAGTCGCGGACGAGGAAGGTCTCCCGCATTGGAATCCCGTCCTATATCTCAGGCCTGACGGCAGACTGCTGCTCTTCTACAAGGCCGGGGCCCGAGTTGCCGAATGGAACACCCGCATCATCCATTCTGACGATTACGGCCATTCCTGGTCCGAGCCCAAGGAGCTTGTGACCGGCGACATCGGGGGACGGGGCCCTGTCAAGAACAAGCCGATCGCGCTTCGGAACGGCACGCTTCTCGCACCGAATTCGCTTGAGCCCGCCTGGGACGCTTTTATCGATATTTCCTGCGATCAAGGCGATACGTGGGCACAGACGGCAACCGTTCCGCTCGATCACAGCAAGCTGAAGTTAAAGGGCATCATTCAGCCGACGCTCTGGGAGTCGGAGGACGGCTCTGTCCACCTGCTGGCCCGGAGCACCGAAGGCGCCATGTACCGCAGCGATTCGCAGGACGGCGGCCTCACCTGGTGCGAGGCTTATCCGACCGACATGCCGAACAACAACAGCGGCTTCGATCTTGCGCAGCTCCCAGACGGATCGCTTGCTATGGCCTATAATCCGACTCGGCCTCGCGAGGGCGACCCGAAGGGGAAAGGCCCCCGAAGCCCGCTCGTCCTCCGGATATCCCGCGACGACGGCGCGACATGGGGCGAGGAGCTTCCGCTCGATTCGGGCATCAGCCAATATTCGTATCCCGCTGTCGTCGCTCATGGAAACGACATTAATATAAGCTATACCTGGAGAAGGGAGCGAATCGCTTTCTGCCATATCGTGAAGAAAGTGTAGTCAGCGAACGATCCCTGTATCAACCAGCTTATATGGCTGCGGCGCGCGCCTCTTCCGGATTCCAGCCGTCGCGGCCTTCAAGTACGCCTCGTGCCGTCAATGCGGAAGCCTCTTCTTCCGACAGATACCTGGCCCATCCGACTCGGACCGCTTTCTCCGCTCCCGGTCCCGTGCTTCCGTATTCCGCGTACCGCGACGTCTTCTCCTTTGCCGGATCTCGCCAGTTATCCCATCCTTCCGGACGGATATGGCTTCCCATCCAAGTATGGACGAAAATCGCGCTTCCGTACGGCCGCCACGGCCGCCCTAGACTGACGGTCGCGGGAGGCGCTGCACCCGTAAGCCTGCAGTTCAGAAAGACGTAACCGTAAGGCTGGGATTCCCCTGTAGAAGATGCCGTCACATAGCCGTTATGACGATTGAGACTATGGAGCTCGCAATCCTTGAACACAGCTGTCGCGGACCCGAACACGAAGTCGACGGTCCCCTCGATATAACAGCCATCGTAAAATTGCCTGCCGTTTCCCGGCGTATACAGCGTATCCTGATGGCCGAGAATCGCGACGTTCCGGAAGACGGCCCGGTCTCCCTCCGCATGCAGCGCAAGCGCCTGACCTCTAGGCTCCTGCCTGCTGGCCGAATTGGCGAAGGTCAGATTCTCGGCATAAAAATCATCCGCCAATATCGTGAAGGACGGCGTATCGTACGTTGTCATTTTCTCGCCGTCCGGCTTGACTGTCGAAACGGAATCGTCGAATACGATGACGGCCCCGTCACGACTTTCTCCCATCATGCACAAATTGGTTTTGCTTGGCGAAACGGTTACTTTCTCCTTGTAATGCCCGTTTCTCACCATAATCAAAGTTCGTTCGGAAGCATAATCCGGCGCGGCCGCGACCGCTTCCGTAACGGTCCGGCAATCGCCGTTCCCGTTTTGGTCCACCACAATCGTTCGCATATTAGCACCTCCTATATTCCTTCAACGGGCAGAAGCTTGCGGTAAATCCGCTCAAGCTCGCCGAGGGTAAATGATTTTGGATTATTATCCATGAGTCGAGTCACATGGGACGCGCTTTCGGCCAAAGATGGAAGATCGGGCTCCGTAATTCCGTATTCCGCCAGATTTTGCGGAATGCCAACCCGCCGCGTCCATTCTGCAAGCTGTTCGAGCGCCCATTCCGCTTCGGTTCCGGCATCGTTCGAGCAATCGCCGATGGAGCCTGTTCCTTGCCGCATCGCCTCTGCGGCGAGCGAGAGGCGGCTTGCGACGGCGTCGAGCTGCGCCTCCATGACATGCGGCAGCAGCATCGCGTTCGCGACGCCGTGCGCGATGCCGAAACGGCCGCCGAGCGGGTAGGCCAACGCATGCACGGCGGCCGTTCCCGAAGCCGCAAGTGCCATGCCCCCGTAAGCGGAGCCGTACAGCATCGCCGAACGCGCAGCGATCGAGCTTCCGTTCTCGTAAGCTTCAATAATACTTCCGCTAATAAGCCTTATCGCTTCAAGCGCGAACATGTCGCTGATCGGATTCGCTTTCCTGCCGATGAAAGACTCCAGCGCATGGGTGAAGGCGTCCATTCCCGTCGCAGCCGTCACGGCCTTCGGAAGCGTAAGCGTAAGCTCGGGGTCCAGTACCGCAAGCTTCGGGTACAACCTGCGGCTAACGATTCCGATTTTCAATTGCCGCTCCGGAAGCGTAACGATGGCATTCGGGGTAACCTCCGATCCAGTGCCTGACGTTGTTGGAATGAGCACGGTCGGAATGCCGTCGTTTTCGATGTTGTCGGTGCCCAGCATGCTCTCCAGCGGCCGATTGTTCGTCGCCAGCGCCGCCAGCAGCTTCGTCGCGTCCAGCACGCTTCCGCCGCCGAGTCCGATATAGACGTCGAACGTTTCTCCTCCGATTTTTGCATGCATCGATTCAATATCGCCCGCCGCAGGTTCGGGGCGTATGTCGTCCTCCAGGATGTCCGCGACGATCCCAGTGCTGGCGAGCTGCTTTCGCAGCTCTTCCGCCCAGCCGTTCCTCCTGATGCTCGGGCTTGTAACGAGAAGCGCGCGCCTGACCGATCCGAGCTGCGACCGAATTTGCCCGGCGACAGAGCGGAATGAGCCCGCACCCGCAAGGATCGAACCAGCGGTTTGAAATAATGTAATCAAGAGGCTACCCCTCCTTCAGGATGCCAGCCGCGCGCAGGCCTGCCGCAATGGTATTCATCGCCGCTTCGCTGACAGGCTGGACCGGCAAACGAGGCGAGCCGACTTCGATTCTCAGCTGCCGCATCATTTCCTTGAGCCCTGCAGGCACCGTTCCGAGCTGCATCAGCTTGCGAACCGCCGCGATGTCGGCTTGCGACTTTGCGGCTTTCTCCAACCGCCCTTCCCGCCAATGCCTGTAAATCGAGACAACCGTTTCCGGTGCGACGTTGGCGGAGGCCGCAATCGCGCCTGCGCCCCCCGCAAGCAGGGTCGACAAAATAAACGAATCCGTACCGGCGAGAACTGCGAAGTCGGGACCCGATTGTTGAATAAGCTGAAGCACATGCTCGTAGTTGCCGCTTGAATCCTTCACGCCGACGATATTGGAAATGCGGGACAACGACGCCACGGTGTCCGCCTCCAGCATGATGCCCGTGCGCGCAGGAATATTATAGAGAACGATCGGCAAAGCGGTCGAGCCCGCCGTCGCTTCAAAGTGCCGGTAAAGCTCCTTTTGGTTCAATGGAACGAAGTAAGGCGTAATGACGGATAAGACGTCGGCGCCCGCTTCCTCCAGTCTGCGAGACAACCGGACAGTCTCGGCCGTCGTAATCGCGCCGGATCCGGCATAGAGCGGAACGGCTCCGCCGATCTCGTCGGCCGCGATTCGGACAAGCTCCGTCTTCTCGTTTTCCGTCAACGCGAAAAATTCACCATTCGTCCCGAGGACGAAAATGCCGTGCGCCCCTGCCTGAAGCAAGCGCCGAATCATTTGGCGGACGACGGTTTCGTTAAGGCGCCCCTCTTCGTCGAAAGGCGTCACCATGGCTGGTATAATGCCGTGAGGTCTGATCATGTTCGTTTAACTCCTTCACAATAATGTGGGATTTTTCCCTTATCCGATGCCTCGCGAAAGCGAAGGGCATGATGCAGCACTTCAGAAATGATCCAAGACGGGTTCCAAGTGTTGGAACGGCCTCTTCCCTGGAAGTTGGACTGGAAGAAGCCTTCCGCCTGTTCTCCCACGACGGTAAAGCCCCACTCGCCCGGCTCGGTGCATATGCCTTGGCCAAGCGCGCCGAAGATCGTCCGCGCCAGACGCACGTACATCTCGTTGCCGGTGAGGAGACCAAATTGCCACAACTCGAAAGTAGGGAAAAAGACGTCGAGATGATGGTTCTGCACGCTCACCCCGGGCCAACCGACCGCCTGAAAGCCATGCTCTCTGAATGCCGTGCCGCGATCATAGGCAGGGTTCCACATATAGACGTAGGTGAGCTGCCAATCTCCAGCTATCTCCGCCCATTTGCGGAATTTGGCCTCGCCGGTAAGACGGAAGAGCTCGTAAGCCGCGAGGAAGAAAAACATGCCTGCTTCCTTGTCCTCGCATCTTGCGTCAAGCGTAGACCGTGCGAAAGGCCGCTCGAACGTTTCCGCATGCAGAACGTAATAGCGCTCCATGCAGGCGCGGGAGGCATCAAGGTACGTCTGCGCGCCCGTTACCTGCCAGGCTTTAATTAACGCGATCAGGCACGGAATGCCGGCGGCCGTAATTTCCGTGTCCGCCGCGATTCCGTCCAGCCGCCATGATGCCGGAAAAATGCCTGCCGGCAATATTGCCCCCAGCAGGAAAGCCGCGGACTGCTCCAGCGCCGCTGTCCATGACGAAGGCACTTGCTCCCCCCTGCTGCGGAACAGCAAAATGATATCGGCCAGGTCGCTGACGGTTTCGCCGAAGGCGCGGCTCGAGATGACGGGCTCCTGCTGCCAGCGGAAATTGTCCCAGCGGCCGTCCGACAAATGGTACGCTCCGTTCCGGAGTCCGGGCACCGAAGTGCCGCTCTCGGCGAGGTAAAATTCAACAGCTTTCCTGCAGCGCTCGATACGCTCGCGCATTTGTCCGTCGAAGCCGAGGAAAGCGTCGCACCAGGCCAGCTTCAAGCATTGTCCTGTCCATCCGTACATGTAGTGAAGCCCGTGCTTCGATACGAGCCCGAATGAATTTCGGTCGTTGAACTTGACATAGCCGGCTGCCCGGTCCGTCTCCCTCCACCGGTCATCCATGGCAGCCGTCTTCAGCCGGATCAGCTCCTCCAGCGTATGAGGCTCGGCTCCATGCGGATCGTACAGCTTAACGGCGCGGTGAACGGCTTGCGAGAAGGCGCGGCCGGGCGCTTGCTGCGGCCCCCATTCCAGCACATAACTCTTCTCGAGCGCGAAGCCCGGCGCAAAATCCGTATAGCCGCCGGAGTATGGCTCGATTTTGCTTTTGCTGACGTATACGATGTCCTTCTCGCCGTTGAACATCAGAACGCCGCTCATCGCCGCAATGGCGACGCATCCTTCCCGTTTGTAGGCGCCGAGCGAGCCGTAATGGACGGTGCCGTCCGGCAGCTCGATATAGGAAGGAAGAGAGTACATCGTCAAGAACCGACGCCCTTCGGAGCCCTTCTCCGTCCACTCGACGTTCACGCATGGAATCGGGAGCCTGTGCTCCTCGCAAATAAAGCCATTGCTTTCTCCAACGCCGAGATGCGGCACGAGTCTAGCGGGGTCGGCCGACGGGTTGTTGTTGTAGATCATATGCGGAATCGTCACGTTATCCGTGCCGTTCGCGGCCAGCTCCCATTCGAGGCCGACCGCGGCGTCGCGTATCGTCCGGCCCGTGCGGTTCTCCCAGACGGCGCCGGCCCGAAGCATCCCTTCCGAATCGAACGCCAGCTCCAGAGTCAGGAACAGGTCGCCGCCGTCCGCCTCGATTCGCAGCGTGCCGCCTTGCCTCTCGATTTGCACGGCATTGAACCGGAGCCGCTCTTCGCACCATGGGCGTCCCTCGGAGTATACCGCCATGCGCCCCAGCGAATTTTTGAAATAAGACTCGGCTTCTCCTTCGCGGGACAATTGGATATAGACATCGTTGTCGGACTGCCAAACGTTAACGTTTCGATTCTCAGCCGGACTCGTTATACGGTATGCGTTCATTTCCAGCGGTCTCCTTCCGTTTTCCGTTCCATCGCCTTCCGGTTCCGGACAGTCGCCCTGCCGGACGGTTCGGTCTTCTCTATGCTAAGCCGTCACTTGTTCCTTATCCGGTTCGTCCAGCGGCGTGCTTTCTCCGATTTTTCGCACCCGGAGCGCGCCGTGGAGCTCGCCGGGCAGCTTGATTTGAAACCGCTGCTGGTAGGTTTGGTCCAACCGTTCGACCGTCATGTTCCATGTATCGATGAGATCCACCGCAAATTCGCCCTCTTGCATGGCGAAGGCTCGCGACGTAAAGCGATGAGGCCCGTAATACTGCAAATAATATTCGCCCTTCTGTACCAGGGTCGAAGCATCGTGGCTAAATCTGCTGTAAGTCAGACAGCTTGGAGCATCCTCCAGCAGACCGCGGAGAAAAGCGATCCGCGCCCCGCTCTCGCCGAGCAGCTCGCCGCCATGAACCGACCAGCTGGTTCCATCCGCACGGCGAAGCGTTTCCCCATGGGCCGCAAAGCCTCCGCGCGATAGGCCCTCCCAGATCCGGTACAACATATCTTCAGCGGTGAGCGCGTCCATCGGATTCGATCCCGTCCCCTCGCGGCCGCAATCGTCTATGACGATCGGCTTCTCGTACTGCAGCGTGAAGTCCGAAGCAATCATCACGTCCTCCTGGCGGAGACTGACATGCGTCAGCCACGGAACGCCCCAATCGAACGCGGAAGGAATGCCGTGGATCGTGGTCAGATGATGACCGTAATCGCATTCGCGAAGCGTACGGAAATAGGTTCGCCAATCGGCGTCCTGCCGCTGCCCGCAGCCGTCGCCCAAATCCGCCATTGTCCACCAGACGTTGCGGTAGGCGGACAAGCGGGAGACTGCGTATCGGATGTATCGCTCTTCCTGCTCCGGCGTCAGCCGAATGGCTCCTTCCCGCTCCAGACCTGCGGGAAATAGGATTAGCTCGGCTTCCACGCCGATACGGGAAAGGCTCTCCAAGCACTCCTCCAGCCTGGCGAAATAAGCCGGCTCGAAGCGATCGCCGTCCGGCTGTCCGTCCGGGCTGGCGGCGAACGGGGAAATAGCCGGCTCGCCGGTCGCCGCATGCCCGGCTTCCGGAATAACGCTCATACGCGCTTTATTAAAGGGCAATGCTTCCAGCGACCGGATCGTCCGTGCGCGGCTCGAGCCGTCCTGCACATGCCATGCGGCAAGCAGCGTTCCGAACGGCGTGTAAGGCTTGCCGTCCGCATAGGCGAAATGTGTTGCGCCGAACACCCTCACCGGCCCGTGATTACCGTCTCCCGCCGGCAAGCACCGGAATTGTCCGGCATAACCGCCGGACGGTGCAGACGCCCCCTCGACGCAGAACGACCAGTCGCCCTCCTCGTCCGGCATGAACCGGATTAACAGCCGTCCGTCGCCGTCATAGAAGCCTTCGGCTTCGAAATGGCGCTCCCCATTGCTGAATTCGGCCCGGAGTCCCGAATCCGCATATAGCCGATCGTCCTCGTTCCCCTTCATCCTTAGCTCGAATATTCCATATCGCTCTACTGCATCTTGGTATTGAATCACTTCGTTCTCTCCTCTCAAACTGCTTTCACGCGCAAAGCGGTGTAAGGTTTAGCCGGCAGAGCCAGATCGCTCTGTCCCGCGAAAGTGCCGTCAAGCGGCGTGACCGACATGTCCCAAATATCGATAAGCTCGATCCGGTATACCCGGTCGGGGGACATCGGGATCTTGTAGGACGTAAGGCGGTATTTGCCCAGATACAGAAGCGCATAGGAGCCTTCCTGGCGCGCCGCCATCCAATCCTCCGGACCTTCCTCCATCAGCCGGCGCAGAAACCGGATCCGCTCCGGGCTTTCTCCGTACATACGGCCTCCAGTCGAAATCCAGGCTTTGGTCGGCTTATTATCGAAGCATTCGCCGTGGGCGATAAAGCCGCCTCTCGTAAGCCCCTCCCAATAACGATGCATCAGCTCGAGTCCCGAGATGTTCCCCCACCGCTTGGCGACGTTGCCCTCGTAGGAAATTTCGTCGACAACGATCGGCTTGCGAACGGCAGCCCGCCATTCGGTGGTCAGGACGGAATCCCAATGCTGGATGCTCTGGTGGGTAAGCCATGACTTGGAGAAATCGTACAAAGAAGATATCTCGTACATTTTCGTGCCATTATGAATCGAACGAAGCCGCTGATACGGATCCTTCCGCTGCACGTATAGCAGCAGCCGGTCCCAATCCTCAATCGTCTTCATTTTGTTGAAATCATATTCGTTGGAAAGCGACCACCAGACGTTGCGGAATGCGCCCAAACGGGCGATAACGTAACGCAAGTAGTAGAAATCCTGCTCGCGCGACATATTGTTGAAGCCCCAGCCCCCTGACTTATCGTAGGGATGGAACAGAATCAGGTCGGCTTCCATTCCGAGTTTCATCAAATCGGCGATCCGCTCCTCCAGATGGGCGAAGAACGCCGGATTGAAGCGGGTCATGTCCGCATCCTCCGGGCAGGTCCCTGCGAACGCGACCATTTCCGGGCGCATGTCCTTCGTAGGGAACAGGCACATCCTGACCTTGTTGAACGGAGATTTCTCCAGCTCCTCCAGCGTCTGCAGCTCGTGCGCCTTGTTCCCCGTATGAGTCCAGTGATAGCATGTCGTGCCAAACGGCATATAGTTCGTACCGTCCTCGTAAGCGAACAAATATCCGTCCTTGACCCTTACGGGCCCGTGATTTCCCGGTGACGGCTCCGTACAAACAAAGTTTCCCGTCGCGCCGTCCAGCTCCGGCACGGCACTCTTCGTGACATAGCGCCACGTTCCTTCCCGATCCGGCATAAACCGGATCCGATAGATACCGTCCCTGTCATAGAAGCCTTCGACCTCTACCCTGTCGTTGCGATATTCGAAGGTCGCCGATAAGGCGACCTCCTCAAATGGATTGCCTGCCGCAGGACCGGATAAGGCAACCTCGAATATTCCCCAGCGTTCCACTTCTTGCATTCCCATTAGCCTGCTTGCACTCCCTTCATTATCATTGTTATTCCACTAGCCCGGTCCGCTCGACGCCTTCGACAAACCAGCGCTGCGTAAAGAGATACAGCAACAGCGGCGGCATGACCGCGAGAAACGATTTCGCCATGTCGAGCGATTGAGCGAACAGCTTCCCTTCCTCCGTTGCGATGTCTCCCGTCGCCTTTACAAGCGCGATCGAAAGAGGAACGTCCTGCATTTTGAACAGGAACATCATCGGAAAATAACTGTCGTTCCAGTTCCAGACGAAAGAGAACAGGAAGACGACGACAATGGCCGGCGTTGCGATCGGAAGCATGACCTTGAAGAAAACCCGGTACAGACTTGCGCCGTCGATCTTCGCCGCTTCCTCCAGCTCTTTCGGAAGTATGGAGAAAAACTGGCGGTAAATGATGACATAAAGCGCGCCCTTCAGGCCGTGCCCGAACAAAGCCGGAATAATCATCGGGAAGTACGTATCGATCCAGCCTATTTCCCGGTACATGATAATCAGCGGCAGCACCGTTACCTGCGGCGGAATAACAAAGGCGAAGATCAGGCACACGAACCAGAAGCGCTTGAAAGGAAACTTCACCCTGGCGAACGCGTATCCGGCCATCGCGCAGGCGACGAGCTGAAAGAGCGACGCCCCGATGGACAGTCCGAAGCTGACGCCAAAAGAGGTCGGATAGTTCAGCAGCTTCCAAGCCTCTTTCAGATGCCCCCAATAAATCGCCGTCGGTATCCAGTTCACTGTCGGATCCAATAAATCGTCGAGACCTTTTACCATGTTGGATATCATATAAAAAATAGGATTGAGATACAGATAAGCCGTTTCAATCAGTACAATGTAAATGAAAACGCGAAACAGCAGTCCTTTATCGGCTTCCCGTCCAAACAGCAGCAACCGGAGACGCTCGACCAGTCGGGACAGGCCCAAACGTTGCTGCCGCTGCCGGAGGATATTCAATACTTTCTCCATCCTTCTCTCCTCCTACCTCGTTTGCGTCGTGGCGCGGACAGCCCTTCCGAGCAGCAGCATCACCAAACCCAGGAACAGCAGTATGATGATGAAATAGACCCAGATCAAGGCGCTAGTCGGACCGTATTGCGTCGGATTGACGCTCGCAATGATCGGATTTCCGGGATAGGTGAACAGATCCACGACCGTGTATATCGTATTTAGCAGCACGAACGGCATCATGGCCGGCAACGTAATTTTCCAGAACATCTCCCACGGATTTGCGCCGTCGATGCGCGCCGCCTCGTAAACGGACGATGAAATCGTCTGGCGGCCCGCAAGGAACAGAAGAATCTGCACGCCGGAATACCATAAAATAAGGACGAACGAGTTCAGGACGCTGACGATCGGCGCCGCCCACGAAGCCGGCAAATATTGCGTGAGCGCCGTCGAGATGGAGAACTGCTCCAGAAACCCGAGCTGCCCCCTCCCTTGGCCCAAGAAGCGTTCGATGATATTGCCGGAGGAGAAGATGACCGGCAGGAAGAACACCGCTCTGAACAAGCCCCTCCCCGGAAACTTTTGATTCAGCATGATCGAAATCATGAAAGAGAAGATGACGATGATCGGAATCATGAACAGAACCTGCCTCAGAAACGGCAGAAGCTGATCATAGAAGACGCCGCCGTCCTCGAACAAAATGTTGTAGTAGTACTTAATGCCGACATATTCGTGCAGGATGCCGCTCCCGGTAATGCGCACGTTATGAAAGCTCATATAGAGAGAGTAGAAGAGAGGGAACGATACGAACAAGAGAAACCCGATAATCCAGGGCAATATGAGAAATATGCCTTCGTATCGCTGCGACATCCGGTTTTTCATACGGATCCAGCCGTTCATTGCGCCTCTCCCCCTTTCACCACTACAAAATCTTGCGCGGGAATCCGTCTTCCCTCGACCGTTACCTCGGTATCGTTATAGTTCACGATAATCCTCTTCCCATTGGAGTAAACCGACTCCTTCACCTTCGGAGCGACCGTCCGGTTGTAAGTCATGAATTGGCCCTGAACATCTCCAAGCGCTTCGTTAAAGCGCTTATACTCCTCGATGATCTCGGCTTCCCACTCCTCGTAATTCAAGCTGTATTGCCAGATTGTGTACGCCCTCTTCATCTTCTCCGTCTTGGCGTGCATGACGCCAAAAGTCGGAGCCGCCCCGTATTCGATGCTGCGCAGAAAATCTTTGCGGTACTCGTCTCTCGCATTGCCCCAGTTCATCGTATACGGCACAAGGCCGTGCAGCGCCATCTGGGCGAAAGGCACCGCTTCGTCCAGGAACAGGTCGTACGAATAGTCGCCCGCCAGCTGCCTGACGGCGTCTGCGCCCTGCAGCGCATAGGCGTTGCCTCCCGTAACCGTTACCGCAGGAAGCTTCGATTGGACGGTGTTCAGCAGCTCGCTTTGCAGCGACGCGGCCTCTTCCCGGCTTGTGCGGTATCTGCGGTTGTAATCGCTGAACAACATGTAGCCGGTTCCCGAAAGCTGAAGTCCGTCGACGCCCAGCGATGAGAAGCTCTTCAAAGCGTCATCCATCTTGTCCAACGATACCTTGGGGCTCACGATCGCAATCTCGTCGTTCGACTGCAGGCGCGGGAACTTCATGATGGAGCCCGCCTGGTCCTGCATCGCCTGCCGCTTCGGATCGAAATCGTCGCCGTCGGTGTTCAGCGTGAAATCCGTCTGCAGAAGGACGGTATCACCCTTCGACTTCGCGTATTCGGCAAAGCTACGCATGCCGTCGTTGCCGCCAAGCCGCTTGTCGACCTTCGTGCCGAAGCCGATCCGGCTCGCGCTTCCGGTCTGCCAGCCTTGGTAGGTGACGACCAGGCGGGGGATGCCCTGCGCATGCAGCCGATCCAGAATCGACTTCGCTTCGTCTGTCGTCGTCCCGGTAATATAACGGTTACGGAGAAAGCCCTTCTCCGAATCTGCGCCGATCAGGTCAAGGTACAGCGGAAGCTCCGAAGGGCCTGCCTCCTGCTTCTGCAGGCCCTTCTCTTTCATTAAATAATTGCGGTATTTCGCGGCCATGCCGGAATAATCGCTCTCTGATTCGGGCAGGACGTAATAGCGGATCTTGCGGTCCCCTCCGAATTTGATTTTGCTGTACGTAAAAAACCCGGACAGCTTGTCATACGTCGTCGGCTGAAAGTACTGAAGGCGGTAATTATGCTCAACGGTTGCCCAGGCGTACCTGCTGTAAACGCCTGCGGGCGCCGCATACATGTAACCGTATTCCTCTCCTTCATCCACAACGGCCAGGAAAGCGCTGCTTCCCGATTTAATACCGTAGACAGGCATCGTAATCGGCTTCCGGTTCGTATAGACCGAATTGAACGCGCTGTCTATGCCATAGATCGGTTCGCGGTACACGCTTCGGTCGTTCGAGATATTTTCCTTGAATTTGTAGATCGCGCCCGAACCGTCCGGCAGAAGTAAATACCCCTCCTGCCCGCGGGGCTGTTCGGCGCCCAGAAACGGGTATACCTTCAAATTAATCAGCGAATCCTTGCCTTCGATAAGCTCCGCGTCAATTACCTTGGTTTCAACGTAATCGTTCCTCAGGCGCACTTCGATCGGAATCGCCATCTGAATGGATGGCATCGCGAAAGTAACGGCGAAGCCGTCCTCGATCGGCTTCCAACTCATGATGCCGCCGTTCAGCGATAGCAAACTGCTTACTTTCACTTCCGTCTTCAAGGCGATCTCGAACGTCTCCAGCATGATCGGCGACAGGAGATGGCTCCTCCAAGTACCGGAAATGGTCTCCAACGGCCAGTCCTCAGGGTTTGGATAGGAGCGCAGCTCATGCCCGTCCCGTTTGTCCCGGATTTTGAAATGTCCGGTATTCTTATCTGCATAAAGCACAAGCGTTTCGCTTTCGGCCACCTGCTCGAAATCGGCTTCGTTCGGCAGCTCCCCATTCGTGCTTACGGCTGGCTTAATGTCTTCGGGAATGACAGCCTGCTGTGCCTGAACCTGCTCCGCCCGGCCCTCGTCCGAGCTTGCGGAGTGGGTCCACAAGTAAATGCCGACCAACGCCGCTGTCGCCGCCATCGCAGCCCAAGGAAGCAGCTTGCGCAGCTTGATGTAAGTTTTGCTTGCTTCCGTCAACGCGCCGACACCTCCTGTAGGATCGAATAGATAAAGCTGCGCAGCTCGGTGCTAAGACCGAACAGAATAAAGCACAGCACGCCGATAATAATCATCGTACCGGCCGTATACAGCAAATTGATCACGGTCTCGCCCACCGTGTAGTTTTGAAGCGACTGCACTTTCCAGACGAGCAGAAGAAAAATCCAGACGAGCATGCCCTGATGCAGAAAACTGTAAATCGACGCTTCGCTGAGCGACATGCCATTGGAAATTAGCGTGAGCGGCAGGCCGACAACGATAAACGGCGTAAGCGCATAGGCGCTGCCGATAAACACGTCCATGAAACGACCCTCGCCCCGCATAATGCTGCTGACCAAATAGTTGGATATGACCCAGCCGATCCAGACCAGGAAAAACTGGAGAAATACGGTCATTCCGCTGAGCGGCTTGATCGCCTCCAGATTGAAGGTGAAGCTCGTGTACGAACGCGACACCGCATAAGAAATATAAGCCAGACCCAGGATGACGAATGCGCTCACGTAGCTGCCCTTATTCTCGTAACGGAGTGCGGAGAAGCCGTCGATCGGATGCCTCAGCACGTAAAGCGAATGCCGCAGTTGGCCCAGGAAGCGGGAGCGCGGCCGGAGCCGGATCGGCGGATTCAGCAGAATCGGATAACGTTTTGCCGCCATTTTATAAACGAAATACAGGACAGCTGCCGCAATAATCACGTTCATGAAGAAACCGAAATTGTTCTGGAACCACTGCAGACGGATTTGCCAGAACGCGTTCGAGAAGCCCTCCTGAATGCCCGCATCGCGGAACAGCTTCTTCGCTTCCGCGTAATCCCCACGGGCGTAGGCAGACTGGGCAAGCCCGACCATAGCGGGCGTATAGTACGCGTTGAGATGAAGCACCTCGCGCCAAAGCGGCTCGGCTTCCTTGTACCTGCCGTCAACGGTAAGGTTATTCGCCTTATAGACGAGGGCGCCGAACTCGGTTTGACGGTACGACTGAATCAGATTCGCGTTATCGTCCAGAATAAACAGCTCGTTGCGCGAATTGATGTCGATGGCCGCCGGGCTTTTTACGATGCCGAGCTGCGTCGTATTCGGACTCGCGTCGCCGGACCAGAAGAACAGCAGGTTGCCGAACGCATCGTATTGGCTGATCATCTTCGAATCTCCGTCGACAACGGAGAAGTTGCCGCTGGCGTCGATGGCGATATCCTTCAGATTCACCATCTGTCCGGTCTGGCGGAACCGGTATTCACCGAACTTTTTGTTGCCATCTCCCAAGGTGCTGCTGGAGCCGAGGAAATACTTTCCGGAATTGTTCAGCTTCTTCACCTGATCTTCGTTCAACTTCTCTCCGAAAGAAACCGTGTAAGTAAACCCGCGCTCGTCGATGTTCACGTTGTTGATGGCCGGAGGCAGCTTGCTGAGCTGCTTCTCGTACATCTCTTTCGAATAGAACATTCGTTTAATCGAGTCAAGGAAGGTGAAAGGCACCTTGTTGGCTGCAAAGAAGCGGACAAAGCCGCCTTCGGGATCGAGCTGCAGCAGCCCGTTATAGCTGCCGAGCGATACGATATACAAAAATCCGCGCTTATCGACCGCGACCTTGATCGGCTCGAAGCGGTAATCCTCCGGGATGAACCTCGATTCCGGAAGCGAATACTCCTTCAGCAGCTTGCCCTGCCGGTCAAGCATCACGACCCTGGCGTTGCCTGTATCGGCGACATAAATATGGCCTTTCTCGTCGACATGCAGCCCATGCGGATTCGACAGCGGCGTTCCTTCGACCGCCGGCAGGATCCGGTCGAATTCGCCGTTCGGTTGGAACAGGACGATCCTGTTGTTCCCCGAATCGGCGACATAGATCCGGTCCTGATTGTCGATGAACAGATCGCGGGGCTGCGCGAGCGGTGACTGCATTTGTTTGGAAGGATCCTTCGGATCTGGGACGAATATATCCCTGCCCAGCACCTGCTCCGGCGCAAAAGCAGCCTGCGTCCATACAAGCGAGCCGGTACCGGATTTGTAATTGGTTGAATAAGGATAATCGGCGGATACAACCGCCGGAAAGACGATCCATACGAGGCACACGGCCAGCAAGCCCCGCAGGAGACGGATTATTTTCGATTGTGCCGGCTTCATAGTTTCTCCTCCCGCGGTTTCATTTAATGCCGGAATGGGCCATTGTTGCAATGACCTTGCTCTGGAATACGAGAAAAACAATTAGGTTCGGAATGAACATGAACAGTGCTGCGGCTGCGGCCGCGCCCTGCCTTGCCACGCTGTTAGCCATGTTCGTCGTCAGCGTAGAGATAAAGAATGGAAACGTCTTCATCTCCTCGTCCTGCATGAACAGAGTTGACGTCTCGACATTGCCCCAAGCATTCTGGAACGAGATGATGCCGATCGTAGCAACCGCCGGAAGAATGACCGGGACGACAATCCGCAGGAACACCATAAATTCCTTTGCTCCGTCCAGTCGAGCCGATTCGAGCAACTCGTTCGGAATTTGGTCGATGAATTGCTTCATTAAGAAGACGCTGACCGGTATGGCTACCATGGGCAGAATATGACCCCAGTAAGTGTTCATGATGCCCAAATGGCTGACGACGAGATAACGCGGTATCGTGACCGTCTCCGGTGCGAACAGAAGCGTAAGCATAATGGTCGCGAATACGAGCTTATATCCAGGAAACTTATGCTTCGAAAGTGGATAGGCGCATAACGCGCTTACGCCCGTCACCGTGATGACGCTCAGCACCGCTACGGACAAGCTGTTGAAAATGTAGCGCGTAACAGGAATAACCGAATCCGACGAAATATAGAACAGCTCGACGAAATTTTGCAAAGACGGGCTTCGGGCCCAAATCGTCGGGGGGTAAATGAACAATTCCTCGTACGGTTTTAGCGCGTGATTGAAAATATAAACAAGCGGCAGGAGCATAAACGCGCTGAACAGAATGAGCAGAAATACGACCACTTTCTCGAAACGGCTTAACCGGAACAGCTTGGAACTTCTCTTGAAAACAGGTTTGCGGATCAGCGGCATTGCCATCTCTATTCATCCCCCTTCGAACCGAACAAACCCCAGCAAAACTTATTGGATAAATACATGAGCAGCAGCAGGAACACGGACAAAGCGGATGCGTAGCCCAGCTCGAAGCGGATAAAGCCGTAATCGTCAATCTGGTTCATGATGAGATGGCCGGCATACTGCGGCGTCGGGTTCATTCCCGACAGCTCCGTGCCGATGCTGCCCGCCTTAAATGTCCCGACGATGGCCATGACCGCGCCGAACAGCATCTGAGGCTTCATGGACGGAACGGTAATGTACCAGATTTCCTCGAGCCTGGATTTGATGCCGTCGAGTCTCCCCGCTTCGTACAGCTCGGGGTTGACGTTCAAGATGCCCGCCATCATCGCCAGAAATCCTATCCCCATGCTGGACCAGAGCGTAACGATGATCATGGACGTCATCAGATGCTCCTTGCTCGTCACCCATAGCACAGGGTCGCCGATGAATCCCCATTCGAGCAGAAAGCTGTTCAAGTATCCGATTCTATCGCCGCTAAGGAGCGGAAGCCAGACGATGGTCATGGCGACTCCGCCCATCAGCGACGGGGAGTACATCGCGAGCGCGAACCATTTCCGCCAGCTTCCGGGAAGGATGGTGATCAACCATGCCAGCAGGAAGGAGGCAACGTAGCCGCACGGTCCCGCGATGATCGCGAATTTGAACGTGTTGGGCAGCGCATATTTCAGAAACAGCAAATCCTCCGATATCATATAGCGAAAATTTGCCCAGCCAATAAAGCGAGGCGGCTCGAGCGAATTATAGGTCATAAAGCTGAGCAGGAACGCGCATACAACCGGAATCAAAATGAAGAGGATGAAACAGATCATAAAAGGCGCTATGAACAGATACGACAACCGGAACCGCCAAATTTCCTTCAGCAGCCCGTACGCTTTTCCCTTCATGCGGACAGCTATGCCGCCATTGGCATAGTTTTTTTTCAAGATTTGCGCATTACTCTCGGACAAATGGGTTCACCCCTTCCCATGGCATGTTAACTTCTGGCAAAACAAGCGGGCGAAGGACATGGCCTTGGCTGTCGATATTGCCGAATTCTTGCATTTTCCTTCGCATCTCCCTTTCGATCTCCCCAATCGACGTTTCGAGCGAGCTCCGGTAATTGATTCCGTCGACGACGCTTCGGTTCCAGGCATTCTGCAGCTCCCTTTCAAGGAAGTAGCTGCCCGGCACGTTCGGAATTTCCTTGTACCAGCGCCATTGCTCTAGAATGCTGTTCAAATCCTCCCGCTTCCACGGAAGATGAACGAACGCTTCGATATTTGAGGTGTTCCAACGGAAGGAAAGGCCGTTAATCGACTCCAGATCCGAGCCGTATCGCTCCTGTACCTCGGCGGAGGTCCACCATTTGAGAAACTCCCAGCTTTGTTCGGCTTTTTTCGTCTTTTTGAAGATGACGGACGACTGCAGATTACCGCCCATCCACCTGGCCACTTCCCCGTCCTTCTGTACGACCCCCGGAATCGGCGCGATACCCCAATACCCATTCAGTTCGGGAGCCGCCACCATCAGCTGGATGTACATGCTGAAGTCTGCGATGCCGATCGGTACGGTGCCGCTCCTAAAAGACTGGTAAAAGCTAGCCAACTGCTGGTCCACTGCGTATACGTTGTACAGATCGGTCCATTCCTTGAAGGATTTATATCCAGTCTCCGTACCCAGAGCGGTCTGCTGACCGTTCCTGGTGAAATATTCGGCCCCGTTCTGATAAAAAAACGGCATATGTTGAACCGGCGCCATATTGAGATTGTTCTGTTGCAAGGTCGGCAGCATGTCATAGACGTCTTCCCAAGTGTTCGGCACCTCAAGTCCAAGCTCGTTCAATATATCTTTGCGGTAATAGAGCATGGAGAAGCTTTGCGTCTCCGGCATCGCGTAATATCCCTTGTCGTAATAGAACGGAATCCAGGTACCCGGCGCGAATCGCTTATAAACCGAATCAAAATCCGGGAACTTCGTCAGATCGTACAACCCGTTTCGGGTGGCATAATCGAACGGCAGCGTCTGCGGCAAGCCGAGCGCGACGTCGGGCGCAATATCGGCCGCGTTCATCAGCACGAGCAAATTCGTATCCGGAAGCAGGTTGATCTTAACCTTGATTCCTGTCGCCGGCGTAAACTGCTCGTCGGCCATTTGCTGCAGAAGATTGATGTAATCACGTCCGCGGAGCACCCAAACGTTCAGCACATCGTCATCCATGCTGCTTAACCGCTCCTTCGACTGGAACGAATAGAAGAAGTTGACGAACGCCCCTTCCGCCTTTTTAAAAAAGGTCGCTTCCATCCTTGGAAACTTCTGATTCTCCGGCACGATAAAGATGCGGTCAAGCCCAAGCGGCTGGCTTTTCAGCTGCTGCAACATCTCGGCCACTTTGCCCTGCATCGTGACGAAACTATTGGTCTTGTACGGGATCTGGTTCGGATCCGCCAGCATCGAGCGGATATCCTTAATCGTGGTGAACAGTCCTTGCGTAACGGCATCCTTTCTGCCATTGACCTCTACCAGCTGTTGCTGAACAGCGTCCAGTGAGTCGGCTATCTTTCCGAGATTGTCCGTAAACCCAGGCAGCTCGTTATCAATCTTCCAGGTTCTATTCGTGTCGTCAGAACCGCCGGTCAGCGCCTTAAGATCGGTCGCAAGCGCCATCAGCCCGGTTACGGTTTTCTCCAGCTCGGAGATCATCGGCTTAACTGGAGCCTGGGTCACCTGCATCGAAATCGTGTTGCTTCCTTTTTCTAGGTAGATCAAGTACGGCTGCTGCCGCTCGTCCTCGAGCTGGACGCCCTGCCAGCCGGACGCGTACGAGAACCGGTACGCCTTCATTTCGGAGAACGGAATTTTGCCGTTAACCCGGATAGTCCGGAAGGACGAACGGTTGGAGGAGAAATTTTGAATGACCCTCAGTCCGATTTTGTAATATCCGCTTTCAGAGACGTCAAAGTTCCAGCTGATTTCGCCGTTTCCGGACGACCAGCGCGAGCCTTTGACGGTGTTATACGTAATTTTTCCGCGTTTATATGGCGTGTTGTCGATCTCGTTGTCATAGCGAAGCGAGATCGAAGAGTCACTTTTCCAATCAGCCTGCTCGGCTTCGATAACAATCGGAACGCCACCTTCACTTCCTTCGTTTCCGCCAGCATTCGGTTGCCTTGCCGTCTCGTAGTCCGGAACTTGGTCTGGAGCTGACAGCTCGATGGAGCCCAGTGCGAACGGCTCGGTGCTGGTAAAGCGGAGCGTATGCTTCCCGGGAGTCAAATACCATTGCAGCGGGTCGACGTAAGCTCCGCCCGAATCGCGTAGCGATGTCGTCATCCAGCCGCTGATATCCTCCGCCATCGGACGGATCTGGTCACCGTTCGAATCGAGGGAAGCCGGGAAAGGATCCTTCCAGCGGCGGTCCAGCGTAACAGATCTCGCTTCTAGAAACTCGTTTCTGCCGTCGACCGACACGTTCAGCAAAATCGGCCTCCGGCGGTTGTCGTCAGTGACTGGACGGTACGTCAAATCGATCTTGTACAGTCCGGCCTGCTCAACGAAAAAATCGTATTCGATCCATTCCTCGTTCTCCAGGCGCCAATCAATAGCTAGCGCCCGGCCGTCTACGTTACCGGTTTGGACGCTGGCGCCTTCAATCGCTCGCGAATAGTCGGTAGCGTGTAAGACGACTTTGCCGTCGTGTACGTCCGACGCTCCCTTTTGCTTCCATTCCGTCAACTTGTCAAGAAAGTAGGGATCGCCCGTTTCGTCAGCTACTGCCACCTGCGGTTCCGCCGCCGCAGCAACAGGCGCGTCCTCTACCAGGTCTGACGACTGTGAAGTGCCTGCTTTCTCCGCAACTCCCGTAGCGGCAGGCAGAAGCAAAACGAAGGCCATCGTCAGTACGATTATTGAACGCAATCTCGTAAGCGACCTTAACATCCATCTCTCCCCTTTGCATCCATCATTCGTGCATTAAGCTTTCCGTTGTATCTTTATCGAAGTAAAGCGCTTTCGACATGTCTAGCGTAACGGTTATCCGTTCGTCCTCCTTGCAGTCGAAGCCTGAGAAAGTACGGACGATAAATGGCGTATCCGTCCCGATATCAACATAGAGGTAAATATCCGAACCCATCAACTCCGCCACCTTGAGCGTGCCCGTCATCTGGCTTCGAGGATGACGATCGGCCATTTCTGACTCCGCGTGCGTAAACTCGCATCGAATGCCAAGCACAACCCTTCGGTTCACTTTACCGTGCTTCCTCAGCAGTTGCGCATGCGCGTCCGGTATGGCCAGATAGCTCCGCTGCGTCTGCAGCTCCAACTTGCCGCCGTCCGATTCCACGACCTTCCCTTCGATAAAGTTGATCGGCGGTGTGCCGATGAAGCTCGCGACGAACATGTTCTTCGGATTGTTGTAGATGACGCGCGGACTATCGACCTGCTGGATCACGCCGTCCTTCATGACGACGATCCGGTTGCCCATCGTCATCGCTTCCACCTGGTCGTGCGTCACATAGACCGTCGTTACGCCGAGCTGCTTATGAAGCCGAATAATCTCCGTACGCATCTGGACTCTAAGCTTGGCATCGAGGTTCGACAAAGGCTCGTCCATCAGGAACACGCTCGGCTTCCGGACAATCGCCCGGCCGAGCGCGACGCGCTGTCGCTGTCCGCCCGACAATTGTCTCGGCTTCCGATCCAAAAACTGTTCGATCTCCAGCGTGCGGGACGTCGATTTGACCGACAGATCGATCTCGTGCTTCGGCTCCTTGCGCAGGCGCAGCCCGAACGCAATGTTTTCGTAGATGCTCATATTCGGGTACAGCGCGTAGTTCTGAAAAACCATGGCAATATCCCGGTCCTTAGGCGGCAGATGGTTCACCAGCTTGTCCCCGATGTACAGCTCGCCCGAAGTAATATCCTCCAGTCCGGCGATCATGCGCAGCGTGGTCGATTTACCGCATCCCGATCCCCCGACCATGACGAGAAACTCGCCGTCCTCGATCTCCAGGTTAAAATCTTTTACGGCGTATTGCTTGTCCTTGCCATAACGTTTCTCCACATGCTTTAGTACAATGCGCCCCATGGCGCCACCTCCGAACAATTGAATTGGGTATAGTGACTGATCATCGCTAGTCAATCGTTACTAAATACAACGTAGAATTCGAAGCGCCAAATACGGCCTGCTTGGAAGGCTTATCGCGCAAGCACCGGAGAAGGTCCCTTCGAGCGGCTCGATCGTCATCTTCCAGGTATCAATGACTTCAGCGGTATACACAGCCTCCTCCGGAAGCTGGATCTGTCGACCGGCAGGCCGGTGAATGCCGAAGTAAAGCAAGTAATACTCGCCTTCTACACCCAATACCGGCACGTCCTTGATCGAATCGATGATGCTCAGATTTTGCGGCGCTTCCTCAAGGAGCCCTCGCAGAAATCCGATTCGCGCGGGACTCGTGCCGTGCAGCTTGCCTCCATGCGACCACCAAAGGATGTTCTCGGGATGCATGTAGGTTTCGCCATGCCCGACGTAAGCGCCGCGGACGGTTCCTTCCCAGAACCTGTGCGTCATCTCGTCCCCCGTAATGTTACCCCACCGGCGCGGGATGTCGCCTTCGTAGCAGCACTCATCAACGACGACCGGCTTCCCGTATTCGCGGCGGATCGAATCCACTGCGGTAAGATCCCAGTGCTGAAGGCTGACATGATCGACCCATGGCTTCGCGTGGTCGTACAGATCGAGAGACGACGGATCGTACATCTTCGTTCCGTTGTGTATGGAACGAAGATGCTGGTAAGGATCGCATTCCTGTACGATTTGAAATAACCGGTCCCAGTCTTCTTTCCGCTTCTCGCGCATAAAATCGTACTCGTTGGCCAGCGACCACCATACGTTGCGATAGGCAGACAGACGCGCGGTCACATAACGCAAATAAAACTCATCCCGATCTGAACTCATGCTGTCGAATCCCCAGTGCCCCTTGTCGTAGGGGTGGAACAAAATCATATCCGCTTCTATACCGAGCTCCGCCAGCTGCTCGATTCGCTGTTCAAGCCCTTGGAAGAACCGCGGTTCGAACCGTTCAAGGTCGAAGCCCCGTTCCTTCGAGCCCGGGAACGGAAACAGCTCCGGTTCAGCGGTGTTAAAGGCATATCTTTTAGGAAATACGCACATGCGAATTTTATTGAAAGGTGATTCCCGTAGAGCTTCTAGCGTCTCGTTCTGCAGCGTCTCGCTCTGGTGAATCCAAGCGTAGCAGGTCGTCCCGAACGGCTTATAGGGCGATCCGTCCGCGTATTCGAATCGGTCTGGGGCTACGACGCGGATCGGTCCGTGATTGCCGGCGCCGGCAGCCGTCGTGCATTCGAACTCCCCGGTTACCCCGTTGAGTGAAGGGTCGCTGCTGCTTATCGAAAATGTCCAATGGCCGACAGTATCCGGCATGAATCTGATTTTGTAGACACCGTCCCCGTCATAGAATCCATTCACCTTGACCGACCTACCGCCGCTCCGGAATACAGCCTCCAGTCGGACACCGCTGAACGGGTTCTTATGCGTTTCGCAGGTTTTGAGAGCGGTTTCAAACACGGCCCAGCGTTCCACTTTCTTCTGACTTATCAAGGTTCGTCTCTCCTTCCGCATGATTGGCCGAACCTGCGAACAGGCCCGCCGGAAGCGAATTTTTCTCATTATACAATGCTGTTCTCCCTCCTATATAGGTGATTCAGGCCGTTTCTATAGGGTGATGCAAGCTCAGAGTTTGTTACATGCCGGAAATCGGAGAGGCCCATGCGAATGGCATAGGCCTCTCTCAGGTCTTCACGTGCGAAATTGCTGCCAAGCGAAAAAAAACTACGACAGCAAGATTAACTAGCAGGTATTTCCAAACATTTGTCGAAGGTATATAGGTCAGAATTTATCCTAGGAGATGACCTTCATGCTTGAGAAAAATAGATTGGGTA
>NZ_JAVIFU010000042.1 GCF_031157315.1 Paenibacillus sp. LHD-38
AGTTCAACTCCTGTGACAACATTGCCTGTTTTCACTTCAAATAGTTGGTTTCCATCTGCGTCATACATTAAAGCTTGATTACTGTGCGTACCAATTGCCAGACGCTTGCCATCCTCCGCTACTGATATGGAGGTAATATTCCCTGCTCCTTCGATGGACCAATTGTCTTTAGCCAAAGCAGCCTGCGGGATAACGCCTAGCAGCAGTAGTAATGCCAAAAACATCCATGCGCTTTTTCTCATGATGGTCCTCCCTTTCTTTCCGTCCTTGTGACGGCAAATGCCATATTCTTATCAATAATGGTAAATCTGCACAGGCTAGTCGCCTGTGCAGATTGAAGCTAACGCATTAACGTTCTGGCGGTCTGCGTTCTGGGTTTTCTATGTCGGACAATTCTCGTTTCATTTCTTTCATAGCAGGTTCCATATACTTATCAATATTAGCTTGAAGCTGTTCCAAATATTGATCCGTTGTTACTTGGCCAGCAAAGAAACGTTGCACTAAACCTACCCAATCTTGAATGGATGGCTGATGATCCCACATTCCGCGAGCAAGATTGTTAGCTGCACTGCTATAACCCTCGGTATTACCGATCGGCTCAAAGTCAGCGAACGCAGATTTCATTTCATCAGGAAGCACAATGTCTTTAAGGGCTGGTGCACCAGACAGAGCTGCATCAGAACTATTCTGAGTAGCCTCAGCATATACGAGGTAACCTTCAGGACTAGTCATATACATCATGAAGTCCATATTCAACTCATTTTGTTTCGCATCCTTATTCACGATACCGTAGAAGCCAACCGGAATTTGAATGGTGCGAGCAGGCGCCATTACCTCTGGGCCTTCCATAGATGGCATATTGAAGAATCCATATTCAAACGGCTTCACGCCGCCTTTCGCACCTGTCTTCGCCTCATCAGCAAAGTCTTTAGGCAATTGCCAGTAAGATCCCGGCGTACCTACCATTGTTGCTGCCTTTCCAGTTAAGAAGAGGTTATAAGCTTGCTCCTCTTTAACACCGAAGAAGCCTTCAGGAACATAGTTAAACAATGTTTTCAAGTTCTCTGAATAAGCTTTCCATTGTGGATTTCCAGCGATTTTGAATGGACCCTCTTTATCTTTAATCGCTTTCCATAGTCTCATTTCGTTTTTCGTTACATTGCTGTTTGAGTCATTAAAAGGATCAGTTAGATCATAAGTATAGGTGTCATCTATACCAGGCACGAATGAGAAGTCTTGTTCCTGGGAACGAGTTACATTAATATAATCCCGCAAATATTGGTCAGCATAGATACGAACCAACCAGCCTGCTTGACCGCTCCACATCGATTTGGCATCGCCTGCAAGAGCTAGCGGTGTGTATCCCGCTTCTTCTACTTTTTTGAAAGCATCAATCAACTCATTGAACGTTTTAGGCGGTTCAGTAATGCCTACCTTTTGGAAGATCTCTTTATTGTATATCCATACAATTTGTACAGATTCGAAGTTAAGATTGAAGAGAGTATCCTCTGTGCTTACTCCTTCCAAGTTAATGCCCATTGCTTTGAGATCAAAACTTTCACTCCAAGGTTTACCTGTGTAATTGTTCGTTTTATCAAAGTATGGATAGTAATTCGTGAATTTACCGTCATTCACTAATCCGCCTACTTCGTTATTATTCACAATATCCACACTTGGTTCGCCTGCTGCGAATTGAGCCGTCAACCACTCTTTGTAGCCATCAGGCGGTTTATTATCCACATTCACCTTGACACCTGGATTTTTTGCCATATAAGCATTAGCAACCGCATTCCAGACCGAGGACGAAGCATTCATTAAGGAGATGTTAATGTTACCGGTCAACGTGGAAGCTGGCGCTTCGGTACCTGCCGGTGTTTCTGTGTCGGCTGGCGCTTTGGTTGCAGCGGCATTGTTCCCACCGTTCTTCCCTGATGAATCATCTTTGGCGCAAGCCGTCAATATGGACAGCAGCATTACGATGCTCAAGAGAATGGCAAATCCTTTTCTTTTGATCATGTTAGTCTCCCCTTGCCCTTATTTTTTTTGAAAATTAAGCGCTTCCATGCTGATTCTAAAAAAATGCGGCGCTCCGTCGAAAAGTATAGATCTTTTTAATTCGTATACTTTACAATACAAAGTATACTGTTATAGGGAGATTTTTGCAACAACTTTTTCAGTAGTAAATGTATGCTTGGGGATCATTTAACTTCTCGTTATTTTTATTCAAAAAAAGCTCCCGCATATTAGGGAGCCCTGATTATTCACTATTTCACTTGCCTTTTTGCTTGGGAAATCGGAGCTGTACTGTCTCTCAAAACGAGTGTGGGAACGATCTCATCCTTCACCAATCGATTCTCGCCATCCTTAAGATCGAACAAGAGAATCTCTGCGGCACGTTCGCCTAGCTTTCTTGTATTCTGGTTAATAGTCGAAAGTCTTGGGTAAGAATACTCACTTGTCTTCACATCATCAAAGCCTATAATACTAATCTCTTCAGGAATTTTCATCCCCAAGCTTCTAGCACCATTCATGGCGCCAATCGCTTTGTAATCACTTGTGGCAAATACAGCTGTAGGTGGATCCGGAAGCGCCATTAACGCTCTGAAACCTTCTTCTCCCATCAATACTCGTTCATGATCTCCAGCCATAACAGCAATAAGATCAGAATCGAATGGCAACTGATGCTGTGACAAGGCAAGACGATAACCCTGCAGCCTTAGAGAGAACTCTTGGTTTAAATCCACTATAGAATTACCGGTCAATATAACACCAATTCGCTTGTGCCCAAGAGACAGCAAATGCTGAGTAGCCAGATACCCTCCTGTAAGGTTATCCACGATGACATAAGGTATACCCAAATGCGGGTAATAGAAGTGAACCGTTAAAATACGCCGATTCTCTTCCTGCCAGGCTGTAAGCCGTGTCAAATCGAACTCCTCACTCATAGTCAACAAGATAATACCGGCATGGGGATCGTCCGGAAGCTCGTAATTCTCACCCATATCCCATATATAGAACGCGATCTCATTCTCATCACATACTTGTTTGATCCCTTCAAACATATCTGTAAAGAACGGGTGGTTAAACGTGTTCACTTCATAGTTGCGATGTGCGAAATAAATCGTACGAATCTTCTGCGTTCCAGTAGAAGTGGGGTTCTCACTAACGAAGCTCCCCTTGCCCCGAACCCGGTAAACAAAACCTTCCTGCACAAGATCGGATAATGCCCTTCGGGAAGTAATTTCACTCGTATTATACTCCTTCGCTAACTCAATTTGAGTTGGAAGAGGATCATGCGGCTTAAGCTCTCCTGCACTAATCTTGCGTTTAATGTCATTCATTATATATTGATACATCGGAGTCTTGTCCGTCTTGTCTGTCTTATCGATATCCATCAAACCATCACTCCTTACTAAATTGAATTAAGTATACTTTAATGTGAGGGTTTAAGCAAGATAAAAGGCAGCGCCAGACCGAAGCGGTCAGGCACTGCCTTTGCAATTACGGGTACAATTCCGCCCCATTCATACAAGTATTTAGTTCAAGCATTCCACTCTTTCAATTACAGCTAGAATACCCGTAACTCGAACTCTCTCTTCATCCGTTACTACTGATATTTCCTCTAGTCCAGGCGCTGTCCACGAGATCCCCTTCGGCAAGGTTACATTATACTTGATCACGCCGTCCTTACCGATTCTCCACTCGGCTTGTATATCACCATGTCGAGTTGGAATATTTCCTTCTACCCATTCAATGCCTGTTACGACTATTGGCTGCAGTTTAATGGCACCAATACCAAGCTCAGATACATCAACCCCAAGCAATTGTTCACTTAGCAAATACGTAGGTGATGCTCCCCATCCATGACATAAACTAACAGGTATAGAGTCATGTAAGTAAGTAGGCGTATGACCTAAGTAAGGACTAGGCGTCGTAACGAATGGCAGGGAAGGATCGAATGTTTCCCACCAAGTTGTAGCCCCTCTATCCAGCATGGATCCCCAATAATTACGAACTTGAGTAATGGCAGCCTCCGCGAATCCGTAGCGGAATAACGTCTCCAATACGATATGGTAGAAGAACGCGCCGCGAATTCGAGGCAATCTCTCCTGCAAATAATAGTCCTGAACAAAGGCCGCCACTTCTGCCTCTTCCATAATGCCTGACCACGCCGCAGCGAAATTAGTCTGTGCAGTCACACTTGCCGATAAACCTTCACTAGTTAGACAGTCCGCATAGATTGTTTCACCTGGTACTCGAAGCAGATTGCGAATGGCTTCACGCAGAATAAGCGCTTTTTCCCGGAAACCTGCACCAGCTTCGCCTTCACCCAACTCTTCAGCCATTAAAGCTGAGGTCATTAGAAATTTATAATAGAAGCAAGAAATGGCTGTCACGCGATCTTTTCGTTCAATATCATCTGACCAGTCGATGAAACACCACCAGCCTTCGCGGTCCGCACTTGCGAACAACCCCGATGCATCCTCCTGTTCAGCAAACCAATCAATGAGTCTATTCACATAAGGCCATACCTCATGCAGAAATCCAGTGTCTTTCGTGTAGGTATAATACTCCCATACACCAAAGAGCCAATGTGCACAAAAATCAGGCAACAGGAATGAATTATGCTGTGGACCCGTTCCCGGTATAGAGCCGTCCTCATTTTGAATTCGTGCTGCTTGCAATAATGACTTGCGAACGAGCGCTGGATCATCGAAAGTTTGATAGACTACCTTGGCCATGACCACCGAATCAGCTACCCACAACGCTCCCTCACGGTGCGGGCAATCTTCAAAATGATTCTGACTGTTAACAATTGTCGTATAACGACCCGTCTCCCAAATTTGGTTCAGTCTTTCATCGCTGCAACGGAAGCTACCCCTGTCAACGAATGGATAATGGACGAACCGAACTTGCAAGCTTTTCACTTCAATCGGAATAGGCGTAGCCATTACAGCAACTTTCATATAACGGAACGCCCGTCTCCCGAACGGAGACAATCGATTATTTCCCTTGCGAAGAAGGTAAGTGTCCATCAGCGCTAATTCCAGTGATTCCCCGTAGAATAATTGCAAAACACCGCCTTCTTCTGCGAACACTTCCAGTTCTGGATAACCTACGATTTCAGCACCAAAGTCATAAGTGATTTGCGGAATAGAACCTGGTACGGACGCATCCATCATGACGAACTCTGTCGTTCCGCGCTGCTCCTTCGCCAACGGCACTTTTGGTGTTCGTATTGCCCCTGTAAAAGGCTCGGAGGACACAACGGAAACAGGTGATACAAGCGTCTCCTTGAGGAAAGGGAGCTCACGCGGCAATAGCCTAGGCCATGGAGAATCAGATTGCTCAGCTTCTGCCACTGTAATAGCAAATGGCCATGAACCATCCTCATAATCCAGTTGCTCCCATCCATCCTCTTGGGAGAGATCCATCATTTCGCGGTAACCACCCCAGTAATGGAGACGGCTCACTTCCGGCTTCCATCGCGGCGAACGTCTGCATTTCCAGTCCGAACTACTCGCAATTGTCCGTATGCTGCTGCCTGCTACCGCATCCTCCTCATATAAGTCTAGCTGACAAATTACACCGCCTGGCCCCTGCAATTGTCCAGTTACAATCATATCCTTGCCGAAGTTATGTGCGAGAACAGCTATGACATTGCTTCCCTCTCGCACATAATCGGATACGTCATACGTATCGAATGAAATCCAGGAAAGATCCGCAGGAGTCGGTCCCCTTCCAACCTCAACGCCATTCACATATAACTTATAGAACTGATTAGCCGAAACTCTCAGCTTCGCTTGGTTGACTGCCGAGTGTATATCAAAACTTTTACGAGCTTCTACATAAACATTGTTATCGAGAGCGGTTCCTGCTGCCCAGATCCACTCCGCCTGCCAGCTTTCCTGTATCATGACGTTCCCCCCCGTAATTAAGCATAAAGATTAGTTGTTAACTGACTCTTTGTTTATTTAACAAGTTTATATATATAGTTCAATCTTCCTTCGGGCGCTACATCGCCATATTGAAAGAAATCTGTAATTTCACCCTCATTCTGCATATAATCTACCCATTTGAACTCTAACCAAAGCCCCTCGGTCGTCTCATCCATTCCCAACAAAATGCGCGGAAGCTCAAGATGCAATTCATTCCCTTTGCAGGCGTACCGCAGTTCTCCCATTGGCTGCCAATTCCAACCGCCTGTGCTCCGCTCTAGCCAAGTTGTTGTATCACTTATAACGTTCCTATTAATGATATATTGATAGCCTTCCCATCCCTTGCTGCTCTCCGTTCTAACACGGATCAGAAGCATCATCCAGTGCCGATCTGTGAATGGTGAAATCGGTTCCTTCGTTTGTGCATAAAAGTAGATACTTTCCTCGGTATGTGCCGCTTTTAGTGTTACAAAGTCATTTCTCCCCGTATCATTCGTATAATGAAGGTCTCCATAGCCGGGATGATCGCGAAGCACTGTGTCTCCGGCAAAATCTCGGTACTGCTGAGTAACTTGCTGCCATGCGCTGAAATCTGGTCCTATCAAGAGTGGCTTATTCAGTTGGAAGTGGTCTTTGCCTTGCTCCGACATTCCCTTGAACCGGCGTATATAACCGATTAATTGCATGTAGTAAAGGTCACCGTACCCGCCCTTCATGGGCTCGATGTCTCTACTGAAGTTCAACGTCGCCTGATCGACGAACATCACAGGACGCTCCTCAGTTCCCGTTAATCGCATAGCGATCCACTCATTCCATCCTGTGACGGATACAATCTGTGGATCTTCCTTAAGCGCGAACTCCCACTGCTCTGCGATATTCATCCCTTGATTTATCATATCAAACGACGAGCCCGCTTCCCCTGACTCAATTCCATCATGATAATCTCTGCCCCAATTATCACCATATCCATAAAAAGGCGTATCACTCATCGCGACGCTTGGATGCTGCGCGACAGAGACATTAATGATTTCCTTCTGACCCTCATCGTTATAAAAAACACGTTGCGGACGTTGAAATTCAATCCATGGGAAACCATTCGTCTTCGCGCCTTCATTAGGCCATTGATTCAAACGGAATGTGAAAAATTGCTGTTGTTCTTCATCACATTCATCAGGATTGCCGATAATTAGAGGCTTTCCTTTCCACCGAAACCATAAATGCTCGTAATGACCTGGCTTATAAATATCCTCATAAATTTCCGAGACGGTCTTGCCGGATTCCGTATTGGTGTAAAAAACAAATTGAGGCACTTTGAAACCCTGTCTATAAATATCATCCATGATCTGGAACAGGACATCATAGACTTCCTTGTAAATGACTTGATTTGTAGTATCAAACACAAGAAAATCGATACCGGAACTCGTCAGCATTTGTACATGCTTGCGAAGCACCCATGCATCATCATTTAAGTAATAGCCATACAAGGGTTCACCCCAAAAGTGAAATGAGCTCGGAGGACCCCAAGCCGGATGTTCCGGATCATGTACAGCCTCTGGCCAATTAGCAATGATATGGGTGTTGTCATAAGGGCCTGATGTCCCATGCTGTCCCAACCAAAGAAAATAAAATAGACCTACGTAACGATCAGGGCGTACCGGGCCTGCTTCCTCCCTTGACGGAAGCTCTCTTCCAAGACCGTCAATCCCTCCCCATTGATCGACTAAATGGAGATCATCTCTATTGTACATCTTGATTTCCTCCCCTCAATTTAGATGCAAGCTCACTTCTTATAACAACAGTTCTACAATCCATGAATTAAGTTACTATTTTTTAGCTCCATTTTTCATTCAACAAAGTATTCTTTACTTAATTAATAATATACTTAATTTAATTTAATTTCAACTAAATATACTCGAGTTAATACCAGTATATTTATCAAGAGGTTACCTTTTCGACAAAAAAAGGACAGCCTGCCCTAGTCTAGGCGCAGCAGTCCTTTTCGTTGCCTGTCGCAGTATGCACGCTGCCAGAACGATTAATGAATATAAAATTCAGTCGTTATGTCCCTTGCTGGTAAAGCCGATGGTCCCAATACCGCCTCGTATGTTCCTGCATCAACATCCTTCTGCATAGCTATACCAAATATATTGCTCCCTGTTTGATTAAACAGTCTGTATTGAACCGTTACGCCGGTTGCGGTCGTTCTAAGTACTAATGCATATCCGTTCACAGGATCATCATTACCGATCAGCAGCTCATAAGCGTAATTTGAACTACTTGGTGAAGCTCCCCAATGCCGGTCCGCACCCAGATATTTCGTCCAAGAACCGGATGCGGTCGTACGGTAGTAAATATCATCCAGACTAGCATCTAAAGGTCTATTCATAAAAAATACTGGCAACTGAACAAAATCGCCTTGAATCGGACGTGCTACACTCGAGAGGTTGTATACTTTGCTATTCTTGCTTGATCAGTGTCAGTAAGCAGAACGCGATGAGTGCGATCCAGACTTGATTCATCACTGCGTTTTCACTAGTGCCGTAGAAGGTTTTATGTGCTGCTTCATCCACTTGAAGAACGTTTCGATGGCCCAGCGACTGCGATACATCTCACCGATTTCATCGGCGGATAGATCAAAGCGATTCGTGATTAGAAATAGCATATTGCCTTCCGAATCCTCTGTTTGAATCATACGCAGTGGATGCTTCATGCGTTTTTGCTGCGTTCCAATTTGAACTTTTTCATCGAGTGAAACCTTGCTGCCTTGTGGCAAATCATACGTATGTAACGGCTCAATTACGGCATTTTTCTTCAGACGCATAACGAAGGAAATGTCATTCTCACAATTGCGGTCATAGGCGGCGTAATCGACGTATCCTCGTTCAAACACATACGTGACGCTTTCTTCGTCAATGAGCGCGTCCATTTGGGTTCTGTCGTTGTCTTTCGCTGGCGTTATCGTGACCTTATCTGGATAAACGTCTTGCTCATTCACAAAGGCGATACGCGTGTGAACCTTAATGCCAGCCTTTGTCTTGCGAAATTTTGCCCACTTGAATTTTTGCAAACAAAGCAGAATCGTTGTGGAATCAATGATTTTGAAATCCCTTCGAATAGCAGAAAGACGCGATTGCGAGTGAATACGCTCGACCAATGACACAAAAACCTGTTCGAGCAAGGCGGGGTCGACTTGATTATGTTTCCGACAAATTTGCGCGACCGATATCGATTTCAGTCCAAGCTCTTTCTGTAATTCTTCGCATAAAACGTCGTCTGCAATGTCCCGAAGTCCGTCGCGTCCTTGCAGTTTTGCATGAAGAATGAGTTTGAAGTATGCCAGTGTTGTGAGCTTTTTGACGTATTTATCTTGAGCGGTTTCGGTCACTCGATCTATGAACATTTTCGTACAAATAGGCGCTAGCCATTTACCAAATGAAGAAAATAGGGTATCCTTGTCCATGCGTGTAATCCTTTCGGTGGATTATGGACAGGAGCTACCTGCCATTCCATTGTAAAGGATTTTCTGGCTACCATGACTTACACTTGTATATACATAATTACTATATCCTAAAGAAGATGACACCCCGATAGCTGCCGCATTTGTGGTCCCTCCATAAAATCTCGCTCCCATGATCCGATGCTATTTGTACATATACAAGAAATCGCCGCTCATCTTCCGTCAGCGGAAGCGAGCGGCGACAGTAACGCCGGATACGCCTATCGAGTCATAAAAGGCTGTGATGGGGAAAGCTCTAAAGAGCGCAGCCGGGACCGGGAAGCCACTCTAGCGAAGCGGCTTTCCTTATCTAAACCGGATCAGGTTGCATCGGCAGCCGGTCGATCAGGCCCACCGCGTTAGTTTGCCCAACTTTGAATCAAGCAATAAATTCAACTATGCCTGGCTTCCATCTCCGCTGTCGCTTCGGAACCACTCGCTCGCCTCACCGTGGGGAGGCCCGTTGCCGCTGGCGTTCCAGGCTGCGGTGACCGATCCGTTCCGGACGGTTGGCCGAAATCAGCTTTACTTTTTCTCCAAACGCCTATTCAAAGGACGCCTGTCCCTCTAGCTTCTCGTTCTCCGGAAGATTGCCTTCGCCCGTGTTTTTAACGGTATCCAATATTTTTGAGATTGTCCGTTCTTGATAAGTGAATACCGCTTTGACCGCGCCTTCGGATGGAGGCGTGTACGAGTTCACGGTGAGTACGAACGTCTTGCTCTCCCCGGTTCTGATGCCGCCCGTTTGAAGCGCGGACCGGTCGAAGACGATGTTCCCTTCGCCCGAAACGGCAATTTCACCGTTTATCGCAATCTCGTCATGATTGGTGACTTTCACTTCGATCTGCGCTCCGGCTTCCAGTTTCGAAGATAACAGCTTCGCATCGATGGCGATATTCCTGTAACCGCCGACCGGCGCAACGGTTTTATGGAATCCGACGTCGTCGATCAGGAACGATCCCGTCCAGCCTGTCGGAGACGTCGACCTTACCCATACTTTGATCCGGTCGATGGCGCCTGCGCCGCTCCAATCTGTCAAGTTCAAGGAGACGTGATTCCAGTTCAGGGGATCAAGGACCGCCGTGCCTTCCGTAATGTTCTTCCCGCTGTATACCTTCACTTTGGCATAGTAGGTTTTGTTCGCATCGGCATCCGGAACCTTGACGGTCATCGTCAGATTCGGCGCGCCTACCGCATTGAGCGGCTGCGGGAATCTCACATCCGCCCCCTTCCATTTCAGCGCGGAGTAATCGCTGAACTTCACCTTGAGCGAATGGTTGCCCGAATAGGCGTCCTGATCCGTAGTCTCGATCGATTGCGCATTGTCCGCGGCATACCAGCCGCCCGTTCCGTTCTCGAAGCCTTCCAGCTGCAGAGGATTATTGCCCTTCTTCACTAAGGAAACGCCGTTGACGGCCGGCACGTTCCGGTCGGCCAGCTTCGAAGGATCGAAACCGGGTATGACATCCTCCCAATTCGCAATACCGATGACCGACTTCGCGAAGTCCGTTACCGCGAGCGATTGATCGGTATCGATATATTTGAAGACATCGTACACCTTCTTATGCTCGAGCGGGTTAGCGATGCTGCCCGGCAAGACCCTCCACAGCCCCAGATTCAATCCGCCCTCCTGCTCATGATCGACATGACGGTGCAGGATGAACGAATCGATGCCGTCGAGGAACTTGATCTTATAATAGGCGTATGCGTAGGCAGCCGCTTGAATAAGCTGATCCGGCTGAGAGTCGGTCATGCTGTTCAAGCCCTGCTCGGACAAAATGATCCGGCGCATATTCCCTTCGTACTGATAGTCTTGCTGCTGCAAGTATTGCACGAGCACCTGCAGGTTCTTGAATGTAATCCGAACGGTGTTAAAGTCGTTCGTAGGAGTAGAATCATTCCAGAATCTCGCATCGAACAGATTCTCTGGATACGGATGGAAGGCCATGTTCCAATTGAAATTGCCTTCTTCCTTCGCCAGCTTGTTCAGCATATCGACAATGACTTTATTGTCGTACTTCCAGAGCGCTTCCATAGAAATTTCTTCGTTCCAAAAATGGTCCAGAGAGATATACGACCGCGCATTCGCATAACGGCTCTTCACGATCGTATCGATCAGACGCAGCGTCTGCGTATATTCACGCACATACTTATCGACCGTCTTGGGCCCCATGTTGTTCCACACTTGGTTCTGGCCGACCTCATTACCAACGATGAAACCGACTGCCTGGCCATAAGCTTCATCCGGCCGTGAATAGCGCTCGGCAAGGAACGTCGTGATGGCCTTGACGTATTTGACGCCAACCTCGTTCTGCGTATTTAACGCATACACAATTCCGCCCGGCTGGGAATCCGGATGAATGAGCTGCGCGTTAGGCGTATCCGCCGGCAGGTCGCGGTACATGATCAGAATCAAGTTGACAATCGTATCATTGTCAGACAAGCTCTTGATTTGCGAATCCAAGCCATTGACCGCGCTCTTCTTGAAATAGAACGTCTCGCCATCGACCACATACGGAATGGTATTGCTAGGATTGCTGTTCGCAGCATAGAGCATGGCATTATAAGAGACGTTGATGGCCGCATGGCTGACGCCAAGCTCCTCGGCGTCGTCCGTCATCTGCACTTGAAGACCTTTAATGCTCTTCGCTTCCGGGAACGGCTCCTGATTCGGTGCCAGCTTCTCGGCATTCGTAATATAGTGCGGTGCATCAACCAAGGTGTACTCTCCCGCCGCGTTGCGCGAAGCGACAGCGAACTTGGAGTAGAGCCGGTTATGGCTGCCGTCCTTAAGGTCCAGATCGAAGGAGAACTCCGCTGCGATATCCTGATCGGCAAGCGGGGCATAGCCCGTCAGGTTAGCAGCATCAGCATACGTAGGAAGCTCGAAGATCGCGAGCTTGTCTTCCGCATGTGCGGCCAAGAACTCCGGCTTCACCGTGCCGGCAATCGTAATGCCGCCGCCGTCATTGATAACGGAAGCCGTAATTTTACCTTCGTATGGCTTCTGGGCAGGCGGGAACTTCTTAAAGCGGATTTCATCGAACGCAACCGAACCGCTGTCAGCCGGAGCAGAGATACGGAACTGCTTGATCATGCCTGACCAGCCCGCCATGTCCGACATATTGAAGTCGATCGTCTGCGTGCTTGCGTTCGGTTCAATGTCGAATTCCTTGGACTTCGCATCGTCCCATGACGGATCGCTTTCGGTAATCCAGGACATCTTCACCTTGGATCCGGCAGTATGGTTGTCCAGGTTGACCGACACGCCGTTCCGGGTTTCCGTATCGATATGCAGTACGGGGGATTCAACATATGCGCCTGCGCCGCCGATTCCGAAGGTTGCTTTGCCTCCGGCGGTGGATAACGTTCCTTCGCTGGCGATGAATCCTTCTGAATCACCGTCACGGGAAAATCTCATATCCATCGTTTTGGTCGCCATAATGTAATCAATCTGGAACTTGCCGTCCCAGAAATCATAGCCGGGCGCGCCTGGGCTGAGTCCTTCCAGATCGAAGTTCAGCACGAAGGAGATTTCCATCTTCGTAATTGCATTGCGTTGCTCCCAAGGTGATATGTCGATAAAGACGCGGGACCACCGGTCGCTGTTTGTCTTGGCAATGGATTCATAGACGTCTTCCCCGCTGTAGAGACGCACCTTCATAAAGTATCCCGTTGCCTGCCATCCCCAAGAGTCGGCTGCAAAGGCGAGATACCGTTGGGCGGACAGATCGAGCGGCGTGGAGAAGTCGCGGTAAATTGTTCTCCATTCGTAGGCCTTCACTTTCTCCGGTGTCTGCTCCAACGTTCCTGACCCTTCGAATGGTCCGCCAGGGCCGTTCAGAAGGAAGGTCGTATAATCAATCGCTTTGGTGTTGACGCCTTTCTGCCACATCGCCACCTGAGATGCCGTATTGAAATCATTGATAATCACATCAGGGTAAAATTCCGATCCGACAGATACATGGCTGGACTGCTGCAAATCCGGGTCATAAGGACCTGCGAAAGCGGTTGCAGCAGTGAATAGAAGCTGGAGCAAAAGCGCGGCGGCAATTGCCCCCGAGGTAAACTTCACGCGTCTTCTCATTCTTGACTGACCTCCATTACATGCATTTTTCACTTCGTCAATTGCTTGGTGTCTTACGCAAACTGATAAAGAATTCTTAATTGTTACAAAGATCATAATTAAGATGATTATACTTTTAACCACCCCCAAACCATCAAATATTCATTGTAACGTATACATTATACAATAATTGGTATACTAGAACAACCCTAATCTTGTGCAGATTGAGAAATTATTCCTTCACCTTCCCCTTATAAACGCAAATAAAAACGCACAGCCCAGCCAGCGAGGCTGTGCGTTATTCACATAGACCGACTTATCGCGCGCGAATAGCTGTGACCGCTCACTTTCATCGCACTCGGCTCCGCTTCTCTTCATTGGCGAACGAGATCGTGAATGCCGTTCCTTTCCCCGGCTCGCTCTTGGTTTCGACATCGCCCCGCATGGTCCGAAGGATCGAGAAGAATACCATGGTGCCGAGCCCGGTCCCTTTCTCTTTCGTGAAGAAGAAGAGCGTCCCTAACCGGCTCAGCTGTTCCTTGGTCATGCCGATGCCGGTGTCTCGAATGCAGATGACCTGGCCTCCTGCGTGCAGCTTCGTCTCTATCGTCAGCATCCCGCCATTCGGAATGGCTTCAATGCTGTTTTTGCACAGGTTGATCAAGGCTTGGCGGAACTTCGCCCGATCCCCGGTTACCTGCAGGTCGTCCCCGCATCGTTCCTCGACGATCTGCACGTTCTGCATATGGGGTCCCGCCACATTCCCATCAAGCTAAAATATTCGAATACCCCCAAAACGAAAAAAGCTATTCTTTTTAATAATAAAGGATAGCTTTTTTCGTTTTGGGGGTGTATTAATTTACTTAGATTGATGGGCAGTGGTGTGACCCCAATAAGCGGGGATGTGTTTTCACCGATTAGACTGGGGTCCTGCCAACCAAGTGCCGTAAACCCATGCTATGACATTAATTACGTATGCTCCATTTGCCATGCCGAGGACAAAAGCAAAAAACAAAGGAGTGTTTTTTAGAGGGGGCTTTCATCCAATCCCGTTAAAAATTCCGAATGGAATCCGGTGGTTTTCCGGGGTGTAAAAAAGGCCGCGGGGCGATCCCGCGGCCATTAAGTTTCCGTAAACATAGCAATATCTTCAGTGATTGTCATATTTGATGCTCACATAGACGAAAACCTTCTTATCCCGACTATAATCATTGCCAGTATGTCCCTTAACTCTCCACTCTGCTCTGTAACCTCCGGGCACCTCGGTAGCACTGTATTCGGTAACATTTGTGAGTAACGTCGTATCTTCCGGCAATCGGTTACCATCGACCACGGTCTCCAGACTAAGGTCATAATCTTCCCCTTCCGGGGAAGCCATGGAGACCTTAACGACTCCATGGAAACCTTCAGGGGGGCTCCAAGATCCACTCAACTCTTGTCCTGAGGACGAAATGTACCCGTAATATAACAAAAACTCATAATTGGATCCGCCGTAGGAATAAGTTTTGGAATCGGAAAGCTGAAAAGGAGCCGTATATGCGGTAGTGACCGTCACTTCTTGTTTCACACTTTGGTTGTCATAGGCATCGATGGCGACTAGAGAAAAGAGGTAGGACGAATTTGGAGACAGCCCCTTCACTTCATAGCTGTTCACGTCCCCGTTCAGGGTATCAAGCAGCGTATTATCTTGGTATACCAAGTACTTGTCTACACCCGTTTCATCCGTGGCCGGAAGCCAATTCAGCTTTACGCTGTTATAGGTCACGTCGGTAACCGTTAGCACTTCGCCTGCAGGCCACTGTGGCGCTTCAGGATTGGCAACTTGTACGGGAATATAACGGTCTGTCGTTGTTCCATCGCCAAGTTGTCCCTGGCGATTCCATCCCCATGCCCAGGCGGTTCCGTCGCTTTTGACTGCCAAACTATGACCAGAGCCCGCAGCGATGGCTGCCACCGAACTGAGACCTTGCACTTGAACGGGAGTGTAACTGTATGTCGTTCCATCGCCAATCCCACTGCTAAAGCCCCACGCCCAGGCAGTTCCATCTTTTTTGAACGCTAAACTATGCGAATAGCCTGCTTCAATAGCGACTACCGAACTGAGACTCTCCACTTGAACGGGAGTGTTGTAAGAAGAGTATGTCTTATTTCCATCGCCGAGTTGACCACTGCTATTGTCTCCCCACGCCCAAACGGTTCCATCGCTTTTGACTGCCAAACTATGGTAATATCCCGCAGCTACGGCTACTACCGAACCGAGATCCTTCACCTGAACGGGATTCAAACGATACTGGTCCCAATCGGTACTTCCATCACCGAGTTGACCATCGTGATTGGCTCCCCACGCCCAAACCGTCCCGTCACTTTTGACTGCCAAACTATGGCTATAACCCGCAGCTACGGCGACTACCGAATCGAGACCCTGCACCTGAACGGGAATCGAACCTTGATATGTTGGCTCGTCATTGAGTCCCCACGCCCAAACCGTCCCGTCACTTTTGAGTGCCAAATTATGCCAAGATCCCGCTGCAATCGCCACTACCGAACTGAGACCTTTCACCTGATCGGGAGTTAATCGATCATTTGTGGTTCCATCGCCGAGTTGGCCAAATTTATTGCTTCCCCATGCCCAGACGGTTCCGTCGCTTTTGAGTGCCAAACTATGCTCACTACCCGCAGTGATGGCGACAACCGATTCGAGACCCTGCACTTGAACCGGAGTATAACCGTCTGTCGTACTTCCATCGCCGAGTTGGCCATATACATTGTTTCCCCACGCCCAAACCGTTCCGTCCTGTTTTAGAGCGAGAGTATGATGCCCTCCTCCTGCAACCATCGTTACACCCGATTTCATATTCTCTGTTGCCACCGCGGAACCGGCCTCAGCGGCTGCTGCCTGAAAGGGAACAAGCAGCGTTAGCATCAGAAACCCGTAAACCAAAAGCATAAACCGCCGTTTCATCAATCTTCACTCCTATCTTTGATCTACATTAAATCTACCATATTACGGAAACCTATTGATCTGCCCGTTGCACTATTAATCTGGTGCAATTATCATAACAGAGGGTAAAGATAAAAGACTAAAGATTGTCCCAACAGCACTTTATTATCAATAATTTTGGACGCATGGAAATTGGCAGTCTTGAAAATAGCTTGCGATAAATGATACTACTGGATAATGTTTGTTGTTATTAAGTTATACTGTAAGTACATGTGTATGTCATGTTTAACAACGCAACGAAACAAATAACGGGTGAAACTTATGAACAAGGAGCGATTTCTTAACTCGCAATTACTCGCCCGATCATTTTTCTCTGCCGTCTATCCTTGATTTTCCATATATCTCCCCGCTGGTAATCACCGATGCACAATTCGAAATACAACGAGGTTATAAATAAATTCCCAATTTAATCCATACATTTGCCCCTGGTGTCAGCGACGCTGGTATTACCCCATGCCCATCAAGCTAAGAAGAATCTATACCCCAAAATGGGAAAATAGGCTATCCTTTCTATATCAAGCATAATTCCATAGAAAGGATGGTTTTCCATGAATTATATTCCACTTTCTATCAGCGAAGAAATGCATTTACTAGCTCAACAGCTTCAACATCATTTTTCTTCTACCCAACTTGAGGAGCTCGCAAGAAAAGCTGGATTCGTCCAACGAAAAAGCAAATATACCGCGCAGGATTTGGTTTCCTTATGTGTCTTTTTAAATGATCATGTATCGATGACTCCCCTCGCAAGATTATGTAGCCAACTGGATGCCTCCAATCATCTTTCGATGAGCGCAGAAGGATTGAACCAGCGGTTCAATCCTTCTGCAGTTGCCTTCCTTCAATCCCTTTTTTCAACGCTTCTCCAAGAAAAAATCTCGACTTCCTTCTCGCTGCCTTGTGAATGCAACTCCTATTTTCATCGAATCCGTATTCTGGATTCGACTGTTTTTCAACTACCAGATCCCTATGCCGACCGTTACCAGGGTTCCGGAGGAAGTTATCATACGGCTGGTATGAAAATTCAACTCGAATACGAGCTAAAAACCGGAGAATTCTTACAAGTGGATGTTGGCCCCGGAAAAAACAACGATGGTTTATATGGTTCAAAACGAGCGAAAACGGTGGAAATGAACGATCTTTGTATTCGAGATTTGGGCTACTTTTGTTTAGAAGACTTCGAAGAAATGGAGCAGCGTGGAGCTTTTTATGTTTCGCGGTTAAAATTGAATGTCCGCGTATATGAACAAAATAAGGAAGTTGAACAATTCAAAGATGGCAAGGTAAAAAAGCAATCGTTGTACAAAGAAATCGTTTTGGAAGCTATTATGAATCGTCTTCAATCCGGAGAAATAGTAGAACTTCCCGAAGTGTATCTGGGTCTCTATAAAAAATTTCGCACGCGGCTTCTCATTTGCAAACTTACAGAAGAACAGACTCAAAAGCGGCTCCTGATGCGTGCTAAACAGGAGAAAAAGAAAAACATAACCTATAAAGAACGAACAAAGCGTTTAAGTGCCATCAATATCTACATGACCAATGCCCCTGATATCTACTTAAAAAAAGAGCAAGTCCATGACCTGTATTCCCTACGCTGGCAAATCGAGATTTTATTTAAAACGTGGAAATCCATCTTCCATATTGACCGGTGTAAGCCAATCAAAACTGAACGATTTGAATGTCATGTATATGGGCAGTTGATCGCCATTTTGCTTAGTTCTACTCTCATGTTTCAGATGCGCAGGCTTTTGCTAATGAAAAAAAAGAAAGAAGCCAGTGAATTTAAAGTAATCTGTATCTTAAAAGAATATTTACTTTCTCTACGTGATGCCATGAAAAAACAAGCGGATGATGTCCAGCGAGTGCTCCTCCAACTCTTTCGGATGATTGAAATGAATGGACGTAAATCACATCGGTATGAGAAGAAAACCGTATTTGACATTCTAGGTGTAGTCTATGAGTGTAGACAGAAATCACGATCTGCTGCCTAGAAATTTTAAATTTCAAAAAATGAAACGGCGAAGGCTTGTTTAAGTCTGTACAAAATCCAGTACTAAGCTAATTGATTTGGATCAAGTGACGGACAGTAGCATCCGTTCCTTTTTCTTTGTTCTTAGCTTGATGGGCATGTGGCTGGACCCCTTTTAGAAGTTTAAATATCCAATTTATTACGATAGGAAGGCTCAAGATCACCACAGCAAATAATTTGTCCTCCCACCCCTTTATTGTTCCAGAAAACAATGCCATAGCAATCATCCCATAAATCGCAAATCTTGTGGGCATACCAACTGCGGGAAGCCAGTTTACGCATGCCGAAAGCGATCGCACAGTCGGTTTCCATCGTAGGAACGCTGGTTATCGGTACAGCAGCAGTCGAGGCCGAAATTGTATCCGCGTCGCATTACAAATGCCCCCTCGCAGGCAAGCGATTCGGCTCGATGGATAAACTAATTCGCGCTGCCATCCCGTATCTAATAAAAAGCTCGACCAACGGCAAGAAGCAAAAAGACGAACTGGATGCGATCCGGAAGCGCGAGAAAGAGCCTAAGTATTTCCTGTGAATTAATGTTACCTAACTTTCCCCTTAAACATTAATATCCGGTCCCAAAAAAAGAACCGGACAATGCTACTTTTTGAACTACAAACAGATCAATCAAATTACCGTAACCATAGAGTCCTGATGACTTACAAATGGGATCCTCCACTAGCATCAATCAATTGCCCGGTTACCCAGCGGCTGTCAGGAGAGGCTAGAAAAGCAGCGACATCTGCGACATCTTCTGGTTGTCCCCATCTTCCAAAGATAGAAAAATCAGCACCGAATTTCCTTCCCGCAGGATCCTGCAGCATAGCAGCATTCATGTCCGTGGCAACGAATCCCGGTTGGATTGCATTGATCGTAATCCCTCGTGGGCCGAGTTGGTTGGATAAGGCGAGCGTTAGTGTATTGATTGCTCCCTTGGTCATGCTATACGCGGGAATGGCGGGCAGGGAAATTCTAGTTATAGAGGACGACAGATTAATAATACGACCTTCGTCTCGTAAACGTGGCAGAGCTTGTTGAGTCAGGAAAAACGGTGCTTTCACATTTATTGTCATGATTTCGTCGAAGGCTTCTTCCGTAGTCTCTTCGATGGATGCTGCTAGGGCGATCCCCGCGTTGTTTACTAGAATGTCAAAGTAAGTGTCACCCGTGCGTTCTTTCAATGCTTCATCCAATGCTTCAAAAAGAACCTTTACACCATTTGATGAACCCAGTTCCGTACCGAGCGTGAACGCGGACCCTCCGCTCCGCTCAATCTCACGAACTACTTCTTCTGCATTATCCCGGTTCTTGCCATAATGAACGGCTACTAATGCACCTTCTTGCGCCAAGCGTATCGCAACAGCACGTCCAATACCTCGGCTTGCGCCCGTAACTAATGCAACCTTGCCCTTCAACTTACTCATATTCCCATCTCCTCTTGTTTAATAGGTACTTCCCTATTTGATAATAGTTATAACACAAGGTTTATTTTGTAATGTTGCTCTCTAATTCTTGGAACCAAAAATTCGGATCAATAACAAAGTATCCCTTCCAGTTCTGCATATGCCTCTTCAAGTGAATCTTCTTGTCTGAATAGATTTCCTTTGCTAGGAGTACCGCTAAGGAAAAATCTTATGTTATTGGCTATACGCTCCATTTGCTGGGCATTGATTAGATCTCACTCTTTTTGAACTATAAAGCGAAATTCTTAGCGCAATGGACACTAGATCAAACACCAGGAATAATAAGCCGCCCCAAATAACATAATGAGTCCCCATGCCTGCTATAAATGACCCGCCAATTAACGTACCGACCGTTACGCCTAGATTCGCAAAGGCAACAAACAACCCGTTAGCAAAGTCAGGTGCTTCTGGAGCTGCAGAAGTAATCCAGTATTGAGATATATTGAGTCCGAGAGTGAAAAGAACGCCCCATACCGCGATAATAAGCACCATTGGAATTGAGAAATTCCCCAAGTAATACACAAGCAGATAAATCGCTCCGAAGACAAATGGATACACGAGCGCTGTTTGCATCGCTTTATTGCTAAGCAATTTACCAGCCAGCAGATTGCCTGCAATACCGGTTACACCGAATAAAACCAACATGAGACTGATTTGTTTTCCATACATGTGAGTGATTGTATCTAGATACTCGGCGAAGAAACTATAAACGGCATACATCACTGATTTAATAAAAACGACAGTCAAAATGCTTAACCAGACTAGAGGTTTTTTCAGGACGCTTAACTGTGCCCCGTAGGATAGTTTTTCCTTTACTGGCATAGTCGGAACAAAAATGAGAATGGCTAAAAATGCAATTGCATTGACCACTGCAAAGAACCAGAGCGAAGCTAAGGCGATCTTCATCTATTTCATACCTCAATCCACTCATTTTACTGCCTACTCTACGAAACAAAGCCCCGGAACCGGGGCTTTGTCAACAGTCTGAAGACAGTATGGTTGCCCATACTGACTTTCAGTGCATTGCGATGCTGTTACGTTACTTCGTTACGCCGCCTCTTAGATAAGCGATGTCATCGAGCAGCAGCTGTGCGAATTCCGCGCTGATATGCTTGCCAGACTGCGCTCTGACCTCATTCTCGAGGGCGTTCCATGCATTCAATTGCTGCTTGCCTTCATCCGTCTGCTTCTGCGCTTGCTCCACTTTGGACTGCAAGCTGCGGAGGATACCCTGGTTGTCGATCCATCCTTTGGCGGCTCCTATTCGCAATGCTTCAACCAAATGGTCTGCATCGAGCAGGACGTTCAGTACGTATTCGGTCTTCGCCTCATTGCCGGCGGCGTCCGCTGCGACAACACGGATCGTATGCGCACCGGCTCGAAGAGACAGCGGATCGAGCACAGTCGGGTTAACGACTGCAACTCCGTCTATTTCGATCGCCGCGCTTGCAACGCCGCTCAACGCATCAGAGATGTCGAAGCGCACGTTGATCGCTTCCGTCTGGTATACCGCCAGCGATACCGTCGGTGTGATGACCGGCGCGGTCATATCGATGTTAACGCCGGTCGTCTTGACGGCTTCCTCATTCCCCGCTCTGTCAACGCTGTAATACTGCAAGGTATGGCGACCTTCGCTGCTTACCGTTACCGCCGTTCCTTCCGCCATAAGGCCGTCATCCAAGCTGTATAACGTCCGGGTAACACCGGCGCCGGTGTCGGTAGCGGTCAGCTGTACCGTCTGCGCGGTCCGCTGCCAGCCGGTCCCGGCATCGTCCGTCGTTAAGGGAGCAATGGTGTCGACAACAACGCTGACGGTATCTTGAAAGCCTCCATCCTTTGTTGTTACAGTTACGATAGCCGTTCCGTCTCCAACCGCCTTCACGATTCCCGCTTGATCGACCGTTGCAACCCCGGGGTTGGAGGACGTCCATGTGACGGCTTTATTCGTGGCCGATTCGGGAAGCACGGAAGCCATTAATTGCAGCTCACCGCCCGCCTTCAGCACGACCTCCTTCGGTAAAGCTTGCACCCCGCTTACGAAGATAACGTTCACATCCTGTAGCAGCAGCTCTTTATTTAGACCTTTGACCTTTACTTTTACCTTAACTGTATAGCCGCTGGCCTGCGGCAACCCGGCAAAGATGATGCTGCCGTTCAGGTTGCGCGTTACTTGTGTGGCGGTGTCAAGCCCCCCTAGGGCAATTGACGCTTCGATCTTTTCCACCGCATTGGCAACGCCTGCCGCAGCAACTATGGAAGGAACATCAATCGCGATCGTGTTGGTCTCGACAGTCGCCGTTGGCATAGCGTTTAGCGTCTCAACCGCAGGTACCGCCGTCACATACCGCAGATTGGCGATATAGCTGTTCGGATCGTACAAAGCCATCGACTTAAATACTACGGTCGCCATCTGCGCGGTACCGATGAAATTAGGATGAATATTGTCGTTTAACCAAATGCTCTTAATATGACTTACGTCCTTCTCCGCTTCCGTCCAATATTTGTAGTGATCGACAAGCAGCACTTGTTTGTCCTGTGCCACTTTTCTGATCGTATCGACGTAAGCAGGAAGATTCGAATATCTGCTCGTATCAGCCGATTTGATCGTATTGATCGTTTGAAGGATCGGGATTGCCCCAAGCGCCCTTACTTTATCCACTGCCGTCCGCAGATTGGCTTCGAACTCGCTGAGCGGTACCAGCTTATTGCTGCTGTCGTTCATGCCAAAAGCAATAAATACGACATCAGGGTTATTTCTGGCAATCCATCTGTCAAAATTATCCAACAGGTCGCGAGTTGTCATACTCGACACTCCCGTGTTAAGGACATGATCGCGTGCCCTTGCCGGAACTTCTGCAGCAAGCTCCCCTTTTACCCGCTCTGCGAATAGCTCCGCAAAAGATTTGTAGCCTTTCGTATGCAAGGCGCCATGAGTAATGCTGTCTCCGCTGAAAAGCCAGGTCAAAGGCTTGTCGCTATGAATGAGTGCAGCCAGATCAACAGGAATGTCGATTTGGGATGGCGCTTCCGAATGAATATATGCCGGATTGACCTTCACGTACTTCTGTTCGCCGGACAGTTTGGCTTTTACGGTTAACACGTAGGGTTTAACCTCATCGATGCTGCCCAAATTCACAATTCCCGTTACATCGGCAGTCTCCCTTCGGTATTCCCCGTCCCCCGCGTCTAACGTAACGACCGCTTGTTCGATTTGGGTCATGCCCCGCAATGTTTCGCCAAGGTTTACCGTAAGCGCGCCTCCCGTTACCGTATAGACGATATCGCGATCCACGACCTGCTCGAAAGGCTCCTTAACATCCATAAAGCTGTTTATGCTCCATGTGTACCCGTTGCCGCCTATATCGAACAAGGTCATCAGATCCTTGGCAAGCTTCAGGTGCCCCAGCTCATTCGGCATCGTACCGCCCGGTCCAAGTAATGAGGACAGGTTCGGATTCGTTTTCCAGGCATCGAAATGGTTGGCAAGCACGACGCTGTCTTCGGATGAAACCGCCTTAACCGCGTCGACATACGGGGCAATCTTTGCCGCAAACGCCGGATCTGTCGAATACGGAGTCGTTTGCAGCGCAGGGACCGCTCCGGCCTTTCTGATCTCGGCCACTATCGCTTTCAAATTTGTCTTAAACTCGCTCAAAGGCGTTTGGTTTGCGGCGTCTCCCCCGCCAAGCATAACAAACACGGTCTTCGGCTTCAGATCGCTGACCAGACGGGAGAAATCCGTCAACAGCTCCGCCGCCGTGAGGCCCTTCATCCCCGTGTCAAAAACGAAATCTTGCCGCATGACGGCGCCTGATGACCCTGCAGTTCCTGTCATTTCCCAGCGAATTCGTTCCTCAAAGTGCTGCATGTAATTTCGGTACCCGCCGGCTTGTCCCACTGCAAAAGCAATATCGTCGCCGGTAAATACGAACGTTGACGGCTCGCTTGTCGGCTGGATATACGCCTTTATTCGGGCAAGATCCGCATTCACAGAAGGGATGACGACATTTGCAGTGAGGGAAGCCAGCTCCTTGTCATCGAGCTTTCCGTCATATACCTCGACTGTCTCAATGTCGCCTTTGTAATACCACTCCGGAACGCTCTTGAAATCGCGGTTGGCGCCGATCAGGAATGTATTCATGCCAGGGATGGCGCTCGCAAAATCGAAGCCGGGAGCAGTTCCGATCTTGTTCCCATCCGCATAAATGATGGTCGATGAACCATTTATGCTTACCGCCACCTTATGCCAGGCCCCGTCGTTGTAGATCGTTCCTTCCGGACTCGTAAATTGGGCGAGATAAGAACGGTTTGACGTATAGGCCGTCGTTTCTCTCGACTCTATATACAGCTTGCCGCTGTTTATTGCAACGGTCAAGTTAGAAGCGTCTGCGGCAGCGTTCGAAAGGCTCATGATCGTTCTCGCATTGCCACCATCCGTCAGCTTAAATTTGGCAAATATCGTGCCTTGCTTCAGGTCTTTGACCTTTGCCAGCTCACCGGTCATATCGACAAAATCGCTGGTCCCGTTAAAGGAGCGGTTTATATTGCTCGAAATGACGCGCTTCGCTATCGATGTTGCCGACAAAGCCTGATTCTCGGTCATATAGCCGCTGTAAAAGTCTGCATAAGCGATATCGCCCGCCTGATAATAATCATGACCGGATGTCGTATTGGATGCGATGGACCTACCGATATTCGCACGGTTCGCTCCGGTTAGATGTTTTAGAAAAACCGTGTTTGTGTTCGTGAGAAGCTTTTTGCCGTCAAGGTAGATGGCCGTGCCGTCTTGATTCATGACAACGGCGACAATATGCCACTGTCCATCGTTAATCAATTCCGTTTGCGGCACTTGCTGATCGCTGACAAACGGACTTACGGTGTTGCTGGTTACCGAGAAGAACAGCCTTCCGTTCTTGGCAGCAAGTGTTGCATGGGTGTTATATTTCGTCTTCGTGCTGTCGGTCAGGGCAAATATCGTGTTGATGCCGACGGCATCCGTCGTTTTGAATTTGGCGACTATCGCTCCGGCCGATATCCCTTTGATCGTATTTACATCCGAGCTCACATCGGTGTAAACAAGATTTCCGTTCATTCCATTATCATTCGGATAGGCCTGGTTCGCCTGATAGCTTAATACACGCTCCGCCGCATCCGCGTTTTCAGCAGCTATTACCGTTTGCGACAGCTTGTTCTCATCAGCTTGTCTGGAAAGCGCATTCCCATAAGCGTTATAAATGTTGAGGCTCGCAGAGAAAGCGGCCTCCAGCTCATATGAGCCGACGGCGAGCTCCGGGAACGAGCCTTCGAAGACGAATTCCGTGCCGGCTTGATTCTGGCTCACGAGCTGAAAACTGACGTCCTTGTCGCCGATTGAGCCCTTCAAGCTTCTGTCGCCGCTTAGCATGATGTAGCTGTCGAACGCAGCTCGAATCCGCAGCTTTTCTTCTAACGCATATCCATCAGGCTTGAGAGCTTCGACCGCAATGGATGTAAGCTTCGGCGTAGGCTTGACTCCCTCGCGCTGCCATTTCAGGTAGTCGACGTTAAACTTGATAAAGCTCATGTCGGTGTTAGCAGTACCTTCATAGAAAAGGCCAATATCGCCGTTCCCCAAATTCGCGAGACTCGAATAAGCATACGTGCCTAGTTTGACGAGCTGCGAGTATTTCCAATCGAATTTGTATTTAGTTCTGCCGTTCGGGAGCGTGCCGTCCGCTTCGATCAAACCGACTTTGACCGTTCCGTTAATCCGCTGGGATGAATTGGCGGGGCTTGCGAATATAACGGCTTCTTTTCCGTCAATTTGACCGTTGTAACGAATGGCCGTCATCTGGCAGTAAGCAGCGACCAAATCCCTTTCCGTTACAACCGCGGGATCCCACGTCTGGCCGCCGTCAAAGCTGGTGGCGATTTGGGCGTAGCCGGAATAGTTCCTCATAAACAGCTTCAATTGTCCATCCGGCATCTCTACGACTTGAGATTCCGTAATTTCGAAAGAAGAGCTGGTGAACGTTTTTTCATAGATGACGGCGTCATTGCCGACATCGCGTCCCTCGTTCGGAGACTCGCCGCGATGCCATGTCGCGCCATTATCGTCGCTGTAGATCACGGCGCTCGCCTGTTTGTTGTTGTCGTTCAAGAAGTATACAGGGAATACAAGCCTTCCGGCATGCTCGCCTTGCGTCAACTGAATGCCGTTGCCCGGACCCGTTCCGAGGAATATCATCCAATCTTCCTTCACTTCATCGTTGAGATCGATTGGTCCACTCCAGGTTCCCCCTTCGTCGTCGCTGTAATAGAGCTCCAAATATGACGTTTTATAAGGCTTGAGCGGAGATGTGGAGCTGAAAATGTTATTGATCTTCATGCCGTTCTGATAAAGGTTTCTTCGTGTATCGACCGTATAGCTCGTTACGGTTCCTGCCGCATTGAACACTTCGCCGTTCTCGCGAATGGTATATTCGTTGCCCGAAGAATCTTTGAGAAACATATATTTTTTCCCGTTAATCGTTTTGAATCCCGTGCCTTTATAGGCGTTGTTGCCGAAACCGCCCAATAGGCCGCCGCCATGTGGGAATGCGTCAACCAAAGCAAATATGCGGTCGGTACTCTGATCTTGCAGCAGCTCCAAATCGATATTGGAAGCCGAATCCGGATAATCGTTCACTACGATCCCGCTGCTTTCCCACGTGTCGCCCTGATCGAAGCTTCTTCTTATTACGGCGTCTATATTGTTGGGCGAATCGCCACCATGAGGAACTCTGCGGTCGATGCCTGCAATCAATGTCCCCTTCTTCGTATAGAGAAGCGAGGGAATCCGGTAGTTGTTCGACCCCATGAAGCCGGGATAAAAAATGTTTATTGGATCTGTAATTTGGGCCCCTGCCGGCATCGGATTCGTGACGGAGTCAACCCTCGTTACCCCTGTGACGTCAATCAAGGTCTGATCAGCCAGCGGCTTGCCGTACACCTCGGCAAAGTCAATCTGCCCGTTGAACGAATACTGGTTGTAGCCTGCCGGCCTTTCGGTGCGCCCTAATTGCGCACTGTTCGGAGCATAAATGTTGCTCAGAAACTTCCTTGGTGACGTCGTATCCTGTTTGACCAGCTTCCCGTCCAGGAAATATTTATAGCCCTGCGCCTTGTCCATAACCATAGCGACGGTGTGAACTTCATTTTCCTTCAAAACAAAGGCGTCGGTCTTGACGTGCGTGTTTACCTTCGTCTTGCCTGGCTCTTGATAACGGTTCTCGCTACCTATCGCCGACGGAGTAATGTACAGTTGAAAGTGTCCGTCGGGGAGTGTATTATTGCTGAGAGAAAATAAGGACATGATGGAGGAGCCAGAATAACGGAACCTTACGATGATCGTCCCTTCGTCCAGCGCTTTCAGCGCATCGACCTTATCGTTCAGGTTTGTAAAGCCGCTGTTGTGAATGATTTGATTTTCCACTCTCAGCACAAGGCTTGGGTCAAGCCCGGCTACCGTCTGTTCGCTTGCCCTGGCATACGGCGGTACCATCATAAGAAGAATTGCGATAGCTAATAACATGGAAGTGACTTTCCTCAACAAATTCATCTCCTCTGCCTCTGTTCTATTTATAAAGCGCTTTCACGCTTTCTCTAATAATAGAGCTTACGGACGACTAGAAACATCCCTCACATTTTACATTTAGGGTCGAATCTTTACCTGTCTCGTTCAAGGCCTTCGCCAGCGTTTCGGTGCAAACAGTTCAGAGCCGGAACAATGCCGATAGGGGATCGCCGATTTCAGCATGTATATGAGCTGATGATCGCAGCGCCGGATATTTTGAATGAGTGGTCCTTCGCTCCCATTCCAGTGACGCGCCGAGAAGATGGTACTGTTGTCAGATGGGCAGCGGGAAATAATTCAACCAGTGCCATGCTGTTCAATGATAATCCGGAGATGAAAAGGGATCTCGCCTGGAAATTCCTTCAGTGGTTGGTTGAGGGTTCGCTACACATAGGCTCAGTCTCCTTTTTTATGAAGAATTTGGATCACGATAGAAGTGAACCACCGGCTTCGGTGGTTCTGCCCTTCGCATTGGTTGGCGGCCGAGGAAACGATGGAGCGGAATGTAATCTCCAGCTTTTCCTCTGCTCCACACGGAGCATGCGGTAGAGTAGGTAGCCAGCGAGTTACCATCCGAAAATGACACTTTTCCAACTACCCCTCCCAGAACGGAGCATGCAAGTTTCCTATGCACTCCGCTCGCCAGTAATTATCAGTCAGCGATTTTCTTTCCTTGGTATTTACCTGAATGGATTAAAAGATGGCATGTATTGCAAACTGCAAGAGTTTTCCGACTCATTGCAATCATACGTTTCATCCATTCCGGTTTATCTTTTCTACCATTCTGGGCTAGGTCTTTAAGTTTTCGAATATGATGTATCTCAATGTCCCCTTTTGAACCACAAAGCTCGCAGCGACGGTATGACCATTCCCAGCGTAGACATGATCGCCCCGCCAAGTCCCGCTGTCTTATAGCCGACTAAGGTCGCGCTATTCGTTGCGATAGGCCCCGGAGCCATCCCGGCAATCGATATTGTTTCTTGGTATTCAGCAGACTCTAACCAACCGCGGGACGCTACTTCGTACTGAATAAGAGGAATGACCGCGTATCCGCCGCCAAACGAAACGATACCAATTTTCAAAAAGGTAATAAATAATTCCCATAGCACGGCGTTAGCCCCCGTTCATTAGATGAAACATTCGGTCTCAAGCAGGCGGGCACAATTCTCAGCGCCTTTACGCTCGGTGCGAACCTCTATGCCAAACCATTGCTTCCCCTTTACCAGAACAATCCCAACAGCCGAGCCTAGTAAAATGACATAAAAAGGATTAATATCAGTCAGCAGCAAGACGAGCAAAGCCGCAACCGTCACACAGCTAGTGGCGATATCGAAAATGGCCGCCTTTGCCATACGGTAAGCAGCCATCAGAATAAGCGCGATAACGGCGGAATGAATACCTTTGAGCTCTGCCTCGACCTTCGGTTCATCCCGCCACGAAAGATAGGCCAAGCTGAATAACCGCCGCCGAAGCTGGATGGTCCGACCTTGAGGAAGGTCCAAAAGAGCCGGCCAAGCTCCTTGATTTTGTCGATAGGAAAAAATACGTGATCGCCCCTCCCAAACGGCAACAAGCCATTCAAACGGGGGTCCCGCCATGAATGGCCTGCTCGCCGAATCTATTCGATGCCTTGCTCTTTCGCCTTCGTGTTCACTTCTTCGATCATCTTGTCGAGGCCCTTGGACTTGTAGCCGTCAACGATCTTCTGCCACGATTGCTCCACAGGATCCTTCGACAACATCACATTCAACAAATCGTCGTGATCGAACACCGTAAAGCTGTCCTTGGTCGGAGTCGACATGTATGTCAGGCGGATGTCGTATTCCGGCACTTTCGTGTTATTCAGAACCCAATCGATGTAGTCCACCGCATCTTGTCTGAGACCTTCGTCACCAATGGACGGGTTGCTTAGGTCGTAACGGTCTGCCGTTTCATAGGCAACCAAGTCTCTCAGGAAGGCGATTGCAGGATACTTCTCGTTCAACGTTTTCGTTTCCAGCATGACCTTCTTATCGCCTTCTAGCTTGTAATCGACACCTTCGATACCGTAGGTGAGCAAGGTTTTTCCTTCAGGAGACAGCACGTAATCATAGAGCGCAAGGATACGGTCAAGCTTCTTCGGATCGATCTTGCCGCTGAAGTAGCTCTCCGACCAGAATGTTTTGAAGATAGCGTGATGCCGTTCTCCGCCAGGTCCTGCTAGCGGATTCAATACTTTCACGGTTTCCGAGACATCCTTATCCGGGTAGCTGTTCGCCCAACGTTTGCGATAGATGTTCGCATCGAGGTTGATGAATCCGCCGCCGGAAAGCATTGCCGCGGATTTGCCCGAAGCAAATTTGTCGTAAGCGATTTCCGGGCTTGTAAGCGCAATGTCCGGATCGATCAGATTTTTGTCATACATATCTTTCATGTTCTGAAGAGCAGGCAGAGCGTTCTTGGAGAATACGGCCGGAATGAACTTGCCGTCTTCCTTGATCCATTTGAAATCCGCGCCGCTGCCGTCGCTTGTAGCAACCGGGTTGCCATACAGCCAGAACAATCCGCCCAGCATCTTCACTTGGGCCGACGTCAGACCTGTAATCTTCTTGCCTTCCGGATCGGCCTTCACGATCACTTCAAGCATCGCCTTGAACTCTTCCCAAGTCTCCGGCTCTTTCGTAATGCCGGCAGCTTGCGCCAAATCCCAACGGTAGTAGACTACGCGGTCAAGCGCGCTCCAGTCTACGCTTGGGAACATCCTTCTCGGAATCGTGTAATGCTTGCCATCGACAGCCAATCCCTCAATGTCCGGCGCTTCAAAATATTTCTCTAGATTCGGAAATTTCGCCAGGTCAGGCAGCGGGGCGACGACGCCTTGCTCGACCCACTTCCGCTGATATTGCGTGCCGATCGCGTCGATCGCGAATACGTCCGGCAGTTGTCCGGACGCGGCCCACATCTGGATCTTCTGGCCATAGTCGTCCCAAGTCGTATTGACCGGCTTAATGGAAATATTGAATTTTTTCAGAATATCCTGCACGATCGGGTCATTCTCGATCTTTGCGACTTCCGCTTCTACATCCCAGTAAGCAACGGAAATTTCCATCGGGTCCTTATAAGGGTTGTCCTCTCCTCCCGTACCCGAATTCGTCGCTGCGGGCTTCTCGTTCTCGGACGGCTTCTCGTTGTCGTTGCCGCTGCAAGCCGCGAGCAATCCTACGAACATAGCCATACATGCCAAGATGATGCCAAACTTCTTAAATCCTTTCATCGTTGAATCCTCCCTTTTTGTCATTGTGAAGCTTTTGTTAGGATAGGACAAGCATCTATATGAATTTCCTTATCCTTTAATGGAACCTACAAGTATCCCTTTGGCGAAGTGCTTCTGCAGGAAGGGATATACCAAAAGGATGGGTACGCTTGAGATGACGATCGTCGCCATCTGCAAAGCCGGTGTGTACACCTTGCTGGAGTCGCTATCCGCCGCTTGCTGAGCCAGCGTGTTCAGCAGCCCATTGCTCGTGATGAGCGTCTCCCGTAAGTAAATCTGGAGCGGCGTTTTGGCGGAGTCACTGATGAAGATGAGCGCGTACCACCACTCATTCCACCGCTCCACCGCGTAGAATAAGCCGAAGGTGGCGATGAACGGCGCGGAGATGGGCAGAATGATTTTGAGCAAAATGTACAGGTCGTTGGCTCCGTCCAGCTTCGCGGATTCTTCTAAGCTTTCCGGCAGCGTGCCGAAGTAGTTTTTCATAATAATCAAGTAGAACGTGTTCAAGCCTGCCGGGATAATCATGACGAGTATACTGTTGACGAGCCCCAGCGATTTGATGATGAGATAAAACGGAATAAGCCCGCCGTTGAAAAACATCGTGAACAGGATTAACGTCAGCATCGCGTTCCGGCCCGGCATCCCTTTCTTGGAGAGCGCATAAGCGCCCGTAACCGATATCGTCATGCTGAACAATACGCCGACGACGGTTACGATGACCGTATTGACCGTAGAGCTCCAGAACTTCGTGTCGGACAGGATTACTTTGTAAGCCGTTAAATCGAAGGACAAGGGCAGCAAGTAGAGATTGAACTGGCTGATGACTTCGAATTTGGCGAACGAAATGATAAGTACGTTATAGAACGGGAAAAACGTGATGAGAGACAGCAGTCCGAGCACGATATAGACGGCGATGTCGAAGGCGCTCAGCCTTGTCCTCTTCTTCGTATGCGTTAGCTTCATCTGTCGAATACCTCCAAGCCGTAGTTTAATAGAGTCCTTCCTCGCCCATTCGCTTCACGATTGTGTTCGCCAAGACGAGAAGCACCAAGCTGATGACGGACTTGATGAGTCCTGCCGCCGTCATATAACCGAAGTCTCCGCCTATCTGGAACGACGTCCGGTAAATATACGTATCGATGACATCTGCCACGGAATAGACCGGCGAGCTGTACAGATTGAAGATTTGATCGAAGCTTGCGCCTTGTGTCAGAAGTTGGCCTACATGAAGAATGAGTAGGATCGCCACTGTACTTTTAATGCCCGGCCACGCGATGTGGAGCAGTCTCTTGAACCGGTTAGCTCCGTCCATCTCGGCCGCTTCGTACAGCTCGGGATTAATGCCCGCAAGCGCGGCCAGGTAGATGATCGAATCCCAGCCGACTTCCCGCCACATATGCGTGAGATACAGAAGAGGCCGGAAGGACGCACTGTCCGTTAGCAGCGAGACGGACTCGAATCCGAGAAACATGATGATTTGGTTCACAACGCCGTCGCGGCTGAGGATGTTCGTAATAATACCCGCCAGCACGACCCAAGAGATGAAGTGAGGGAACGTAAGAACCGTCTGGAAAAATCGTTTGGCTGTCTTCCTCGAGAATTCGTTAAGTAGTATGGCCAGGATGATCGGCATAGGGAAATTGATAAGCAGCTTCATCAAGCTGATAATGATCGTATTCTTGAATGCCATATGGAAATCCGCGTCGGTCCATATTTTTTGGAAATGCTCGAGTCCGATCCAGGGACTGCCCAGAATGCCACCGCTGTAATCGAACGTCTTAAACGCCAGCGTCACGCCGTACATCGGCGCATATGCGAACAGCGCGTACCATATGAGAACCGGCAAAACCATCAGATAAAAATATTTGTGCTGAAGCATCGTCGTCCAAAGCTTCTTCGTTGTTCCAACGCTCGCCCCGCTGCGCATCAGAAGTCACTCCTTGCTTTTCTAAATTTGTGAATCCAGGGAACATTGCCCGCTTTTTTAGTATAGAAGGGACGGCGAGAGCGGAGTATGGACATAATCAGCCTTCTATGTGGACTACTTAATGAAAGTGCTTTCAATCATTTTCAATCACATAATCCGACATAAGCGCCATAAATATGTACATAGTGCATGAAAAAAAGAAGGCCGGCGCATAACACGCCGACCTTCTACTCAGCTATTGGTCCCTCCAGCTCCGGTACTCCTCGGCATGCAGCGGCCCGCCTTCCTTCATGACCGTCCATAACGGATCGGTGTCGCAGTCCATTGTCGCCATCATGTCGTCATGCCATTCGTTAAGCAGGTAGACGGCTTCCTTGCACACGTCCCGCCGCTCCTCCGCCAGATTGCGTTGCTCGTAAGGATCGTCCTTCAGATCGAACAGCATTTCCTTCGGAAAACCGTGATAGCCGTCGTGATAGAATCGAATGTAGAGCCAATCCCCGAATCGGACGCTCCGCTGGCAGACATGTGCGCATTGCGTCAATACGAGGTAGTCTCTGCCCTGGTCGGATGCGCCGGATATGCCGTCCGCATAGCTGATGCCGTCCCAGCGCTCCGGATGTTTCGCGCCAACAAGATCGGCCAGCGTCGGAGCCAGATCCAGATGGTAATGCAGTCCCTCGTTCCTCACGCCTCGCGCGCCGCCCGGCCAGCGGAAGATCATCGGGATGCGGCAGGTACCTTGGTCAGCCGTGCCGTGCTCGGAATAGATGCCAAGCTCTCCCAAGTTCTCCCCATGGTCCGCGCTGACGAGAATAGCCGTCTCCTCCAAGACGCCGAGCCGCTCCAGCAGCGACAGCACTTGTCCGATATGGTCATCCATGTAGCGGATCGCGCAGTCGTAATTGTCGATAATCTGACGGATATCTTCATAGGATTCGATCTCCCGGCCGTGCCTGCTCCACTTGCCGTAATGCGACTTCGCCAGCGCGTTCATATCCGTAATGCTGTGCTGTCCTTCCTTCTGCAGATGGGACCGGAACACCTCCTCCGTCAGCCACTCCGGCAACGGTTCTTCCGCGAACGGATGACCGTAGTGATCCGGCACCCGGTAAGGCGTATGGGGATCCCAGAAGTTCAGATGCAGGAACCATTGGTCCGATCGCCCATTGTCCTCCAACCACTTCAGCGCAGTTGGGAGCACTTGATGCGCCGATTCCAACCCGTTCTCCCCGATGTTATGAACCTCATGGAAGCCGGCGTTGAAGGTCCATGCGGAATGCCGGTCGGCGAACGTGCTGATCGTCGCCGTCTTATAGCCCGCTTCCCGCAATACGAAGGGGAGGCTCTCCCGCTTCAGCCGGTCCTCGAAGCCCCGGGTCGCTCCGTCCCGTCGCATATCCGCCGCGGTGCCGCCATGGCCCGCAACGCCGGTATGAATCCCAAATCTGCCCGACATAAGAGCAGTTCGGGAAGGCATGCACGGCGCATCGGAGCAATAATAGTTGGTGAAGACGGCGCCTTCTCCCGCTATGCGGTCAATGTTAGGCGACGTATTGCGATGATAGCCGTAGCAGCCCAGATGGTCGGGACGAAGAGAGTCCAGGTCCAAATAAAGTATTCTCATATTGAATCAATCTCCTTCTCATAGATAGTGGTTTGCCTGTCGGTCTATATCCCCGCAAGGACCGAAGGCGTGGCAATCGAATGCCACAAGGCGACGCTAATGACCTTCGTCTCGCCCTCTTCCCTCGCGTCGAACGACAGGATCGGCTCATCCAGCTCCTCCAAATGCGAGACCTCGCCTCGTACGTACTGGCTAATGCGAACGATCGCCGTATCGATCCGTTGCAAGAGTCCACCCATGCGCAGATCGAATACATCCAGCCCGAATATTTTGTTCTCATGCATCCATTGCTTCTTATAAGCGTTCATGAGCTGCTCGGCTCTCACCTTTATTTCCGGCAGCAACGTCTCCGCGTATTTCCCGAGCTGCTCTTTATTGCCGCTGAGGTACGCCTCACGAATCTCAATGCCGACAGACGCCTTCAGCGCAAGTAGACTGCAAAGCGTGGCCTGCGTCTCGAAGAGGGGGCTCCATTCTGGATTGCGTCCCGCCGCGGCACCCAGCAACGCTGCGCTTCTGCCATAATGCTCCTTTTAGGCTTCCGGCAGCACATGCTTGTCGAACAGTCCGTATAACACGTCCTGATACAATAAATATTTGCTTGGATTAACCTGATTGCCCATGCTTCGGCCGGGCGAAGGATTATCGGGCACGAGGTTGGCGAGATCCAAGGAGATGAAATCTCCGTAGTCGCCGCCCGCGCATGTCGCGAAGCGCTCCCGCAGCACGGCTTCGTCTCCCGTTTTCTTATAGCAGAGCTCCGCCCACAGCTGCAAGGTCGGGAGGACAGCGTAGAAGGAGCATTCCACCCCGTTGTCTCCCCATGCCGTGACGAGCGTCTCGCGTATCCCGCTTGCGACGCAGCTCTCATGCGCCATTATTCCGATATGGCGGCTGAACGCGTTGTTCGGGGCGAATCCCATCCACTTCCAGGCGCCGCCGGCGAATACGATGTTGTCGCTTAGCTGCTTGTGCTTCCTCATCATGCCGTCATATTTCGCTCGATCTTCCGTGTAATAATCCCAATAAACCAGCCTCAGATCCTCCGGTATCAGGGATGCGATATCCGCCCTGATCGGACTTTCGGGGTCGTAATATTCGCCTCCGCTCGCAAGCCTGAAGAACATGTCGCTCCACATCATCGGCTTGTAGCCGTACGAGCGGGCTATGTCCATGACTTTGGCGAAATGCTTCATCATCAGCGCGGATCGGTCATGATATCCGTGCTTGACCAAATATTTGCCCAGCCCCATCATATGCGCCTCGTCCATCCCGATGTTGATGCTTCGGCTGCTCAGATTGCCCGCCATCGTTCGGAACATCTCATTGATCAACTCGTACGTCTTCGGCTCGTCGATCAGCAATATATCGTTGCAATCAACCAGATCGGCATGCGCCGCCCACTTCAGCGCAGGGCCGAGATGCGCAAGCGTCTGTATGCAAGGAACCAGCTCGATGCCGAATAGCGCCGCGTAACGGTCCATACTCTTCCATTGCTCCGACGTATAGCGTCCTCTCATATAGCCGAAGTACGGATAAGCCTCCATCTCGTAAGTGTCTTCCGTATACAGCTGCACCGTCGTATAGCCCATAAGCGCCAGGCGCCGAATGATATTTTTGAACGCGTCCATATGTAGGACGGCGTTGCGGGAGCAATCGATCATGACACCCAGACTGTCGTACCACGGCGTCTCTAGCACACTGAATGGCTTGCCTTTCCTGATACCCTCCACGGTCAGTCCGAGCGCTCGAACAAACTGGGAACCTCCGCCGCAACAGACGACAGCCGCTTGTCCGTCATACTGAACGGCGATCCCGCCGCTGCCCTCTTTGAATTGCACGGGAATGCCCGCCTCCGACAACGATACGCGCAAGCAGCTTACCGCTTCAGATAACACCTGCCGTTGATTCTCCGTCAAACCTGTTACATGAATCTTCATATCTCTATACTCCCCACTCGTAGTTAATCGTTCTGTCTCAAACAGCATGGCAATTAGAAATGAAGAGGCATCCCCCGATAGACCGAGAAATGCCATTCACTTAGTAGAAACTTAACTCATCTTGTCTGCGCTTAACTTCGCCAGCGCCTCCGCATGGACGGTCACAGCCGCTTCGCGCGCGGCTTCGACCAGCCACTGTTCGTACTTGAGATCCAGCAGGCGATACAGGATTTCCTCCGTTACTTCGTCAAGCGGGTAATAGCCGCCCTCTTCCCGCTCCAGGCATTCCAAGACGGCATAGCCGTCCGGCAAAGCGACGACTTCGCTGATTCCGCCGACCGCAAGCCCTTCCGCCGCCTGCAGGATCTCCGCAAAGGTTTTGCGGTCGTTTCTTTCGGAGTCTGCGCCGAACCGCTGCTCCGTCAGCGCAAGCTTCCTCTCGTCGGCCGCCGCTTCGAGGGAGCCGGCCCGCTCGGCCGCAGCTCTGGCGGATTCCGCCGCCGCCCGCGCTTCCTCTTGCGAAGACTCCGAATAAGGAATGAACAGCTTGAGGATCGTTATGGCGTCCGGTTTCTTGAACATGGCGTCTTGGTTCGCTTCGTAATACGCTTCGATCTCGGACGGCTTAGGACTAAGTCCGCCAAGCGCAAGCTTCTCCTTCAGAGCTATCGCCAAGTTGCTGAGCATATGGCGGTAATAGTCTTCTTCGCCGTATGCCACAGGTCCGTAGATGACTTCGCCAGCCAGCACCGCTTTCTTCCGGCGCTCGTTCTCCTTCTCCCATTGCGTCAGGAACTGTTCGTAAGAGACTGGCGTATCGATCCCTTGCCGGAGCGACTCCGCCTGCTGAACTTTGACGCGCGCAATACGGTTCAGCGCTTTATCCTTCAGCGCGTCCAGCGGCGTCGTGCCGTCAAACTCCGCCTGCCAGAAGCCCTCCCCGTACTCTGCGCCATATCGGGATTGAAAGAATTGAATGACAGTCGTTCTCTCCTGCGCCATCGCCGCTTCGAACTCCGACGCCGATACATCCAGTCCATTGATGATTGCAACGGGAGCCTCAGGGTATACTGGCACCGCGCAGCTGCCTCCGAAGACCCATCCAATGCCCGCCAGCAGACAGACCATTCCCGCTGCTATCGCGAGCTTCTTCATTCCGCTCACCCTTCCTTAGGGCGTACCCATAACCTGTGCTTCCACGAGATGATTCCAGGCATTCACGGAGCTGCCGTTCGACCAGACCCTTACGTAGCGCGCCTGGGCGGGGGCGAAGCTAATCGACTTGCCCGAAGCCGTCTCCGCATACTCCGCATCCGTTCCCGCTCCGAATACGGCGCTGTTATTTGCGTCGTTATTGAACACGGTCATCACGCCGCTTGCGAAGTCGGAGACGTTCGACAACTGGACGATGACATCCTTGTACGTTCTGCCGCCGTCATAATAACGCCACAGCTTGACCGCGCTCACGTTGTAGACGGCTCCCAAGTCGATCTGCGTCCATTGTAGCCCTTGGTCCAAGCCGGCGTAGCTGCTTGCGGGGCTTGTTACTCCGTCCGTCACGCGTTCCGGATTGTTGATAAAGCTGCTCGAAGTCGCCGTCTTGCCGGCCGCAACGTTCGTCAGCGCAACCGCTCCCGCCGGATGCTCGTGCACGCCCCGATCCGGGCTGCCCGCATACAGCGTATTGCCCCAGAAGTCGCGTCCGCCGTTGCCGGCAATCGCTACGCCGCTGTTGATGGAAGGCGAACCGCTCTGCAGCTGATAGCCCGCCAGCGTATTGCGTCCGATTCCCCCTGATCCGGGACTGGCAAACATCGGATCCGTCGTCAGCTTCAGCGGATCGTTAGGCGTCGAAGAGAAATTGCCGAAGAACGTATTGTTGCTGTAGGTGTAGGAAGCTCCCCAGCTATTCGTGGTTGTATTGCCCATGTAGTAGAAAATATTGTTTTTGAACGAAGCCGTTCCGCTGTTCGTATTGAACATCCTCGCCGTTATGCCGCTTTTTACGTAAAACACATTATTATATAAGCTCGCGTTAATCGGATTGGTCGCCGTAATCAGATAGTTGCGGTCGTTCTGGCTAATGTTGTAACGGAAGACCGCGTCGCGCGAATATTCCGTGCCGTAGCTGATGAAGAGCATGGCGCCGCCTTCGTTGTCATGGCTGTAATTGTATTGGAATAACGTCCGGTTCGTTCTCGCATCGGCGTCCCATGCCATACCGTCCTTCGTCGTCTTCCCGTTATACGCCTCGTTGAATTGGAATACGGCGTCATCCGCGGAGTAGGCCCACATACCAGCATTGTAGCTGACGTTGTAATTACGGGAGCCAAAGCCATCGATCGTGTTGTATTCGATGAGCGGCGATTGGAGCCCCTGCGCCACGATGCCGTCTCCGCCGATATTGGACATGAAGTTGTTCCGAATCACCACGTTCGTGCTGCCCGTCCATGGGCCCTGTCCGCCCGTCTCTCCGGCACGGTTCGACCAGGAAGTCCACGTCAGCGTAATGGCTTCGCGGTCCAAATCGCGAATCGTGTTGTTCTCGATCAGAATGTCGTTGAACTTTGTTACCGTCGTTCCGCCCTCGATATGGAAGAACATGCCGCCGGTATCCTTGGCCGTATTGTTGTTCGTGTGCGGAATGTTCGGCCATACGTCGTGAATGACGAGATTGCGGAAATACAGGTGATCCACCGTACCGTAATCATTGGCGTGGATAAAGATGCCGCGCCGCGTGAACGAATCGCTGTAATTGGCGGAAATATCGAGATTGTTGATCTCCCAATACTCCTGATTGGACAGCTTGAGCGTCTGATTGGATGTCTGGCTGCCGACAAACGCAGGTTTGCTGCCGGTTCCGTACATATCGATGACGATCGGATTGCCGCTTGCTCCGGAGCCCTTCGGCCATAGCTCTCCGTTCCACACGCCTCCGGCCTTGAACAAAATCCTGTCGCCCGGGCCGAATACCGTCTCGTTCACATTCGCGAGCGTCTTCCATGCCGAGACTCCGGACAATCCGTTGTTGCCGTCGTTCCCGCTCACGGAATCGACATAATACGTCGTGTTCTGGGCATGAACTTTGGCAACGCTTACAGGTAATACAGTCATAACCAGGATGCATGCGAGCATGGCGTATAGTCCTCGTTTTACATGTATAAACATCTTTCCTACAACCCCTTCCATCATGTATTCAGCCATATTATAATGAACACTTAGAATGACTTAGTATAGATAAAAGCGTTATATTCACTGTTAATTATTATGAAAGTGCTTACTTTCAATCGAATTCTTGGTTTTGTACATATTTATCTTATTTTTTTCTATACGAATCCGCGAGGATGCTCGATACGATTGCTGTAAAGGGGGCGTTGCTGTGTACAAAGCAATTATCGTCGATGATGAACGATGGATTGTGGAAGGGATAAAAGCAGGCGTGCGCTGGGAGAAATACGGCTTTCAAGTTGCGGGGGAGGCGATGAACGGACAGGAAGGGCTAGCGCTGATCGAGAAGTTGCGGCCGGACTTCGTGCTGACCGATATTAAGATGCCGCTCGTTAACGGCCTTGAGTTGATCAAGCGGGGCAAGGAAACTTCCCCGCACACGATCTTCGCCGTGCTGAGCGGGCATGCAGAATTCGCTTACGCCCAGAAGGCGTTGAACTACGGGACCTTCGGCTATTGCCTGAAGCCGTTCGAGATCGAGGAAATCGAGAGCATGCTGGGCAAGCTCTCGCAATGGCTGAAACACCGGGCCCAACAGGAGCCGGAGCGTGACGCCCAAGAGCTGTACGAGGTATTGTGTTCCGGAAACGAGCAGTTGCTGGCGGAGAAGCTGTCGTCTGCCGGCATGCCGCTAAGCGCAAGCATGCCCGTCACGCCGATCGTCGTACAGGGCTATGTGCCCGCGCCGTACTGGGAAGACATTCATCATATCCGCTTCCGCATGAACAAGAGGCGGGTCGGCCTCCTCGTCTACAGCCATCTGGTCGAAAGCTTCCTGAGCCCGCTCGACTTGTCCGGCAACGCCATAGATTACAGCATCGGCATTGGCCCTTCTTCCGCCACTCCTGCCGAGCTGGAATCATCGCTGGAGGCGGCATCCGTGGCGGCATACGGCTCCTTCTCAACGGGAAAGGGCGGCGTCTATCGGCAGGTCACACCTTCGGAATCGACGATTGACGATCTGCTGTCGGAGCTGGTCGGCGCGCTCGCACTGAAGGACCGCATGCAGTTCGTGTCGGTCATGGAGTCCTGCAGGCCGTTGTTCCAGCGTTATGTATTAACGATCAAGGACGCTTATCTGATCTTCAATACGGTTATGTATCTATTCACGAGGGAAGGCGTAAAGGAGCATGCCCGGTTTTTGGAAGGCTATGACCAGCTATATTATGACTACGGCCATTCCGACGCGATGATAGACTATTTGGTCAAGCATACGCTGAGTCATCTATCCGACGAGTTGTCCTCCCGGCTCGCCGGCGTGACGCATAACCGCATCAAGGAAATCCTTACGTATATCCATCATCATTTTAATCAGGAAATATCGATCCAGAGCTTGTCCGAAAAGTTTTACCTAAGCCCCACATACTTATCTCAGCTGTTCAAGAAAGAAGTCGGGGAAAACTTCGTGGAATACTTGTCCCGTCAGCGAATCCAGTACGCCTGCAAGCTGCTGGCCGAGACGGATATGACGGTGAGCCAGATCGGCGAAAAATGCGGCTTCAACGATTACTTCTACTTCACTCGTATCTTTAAGCGACTGAACGGCATGACGCCAACGCAGTACAGGGAGGCGCGATGAAAGCATTCAGCAAGCTTTCCATTCGGACGCAGGTGCTCGCGATCGGCGCCGTGCTCCTTGCCGTTATCCCGCTGGTCAGCATTATGGCGTTCCGACAATCCAGCGAGGTAATTGTGAATCAGAACACGCAATACAATATGGAGCTCGTGTCCAATCTGAAGCAGCGTGTATCTGACAACTACGTCAAAATTTCGGGCGTTATGATCAACCTGGGCTATGATACGACGGTTCAGGACTTTCTGGCGGAGAACGATAATTTACAAACGTACGAGCTGTCGAAAAAAGTGCAAAGCTTAATGGGGGTCATCAAAAGCACCAACCCCGATATCGAAGATATCATTATTGTGAACGCTTCCGGCAAGCACACCTCCCTGAACGGCAAAATCAGAATGGCGCAGAGGATGATGGACAAGCTCGACGAACGGGAAGGCAAAGTCCAAGTCCAATACGGCGGTTTTGTAAATGATGATCCCTTGCTTGTCAATGATACGTTTCTCTTCGGTATGAACCTGTTCGCATCGCGCGACACGTACCGGTACGGAGAAAAAATCGGCTTTATCGCGGTCGTTTTGGACGCCAAATCCATTCAATCGGAGATCGAAAAGTTTCCCAGATTATCAGGCACGAGCTTCTATCTCAGAACGAACGGAATGCTGGTGTACGCGAACGCAAGCGGACTGGATCTAAATCTGGACGAGGGACGTCTGGCCCTGTACTCCCACTACGGCGAAAGCGCCGTAATCGAAAAGGTCGGCGGGAAATCATATGCGATTCAATCCTTCGACTTGCCTGAGATCAACGGCAACATCGTATCGGCGGTGCCTATCGGCAATCTCATCAAGGAGCTGGAAGGACTGAAGCGAACCAGCTATGTGATGCTGTTCGTTACGCTCCTTCTCGTTACGATACCGTATTCCGTCCTCATTATGAATATATTGAAGCCGCTCGGGAAGCTGATTGCGTTCATGAAGCGGCTGAAGAGCGGCAATCTAGAGGTGCTGCATTCGAAGGTCGAACTGGAGGGCTACGCCGAGATCGAGGTCATCTCGACCCAATTCAACACGATGCTGAACCGGATCAACGATCTTACGCAGCAGTTGCTGGAGACGACAGGCGAGCTCTATCAAGCCGATATCGAACGGCAGCGTGCGGAGATGTCGTTCCTCCAGAGTCAAATCAATCCGCATTTTCTCAGCAATACGCTGGATGCGATCAAAGGCATTGCCATTGTGAAGGGAAATCAAGAAATTTACGAAATGACCGCCGCCTTAAGTCGGATGCTGCGCTACAGCATTAAGGGGGCGAACGAAGTAAGGCTGGAGGAAGAACTGATGATCGTCGGCTCCTATATTACGATTCATCAAGGAAGATTCCCGGGAAGAATCCAGTTCGAGCAGTATACCTCGGAGGAGCTGAATGGCGTCCTTATACCGAAGATGATCGTTCAGCCCCTTGTCGAGAATGCGCTGACCCACGGCCTCGAGCCGCATCCGAGCGGCGGCAAGGTCGTCATTCAAGCAGAGCTCCGGGAAGATCGGCATATGGAAATTATCGTGACGGACAACGGCGTCGGCATGGAGCCGGAACGATTGGCACAGCTCAGGAGCACCCTTCTCTCCAGAGACCGCGCAGCCTATCAACATATCGGCATGAAAAACGTGAACGACCGGATTCGCCTCCATTACGAGGAAGGCTACGGCATCGAAATCAACAGCAGGCTCGGAAGCGGCACCGTCGTACGGATACGCCTGCCGCTCTCGCCGGCTTGAGTCTCGTGTCCGGTGCGGTGCGGGGCTAGCACGATTACCAAGAAATAAGGGACATCCCGTCGATCATCGACAGGATGTCCCTCTTTCGTTATCTCGTAATGATGATGTCGTCGACGTAGGCGCTAGTTGCCCCTGACGGTTTGTACGCATAGATCGTTGCGCTTGTATTGGTGCTTCCTGTTGTAAAGGTAACGCTCCCCTGGGTATAAGACGTACTCGATATGCTTACGAATTGCTCCGTTCCTCCAAAATTTTTGACTCCGATATGAACGGGTGGGCTCGAATTTCCGGTCTTTGCATATCCGGTCAGGGTATACGTTGTATTCGGGCTTAATGTGACGACTTGCTCAGCCGACACGGACCCCCCGGCCAATTGCAAAGCATATGAGCCCGTTCTTGCCTGAGCATTCACGACCGTAGCCGCATTCCAGCCATACCATGGGCTTAAGCTGCCGTTCTCGAATCCGCCGTTGCTCGCCGGACTTCTCAAAATCGTGAAGTCATCCCCGTAAGCTATAGTCGTACCGGATGGCTTATACAAGTATATCGTTGCTGTAGTATTGGCAGCGCCGGTTGTGAATGTAACCGTGCCCTTCGTTTTTTTAGAAGTCTGTTTGGTATCTTTCACAATAGTCGATTTAAACAAGGATAGTATTTTATTAAACATAGTGAACCTCCTCTGCCTAGAATGTCTTGCGCGGTATGTATTAAGTTTGCCTCGAGTTACGAATAAGGCTAAATATTACATCGGAATACAAGTTTGTATTCTTTAGGTAATATTTTTAACTCGCCATGTTAACTGTCAGTCCCATAGAAAAGCAGCCGATCGTCATGATTGGCTGTCGGGGTATAACGGCGAAAATTCTTTACTACGGCCCCAACAACAAAGGTTCCTCCGAACGCAAGTTATAGAAATGCTGAAGTCAACTTTCCCCCGGATGAAACAGCGAAATAATGTTTGAAGCATCATGGCTTGTGACAAGACTTTTATCCTCGAATCGCGTGGAGAGAACAACGAGAGTTGATGAAAATCCGAAAGCGTTGCAAGTTTCAAGGAAGGTTTCTAAGGTTTCGCTTGTTGCGGTAACAACCTTCAATAAATAATTGTACTCTCCACTGGTTCTGTAGAAATCGACTATCTCGGAAGCCCCTTCTACGAAAGCTTCGAACTCCTTGCAGTTATTCGATTTAAACAGGACAAAAGCGGTTGTATACTTACCAAGCTTAGATGGGGAAAGCACTGCCCGATAGCCCGTAATGACCCCCTGATCCTCCAGCTTCCGAAGTCGTTCCGTTACAGCCGGCTGCGACATCGTGATGATTCGACTCATCTCGGAAATTGTAATTCTGGCATTTCCGTGAATAATTTCCAATATTTTTCGATCTATGTGATCCATGATCAGTGCACCTCATTTTTTAAAGTGAGAGTCGAAAACAACGATAGAATTAAGTTTTTAGACCCCAAACTTCTTAATAATCTTATTTAAATAATAAGCACATCCCATTAAAATGTCACTAATAACCAGTAAGGGAGATCGAGAATATGACGATGACATTAAACGGAACCAAAGCGACTGATGGATTAAACTTTTACACGACCGGAGATGGAGTTCGAATTGCTTATCGAATCGAAGGAGCAGCCAGCAAGCCGGTATTAATGCTAGCAAACTCGATCGCCACCACGATGAACATGTGGGATGGCCAGCTGGCTGAATTATCTCAGTATTTCCGAGTTCTTCGCTACGACTATCGGGGGCATGGTGACTCGGATACGCCTGACGGTCCATATTCTTTCGACAGGTTGGGACGGGATGTAATCGAACTGCTCGACGCGCTTCACATCGACCGCGTGCATTTCCTTGGGTTATCATTAGGCGGCGTCGTCGGACAATGGCTCGGCATTTATGCTCCAGAGCGGATCGACCGGCTCATTTTGAGTAATACTTCCTCCTACCTGGGACCACCTGAGCAATGGGAGAGACTAATCGCCTCTGTGCTGCAACCAGAGAACCTTTCCGAATTCGCCGATGTGTTCATGAAAAACTGGTTTCCTTCGCATATGCTAGAATCGGAGGACGTTCTAGTCACGTCTTTTCGCAAGATGGTGCTCGCTACCCGTTCGCAGGGGATTGCAGGAAGCTGGGCTGCTATCCGAGACATGGATATGCGTCGGACGGCCTCCCTTATCAACAGCCCGGCACTAGTCATTGCCGGTCAGTATGATACAGTGACGCTTCCCAGCCACGGCGAATTGATTGCCGAGACGGTGCCGAACGCGAAGTTCGTCTTGCTGCCCGCAGTTCACCTATCTAACATTGAGTATCAAGACGAATTCCTGAGTGTCGTGATCGAATTCTTGCAATCGAGTTAATGGAGTAAACCGAAATAGCTTTAATTTCTTTGACATAGATGATTTGATCGAGAACTATGCCAAAAATGTAAAAGTGACGGTGCAGAGGGTTAACTCTGCGCCGCCATATCTCGATTTCGGGCCATGAAAGAGCCCTCTTACGGTACCATGAAACCGACAAGGACCTTAATTCGCCGTCATTTATGGTACGGTTCACCGGAATTAATATTCAACTATCCTGCCCGTTAGCGTAGCGATGGGCTGCCATGTGGCAGCCCTTCAGGGGTGGAACTATCGTGTCCCGTTAGCATTCCTGTAGAGCGTTAAATTTCCGTTTTTCATAAAAACGAGCGCCTCGGTACGATGGAAGTACGCAACGTCTACGCTTCGCCTCTTCCCTACTCGAGCGGAGCTAAGTAAGCTGCAGCCTCAGAACCTGATTCAGGGATGGAAAACCATCATGAAACGGCACTGTGGTGCTAGAAAAGCAAAAGCACTCATCGAGCTGGCCAACCATTCTGTAGGATCTCAGTCAGCCACTCATTACTACAAGCTCCACTTGGAACAATTGCTCGCCGAGTACGACCTTGCTTGCGAACAGCTAGAGGTTGTGGAGAAGGTGATCGTTCCGATCAAAATAATACCAATCATATGTTAAGAGGTCCGGTTTTGCAGCTCGTGTGTAAGCCCTCAATTGTTCGGTGTTCCATTGACCTGCATATTGATTGGAATGCGCGATCACATTCGGATATAATTTTCGGCATAAATCAAACCAACCCTTAAAGGATTTAACAACAGATACGCTAAAATCTTCTTCATCTCCAAATTGCATGCTGACAAGATTGGGCAGATTCGCCCTTTGGCGAGGATGGTACGGAGACGTTAGAAGAAACACGCTTGACTTTGTAGAGCCAGTACTTGAGTTGATTAATTGAACAGTGATTAGCGGCGCACCAGGCTGCGATCGTAAGACCGCTTGCCCGAAAGTCTGTGATTCGTGCACTCCATTCGAGTCTGCGTCGTTCTTAGGTCATCGTGAGGCAACCTCCAGATTCAAGAAAGCCTTATGATCTCATAGCTGCGGAGGATTTGACGCCTACGTTAATGACACGAAAAAAGGCTGACCCCATTAAGGATCAACCGAATTGAAGGCTACTGTTTATTTTCCTTACTCTCATATACGCGGACATAATCGACGACCATTTGTGCCGGGAGGACTGCGTTCCCAATATTTCCGCCCCATTTCCCGACTTCAGCCGTAATTTGCACGAAAGCGGGCACCTCGGAAACTCCGCCTGCAGACGATCTCCATGTTTCGTTACCGTCGATATAGTAAATGTATTCGTCTTTATTCCACTCTAATGCAAAGGTATGGAATCCTTCGTAAATACCCGGGACAACCGGATAGGCCGCCGCACTTTTGTGATCCGCCTCATATCCGTCCCAGTGCATCGCATGGACAACCGTGTCATTATCCATATACGCAAAAGGCGTTTCCACAATATCGATTTCCGTTCCGTCTTTGCCCTCGTTGCCTACCGTATGCGCCCCGTCCGTCATTAGCCAAAACGCAGTCCAAAAGCCTTCTACTTTCGGTATTTTTGCGCGCATCTCATAATAGCCGTATGCCTGCTCGAATATTCCACTGGTTGTAACCGCCCCAGAGTAATATTTGCCGTCCCTTTCGCTCACTTGAATGATTAAATTGCCCTTGCCATCAAGGAAGGCCTCTTCGTCCGACCAATAGCCGTCCTTTCGTTGCCATTCCGGCGCATGGTCCCATTTCGTCGGATCCAGAAGTTCCCCTTCGAAATTATCCAAGAACGTAATGTTCCACCCCGCCTTCTTCATTTCCTGAATCTCCCGCTTTTCGCGCATCCTCTTTTCTTTAGCTTCCTTCTTCACCATGATTTCTTCTTTCATGACTCTCTCTGCTTCCGCCCCCCCTAGGGCCGCCACATTCGAAGCGGCACCCGCATAACCAACCATAATCGTGATTGATAAAACGCATGCGGCGGCACCCAGCCACTTCTTCCCGATCCATTTCTCCATTCTGATCATCCTCCCATTCGATTGAATTCGCTTTCAAATCCATCTTTTATGCTAATGGTTCCACCATAACCGGACAATGTAAGATCGAGTCCTCTTTTTGTATAATCGATACTACTTTCGAGACTTTCCCGGTATTCGCTGGGCAGGAGTTGGTACGTTTCGTAGAACGTGCGGGTAAAATGAGCTTGATCGTAAAAACCGCACTGCTCGGCAATTAGACTTATCGTCAGATTTGGATGTTCAAGAAGCGTCTTCGCGCGCCGCAATCGCAGCTTTTTTAACATAGCGACCGGCGTATTTCCGTAAATTTTATGAAAATCGCGGCTAAAGTAAACCGGGTGCATATGTACGAGCTCAGCGAGCGTTTCTCTCGTTATTTTTTCGTGCAAATGTTCATGCATATACTGAATCACATGACGGAAGCGGTCCTTCCCCTTCAGCAAATCGAGCGGCGCAATATCCAGATTCGTGCGAGCGCTGCTTAGAACCTCGCTTAATAGCATAAGCATGAGGAAGGTGCAATGCGCTTCCCGGAATGAATGATCTTGCTGCCAATGCTGATATAATTCATAGAAATATTCTTCATAGCGCGCCGGATCCCGCAACCTAATAATATTTTTCAATGGATACAATTGAAAAAAGTCCACGTCGCCCAATACCTTAAGATCGATATTCATGAACAAGTGAACGCCTTCATGTTCATTAATGACGCGAATTTCGACGCCCGGGCGGTGGATCATCACGTCGCCGGACGTTGCATGATGGGTTCGGTCCTCCACATAGACGGTAACATTCCCTCTCTTTATATAGGAAACGGTGCAATACGATTGGTGAATATGCAGGTTACGAGAGTCATAAGTCGACTCTTCCATGTAATGCAGCGAAGCTTGCAATTGGTCCCGAATGCTTTGGTTTGTCATTTATTTCCCCTCTCACTATAAGTTTAATTTTCTCCTGTTTTCTCGTTCATTCTCAATATTTCAACTTTGACAACATAAAAGGTTAGGCGGGAACAGAGCTTAGGATCATTTCGTTCCAAAACTGTGGATAGATGATTATGATCGCACAGTGGATCTCCATATTCGCCCTTGGGGTTTACCCTCCAATGGCACGCTGGGTCCATGCCATTACATTCCTTCGTTCTACCTCTCAAGGGGTGGATTCCGATTCTTGCTTCCTCTACGGGGTCGTTGCCCTTATGGAATGTTAAACTTCGGCTTCTCCGGTGCTTCCGTTGTCGTAGTTGCTCACTTGTGAATAACGCGAGATTGCAGGTGTTTGCCTCTTTGTTTTAAGCAGCCTCTTTCAATTAGGGCAGTGAATGTGTCGCATTCCAAGACCCAGCATACAGGAGGCGCTTTTTCTTTTCAAAGTGCAAATTACTTCATTATAGGAATGGCTCCTCTAAGGACAACAAGCAGCGGTGATTCATCCCCCGGCTGCTCATCTTCGTTGTTCTTATTCACATTTTTACTTCATCTTGTCATAATAGGTTTGACAAAAAGCTGGGGCATCCCAAGGCTCGTACGTGCCGCCAAAACATCAGAACAAGCAGCGGATTTTGGAATATTCCTATAACCGCTGCTTGCACTTTGATCAAATCGTTTCGTATAAAAGTTTCAGATTGTTATACCTCACTTCACACCTGAAATCCCTTAAGTCCTATCGATTGTATACTATATTAGATCATAAACAACAAGAGGTAATGACTGTTCACTTATCCGAAGCTTATTTGAACTACTTCCAGAAGAACAAATCTGCCTTGCCTCCGCCAAGCATGATGTCCAACCGATATTGATTTCCTTTGACGTGAGTCAACTGAACGCGCTCCGTTTCCCCTGTCTCTTTATTGACACGGTACAGTGAGTTTGGACCTTCCCCTTTAACGTCTAGTTCGAACGTTATCTTCTGACTCGTAATTTCGGATGACCCCGCGTCTCCGCTCGCTGTCAGTCCATTCATAATCATAAAGTATTTCGAATGCGGAGCCGGAAGGAATTTTTCGTCTTCCTTCGTTAATCCATTAAGCGGTTCGAAATAGCCGATCAGCACATCCCCTTTCAACCCATGATTCGCATTTCCGATATTCTGAACAGCAATACTCCGAATGCGGGCATCGGCCGAAGGATCCCATAAAGGAATGGAATTCGGTTTGCTATTTGCAACAACATTGCCGTTTGACATATGTTCTCCCGGAATTATTCGCACATCCGAACTGTTCAAGCGTACGAGATAATCTCCAAGAGTGTTTCCCTGTTTTACCATTTCGGCATAGTGATCATAACTTGGCGTCAAATTACCGTTATTATTGTGGAATATATACGGATTAATATCATCTTTTCCATCGTCCTTCTCCCAACGGAACAAGTTCAACCATTTCCCTCCCATTGTCCAGGTAGCAAAAGAAACGATATTGAGCTCGGACTCGGAAGGAACGTAATCTTCCCCGGATTTAAAGCCTTGTGTGTATTGTCCAAAAGCAATCGGCGAACGTTCTGTCCCATCATAACCCTCCAAAGCAATGGTTCGAAACATATTAATATCATCATACAATTTTTTGACGCTTCCACCTGGATGCTGATCGTTCCGATCAAAATAATACCAATCATAAGTTAAGAGGTCCGGTTTTGCAGCTCGTGTGTAAGCCCTCAATTGTTCGGTGTTCCATTGATCTGCATATTGATTGGAATGCACGATCACATCCGGATATAATGTTCGGCTTAAATCAAACCAACCCTTAAAGGATTTAACGACAGATGCGCTAAAATCTTCTTCGTCTCCAAATTGCATGCTGACAAGATTGGTCAGATTCGCCCTTTGCTGTTCATTTAGAAAATGCTCTTGCGATGTCGGTCCTGCAACTAAATGCTCAGCGAATGGAGCTTTCGCTAAAGACCACTGGGAGGCGGGGAGCGCATCATGAAACGCTTGGTTATACATGGGAGCTTCATAGTACGTTGGTGCCGTAAAGTGAATATTCCTCCATTCCTCGGCCGTAGGGAAATAACGACCAGTCTGATCCGTAGAGATCCATGCTTGTTGCTGCAGTCCTTTATCGATCAACACCCGCTGTCCTCGGGACAATCCCGGATCCGCATTCGTGTTATAGACTTCAAGCTCTGAAAGACCTATTCCGGAAACGCCGGATCTTACATTGAATTGTAATCTTAATTTACTGCTGGTTACGGTCTTGAACTCAACACTTTCTTTGGTCGAAGATGATGTGCCTTGAAACGCCGCTTTCCACTTCGAACCATCCCAATATTGAATGATATACTTACCAATCTTTTCATTAGGCTGCGAGAAATCTACCCTGTTCAACGGAATGCTATTACCAAAATCCAAATCGAGCGTCGCAGACTTGATGCTATCCTCGGTTTTCCAATAGGATCCCGGGTCTGCATCTACTGCTTTGGGGCCATCATATAAAGGATCTGTTACAGGTTCAGCCGGGATGTCCGCTGTGTTATACAACCCGATATCCCAAAAACTCGGTTCGACTTTATACGCTTTAATAATTAACCGCATCTTACTGCCTGTCACGGGAGAAAATTCTGCAATTTCCGGTTGAAAATGATTCCTTTCGGTTACATTCGTATAGCCTGCTTTAACTTTTCCACCTGAATATGCATCATGCCAAGCACTGTCTGTCCAGTATTGTATTTTATAACTCTCAACCCTGTCGTGAAATTGCATCAGCTCCACTCTGTCAAAAGTAGTCTCGCTTCCCAAATCAATATCTAATGTATGAGTCATATCAGCATCTGTCGTTGCCCAACGCGTATCGGGATCACCATCCACAACCATCTCTCCGCTATATTTATCGCTTTGAATATTGCTTGCCACTACTGGTTTATGGAGTGCGAGATTATTCCTGGGAACCACTTTACTCACATTACTTACAACCACGGTCTTGTTATAGGCCAGATTACCGAGTGAATCCGCAATCTGCGCATAAGACTTTCCATCCGTAGGTATACCCTTAGCAAATGCCATCGCAGGCGACAGCATTAATGCCAAGGTTAACGGGAATACGATCAACTTTTTCAAGTTAAGCCCTCCTCATATTAATGGTTTAGGTGACAATCTTTCGAATTATCTTTGATTTCAAGCTGAGTACCTTCCCAAAGACACTGACTCTTCACTATGTCCCTCCTTTCGTGGCCTCACATCGTTTTGAGCAGCTTGTCTGATCTAGGCTGATATGATGTGCGGAAAGTATAATATGCAGATGTAAATGCTTACAACAAACTGTTTTCTCTAACTAAACTTATTTCCCTATAAGGGGCAGTTCGGGAGTTATAACCCCAAAACTTGTATACTTAACACAAAAAACCAGATAATACTTGTCAAGCATTACAACTTGGATAAATAATAGAACACTTATATACTTTTCTAAACAACACAAATAACCTTCATTGGCGTGGAGGTTATGGATATGGTTTTTCAGGATTTGTAGGGCGCGCTTTTACGGAGGATGGCATAAATGTGATGGAGAAGTTTGTTGGCGCAAGCGATTTCGACCACCTTGTAATTCCCCGCCAGGCGGTTAATAACGAGCCAGTTCAGTATCGATTGGGCCTAAATGCACGGAGAATGCAGGGATACCGTCGCGAAGCAAGGAAGTGTTGGGCTCGCTCATACGTTGCACCATTAATGCTCTTCACGCCTCCCCTGATCCTACACGCGAACCGCTTGACGAATTGAATGGCCATCCACATTAACACCAAACGATAAGCTTTCGAGATAATTCAGTTGCCTTTTTTCGTACGCTTTGTCCTGCTTCACGATTTGGTTGTCTTTTATGATAAAGGGTTCGAATCCCATATCGAGTCCCTTAACGTAATCTGGAAAAAGGAAATTTCCGATGGAATACGCTATCGGTTTTCCCCGGTCAAATTCCTGCAGGACGTGAGGATGGCTCCCAATAACGGCATCTGCCCCGGCGTCTATCATATCTCTGGCCAATACCCACTTTTGTTATTCCCCCCACGTTGCCTTATGAAAAACTCGCCCTCATTATGAAGGCAAAGGAAGCGATTTGAATTGAAGTAACCAGAGTATTTTGAGGCGACTTTTCGTAGATGATACAGGTTGCGCTCCAATCTTGTGACATTCTAAGCCGATTTTCGGCATATCCAGAAATTGCAACGTTCGCTGACATAGCCACCGAATATTTCGTGTTCGAAAACAAATTAAAACGTAACAAACCGCGAAACATCAAAGATCGGGCGATAAGGATCAGAATATGCAAGGTTGCCCGCTGCGGGAATTTCACTACATGACTTACTTACATTTGGTTAGAATCAGTGACGTCAATATGAGCATTCGCTACCCAATATGCGAAATTGTTCTATTGTGGAGCGGTGTAGTTACTACCTGCCCAAGAGAATGATTATCAAATACTTATTGTCTCATCTAACCAGCCTTTAACAAATGCCTTTAGTGATGAACTTAACTTTTCTCTACTATCATCTTCATGATTCCAAACATAAACTTCTTCGGAATCAACCTTTCTACCATAATCAGCAAACGATGACTTCGTTAAATTCCTGCTGGGCATTGGTGATTACAAGCTTTGAATAAACGTAAGCGTCAAACAGCCCTCATCATGGCCGCATGGTGGGGGCTGTTTGACGCTTACGATGGAAAGATTCGTTTGCAATGTGTCGTAACAACAGAAACAAGGGGCGTCCCAGAAGATCTTAGATCTTCTGGGACATCCCCTCAGCATTCTGATCTATTATATTATCCGCAGTACACTTCAAAGGCTGAAATCGTCGGACACCATCTGGATTCTGTAATCTTAAGGCGAATATACCGTGAAGTCACATTGTCGAACCGGCATATGCGCTTGTAGCCAACAACGGTTCCACTCCAGAGCGGCTTCCATTCACCATTCTGCTGAACTTCCAGCTCGAAATTCTCGATCCGTTGACTATATCGATACTCCTGCAGAACAACATGGTTGAATTCAGTCTCATCCTTCAGGTCAACTTCAATTGTTACCTGCTCCGTCCCCTCTTCAGGACACCAGTAGGTATCAGGATTCCCGTCAAAGATATAGTTAACATTATGACCGCTCATGGTCTCTGATGCCTGAGCCGAAGCTCCTTCGACCAGATTCGTTCTGAACGTGTTCCGAATCGCTTCACCCAACTCGTGCAGACGAGCCCGGTCATTCTCATGAATAAGGCCGCGCTTATCCGGCGGTAAGTTCAGCAAAAAGGTCGAATTTCCGCCAACAGAGCCGTAATACACTTGAAGCAGCTCTTCCAGCGATTTAACCTTATCATCTTCCGAAGCGTGATAGAACCAGCCTGGGCGAATCGATGTATTCACTTCCGCTGGATACCAGACTAGCTCACGCTCCTTACGAATGATCTCTCTGCTTCCAAGATCACGATCCGTTGAATCGTATCGCTTAGCGAATTCGCCATCATCCACCTGCTGGGATTTCTCTTGTATTTGCTCATTCGAGCGAAGGGAAGCCGGTACAACACTCCATTCAGACTCCCGGCAATAGCCCGCTTCATTCCCACACCACCGAATATCCGGTCCACACACATTGATAACCGCATTCGGTTGCAGCTCACGAATTAGAGCATAGTAAGCATCCCAATCGTACTCTTGCCGCTTACCATTCGGACCCTCTCCGCAAGCACCGTCGAACCATACACAGAAAATATCTCCGTAATTCGTTAGCAGCTCTCTTAACTGATTCAGAAAGTACTCATTGTACTTAGGGGAATCTCCGTAAGTCTGCTCATGACGATCCCATGGAGACAAATAGACTCCGAATTTAATTCCACCGATGCGGCAGGCATCAGCGACTTCCATCACAATATCCCCCTGACCATTTTTCCAAGGGCTGCTCTTAACTGAATGATCCGTATACTGGCTCGGCCATAAGCAGAATCCATCGTGATGTTTACAAGTAAGGATAAGTCCCTTCATCCCGGTGTCACGGCACGCATCTACCCACTGATTAGCATCAAATTCTACAGGGTTAAAGATAGCTGGGTCTTCATCTCCATGTCCCCATTCTTTATCCGTGTACGTGTTGATCGTAAAGTGAATAAAAGAATAAAACTCCATTTCCTGCACAGCTACCTGTCGTTCTGAAGGCTTCACTTGAGCAGCGTACTTAATCAAACCATCCATCTCATTTTCCTCCGTAGCCCTAAGTTTGAAGAACATGGTCATTCTTTAGGCAGTGCTTTCTGGTAAGCCGCTAGATAAGAATCCAATTGCATTCCTTTAAATCCATTTACATAGCTATCCCAATCTTTATCAATGTCTTTATTCCCTGTTACAAATTGAGCGAGATTCGATTTCACGTAATCCGTTAATGTCTTCGACATTTGTGTAACGATTAATGCATCCGCCGGATCGATAAACACATCGGTTGGATATACGATTTCCGGCTTGGCGAATGGCTCATACTCTTTCGCAGCCAGCCAGAGGCGATAATCAATTGCACCTTTACCTAGTGGATCTGCCGGAGCTACGAACGATTCGCGGATCGAGTTAAGCATCTGCATCGTTCCTAATTGCCACCACGTATTTGCGAGAGGTGTCTGTCCACTTGCCGACTGCTCTGTCGCAACGACATCATACTTCGCTGGATTACCGTTATAGTCGAGCTCGCCGCTTTCCGCCTTTTTATAACCTTCTCCTTCAAATCCCCACGTTGTCATAACCGTTCCTTCTTCAGAGAATAGATAATCTGCCAGGCGGATTGCTGCAATCTGTTCTTCCTTCGTCGCTTTATTCGTAATAACAAACTGTCCTGCACCAGCACCTACTGTATATCCTGCTAATTGGACACCTTCTGGTCCCTTCAATGGTGAAACAACATCGTAAGCCTTATGACGTGTGTTGTTCTCATCATTAACTTCAAACACGCCTCCAATATTCGCAGTACCTACACTACCTACAACCACATCAGGTTTGTTGGCCAGTTGTTTAACAGCGTCAACATTTTGCGTAAAGGCGGCTTTATCCATTAACCCTTCTTGGAATAGCTTATTTAAATACTTCACGCCCTCTTTCCATTCCGGCTGCGTAGGAGCATAGATTACCTGTCCATCTTTAATCAATAAACCGGTTCCATCATTATAGATAAAAGCGTTCATTAGGAAGGTTTCTACACCGCCGCCCCAGTCATTATTGGAGGTCGTTAAAGGAATCTCATCTGCCTTACCATTACCATTCGGGTCTTTCTCCTTAAAAGCCTTCATAACTTGATAAAATTCTTCAGTTGTTGTTGGCATTTCTAAGTTCAGCTCTTCAAGCCAATCTGTATTAATCCACAATCTCTGGAAATACGTACAATGCAGACATTCATTAATTTTAGGAAGTGCATAGATGTTACCGTCGGGGGCGACCATACCTGCCTTTAAATAAGGCACATCCGTCATCGCTTTCTTAATATTCGGCGCATACTGATCGATTAAATCATTCAGTGGAATAAAAGCACCTTGCTGACCATACTTCACCTGATCCGCCTTCGACATTCCCGCACCAAGAATGACGGCCGGGTAATCGCCACTAGCTAACAATAATAGCTTCTTATCATTAAAAGCAGCATCTGGGGAAGTGCTCCAGTTGAATTTAATATTAAGCGTTTCTTCCAAATGCTTGGAAAATTTATTTACATCCAAATTCTCGATGCCAACCGTTTGCGGGGCAAATACAGACAATTCAACCGGCTTATTCGGATCTTGAGGCGTATCTGCGGAGCTATCGTCTTTACCTTTAGAAGCGCATGCGGATAAAACCATGGTAAGAACCAACATCAGACTCATTACATGGATCAAATTTCTTTTCACTTGAACAGCCTCCTTATATTTAGAAACTTCTAGTATAACCGTTAATATCACCAATTGCCGAACTATCACTTCTCTTAGGTGAACACCCGTTATCCCTTCAAGGAACCGATCATAACCCCTTTAACAAAGTGCTTCTGAACAAACGGGTAAATGATCAGAACAGGGGCGCTGGATACAACAATCAATGAATATTTCAATAAATCCTTGAGTCCCTGCTGCATCAGAACATTATTAACATCCTTGTACATATCGGAATTTTCAGAATTCAGAATAAGAAGATTCCGCAGGAAGATCTGCAGCGGAAACATGTGACTCTCTTTCAAATAAATCAAAGCATTAAAGTAGGCATTCCAGTGACCGACCGCGTACATCAGGAACAATACGGCTATAATCGGCTTGGATAAAGGAATAACCATCTGAAGGAAGAACTTCATATCACTACATCCATCAATTTGCGCAGCTTCATGAAGCTCATCGGGAAGCGACTGAAAGAACGTTCTCGCTATGATGACCTGGAAGACGGCAAAGGCTCCCGGCAGGATCATAGCCCATCTCGTATCCAAAATGCCAAGCGACTTCACAAGCAGGTAATTCGGAATCAGTCCTCCATCGAAAAACATCGTAAAAACAAGAAGCAGCATCATAATGTTACGACCATAAAATGTTCTTCGTGCGAGCGGATAGGCCATCATGATGGTGAAAGAAACATTCAGTAGCGTACCGAACACCGTATAAAAGAGCGAGTTACCGAACCCAATCCAAATATCCGAATTCTGAAATACAGCCTTGTAGCCAATGATCGTAAAATCAACAGGCCATAACCAGACTTTACCGGACGTAACCGCAGCCGGCGAACTGAAGGAAGCGCTCATAATGTGTAATAGCGGAAACAAAATAATAATGAAGACTACTGCTAGAAACAAATACACCAAGCCAATAAATATACGATCTGTCACCGATTCTTTTATGCTGGTACCACCCAGGGTCATCGCCTCCTACCACAAGCTATTGGAAGATATTTTTTTCGCCACGAAATTCACGATAATGAGCAGCGTAAAGTTGATTACGGAGTTAAACAATCCAATCGCCGTCGAGAAGCTAAAGTTCGCGCCGAGCAGCCCGACTTTATATACATAGGTAGAAATGACTTCCGATGTATTTTGATTGAGCGGATTTTGCATTAAATATATCTTTTCGAACCCAAGGCTCATAATTTGACCAAGGCTTAGTATCAGCATGATCACAATGACCGGAATCAAGCTTGGGATATCAATATTCCAGATCTTTTGGAACCGGGTCGCACCGTCTACCTTGGCCGCTTCGTACAATTCGGGGTTCACACCGGATAATGCAGCAATGTAGATGATCGCCCCATAACCCATGTTCTGCCACACATCCGACCATACATATATGGACTTAAACAGCTCCGACTTTCCGAGGAAATCGACCGGCTCAAGGCCCAGTGCTCTGGAAATATTACTTAGGAGCCCCACATTCGGTGATAAGTTCACAATGAGGATCGATACAATAATAACGGTTGAAATGAAGTATGGAGCATAGGTAACCATCTGAACCGACTTTTTGAATACCCCGTTTCGAATTTCATTCAGGGCAAGTGCCAATATGATCGGGGCCGGGAATCCGACCAGCAGCCCATATAGCGAAATCAATAATGTGTTCCGCAAATAATCCCAGAAGTATGGCGCATCTAACAACTGTTGAAAATACTTGAAACCTGCCCACGGACTTCCCAAAATTCCATCTACAACGTTATAGTCCTTAAATGCAATCACGACACCGAACATCGGAATGTATTTAAAAAGAATAATGTAGAGAAGCGGTAAAGCGACAAGCAAATAAAATTGCCAATGCTTCTTCATTTGTTGTAGTGCTTGCTTACAGGTTTGTCCGGTTGCACCGTAAGTTCCCGCTTTGAAACGGGGTTACTGCTTATACTAGCCATCAAGCCACTCTCCTTTCCCTTCAGTTAATTTCATGTTAAACGGGAGGGCGGGATTGCAGCAATAAACAAGAATCTCGGCACAACTATTTTCCGCAAGGCCCCTGAAAACAGCTGTTTTCACGCATTATATCTGCAATACTGTTTTCTCGGGACCAACTATATTCGTTAATGGCTAAATAGAGACGCCCCCGGCGTCTAATAGACACCAGAGGCGTTATCAATCATGCTAGGCATTCTTCTCACTTGCTTGTTCTCGGTACTCACCCGGGGACATGCTTACCACTTTCTTGAACACACGACCAAATGATATCGCGTTCGTGTAACCAACCTCTTCGGCAATTTCCTGGATGGAATGGTGCGTATCTTCGAGTAGATGCCTTGCATGATTCATACGAAGCTCAATTAAATAATCGACGAACTTCTGACCGGTCTCTTCTTTAAATAATTTGCTTAACGATTTGGGATTCATCTGAAACTGTCCGCTTAGAAAATCCAGAGACATATTCTGATTTGCGGATTCCTTCTCCATATAGGCGCGAACACTCCGAATGATTTCCGAGTGATTTCGATTCTCGTGCAGCAATAAAAGCTTCTCAAAAATTTGTTCAAGCACCTGTTCGACTTGACTCTCCATTTGCACCAGCGTATCTGAATTCATTAAAGCTTCATTCAAGGCTGGCTCACCTACTTGGTTCCAGTACTCCTGAAACTCCTTAGCCATCTTGTTCATTTCCCGCCCAAGAGAATAAATCATATAGTCGGTCAAGCTGATGATATGATCTTGATTCAACATGTCCTTCTCTATATTTTTCAGAATACTCTTGTACTGCTCTCGCCAATCATCTCTGACTAACCGGAAAGACTGAGTCATCGCCTGGATCTGCTGGAAATAGTCAAAGGATTTCCCCTGCTCTTCTGTTCTGATCGAAGTATAGAAGATAATTGTATTCTCTCCCATAATCATTTTATACTTCAATGCTTGGAGCGCCTCTGTATAGGATTCGGAAATGGCTGTAAATACCTCCACTGTTCGTCCAACACCTGCAGTAATCGTCAGCTTTAAATGCTCCTCGACCCATACTCGTGAATTTTCAAGCACAAGCAAAAGCTCTTCTTCAGCAAGATTCACATCTGAAATTTGTACAAGCACCCCCAGCTTCGAACTGGAAATCCACTCTGTCCATACCGTAACACCATGCTTCTGAGCAGTTTCCTGAATGACACTCCTGAGTGCAAACTTCATTAAATATTGATCCTGCTGTGTATACTGGCCGACAAACTGATTAAATTTATCGATTTTAATCACGCATACGGTCTGAGGCTGACTTAAATCGTTCAATGGAATCGTCTCACGCTGCGTCTCCCACTGTGCTAAGCTCGAAGGGTACTGGCCATCTAGAAGCTGTTGAAATAAATAAGTCTTTCTCAATAGCAAATCTTCGCGGTACTGTTGCTGATAAGAATTCGACTGCTCAAGCATATTGTTAAGCGCAGATTGGATAAAGGTAAACTCATCCTGCCGCTTTTCCTTTAACAAGACATTCGTCTTATCTTGGGAAAACTTCTGGATTTGGGACACAATCTGTTCAATAGGACGATAATTCCGCCGGGCAACAAAAACAATCCACCATACGCCTGCACCTGTCATCACCAGACCTACTATAAACCAGACGTTATACAATTGATTGGCTATATTCACCCACCCGCCATGCACTAGCCCACTCTCATAGCTCCAGCCCGTCAGCGGCGATGTTGCAGAGGAGATGCGGTTTCGCTGAGTCGTATCTGCGTGATCATTAGGAAGAATAGGCTTGCCTTCCCCATCCATAACATCAATATAGCTTACATCCTTACTGTATATGCTCTGAATCATCATATTCAGAGCATCGGTTTGGATATTAACGATAACGAACCCCTCGCCGCTCCGGATATATGGTGCTTTCAGCACAAGCGAAATTACCTGCTCCGGCTCCTTAAAGTTAAACTCCTGAAATGTACGAACGCCTGTCCATTTCGTCTCGTAGACGGATTCTGCCAAATAGGGCTTAATCAATTCATAATCAGGATAATCTAGTAGATTGGCGCTAGTGGAGTTGCTGAGAATAAATTCATCATTCATTCTTACAAGATACATGGAATCTACCAGGGGGTATGTGATCTGGAAGTTCTTCATGAACTGAACCACTTTGATGTTTAAATAGTAATCACTCTGTTTCCCATCATTAAAAAACACCGAAAGATCCGGATTGTTAAGCATATTGCTTAAGAGCATCTGTTCAATCGTCTTCATAGAAGAATCTATAGAGGTTACCGCTTGCAGCAGTAAGGTCTCATTCGCTTTGGTCGCTTCTTTTCGGCTCTGATCGCTGAGCATCTGAAAGAACACGAAGAAAATAAATGAAACGACGATGAAAAAGGCGGGCATATAAGATAATAGCTGTCTATAAAACCATGATTTTCTCTTCATATTTCCTCCCGTGGAATGATCAGTCAAGATGCTAATGATCAATCGAACCCAATGTAAACGCATTCAAAGATAAAACCACAGATTCAAAAGAACTTATGCTTTGGTTATTATAGTACGATTACCATCATTATGTAAACATTTACCCATATTTTTCGAAACACAATTGATTTTAAAAAGAAGTGTAAATATCAATCAAAAAATTGACTACCCCGGCTGAAAAAATGGGCACTCTTAGGTGCCGGTGTGAGGGGAGTTGCCGAGGGGAGCCCCCTCAAAATCGGCGATTTAAGCTAAGTTTAAACGCTACGATCACCCGATAAGTCGAGTACAAAATTCCATTTATTTAACCAAAAAAAAGCAGTAGTGACGGATAGAGACTGAAAGGTCCAATTGCGCCGCTTTTGTTGTGCTAAAGAATTTTGTATATTAGCGGATTGCTAGTTGCCTTTGTAGTCGTGTATATACTAGTGGGAAACAACATTGCGGGGCATGCCAAAAAAGCGGTTGAGGCAGGCATGAAGCCAACGCTGGAGTATCGAAATTACATGAAGGAACAGGTTTATAACAAGCTGTATCTGTGGTTAGAAGCAACTGGACACTCTGCCGAGGGCAAGCCGTTTAAATTGGCTGTTATTGCCTGTGTAAATAAGCTAATTCACTGGATTTTCGCAATTCTTACCCATAAAGAAACATATCGTCTGACCTAATCAGGAAAAACAATCCTGCTTAGGAAATCTTCCCCGTCCATCTATAGATGGTTATTTGGCATGCTCTTTTTTCAGTATAACATCATGGGCTTTATGCATTAAGTTTTAAATATCGACAAGCTATTAGCTAGAATAGCGCAACAAAAAGGCAGCCGATCGTATTTGGCCGGCTGCCGCGGTGTTGTTATTCAGCTATCGTTCTCCGTTACTTTAAAAGAAGAGAAGCGTCCTTTTTGTAAGTCGTTAGTGGCATTATCGTAACCTGCCCGTTAGTGTGGAAAAGGCAGCCGATCTCGGCTGCCTCGGTGTCTTTATTGAACTCCCTTGGTACGATATGTTTTTCTCACGAATGCTCGCTTATTCGCAGGATTTCACCCAGTTGGTAAGGACTGAAAGACAAGAAGGGGAACGCCGTGTTAGACTTCGGCAACATGAAGGCGCACGGGAATAAAGGGGGATCATTGTCGCCCCATATACTTCCATTTACTGCACGCATTCTCCACGCCGCCCTTGGAGGTTTTCACTCCCATGTCTTAACGGGTCAGTGCCCTCTCATTCCTTCGTTACGCCTACCCAAGGGGCGGAGGCCGGTCTTGCTATCGTTACGGGTCGGTGCCCTGTGGTTGAATATATCCGGTACTCCGTGCTTTCTTTGAAATCCTGCGAATAAGCCAAAACTCGTACAACGAAACGGTAGAATATAAGTTAAGCTGCTAGCTGAATAGGCAACGTTTTAGGA
>NZ_JAVIFU010000043.1 GCF_031157315.1 Paenibacillus sp. LHD-38
GGTAACCAACCCACGGATAGCAGCGTGCCGACCGTCGCTCGCTTATTTGCCCCCGCGCCTAGTGTTTCGGTTAATGCAAGTACGAGGTATTGACAAAAACGTTCATAGCAACGTACCCGTTCAAGTGATGTAGCTAAACAGAAATAACTTCGCTTTTTCCAAATCTAATTTTTTAGTCGGTTGATTGCTTTTTGAAATTGTTTTTCATATTTCGCAGATTCATTCATATTTCCATGTGCCCAATAAAATACCATCATATTTTTTGCTTCATAAATACGAGGAAGCGTCATATCATATTTTTCTTTTTGTTTATTAAAGTCTTCCAAACCTTTTTTGCGTGCGTTTTCTGATTCAAAAACATAAATTGAAACTCTCTCTAGTTTAGTTGGATCTATATTTTCGGCAGGACTACCCACGGTAAACTTATTCGGTTTATTGTTGTTCAATATCCAATTATTAGGTTCTTCTACAACTGGCATTAATTCAAGTCCTTCTACCTGCAATGCTTTTTTGAAGTCTTCCAATGTCAGTTTCTCTATAATTCCTTTACCTTCATTATGTTCTTCACCTACCGGTTGACTAGTTTCGTTTTCTATAGAATCATTAAAACATCCTGTCAATGCAATTAACATTACACATGCCAGCAAAATGAATTTCAGTTTCAATCTCCCCCCCCCCCCTTTCATCTTTCCTACTGACGCTTATCTTGATTTATTAGTTACAATTTCTGTACAGGTATTTTATGGATATAGTGAATTTTCGATAAACTAACCTGCCCGTTAGCCATCCATGCCGCTCACGCGACACCACAGATTATGGAAGTAATTGCGTTCTTCCATGGGCCTATCAGTACATCTGTACAAAAATCCTTATTTTGTGAGCATGATGCCTCGGAGACGTCAAAACGCATTAAACAAGCAGAAAGGCCCTATTTTACCATTTTCCCTTTGTATTCGAAGTATTAAATTCGACCAATAAAAAGAAAATGGCTTATAGGGCCTTTTATATGTCTCTGGAGAGGTTTCACTTATGTATGCAGGCTTTTAAGGTAGCTGTTTTGTGTGCATGTCTTATTAAGCTAATGTACCCGTTAGCTCAACCTCGAGCTGATAATCAGCATTAAATTTATTGCATCAAACGTTTTGTGAAACCTCTTTTGTCAGTAGAATAACCAATTGATTCGTAAAATTTATGTGCTGATTCACGTTTGCTTGAGGATACGAGCATGACATAGCTGCACATGTTCTTTTGTCCAAAATCCTCAAGAGCTTTCATTAGCAGCTTCCCCACACCCTGACCTTGATATTCAGATGAAACAACTACGTTCTCAATCAACATAAACGGTTTACAATTGCCAACCAAATCATAGCAAACTATCCCCATCGATGTACCGATGACTCGATTACTATCACTAGCAACTGCAACGTAATAGTTAGGATTATTAGATATTATTTCAACCTGATTTTTCATAGCAGTTAAATTAGACTTTTCACCAATAAATTCAACGAACAATTCGGAAAGCCCAGTAACATCATCAATTTTTGCTTTTCTAATCGTTATATGATCCATAGATGCACCTCCTATGAGAAATATGGGTGATAACTTTTACCATTATATTTTATATAATAGTTAAATTATCCCGCCCGTTAGCCAACCATGCCACTCACGCGACACCGCAAATTATGGAAGTAATTACGTTCTTCCATGGGAGCGTAACAAAAGGCCATTGTAATTTATTGAATTTTGGCGTTTTTTTGTGCTGGGTTTAATCCATCAAGTTCTTTAGTAACGAAGTAACCATTTTCTCTTATTAGGACATCATCAAGCCATATTTGCCCACCGCCGTATTCTTCACGTTGGTTATAGACAATATCCCAATGTATAGAAGACATGTTTGAATCCTGACATTGAACGGCAGCACTGCCAATTGCCAAGTGAATACTACCCCAAATTTTTTCATCAAACAAAATATCGTTCATTGGCTCCCATATATATGGGTTTAGACCAATACCAAATTCACCTATATATCTTGCCCCCTCATCTATCTCTAATATCTCCAAGAACTTTGCCGCGTTATTTGCTTTTGCATCAACAATTTTTCCATGTTCAAAGGTTAAAACGATATTATCGAATGTAGTTCCTCTAAAGTTGACGGGAGTATTGAAAGATATCACTCCATTAATGGAATGTTTTATAGGAACGCTATAAACCTCACCGTCAGGCAGATTTTGTAGGCCAGCATCTTTTCTGACGGGCATTCCTTTAATTGACATCGTCAGATCAGTCCCTTCCCCCTTGATCCTCACTTTATCTGTTTTACTTAGAAGACTAACCAAAACATCCATTTGCTCTGACAATTTTGAATAATCTAGATTACACACGCTAAAGTAAAGATTCTCAAATTTTTCCGTTGACATCTTAGCGCGTTGTGCCGCAGCGGCGTTAGGGTAACTCAGAATACACCATTTTGTTTTTGCCCATCTAGGTTCATGAACATGGTGATAATATACCTTCCAGTATTGATCAATTTTTTCTGAAGGAACATCGGATAGTTCACTGTCGTTGGCATCTGCTCTAATTAGCACATAGGCATCCATATCATTCATGCGGACAAAATCATATGATGCTAATCGTTCTAATTGTTCCGATGAACTATGGATCAATTGTGTTCGAAGAATATCCTTATCTGTGAATACTACAAAAGGATAAGCGCCTGCGTTATAAGCTTCTAAGACAATTGCTTTAGCTAATAAGGTATCATGGCCCTCTACTTCAATTAACAACTTCTCTCCCTTTTGAAGATTTACAGAGTATGTAACAACGTTCCTTGCAAGTTGTTCTATTCTTAGGTCCTTCATGATATCCCTCCTGGAGTTGAATAATTCATATTACACATCAGATGGTTAAAGAGCCACATTATGAGTATTAGGGATATAGAATGAAAAAAGGAGCACTAATCCCTTTTTTTAAATAGAGGATTAAAAATGTGTTTCCCTTACCATTACTGAGGGCCAAAAACATTACTATTTGTTTCTTACATACTCAACCCATTGCTCATGCAGCTCTGACTCAGAACATTGAAAAATTTCATTAAAACCGTTGGGATTTCTAATTACTTTATTTAATGCATCTAATCCATATTTATCAACAATGAACTCCACAATTAAATAAGAAAATTGAAATCCTTTCATCGTTTCAAAATCCCAAGTATCATTATTTAACTCTTGAAAAGACGGGATAACAATATTATGAATGGTATCTAAAGTGCTGTTCTTGATGAATTCTTCGCTCATTCCTTTTGACTCATATCCTCCAATACCTTGACGCGCCCATTTTGGAGCACGCGGATTAATGTCAGTGATTAACCACATTGTGAACAAGTGTACGGTGGATTTAAGAATGGATTGATACGTATGCTCTGGTCCAGGATTCAAAGGAGAAACAATTTTTAAATAATTCTCCTCAAAGGTACCCATGAACCAATTGGGAGCATTTTCTTCTCCCACAGCTTGATGGAAGGTCGGAAGATCTGGATAAATTTCAATGATAATTTTTCTGGATGGCTGGTGTTTATATTTCAGTGAAATTCTTTCAACATTATCCTTAAGCTCATTAAATAAGTCTTGATGAACCTTCTTCAGACTATCAGTCATGTCATTTGTTTCACTTTTATTTACTATTGATATCATATCTAGAATAGACATTATGGCAATGTCACCCCATTCTTTTAATTCTCTTCTTAATTTCTCTAATGATCGGTACAACCTGTTCTTTACTGCACTCTCACGCATTCCAACGATCTTGGAAATTTCCGACAAGGTGCAGTCAACAAAAAAACGCAATGAAATAATCTGTTGGTCTAGTTCATTTAGATTTTTTAACGCTGAACTAATATCAATACGGATTTCAACATACTTAGCAAAATCAAGAGAGATAGACTGTGATTCGTAACCTGTAAAATCATATGGGATATCTTTTTTTCGTGATAAACTTCGAAATTCATTTTTCACTGTATTCTGAGCAATTTTGAAAATCCAAGTGAATAAACTGGAATTTTCTTTAAAAGTATGAATGTTTTCTATTGCCTTTAAGAAAACTTGTTGTGTTAGGTCATCCGCAACCATAGGATTTACTTTCAACGAGAGATATTTGCAGATTCTTTTGCGATATTGATCATAGGTGATTTCAAATTTTTTGATGTTTCCCTGTTCATCCGGATAAACAGGGCTTTTGTCATGAGCTCCAGACATTGTAAAGAACCTCCTCTTGACCTTACATTCAATTAGACACCGCAGGGAGATAAAAAGCCACAAATACAAGTAGAAATTTTTTTGGATTGATCTTGTCCCCCAAGGGAGGTCTAAAGACAAACTTTTAGACAGACCCAGGAAAGTAATAGTGAATTGAATACTATCGAGGAACCTTGGTTTTATAATCATCATTTAAAGTGGATGAATTTGCTTACGGGGGCATTGTTTTTAATGATGCTGGTGAAGTATTGATGAGAAGTCCTAGTGGATATTGGGGAGGCTATGTTTGGACTTTTGCCAAAGGGGGAAGAGATCCACAAGATCAATCTACTGAATTCACAGCATTGAGAGAAGTTAGAGAAGAAACTGGATATGTTTGTAAAGTTATTGCACCGATCCTAGGGGCGTTTGAATCAGATACATGCGTCACAAAATTTTAGTAAGACCCGACAGGATTAGTACATAATTTTGATCATGAAACACAGGAAGTTCGATGGCTTAGCAAGGCAGAGGCATTCGAGTTAATAAGTCTTACTTTGACAGAAAAAGGTCGATTGAGGGATATCAACGCACTTAAAAGTGACATAGAAGTATTGCAAACATTGTAGAGAGTGCAAGAACCAAAAACAGGCTGCCGGTTATTTGCCGGCAGCCTCGTCGTGTTGCATTATTGCGCTAACGTTAGTTCAACAGAGGATCATATCAAAATTAGTCTTGATTGTTTCATTATTCTAAGTGTCCTTGACTAATATCTCGTTTAGCTAAATCTAAAGCCACTGCGATTTTAATCTGATTCCATTTGCTGAGCCCCTTACTCGCAAGGGTAACCGATGGCATCGCGAAGCGGCATGACTCGTCTAAGCGACAAAGACCATCTTCAACGTGAAAATAACAGGAAGAGGAAGGCACCGGGCCTTCCTCTTCCTGTTGCTTATTATTTTCCAGACTGATTATGAGGCACAGTGACGGTAACAGATACAGCCGTTTGGTTGCCCGCTTTGTCGGTTGCCGTATACGTGATGGTATAGATGCGCGATTTTTCCGCACGCAAGCTGAACGAATCGACTGCTGTGCCGAATTCGGCCTGAATGTCGCCTTTATCGATGTCGGGTATATTGCACGTAATGGAAGTTAACACCACCGGTTCAATGCCCGATCCGGCATCGCTCGCATTCAGCGCGGCATGGACCGTCACCATTTTATGGTTCGCCGGCCAAATTGAATACTTATCCAGCTGAACGGATAGCACCGGCGCGATCTTATCAATGTTGCTGACCGTATAACTGGCTACCTTCGATACATTTCCTGCAGCATCCGTTGCTCTTGCATACACGGTCTCATTATCGGAAACAACGATCGGGGTGGTGTATGGCGTCCATTCCCCTTCTGCGCCCTTTTTGTACTCATTGACCACAGCATCATCGGGATATCTGACCGTTAAGGTAACGTCGCCGTTAGTCGGCGTTGTAACGTCCGCCGCGATGGAGGGATCGGCAGGGGCAGTCTTGTCCACATGAACCGTAACCGTATGCGGCTGTTCCACATTACCTGCAAAGTCCACGCTCCAATACACCAAAGTATGCGTCCCCTCTTCGGTCAAATTAACCGAGCTGCCGGTTTGCTGTGCGCCCCCGTTTACTGTGAAATAGGTAGCCGCTACCCCGGAACCGGTATCGACGGCATCGAAGCTTACCAACGCATCCTTGTTAACGGATCCGTTCGGCGCGTCATCCGATGTCACCGGCGGTATCAGGTCTGCCTCTTTCACTTTCCCATGCAGTCTCAATTCCGCCATATTGCCAAACCACGCATTCGGATTATAAATGCGGATATAACGGTAAGCTTCCGTCCCGCTGATCGCGTGCGATTGCCAATCCGCCGTTACAGCCGCTGGCTTCGAGATCGTTGTCCAATTCGTAAGATCGTTAGATCCCTGAATCTCCGTCCCCCTAATCCGGGCGTATAAATTATTATCCTGTCTCGCAAGCAGTTCTACACTCGATAATACGGCTTGATTGCCTTCCTTGAAATCGAACGTAATGAAGCCTCCCGCTCCGCCGCCGTTCATCCGGAAATCGGAGTTCGTAAGCGGATTGTTATCGAATAGACAATTTACCTGCTTTAATGTTTCTGCTGCTGATCTTCCGGAAGTAGAATCGATTAAATGGGCGATGCCGGTCACATTGCCGATCAAATCCGACTCGTCAGCGAGATACAGCTTGGTGTTATCGGTCGTAGTATACGTCGTGTCTCCTTCCGTTCCGTCGTTCGCCTTATAGTCAATCGCAAATTTGACCGAGCCCGTCTGGACGTCTCCGTTCAACGTCGCCGCGGCCGTCCAATAGATATTGTCCTGCGTACTCACGATTGCATCCCGGCCTTGGATCGTGACCTTTATGTTCTGGATCGGTTCTTTTGCTTTGATCGTTAATTTTGCCGTATTGCCCAGCACGATCCGGCCATTAACGCTCTGGTCCGAGCTAAGCGACACGGACTCCAGCTTGTTATTCGTCTCATGACGCTCGCCAAAGATTTTAAGCTCGGCCAACTCTAGCATATTCTGAACTTGACCGCGGAGAGCATCCGGCTGTGGATCAATCATTTGGATTTTAATATACCGGAATTGGGCATTTTTGTACGCATCGTCCACGTCAAGCGTTGCGATCCCGTCGGTATACGCCGTTTGTCCTGGTGTCAGCCGCGTCCAGTTTTCTCTGTCATTGGAACCGAATACCGTCGAGCCTGCCATCCGATCCACAAAATTCATTCGCCCCTCAAAAGCAAACGCATCGGCCGAAATCTTATAATCAGGTCCAAAATCGATGATATGATACAAATTCGGATACGGCGCCAGCGAATAAGCCGGGAACGTATTATCGTTGCCATCCGTTAGGAGTGAAATCGCGTTTCCAAAGGTGGATGTCACGAGGCCCGTATAATTCATACTTCCGTTAGCCGCGAATAAAGGAGTCAACAATTGAAGACCTTCGGCCGCTTTTCGCATGGCTAATAATTGCTGATAGAAAGCTTCATTCGTCGCAGCTTCCAGCTGACTCATCGTATCCTCGTATACGGCTTTAAACTGATTAAGAGATGCCGTCACATAAAGAGTACTCGGATTATAAAGCGCTGTAGCTGCTTGTACGGCAGAAGAGCGGTCTTGGCTTACAACGATATTGACATTTTTAGTTGAAAGCGTTGTGCCGTCGGAAGCCTGGACGATAAAAGAATACGTTCCGGCTTGCGTCGGCTGCCAGGCAAATGCGCCGGTGCCCGCATTAAATTCCGCGCCTTGCGGCATATTCGCAATCTCATATGCGAGGACATCCTCTTGACCGGAATCGTCAGCGGAAAAGTCCAGCTTCACAGGAGCGTCAACAAAAGCATAACTATTCACATTTGAAGCTCCGTCTTTAAACACAGGAGGGGTCAGTTGTTCGCCTGCTTTTACATTCAGGTGGTCAATATCAACTGTTGTGCCTGTTCCTTTCACCTTTACATAAAGGAGGCTGTAGTCGCCGTCAAGCTGACCGTAGGTAACTTTGTTAATGCCCATGTCATAGGTCATGTATTTCCACTGACCCTTCGTATCCGGCAGCGTCAGCGTATGGTAAGGCGTCGAACCGATTTCTTTGCTCAGCTCTAAGACAGCTGTGCCGTTCGTACGAAACTTGATGCCAATAAGCCGGGAATTCGTGCGATTGGCATATGACAAATTAAGAAGGACAAATTTGCTTCCATCTTCCGTTGCTTTTGTCTGCACATAAGAGGCAGCTCCTTCATGGACGGTAGCCGTATGCTGATCAAATACCGTGTACCGGTCTTCTACTTCGACCAGCGCATCGCTTGTCTGCTCTTTGGGAACATACTTCCCGCCTTCCGACTCCGCTTCCTTCGGAATGTAGATCCAGAAGTCTCCGCCTCCGTCCGGACTTTCCCATGCTTGCCTGAACGTCCCTTGATAATAATAATTGGACGGAATTTTCCTGGTGAAAGCTTCATAGAAATACGGAGCTTTCTCCGCTACGTTGATCCCTTTCTCGTAGGTGTAATAGTAGTACATGTCCCAAAACAAAGCCGTATTCATTCTTCCTCTATACGAGTCCGAGAACTTTTGGTAGATGCCTTTCACCGTTCCATCAGGAAAAATAGAAAAAGGAACCGGTACCCAAGGCGTGTCATAACCAAGCATGTATTTCCAGAAAAAGTCGGCCGCCGCTAAAACCCGATCATTCAGAAATTCATAATAGCCTACGGCATTATCCTTTGTGGATACGGTGCCCTCCACCGGGTCGATCTTGGTTCCCTGAGCAATAAACATACGCGACAGAATCGCCGCATTTGTTAAGTCTCCGGCTCCATGCGCCTGGTCCCGGCCCATCTCCACCTGCTGGACGACCGGCGTGTCCAATTTCTCCCCTGTCTCCGCATTGGTGTCGACCAATCGGAACAATTGCTTAATGGAGCCATTGAAGCCTTGATTGCTGGCCGTCTTATTCACAGTGGCCCATTCTACAGCCTCATTATACCTCTCTCGGTTATCGGTAAAAATATACCCCGCCATCGCTCCGAGCAGCGGATAGTTATGCTGGTTCATAAATTGGTTGTTATCATGCTGAAAGGTTTCGATAACCGGATTGATCAGATTATTCGTAAAATCAGCGGTATCCTTGTCGGTCCATTTCAGCTCTTCCGATTGATAGCTGGAGTACCTTAAAATTTCTGCCGCAGTGACCATCCTGTTGAGCGGAATGCCCGTATGGATATGAGCATCAGTAAAATACCTGTATTTCGCAGGATCCATCCGGGACCAAATACGGATAATGCTCATAGCATTCGCCCGGTACACCTCATCGCCGGTTATAAAATACATAAGCGATTGTGTATACGCTTTCAGACCATCTGCTATAAATCTCGAATTAAAGCCCTGACTGTCAAAAGCATTGATTGCCGGCATCGTCGGATCCTCAGCACTCTGGTTGCTCGATGTAACCGTCTTTGACGCCATCCCGGAGACGGTCATGGCCTTATAGTAGGAATACCAAGGCTCCTTTTGCGCTAGTACCTGATCTCTCATGTTTTCAAGTATTGCTTTGGTTACTCCGACACCTGGATGCGTAAACCCATTGGTAACGGTTTCATTTATTTCGACAGTAAAACCTGTGCTGGCGGCCCCGCCGTCATCCGCAGCCGAAGCCGTGCCGATCGGCACAAGCGCAGCAACAATGCTCACAGCAACAATAACCGCCAACAGTCGCCTCCATGAATCTCTGAAATGTAATGCAGCCTTGCGAGTCATCATGTTCCTCCTCGTTTGATAGAAATAGAATACATGCTTTTGAACGATCCCTATTTGGCATAAACGAATCATTCTGCTTCTTATTATAAATATCTGCTCAAAAACGAAAAGGAAGTTTTTTAAGGCATTACCGATGCTTTTTGCAGAACTTCATCCATAGATTCTATAAACTGCTGCAAGTCTTGGCGCAAAACAAAACGGCAGGTCAAGGCTTGAACCTTGACCTGCCGTGCTTTCCCGGGCATGAGCCCGGATCTATATTTCAACTTCGAGTATTGCTCCATACTGACCAGTCCAAACCGGTCTTGTTTAATATTCAGTAACCCAATGAAATCGGATCGGGAATTTAGAGTTCTATCATTTATTTAACGAATCACAAATATCCTCTAACTTTAGACCTCGTGATCCTTTAACTAATATGACATCATTTTTCTTTAATATTCGGTTACATTCAGATACAAGATCTTCTTTTGAGGTAAAATGCTTCACTACTCCTTCTAATTTTGAACCACTAAGTGTATCAGATATAATTCTGCTTAAATTACCAATAGTAAATACGGAGTGTATTTTCGATGTATCAATACTTTTAGCTATTTCTTCATGAAATTCATTTTCTTTATCTCCCAATTCCAACATATCACCTAAAACCAAAATCTTTTTATTAAAACCATCTAGATTTGAAACTGTCTCTATTGCTGCTTTCATCGAAACAGGGCTTGCATTCCATGCATCGTTAATAATTAAGAATCCTTTTGGGGCAGGGATCCGTTCCATTCTCATTCCAGTGACCTCTAAATTAGAAAGTCCAGACTGAATATCCTGTTGAGTTATTTGAAAACGATCTGCCAAGGCAATCGCAGCAAGTACGTTTAATACGTTATGCCTTCCAAGTAAAGGCACAGAAAATTCATCACTATACCTGTTCAATGTAAAAGAAATGCTGGATTGATTATGGTCAATTGTTAGTAGAAAGTAATCATTGGTATGAGATTCTCCAAATCGAATAACCGACAGTGTTTCTGGGAGTTTTATTTCCGTGAGTGCCTGTGTGAGTAATGGTTCATCCCCATTGATAATAATGGCCCCACTAGGGTTTAAACCTTCAAGTAATTCTAACTTGGCTAAAGCAATTCCCTCTCTCGATCCAAGACTCGACAGGTGTGATAAACCAATCATTGTAATTACTCCGAAATCGGGCTTCGCAATCTCCGATAGGGCTTTCATTTCACCGGCATTACTCATTCCCATTTCTAAAACAACAATCTCAGTATCTTCTTCAACTTCTAATAAAGATAAGGGGAGGCCATACTCTCCATTTAAGTTCCCATAAGTTTTTTGAACTTTATATTTTGTACTTAATATCGAAGTTACAATATCTTTAACTGTGGTTTTTCCATTACTCCCTGTTACCCCAATTACTTTACAGTTTAATTGTCCTCGATAGGATTGCGCGATATTTTGTAAAGCCTTTAACGTATCATCTACAATTATGAGTGGTAAACCTTCTGGGGGTGGAAAATGGTCTGCTTGCCACAAGGAAGCGACTGCTCCATTTTCAAAAGCCGGCTTTACATATTTGTGTCCATCATCAATTCTCACTATTGGGACAAATAAATTACCTTCTTTTAGTGTTCTCGAATCGATTGATACTCCCTGGATGTTTATGATTTCAGAAGATTTAAAAGACGCAGTTACTTCATTTCCTTCAACCATTGATAATATTTCTTCAATTGAACGTTTGATCACATAATCCCCCCTTAGGTCCTACACATATATTATGGCACAAAACTCTGTAAAATTTCACCAAGCTAGTTGTCGACTTTATTGCGCTAAACTGCCCGTTAACGGTTTGTTCGAGCTGACTCTACTCGTTAGCGAATTTTTGGTTCTATAAATGCTAAATAGTGTTCTTTAAGCGAAGCTAATTCAGATTTATTCACTGGGAGATTAGCTTTTTCACAGAATTGAATAAACTCACCACAAGCTCGACCAACCTCTTCTTCAAAAATGTCTTTAGGAATAATGGCACTCAATACTTCTCGTGTAGTCGAAGAGATTACATAATCATTTGCATCTACTACAAGGTCTAGCTCAAACGTCATTAATTGGTATCCTTCCTCTACTGGTAGTATATAAAAATCCACAACCATATCTAAAAAGGTAATCTGCGCTTTACCTTCTGATAGCCGCTCTTTAAAACAGGTAAAATCCTCCCAAGTCAATAATAATGAGGATGTGCCTAACCGACCACCCACAAATAGTTGACCATTGATATTGAGGTCAATGACACCATCAAAATATGTATCATCAGCTTGAGCTGCTAAGTTAGCTTGAGCCGTTTCAATTATACCCTCGTCGCTTAAATTTTTTGGGCGTTCATAATAAATTCCATTTTCATCATAAGTATTTATAAAAGTTGTCATATGGAATTGCAATTTAATCACTCCAACTAAAATCCTGACGTACTCTTCGAAATATTACCATAGCTTGAACAGTGTTGTTGCTATCTGCCCGTTAGCCATTCATGCCGCTCACGCGACACCACAGATTAAACTTGCAATTATTTATGGTACGGCTCGCCATGCTGTCTATAAGGACAAGTATAAAAACCTTTTAAATGCCTGCACTCAAAAAAGAAAAAGGCCCCCTAAGGAGTACCTTTTTCAAATTCAACGATTTAGCGCGATTTTCCATTAGGCATTACCTGCCTTAGAAGGTTTGTTGCTGGGTGCAAACCACCCAAGAAGGGCTATCACCACCAATACAACATAGAAGACGGAAGTCCAAGCCGTGCTATGGGGAAAATGATGATCCAAAACCCCAATATCCTCATGGGCAAGCGTAATGACGGCAAGCTTTACCCCAACCCAGGCAACAATCGCGTAAGCCGTTGTCTCAAGTGCTGGGCGTTGGCCAAGCAGTTTTACAAACCAAGTAGCTGCATATTTGATTAAGACTAAGCCGGCGATTCCGCCAAGCACCACTACAATAAATTGTCCACCGTCCATACCGCCGAAATCTCCAAGCGGCGAGTCTGGCAGTCCAAGCGCAAGCGCAACCGCAGCTAGAATGGAATCAATCGCAAAGGCGAGGTCTGCCAGCGCAATTTTTCCAACCGTAGGCCAAAAGCCTTTCCCTGCCGCTTTTTCCTTCAGTTCTTTGTGAATATTCTCATTCTTATTACCGAAACGCGCTTGGATGATATGCTTTAACCCTAGGTATAGAAGATAGGCTGCACCAATCGCCTGCACCTGCCAGACATTCGCGATAAAGGATATCGCAAAAAGGGCGGCAAAACGAAAGACAAAGGCCATAATGATTCCATAGTTGATCGCTCGTTTCTTCTGTTCGTCCGGTAGATGCTTCGCGATGACCGCTAACACGAGCGCATTGTCAGCCGACAGCAATCCCTCCAAACCGATAAGAATGAGTAAAGCCCACGCATACTCCAACCACAATGACTCCATCTTAAATTCTCTCCCCTCTATAACCATGGTAAGTATAGGCAGTCAACAATTATATATGTAGATAATATTCACTTGCCCGACAATAGATATACGTAAAAAGTCGCCGGTAGAGTTCCTATGCCTTCAAGCGGCTCCGACATATCCCGTCCTTGAACACAACAGTAGGCTCGAACGTGAAAAGCCGACCGAACAAGCGGAAGCGGAGAACCAATCGGCTGAAGATCCGTTGAAAAATTCCAATGATACTTTGGGCAAACGCAGCATGCATATAATTGCTAACCTTATACGAATTCTGCTCTTCTCCGTTCGATAAAAACTGAGCTTTCTTGAATTGCAGAGCTTCTTTTATTAAATTGATGACTTGGTGTGCTCTAAAATCCAAAATAAGATCCCATCTCAGCAAGCCAAGATGGGATTTTAAGTATCGAGTCAGGATCTATCTCGCATTCGGAAATATTCTTGCCACCATCTCATTAAATTCTTCCACAAATCCGACAACAGGCCTTCCTTGTTGAACGTCATCGACATATCCATTGATGCGATCCACAAATTGCGGATTCGTGGATACATAGACGTTCTGGATATCGGAATCCGCTGCTCTCACTTGTTTCGCGATCTGATCTTCAATATCGCGCGTTAGCTTTTTTTGGTCGTCATCAAGGGCTGCTGCAACGTAAGCATTACGCCGTGTAACAAGCACATTGGCCTGTCGGACGCCTTTTAATTTCGTAATGTTTTCTGCAGCCCGATCGGCTACATCGACCCGATCCTCAGCCGTTCTTAATCCATCTTTGTTGCCATTGCGAGTTCCGCCATTGTCCGCATTAAACAGGCCGTTCCGTTCGCCATTCAATCCGCCATTATCGACATCTCCGAACGGACGATTGATCCGGTTATCCGCATTGTTGCGATCGCGAAAGATTTCCGGCCCCTGATCATTGTCCCGGGTATTCTGTCTCACTCGATTATTATCAGTTAGCGTACATCCTGTTGCAAATAACATCAAGCTTGTCATCATAACGATTAAGACTTTTACGGTACTCTTGTTCTTATACATAGGTAGGTTCGCTCCTTTTTTTTGTTTATATTCTCTCTTACGGTTCACTATTCATACATGCCGGTTTATCCCATGGGCTTAACGAACAAGCTGCAACCTCCTCCAGTCATCACAATTATCAACACCTTAAATTATTTGTTAAAAGCCTAGCCTTAAATCAAAATTCATTTCCCACAATAGGAAAAAGTATGGACTTACCTTTTCAAAATTATTTATATACAATGCAAACATCAAACAGCCCCCACCTTTTTATCTGGTTGAGGGCTGTTTGATTCTTACATTTAATTAGGAACAACAGAGGTGAAACACCAAGTTAAATTTCCACCTTGAATGCATAAATATTTTTTTAGATTTCTTCACCATGCCACAGCTTGCGGAATGATTCATTGACCTGAAGCAACTCCTCTGCGGTTCCTTCGGCCTCGATCCGCCCATCCTTCAAAACGATAATATGATCCGCCTGCGCAAGCGCCGTCTTGCGGTGCGAGACGACGAGACAAGTGGCTTCGCCGCGCTCGCGGAAGAGGCGCGCCCAAAGCTTCTGCTCGGTTTCGACATCCAGCGCGCTGGAGAGGTCATCAAATACATAAAGCTCGCTGTCACGGACAAGCATGCGCGCCGCAGCTGTTCGCTGCGCCTGGCCGCCGGACAGCTTCACGCCGCGCGGGCCGATGACCGTGTCCAAACCATTTTGCAAATGCCCAAGATCATCCTCCAGCACAGCAGTATGCAGCGCCCTTTCCAACTGGCCGTCCTGATCCGAATGGCCGAGCAATATATTCTCGCGCAGCGTATCGCTGTAAAGCCTAGGTACCTGAGCCGTATAAGCGCTCCGCGGAGGAATAAAGAATGAGCCGGGGTCCTGCACCTCATGGCCATTCCAGCGTACCGTACCGCCGGTTTGAGGCAGAAGCCCAAGCAGCGTCCGCACAAGCGTCGTTTTTCCCGACCCGATCGGCCCGGTTATGACCGTAAAGGAGCCGCGCGTAAGCTTAAGATCAACGGCCGTGATGCCCCTTCCAGTTTCTGGATAAGTATAGGTCAAACCGTTTACTTCCAGCCGCTCAAGCTTTTCAGCTTCATACGACGTTGCCGCAGCTGGTTTACCCGCCGCATCCCCCTTCAAATGGAGGCTGTTCGCAACCGTCAGCACCTGAGCCGGCGCCCCTTGCAAAATGCCGGTCAAACGCAGAAGAGCCACCGTCATTTGTTTGAAATAGGTCAGAAATTTGCCGAAGTTAGAAATAAACTGTGTCACGAAGGTAAGATAATAGACGAATAATGAAAAGTCCCCTACCGTAAATTCTCCACCGCGCATTTTTTGCCCGGCAAGCAGCAGAATGAGTCCCGTCCCCAGATTGACTGAATTGGAAAAAATCGAGTCCAGCACCTCAGTCATCAATTTATCCTTCAGCATCGTTTTGCGGCGATTATCGTTCAACTGCCTGAATCTAGACATGACACGTTTCTCCGCGCCTGCGACTTGAATAGCCTGCACGCTGCCGAACATTTCACTGATTGCCCCGGTAACCTTGGCCGTAGAATCGCGGCTTTCCGAGCGATACTTTTGCAGCCGAGTCGTAGCGAGCTGCGCGGCAATAACCACGATAACAAGCGGCAAAAACACCAGCATCGTCATTTGCGCATCTATTCGAATGAGGATAAAGCAAGACACGACCGCGAAGCAGGTCATGCCGAACACATCGACGGACCAGCTTACCGCCTCCTCCGACTGATCGACATCATCGCGGAAATGGCTGATCGCTTCGCCCGGCGAGCATGGAATCGCCCTTGCTCCCGGCTCCTTCAAGATATGCTCCAATAAATTTCGCCGCAGCAGCATGCCCATTCGGAAACGAAAGTTAACATCCGTAATAAAACCGATCAATACCGTAGCGCTGCGGGCGAGGGCGGCCCCAATCAAGAGTGCGATTAAGCCCCATGTGCCGTAGCCGGCAGCTGAATTGATCGTAAGGGAATCGAAAAATGCCTTCGTAATGAGCCCCGGAAAAATCGGCATCAGATAAATAACCGTCCAGACGAGCGCATTGGTGATGTACCAGCCCGGCCGGTAGCATATTAAACGCCACATGTATGTAAATGTACTCATACCAGCACCTCCTCAAGCCCTGCCGCAAGCATCCTGCTGAACCTGGACGCTGGATCAGCGGCCAGCTTTATCCGAGATCCGCTTTCAACAATGCGTCCTTGCTCCAAAATCACAATCTGATCTGCGCGCTGCACCGTAGTTAAACGATGCGCAATGATAATGCAGGAGCGGTTGCTCAGCAGCCTGCCGATCGCCTGCTCCATCCGAAATTCCGTCAGCGGATCAAGCCTCGACGAAGCTTCGTCAAGAATAACAAGGCCGGGGTCTGTAAGGAAAACCCTCGCAAAAGCTAGCAGCTGCGCCTCGCCTGCCGACAAGCTGCCGCCGCCCGAAGCGAGCGGCGTATCCAGCCCGTCAGGCAGCGAGTCATACCAGCTTCGCAGTCCCAGCTCGCGCAGAACTAGAATGATGTCTTGGTCCGGGATGCTATCGTCATAGAAGGTCAGGTTATCTCTTACGCTGCCCTGCAAAATTTCGATGTTTTGCGTGACAAGCGCCACCCTGGATCGCAGCTCTATGAGCTTGCACTCCCTAATATCTGTTCCGCTCAGCTTAATACTGCCCTGCTGCGGGTCGTAGAAGCGCAGCAGCAATCGCGCCAGCGTCGTCTTCCCGCTTCCCGTTCGTCCAAGCAGCCCAAGCACCTCGCCCGGCTTGACATGAAGCTGCAGCTCCTCAAGCGTCGGATATTCATCATAGCCGAAAGTAACCGCATCCAACTCTACGGCAAGCGGACCAGCCGGCAGCTTCGCTCCTGGCCCATCCTCGATTCTCGGAACCGTAGCCAGCAGCTCGCGAATCCGAAGCAGGCTGGCATCCGCCTTTTGCAAATCCTCGATTTGCGTCCGGATTTTTTCAATTGGCTTCGCTAAAAGCTCCGTATAATAAAAAATTAAATAGACGGTCCCGATTGAAATGCTGCCTGCTTTCCAGAGATAGGCGCTAATCGCAAAAGCCATCGCGTTGCCCAGCGCAAACACAATGATCGTCGTAATCCACATGGAGGAGAAGCCAAGAAACGCCCTTCTCCGCAGCGGCAGCATTCGGCGCAGCAGCGAATAGAATCGATTCATGACGAACCCGGTTGCACCGTTTGCCCGCGTATCCTCCGTTCCCTCCAAATGCTCGCCGATAAAACCGTAAAACTCAGCATTGATTTGCCGCCACTTGGCCCATACGGGCACGGCAAATTTGCGAATCCATTGAATGACAAACATAGCGAATGCTACAAATAGAAGCATGCCTGCGCCGATCAGCACGTTTTCCCGAAATAATAAAACGATAATGCCCAGCATAAGCAGCAGATTGCCCGCCAAATGAATGATGAAGCTGGAGAAAAAATTCGCGAGCGCATTCACATCCCCGTCGACGCGCTCAATAATTGATCCGGAAGTATTCGATTTGTGAAACGACATATCCAGTCTCAAGCAGTGCTCGGCAAGATCTCCGCGCAGCTGGTTTGTCGCTTGCCAAGCGAGATTCTCGCTCACATAGGTGGCGATGACGGATACGAGCTGCTGAACAAGCGAGAAGCCGATAAACATCGCAGCTGCATAATAAAGCGGCTGCAAGGCATTTTCTGATTGCGCAGTATCAATGAAATAGCGAATAATTTGAGGATTAACCAGCTGCAGCAAAATCGAGGCAAATAGCAGCAGCGCGAGCCCGGCTAACGTTTTTTTCCGCGGAAGCAGATAGCGGCTCAGCATCATCCGATAATGGCTTAATGAATTCATTTTCTTGGTCTTGCTCATGTTGTTCCCCTTCCTGCTCTGCATGGCTTATTGATCCAACTTGCGCAAGCACTCCTGAATGCGAATGCTCGTTTCCTCTCCGAGAAAGGCATGCTTCTTATTCCTTAAAGCTTCCCTCTCAAACGCGCCCAGCTCATGCAATCTCCCCCAAATATGCTGCAGCTCATGCAGCAATGCTTTGATAAACGCCTTTTGGGGCAGCACGGCATACACGAATCTTTCCTTGTTATGGGCTAAATAGATGCTAAACGCCATTTCGTCCTTTCTGCATGCTTTCATTTGCATCTCGAAGTAATCGATGCCATAGAGTCCCTCCGCATATTGATTCGCTAGATAGCGTTCTATCATTGCTAAATAGTCAAACCAAAGACACGTACCCGAAATAGGCGGGTTGTCGAGCTCGACTACGTTTGCGCCGTTATATTGAATGACTATGATCATTGAAAAATAGTTAACATCAAACTTTTCGCAATCTATAATACTCGCGGCATTATCGTCATCAATAGGAATATAAAATTTCTCGCGTTCGTTTTTATACACTCGTTGATACCGTTCCAAATCATGGCCAAACTCGGCTTCAATCCGGCTTTGCGGCTTTCTTAAATAGGTTTTGAGCTTGAACATACGTCCTCCTTGATGATCTGGATAAAAATAGGATACACTCTCCGGGGCGACCTGTCCAAGCTTTCATTGGACCGTTGACAATAATATGAAGAATATGGTAACTTTTTATTGAACAATGTTCAAAAAAGGAGAATTTAATCTCATGACACCACGTAAGGCTGTTGATCAGGAGCTTAGCAAGGAACGAATACTGGAGACCGCAAGAGAACAGTTCTCGCTGCTTGGCTACCGTGACGTATCCATGCGCGGAATCGCAAAGTCGCTTGGCTATTCGCCGGGATCGCTTTACTACCATTTTCGCGAAAAAGCGGATTTGTTCAGCGCGATGACGGCGGCGGATTTTGAAATGCTCAATGCACTGCTTGATGATACTGTCAGTCAATCGCCCATTACCGGCCAAGAACAGCTGGAGATGATCTTTATCGCCTTTATCCGGTTTGGGCTTGAGAACAAACGATCGTTCGAGCTGATGTTTCTCATCCAGCAGCCAGATCTGGACTGCTACACCATGAAGCCGAAGACGGAAAGCTATGAGAAATTCGCAAAGGCAGTTAAGGAGTCCCTGCTCGCAATCAATCCGGAGCATGCTGAAAACGGTGCTATGATCTGGATCCTGTTCCTCTCCCTTCACGGCTTTGTCAGCTTTTTTATTTCGAGCACGCAATCCTTTGAAGAAGTCTCCACTTTGGCCTACATGCATGTGCAGCTGCTGCTGCGCGGCCTGCACTAATTTTTTAAAAATATAAGAAACTATAAATTTCATCCTTATACTATGCTTATATTTCAACGCGAAACGAGCTTTTGCCGCAATGACGGCGTCAGCCGTTTACGCTTGACTTTTATTGAACACCTATCAATTAAATCCCAAACAAAGAGAGTGTGATATTCATTATGGGAAAAAAGATCAATCGTGCGCTCGTGTTTTTCTTAGCTTTTGCGATAGCCGGTTATGCGCTTGTGCAGTACAGCTTATTTAAAGCCAGTGATGCCGGACTCGTTGCCGCTAAGCTTCAAGAGCCGGATTTCCAGCTGACGCCTTGGGTCTACGTGCTTTACATTCATATCGTAACGGCTGTGCTAGCGTTGGTCATAGGTCCCTTTCAAATTTTTCAAAAGCCGTCCAAACCTAGAGGCCGACTGCATAAAAGGCTGGGCTATGTCTATGTCCTTTCGATAGCTGTGAGCGGCATTGTCGGCATCTATTTATCCTTTTTCGCAACAGGCGGCTGGATTTCGGGACTTGGTTTCTTTACGTTGGATGTTCTATGGGTAGCAACGACATGGATCGGCTTGCGCAAAATTATGGCCAAGGACGCCAAAGCCCATCGCGAATGGATGCTCCGCAGCTACGCGCTGACGTTTGCGGGTGTTACCCTCCGCATTTGGCTTGCGCCGCTTGTCATGCTATTGGGGGATTTTGAGTCGGGTTACCTTGTCGTGGCTTGGCTTTGCTGGGTTCCTAATCTGCTCGTCATCGAATATATCATTCGCAGGAAGGCCTCCAAAAGGCTGCTGCCGGTCGATGACAGCCATTCGCGGCCGAATCTATGATAAACTAGTAAAAAACGATTCAGGTCGCAAGGAGATAGATCATGATTAAGCTGGTATCTTGGAATGTAAATGGTTTAAGAGCATGCGTAACGAAGGGCTTTTATGATTACTTCAAAGAAACGAACGCAGATATTTTCTGCCTGCAGGAGACGAAGCTGCAAGAAGGCCAGATCAGCATGGAGCTTGGCGAGGAATACGCGCAATATTGGAACTACGCCGTGAAGAAGGGTTACTCCGGCACGGCTGTCTTCACAAGAATAAAGCCCCTCTCCGTCCACTACGGCATTGAGGAAAACTCGGAGCCTGAGGGCCGCGTCATTACGCTTGAATTCGAAGGCTTTTATCTGGTTAACGTGTACACCCCAAATGCAAAGCGCGATTTGTCGCGGCTGGATTACCGATTGGAATGGGAAAACCGGTTCCGTGGCTACCTTCAGGAGCTTGACGCCGTGAAACCTGTGATCGTTTGCGGCGATCTGAATGTCGCGCATCAGGAAATCGATCTAAAACATCCGAAGCCGAATCTCGGAAACTCAGGGTTTACGCTGGAGGAGCGCGGCAAAATGTCGGAGCTTCTGGAGGGCGGCTTCCTCGATACGTTCCGGCATTTCTATCCTGATCGTTCCGAAGTATACAGCTGGTGGTCCTTCATGCCGAAGGTACGCGAGCGAAACGTGGGCTGGCGGATTGACTACTTCCTAGCCTCGGCAAGACTCGGCCCGCAGCTTATCGACGCGCAGATCGACTGTCACATTTTGGGGAGCGACCATTGTCCGGTTCTGCTCACAATGGAAGATCTCTAAGTCTTGCTCATTGGATAACGCCTGTACTTGTAATATGAACTTGAATACTTGGCTTCAACTTCACTTCCTTGTACTTGTTATTCCAATCGATGTTTTTCCATAGGTTCGAATGGTTAACTCTCAGTTTTCTGCCGATTCCGAGAGCATCGCAATTCGCTTTCTGCAATTTGCTTGCAACTTCTGCTGCCTGTTCGTTCAAGATTGCGGCTATTTCCTGATTTAACTGCACGCGATCGATTTTTCGCCCCATATTGGATGGGTAGCTGCTAATCGCACCATAAAGGTCAACTTTTAATGAACATTCGATTTCTTCAGTGTTTTCTCTTGCAGACACTTTAAATGACCTCTTTACTTTCCGAACTTCAAAAGTAATCATATTAACGGTCATTTCTTTAAACTTGCTCTCTTCAGAGCTCTGTTTTAGTGGTATATCCATGAATGCATGTTTGTTTAGCTTATCCATTAAAAGCAATAATATTGTACTTTCGTCACGAGACAATGACGCTCCGGTAAATTTAGTTCCATCAAATAATGCGATGCTATCCACGACTAAAGCTTTATTTTTCGTTTTATGTATCATGGGCAGAACCGCATCAACACCCGGGTCAGTGATTTGACTCCATAGGGTGAACAGATTTTGCTTCGGAACAATCGTCTTGCCTACCGATCCATCAACCATTTGTTTAATACTATAAGCGGCAGGACTACTTTCTGTAGTTTCAAAAGATAAAACTTCTGAAGCTAGTCCCTTGCTTATTAGAACATTCGATGCCAGATAACCTTTAGGATACCGGTAAAAAAACTCCAAAGGGGACATAATGCCACGCTTTGCTAAATCTTCCCCGATGATTAAAACATGAGTTTTGCTTGCTTCTATGGTGCCTGGAAGCATACTGTCAACAGTAGAACCAACATTAAAAACGGAGTCCCCGGTTGCTTGAAATTCTTCAGTCTTCACTTCGAATTGTCCGCTGCCTTTACTCTTCAGGATGACCGCACTAACAGTCCCAACCAATTTGCCATCTTTAGCAGCATCAAAGCTAATCCCGTTTATCATTTTTTTCTTAATTAACAATTGAAGGTCCCAACACCCCGTAAGGGTCATTGAAAATAATCCTATACAGATCGCAAGAAAACATTTTTTTCTCAAGCTGACCCAACCTTTTCATTATTTTTTAGAAAAAAGGACACCAGCAACAACAAAATTGGCAAGGGTGCAATCATAATAAGGTATCCATATTGCATCCATTTATAGAAAAAATCAATATTTTCCAAAGTGGATAAATACCACCCTATGAGATAGACAAGCAAGCCGCTGATCCACACAAGCCTTCGGTAAGAACTTTGATTTGTTGTTAGACTTTTTCCGGCTATGCATAGATAAGAAACGATGGTCGCGGTCATTGGAACAATCCAAATGGTTAAAAAGATTAGATCCATGCGGTCAAACAGCTGATAAGATAACCCTTTTAAGATATACAAAACCGGTTCATTCACTTGTTCTAATACTTTAGGACTAAATCCAATCAGGCAAATGAAAACAAAATAAGCATAAAATAATGTGACAAAACAATTAGCTAAAGAGACAACACGAAGCATACCTTTGTGATTGCCTTGAACTTGTGCAAAGAAATATAGGATCACTTCAAAACCGAGCATTGAAAAAAAAGTTTTTTCACTTCCCTTTAAAATTTGCACAAAACCTGATTCGCCTATCGGCAAAATATTAGAAACTTGCATATCATTATTAAAGTTTAAAAAACTGATCAAGATCAACAACCCGAATAGTACAGATGTTAATACAAAAAATCTTGCAATGACACGCAAATTTTCAAGTGCCAAATATAAGCCTGTCCCTATGATGAGCAGGAGGAGAACCCAACCGGGTGTCATTGAGAGCATCCAAGTTTGAACCAATTGGACATAGAGCGTACTCGCGTAACCCGCTATGAGAATAAAAAAACGCTCTTTTCGTAAATATTGTTGCTAAATACATGGATTAATAGAGTCCTCTTGCAACGAAATAGTTAGATATTCGAGTTAAAGAAATACTGTTTGATGAAATTTTATTTGTTCTCCTTCAATAGCTACGATTAATTGCTCAACTCCAACGATTGCCGTCTCTGGTTTCCCAACTGTTTCATCAATCCATTTGCTGATGGCTTGAAGAGTGTTCCCATGAAATTCCATAACAGCATCGACTGGTAAATCTGAGAGAGAAACGGGGTAAAAAGAAACCATAATCTCTCTTGAACGATTAATTGAAACAGAAACAACTACTGGACCTGCAACTTTAGGCTTGTTTGAGCACCTTGAATCAAACTCGAACTTTCTACGCAAGCCAAAATTAACAGTAAGCATTTCGTAGTGACCTAGAAAAGCTTTAACATCCTTTTTCGAGGAAATGTAACTTTCTGTTCTAGGTAGATTTCTCGTAAACGTAACCTTCATTTACATCAACTCCAGATTTAGCTATGCCGTTCTGAAAGTTTGCACGGTACTCCAGTTCGGTTTCTTGCAAGAATCGAGCAACATCACATTTTGAATTTCTGCCTCATCAAGCTTTTTGTGAAGCTCCAGGAAGCGAAACCAAAACAAGTAGTTATCTAAGTATTTCGTCGCAACGCCGTTGAACCTGCGAACCCAAGTTTTTAGCCTCGCGTGATAGGCATTTACGTGTTGAATGTGATAGATGCCTTTACGTATCAAAATGCCTTTCCGCAAATTAACGGCATGGTGTTCGATGTTCGACTTTGATGCAAATAGCTTATAGTTCCGAGCGGAATCAGTGCAAAGTTGCGATTTTGGTGCGATAGTTTTGCCGAGTACGGCATCAAGTTCCTTTGCCGTTACGCGACCCTTGCCCGCCACTTTGGAGACAACGCCATTCGTGCGGTCAACGGCAACGACGACACAGACTTGTTCATGACTAATACCTCGCATTTTCGATTTTCCGCCGCTTTTTCTAGGCTTCCGATGCGTAATCTTCTTCTTGCCCTTTAGGGACTCCAAGAAGAACGTTTCATCGGATTCGACGATGCCCTGAAGTTTACGGACATCCAGGCTACGGATGGCATTTAGGATTTTGTGCCGCCAGTAAAACGCGGTTGAGATGTGGATGTCCAGCTTCTTGGCGATTTTGGGCAGCGTTAATCCTTGTACCATGTATTCGAAATATTTTTTCCACTTGTCAGGATAACGCGTACCTGCAATCGGGGTAGCTGTGGCATCGTTGAACGTCGTACCGCAGTCTTTGCAAAGATATCTTTGCCGAGAACGGTACTTTCCATTTCGTTTCACACAAACGCTGCCGCAGTGTAAACATGCGACACCGTTGCTAAAGCGAGATTCCCGTAACTCTTTTGTGAACGCGTCTACGGGCGTTTTGGGCCCGGGGAAGATGGAATCCTTTATCGCATCAAACAGCCGCATTTTCTCACTTTTCGGCAAGTCTTCGAAAGCTTCGTAAACATTTAACCAATCCATTTATATATCGCCCCTGTATAAATTATCTATCTATTATACAGGATGCCCATATTAGCAACAATTAATACGAAAAGAGCGTAAAAAAAACATAATAAATGAGGTTTAGAGTTTTGCCTATATAAGCTCCAAAAACTCGTACCGTAATTTCACTTAAGGTGTGGTTGGGATATTTTTTAAGCAGCTGCCAATATACGATAAGCAATAGCTGAATGGCCGCCCCAGCCACAAGAACCGAGATCCATGCATCACCTTTAGCCGAACTTTGTATTTTTGAAGGCAAGGATAAGAGGCCTATTCCAATTTGTGTTTTGATGATCAAGAAAAACAATTGGGATCTGTTTATCGTACTATTCAATTTCGTTTCCACCTACCGAAAAATAACTGTTTTAAAGGACTGGTTTTACCGTTTTGCGAGTCTTTATTAACCGTCCATATCGGAAGTCTTAGGAAAATATCTTTAAAACTTTCCTTGTCGTAAAAAGGACCAAATGGTGTGAAATAAGGTATTCCCAAAGTCTCTATCTTGCATAGGTGAATGAAGATGACCATCATCATGATGGAAATTCCGAAAAAACCAAACAAAGCTGCGGCAAGCATGATTGGAAAGCCCAAAATTCTTAAGCTGGTTCCAAACTCGTTTAAAGGGGTTGCGAAAGAAGCAATCGCCGTCAATCCGATGACGACAATCATCGTATGAGAAACCAGTTGGGCTTCCACTACGGCCGTGCCTATGACTAACCCCCCGACAATACCAATCGTTTGGGCTATAGGTGAAGGTAATCGGATCGCTGCCTCTTTCAGCAATTCAAGGATGGTTTGCATAAGGAGTGCCTCCAAGATAGGCGGCAATGGAACGTAGGTTAAAGAAACCTTAACAGAATATAGAATTCCGATAGGAAGCACTTCGGAATGGTACGACACGATCGCAATATAGATCGCTGGTAAACAAATGGCCACAATAAAACTAATTAAACGAATGTACCGGTAAAATGAACCTATTAGCCAACGGCTGTTATAATCATCCGGGGATTGGTAAAACGAAAAAAAAGTAATAGGCAGAACCAAAACACTTGGGCTGCCGTCAATAACTACAGTGATTTTCCCCTCAATTAGGTAATCAGCTGCCCGATCAGGCCTTTCGGTCTGTATCGTTTGCGGAAAAGGAGAAAATGGGTGTTCTTCGATCATCTCATCAATGTTGCCAACGGAATACAAATAGTCGAGGTCAATAGCCGAAATCCTTTTCAAACATTCCTCAACGATTTTGGGATCGGCAATGTTATCCATATAAATGATAGCTACATTCGTATTCGTGACACTTCCCAAGGTGAAGTACTTCACCTTCAATTTTGGACTTTTGATTCGATTGCGGAGCAAATAAATATTAGTGCTTAAACTTTCGATAAAACCTTCATGAGATCCCTTAATAATTTGTTCGGTCCTGGGTTCTTCGATTGATCGGCCTTGCGATTGTGCGACTGGCATCATGACTGCGGCTGCATCATTCCCCATGACAGCAACGCAAAATCCATCAAGTAAAAATTTCCCTATTTGAACAACATTTGATGATTTCGCGACTTCGATTGAATTTACGAAAAGTTCAATATCTCCAGCGTTTGATTCCAGCAAAGGTTTAATAATACTGGTTTGAATTAACTCAATGTTTACAAGTGCTTCTAAATATAACAATGCGCATGCTTGGTTGTTAAATACATGCATTTGAATCTTCAGGTCCTCAGTATGAGATAAATGTTCCTGAATTTGAGCGATTTTTCCTTCAACTTCTCCTGATCTTAACTCAAGGGTAAGGGTTCCCGATTCCGATGATTTTAGGTTTCTATTTTTCAAGTATTTCAAGTAATCATCCCCTCTGTTAATAATCACTGCTTATTATTAACAAATATCCCCACAATTATTTTCATCATAAGGAGAGAGAGGGGTTCTAACGAAGCCCCCATCATTGTTTTCATTATGGGCTTTAGCCGCTTCCTGACAAACATGGTTCTTCATAGACTAATTCCGTAACTAACTCATTAGGAAGGGAGCAAAAAATGTATATCCCTGTTACCGGATTTGTGATGGGATCTTCCGAAGAGGATGATAGCCATCATTCGCATAAGCTATATATAACGTCTTGGAATGGAAACCCTGTCCATGTTCATGCCTTTTCCGGTGAAACCTCCATCGATGACGGACATTCTCATCAATATGCGAGTTGGACCGCGCCTGCACCTACCGGGGTGCCTCATGTACATGGATATCAAACTGTCACTTCACCGAATAACGGCCATACCCACCTTATTCAGGGAACGACCGGTCCAGCAATCGCTATTCCCGGTGGAGGGCACTATCATTTATTTGAAGGATATACCACGATTAACGGCACTCATCCCCATTCACATGCCTATCGCGGGAGAACAGGCAATGAAGTTAGCAGTATGTAAAAAAATTCACTGAATATAAAGGACATCCTACCGCTCTCACCATCTCTACAAATGAAAATAGGGGCGTGTTAAAGGCTAAAGCCTTTAACACGCCCCTATTCATGTGGTTTTAGGTTGGGAGCGTCTCCGTTAACGCGTCCCTTTCACGCAAAAAGGCGAGGGCCTTTTGCATTTTCACGATATACGCCGGCTCCTGGCCAGAGCACATAAACCGCACATCTCCGCTGCCGCCGCGGCCGCCCGCGACGCCGTATCGGCTCAACAAGGCTGACAGCCGCTTCACGGTTCCCACGTTGCCGTCTACGATCTCAATATGAGACGGCAGCAGCTCCTTTAATATATCCTTATAAAACGGGTAATGCGTACAGCCAAGTACAATGATGCCGTAATCGTTCAAATTATAGCTTGCAAGCTTTGAGAGAAAATATTCATTCATGACCGCTTTATCGAATTGCAGCGATTCGCAGTAATGCACCAGCTCCGGCAGAGGAAGCGAATCCACGATGCCCATGTCATCCACGCGGGAAACGAGCGCATAATATTTGGGCAGCTTAAGCGTTAATGGCGTTGCGAAGACGAGTACCCTTTTGCCCGTCGCGCGGTTCATTTCCACTGCCGGCTTCACCGCAGGCTCCATGCCGACAATGGGAAGCGAGTAACGCTCTCTTAAATCGTTTATGGCAATGCTGGTCGCTGTGTTGCAGGCTACGACCAACGCGTCTATGCCCTCGTTCATCATCATGCCGACCGTATCGAAAATATAAGCCTTCACGTCCTCCTCGGCCTTCGTGCCGTAGGGGACATGCAGCGTGTCCGCCATATAAAGAAAATCCTTATCAGGGAGCCTCCGAAGCGCTTCGGCCAGAACGGTAAGCCCGCCGATCCCTGAATCAAAAAAACCAATTCGCATGTCTCATCGATTCCTTACGTTTATTGGAATTGAATAATTAAATGTAGCTATATCCATATTAACTCATTGCTACCCGCCATTAAAGCTTATAATTTCTAATAAACGAAAAAACGCCCCTCGTCCTAGCGGACAAGGGGCATTTGCGCTGCTTTTATGGCGCTCGCTTCGGCAGCAAACGGACATAATCATCCGAAAGCTTCATCAGCTCCAAGATATAATCGTAATCCGCCCGGTATTGGCTGAACTCGGCCACGGGCTGCTTCGTCCTAATATCGATCGCCCTTCCGTCCTCAAAGCCTTTGCCTGGAACAAACAAAATGTCATTGTTGAAAAACGAGCCGGTTGGCAGATAATATCTCATGCCAATGACATTGTGAGAGCTATTCAGCAAATCGTGGCCGAATGCGGTATACCCTTCGTCCTTCAAGGATACGCCGAGCAAATTAGAGAGCGTTGGCATAATGTCTACCTGGCCGCCTACCTGATCGACAACCTTGCCTTCCGCGCCTGGCACATGGACAAACAGCGGGATGTTGAAGCGGCTGACTTCCCCGTCATAGTTTATGCCCAGCTGCTCGCTGACCCATGCCGGATCATTGTCCTTCGCCTGCAAGCCGGAATGGTCGCCGTAAGCAACCAAAACGGTATTGTCCCATATGCCGCTTGCTTTGAGCCCTTCAATAAATTCACCAAGAGCATAATCTGTGTAATTAAGCGACGTTAAATAGTCGCCCAGCTGCGTATCCTGCAGGGAATCCGGCATCGCAATCCGCTGCTGCCCGCTTGGCACCTTGAACGGATGATGGCTTGCTGCGGTTACGAACTGCGCGTAAAACGGTTTATTTTGCTGCTTCAGCGCTTGAAGCTTTTCTAGGCCAACCTTGTAGAGCTCCTCATCGGAGGCGCCGAAGGAATTAAAATGATCATTTTTAAATGACGGCTTATCATAGTATTTCGCAAATCCTAATGCAGGATACATCCGGTTGCGATCCCAGAATGTCACATCATTGATGTGGAAAGTATTGGTTTCGTACCCCTGTTCCCCCAGCAGTCTAGGAAGACTTGGCAGCACCTTATCGCTATAACCCGTAGACATGGCAATGACGCCGGTTGGATAGATGGAGGTGTTTGACATAAATTCGGCATCCGATGTGTTGCCTTGCCCGATTTGCTGAAAGAAATTCGGGAAATAGAAGCTCTTCTTCGCCAAATCGTTCAGCACCGGAGTAACCGGCTTCCCGCCCACCGAGAGATTAATCGCGAAATTTTGGAACGCCTCCAATTGAATGACGATGACGTTTTTGCCTTTGGCAAAACCGAAGTAATTAGGGCTTCCCGCTTCGACTGCAGTGCCGGCTTGATCAAAATAAGTGACCTGAAGCGCATCTGCGCTAGCTGCCGTTTCTTCCACACTTCCGTTTCTGAGCGCGGCTTGTTCCTTGTTCGCTTTAATGGCTGACGCTACCTGATAATCGAGAAAGCCCAGGCTCTCGGCTTGAACGATCTCATTCGGAATAGCGCTGCCCGACCAAATATATCCGCCCGATATGGCTGCGCACAGGATAACCGCAACGGCTGTAATCCTCGGTCTTGCGATCCGTTTGCGTCCTTCGCTGCGTAAACCTTTAATACGGTTAACGATGGCGATGACCGCAAGGATGATCACATCTATAAAATAGATATAATAAGAAGCTTGAATAATTGAGCCTACGCTTGTCCGAATCTGCAGCACCTGATCAAGGCCATGCAGCGCGGTGTAGGTAGGTACGGTCCCGTAATAGCTGAAATAGACCGTAGAAGCAAATAACAGCAGCGACAGCACCGCATTCAGCGTGCCATATACCGCTCCCCTCCATTTTGCGGAGGTAACCAGTTCAACAATCAGCAGCAGAGTCAATATGGCCGCCGCATCCGTCAGCAAGCGATCCGCCTGAATGCCTTGAAAAACAAAATGGCGGAAAAGCAGCATTTTCAGCATCATCATGATGAATATAACGATAAACGGTGATCGGCCGTAATGTTTCGAAATCCGTTCCAAGCCCCTTCACTCCTTAAATGAGACATGCTCGCGTGCAATAGAAAATAACCGTCATGTCATGACGGCTAATCTAAACACTAATGTTAAGGGAATGTGAAGGCAAATGCAACGTCAATAAATTGAAATAGAGGAACCTTTCGCAGCAGCGCTTGGCAATCGTCCATCCATCGCAACCTCAAATACGGATTCGACGATGACGGGCAGCTGCCCCCTTAATGAATTTGCGCCCAAGACCGACCGGGCATGAAGACCCTTATCGCCGAATACCTCCAGCATTAGATCAGAGAAGCCGTTCAGCACTTTATGATGCTCCTCAAAGAGCGGATCAGCATTCACAAAGCCTTGGACCTTCACAACCTGCTTCACGTTTTCCAAATCGCCCAAAGCATTTCTCAATACTGCGAGAACCTTTACCCCAGCCTGCCTTGCAAACTGATAACCTTCCTCTGTCGAAAACTCACGGCCAAGCTTGCCTTTCACCTTAGCAGCCGGTCCTTTTCCTGAAACGAAAAGCAGTCCGCTCGAAAATACATAGTTCGCATAGTTTGCTGCCGGATCGCTTGCCTGCGGAAGCACAATGCCTAATTTCGTTAATCTTTCTTCAATGGTACCTTTTATCTTGGTCATATTCTCCCTGCCCCCTTATCGTAGTAGATGATTGATGTAAGCCTTTGTCAAAGCATATACTAGGATTGACCCCTGACGAAGTGTCAGATATGCACTTAATTTAAGGGTCAGACTGCGAGTAATGAGAATGGAACTACTACTGCCCAGGGATGATCATCTCCCCTTATATTTGACCTTATATCAGCATATTCGAGGACTTATACAGGATGGCGCTCTTCAGGATGGCACTAAATTGCCGTCTATCCGCTCTCTCCGTGAACAAACCAAGCTGAGTAAAACAACCATTGAAACGGCCTATCATATGCTGCTCGAAGAGGGTTTTGTCTACAGCAAGCCGCGTGCAGGGTTATTTGTCATTCATCCGCAAGCTGCCCCAGGCGCCAAGACAAAACCGGCTAAGCCTTCTAATATTGAGCATATTCCGGCGCATCGGCATGCTGATCCGCTTCCCCTGCATAACGAGAAAGTAATTGATTTCAGCTTGCTTGCCGTAGATGGGGACTCCTTCCCCCTTCGTCCATGGAAATCCGTTCTCCATGACGCGCTGTCTCTCCACATTAGCAGCGTCCATCAATACGGAGATCCACAGGGCGAATATGGCTTAAGGCTGCAATTAGCCCACTATTTGAAGCGCGCGAGAGGCGTTAACTGCTTGCCGGAACAAATCGTCATCGGCTCAAGTTTCACCTACAGCACTCAAATCCTTGCTAAGCTTTTGGGTGGCGGCGGTAAGATTGCAGTTGAAGCAGCCGGTATCGCGCAAGTGGGAGCGATCTTTGCGCAGAATGGCTTCGATGCGGTCCCTGTGCCTTTTCACAACCAGGAACTGCTGGCTGCGGAATTACCGAAAAAGGACATCCAGGCGCTCTATGTCACCCCCTCACATCGGCCGTCGGCCAGCCCTTTGCCCTATGCAACCCGGCAGCTGCTATTGAACTGGGCGGTTACTAACAGCGCCTTTATTATCGAGGATGACTATGACGGGGAATTTCGATATTCCGGAAAAACAATTCCTTCGCTGCAAAGCCTAGATGATCACGGCTCCGTTATTTATATTGGAACCTATTCCAAAGCCTTCACGCCGGCATTGCGATTGAATTATATGGTTGTGCCCCTGCAGCTAACAGCTAAGCTCCAATCGATCCATTACGCGCTCTCCAGCCCTTCGCGAATCGATCAATGGGCGATGCAGCTGTTCATGGAACGAGGCCATTGGTTTGCTGCATATGGCGATGCGCCGAGAATCTACCTCGGTTTCGGAGGCTTGACGGATAGAGAGATGGATCAAGGCATCCGCTTGCTGGCCAAGGCTTGGTCGACCGTTTAGCTGCCATGAAAAAATTTTCATAGCTATAGCATGAACATAATGAGGGGGCCTTTTTTTTGGGAAACAAACATTTTCTAACCGATCTCGATGGAACACTGCTGCATTCCGATGCTTCGTTATCACCGTTTACTATTAACATCGTTAGTCATGCCTTGGAACAAGGCGTTGTTATCAGCTACTCGACGGCAAGAAGCTATATCAGCTCTCATAAAATCGTGTCCGTTATCCCATGGAAATACCCGATTATTTTGTATAATGGCGCTGTGATTTTTGATCCCCAATCCATGAAGGTCATTGGCGGCTGCTGGCTGGACAACAAAACGACCAATGAAATTATTGAACTGGGGAGAGCTCTGGGGCAAATTCCGTTTTTGTTTGCGCTAGACGAGGAGGACAAAGAACGTGTGCTGCATGAGAAGCTGATTCGAACCGGGGATTTATCTTTTTATAACAGCCGTCCGGGCGATCCACGGTTTGGAGAACTTCCTCGGCTGGAATGCCCGGATTCATTTAGAACGTTAATCGTGACCTATATCGGATTGCTGCATGAGCTCGAACCGCTAAAAGCTGAGGTTGAGCATCGCTTCGGTAACCGGGTGCATATCCATCTCATGAAGGACGCCTACATCGAGAACCACTACTTTCTAGAATTCAGTCACAGCAAGGCTAATAAAAAAGAAGGTCTAAAGCAATGGGCGGAGCTGGTGGGCTGCAAGACCGGAGATGTCACTGTGTTTGGAGATAATCTCAACGATTTGGGCATGTTTGAGGAAGCTGGAACAAAAGTGGCCGTATCCAATGCGCATCCTGCTCTCAAAGCGCTGTCCACGCTGGTGGCAGCGAGCAACGATGAAGATGGCGTAGCCAAGTATATTGATCGTGTGACGGGAGGTATGTCATCAGAGGCGATCGATTCGACCGCGGATGGGGAAGTTTAAATAGAAGTTACACTATACACCCTTAACATGTTCACTTGTGGGGAACTCGTCGTATGAATTAACAGGAAAATATGGCGCTAAATCCATCGGAAATTGATACTAATTACGTTTAGTGGTAAAAAACGGAGTTATTTCGGGTTACGAGCATGTTAATTTAAGTAAACGCGAGAATTAGCGCCAATAATTACTGTTAATTGGTTGGTAAGCCCGAAATCGACGAGATTAACGCCATATTTTACCACTATTTGGTTGGTAATTCGAAACAAGCGAGATTAGCGCCCTCTTTTATCGCTATTTTGTTAGTAAATTCGAAACAAGCGAGATTAGCGCCCTCTTCTTCCGCTATTGTTTATCGGTGTGTGATATAGCAGCTGTATAAAAGAATAGAATAAGCGCTTGGAAGAAACGAAGGAGCGGTCTGGTACTGGTTGAGGGTTTTTGTACTGGTGGAGCGGTTTGGTACTGGAGGAGCGTCAGCGTTCGCCTTTATCTCCCTATTTCTACCGCAAGCGGCGGTATATTCGAAGAAATAGGGAGACAACAGCGGCCGGAAGTCCAAACCGCGCCCTCCATCCTGCGCAAAAAAAGCTGCCCTAGGTCATCGACCTTCGGGACAGCTTCTTCATTTCAGCATATTATTTCTTAGCTACATATTTACGGATATCGAATGCAACGGCAACGACGATGATCAAGCCTTTGATAATCAGCTGCCAGTTTGGATTGATACCGATGTAAGTCAAGCCGTAGTTGATGACGGTGAAAATGAGAACACCAGCGATGATACCCTTCACTCGGCCTACGCCGCCTGTCGTCGAAACGCCGCCGACCACGCAAGCCGCAATGGCGTCAAGCTCATACATATTACCGTAGTTGTTCGAAGCCCCGCCTGTACGCGCTGCTTCCAGCACGCCAGCCAAGCCGTACAAAGCGCCGGCAATGGCATAAATCCACATCAAGTTGCGAGCTACGTTAATCCCGGATACGTGGGCAGCTTGGATGTTGCCGCCGATTGCGTACATGTTTTTGCCAAGGCGCGTTTTGTTAAAAACGACCCATACGATAAAAGCTACAAAAATAGCGATTAGAACGATATACGGAATCGAGAATTGACCGCCGCCGATCGCGCCTGTGCCAATTTCCGTGAAATCTTTGCGCAGACCGCCGATTGGCTGCGAGTTGTTCGGCGGCATATCGAAGTAAAGCGAATTCGCGCCGTATACCGCGACCATCGTACCGAGCGTCGCAATGAAAGGCGGAACGTTAAATTTAGCTACGATTACACCGTTGAGAAGCCCTACCAGCAAGCCGACCACAATCGCGATAACAATTGGGATAATCAGCGCCAGTTCCGGCAGGTTAGGGAAAAACTTGCTTGCGTAATCCGGCATTTGAAGCATGGATGCCGATACGACTGCACTGAGTCCGACCACGCGTCCAGCCGACAAGTCCGTCCCTGCAGTAATAAGTACAAAAGCAGCTCCCAGTGCAATAATAACCCGAGTTGAAGATTGCACCAACATATCTCTAAGCGTTGTTATCGACAAAAAGTTAGCATCGATAATTGCGATTCCGAGGATCAATGCGACAAGCACGATCCAGATTGCGTTTTGCGAAAATGCATGTTTTATTTTTAAGCCTTTAGCAGCATCCATTTGTCTTAACCTCCTTCAAATCCTCCAGCATTAACCCGTCTGTGCAGCAAGCCGCATAATACTTTGTTCCGTCGCCATATCACTCTCTAGAATACCGGTTGAGCGACCTTCCGACATGACCATGATGCGATCCGACATGCCGATTAGCTCCGGCATCTCCGACGAAATCATAATGATACTTTTCCCTTGCTTCGCAAGCTCGATAATAATGCTGTAAATTTCATATTTAGCGCCAATGTCGATGCCTCGCGTCGGTTCGTCCAGCAGCAAAATATCCGGATTCGTGAGCAGCCAGCGAGCCAGCAGCACCTTCTGCTGATTACCGCCCGATAGGTTTCGGATAAGCTGATCGACAGACGGCGTTTTCGTTTTGAATTTCTCGACGCCCTTTACTGCTTCTTCTCTCATCTTCGACTCGTTTAGGAAACCGAAGCGATTCTGGTACATGCCGAGATTGGCAATGGCTGTATTCTCCTTAACGGACAAGACTGGGAAGATACCCGTAACCCGCCGTTCTTCCGTCAAAAGAGCGATTTTATGTTTTTTGGCATCAATCGGCGATTTGATAGTGATCGGCTTGCCATCCTTATAGACGGTGCCCGATTTTACGGAACGAAGTCCAAACAGCGCTTCGACAAGCTCTGTCCGCTGAGCTCCAACAAGACCGCCAACGCCAAGGATTTCTCCTTTTCGCAGCTCGAACGATACATCCTTGAATGAATGTGCATGCGGTGAGGTCAAGCCTTCGACCCGCAGCATGACTTCGCCCGGCTTGTTCGTGCGTTCCGGGAAACGATCCGACAGATCGCGGCCAACCATTCGGGTAATAATCGTATCGATCGTCAGCTCAGGAGCCGGCCATGTCCCAATATATTTACCGTCACGCATAATCGTCACATCATCCGAAATTCGTAATATTTCTTCCATTTTGTGCGAAATATAAATGATAGAAACGCCTCGTGCCCGCAGCTTGTTGATAATGGCAAACAGCTGCTCCACCTCATTGCCTGTCAGCGAGGAGGTCGGCTCATCCATGACGATGATTTTCGAATTAAACGATACGGCTTTCGCAATTTCAAGCGATTGGATTTTGGAAACGGACAATTCGCCAACCAGCTGGTTCGGGTCAATCGCCATGTTCAAATCCTCAAACAGACTGACCGTGTCGCGGTGCATCTTTTTATGATCAATAAACCGGAAAGGAGCAAAGCCTTTTACCGGAAATCTGCCAAGCCAAATGTTTTCCATCACGCTGCGCTGCGGCACTGGATGAAGCTCCTGATGGATCATGGATACGCCGTAGTTTAGCGCGTCCTTCGAGTTTTTAATCTCAACCTTTTGTTCATCAAGAAAAATTTCGCCGGCATCCGGCTTGTAAATTCCAAATAAGCATTTCATCAATGTAGATTTGCCTGCGCCGTTCTCGCCCATGAGTGCGTGAACCGTGCCGGGACGTACTTTCAGCGTTACATCGTCTAGCGCCTTAACACCTGGAAACGTCTTGGTAATCCCGTTCATTTCAAGCAAATAAGGATGCTGCTTTTCCATCGTATAGCCTCCTTTTGTCGAGCCCGCCTAGCGTAAACGGGCGAAAAAAAACAGGGGCAACGCAAGTGACGTTATCCCCTGCTCTCGTTCATCCATCCTAATACCGTTATTATTTGCTCTCTTGCGTTACTTTTTGGTATGGTATCCATACATACTTGCCATCTGTAATTTCGAAGCCTGTATTTTCTTTTGTCGGTGTTTCTCCTGCTGCAAGAACGCTCATCAGTTCAACCGTTGCTTTACCTTGGTTTGCCGCATCGTTCAGAACCGTACCAAGCAATGTGCCTTCTTTCAACGCTTGCTGTGCCGGATCCGTAGCATCTACGCCAACAACCGGCATGAATTTATTGTCTTTGAAGTAACCGGCAGCTTTCAACGCTTCAATTGCGCCAAGCGCCATGTCATCGTTATTTGCTAGAACGGCTTCGATTTTGTCGCCTTTAGAAGAAAGGAACGCTGCCATTTTCTCTTGGCCTTTTACGCGATCCCACATCGCCGTATCTTCAGCAAGCTTTTCTACTTTAATGCCTGCATCTTGAATCGCTTGTACGGAGAACTTCGTCCGAAGCTCAGCGTCTTGGTGACCCGGCTCGCCTTTGAGCATAACGTATTGCAGTACGCCGTCGCCGTTTTTATCCGCTTCCGGATGCGCTTTCCAGTACTCAGCAACAATTTCGCCTTCCATTGTGCCGGACTCTTCTGCTTTAGCGCCTACGAAAAAGGCTTTGTCCCATTTCGCCAAATCGTCAGCAAGCGGCTCGCGGTTAATGAATACGACCGGGATATTCGCTTTTTGTGCTTTATCGATGATAATGCCAGCCGCTGTACGGTCAACCGGGTTAACCGACATTGCTTTTACTTTTTTTGTAATAAACAAATCAACTTTATCATTTTGAGTCGGCTGCGAGTTTTGGCTATCTACGATATCTACTGCCATTTTACCTTCTGCCGCTGTTTCGATGGCATTACGCACACCGCTCATGAATGTATCGTCAAATTTATAAATGGCAACGCCTGCTTTTGGCAAACCGCTTGTACCGCCCTCTCCATTCGCGTTTCCGCAACCTGCCGCTGTAACTGCTAATGCTCCGATAACGAGCGCTGCTGTCCACTTTTTCATTCTTTTTGGCCCCCTGGTGGATTAATTAAGTACAGCTTCATTATGTCGTAATTCACGAGGGAATCACATGTAATATCCTCATCATTTTTATTAATATCCTCATCTGTTTCCCATTCTATTTTTCCTTATTGCACAACAGGGAATAAAAGCTTCTGATTTTTTAGCCAAAACATATTTTCCTCCGTAATGAGCTCCATACTCATCTCTACGCGCTCAGGTACGGCCTTTCCTTGCGCAGCCTCCAGCGCATGCTTGACGCTCAGATAACCCATGCTGAACGGATTTTGTACAATTAATGTCTGCAGCTGATTTTCCTGCAGCAGCTCGAGCAGCTCCGGCGAGCTGTCGAAGCCGACCAGCTTAATCCGCTCGCCGGCTTGCCTGCGCTTGAGCTCCAGTGCAGCGCCGATCGAAGTTTCCGTATTGAGCGACATCACTCCGTCTATCTGCTGCTTGTCCATCATCTGACGAACCGCTTGCTGGCAAGCCCCGTATTCATCCGAGCAAAATTGACTGTCTACGATCCGGATCCCTGGATACTGCTTAACGGCATCACGGATCCCCTTCTCCCGGAGGCCTCCATTAATGCCGCCTTTGCTATAAGCTGCAATTACGACAGCGCCTTCCCCCCCAAGCTGCTCGGACATCTCTCGCATCGCTCGTTTTCCTGCCATATAATTGTCCATGCCGATATAAGAAGCAATTTCTCCCGACGTCAGCAGGCTGTCAATCGCGATAACGGGGATATCGCGCTTGGCAGCTTCGATTAGAAACGGCTCGAAAGCGGAATCCGCATTAGCCCCCAGCACGATCGCATCGGGCTTCGTCTCCAGCGACTGAATCGCCGTTTGGAGTTGTGTATCAATATCCCCTTCGTCCGCAGGTGCCGATATATGAAGATTAATGCCAAATTCCTTCACGGCTGCCTGCGCTCCCATCGTCACGTTTTGCCAATAGTTTCCTTTGCTTGAGCGGAGAATAAGCTGGATCGTCTTTCCCGTTTCCTCCTGCTTCGGCTGTGCAGAGCCGGGATTAAGGGCAGAATACAGCAACCAGCCAGCCGCAATGAGGAGCAGCCAGCTCAGTATGATTCCTTTATGCTTAACCATCAGGGCCGCTCCCCTTCCTCTATTTGTTCAGGCATTAGAGCAGGGAAACGGATCGTCACCGTTGTACCGACTTCCAGCTCGCTTTCAAAATGAAGCCCGTAAGCATCGCCGAAATAAAGTCGGATTCTCTCCTGTACGTTCATGACGCCTACGCCCGATCCTTTAGAGCTAACGACCGTTCCCGATAAGATTTTTTGCAGCCGCTCCTCCGGCATCCCCAGCCCGTTATCCTTGATTTGAATGACAATCTCACTGCCTTCAAGCTTTGCCGATACGGCAATATGGCCTTTATCGACCGAGGGCTCGATTCCATGCACGAGCGCATTCTCGATCAGCGGCTGTACGATTAACTTCAAAGTCGAATGAGACAGCGCCTCCTGCTGCAAATCAAAGGAATATTCGAATTTATTTTTGAAGCGCATTTGTTGGATAACTAAATAGTTTCGTGCATGCTCCATTTCATCGTCAATCGTTATTAAACTCTTCCCTTTTCCAATACTGATCCGGAACAGCTTAGACAACGCGGTAATCGTTGTAATAACTTCTTCGTTCTTGTTCATGCCGACCATCCGCACGACTGTATTTAACGTATTGTACAGAAAATGCGGATTAATTTGCGCCTGCAGCGCCTCCAGCTCATACTTCCGCTTACTCTCCTGCTCCGTTACGATTCGGTTCATCAATTGCTTGATCGTGCCGATCATAATGTTAAAACGATCCGCTAGATGCTTGATTTCAAGCGGCCCCTCGCCGCTGACCGTCTTATCGAAATCGCCGCGCTCCACGCTTTTCATGGACAGCTCAAGCCGCTTGATCGGTCTCGAAATCCGCCGGGCCACCATGCTCGACAATAAGAATACAATGAGTCCTAAAGCGATGAGCAGCTTGGACATCGACCGGTTCAGCTCCCAGCTTGTCGTCATCGCCTCGTCCATGTAGGATACGCCCACAACCTTCCAACCGACGTTGCCGATCGTTTGCACGCTTATCATTTTTGCTTCCTCTGCGGATTCATCAATAAAGCTGCCATAGGTATGCTTAAGCGCAAGCTCTACGTTCTCATCCTTTAGATTTGCATAAATAAGTTCAAGCTGCGGATGATACACGATGTTGCCGGCCGACTCATCCAGCATGTATACGTACCCTTTCTGTCCCAAGCTGATCCGCTCCGAAAGTTCGTCGATCGTATTAAAGTTCACATCCATCAGCAAAACGCCATCCACCTGCTTGCCGTTATGCCACACCGTGATGCTCTTGCTGATCGACACGACCCACCGGTATTGCTGCTTGTAGAAATTTTGCACATGGGGCAGCGAGATCGACAAATGGCCGGCCGTATCGAGTGCGCTTCGGAACCAGCCTTCCTCTGTAATTTGCAGCGTTTCCTTTAATTCCACATTCGGCAAATCGAGCAGCAGCTGCCCCTTATCGTCAAACAAGACGAGCGAAACGGTATCGGTCCGTGTCGACATCATCGATTCCAACTGCTGACGCATCATATCGGATTTCACATCATTGCTCTGGCCGAGTGCATGATGCATCATATTGAACAGGTCGGAAGTGACCTCTACGTAGTTTTCCAGATTGTAGCTGACCTGATCTACAATTTGCTGCGAATTGCGAAATGCATTTTCTTTAGCCGTTGCCGAGAACCGGCCGTACAACACGACGCTGACAATCAAAATAATGAAAATCGAGAACAAGGTGAAGGACACCGTCAAAATAAACTGTATGCTTCTGCGCTGCATCACTTCTCCTGCTCCGTCAAGCCGCTTCTATATTCTTTCGCCGATACGCCGGCATATTTTTTAAAGCTCAGGCTAAAATAATTCGGATCCGCGAAGCCGACCTTATCGGCAATCTCGAAAGCCTTCAGCTCCGTTGTCCGCAGCAGCTCTTTGGCTGCTTCCATTCGAAGCTGCAGCAAATAGGCGCCAAACGTCAGCTTCAGCTCCTTTTTGAATAAACCGCTGAAATACCCCGCGCTAATATGCAGCTGCCCGCATACCTTGGCGATCGATAAATCGCTTTCGTGGAAATGGCTCTTGGTGTAGCTGATCGCATCCTCTACAATTTGTTTATAAGTATGCTGCCTTTGGCTTGCGATGCGGCTGCGCACTTTCGCGCACATTTCACCGAACCACGCGCGCGTCTCCTGTACGCTGTTCAGCTTCTGATACTGATTTAGGATGCCGAATCCTCCTCCGAAAATTTCTTCGGTATCGCTGTCAAACACCTTCGTCATTTTAATAATCGCCGTGACCATTTCAAGCAAATAGTGCTGGTATTCATGCACCGGTGCCTGCACGCGCGCAATCTCGTCAAACAGCCCGTCAATGACCTCTTCAAGCTCCTTCTCCGTTCCCAGCTTTACGGCGCGAATTAAGCTTTGCTCCTTCCATTCATCGAACAGGAGCTTCTCATGAGAGAGATTTTCCATATCATCAATGCAAATGATTAGATTATTGCCGAGTATGCGCCGGTAATCCAGCGCTACTGCCGCAGCCTCATACGCATATTTCAGGTTATCAATATCCTTCGTAAACGTCCCCACGCCGATCATGACCGGAAAGCGCAAAAACTTCTCGATGCTTTGCAAAATTTCCTTTAATGCATCCTGCGTTTGCTCCATCATTTTCTCCTGATCGGAATGTGGGCTTACCGTGAACAATACGACCTGGTCCTGATGGATAAAAACTTTGCCAAGCTCATGCCGGGCCCAGATTTCACTTGCTACGTTGCTAACGGAAAACAGCTTTAAATCCAAATCGGATGATTCTGCCAGCGATATAGAGGGCGTCTCCGAAGCTGCCTCATTCTGATTATCCGAATGGTTAACGGCAATAATTGATACGACGTAACCTTCGCCTTCGAGCTGCATGCCGTATTTTATGGCTTTTAAAGCAATCTCCTTATGCGGCTGCTTACGCGTAATTAAGGAAGACAGAAACTTCTCGCGAACAATGGGCAGGCTTGTGCGGTAATGCTCCTCCAGCAGCTCAATATTCCCCCTCTGCTCCCGCTCCTCATCCATTCGCTTTGCCACTTCCACGATCGTATCGGTCAGCTGCCCTGCTGAGAACGGTTTCAAAACATAAGCCTCCACCTGCAGATGGATCGCCTGCTTCGCGTATTCAAATTCATCGTGGCCGGACAAAATAACGATACGGGTAATCGGGTACGTTTTCCTTACCCATTCCGAGAGCTCAAGGCCGTTCATATAAGGCATACTAATATCGGTAATGAGCACGTCAGGCTCCATTTTTTCAAAAAGCTCCATCGCTTCCTTGCCGTTCCCAGCTGTCTTCACCTCTGTGAAGCCGCAGCTTGTCCAATCGATCTCTACCATTAAACCTTCCGTAACTTCCGGCTCGTCATCGACGAGCAGCAGCTTGTACATGTGGCTCCCCCTAAAAACTTTGCTCTGAGCTCGACGCATGCTTGTAAGCTGCGTTCCGCCATTCTCATTTTGCCATAGATTTCACCATTGTAAATAAGAGATCGCCGATTAGATTATGGTTTCTCATTTAAACACCTTATTATTCATGCTAAACAGTGACTTAAGAGTTATTATTCAAGCCAAAAGAAAGACCGGCAAGCTCAAAACGAGCTACCAGCCTTATTTGATTCAAGGTTTTCTTCGCCGCCTGATGAGCAGCAAAGTAACGGCGGAGATAATAATGAGCACAACGGCGCCGTTCAGCGGTGACGTATTTGTATTTGTACTTGTGCCAATTCCTATTGCAGGTTCTTCTCCTTTTGGTTGTACGGGAACATTCTGCTCCTGTGTGTTAGATACGCTTGAAGGTAACTCGCTATTGTTAAGAGGCTTTGGCGCATAACCGTCCCCCAGCACATTGAGTTCTGCTTTAGTCAAAGGCATCGAGTCGGTTAAATCACAAACCCCCGTCAGCAGTTTTCCATCGCTTTCGTACGCAGAAACCAGATATGCTTTGCCTACTTGAAAGTGTTCATACCCGCAGCTCACCGAGCTTCTTGCCGTATAAACGACCAGCTGCTGCTCCAAATCCCCCTTCCATACCGTCGTCACATCGAGGTTTATGGGGACCAGCTCGTCGCTGGAAACGCTTCCGGTCTGGCTGCGCTTCGTTATCTTGGTGACTGTACCAGCAAAGATCGCAGTCTTTCGTTTTAGCTCCTCCTTTATGGCTGACTCCGAAGTTATTCTATAAGCGCAAGAGCACGCGAAGACGCCCTCAGGCTTGGCGGCAGCAGCTGTGCTTAGCAGAATGATCCAGCAAAGAACAAAAAGCAACATTTTATTGGACATGATCATCACCTCATCCTCTAGACGAAGAAGCCTTACAATTGGTTTCCATATTCCTGAATGATTCGATAGAAATTAACGGCCGGACGGAAGCAATCTGTTTTCGTTGCTGGCTATTTCCTCTTTATATTGATATATTACCTAAGGTGAGCAATATTCTTACAGGACATACAGCTCCTTAGACTAAAGAACGCGCAGGTGACGAACATGATTGAGGTAAAAACTTCTACGCTCAGCGATGGAGAGTTAAATAGAGGGGTATTTGCGACACACGATATAGCAAAAGGCGATTTGATCCATGAAGCACCCGTCATTCCCTTCCCGAACGAAGAGCATGAACACATAGAGAAAACCATTCTCGCGGATTACGTATTTGAATATGGCGCTAATCACACGGCTATCCTGCTTGGATACGGCATGCTGTTTAACCATTCCTACACACCTAATGCTTATTATGATTTGAATTTCGATAATCATACCGTCGACTTTTTTGCCCATACGGCCATCGCCGCAGGGGACGAGATTCTTATTAACTATAACGGCGAGGTCGATAATGATGATCCGCTTTGGTTTAATGAGGATAAGGAAGAAGCAAGAAGCGATCCCTTCTAATAAGATTTCCCCCTATAAAAAACGAGGCTGTTCCACGCAAAATGTGGAACGGCCTCGTTTATTTTCAGCTTATTTTATCGATTATGGCCTGCTTCATATCTGTTTGTTGGTAAACCTTTATTCAGAATAATAAGTACGCAGCTCATCCATGATTCCCAATGTGTTTTTCCGAAGGTCCTTCGCGCTAAAAAATACGTCGCCTTTGATTTCTGCATATTTTTTATTGTATTTTAGCTGATTAATCATCTCCTGAGCGCTTTGCCAGCCCGCTTCCTTTGTTCCCAGCTTATAAGGTGAATGTCCGATATATAGGTCTACATCCGTACCTTTAACTTCCTGCGCCCACCAATCTACTAGTTTATCGTAACGTGCAGCAGTAAAGGATAAACTCCAATAAATCTGAGGCGTAATATAATCAACCCATCCCCGCTGAATCCACGTCCGAACATCTGCATACATATCGTCGTAAGCCGTGATGCTGGCTTTGGTATCGGAGCCGGTCTTGTCTACTGCCTTATTTCGCCACACCCCGAATGGACTGATTCCATATTTCACCTTCGGATTAGCCTTATGAATCGATTCCCCCAGCTGACGTACGAACTCATTAATATTGCTGCGCCGCCAATCTGCTTTTGCTGCAATTTTAGCAGGGTTATAGGCTTGGAAAGCCGAATCGTCGGCAAACACGATATTCGATGGATAGAAATAATCATCTAAATGGACACCGTCAACTGCATACCCGTTCACAACCTCCATAATGGTATCTATAATATGCTGGCGAGCCTCCGGAATGCCGGGATTGATATACAGCTTGCCGCCTGCATTCACGATCCAATCCGGGTGCTGCTTCGTCACATGGTTAGCAGCAAGCTGATCGGTTTTGTTGTCTACGCTTGCCCGAAATGGATTGAACCAGGCATGAAACTCCATGTTCCGCTTATGAGCTTCTTCAATCATAAAAGCAAGCGGATCATAAGACGGCGCCAAGCCCTGAACGCCTGACAAATACTTCGACCACGGAACGAGATCGGACGGGTAAAAAGCATCGCCTGCCGGGCGTACCTGAACGAATACCGCATTCATTCCCATACTCTGCAAATCATCGAGCAGGCTTACGAATTCACCCATCTGCTTCACTTCATTTAAGTAGGAGGCTGAAGAAGGCCAATCCAAATTGTACACCGTCGACACCCATGCCCCGCGCAGCTCCTCAGTTTCTTCAGGGTCCCCATTCGGATCCGGGTCTGGAGCCGGCGGTGTGATTCCGCCTGACAGCAGCGTAATAGTCTTATTGCTTTGGCTCCAATTGACCGTGAGGCCGAGCTGTTCGCTGACAAAGCGCAGCGGTACCATAGCCCTTCCCGCTTTTACCTGGACAGAGGCATCCAGCTTAACGCTTTCGCCATTAACAATCGCCGCAGTGCTTCCGCTATCCATCGTAATCGTCTTATTCCCGCTGCTTTTAATCGTAACCCGCCGCTCGGCAGAGCTCCAAGTCACGCTCGCCTTCAGCTCCTCGCTGATGACCCGAAGCGGAACCATCGTTATATTGACCTTCGGGAGAATGTACGGCGCTACCTCACTCTCGATCACCTTTCCATTCAAAATAATGCGAATGCCCGCAGCCTCGGCCGCTTGGCCGACAGGCGCAGCTGCACTCAGGCAAATAACCGCAAGAAGCAGCAAAATAGACCATTTTCTTATTTTCATATATTCCGGTTCCCCTATCATTTTGCAAGTTTTCTACCCTACCGGAAGTTAGACGCTTTCTACTGGCCATTGGTTGCTTGTTTTTGATTGGATAAAAAAATTTTAATAAAGGGTCTATGGAGAAAGTGTCAGAAGAAATTAAAGTTCTAGACTGAGAAATTAAAGTATTAGACTGACGATGCTTCATTAAGCTAACGGGCAGTATAACGCGAATCTATAAAGGGAAAGGTTAATTGTAAATATTTCACTAGGGGGGGACTATTTAGATGAATGATGTACTTATTTTGATTATAGGCTTGGCATTGGTTATCTTTGGGGTATCTTATGTTGCTTCTGTATTCAGCTTAATTAAAGAGGAGAGAAAAGCTGTTGAGAATGGAGAGGACATTAGAATTTTTTTACTGTTTGAAATGGCTTTCTTACATCATACGACTACCTTCCTGAAGGGTTTAGGCAGTATACTCTTCGGTTTGCTCATTATTTTAGCATTTATATTAATGTCATTCCGTTAGATTGAATTATCGGGGAACCATAGTTCAATGCCGAATGGCTGACGCGTGGTAGCCCTTCGCTCAACTAACGGGCAGGATAGTTTAGGAATGCGTCAGATTTCTCAACAGAAACATAGCAATCGATAAGAAATTACATCAACTGTACCATGGTATATTAAAGGGAGATTTAAAAATTCTGAATATATGCATCACGGTGACAAACAAGGGACTAACTACAAAAATGAATCTCCTCGCAGCAAGCTGCGAGGTATCTTCTTCACATCGAGTTAGTTCAACGCAGCAAGCTGCGGGGAATTGGACCCGAAGCGATTAAATCCTTACAACGAAGGGGAATGAGCAATATGGCAAATATCGAGCACTTACAGACTGTGAATGTTCCCGCTTCAAAGGTATATGAAGCATTAACCACTGCAAAAGGGCTTTCAGAAATATGGACAAATGAACTAATAGTCAATGATCAGATAGGTTTTACAAATGAGTTCCGATTCGGTGGCAAAGGCTTAACAAAGATGCGAGTTGATGAGCTTGTTACCGATAAAAAGATTTTGTGGCAGTGTGTTGATTCAGATCCAGAATGGATAGGTACGACTATTTCCTTTGATATCGAGGAAAAAAACGGGAAGACTTCAATCATTTTTCGTCAGATGAATTGGGAGGAAGTGACCGCATTTTATCGCGTATGTAATTATAACTGGGCTATTTTTCTATATAGTCTTAAGCAATATTGCGAAGAAGGCGAGGGTCTTCCGTATCATAAACGGAAGTTTTAGAACCATTGAAAACAAGGATGAGTCGACTAAAGTACATGCTCCCGACAACTGATTTCGCAAGTATTGGGTAAGTACAGTGGAGCTGTCAGCCAATTCTTAACAACCTTCGTTCAACTAACGGAGAACGATAGATCAATAAATAATTACGAAGAGACGGCAGCCGGGTATGTGGCTGCCGTCTTCTCAACTAACGGGCAGGTTAGCGTGGTATCAGTCAGAGATATCTCTCTTCTTTGTAACGTGGTAATATTAGTAAAAACAAAAAAACCTAACATGGATTAGAGGGAAAGCAAAGCTTCTTCTACCCAGAATTTTTTTAGGAGGTCTTATTTTGGGGAATGAACTAGAAATGAGATTGAAAGATGTATGTAAAGATCTAGTATTGCAACTAAGGGGTAATCAAGGTGAATACAGTAACGCAATTGAGTTACTTCACTCTTATCTTGATTCTTATAAAAGCTCAATAAGAAATGATGACATGGTTTCCAAAGAATTAGTAGGTATTTTACTGTATACTTGTAACAGATTTTACGTTCAAAGTAAGTACTCCAAAAACCACAAGGAATTGTTAAAGGAATTCGATAAATTTAACAGTAAGTTATACGACATCTTTAATGTGGGTGGTTGATTAAGCTAACGGGTACATTAGCACAACAATAAGACAGCTGCCGGCAATCAATCGGCAGCTGTTTTTCATTGGACTATTGGGCAGGATAGTTCCAATATGTGGTATTACATGAGTGTGATAAGAGGTGCGTTATTTGTCTGTTCCAATTTATAGAACTGACTAGACGATCAATAACTCTTGCCGCTCTAATCTTTCCACCTCATCATCATGTAAAGCTGCTCGACGCTTTAGGAGCTCATATGTCTCACTCCACTCGTCAGGGTATCTTGTCCATTGAATTCGCTTATACAATTCTCCTAGGGCATGCTCTACTTCATTTCTAAATTGTTTCCATAGCATCTTAGCTTTGTAATAGTCACCGTTATTACGAGTAGCATTCACTACGTCATAACAGAGTTTATCTTTTCTGGAAATCTCCATACTGATTTCATCAACTGTAAAAAGAATTTCTTTTTTGAGTTTGGCGTCATTCTCCATAGTTGCGATCATTTCGGCCATAATAGAAATTATATTGGGATTATTTTGAGCTGAGTGATTAATATATTCAGCGAGTTGGATAGTCATAAATTTCTCCCTCCTAGCAACGTGCTGTTACCATTCTGGTTTTATATAATACTTTTCGTTAGAAGGTGTTTTTTTTAGTCTCTAAGCAAGTGAAGACAGCTGCTAGTAACAAAAGGGGGAGTGAGCTTTGAAAAAGTTAAACTAACGGGCAGGTTAGCTGAATAGTGACTAGTTCTTAGAATTAGCAACCTATTCATGAACGTGTTCGTCTGATTATAACGAGTTGATATTAATGATGAAAATGAATAGCTTTATCATAATGTTAGTTTTAGTAGTGTGCATGATTTTTGCAGGCTGTACAAAGTCAAATACTGAGTCAGAACCAATACACACTGAACCATCAGCCGCAAATACTTCTACAAATAAACCATCAGATTCAAACAGTAATACAAATCAATCTGATTTAGTCGGTCCGTTAAGGTGGAAAACTTAGGTACCGATACTAAAATAACTTATACTTTCAAAAATCAAAGTGAAAAAAAAGTGACTGTTATTGGCGGAGCAAGTTATAAGTTGTTAAAAGACAACAAAGCAGTAGACAAAGGTGGGGTTCCAATAAAAGACTACCTAGATTTGGAGCCTGGTCAGGATTATACAGATATAAAGATATTTTCGATATTGGAGCCTGGCTCATACACAATAAATGTGGATTGGAACAATACCATTGTATCTGCTGAATTTGTTCAAAACTAAAAATTGGTTAAGCTAACGGACATGATAGTTGTAACTTAAATAACGCAGTAAAATGTGGAACGAGGAGTGGTTCTATGGGTTCTCGGTTAATGCATTTAATAATTGGTGAGTTGGTCGCTTCTAGCCTTGATGTAAACAACAAGAGAGGTTTTTTAATTGGTTCAATTGCTCCAGATGCTGCTTTCTCGTTTGAAAGGAAAGTTATTACTCATTATTTCGAAGGAGATGTAGATAAGAGAACTAGGCAGGTATTCCACAAACGATTAAGCTAACGGATAACGTTAGTTCCATGAAACAGCGACAGACTAGGACTTTATTTTCTTGTCCTTGGCTGTCGCTGTTTCAATTTCTGAGTTCAGTCTAAAACTTATTTTATGGAGTCTGACGGTATGACAATTCGATAAATCGCGTGGAATAAAGACATCCAGTCTAATACTTTATTTTCTGCTCACAGTAAGAAGACTGTCGCCCTCTCTTCTCAACACACGATCCCTAGGATGCTCAGACAGGACGGAATCAAATAACTCGCGTACCGCGGGATGCGCGGATGCTGCAAGCTTAGATTTATCGCTGCACAGCTCCACGATCTGTCCTTTGTCCATTACAGCCAGTGAATCCGAAATCACATGGGCCGCCTTTATATCATGCGTAATAAACAGATACGAAAGGCCCAGCGTCGCTTTCAATTCACTAAGCAGACTCAGGATCCGGGTTTGATTCACCGTATCCAGGCTGCTGACAGCTTCGTCCAATACGATCAGCTTCGGCTTCAAGGCGATTGCCCGCGCGATATTAATACGCTGGAGCTGGCCGCCGCTGAATGTATGCGGGTATTTCCGCATATCTTCTGCCTTTAACCCGACTGCCTCCAGCAATTCTCCGACCCGTCTTTTCCGTTCGTCCCGGGTGAGTTTCCCGTAATTATTCAGCGGCTCTGCGATGATCTGCTCAGCCGTCATTCGCGGATTAACCGAGGAATAACAATCTTGAAACACCACCTGCAAATCCCTGCGAAGCTGCCTTGTTGCTTGTGAATCTGCGTTGTACAGGTCATGGCCCTGGAAGATAATCCGCCCCTGGCGCGGCTGTTCCAAGCCAAGAATAACCTTGCCCAGTGTACTTTTGCCTGCTCCGCTCGTTCCGAGCAAACCCAGGCATTGACCGCGTTCAATCTCAAATGACACATGTGAAAGCACGGTCGTTAGACCTCCTGACCCCCACAGCCGTTTGGATGAACGGTACGCATGAGAGATATCCTCAACCTGTAAAAGACTCATCCAATCCTCTCCTGTCTTCTTGATGCCAGCAGGACAAGCAGAAAAGCTGCTAGCCCGATCCCGATACAGCTCGAGAACATAACTCGATACGAATAGCTATCCGCGATGAAACTAAGAACCATTGTGCCGACAGACGTGCCGAAATCAGCTGCTGCAATAAACAGCCCCAGCCCCTTGCCCCGGGCACGTTCAGGCACGATAAACGTTACATAGGTCACCAGAGTCGGATACAGCATTGACAATGCGCAACCGCTGCAAATGGCAGCAAGCACCAGTAGAACCGGCGATCCGCCAAACCGGATCAGCGTCGCTGATACCGTGATGAGCAGAACGAAGAGCGCGATCATGCGGGTTGGAAAATATCCGTTTGTCGGAATCTTCTTGCGTCCTATGAAACGCAGCGATACCAGAACAATCGTCTCGGTCAAGAAAAACAGTCCGGCGTAAGGCATACTCTTCTGCTGCAAATAAAGAGGCAGAAAAGAAGCTACTGTTCCGATGATTACGGAAGCAAGGAGCATGATCATCGAAGGATGCAGCAGCTTGGGATCGGCCCACGCTCTGTACGGCTTTTCATCCGCCGCCCCATCCGTTCCCGGCTGAGCGTTCATGATGCGTTCCGGAAGCTTGATGGTCATCCCGACAACCAGCGTCAGCAATGCAAGCGGGATGAGCGCACCGAAGAGATAGAACATCGGTACGCGATCCGCGAAATAAATAACCAGAAAGGGGCCGTACGTATAAGGCAGCATGGAGGAGAGTGAGAAAAGCGACATCCCTTGTCCCCTGCTCTTCTCCGGCAGCGCCTCCACGATCATCAGATGCAGCACCATAGAGACGAAGGAGAGAATAACACCCTGTGCCATACGCAGGGCAGCAAACACCGCTAATTCGTCGATCAGATATAGCGAGACAACAACTGTATGCAAAAGCAACGCAGCAGTAAATACCCGTCTGGTACCCAGTTTATCGACAATTTTTCCGGCTACCGGCCGCAAAAACATTGAGGTAAACATGTACGCGCCCATAATCAGACCAATTTGTGACGGGCTCGCTCCAAGCTTGTGCGCGTGAAGCGGAAGAAGCACAAGCAAAGTGTGGCTCGCCGTATAAAACAACAAGGAAACGATATAAATCCGAATGGCATTCGTTCCAAAGGGACGATCCTCCACGTCCATCTGTAACTGCTTTTGTATCTGCTGGCTCATGCGTGTACAAGCTCCGTTAATGGCTCAGGCACACTTGACTTCAAATTTGGCCGTGCCTGCAGAAGCTGCTTCGTGTACTCATGCTTCGGATGATCGAACAGCGTATACACATCCGACCTTTCGACAATCTGCCCGTGCTGCATAACGATCACATCATCGGCAAGTTCCGCAATAACACCCAAATCGTGAGAGATCAACAAAACCGCGGTGCCTTGGTTTTGGCGCAGCCGGTCCAGCTGTCTCAGAACCTGCAGTTGATTCGTTGCATCCAGCGCTGTCGTTGGCTCATCCGCGATGATAACCGCAGGCTTCAAGCACATGGAAATAGCGATCATCACACGCTGCAGCATCCCCCCGCTCAGTTGAAACGGGTATCGCCGCATCAACTCAGCGGGATTCGGCAAGCGGACATCCTCCATCGAGGCGATGGCCAGCTTTGCCGCTTCACTCCTGGTCATGCGGGAATGCGTTCGAATTGTCTCAACGAATTGAGAACCAATCGTAGCGACAGGCGAGAACGCATTCATCGGATTTTGCATAATAAGCCCAATTTCTTTCCCGCGAATAGATTGCATGGCATTAGGCTTCATGCCAATCAATTCGGTTCCATTCAGTCGAATACTTCCCCCAACGCTCGTTTGTTTCCGATCAAGGAGTTGGAGCAGCGCAAGACTTGTCACGGTCTTTCCGCTGCCGCTCTCGCCTACAAGGCCAAGCACCCGGCCAGGCTGCAGCTCGAAACTGATCCCATGGACGAGAGAAGCGATGTCATCTGGCGTTTTCGTTTGCACCTTCAGTCCGTTTACTTCCAATACAGGCTCCGATTGAACCATTAAAGCTCTCCGTCCTTCCCAAAACGCTTCTTGACGCCAAGCCGTTCCGACAACGCTTCACCAAGTAGATTAAACATGACAACAACAAGCAAAATGAGAAGCCCCGGGTACATCATAAGTTCCGGGTTACTTCGAATATAAGCTTTTCCTTCATGAATCATAGAGCCCCACTCAGGCGATGGAGGCTGTATGCCAAGCCCTAGAAAGGAAAGTGCCGCGATGTCCATAATGGCCCAGCCGATTTCCAGCGTCCCCATAACAACAATCGGCGGAAGCACGTTCGGAATGATATGCCTCCGAATGATATTCCACCGCGAGGATCCGCTGATCCGTGCTGCGGCAATAAAGTTTCGCTCCTTCAAACTAATTACCAACCCCCGGAACATACGGGCATAATATACCCACTGCACGAGCACCATTGCCAGCACGACCTGCGCAAGGCCTGGACCGAAAACGCCGACCAAACCAAGCACAAGCACGAGTGTCGGGAAAGCCATGACACCTTCGCAAAAACGCATGAGAACATAATCCATCCATCCGCCAATGTACCCCGACAGGGTTCCGATAAGCAGCCCGATCCCAAGCGATGAAATGAAAATGAGAGAAGCAAATCCAAGCGAAACACGTGCCCCGTATAACAGACGAGACAGCGTACAGCGTCCCAGATGATCTGTGCCCAGCGGATACTCCCATGAAGGCGGATTTAGCTTAAGCGCCAGGTTCACCTGTATGGGATCATGCGGCGCGATCCAAGGCGCAAAAATCGTCAGCAGAAACAGCACCAACAAAACAACCGAACAAGCTATTGCGATTTGGGGGCTTCTGATGCCGGCTCGTATGGTCGCTATCATTGCTTAGCCCCCCCTTCCCTGGATATGCGAGGATCGAGCACCATTTGCAGAAGATCTACGATCAAGTTGCAGACGATGAACAAACAAGCCGAAAGGAGCACATAGCATTGAATAACCGGAATATCCCGATTAAAGATAGCTTCAATGAAGTACCTCCCGAAGCCCGGCCAGGAGAACACTTCCTCTACGATGATCGTACCGCCGAGCAATTTGCCCATGTTCATCCCGAGTCCTGTCAACATGGGCGAAATCGCAATTCTTAGCACATGCTTGCCCAGAATGACCCGCTCTTTCATGCCTCTTGTTCTCGCATACAACACATAAGGCTCCTCCAATTGCTCCAGGACAGTCGTTCGCAACAGACGGGAATAAATGGCGATCAACCCCATTGCCAATGTGAACGAAGGCAGCAGGAGATGCAGCCACGTACCGGTCCCCTGTACAGGCAGAAGATCCAGCTTGACGGAGAAAAAGAAAATGAGCAAGTACCCCAGCCAAAACTGAGGTATCGATGCTCCAAAAAAAGCAATAAGCCTGCTTATATGGTCGACAATGCCGTTCTTATACATAGCCGAGATGAAACCGATTGGAACGCTAATGATTACGGCTAAAACTATGCTGCCAAACGCCAGTTTAAGTGTGGCAGGGATACGCATGGCTATCTCATCCCAGACCGGCTCATTCGTAAGATAAGATGTGCCGAACTCAAGTCGGCACATCTTCATCAGGAATTGGGCGTATTGAACGGGAAGCGGCTGGTCCAAGCCGAACTCATGTCTTTTCTGCTCGAGAATCTCGTCGGTCGGATGAATATGTGCCGCTACCAGATAGGCTTCGGCCGGATCGACCGGCGAGAGATGGACTAAGATAAACGCCAGCAGCGTCGCAAAGAAAAAGAGTGGTATGACTGCAAGCAGCCGTTTTCCAATAAAGCTGCCCATAATGGCCTCCCTGACAATTACTCGTTAATCTGCAGACTAGAGAATGCATTGGCATCCCGATTTTCCGGGAATTCAACACCGCCCAGTTTTTTGTTGGCAACGACCATTTTCTTCACATAGGAGATCGGAACGATCGCTGCCTGCTCTTGAAGTGTCGTCAAAATGGAACCGTACAGCTCTTCGCGCTTCTTCTCGTCCGTCGAGCCGAGCGCATCATGAATTTGCTGGTCGAGCTGTGCCTTCATCGGCAGTTTAGCCAGAGCTTCCGCAATGCCAAAGCCCTTCTCAGCCGTAATCTGGATAAAGGAGTGCGGATCATATGGCGAACCATAGTTGCTGAAGAAGTTTAGGTCAAAGTCATTTGCGCGGAACCGTTTAATTTGCTCGGTCAGATCAAGACCGGTAATGTTCAGCTTAATGCCGATTGCGGCCCATTCGGCCTGTAACGTCTCGGCCATCGGCTTTTGAATTTGCTCGGCTTTCTCATAGATCAGCTCAAGTTCAAGCGGTTTGCCATCCTTCTCACGAACCGTTTTGCCCTCGGGCAGCTTCCAGCCTGCTTCATCCAGATAGGACTTGGCTTTCTCTACGTCGTAAGGAATAGGTGTAACGGTAATATTCGTATAAGGCAGGTTAGTGGACAATAAATTATCGGCCTTCTCTTCGAATCCCGACGTAACGCCGTCGACCATCGCCTGTTTGTTAAAGCCCGCCTGCAGTGCAAGACGCACGTTCAAGTCTGCTAATGCTGCATTAGCCGTATTCAGTATCAACTGTCTCGTTGCAACTGGTTCGGAAAGTTTGGTCTCATATTCGCCGGTCGCCTCAAGCTGCTTGTATGCATCCAGGCTGATGATTCCTTCACCATAAATCAGGTCGAGCTCGCCTTTTTCGAAAGCCAGTACGCGCGTATCACCGTCTGGAATGATCTTGATGACGATTTTGTCGACCTTCGGCTGCTCGCCCCAATAGTTCGGGTTACGAGTGAATGTCGCATATTCGTCCGTTTTATAATCGCTCAGCATCCATGGACCTGTACCGATCGAGGCTTTCACGCCTTTCGATGTGTCACCGTCATCAGGGAATCCGGCCTCTCCAAGAAAGCGGACAGGACGTACGACAGACAGTTCCTGGATCGTCGGATAGTAGGCTTCTCTCAAATTCATCTTAAATGTATATTCGTCCACTGCTTCGGTCTTCTCAAGAAGAGCGATAAAGCCGAGCCAGCTATGATTGTCAACATTTTTCATGATAGCATCGAAGTTCTTCTTAACGATCGTTGCGTTAAAAGCAGAACCATCGGAGAACTTTACGCCTTCCCGGATTTTAAATGTATATTCCTTGCCGTCCTCGGAAATCGTCCAAGACTCGGCCAATGCAGGCTCCAGCTTGCCGCCTTTTCCGTAATTGACCAAAGGCTCGAAGATCATCGATTGTCCAATGAGCTGCGACGGATTGTACACATGCGGATTCATAGGCCCGATATCACGCGGCCAAGATAGGGTAACGACTTTCTCTGCTGACGTTTCGCTTGTCTCAGCATTCTTTTGCTCCGGCGCATTGCCTCCATTGGAACAGCCTGCAAGGGCGGTGGACAAGAGCAGCATGATTGCCGCTGCCAGTAGAACCATTGATTTTCTCTTTCCTGCAACCATTTGTAAAATGACCCCTCTCATTCTCTCTATCCTTATTTTCGATGATAATTATTATCAGCACTTTGAGAATGATAACCCCTATCATATAATTATGTCAACAAAAAATGCCCTCCGCTGCCGCGCGTGTAAGACCTCTTGCTTTCGACGCATAACCGCAATAGCTCCGAATGGACGAATTGCAGCCCCCAATTTGTATTAATCTTCCTATAAACGCAATGAAGCTGCCGATCGTGCCGGCAGCTTCGGTCTACTTATCTAGTTTTACTCTTCTATACACCTATGTAACCATTATTATAAAAATACTCATGACAAAAGCAGTAATAGTTACTTCAACAATTCCACATTTGCTACAAACTCTCGAACGTCTTTCGGAGACTTTAAAATGATTATGTTCTTTTCATTCGATAACCTTCGTAGCTTCTCCAAGATCTTTGGCTTTTGTTTTTCAGGGTATTCCCAGACCCACTTCAAAAATTCCAGACTGACCCTTTCTTCGCAGCCTTCGGCCATATCCGTTCTCTTCTTGTTACGGTATTGGAATCTTCTCTTCAACACGCGTACAATGCAGATCCACCTCGACAGATCAAAAAATATGATCGTGTCAGCCGCCTGTAACCTGATGTCTATAGTACCCCCATAATTGCCGTCGATAATCCAACTGTTATGACTTACGAGCTCCTCTTGAACATCTTTTTGCTCGTATTTTGGCGTACTAATCCAGCCTGGTTTCCAAAAGATTGCATCCAGATGATAAACTTCAATTGATAAAATCCCGCCCAGCTTGCGAGCCAAAGTTGATTTGCCTGAACCACCGGAACCTATAAGTACAATTCTTTTCATATTGACCCCCGTCATTTTTAAATTAATAGATTGTTTCTTGTTAACCAGAAACAGAAAAAGGATCCGCCACGGCGGATCCCTTACGATTGCTGCTCCAAACGATCCACGCGCCTGCGAAGGCGTTCAAATTCATTGGTCAACCGTTCCACTTGACGTTCCAAGCGCGTTACCCTTCGTTCTAGGTTATCCGGTACGGGTGGGGTAGGCGGAAACGGCGGACTGGGTATAGGGATGTATAGCGTTAATCCGACATAAATATAGTTGGGGTTCGTCAGGCCGTTCACCTGCATGATTGCTTGAACGGAAGTTCCGAATCTCGACGCGATCGACCAAAGTGTATCGCCGGGTTGCACTACATAATTCATGAAATGTTCCTCCCGATAATTAAATCCTTACCGAGATAGTGTATGTGCCTAAGGCTTTTAGTGATTGAGACTAATGCCTATTGCTTTACGTTTATTGTCTGAAGTAAGTCTCACTTTTTCACCCGTATAAACTGACGATCCTTCCACTCGAACTCATTCCCCAAACGAAATGTGGAGAGCTCGAGCACGAGATCGAGCTCCTTTTTAGGAGTCTCTAAGAATCGTTCCCTCCCCTGCGCCCAGCAGGAATAGAGTTCTAGCTCTTCACCTATCTCCATATGAAGACGCAGGTAATCGAATAGTTCCGTTAAACATTTTTTGTTGCTCTTGTAGGAAGACAGGGAAATTTGTTTTATTTCGTCATTAATGTGGAAAGAACCGCCTTCAGAGTTCACTTGGTACACCAATGGGTGACGGAACAAATGTGAGGAATCTTGATTGGTGATGTGCCCGGTTATAAATAAGCCTGCTGCATCCTCTTCCGTCTCGTAGATTTCCATAAGCTTATCACTCTGTGGATATTTCTCTAGCAGTATTTGCATAAAGGGATGATCCTTCGCTGCAGGATTCATATGCGTCACATAATGAATTAGCGTCATAGCGGTTTTCTTCTGTCCGAACGAGCCCGTCGGAAGTTCATGGCTTGCAGCAATATAGTAGAACTGGGTCACAGGTAATATCAACTCCCTAGCTTTAGAAAGCCTGTTATTCAAAATATAATCAACCAAGAGCGGATAAATAAAAAATCCAAAGGACATGCTACTCCTAACTAAAAGAGGGGGGATAATAATGCCAAACAAAAAAATAGTTGTAGAAACCGATGGAGATCCAAAAACAGCTTATGAAGATACCGCGGCTCATGAGCGAACAGGCTTTATCATTGACGCTACGGAGCAGTTAGGTAATGAAAACGAGGAACAATCCAATATACCAAACAACAGCTGATTAAATAGTTCTTGAGTTAAGAAAGGCTGCCCATATGGCAGCCCCTTATTGTCAGCGCAATTAGTCCAGCCATACCTTCACCCCATGTAAGCTCATTTTACGCTTTCTCTTCGCCAGCAGCCTCCAACCGCTCCATAACCAGAGGGCAAAGACAACCATTAGTACAAGCAAAGCTTTAATCGTAAAATAATGACGCTTAATTATGCCTTCATCAAATTGAATGTTGCCCAGCTTCTTCTCCGCGTGTTTCATGAGGGATAGCTGCAGCGCCGGATCATTGGCCATACCTCCAGTATTCAATCGAAATCCGTTGGTTTGTCCGGGCTTGTTTAAACCCATCTTTACAGTCAGCGTTACATCAATTCCTAACTGGTCGCATATGTCCAGAAGTGACTCCGAGAAGCCTCCAAAAGGAAAAGCAAGCACATTGTTTTGGATTCCCAGCTTCTGCTCGAGTATGTCATTCGCCTGCTTAAGGTCGTTAGTAACACGCAGCTTATACTCTTCCTCCGTTTCCTTCCGCTGCATGTCCTTCAGGTAAATCCGACCGGCAAGCATTGCCGTTTCCTCGGTACTCGTGGAGTCCGTTTTGGCATACTTGTGCGAGTCATATGTATGACTGAAAAATTCAATACCGTTTCTATGCATCAGCTCAACCTGTTCCCAGGTCACCTTCGGAATCCCTTTATACTCCGGATTGTCGATTGCATTGACAATGAGGAAGTTTGACACAGGGGCTTGATATTTCTTAATAAGCGGATAAGCATACGTATAAAATGATTCATAGCCATCGTCAAAAGTAAGGAGCACCGCGTTGTCCGGTACAGGGGCGGAGTGCAGTATGAAATCCGTGTATTGCTTCATCGAAATCCAGTGAAAATTATTATCTCTCATTAACTCTAATTGCTTCTCGAAATTAGCGACGGACAATGTGCCAGCGTCCTTCGGCTCAGGACTAAGATCATGATACATCAACACAAGAACGCGATTCTTATAGTAAATACCATTTGGATTATTATCTTCAGGTTTTAATCCATCATATGGAGAGATATCCATATCCAAACCCAACTTTCTGGCACTATCAGTAAACATTTGGCTAATAATAGGTATTTTCGAATGGTATCTTTGAACGACGAAGTAGCTAAAAACTATCGAAGATATCACTAGCATCACAGATAATAGAATGAATTTGATACGTAAATACATGTCTTCGCCTCACAAAGCAGAATTGATGTTCGAACGCACTTATAGTGAACATATGAGGGAATCGTACCATAATCTGGAACATTTGGCATCACGAATGTAAACATTTCACAAAAATATTATCGATTTTGCTAGCAGTTTTACCGAACACATGTTTAGTTGTTCTATTTTATATCGCATACACATCACGAAATTGTTATTTAGCGGAAAAAATAGAAGGTTACGGGAAGGAGTCTTGCGAATGAGTGAATTTACGTCCGAAAATCTGACGCTAGTATAGCGACGAAGCTTCGGAACGTGTTATTCAAATTTCAGAAAAGGCTCCTGTTTTATATTTTTTTAACGCCGAAGACCACGGATGGGGCTACCAAGTAATCGCTAAGGTGGATGTATCCTACGACCTTGAAGAAACGATGCTGATGAAGCTTGTTGAGGAGCGGCATCCTGACGTGGAGGACCCTATTGAACTTTTCTACATTGACGATGAGGGTGAGGAATTGCGAGCACAATATGCGGAAGAGATAAGAGCATCCTCGGATTTTGATGACGCAATCGCTAAGCAATTCATTAATTGCAATATCGAGCATTTCAGGCATTTCAACGTAAATGAGGCTCAGCTTGAGCAATTAGGCACTCTGTTGACGAAAGAATATTTGCAGCAATTAGAATTCCAACAGCATTTAGTAGAACAATTCAAAGAGCTGTTGAACTTGCAGGAAATGAGCTGGATACGTCCCGATCGCATCCATAATTTATGATCGAATTCGAAACTATTCCATCCATGATGCTGAAGATCATGAAGCATTCATTCTTGCGGTGCTAGCACCAAATTATATTGTAGAAAGTACAGCAGGAATCTAATATGGCACCCACTAGAAGATGCTACGATGCAGAAAATACAGCAGAAATAGCCTACTACCCGGTAAACTGCCGATAACTGACGATTCTATTGCATAAACCACACTGTATTGTAGAGAATAGCTCTTCAAGAGGAATCCTGTTGTACAAACTACAACACAGCATTCCATTCGGAAGACAAAGATTACATTTGCCTCCGTTATGAGAGATAGAAATTAATCAAATATCATGCGCTCGACTAATGCGGTGCCGAGCAGCTCTATTGACTCTGCTCGGCTGTTTATACAAATAAGTCAATAAATAAGACATTCTCTTTCCTAATGTGACGAGCAAGTCCATGTTTTTCCGATTTTTGGCATCAGCCATTCCATTCTCGCTGCTCAGTACCGCCTGGTATTCCTTTTTCATTTATTGAGGCAAAGCGCGATATCCAAACAAATATTTATATCTTGGTAAATATGGATATCCGAATGATAATGTTAGGTGGAATATATAGTAAATAGCGAGGGTGTTTTTATGAAATCGTTGAAATGGTTACTGTTTATCTGCTTATTTTTCACGCTAGCGCCCCAGGTCGAGGCCAGTCAGACGGGGAACATCACACCTAAGCTTACCCTTTATTTGAACGGTACAAAAGTAGCGGTCACTCCTTTCCTGAAAGATGGTACCGTCTTTATTCCCATTCGAGCGGCAATGGAGTATTTGCACGCCAAAGTGGATTTTTCAGAAAAAAAGATTATCATTGACCGGGCTGATGCCCAAATCATTATGGAGCCAGGCAAAACCTTAGTTACAATTAACGGGGAGTCCGTAATGGTAACCACACCGCCGATTATCGTCAAAGGCAGTACGTATGTCCCGCTTCGGTTTGTCGGCAATGCGCTTGGCTATGAGGTGCTGTATCAGCCAGCTTCCAAAAAAGTGCTGCTGAGCACCGCAGGAAACCAAGCCGTCATCTATGGCTATGTTGAAAACATAGACGGCCAAGCTGTCCAGCAAGGCACCCTGTTAATAGAGGATGTAGCTGACCAAGTCACATACGAGGCACCTATACGCAATGGTTTTTATCGTCTTAACACCGCTCCCAAAACCTATCGATTCAAAGGCTATTGGGACTCCTATTCCGGAAGAAGCCAGACGGTGAATGTACAGGAGCCCTTTGAGCTCTCGTCGGGGCAAACCGTATTTTACAAGCTGACGCCATCCCAGCTCGGGTTCAAGATTACGCTGCTTGATCCGGCAGGCAATCCGATCGCCAAAACTGCAGTGAGCTTTAATTCCTCGCATGGTGCCATTTATGTAAACATCCGCAATGGGATTGGCTATCTCGGCTTTCTTGAGCCGGGCAATTGCAACTTCAATGATGCTGATATTAAAGATGAGGATAAGACCGCTTACGATATCTATCACTCGTTTACGATCGATGAGAGCGGGAATGCCTCTTCGCTGAATATCCTCGCGCACCCTCCAAATGTTAAGGGCCAAATCCTAGGAGAGTCCAAAGCAGGCTATGGAAACCTTGATATTTGCTCAGCCGAAGATGATGACTGCAGCGTGCAAGCGGCACCAGGCGGCGCATTCTCCTTTTATTTACCTGACGGGAATTATAAGTGGAGCAGCTATTATGACAGCACGATCCGTCAGCACTTCGAGGTTAATCTTGCTTTTTCCGTAAGTAGCGGACAAACGCAACGAATCTGCAATGGTCTAAGCCAGTTATTAATATTCAAGGCACTGTGACCACGAATGAAGGAAAATCGCTGGCTGGCGGTTATGTACTGTTCTATAACATGGGAAAAGAATACTCCGCATGGGTAGAGGATGGCAAATTTAAATGTTATCTTCCGAATGGCACGTATACCGTCCGCTATGATCAAATTTTGGGAGATTCCTTTCATTTATCGCTGGGGACCCTAGTAGAAGTTTCCAATGGAAAACTAACCGGTTCATCGGATCTCGTATTTTATTACTCTTAATTGCAAAAAGACCGGATTTTCCTTGAAAGGAAAATCTGGTCTTTTGTTTTATTACCGCTCAGTACGGACATGTTACATCTCTAATGGACTTATTCGGGCGGTATCTCTGGAGGTATCTCCGGCCTTACCTCCGGCAGAACATCCGGCTTAATCTCCGGTTCAGTCCGTGGAATGATTTCCGGGACTGGCTGACCGGGTATAATCTCGGGTGAGGCCGGCGGTTCAATCTCCGGCTCGTTGCCAGGATTAACATCAGGTATTTCCGACGGTTGATTCGCGTATTCAGACATGATTGAGCATCTCCCTTCGCATATAAATAGAAGTACCCAAAATCACGAAAAAATAACATTCGCATTGGGTGCGTCGCAAGAATGTGATCATAAGCATTCCTGCGCCGTTTTGTTTGTTTAAAAAAGGGAAGAAATAATACAGACCATTTCCACTATGGAATAAAGGTTTATCCAAGATTCTGTCGAATGCAGTAGACAATCCATTTTCTTACAAATGAAATTTCAGCCCATTACAAAGCGGAAGCGAGAGTCATTTTATGAAAAATAAAGCCGTTATCCTTGGTTCAAATTTTTACATTGGTCTCAGCATCATAAGAGCACTTGGTTCTCGTCAAATCTACACGGTCGCCATGGATTACTCGAAGGTAAACACTTATGCGTCAAAATCGAAATATTTGAATGAACAAATCATCGTCCCGCACTATAAAGAAAGCGAGCAGGAATTTTTGGCTTTTCTTATTGACTCAACTTTCGCAGCTTAAATTAGGCAGATAGCCCTTGATGTAGCTGGGTAAACTGGCCATCCATTGTTGGAGTTGCGTTTGGATGAGTGCTGCGATCTTCTTATTGGCTTTCTTG
>NZ_JAVIFU010000044.1 GCF_031157315.1 Paenibacillus sp. LHD-38
CGCGATATCTATACCCACAACAAGGTGAGATGTAGATATTCTTTCAATGCGTTGATTTTGTTCGGCTGATTGCTTAAACTTCATAGTAAGAGCGCCTCCTTGATGGTGTTGGGTTATTAGACCTTTCGACAAACCCATCATACCGAGGCGCTCCTTTTTTGACAAAGGCCATTTCTTAGGCCCTACAGGAATGTTTAGCAAAATAGCACGAAGTTTACTAACGGTTTCCTTCCATGGTTACTAATGATTTACAGTTGAAGGTATCCTGTGATATTTTTGATAAAATTTTCAATGGGAGGCGTCATGAACAATATACTATCTGTTGTTCTGGATTTAGACGGAACGTTGTTGAATACCCAGCGTGAGGTTTCCCAGCGAAACCTTCACGCTGTATTGGACTGTCACAAAAATGGGATTCAAATCATTATTGCTACTGCAAGACCTTCACGGTCGGTGCGAATGCTGCTGCCAGAAGCACTTCTGCAATTAGGCTGCATGATTTACTACAATGGCGCCCATACCGTAGACTCTTCATACGAAACAGAGGACCATGTGCTGATTGACCATGAAACTGTCTCTGATCTTTATGACGCCATTACCGCCCAAAGTGGTGAGCCTCTAGTTTGCTTTGAAGCGCAGGACGCCATATTCTGTAATCGTTCCTTGGCTTCGAAGCATTTTGATATTCTCGGCATGCCTTCAGACGCTCCGATTCCTACGGTACTGTCCAGAGAAGGAATTAACCAGCTATGTCCTTCAAAGCTGCTGTTTCCCAATGTGCAAAATATTTACACGGAGCTGAAAAGCAGCTTCTCGCACCGGGTTAAGTTAATTCTAACAGATGGAAGCAGGCTGGTTCAGATTATGAATTCTTCCGTATCCAAAGCTGGTGCATTGGGACAAGTTTTGAACCGAAGAGGACTTCATCCGGATCAAGTGATGGTTTTCGGGGATGATTATAACGACCTGGAGCTGTTTGATCTTTGCGGGTATCCGGTGGCAATGGGAAACGCTATTAATGAACTGAAAATTAAAGCCGCACGAATAACGGAGACAAATGACGATGACGGCGTAGCGGCTGTACTTGAAGCGTTACTGCAATCCCGTCGTACAGCAGGATTCTTAAGTACATAAATCAGATTGTTATCAAGAGCAATCTATGGAACTTCTTCCTCGTCTTCTAGATCATCCAAATACATTACAGCCTACCCAATACTCCTTTCTTACAAGTTTTCTAACCACTTAATTAATTGCTTAAGCAACCCTCTAATATTAACTCATATTGGAAGTGTTCTACCCGTTAGCTTAATAAAGAAATGGAGCAACTGCCTTAGCAAACTGCTCCTTGTTTGTTCAACTATAGTACCCGTTAGTTGAACGGTCCTTCGCTGCCCTATTTGCCGTCTATCATACGTGTTAATAGAACCCTAAAGAAAAGGCGTCATGCAAGGGGGATAGTAATTTTAAATTCTGTGCCTTTTTGAGGTCGACTATTGATGGATATAGTCCCCCCTAACGCACGTATTACTTGAAATGAAAAGGTAAGCCCTAGGCCTGTACCATTTGATTTAGTTGAAAAATAAATGGTACCCAGACGATTTTCCTGATCTTTATTCATGCCAATCCCGTTATCCCTAATGATAAGAATGGCATTCTTACCATCAAGTGACAAACTTAACGATACTTTTCCTTCCAAAACCTCCAAACATGCTTCTATCGCATTTTTAATGAAATTAACGATCACTTGCTTAATCTCATCCGGATCAGCCATAATCCAAACAGAGGCTTGCGGTTTTATTAACTCAATCTGAACATTGTTCATATTTCCATACGGTATCATCACATCGATTGTGTTTTGTAGCTGATATAAAAGATCTGTTCGTACCTTCTGTTTATCATGTGGTTTGCCAATGGCAAGGTAGTTAGAAATAACATCCTCCATACGTTTAAGCTCATTAAGACTGATATTGATATACTCGTCCAATTTATTCTTAGGCAAAGTATCGTTACGAATTAATTTTAAAAAACCGCTTACCGCGGTAATTGGATTTCGCACTTCATGAGCAAGCGAAGCTGCAACATGGCCAATCGCTTCATTTTTTTCATTTTCTGTATACTTAATAAACAAATTCTTGTCGGATACTGCTTTGTCAAATAAGAAAGTTAACATCCATATTCCTATCAAGTAAAAGAGCGGAACAAATATTAGATGGGTATACAAATTGCTTTGAACGTAGTCCGGGTCGTAGCCATAAAGAAAAAGTCCCGAATGTATTGAGAAAACAATTCCTGCTATTATCGATACCAACCATCTGCGATTTGCTCGTTTATAAAATCGGCTAAAAATGACAGACATGATAAATGTACTTGTCAATACCATTATCCCGATCCATTTACCTTCCCCACCTAAATACAAACGGTACATGACGAACTCAACTAAAAGAATAATCCCCGTCTGAAAACCACCAAAGATAATTCCAAAAAACATGATAATATGGCGAGCATCAAAAATGTATCCTGTTTTCAAATTCAGGGAAAATGTCATCGCCAAGAACAGCGATAACATACACGTAATAATGATAAAATTTTTATTATAATTTTGTGCTTTATCTCGATAGTAAACGTTAAAACTGACAAATGGCAAAAGGGCGAAGAGAAACTGCACCATGATTTCCTTGATTATGTCCACATTAAAATCTCTCCTGACTGTTCTCTGTTACTTCCAGAAACGCAAATAATGGGTAGTATTCAGACCACTTCTAGAAAATAAGTCCACCACTAGCTATATGTATTATAAATGTTGGAGAATTAATAGAATAGATACTCTTTAACAAAAACAGGAAATGTTCAAGGTGATTATTTGAAAAGCCTAAAAGGGTCTTGAATTGATCTCTAGGAAGAAAAAATGTTCCGAAATTGTTGTTTCCTGGTTGCAATGATCGAATCCGGCTGGTCTCTTCTGTTACATAAAACATGCTATGCAGGAATGGGGCGATAGTAGATTTCCTTTACAACGTGATGTAAAAATGCTACTTTTCGGTACAGAGAATACAGTTTCTTTTCTTATTCCAAATTAATCCTAAATAAATTCAGGCACGTGCCACGATACAAGTTATTGTTTTGGCAAGATAATATGAGGATACACAGACTGAAATGGAAAACAGAGGGGTCTTCGCAAAAGATAAAACCCGAGCGATAGCTTGTTAAGTTTAGCATTAGCTAATCAATGAGCGCTATATATTGGTCGATAAATTATGTGGTAAAGATTTTATCCTGCCGCGCTATCAGGCCATGTGAATGATGATTCGCAAAGGAAAATTAGTATACATCCATGCGCTGGATCGACTCGGTTCGCGAATATTAAGGTATTAAAACTGAAAAACCAGCCCCCTCAAAGGACTGGTTTGCAAGATCGTTTTTTGAGCTATCGTACCCGTTAGCTCAACAGCCTACGGATTTCTGTAATACAGAAATACCTTCCTTTAGGAACGCCTTGTTTTTTTCAATCCCTCTATTTTTACACCAGACAACAGCACTAAAAGCATCGTAAAAATTATAAAAGGGTAGTATTGTTTCCAAATCCATTAGAGGACGAATTGTCGAATACCCCTTTTTATACGAAATTTTATTTTGAGGATTTACTTCCCAAACATATCGACTAATTTTTGTGAAATCTATTTCAGAGGATCCACCCCGTGCACTCTCAAAATCAATAATTCCAACAACCATATTATTATTTATTAGTATATTACCTGGTCGAAAGTCCATATGAACAACACAGGGTCATCAGGATGAGGTAATACTGAGAAGGTACTCTCAAAGTGAGTACTACATTTTTCGAAAAGTCCTCTCTCAAGGACTTCCTTACAAGGTTCTGTAAACTTTTCAAAGTTATTTTTTTATATAAAGTCTCCAATTGTTCTAATTAGAAAATTGAAACCCATCTAATACTTCAACACCATATCCCGGCGTTTTAACTTCATGCAGCGTTGCATGAAATACCCCAATTTGAAATGCTAGTTCATCGTCAATAGCACCTGTACACGGTATACCTTTAATCTCAGATAAAAGTAAGGCATCAGAAACTAAGTCATCCCCACTCCAGAAGTCTAACACTTTGGGAACCGGTAATATCTGTCTCAACATTTCAAGCATACGATATTCAACGTACAGTTTATCCCTATTATAAGGGATCTTCGCATATACAGTTTCTCCACTTGTAAGATTCAGCTTGTATACTTGTGAACTAAAAGACTCAGGAACATTATCTATACTTAAAGGCAAGGTCAACTGAACCTTGCATCAGTTAGTTGTACCTAGCTTGGCTAGGCGCGCCCTGCCCGTTAGCGAATAGAAAACAAAAAGAACGGCATCAATGTAGCCGTTCTCAAAGAAAATGTGTCACTTCTTATGAAAATCTAATTCTTAAAAGATTTAATGCCATATCCTAGTCGTTTAATAAAACGCAAGGAGTAGTCTTTTCTTTTCTTTTTCGAGTGGGCTAATGCCTGTTATACCTTCTGTGCAGCAAGGTCCAGCCATTCCATCTCTGCCTTGGTCAGCTTAATGAGTGAGCCTGCATCGCAGGAATGGAGCTCTTCAGCTGTTTGGGCTCCGATTAGCGCGACGGTTGGAAATGGCTGATTCAGCACATAAGCAAGCGCAATTTGGATGGCGCTGACATTTTTCTCCGCCGCCAGCTGTTTGGCACGCTCTAACCGCTCCCAGTTTCCATCGCTGTAAAATACACGGACCAAATCGGCATTGTCGCGAATCTCCGGGGAGAATCTGCCCGTAAAGAAGCCTCTTGCCTGCGAGGACCAAGAAAGCAGCGGGAACTGCTCATCTTCATGCCAAGCGCATGTTTCTTCATCCGCGGATACGCAGCCTGCCCAGAACGGCTCATTCGCTTTGGCGAGGCTCAGGTTCGGGCTGCTAAACGAGAATCCAACGAGCCCTTTATCCGCTGCATATTCATTTGCTTCCTTAATCCGCTGCCATGTCCAGTTCGATACACCAATCGCTCTCACCTTACCAGCCTGTACATGCTCATTCAGAATATCGATGACATCGCCTGCCGGTACAGACGGATCATCCCGGTGAAGCGCATAAAGGTCGATATAATCGGTTTGCAGGCGCACAAGGCTATCCTCCAAATCCTTCCTTATCGCCTCTTTGTTCACACGCGGGCCGTTTTGATCATGATGCACGCATTTGGTCAAAATAACCATCTGCTCTCTATTGCCCCGCTCCTGCATATAACGTCCGATTACTTCCTCGCTTTGGCCGCCGCAGTAAATATGGGCGGTATCGATCGAGTTACCGCCGATAGCCATAAAGGCATCCAAATTTGCTGCCGCTTTCTCGTAGGCATCATGATAAAAATAATCCGAGCCTTTCATTAAACGTGAAACCTGCTTGGGCGAGCCCTCGATTTTTATATATTCCATGATGAATTTCCTCCTCGGTTATCTGATTATTTATAGCGTGATTCGTGTGCGTTCGCGAGCAGAAAGCAGACATGCGTCAATGACTTTCATATTTTTCAAAGCATCCGAAGCACCAAATTGCAGCGGCTGTCCACCGGTTATGGCCCGCGCCAAATGATCGGCTTGCTCGGTATAGGTGTTCATGAAAGGCACCTCGATTTCCTTGCGCCCGTCTTTCGTGCTCACGTAAAAATTAGCGAGACCAGGCTCGTTCGACAAGTAAGCGGAAGGAACCTCGATCAGCCCTTCCGTGCCGAGCACTTCAAGCGGGTTGCGGAATGCAGCCCACATGCCGCAATCGAATGTGAGCGAAACCGAGCCTTCGAACTCCACGAGGCCTGAAGCCATCATATCGACATCGTCATGCTCCGGCGAAAATAGCGCCTGCACCGTCACGGCTTCAGGCTCCTTGCCAAGCAGCAGACGCGCGGCATTGATCGGATAACAGCCTACATCGTAAATCGAACCGCCGCCCCAATCCTTGCGATATCTGACATTTTCCTTATGACCTGCATTGTTAAAGGTAAACGCGCTGCGAATGCCGCGAACCTCTCCTATTTGTCCCTCATCAATGATCTTCTTGATCATTTCATACCGCGGATGGTATCTGTACATAAAGGCCTCAGACAACAGTACGCCCGCTTTCGCGGCTGCCTCCGCCATTTCATCCGCTTCTTTCTCGGTCAAAGCGAGCGGCTTCTCGCATAAAATGTGCTTTCCTGCTTCTGCTGCCCGAATCGTCCATTCCCAGTGCAAATGGTTTGGGAGCGGAATGTACACGACATCGATGGAATCATCCGCAAGCAGTGCTTCGTAGCTGCTGTAAGCGACAGGGATGTTCAAATCCTCCGCCGTCTTTTTCGCCTTCTCCCCGTCGCGGCTTGCAATGGCCGCAGCTTCATTTAAGTTTGAGAGATGAAGGCCGGGAATAACGGCTCTCTTTGCGATACCCGCGCATCCCATGATGCCCCATTTAAGCTTTTTCGTCGTCATTACTATCGTCACCTCAATTGAAATTTTATGACTATATTGTGATTTCAAGCATAGATAACCGTCACTGCTATCGCTCATAGCAGCATAAAAATTATCGTGATGAAATAAGAATCAATCGGATATCTAACGCTTTCCCCTAGTTTAAAGTAGATTCTCAAAAAATAAAATGATATTATTTTGTTATACATTACAACAATATTGTCATCGAGGTGAACGACATGCAAAGGCAAAGCCATCTGCTTACCCTGCCAAACAATCCTTTCTTCTGCTTTCCTGAATCGGTCGGAAATTACTGGAACCATCCCGACCATTTCACGCTTCGGACGGCAGGCTCGTTAAACAACTTCAATATACATTACGTCGTTTCCGGCAAAGGCTATGTGGAATGGGATGGCAAAGTTCATACGCTCGAGGCAGGCGAGGCCGTTCTCTATTTCCCGCTGCAGAGGCAGCACTACTACAGCAGCAAGGATGATCCTTGGGATATTAGGTGGTTGCATTTCTACGGCAGCGGCTTGCAGGACTATATGATTGAACGAGGCTTTCATAAAAGCCAGCTCTGGACAATTCGCCAGCCTGCCGCATGGGTGCAGGTACATGAAGAGCTGCTCGTCGAGGCGGAAACGCATCGTATGCTGCGACCGACCAAGCTTTCAGCATTAACCTATGCGATATTGAGCGTATTCGTCGAGCAGGCCGTGCCGATTTCAGGCAGCAAGGCAAGCAGCTCCGGTAACCGCATCCTAGAGCTGCTTCCTCTCATGCAGCTGGATGCGGCACAGCCTTTCGTACTTGAGCAATGGGCCGAGCAAGCCGGCGTCAGCCCCTATTATTTTTGCAAATTGTTCCGAAACGTGATGGAAATGACACCCATGGATTTCATCACCCGCAGCCGTCTTCAGATGGCTAAACAGTGGCTTCTCGAACGGAAGGACGCCAATATCGGCCAGATTGCTGCTGATGCCGGCTATCCCAGCGTCAGCTACTTTAACAAAAGATTTATGGAGCATGAGGGCATGACGCCTACCGTTTACCGCCAGCTCTATGGAATTTGAATAGCAATGCAGCAAAAAAAAGAAGCTGCGCTAAGATATGCAGCTTCTCTTCCCTATTCATGTATATGTTCACGTTAAAGCTCCACTAACGAACCTCCGCTGCCCGCTGAACGCAGTTCAGCTTCTATTATTTCCAGCGTGCCGACCGCGCTCTCCGGCGTACAAATCGATACAGCCTGCCCCTTATAAACCGATTCGACGAAATAGTTGATTTGCCGGTAATAGCCCATCTCCTCCGGTAATTCCGCGATAAAGCCCGGTGCATGCTTCGGATTCACCTTCAACTGCCCATTTTCAAAAACGAGGTTTCCGCCCTCGAAATTGACGCGGTAAGTCATCGAGAACCCGTAGTCTCCTTCCAGCGTCCAGTCCGCTTGCGCGTTCAGCACCTTGCCGTCGGGATATATATAATGAGTAGATACCGCATCATAGCCGCTGCCTGGTATGACATTACGGGCAATTGCCGATACCTTATCCGGTTTGCCAAACAGCCAGTGGATCATATCCGCATCATGAATATGCATATCCAGTAAACATCCTCCGCTTTTGCTGCCATCGAGAAACCATCCCTTCGGCGCACCGGAGCCTCTAAAGAAATAACCGCCCGTAACCGCGCCGTAACGCCCATCCTCGACCGCGGATTTCAAATACTCGTAAGCCGGCCAGAAACGTAAGCACTGGCCAATCATCAAGGTTTTCCCCGTCTTCTTTGCGGTGTTTGCCATGCGCCAGCCATCCTCGGAGCTGCCCGCCACAGGCTTCTCGCACAATACATGTATCCCTCTCTCAAGCAGCTTGCAGGTTAAGTCCGCATGCAAATAAGTAGGCAGCGTAATATTCACGATATCGAGCTGCTCGCTTTCCAGCATCATTTCGATGCTTTCGTACAGGCGGTACGGCGTGAGATCGTACACTTCCTGCTCCGTCGCAATATTGCCTGAAGCCTTGCCATCCTTCAACTCCCCGATCAGTAGATCGCAGATGGCGACCAGCTGCACCGGCGCCCCCTCCGCTGCAAGGCGGACATAATTATCGAAGTGCATGCGTCCCATAAAACCAAAACCGATGATACCAACCTTTAGCATGACAGCATCTCCTCTTCACTTCAATTTGTGTTTACTAGCGCTAGCGTCCCAAGATGGCATCCATTGCCCGGGAAGAATTGAAAATGATTTGTTCCGTATGATGCGTGTAAGGCGGGATCATCTCTGCCGTCACATAGTTGTCGTAGCCAGTGGCCTCCAATGCCGCCATGACGGCTGGATAATTCACATCGCCTGCCAATAAATCAACAAAGCCATGTAAGCCGCCCGCAGCGCGGCGGTAATCCTTAAAGTGAACCTTCTTGATGCGGCTGCCCAAAATCCGGATCCATTGCTCGGGGTACCCGTTCTGCAGCGCATTGCCGACATCGAAATACGAGCCCACATAATTGGAACCATGCGCATCAATAAATGTGCGCAGCTCAAGGGGCGAGAGCAGAAACTTGTTCCAAACATTCTCGATGCCGATGGATACGCCTGCGCTCTCCGCATAAGGGACCAATTTCCCAATCGCTTCAAGCGCCCGGTCATAAGCATACTCATAATCGACCGTCTCGCTGCCAGGTATAAAATCAACGCCGACCGCGCCGGGAATGACCAAAATCGTATCGACGCCAAGCGCGGCCGCAAGCTCCAGCTGCTTCTTGCATACATCGATGGCTTTCGCTCTCGTTGCCTCGTTCCCGCTTGTCATGGGATATGACCAATATAAGCCCGTCGCTAATCCGGCAATTTCAAGCTCTGCCTCCGCCAGCATCTCTTTTATCCTCCGAACTTCCTGATCCGATGACGCCAGGCTGAGTTCGCCTGTTTCGTTCAAAGACAGCTCGATGCCGTCAAAACCGGCCTTCTTCGCCAAGCCAATGCAATCCGCGATCGTCGAACGGTCTGCAAACGACCAAATGTTAATTCCTTTTTTCATGGGCATTGCCTCCTATACTAATGGATTAAATCAATGGCAGCTTACTGAATAGCCCTTTACACATTCCTGTGGCAAAGCCTAGGAATCAGACTCTTTTGTCTAATTACGTGCTATTGAAGCTTAACCAGTAATATGTGATAATACCTATATATTAAATGATTAAATCCTAAAATTATTTAGCGGAAAGAGCGATTTTTTGGACAATTCCGTTCTTTTATTTTATTTTCAAGAAAGGAGCCGCTCACTTGGATACCACTGCATCCGCCTTTCCGAAACAGCGCAAAGCCCGGTTCCAAGAATGGTCGCCGAGCATTCATTACGCACAATTCCAAAGCATGCCTACCGGGGTGCTGCCGCAGCGAAGACTGTATGATTTCGAGCTGCTGTACGTCTGCCAGGGCGGAGCGGCCACAAGAATGCATGGCCAACGCTATAAGCTAGACGCCGGCCAGCTAATTTTCTTACCCTCGGGGGTCTATCACCAAAATGAAATTACCTCCGCCTCGGACGCACGTTTTTTGGGGATTCATTTCGATTTCTTTGATGAGCTAGATATCCAGACGGAGGCTGATATGGTTGTAAACGAATCCGATGTCCAGCCTCATAAATTTACTTTCGAGCCGAATGTTGAAGGACTCCCGGCTTTGTCCCAAAATCCGGTATATACGCCCCCTCTCGCATGCGTTCAGCTGATGGAGCAGCTCGTACACGAGTTTACGATGCGTCACCTTGGATATGAGCTCGTCTGCAAGGCGCTTATGCTGAACATATTAGCCCAGCTGCTGTGTTCCCCGCGAATACGCGCTCTTTCTCCGGCTTCGATGCATGGAGGAAAGCTTGTCGAACTAATGGAAAGAATTGAAGCTTCGCCTTCTTCCGCATGGACGAATACAAGCATCGCGGAAAATATGAATTTAAGCGTCGACCACTCAGCAAAACTTTTCAAACAAACCTGCGGCATGCCGCCAAGCGAGTATGTGCAGTCCATTCGACACCGCGAGGCAAGGAAGCTGCTGCGCGAAACGGATCTGTCCGTCGAAGCGGTCGGGGACCGCGTAGGCTACTCCGATATTCACTACTTCAGCCGGATTTTCCGCCGTCTTGAAGGCATTTCACCGCGAGAATACCGGAAGCTGTCGCGTATTTTATAAAGGGTATGACGACTAATGAATTCCTCCTCTCCAGGCGGCCATTCCTTGCTTTACGTAAAAGCACGGATACCGTAAAATAATCGTAATTATTACGTTTAGTTTGCATATCTTATTTATTGCCGACGCAATTAACGTTCATTTATAGGAACTGGAGAGGAATTTAAATTGAAAATCCCCGTTATCGTGCTAAGCGGTTTTCTTGGAAGCGGAAAAACGACGCTGCTCCTTCGCCTGTTAGCAGCAGCCGAAGCAACCGGTTTGCAGACCGGCGTGATTATGAACGAGCTTGGCCAGCTCGATGTTGATGGTCATATTTTGAAGGAATATTCCGGAACGAAGGTTGAGAAGCTCTTGGACGGCTGTGTCTGCTGCAGCAAGCGCAGTGAGCTCGCTTCCAGCATTCAAACCCTGTGCCTAAGCAGGCCTGATGTTATTTTCATCGAGCTGACCGGCGTGGCAAATCCTGAGGAAATCGCAGATGTGCTGACTGAGCCCGAAATCCGTGCGTCCGTTCACTTAAAACAAATCGTTACCGTGTTCGATGCAGAGAACGTGCTGGACTACAACAGCTTTTTTGAATCAGATAGGGCTTTAATCCGGACACTCCGCCGCCAAATGGAAACCGCTGATATTTTGGTTTTGAACAAAACAGATCTCGCATCTGCTGCCAAGCGCAAGAAAATCGGCGAGCTGCTTCTCAAACATAATTCAACTGCTGTTGTAATCCCTGCTACTCATAGTCAGGTTAACCCTGCTCTTATGCTTGCGGATATCGTGAAGGAGGAACGCCAACCCGCCTCGGCGGCCGCTTCCTCCTTCCGGATTTTAAAGCATGCACCGGCCGCAGGTTCCCGTTCCCATTCTTTACATAGCAGCCGCACCGGGCACGTGGACATTGAAACCGCTTCGTTCTCACGCGTTCAGACATTGTCCATATCGCTTGCCGAGGGTATATTTCCAGGACGAAGGGCCGTCGAGAAATATTTGCAAAAAAATAAAAACCAGCTCCTTCGCGCCAAAGGCTACATTCGCCTGCAGCCCAACTCCCCCGTTATGCTGCTGCAGCTGGCAGGAAATCAACTTACATGGACGGAAACCTCCCGTCAGGGAGAATGCTACCTCGTTTTGATCGGAATCGATTTAAACAAACAGGAGCTGGAAGAACAGTGGAGACGCGTAGAACGACTATGAGCTGATTAATGGAACGGCAGCGTAAAGTGCATAAAGAAGGTACCGCTTCAAAAGGTTATTTTTCGCCTTCTTGAACGTTACCTTCTTTTCATTTCATTGCTTAACTCCTAAATTCAAAGCATGTAGACCGCATGGAAAGCTGCAAGCATAAACCGCGTTTGGACAAACTCAAAAGCATAACACGGATGCCGCTCACGTTGTTTTCAACACGCGCGTTATAGTCCGCAATGTCAGCGAACATGCGATTGAAGTCCGCTGACATTTTGCGGCTGAAATAAAGCGACAAATAAATCATTAACGGAATAATAATGAAGGTCATAAGCGCAAGCTGCCAATTGATGCTTAGCATGATGGCAAACGCGTCGGCAAGCGTCATTAATGCGATGAACAAATCCTCCGGCCCATGATGCGCTATTTCACCGATATCCATCAGATCATTCGTCATTCGTGAAACAAGATGGCCGGTCTTGTTGTTATCAAAGAATCGAAAGCTCAGCTTCTGAACGCGGTCGAACAGCTGGTTGCGCATATCCGATTCAATATTAATGCCGAGTTTATGCCCCCAATAGGTGACCACGTAATGCAGGACGGCACTGAAGGCGTAAATAGCTAATAGGCCTATGCACGCATACAAGATCCACTTCCAATTGCCGCTCGGCAGCAAATCATCAACCACACTGTTCACCGCAAGCGGAAAAGCAAGCTCGAGCAATGCTGCCAGAATGGCACAGGTAAAATCTAAAATCAATGATAATCATTATCATTTGCAGCCCGTTAATCGTAAAACAATTGCGGTACAAGGGGCAATGGACAAACGCGAACGGTTTTTTGTATAAAATGAAGCTTCGCTAATTCGAAGGGGTCATGTCATGATTTTATAGAGGCCATGTCCGTTTCTCATCATTTCATGACCTATTGAGCTGTGCTAAAGTAAAAGCAACACAACGAAAAGAGGGAAAAGCAATGACTAGAACGATCCGAATTGGAATTATAGGAAGCGGCGGCATAGCAAGAGCCCATGCTTCAGCTTATAAGAAAATGCCTCTTCATGTAGAGATTGTTGCGGTGGCTGATAGTATACCTGGCAAAGCGCAAGCTTTTATCGACCAAGAGGAGCTTGTTAATGCGACAGCTTTCGAAGATCATAGGAAGCTTCTGGAGCTTGACCTTGACGGCGTTAGCATCTGTACACCGAACTTTGCTCACCATGAAACCTCTGTAAATGCTTTGAACGCAGGCAAGCATGTTCTAGTGGAGAAACCGATGTCCGTCACCCTGCAGCAGTCTATCGAGATGGTCGAAGCTGCTGAACACAGCGGAAAAATGCTTACGGTCGGCTTTCAGCCAAGATATGATCCCAATATGTCATTAATACAAGAGATCGTGCAATCGGGCAAGCTAGGCAAGGTTTATTTTGTAGAAACAGGCGGCGGCAGACGTCGCGGCATGCCTGGCGGTACCTTTATCCGCAAGGAGCTTGCCGGTGCAGGCGCCATGGCCGATATCGGCTGCTATTCGCTCGATATGGCGCTTAATGCCCTTGGTTACCCTAAGCCGCTCACCGTGTCCGCTTACACATCGAACCATTTTGGATCAAATCCGCTTTACCATCGCGAAGCCGCAAATTTTGACGTCGAGGATTTTGGCGTGGCGATGATTCGCCTTGAAGGCGATATCATATTAAATTACAAAACGAGCTGGGCTATGCACATGGATACGCTCGGAGCCACCATGTTTCTCGGCACGGACGCAGGTCTCAAAGTCACTCCTGCGGGAACCGGACCTTGGAGCGGCGTATGGGATGGAAGCGTAGGCAGCATGACGCTTTACCATGATGTCGTAAACCAACATATCCAATCAACCATTCCCGTTATTGACCACGGTTTGAATTTATTTGATGAGAAAGTAAGAGATTTTGTGGCCGCCATCACGGATGATCGGCCGGCACCGATTCCTGGGGCGGAAATTTTGTATAACCAAGCGATTATCGACGGCGTACTCCGCTCAGCGGCAAGCAAGCGCGAAGTTACGATTGAATTGCCATAATACAACTTACTAAAGGGAAACAATAAGAGCAGCCGGGCGGTCAATGACCGTTCGGGCTGTTTTTTTTACAACAAAAAAGCCGTTCTGCGAGAGAACAGCTGTCAAAGTACTTACATCGGTTAAACGGATGATATGATGCCGCGGTTACTGTTCTTCGCAAAGTTGATGATCGACTCATACTGCGTCTTAGCGATACGGCGGTCAGACATCGGAAGGTGAGGGTTTTTAACAATCTCGGCTAACTTCTTGAGCTCCTGCATTTCCGCAGGGGTCACTTTGACCGTAATTTTCCCCACGTGCTCCACCCTCCTTACCATGTTTTGATCTGGAATAGATTCAAAAGCTTTTGGTTTATCAGCTATGGTCATTATACGCAAAAGAAAAATAAACTTGCATGTTATTTTGGCGGCGTTCGCGGATTTGGGTCATCCATTTCCTCCGGGAACAAATCTGCGAATTCTTTGTTTTGCTTACTCTTCAAATAGGATAAGCCTGCATAGCCGGCAAGCAAGGAGCTGCTTATAACTGCGAAGTTATCCGTCGTGTTCGCCATAGATAATGCGGTCTTAGCCAAAATCCCCGTTCCGATGGCAATCAATAAATCGCCTAAAAAACCGAGATCGAAAAAAATCTTTTTCTTCGCGTTGCTGTGGTCCCGGAAGCCGATGACGAAGATCGCGAAATAATAGATACGTTGAATCCACTTGATTAACCAATTCGAAGAAAGAGTAAGCCCATCCTCATCATATTCAATGACGAGCTTTGGCAATTCGATGATCCCGTTTTTGACAAAATGTCCAATTAATCCGCCCACTAAGCTCATGGAAATCGATAAGCCAAACACTTCAACGAAGGCTTGAAAGCTAGAAATGACCATTGCCCATGACCACCCTTCAACAACGCATTAAGCTTGGCAGCACGTTATCGCGCTACTTTCACTTTATGTCGCGGTTTAAGGGTTCACGACTATTTTTTTTGCTGACCCTCTTCGAAAAGTTCAAGCAGCATCGTTGGGATCGAGCCTCTTTGATTGCCCATGAGCAGCCGAATCATCTCATCCCCCAAATCATTTTCGCTTTCTTCCTTGATTTCTTCGATTTCGTTATGCAAGCGTTCCATTTTCTTATCCAGTGCTGCCGCAGAATCTGCAGCTTCTTTCAATTCTTGTAAGAGGTGAGGCGGTATTGCATGCTTATACTTATAAAAAATCTTGTGCTCTAAACTAGCCCAAAAATCCATAGCAATCGTGCGTATTTGCACCTCTACGCAAACATTCTCGCGTCTGTCCGATATAAACACAGGTACCTCGATGAGAAGATGGAGGCTTTGATAGCCATTTGGTTTAGGATTCTTGATATAATCCTTGACAGCCAGCAATTTCAAGTCGCTTTGATTTTGCAGCATATCGCTTATCCGGTAGATATCGGAGATAAAGGAGCAATTAATTCGCAGGCCGGCGATGTCTTTTATATGATCTCGAATGCTGGTAAAAGTAAGATCGCTTTGCTTTCTAAACATTTTTTCAATGATGCTCTTTGGTGATTTCAACCGTGAGCTTGTATGCTCGATGGGATTATACTCATGCAGCAATTGAAATTCCTCTTTTAAAATTTCAACTTTCGTTTCCAGCTCTTGCAGCGCAAATTTATACATCATCAAAAACCGTGTAACTTGCTGCTTTATTTCTTTCATCTTATGCATTTGATCCATCGCCATGCTTTTGTGATCCCCTTCCGATTCCTGTGGGTTTTGATCATTGAATGAAGACCTGCTAGCTATCAAGCAGCTTGAAAATGCGTTTTAAATGCTGCAGGTCCTCATTGGAAATGCGCTCGCTGATATATTGTATAATAGCTTCGTCTCTTTCTTCAAAAGATTCGATATATTTTTTCCCGTCATCCGTAATGGCAAGAAGCACGACGCGTCTATCCTCATCGCAGCGCAATCGATGAATTAAACCTCTCTCTAAGAGCTTGTCCCCCATAAGCGTAACTCCGCCCGCAGTAATAAATAGCAGTTCAGCTAACTCCGTTGATTTCATAGGACTTTTTCGATTCAAAAATTGAAGCATTCTTGTTTGGTTTATAGAAAAACTGCAATCGGAGCCTTTATGCCACTCCTCTCTCAATTTCTTATATACACTCTTCAAAATCGGGTATACTACCTTCCACTCCACATCGTTGTTCATGCTGCACCTCTTTTCTTGTACAGGATTGACTTCTGCAGTTAATCATTACTATAATTACTTTGGTTACCTAATTAATTTATAAAATATATTCACCGAGGTGAATCGAATGAGCGGAGATAAATACGCTAATCTGACGGATCTTATAGATGTTTTTCAACGTTTCGCTAAAGCGGACTGGCGTAAAAAAACGATGTGGGGCGGTCTAAAAGCGAGCGAAATTAGAATGCTCGCTTGTGTCAAGCAGAGCAATGACAAAGTTGGAACGGGTACTACGGTAACGGAGATCAGCAAAATCCTGCAGGTCACGTCCCCTACCGTTACGCAGATGCTCAACAGCCTTATTGCAGCCGGTTACGTGATAAGAACAGCGGATAAAACCGACCGCAGAATAACCGAAATCACATTAACAGATAAAGGCGATCAGCTGGCCACCAAGGCGATCGATCGTTTTCATTCCATTTTCAAAGGCATCATTGACCAATTGGGCAAAGAACAATCCGACCAGCTGATCGTTATGCTGAATCAAGTATTCGAATATCTCAAGTCTGCGAACAATGCAGAGGATCAATAAATACAGAAAGAGGATTTCACCTGCTGCAGCAGCTGCAGGTGAAATCCTTTCTATAAGAGCCGCTCTCAAGCATTGAGAGCAGGCTCTTTTTTGATCAGCTCTGTTTGTTCCGCTTCGACTTTGGCTTTCATGTCATTCGAGGAGCGCAAAGGAATTTCCTTCAAGAAAAGAACAAGAACGAACGCTACGACCAAGAGTGACATGCCGAATAAAAATACAACGGTTAGCGAATCGCTTAATACCGAACGAACCATTTCGATAATATGCGTAAACATAGGCTGAACTTGTTCAGGGAGCGTTGCATGCAGCTCCTTAAGCTTAGGTTGGTCAAGCAGCATTTGCGGATTCAAGAAACTCGAAAGCTGCTTTGCCGTTTCGGGATCTACCTGCGACAAATCCGGACCCTCGCCTGCTTTTACGGCAGCCTCCAGCTTGCTCGACATCGTCGAGTTCATCACTGTACCCATCACCGCAATTCCGATTGTGCCGCCTAAGTTACGGAACAAGGTTGCAGTTGCGGTTGCCACGCCAAGCTGTGTCGGAGCAACAGCATTTTGAACCGTAAGCGTGAATACCGGCATTGAAATCCCAAGCCCGATACCGAAAACGATCATCGCCGCGACCGCAACTCCAACATTATTCATAAAGGCCATCAAGAGCATGCCGACAACCATAAACGGCATCCCTGCGATGGCAAAACGTTTGTACTTGCCTGATTTAGAAATCCAACGTCCGGACATAGTGCTCAGGAAGATCATCGCGATCGACATCGGCATATTGACAAAGCCAGAGTTAGTAGGGGAAATTCCGAGAACGCCCTGCACGAAAAACGGCAGGTACATCATTGCGCCCATCATTCCGGCGTTCATGAGAAAACCAATTGAATTGGAAATCGTTACGATACTGTTTTTAAACAGCGATAACGGTAAAACAGGGCTTTTTGCTTTACGTTCCACAAGCAGCAAAATAATTAAGAAAACGATGGAAGCTGCAAGCAGGCCAATAATCTGAGAGGAGCCCCAATCATATTTGGTTCCTGCCCACGAGAAACCTAGAAGCAGCGAAATCAACATTAACGTTAAGAATAAAGAGCCAAGGTAATCAATCGATTCCGACGTCTTCCTTGCTGTTTTCGGAAACATCGACCATATCATCCCGAATGCTACGAGGCCAAGCGGCAGGAAGATCCAGAAAATCCATTTCCATGCGATATGATCGACTAAAAAGCCGCCGAGTGTCGGTCCAATAACGCTCGAGAAACCAAAAACTGCCATCATGATGCCGGTCCATTTGGCTCTCTCACGCGGAGCGAACAAATCTCCGACAGCGGTAACCGTAGCCGACATGAGGATACCGCCGCCTAAACCTTGAATGCCGCGGTACGTTATCAATTGAAAAACCGTGGTTGAAGTTCCGCAGAGAAACGCGCCGATAATGAAAAACACAATACCCGCTAAGAGAAAAGGTTTCCGTCCATAAATATCGGATAACTTCCCCACAAGTACGGTTGCTATCGTAGAAGTGAGCATATAAATCGTGATTACCCAGGTGTAATACTCAATGCCCCCTAAAATCGCGATAATTCGCGGCATTGCTGTACTTACGATGGTCTGGTTGATTGCAGCGAAGAACATAGCTGCCATCAGAGCAATCATAATGGTTAACTTTTTCTTTTGTGTCAAATGCTCCATATGCCCTGCACTCCTAATATTTATTTATTATGGCCAATTGGCAGCCAGACTACTTAAAACATTTAATTAGGTTGCCTACCTATTTTATAATGATACAATAACTTTAGTACTAAAACAACTGCTAAATCTTTGATTTCGCTATCACAAAAAAAACTGACAAAAACGCAAAAAAACAAGCCTGAGCAACCTCTGGCTTGTTTTTCGCTTCATAATATGTTTGATCAAGATATGACGAGTCCACCGTCAACTCCAATGATTTGACCCGTGATCCAACCTGAATCCGCATCCGCTAAATTCACGATCCATCGTGCTACATCATCCGGCTCACCACGTCTTCCCAGCGGAATTATCTGACGCTCATGTTCTTTAACTTCATTAATCTGCTCGTCAGTAAGTCCCATGCGGTCGCGAAGGAACGCAGTTTCGACAGGTCCGCTCGCGACCGCATTTACACGAATGCCCTTCGGAGCGAGTTCAAGAGCCCAGCACCGCGTCAGATGTTCCATAGCAGCTTTGCTCGCTGCATACAGTGATAAGCCGGCCGCTGCTTTACTGCCATAAGTACTTGAAATATTGATTATCGAACCTTTGGTTTCTTCTAGATGAGTGATCGCTGCTGCGGCAAGCATTGTAGGCCCAGCCACATTTACAGCGAAAATATCATTTATTGATTTCAAGTTTGCATCGATAAGCGGCTGTATGACACCACTTCCAGCATTGTTCACGATTAAATCGAGTCGCCCCCAATGTTCAATTGCGGCTGCAACCGTTCTGGTCGCAGACTCCGGATCACTTACATCCGCCGTAAAAGCCTTAATGTTCGGGTCACTAGCGGCAATCTCCTCCAACGGGCCCGTTTTACGACCGGTAATGAGCACTTTTGCCCCCTTTTCTACAAATAACCGTGCCGCTGCCAGTCCGATACCGGCACCTCCACCTGTGATGATTACAACCTTGTCTTTTAACATGTTCATGTCTCCTTAGAATTTAAATTATATTTCATGCTTAGTGCCACTTAGCTTTTCGATAGCTTTTTTGTAGACCCGCAGCCATTTCCAGCTTCAAAGCACATACATAAACAATTAATGAATTAATAATTAATCAATTAACTATTACTCGAATCTGTCCTATAAAAAGGACAGAAAGTCATATTTCTTAAAACAACTTTTTCAACAGGTCTTTCAACTGATTCTGTTCTTCCTGAGTAAGTTTATTACCTACATTTTGAAAGATAGTTTGTTCATATACAGGCCACACATTCAAAATAATCTCATGACCTTCTGGTGTTAAACTGACTAGAATTCTTCTCCTATTGGTTGGGTCGAAATTCCTTCGGATGCGGCCAGCTTTCTCCAGAGCATTTAATAAATTGCTTATATTTGCCCTCGTAACAGCAAGGTCGTCGCTTAACTCGGAAGGAACCATCGCTCTGCCGCTGGATTTGAGTGCAACGAGTACACACCACCGCCCCAATGTCAGATCAAACTTTCCTAGTTGTTCCTCCAATTGTTGGACCAAATGATGATTTGTTTTATAAAGTGTAAGAAAAACATTTACCGACAGAATCGGTTGTTCAAAAGGACTCCATTTTTCAATACGACATGACCTCCTGCTATATAGTTAATCAGTTAACCATTCATACGTTAACTATAATTTATCGCAAATCATATTGTCAAGTGCGTAACATCAGGAAACGTATCTACAGTTTTGAAATAAGTTTGTTAGCAGACTAGAGCGTTCTAAGAGGTAAATGCTGGTACATGTCACAAATTAACGTCGCCAAGCGTTTTATTGGTAACATAACAAAATATATTTAGGGGAACTTCTAAACAATGGGGAGGATCGAAGATATTATGAACAATAGCAGGTTTGACGACAAAGCAAGGTTTGTGAACCAGTTCATGTATGCCCTTACGAGTGGAAACTCTGAATCACTTTTGGAATTGATTACTGAAGATGTTGTGTTAATTGTTGACGGAGGAGGGAAAGTATTTACTTTAATCCGTCCAATATACAGCAGAAAACTCATACTCGTTATTTTAAATGCATTGGCATTAACAATATTTCTCAGATCCAAAGCACAGTCAGTCAAGATCAATGGACAACAAGGGATATTAATCACAAAAGAAGACATTCCAATCGGGGTCATTAGTTTTGATCGGGAGCCCCAAACTACGATGGTTCAAGGAATATTCATTATCGTGAATCCGGATAAATTAAAACATATAGGCTTAAACAAATTTTCATAAAATCCCCTTTTGGGAACCTAAGAATGGGATCAAGTTTTGACAATGCCCAAAGGCACGAACTTGATCCCTCATCTTAAAGTAAAAATCGCCCTTATTTTGGGAACTAACATTCTTATACTTGCTGTTAAATCTGAATATGATGCGGCTACTTTATTTGGAATAGCCGCTTATCCTACATGCTTCAGCTTATCAGGGTTTCGAACAACATATAAGTTTTGAATCTTATTCTCCTCGATATGAAGCATCGCCACCGTATGAATGCCCTCGCTTGATCGAAGAATGAGTCCGGGTTGTCCATTTATTTGGCCAATTTCAATTACCGGGATTCCTTCTTTCATAGAAGCCTGGCGTACCGGACCAAGAAGAAACTGCGCAACGAGTTCCCGCGTTTCGATCGGATCGACTGCGGCAGTTACTTTGCCTCCTCCGTCTGAGACAAGGATAACGTCCTGATCAAGCATTGATAAGATTTGGTTCAGGTTTCCTTGCTTGAGCGCCGCCATGAAGCCATGAACCCACTCGCTGTTGGCTGTTTCCGTATGAACAAGTTCTTCTGACTCAATTCCCATCTTTGTTCTCGCACGGCTAAGCAGTTTCCGGCAATTCACTTCGCTTTTTTCAATGAGCACAGCGATCTCGCGATACTCGAAGCTAAGCGCCTCATGAAGGACAAAAACAATCCGTTCAGTAGGAGATAACTTTTCTAGCAGCACAAGCATCGCATACGACAAGAGATCGTCTTGAATGACCGAGTCCATTGAATCAACTTCAGAACTAAGAAAGGGCTCTGGCAGCCATTCACCATAATATTGTTCCCGCTTCTTGCGGGCTGACTTGTGTAAATCCCTACAGCGATTCGTGACCATTTTGCAAAGATAAGCTTTCGGCTCAGTCAGCTTCTCAGGCGGTACGTCATATATCTTTAGAAAAACGTCCTGTACAACATCCTCCGCATCAGATACTGATCCGGTTAGCTGGTAGGCGAGCTTAAACAACAGCCCTTTATACTGATTGTACAATTCTTGCATCATTCCACCTCCAATCTTATTCTTATACACTCTATTCTCCTTAGAATAAGGGCCTTTCATTAAACGAGATGAGGATCGATTTTGTGACAAACGCAAGTCCTTGCTTATATCGATATCATTTCATACTTCGTTTTTAATATGTATAGCTAGAAAAGATTGTTTAGATACTTCAGTAATCCAATCAGGAGCCGTATCTTTTCCAATTCTTGATACCCGCTTGCTTGTCACGAAATGAATCGGAGCATCGTTATATGTTCAAGCTAGGATTCGAATGGGAGAAAGACCGCCTATCTGAGCGAGATTTGAAAATTGATCAGCCCTTATATATGGGCTACAAAACTAGGAGGATATACATGAAAATTGTAGTTATTGGCGGGACTGGACTTATTGGAACAAAACTTGTAAACAACCTTCGTAAGCTTGGCCATGAGGTATTGGCGGCATCGCCTTCTGCTGGCATAAATGCCGTTACTGGTGAGGGACTTGCTGATGTCCTTAGCGGTGCTCAAGTTGTCGTAGACGTGTCGAACTCTCCTTCATTCGAGGATAAGGCAGTCTTGGAGTTCTTCGAAACGTCCACTCGAAACCTCCTTGCCGCTGAAGCGGCTGCCGGAGTGAAACATCATGTTGCGCTATCGGTCGTTGGTACAGACCGCCTGCTCCAAAGTGGTTATTTCCGTGCGAAGAGGGCCCAAGAAGACCTAATCACGGCTTCAAACATCCCTTATACAATCGTCCGCGCGACGCAGTTCTTCGAGTTCGTCGGCAGCATCGCCTATGTGGCGACAGAAGGGGAAATTGTCCGTCTGCCTTCCGCTCTTACGCAGCCTATCGTTTCGGATGATGTTGCAGCCGCGTTGGCCGATTTCACACTTGAGGAGCCAGTGAATGGCATTGTCGAAGTGGCTGGTCCAGATCAGATTCCTCTCGACCAACTCGTTCGACAATTCTTGAGCGCAAATCAAGACACACGCCAGGTGGTCACAGATTCCAACGCGCTCTACTTCGGATCAGCAGCGGTGAATGATCAATCTCTCGTTCCAAGCGATAGCAACGCACGCATTGCCTCGACGCGCTTTGAGGATTGGCTCAACCGTTCCACTTCTAAAGTGTAATGCCGTCTAGTTCAACTCATTAATCGTCTCTTCCAAGAACCCTGCAAAGGGTTCTTTTTTTGCCTTTGGGAAGTGCGATATTCAATATCAGACCATCTCGTTAACGAATGTAAGCCGCCCCTAATTTCCATAAGGACGGCCCATAGTGTTGTTTATTTTTTTTGCTCATTACAGCCTTATGCCTTATGGCTGAGAATGCTTTTTACTATGCATCTACGCCGTTGTAGACGAGGATTTACGCTCATCGAGCTTTGCCTTCATCCCTCTTTTTCCGCTGAAAGCACTGAAAGAAAAATAATAAATGCAAACAATAACAGCTGCCAGAATAGCTAGAGTAAAAAAGATATTGCTGTAAACATAAGCTCCGTTATACACAGCCACCGGATTCAAATGAAATGACGTTTCCTTTGTGTCCAGCAGCTTGCCAATAACGCTTGTAGACATCGCGCCAGAGATAAAATTGAGCAAGGACATTAATCCCATCCCTACACCAATTTGCTCCTTGGTGAGCGTTCTGGAAATGGTATTAGACATGGCAATTTGCATAAACGTTTGACCCGTATTACCGAATATCAGCAGAAACAGGATAAGATATGGCGATGCTCCCACAAAAATTGAAAGCAAAACGAAGCAAACAAAGCTGAGTGAAATTGCCGTGTACACTAGAAATGAATTGCCCTTCTCATCCGCCAGCCTGCCTCCCCTGCGTCCCAAGAATGCGGAAGTAATTGCAGCCGGAAACATGATTAGACCAATGACTGCTGGAGACAATTGATTTAATCCGGATAGAAACTGCGGCGTTACGAAAGGCATGCCAAAGCTTAATGCGGTTGCGAGAAAGGTAATAAATAAACCCATGGAATACTTCTTATTGCTAAATAGCTTTGGATGGATAAAAGGATCAGCTGCTGTCCGGATGCGAATAATGAACAAAATTAGCAGCACGGCCCCGCCCAGCGCGAGCAGCCACTCCCCAAGTGAAATCGCAAGCAGCGATAATGCGACTGCTCCGCCTAGCAGTATTCCTCCCAAAAAGTCGATGTTTTTCGTGCTGCCTTTTTGGTTATCCAAATATCTCCGAAAGAATGGCAGTGCAAGCAGCGGGATCAGCGATAATAAAAACAGAAACCGCCAGCTCGCAAAGGTCGTGACTAGACCTGCTACTATAGGAGCCAACGCAGTTCCGAGGGCAAGACCTGCGGCAACGGTACCGAGTGCTCTGCCCCGCTTCTCCGGCGTGAAGTAACGAACAGGAACAATCATTGCCGTGGCGGGAATAACAGCCGCACCGCTGGCTTGCAAAATTCGTCCAAGCACAATCATCCAATATTCAGTAGCTATCAGCCCTACGACAGAGCCAAGCGCAAAGAAAATTAGTCCGAAGGTTAATAAATCCTTCAATCGATATTTGTCGGCAAGCTTACCGTATGTAACGGAGCCTACGGCGTAAACGATCATATAACCCGTTAGGAGCCAGCTGACCTGCGAGGGCGTGATGCCAAACTCCTTGCTGATGACAGGCATAACCACATTAAACATCGAAGCATTCATAATCGAGAAGACTAACGTAAATGCTAAAATAGGCATCAGCTTCTCGCCATTGTTTTGTACGACTGCGGCTTCCATTTTCTAAACATCCTTTCTTTTTTTAAAATAGTATATCGTTTGAATTCAAACAAAATTACAAAAAAATTTAGCAGGCACCTTCGCTATTCGTAAGCTTTTATAATTTTTTTCAATAAATCATGAAGGGTAGCTGTTTCATCCTTTGTTAGAAGCTGATTCGATTTATCCTTTGCCTGCTGAACGGCGTGGGTAGTTAGCTTGTACATCTGTAGTCCTTCATCCGTCAAGAAGATACGTTTCATTCTGGCATCTTGCTCATGCTCGCGGCGGACTACCCATCCGCGTTTCACCATGCCATTGATTATGCTGGTTACACTCGACTTGTCGATGTAAAGAAGCTTCTCCAAATCGGCATTCATCGCCCCGGGTTTCATCGCAAGCAAATGAAGCGACTGCGATTGCTGGGGGGTCAAGCCAAGCGGACGAAGAGCGGTTTCGATTTCACGGCGAATGTTGATGAAGGCGAGCTTAATCAATAAGGTACTGCTGTCCTCTTGCTCCCAAGGAAAACGGGTGATAAAGGATTCTCGGCCCATGCGGAGTCTCACCCCTTAAATTAGTTTGAATTCAAACTAATAATAAGATGGAACAATCGATTTGTCAATATCGATTAGATTTCAACCTTTATGTCACTATACATGACATATAACCATATAAAAATAATGAGAATACATTAATTTTGAAAAATTAACAAAAAACAATGATTGTATGTTATATTATATAACATAATATATCGCATTGATCAGAAAGTTCTTCACCTTTTAATTGCTTGCTTTCCGTCATATGGGCACCATTGAACAGAGTAGATAGCAAATCAACCGTCCAATCCTGATTTTTCCCTAATATAAAGCTATCAATCTATTGTTTCAAATGCCGGAAAAGCGGTTATACACATTAGAAATAAAGAAGCTGCATATCATTTAATAGAGTTGCACTTAATCATAGGGGGAAAAAAATATGGAATACATTATGAACAAAGCATATAAAAACGAGGATGTTTACTTCGACGGCTCTCATTATATCGGCTGCTCCTTTACAGACTGCACCATCCATATCGAATCACTGCTATTCAATTATGACCGGTGCACCTTTTCGGGCTCAAAATTCAAACTAAGTCCTAAGCTGCTTATGCTTCAGAATGTTTACTCATTGCTGCCTTCTTCTTTGACAAGAAATTCCGGCATGCAGGCGTCTGTATAATGCCTATCAAAAAATAACAAAAAAGCAAGGCTCATGAGCCTTGCTTTTTTCATTCGATCATTAATTTATACTGCTTACAAGCTTCATAACCGCATCTCTCGTGAGCTTGTTGCCGCCAGCCGCGATCAGGTTGACGGTTGCATGCGCCAGTGTGAGAGGGATTTTGCAGAAATCCAACGCGGGTCCGCCCTTTAAATCTACGATATAAGAATCCGCTATTTTCAAATTGCGGCGCGTGTATTTAATCATTTCTTTCGCACCCCAGCCATCCGGGAAGAAATCCACGCCTCGCGACAAATCCTCGTCGCGATTGCGAAGAATATTTACGGCTTGCAAGCCTCTGCCAAAAGCTATCGCTTTATCTTGATCCGATTTAGTGCCATCGAACCAAAACCAGATTTCAGAAAGCATCTCTCCCACCATGCCAGCGACACTATAGGTGTAGCGATCAAGATCCTCTTCCGTTCTAATATTCCAGCTCACATGGACCCAATCTGCCATTTGCTTGGACATTTTGGCTATATGGCGGTAAACCACTTCATTGACGGTTGGCGGACAAAGGAGTGCCCATTCATGAATCTGCATCGTAACGTCAGCCAGCACATCACGATAGGGCGAGAGCAGCTTTTGGGATTCCGCGACCACGTCAGAGGACTGAAAAACTTCATGAACACCAAGTAATAGCTGCACTTTCAAATCATCTGAAATCGATTCATGATCCTCGATCTCGTCAATCGCTCTCATGCATAAATAAGCGGATGCGACCGCCTCTTTTAAACCTGCTTTCAACCGACTTATAGGGATATAAAAAGTACGGCTCGTTTTCTTCAACATGATCATCGCATCATTCAAAATAAAAACTCCTTCATTATGGCAGCTTTACTTTTTAGCTTGTTTTACTTGTTATTAATATCATACCATACATGTATTTAGATGTGCACCGTTACTGCGATTTCCTAACCTTTGCCTGTAAGTTTATGGGAAGCAATTAACTTCTTCATTATAATATTGGAGGGTTTTGGGATAATTATTCAATTCGCTTGATCAAAACCCTTTATGTTCTTTTAAACGAAATGCGTCATTGTAAATCAAAATAAAAATGGCGTGCAGAATTAAGCTTAGCACGCCATTTATTACCGTCATACCATTTATGAAGAAGAACCGAATCCTATCCCTCAGCTCAATCTTTCTTTTATGATTTGAAATATTTCTGCACGGTCGCATAAGCGAGCTTCGGTCGCCGATAACGGTCGACAATCCCCTTGCTGTTCTGCGTGCCCGCTCTGGTAATAAGCCAGTCCGTTCCTTCGGTCACCCTGCAATCGCAATACTGCCAGATGAACATGCCCGAGATGAACTCTCTTTTAGTATAGGCCGACAAGTTGGCTTCAATGATATCCGCTTGCCGCTCCTCTGTTCCGCGGACTCTGCTTGCATCGCGATGGCCGTAATAGCCGTCACCGCCGAACTCGCTCATGATCATCGGTTTGCCTAATCCTCCGTTTGCGTCAGCCCAGCCTCGCGCCAAATCGCAAAGCTCTCCCGGGTCCTCGTCTCCATACCACCCTGGGTATAAATTAAAGGATACGATATCCGCTAAGTCGAAGCAAAGCTCGTTTTCTCTATGGTGGGAAGCGAAGGTCAGCGGACGGCTCGCATCAAGCTCACGAATTTGTTCAAGCTGCTCCTTGTACATCTCCCGGCCTTCCAAGGTATGGCTTGCGCATTCATTTAAAATGGCCCATATTACAATCGATGGATGATTAAAATGCTGCTCCACCATCTCGCGATTTACCTGCTCGCACTGCCAACGGAAATTAGGGTTTTGCATCTGATCCAGGCTTAGGCCCCTAGCATGATTTTCCTCCCAAACCAGTATGCCCCGCTCGTCACATAGATCGAGAAAAAGCTCATCATTCGGATAATGGCTTGTCCGTACCGAGTTGCAGCCCATATTCGATATTAAATCAGCGTCAACCGCCATTAACTGATGCGGAATCGCAGAGCCCACCATCGGGTGATCCTCATGGCGATTGACACCCTTAAATACAATATCCTTGCCGTTGAGCTGTATTTTGCCCCCTTCAGTGGTTACAACGCGAAAACCTACCCGTTCGATTAGATCATCGATCTTCGCTTCTCCAACGGACAAAACAACTTTAAGCGCATACAAAACAGGTTTTTCGGGCGACCACGCCTCGGCTTCAGGAAATGTGAAGGTTCCGCTCAGGCTGGTTGTGCACTCAGCTTCAGCATGAAGTTCACCCAGCTCATATTCCTTTCCGCCGAGCTCGACGCAGATCCGATAATCCTGCTTCTCGCTCTGCAGGTGTCGAACAATGGCTTTGATATGAGCCTTCCATTCACCATTTTCCCAAATCGGGGAAAATGCGATTCGTTCCAAATAAAGATCCTTAATTTCCTCCATTGCAGCGGAGCGGTTAATACCGCCGTATGTATAGTAATCGTTAGGTACATGCAGGGCGGAAAATTCGCCAAAGCTGTTATCCGCAACCACGACAAGCTCATGCTCTCCTGGCTCCACATCTCTAGCAATCGCGTCGAATGCCGTATAAGCGTTGTAATGCTCGGCCAATAGCACACCGTCAAAAAACACGCGGGCGGTGTGGCTGACTCCTTTGAACACGAAACGAAGCGAGGTTTTGTTCTTGATTGTTACTCGCTTTCTATATGCCCCTCTGCCTCTATAGGTCAGAAAATCGGGATGCATTTCCCAGCAGCCTGGAACCGTCAGCTTATAGGAATAAACGAGCTCCTCCAGCTTTAGCTCCTCATCCTGAACAGCAGTGAAATCCCAGCTGCCGTCAAGCGGCTGCACCTTGCGAAGCTCATTCGTTTGAAACAATCTAGTCATTTGTTAGCCTCCTCTTCGTTTCTGCAATCGCCTAGCCTCTCAGATCAGTCATTTAATTATAGCTCTCATTCCTGAGTGAGCCAACCATGAAAATGAGTAAGCACAAGGCCTTGTAAAATAATAGATTCGGATTTAAAAAAAGAAGCGCTGCAGGAGCCAATACTCCTCGCAGCGCTTCTTCATCCATATTTAAAAATCCGGTTTCACAGGTAGGACGCAAGTGCACCTTCAAAATACACGTGGCATTACCGGCTTCAGGTCTGTGCTTTGACTTGATATCCGATATAGAAAAATACTTCTCTTAATAGAAAGGGCAGCTTTGTACGCCAGCTTCTGTATACGGATGTTTGGGTTGGCGAGGAATACGCATCCATGCCGAGATCTTCAGCCATCCGGAGCGCACGCTTCATATGGAGCGGATCGCTTACAATGGTAAACGTAGAAATTTGTTTACCGGTGAAGGCTCATCCTCAATCACTGCCGCACCGAGCACAATGGCCGCGTACGTTCGCGTAAACCCGCTCTCCTTGGCAAAAGCTGCTATGGAATACGCCGTGTACAGAACATAAAGCACGCATAATAGAATAACGCTCCAACCCCAGCGTCTCCGTTTTCCAGGCATTTATTTGTCCCTATGCTCAGATATGGCCTTAGCTCCCATAACGTCCGCTTCATGCTCTAATCCTGCGTCATCATTAATCGAAGCGCCCTTCATCTGAACTGTCGGCTTCACGCGGCCTTGCTTCTGCTGGGCAATATGCCATGCCTCATGCGGCAGATGCTTCTCTTGCCCGGGGCCAAGATGGATATCCGATCCTTGCGCATAAGCAAGCGCATTTACCTCCGACGGCTTGGCGGAGTTGTAATGGACTTTAACATCATCCATCGCCAGCCCCGAAAGGCTCTCAACCCCTGATTTCAATTGATCCGGCATTCCCGTCCGATTCGTTTTTCTTTGAACCGCCGCATTAGAGGCACCGGCTCCCGTATGAGATCGAACCAGCTGAGTGACGCCGCGATTGCCAATTTTACTCTGAAGCTGCAGCAGCGTATTCGGCTGTATGCCCGCAGCTTGTTTTGTATGTGCAGCTTCAGCAGTCAGGGAAGCCGTTGTGCTGCTAGGGGCAGACTTTGCAGCTCCCGTATTGCCAGAGGTCGTTTTATCTATTTTTTGTGATGCCATTTCCTGCACCTGCTCTCGAATAATAGAAATAATAGTTTCATAGTATCATATCGGGCAGTATGCTTGATAGCGAAATGATGAGATCAGGTTCAGTTAATCATCTGCTCCGTTAATCAGAGGTATAGGCGGACATAAGTTGGATATAATCTCTTGCTATTTTCAAATCCTCAAGCGCTTCTTTTGCGGTACAAGGCGGTTGAACCGTCCCTTGGATTGCTGCCAAAAAATTGATGGCTTGCTTTCGCATTGCCGACTGATTAGGCAGGATTGGGATGGTATATGCGGGCGGACTTTGCCCGTTATCGGTCATTATCGTCACTTTCCCGGCTTGCTGCCTTGCTAATGGAGCTGGAAGCTCAATCTTTAAATAGCCTTTATCAAACGCAATTAAAATGGTTTCATGCCACTCTATGCTCGTGTGATAGGCTGCCATTTCAAGAGCGACGCATACGCCGCTTGCGCTTTCACCGGTCAGCAGAACGCCGGAGCGATCACCGAAGGTCAAGCGGTAAGGCTCCCCTAGGAAAAATCGGATAGCGTTGACTTGATGAATATAATAATTGACGAAGCTGTCATACTCAAGGTTCTGCTGTTCCGTAAATATAGAAGATTCGGGCTCCCACCCGCCGTCCGGGTATGGCTCTTCGGTCATCAGCGGTTTGTCCGCACCCGCTACCCAGTCGCCTGGCGGCATCGAAATCCGAATATATCGAAGCTGGCCGAATTCACCGGATTGCTTCCACTCTTGAACGCAGGCTTTGGCATATTCCATTGCGGGGTCTGACCTTTTATGATAGCCGACCATATGCAGTACCTGACGCTCTTCACCTAACCGAACAAGCTCTTCGCCTGCTTCTACCGTCAGGCACAGCGGCTTCTCTGTAAGCACCGGAATGCCGGCACGCAGTATATCAGGAATAAGGATGCTGTGCTTCCGGTATTGCTGCGGTGCTACGATCACATCGAATCCACCATTCTCCAGCAGTGACAGGTGATCGTAATAGACTTGTTCGATTCCGTAGCGGGCAGCTATCATAGCGGCCAGCTGCGGACGGGGCTCCACGATCGCGGTAACTTCACATAAATCGCCAAGCACCGCATAGTTGGAGAGATGTGCCATCTGTCCCATCCCGCCTGTTCCTACAAAAGCAATTTTCAATTTTTTCATGTTAATCACTCCCCGGCCCCCGATTCTCAAAAAGGAACAAACCATCCTTGCCCGGCGCGATAATATCCGGATAACCGTTACCGCTTAAATCCGTTACCCAAAAATAGATGCCGACTCCCGAAGCCCCTTCCGATGCTTCCCCAAAGTCAATAATATGTTTGCTAAAGCAGCCGTCCTTGATCGAATAGTAGTACAACCCTATAGGGTCAAAAGCTCCTGGATCACCGTCATTGTGCGCCCGGTACCGTTTTCCCGTTACAAGCTCCAATCGGCCGTCACCATCCAAGTCAACGAGCTGCATGTCATGAAATTGCGATCCGCTTGTATCGATCTCATGCTTTATCCATTCGCGCTGCCCATTATCAGCCATTCGTTGTTCCAACCAGAACAGCCCATAATCATGTGCCGAGCCGTAGATGATATCACATCGCCCATCTCCGTTTACATCATGGCCAACAATCGGTATGCTTGCTGACCCCAGTTCAAATTCTGGATGGAAAGTCCACGGGCCCGCATACGGATTATCCGGCTGCTCCAGCCAACCTCCGCGAAGTACGATATCCATCCTTCCATCCCCGTTGATATCGGCAAAGCCCATCCCATGCCCGGCCGGCTCTGTGCCAATAACCACTTTTCGAAAAACACCCGTTCCCTTGCCCGATTCATCGCGCAGGAGCTTAAAAAACGCCTGCGGCTCATCCACCGCATTCGGAAATATTTCCGGCATGCCGCAGCCGTCGATATCATAAAAACGAAGCGTCTCTACATTCCCTGTCGGACCCGCATCTATGGTTTCCCATAAAGTATCCGTTCTTCCGGGATTTTTGCGCCAACGAACGGCTAGGCTCCAATAAGAGGCCGTTATGATATCCATATTCCCGTCGCCGTCAACATCCATCGGAAAATCGCAGAAGTCATCATGGTAACCGTCGATCTCAGCGACTTCGCAGATTCGATGTTTATTTTGAAAATCGGGTCCCTTATACCAATAAGCACCGCTAACGATGTCTAAGATGCCGTCTCCGTTAACATCAAATACGGAGCATGACTCGTAACGTTCATCAGAGAGCTTCCTCTTGTGGAATTTGAGCATCGGCTAATGTCTCCTTTATTGAATATTGTGAAAATCATAAGCCTACTATATCCTATAGTTATATGGATTTTTATTCTATTTCTTGCTATTAGGCTCTTCGTTCTTGCTTTTATTGAAAGGAGACTTGAAATGCAGCGTTCGCTTATTAACGAGCTGCCGAAGCTCAAGTTCATTTCCCGTTATTCCTACTCAGCAGAGTCCGGCATGCATTATCCCTTGCATCATCATCCGGAACTGACCGAGCTTTTATTTATTGCGGATGGGGGAGCAAAATATACCATAGACGGGAACGGCTACGAAGCAGAAAAGAATGCTTTCGTTCTATTCCAGCAAGGCGTATGGCATGAGGAATGGAGCTTGCCGGGCAAGCCTATCGAATTTTTTTGCTTGGGTTTTTCAGGGCTTCAGCTTTCCGGACTTCCCGAAAATTTCATTCTCGAGAGGACAAAGGCGGCAGTCATTTTCCTTCCTTCGTTTGCCGCTGAGGCCTCGCGGATCATTCGCGAACTCTACCGGGAGGCGAATAGCAGCGCTCCCGAGTCCGCGTTTATTGCTGACCAGCAGCTTGCGATATTCATCTCTTATCTATGCCGGCATTTGCATTACCTGCCCGAAGCGGAGAAAAAGAAGCGGACTCACCGGGCAGACTCTGCAGCATTAGCCCAAAAATTCATAGCCGAAAACTACAACAAGCCCATTACATTAGCTCACATTGCAAGGGCTTCTTGGGCGAGTCCGTCGTACTTAAGTCATTTTTTCAAAGAAGAAACCGGGCTCAGCCCTATTCAATATGTCATCCGCATCCGGCTGGATGTGGCTATGCATTTGCTCGAGACGACGGATGATACCGTTGAACAGATCGCCGAGCGGGTCGGATATACTAGTACGACGTCTTTTCATAACATTTTCAAGCGTGAAAACAGCTTATCTCCAGGGGAGTATCGCAGAAAATTTCTTGAATAAAAGAGGGGAAGAACAAAGATAAAGGAAAAAGGAAAAAAACTCTCGAGATCCATTGATCCCGAGAGCTTTTTTTTCTGAAGCATATGTTTGTTCCTGCGCTTTCACCTATCGCTCCTCATGCTTATACCCGGCCTCTTTGCTGTCTGCGAGAAGGCTGTCGGTTTACAAAATAAATGCTTAGAAGGATGAAAACAAGACCGATGAGCAGTGAAAACGTAAAGGGTTCCTTTAGAAAAAGGGTGGTCCCCTTGTTGTCTCGATAGCAAATGGCTTCTTGATCCGCTTATTGCTCTTGCTCGCTTACGAGATCGAAATCCCGCCTAAGCTGGCTCCATTTCTAAATAAGCGTTTGATATTTTCTTCCACTGCTGGGTCCGGAATCAGCGGCGGCGCTTGATGCGGTTTAACACGGGCATCGATAATGACGTTGTCGCAAGCCCAATGCTTATTTTCGTATTGGCTGTTAACGCCGTAAATATCATGTGAAGGATTGCTGCGAGTGAATGCTGCCCAGAGAAAATTATTCAAATCCGCGCTCATAAATGTACTGTCATCACAAAGAATGATGAACGGGCAGGAAGGGAGCGCGCCCTTTTCACTTATAGAACTGCTTAAGCCCTTCATTTCCTCCTGCGCTTCCGTATAATCCGTAAAGGCGGCACCTTGTATCGCCACAATGCCAGGCATGACCAAAGCAGCTTTCTCAAACCCTGGAATCTCATTCAAAATGCCCGGAACCTCATGACACAGCTCTCTTTTCTTATCGCCGACTGCCGCGAAAACAACCTTGCTTCCGGTATTCAATCCCGTACCCGAATAATCAAGGGTATCTATGGTCGTATTGGTCTGAAAATGAATATCCCTGCGAAGATTGATGCGTTCCAAGATAAAGGTTAGGAACTCCTCGATTTGATGCGTATCGATTGGTTTCTTATCCTCCGCCGCAATGAACAAATACTTGGCTAGGCTCAGCTGTCCCGTTCCTAATATCCGATTGGCAATGGTAAGTAGTTCCGCTGGCTGCTTTATCTCCTGATAAGGCGTATAACGTTCACTTCCAATAGCAAACAGCAGCGGATGCACACCTGCAGCATCAACGGCATGAACCTCTTTTACCCCTGGAATTTCTTGTTTGATTGCCGATCCGGTCAGCTCATGAATCAGTGCGCCAAACGCGGTATCTTCCTGCGGCGGTCTGCCAACGACGGTAAACGGAAAAACTGCGTTTTGCTTGGCATACACTTTATGCACTCGCATAACCGGAAACGGATGCGTGAGGCTGTAGTAACCCAGATGATCGCCGAAAGGCCCCTCCGGCTTCGTCTCGCCTGGGTGAATCTCTCCCGTAATTACAAAATCCGCATCATGGCTTACGCAGAAACCGTCAACATAGCTGTAGCGGAAGCGCCGGCCTGAAAGCAAACCTGCAAAGGTCAGCTCGCTCATGCCTTCCGGCAAAGGCATAACAGCCGATAATGTGTGCGCAGGGGGACCGCCAATGAAGATACTCACCTTTAGGGGAGCTCCTTGTTTATTTGCCTTGTCCTGATGGATGCCAATGCCGCGGTGAATCTGATAGTGGATGCCGACCTCTTTATTTAATTCATATTCGTTCCCGTTAAGCTGAACGCGGTACATCCCCAGATTGGAGTTCATGATGCCCGGCTTTTCCGGGTCCTCAGAATAAACTTGAGGAAGAGTGACGAAAGCTCCTCCATCCTCTTGCCAATGCTTGATGAGGGGCAGGTCGGCTATGTTAATTTCCCGCATGGCAGCCGGCATGCCGTCTGATTTTTTTAAGGGCAGTGCATTTTTCGCCGCGAGTCCCGCCCCAATGTGTTTGAACGGATTTTTTAAAGCTTTCATCGGATCATTGCGCAGTGCAATGACATCTTGAACCGATTCCCAAGTTTTCCGGAAAATGAATTTACTGCGTTCAACCGTTCCGAAAAGGTTGGACACGGCACGGAATTTTGATCCTTTTACATTTTCAAACAACAACGCGGGACCGCCCGCTTCAAAAACCTTCATATGAATGGCAGCCATTTCAAGATGAGGGTCTACCTCTTCGCGAATACGAACCAAATGCCCGTTTTTCTCCAAATCAATGATGCATTCATCTAAATTGCGATATATCATTTTGTTGCTCCAATCTATAAAAGGATATTTAGCCATGCTTAATTGCCCTGATAAAAATAAGCGATACTAGCTATTATAATATAAAAAAGGAAAGCGACCAATAAAACAGAAAACCACGTGCAAAACACGCGGTTGACTGATTCTATGTTATTCGTTTCAAATAATAATTCCATAAAATCAAGCTTGAATGGGGGAATGAAAAAAGCTTTAATTCTACATATTAACCTTCATAGGCTTGTTTCAGAAGCGCGATGTCGATCTTATCCATTTGAAGCATCGCCTGCATGACTCTGCCTGATTTTTCAGCATCCTTGTCTTGAAGCATCTCGCCCAGCATCGTAGGAATGATCTGCCAGGATAAGCCGAACTTGTCCTTAAGCCAGCCGCATCGCTCCTTGGAGCCTCCCGCTGAGAGTTTCTCCCACAGCTCATCTACCTCTTGTTGCGTCTCGCAGCTTACGAACAGCGATATGGCAGGCGTGAAGGCGAAATGGGGGCCGCCGTTCAATGCCATAAATCGTTGACCTTCGATTTCAAATGTCCCGGATATGACAGCCCCCTTCCCTCCTGGACCGATTTCGCCACCCCGCGTAACGCTCTTTATGCTTGCGTTTTTAAAAACAGAGATATAAAAAAGCATAGCTTCTTCCGCATTGTCATTGAACCATAAAAATGGCGTGATTTTTTGCATACCGCTTCGCACCTCTCATCATTTGTTTAAGCTACTCGGAGCTTGCAGCTGCGAGCCACTTCCGTATAATCTCCGTCAGCCTATCTCTCTTGTCTTCTACGTCCGCCATATTTGTAAACTTCAAAGTTGCCCGGTCATGAGCCGCCCATTCCAATAAACCAGACGTATCGTCAATGAAAGGTCCTTCTCCATTTCTTTCTCTTACTTTCGCGCCGCAGTGAAAAACGAGCATGAAATATCCTTTACCTCGCAGGTTAAACGTGATTCTATCCTCATTGTCCACGCAAAAGCTTGGCGCATTCCACTTGATATGCTCATGCAATTGCTGATCTGCGCTTAGGATAATAGTTCTGACCGCTGCTATTTCCTGTTTTTGAGGATGCTCAAGCTTTTGCATGAAGTCTGCTACCTGCTGCTCGCCGGTCATTGTTGATTTAGCTTTATTGCTTGTCCTATTCATCCGCTTCTTCCTCCCAAATAAAGCGCGCAATAGATACTGCCCCTTCATGAGGCGTTCCCATCCCTCTCCACCCGCATGTCGTTATGTTCCAGCTGCCGTCATCAGCACAGATTAAGCTGTGATCATTAACATAGCCACCTGTTTTCACCGGTTGAAAAAGCAGCTCCCAAGGCCCTTCTTGCACAGGAATAAGCTTGCGATTCTTTTCCATAAACGTCTCCCTTCGGCGCTAAAATGACTTGTAATTCATTCCTTCATTACCCAATTATAGCTGCATTCCGCCCCGATGGTAAGCGCTCTCCAAGCAGCCTTTAAATTTAAATAAAAACGACACTTACATACACCTAATAGGTATGTTATGATTGGCTTATTACTAAAATTAGGAAGTGATTTCCATGGCGTTTGTTATTTTAGGGCTGCTCATGCTTCGCAATCTATCGCAATACGATATCAGAAACGTGCTTCAGCAAAAAATATCTCCCTTTATAAGCGCAAGTCTCGGGAGCATACAAGCAGCATTAAAGAAATTGGAGAATGATGGCCATGTAACCTTTCAAGAGGTCACCGAGAACGGCCGAAGAAAAAAGCTTTATACATTGAACGACTTAGGAAGAGAACATTTTATGGAATGGATGCTTTCTTCTATTACGCCAAGCCGTTTCGAGCAAGAGGTAACAACTCGATTGTTTTTTTTAGGGTTTATGACACCTGCAGAGCGTCTAGCCATTATAAGAGCAGTCGTTGCACAATTAGAAACCTCTGTTCAGGAATTCAGTGCTGCCTCTGTTGAGGCAAATCGGAAAGAAGTCCCTGAGAATGTCACTTCAGTCGTAGCCTACCAACTTAAAACTTTAGATTTAGGACTCTATTATCACCAAAGCATGTTGACCTGGTTTGAAAAATTCGCAATGGAACTGGAGGCTGAGCTAGGTGGAGAGCAAACTTAAGAGAAAAACAAGCCAGATGGGTCAAAAGGGTCAACTGACTTATTTTATGTTTGAAAATGAAGGTAAAGATACCCTTTTGATGCTTCATCCCGCATTTGCTGACCACACGATATTCGAAAACCAGCTTGCTTATTTTAAAAATAACTATCAAATCATCGTGATCGATCTGCCTGGTCACGGCAATCGGAATAATCATATCGGAGTATCTAAAATGACCATAAAAGATATGCCTGAGGCGATAAGCCAAATTTTATCTGAAAACAACTTGGATGCCTGTCATGTGCTCGGTGTCTCCATGGGTTCGCTTGTCGCACAGGCGTTTGCTGATCGTTGTCCGCATCAGGTAAAGTCGGTCATTATCGTTGGAGGATATTCCATTCATAAAGCGAATGAGCAGGTATTGAGGAGGCAAAAAACCGAAGGGTTAAAATGGATGCTGTATCTTCTATTCTCAATGAAAAGGTTCAGAAATCATGTGACTTCCGTTTCCTGCTTCACTGCTGCCGGCCGAGAAAGCTTTGCGCGGGGAGCCCAGCATTTTAACAGAAGCTCCTTTACCGCAATGGCTGGAATGAACACATTCTTTATCCGTAAGGATACGCCAATGCCTTATCCCCTTCTGATCATCGTGGGCGAATATGATCTTCAAATCATTAAAGAAGCAGCTATCGAACTTCAAAAGTTAGAGAAAGAGGTTCAATTGGTATTTTTGGAGGAGGCGGGGCACTGCGCAAATGCAGATGCCCCCAATACCTTCAACCGGCTGTTAGAGCGCTTTTTATTGGAGATCTAATTTAAGATCGAATTTGAAGCGAATAAATATCTGTTCGACGATCACGGAAGGTGAGTACATCCGTCGATTTGCGATGACGCTGCAAGATTTCCATATCCACCTCGGCCATAATAACCGTTTCTGTATTTTCACTGCATTCTCCTGCAATGCCATCTCGCGGGAACGAAAAGTCGGCAGGTGTGTATACACCTGACTGTGCATACTGAATATCCACGTTGTCCACATGCGTAAGATTGCCTACCGTTCCCGCAGTAACGGTAAACACCTGATTCTCAATCGCCCTAGCTTGCGCACAATATTTGATACGGAGAAAGGCTTGGCGATCCTCTGCGCAGAAAGGGACAAATATAATTTGAGCGCCCTCCTCTGCCACAATTCGCGAGACTTCCGGATATTCAATATCACTGCTAAGCTGGATCGATATTTTACCGCAATCGGTATCGAATACTTCCAGCTTCGTGCCGCCATTTATCCCCCACCACTTGCGTTCATTCGGTGAAATATGAAGCTTATACTGCTGCTCGATGGTCCCATCGCGCCGAAATAGATGGCCGACGTTATAGATCCGATTATTTTCTTCGACGAAATGGGAGCCTCCAATAATGTTTACGTTGTACTTAACCGCTAATTCGGAGAATAACTCGACATACTGCACAGTAAACGTGGTCAGTTTCCGTATGGCAAGGCTTGGCGAGCGTTCCTCCAAGAAAGAAAGCAGCTGCATCGTAAAATTTTCCGGGAAAACGGCAAAGTCCGATTTATAATCCGCCGAGACATCGACGTAATGCTCGCACTGGGTCGCAAACTCCTCAAAGGAATCGATTTTTTTCATCATATATTGAATGACGCAAATTCGAACGGGAAATGACAGCTTATAGTGTGTCTTGCTATTGCTCGGCTTATAGTCGATATTGTTCCATTCCAGCAAAGCGGCGAAGTTTTTCGAGTCATCGTCATCGGGCAAATAATTCGTAATAATTCGCTTTAACGTGAAGCCATTCATCATTTGAAAGGTGAGAACAGGATCGTAAATATTTTGCTGCAGCACTTCTTCCGCATATTCTCTAGGCGTCATTTTGTCGCTATGCTTGTGATACCCCGGAATACGTCCCCCGACGATAATTCCTCTAAGATTCAGCTTTTCTGCCAACCGCTTGCGGGCCTCATACAGCCGTCTGCCAATTTTCATTCGGCGATAGTCTGAATGGACCATGACTTCCATGCCGTACAAGCTTCCGCCATGCGGGTTGTGGTTGCGGATATAGCCCTTATCCGTAATTTCCGAATACGTATGCTGCTCTAAATAATCATCGAAATTAACGGTCAAGCTTGAACAGGAGCCGATGATTTCGCCATCCAGCTCTACACATATTTGCCCCTCGGGAAAAATACGTATATGACTTTCCAATTGTTCAATCTTCCAAGGAATCATATTCGGAAAACAAATATGCTGCAGCGCAATAATTTTCGCAAAATCTGCCGGTCCAATGTTACGGATAATTACCTTCTTTTCAAATTGTGAAATTTGATCCGATGTCATATACTCTCCCCATTCAAGCGGTAGTTTGAGTTCATCATACAAGGCGACTTTCATACAGGTATTAATGGATGGTCATCGGATTGTAAATTTTTAACCGAAAAGGTTGTCCATTTCCTTATGTTTCTTCACCTGCCTATATTCTTACTTGAATCTGGACCAGCTATTCATCTATGCAAGCCTAAAAAACGCAGGATAACGGATCTATCATCCGCATCCTGCGTTTTCTGTCAGCCTTTTACGGAACCAATCATAACGCCTTTCTCAAAATATTTTTGAAGGAAAGGATAGAGCACCAAAATCGGCAAAGTCGATACGATGATAACCCCGTATTTGATTTGGTCCGCATACTTTTGCGCGTAGCCCCCAGCGTTCCCGCCGGAGCCAGCTCCATTTTGAAAAACCTGGTTAGATAAAAGGATATCTCTTAAAATAATTTGCAGCGGCTGCAGCTTATTGTCCCGAATATAAATCAATCCAGTAAAGAAATCATTCCAATGGCCGACTAAATAATACAGTCCAACGACTGATATTAAAGCTTTTGACAACGGGAGCGCGATTTTGATAAAAAATCCGAAATGGGAGCAGCCGTCGATGGCCGCCGCTTCATACAATTCGGAAGGCAAAGACGACTCAAAAAACGTTCTTGCGATAATGAGGTAAAACACATTCACGCAAAACGGCAGGATAAACATCAAAGCCGTATTGGTTAAGTGAAGGTCCTTCATCAGCAAGTAAGTCGGAATCAAGCCTCCATTAAAGAACATGGTGATAACAAATAACAGCATGATAATCCGTCTCGCCCGGAATTCACGTCTGGACAGCACGTAGGCTGCCGGTAAGGTGATCAACAAATTGACCAGCGTGCCTGCAAACGTATAAAAAACCGTATTGCGGTATCCGTTCCATATACGCTCGTCCTGAAAGATTTGATTGTAACCGAAAAAGCTGATATTTTTGGGCATGAACAGCACTTTTCCGGTCGAAACAAGAGTTGAGTCGCTGATCGAGGCGATGATAATAAAGTAAAGCGGATAAACAATGGCCAAAAAGATCAGCGCGCACATCACGAATAATACGATTCGAAATACAAGTTCACTACCGCTTACACGGTTATGGACCATAACCACTCCTCCTTCGACAGCCATTTAGAATAAACTCGTATTGGAAGCTTTTTTTGAAATGGCATTCATCGCAAACAAGAAAACAAAATTAATCAAGGTATTAAACAAACCAATCGCCGAAGCGTAGCTAAACTGATTGGATACGATACCGATCTTGTACACATAGGTAGCAATAACCTCCGAAACAGGCAGGTTTAATGAATTTTGCATCAGAAAGATTTTCTCAAAGCCTGTGCTTAGTATATTTCCCATGCTAAGAATGAACAGAATGACGATCGTCGGGATAAGAGCAGGGAAATCGATGTAACGAATCGTTTGCCATCTGCTGGCCCCATCCATTTTCGCCGAATCATATAGCTGCGGATCCACCGTCGAAAGCGCCGCTAGATAGATGATGCTGTTCCATCCGCAATGCTGCCAAATATCGGAAATGATATTAACCGGAATAAACGTAGAGGTTGAAGCAAGCAAATTGATATGCCCAAAACCGATGGACTTCATGAAATATCCGACTATGCCCGTTTCCGGCGATAACAGGACATTCAGCATACCCACCAGTACGATTATCGAAATAAAGTGAGGCAAATAAACCGTCGTCTGCATCAGCTGCTTCATTTTTTTCCTGCGAATTTGATTGAGTACTAACGCTAAAATGATCGGTGCGGGAAATCCGATTATGATCGCTGTGAAGCTGATAAAGAACGTATTGGTCAGGAGATCGACAAACAAAAAGCTATCGATAAATTGCTTGAAATAAAATAAACCCCGCCATTCTCCTCCGGTAAGCCCTTTGCTGAAATCGAAATCCCTGAATGCCAATTGAATGCCGTACATGGGAATATAGTTGAATACGAAAATAACGGCTATTGCCGGAAATATCATCAACCACAATTGAATATCTCGTTTGAAGGTGCTGAAGATCGACCAAGAGCCCATAAGAAATTCCCCCTTCTTTTTGAAAAGAAGCTATACCCTGTTTAAGAGCGGCATAGCTCCCTGCATCACGTCTTTTTTATTTCTTGCTCATGTAATCATCATAGTATTTTTGCATAATCTCGATGTTTTGGTCCAAGCCTGCTTTTTTGCTTTGCTTCACATACTCGTCCCACTGCGCTTCAATTCCGCCCTTGGTTACCCATTTGGCAAAATTGGTATTGGCGAGGTTCATCACATTCGTATTGCTGAGACTCATCGTGTTATTGTCTGCTGTCGTATACTTAATGAACATGCCTGGGAAAACATCCTTCACCGCATCGACTGCTAAAGCATCCTTCAAGGGCTCCGACTGAACGAGAACCTCCTGCATATCTTTGCCCAGCGTTAAATTTAACGAGTCTGGGAGATACATAGGCCCGTTATCTGCCCATGTAGAGGTCCATTTCCATGTCCCTGGATCCATTTTCGAATCCGCAGGCGGCAGCACGCTGTATGTACCGTCACCATTATCCTTGATATTCGTTCCTAACGAACCGAATAAAACCTGCATGCTCACTTCTTGTTTATACAATTCATTGATAAATCTCATAGCTGCTTCTTTATTTTTTGTTTTTGCTGACATCACGATCTGATTCACGCCATAATTCAATGTCGAGAAATCATAGCTCCATGATAATTTGCCTGAAAAACCGGCCGATTCTTTAAGCGGTGACATCGATGTATATTGCGGCGCAAGCTGCTCGCCAAAGCGGTCTGAAGCAACCCAGCCCCAAGTAAAGCCTACCTTCGCCGTATCTCCTTCACCGCGTGCAACAGACTGGAATTTCGTATAGTCATGGGTAAATACCTCCGGGTTAATCAATCCGGCTTTATACAGCTTATTAAGGAAAACAACCATTTTTTGGTAACGTTCATCCGTTAAGAAGTTTTTCACTTTTCCGTCTTCGACGAAATAGCCTTGTCCGCTTCCGTCAGTTAACGTAATGCCTAGGCCGCCAAGAAGAACTGCAGGGTTGAAGAAGCCGCCAATACCGCCCGGCCAGTCCATCGGAATCTCATCGTTCGGATTGCCGTTGCCGTTTGCATCTTTCTCCTTGAACGCGACTAACACGTCATACAATTCGTCCCAGGTTGTCGGCATGCTCAGTCCCAGATTGTCCAGCCATGTTTGGTTTATATATTGTCTAGTTGCGGACGCCGGCCAAAATCTTTGGTATTTAGGCAATCCATAGATTTTACCATCGGGCTGCGTCGCAATAATTTTCGTCTCCGGCTTATCATCAAACATTTGCTGCACATTCGGCGCTTCCGGCAGCAGCTCGGTTAGATCTTGGAACAGACCTTGGAACTGTGCAAAATCGGCGTCCGTAATGACATTAGGTCCGACAAACAAATCCGGCGTATCGCCGCTTGCCAGCATCGTGCCTTTCTTCTGGGCCCAGTCTGCAGTAATTTCCTGCCATTCAATATCCACGCCTGCGGCATCCTCTGCCTTTTGCAGCCATTCCATCTCTGCCAGCGGCTTCGTCAAGGGATGCTTCGAGATGATTGCGGTTAATTTCACCTTCGCACCGCCTGCGCTGCCTTTATCGGTACCTGTGTTTGAGGACTCCTGATTGCCGCCGTTATTGCTGCACCCTGCGATTAATATGGTGCATAAACATGCTGTCAGAACAAGGATTAACGTTTTTTTCATCTTGCATGGCCTCCCTTTTTCTTCTTTGATATCGCTTACATATTCGATAAGAAAATAGATCGGTTAATCCGTTTAGACCGGCTGTCTCGGCTGCAGCTCTTGACAGCCTTAATGTTAGCAAGCGTTTTCAAAGCGAACAATACGGAAAATCATTGGATTTCGGTGACGATGATTAGGTAGTCGTCCGCTCATAAACTTTAGCGCGCAGCAAGCGTAAACGGCTGTCGCCGTCCTCTGTGGCAAAGCAGTCGTTTCGCGGAGATATATAAGCACATTTATATGTGAAAACATATAAATTCTTATATATCAAAAAAGCCACGGCTGCGCCGCGGCTTTTTTACTTAATGATTGCTGTCGGAATATGTGCCCTGAAAGGCTTCGGCAATTTTATCCGACACGCTTTCGAAGGCTTCTTTGACGCTTTTTTTGCCTAACCACACTTGATCGAACGCCGGCTGCAAAATCGCAGATATATTTTCATTGTTTTTTAAATAGTAGTCATATGAATTGACGCCATTCTCAAACGTCTGCCGCATTACGGCATCCTGATAGCCGCTCGGATGCCCGGGATTTACATCCGCCCAGCGCGCAATCAGCTCAGGCTTCGTGTAATAATCCTTAAGCAGCGGCATCCACAAGCCGCTGGCATGCAAATCGATGGAATTCTCGGAATCGAGCTGCCATTTATAGAACAGCCAGGCTTCCCTTGGGTGCTTTGTTGTCGAGGCCATGACAAGCGGTTCCCCAAACTGAATGGTTGTGCTTGTCTTCAGCTTAGGCAATACGCCGACACCGTAGTTGACGCCGGCTGCGCCAAGGTCAAGCTGAACCCATTGGCCATCGAGATTCATGGCTACCTTTCTGCTTTGCACGGCAAGTGCCGGCTGCGGCAGATTTTTCTCCTGAATCGGCGATGGCGCGACATGATGAACGTAGATAAGATCTGCAAGCTTTTGGACCGCGTCAATGACAGCCGGATCGTCCAGATTCATTTTACTGCCGTCAGGCGCGATCACGCTCGCATTATTGGAAGGCACCATTAAGTGCCACATCCAGGTGTTGAAGCGTACGCCGAACTGGACAATGTGATTGGGATCGAAATCCGGGCTCAAAGCATTATTTCCGCTGCCGTCGAACGTCAACTTTTTTGCTGCATCCAGGAATTGCGGCCACGTCCACGCATCCTCCGCTTTTGCAGGCGGCAGTGCTACACCCGCTTCGTTAAAGAGATCGGCATTATAATAGAGGGCGAACGACTCCTCAGCAACCTTGACGCCTGCTATCTTACCTTGCTCCCAGTACATTAGGGCGTTAGGAATGAGCGAAGCTTCATTGATTTGAGTATCGGTGTCTAGAAACTCCTTCAAGTTATAGAGCTTCCCCTGCTCCGCCCATTGCAGCGCGGTATGCTTGTACAGCATAAAGACGTCAGGCGCTTTGTTGCTCGCATACATCGTCGTAAGCTTGGTATTATAATCGCCCGGCTCATACACGTATTGGACCGTAATCCATGGATATTTCTCCATAAATTTTTCAATCATTCTCACCTTGGCCTGCTTCTCGTTCGGAGAGCCCCAGGAAGCATAGGTCAAGACGACTTTTTCTTTATTTTTCATGGCTGCAGCATCGCTTGCCGCATCTCGATTCACAGCACCGCGTGACTCGTCGCAGCCCGCAACAAGCAGCATGGCATATAAAATCAATAACGCCGTGATTCCACGCCTGTTTCTTTTCACCTGTTAGCTCCTTTCTCTCCGCGCTCATTGGACTTCAGTCTTGTCCTGCTGGCCGGGGTACATGCCCATCCGAAGTATTATCGTCGTTCCGCTGCCCTCGGCGGAGTAAATATCAAACCCATAATGGAGTCCGTATAAAAGCTTGATTCGCTTCTCCACGTTCGGCATGCCTGTCGAATGCGCCTTGCCCGATCTTATTCTATCAATCTGCTCCTTATCCATACCGCTCCCATTATCAACGATAGAAAATTGCACATGATTGCCGTCAGACCAGCCTTTAATACCGATTTTCCCTCCTTGCTCCTTCTCCGCAAATCCGTGAATAATCGCATTTTCTACAAAAGGCTGCAAAAACAGCTTAGGGACTTCCATGTCCAGCAGCTTCTCTTCTACTTCCATCTCGACATGGAACAGATTCTCAAACCGGCTCGACATAATATAGATGTATTTGTTCAACCAATCCAGATCCGTCCGCAGCGGCCAAGTTTCCTTCTTGTTCCTTGTCGAGGTCTGCAGCATATCCGCTAGATTGTGGATAATTAAGCTCATCTCCTGCTGATTGTTCTCCACCGCGATCCAGTAAAGGGTCGTGAGTGTATTATAGAGAAAATGAGGATTTAGCTGAAGGTTGAGCGCCATAAGCTCCGCTTCCTTTTCCCTCAGCCGCGATGCGTAATTCTCTTCAATTAACGTCTGAATGCGGCCGTTCATATGATTGAATGTTCGGATAAGATGTCCAAATTCATCACGGCCATGCTCCGGGATATGAATATGAAAGTTGCCGCGTTCCATCAGCTTCATCGCCTTCTTCATCCGGCTGATCGGCTTTGTAATGTAGACCGACATCACATAGGCGAGAAGGATAGAAACAAGCAGCATGACAATGAGAAACAGAGAAGAATACCTGCGCAGCGCGTTCAAATCCTGCAGCGCATCCTTCACGGGAATTTCGATATAGGAAATCCAGCCCGTGCTTTCCATACGGCTAAAGCTGATGACCATGCTCTTGCCGTTAATCTCCTTCTGAATGCTGCCATTCTTCTTCGCTATGGCTTCGCCAAGCCAGGAAGGCGCATCAAGACTTGCGACCCGTTCTGGATCAGAATCAATCACTACATTACCGCTCTCGTCGACAATGCCATACGACAAATGATGAAACTCGCTTTGCCGCGCGTAGTCTGCGAACAGCTTTCCGACATAATCGGTCGTCAAGTTGACCATTAAAATGGGTTTCTGCATCGTCTGCGGCAGCGAATGGAAAATGCCCTTCTCATCGAGAAAGGTGAGGTTCAACACTTTAACGGCCGATACCAGCTTGCTAAACTCAAAATTTAGATTGGACATATCCTTTTCGCCTAAGGTTTCAGCAAAACGATAAGTTGGAATCCACACCAAATCTCCTTTGCCGGAGATCGCTTGGCGATACAGGGAGGACGCAAAAAAACCTTGCGGCATCACGAACATTCTCGCTGTGTTTCCAAAGTTATATTCAGGCGTCAAGATAAAGGAAGCATACATATCGGTGTCGCCGCCGAAATATTTGAACAGGATTTGCGTAATTCGCCGATCCGCTTTCAATAAAGATTCATTATCGCTGGCATCTACCTCCGTAATGACACGGTACAATTCATTGTCGATCGGAAGCATTTCGCTTTTGTCACGGATATACTGGAGCTTCTCGTCGAGCAGCTGGTTATTGTTAATGACGACATTTCCAAGGCTTTCCCTTACGTTGGACAGCATATTCCGTGCACTGATCTGATAATAAGCAAAACCAAGAATCAAAATAATAAAGCTAACCAGCACGAAATAAGAGACAAGCAGTTTGATCCGGAATTTTGCGTTGGCAGCCATGTCCGCCATTTTTCTCAGGATGCGCATCGGTTTGGCCTCGTTTAATCAGGATGAGAACATTCTTCGGAATTCTTCTGGTGAATATAAGAACATTTTTTTGAACACCTTGTTGAAATATTTAATATCTTTATAGCCGACCTGCTTTGCGATTTCTACGATTTTCAGATCCGTTTGCAGCAGCAGGCTGCGTGCCTTCTGCATACGTGCTTTCACCAGGAAATCGGTAAACGAAAGGCCGAAATTATTTTTAAATAAAATACTAAAATAGGACGGATTGTAGAAATAACGCTGTGCGATCAGCTCCAGCCCCAAATCCTCGTGCAAATTCGCTTCCACGAACTCTCGGCATTTCTGCATAATCATCTCGCTGCGCGAGGATTTGTCTTTTTTCATTTGCTTGATCATATCCGCAAGCAGGACTGCTGCCGTATGCTGCGTGTCTCGAAAGGATTTGGCTGCGATGATGTCTTGATCGATGCGATTAGCCAGAATGCGGTACTGATCATCGTCAATGACAAGCTCCACGCGTTTTAAGCATGTGAGCAGCAGCTGCGTTGCATTGCATTTAAGCCGGAAAGGCGATGGATAAGCGGCTGCCATTTGATCGAGCAGGGAAGCAAGCGATAATACAGCGAGCTCAAGCTGGCTTTCCGTCACAGCCTTCTCGAGCGCATCGGTATCTTTGGTTGCAACCAATGGGCTTCCGTCCGTGTTCAGCATCCTTTGAAGCTCATTGGCTGAGAGCCACATGCCTTCCGGAAAATAATACAAATATTGCAAAGCAAGCTTTGCGCTTTCGCAGCACGCGCGGATCTCCGTTTCTATACATGCAAATTCCTTTCCGATTCCCGCGCTAATGGACCGATTGTATACATTCTCTAGCTGGCTCAGCGCCCTCCTAAGCTGATCCAGGCATTCCGCTCCCGAGATGCCTTGTTTCCAGACTGCAATCACATAAAGCCTGTCCTTCTCATGCTCGGGCGCCACGACCATCGTTTCTGCCAAAGGGGTATAAGCTTGTAATATCGCCCGTTTCAAGATGCTCCTCCATTCGAGCTCATCCGCCATGCGGTCGTCAGGCTTGGTTTCCAGGATCAGCACCGTGCCGTGACCGTTGCTTGTAAAATGCCGCATTACCTCGTTCCGTTCTGCGGCTTGCAATTCCTCCGTCATCCACTTATACAGCAGATGCTCCATGTATACAGGCTTCGTATGAGCCAATTGATCATTAAGGCTCTTCGTCTCTAATTGAACCGTGCTTTCCTTTTCTAGCTGCCGCTCCAAATCGGAAATGATAGGTTCCAAATGCTCGGTAATAACAGGCTTAACCAAATAGTCCTTCGCTCCGAGCCGAAGCGCCTGCTGCACATAACCAAATTCATGGAATACGCTTACAAAAACAACCTTGGGCACGTTATATCCCTTTTGGTTTAACGCCATTAGAAATTCGATGCCATTCACAATCGGCATTTGTATATCCGTAAATATAATGTCCAGCGAACGGTTTTCCGCAAGCTCAAGCGCTTCCTTTCCATTTTTCGCCTCATGCACCTTATAGTCCGGCCTCAGGGAGCGCACCATAGCAGCCAAACCGCGCCGCTGCTTGGGTTCATCGTCGACAACCAAGATTTCCATTTTAGTTGATATCATCATCACATCCCCTTAGACGTATTGCGAAACAATCATCTCTTCTTATTGTAGCGTTTAGACCTTTCATTGGGAATGAAAGCACGGGAGAAAATAGTTGGATAAGGGGAATCTTTTTGGGTTTTTCATCGCAAATAGCCTGCCTCTTGCGAGAGGCAGGCTCGAATAAAAAACAAGGTTGACTCACACTCTCCTACTTCGTGTTCATTATTTTAGCCCGATATTGCCCAGGCGTTATTCCCGTCCATTTTTTGAAGGCGCTTTGAAAGGCGCTCGGCTCTGAAAAATGCAGAACATAGGCAATCTCGCCCACCGAATACTCCCACTTCTTCAAATAACCCATTGCCATTTCCTTACGAACGCGGATGGATAAATCATTATATGTCGTATTTTCTTCTTTCAATTTATTTTGCAGCGTTCTCGTGCTCGTTCCGAAAAATGCGGCCGTTTGCTGCAGCGTCGGAAAAAAAGAAGGCATGCTTTTTCTCATCCATTGGACAATTTGCTCTGAAAACAAGCTTGCCTGAGTCAGATCATCTTTTGTTTCCTGCGCAATGGCTTCAAATACGCTTAAGAGCCTTGCATCGGAATACATGACCGAATAATCCAGTACTTCCTTTCCCATGCGCAAAACCGTCCCATCCCCGCCAAACCGGGGCGCTTTTCCAAACGCGGTCAAATAGGGAGCCAAATCAGCCGGCGCAGCATGCTCAAACTGTATTTCGGTTAAGGGGATCCGCCGGTTGCTGAGCCTGCCGATTAAACGATACAACGAGCTCGCCATATCCTCCACGCAATGCCTGGACATCCGCCCGGGAGACTGTAAGAACAAGCGGATAAGAACATCGTTTCCTTGCACTTCCCAATCCAAAATGAATCCGCTGCAAAGAATGACGTTATATCTCTGGTATGCCGCTAATGCTTCGCCAATCGTAAGTGAATGCATCATAACGTAACCGAGAATGCCCAAATCGACGAACTCCGTTATTTGCCCTTGATGGAGGCCGAAATAATCATCCTGCGTATATTCCGCGGCTGCAATCATTAACCGCTCCAATTCCTCGCCTGCAATACGGGCTTCCACATCCTGCATCATACTAGCGTCAAATGAAGCATAACGGCAATATTGCTCCGTATCATATCCTTTTTGAACGATGGATTTCATAATCGGATAAACCATCGAGATCGCGACCCCGTCGCTTTTCAAGCTTTATTCCTCCTTTGCGCGATTCAGCAACATTTCTGCGTCGTTGTTCATTCATTTATCGCTCATTTCATACTAAGCTAATTGTAGTCCTGCACCACTATCATATATCGAAAACAAGCATGATGGACAGCACTCATTAGAATAAACGGCTTTAACCTGAGGAGGAACATCGATATGAAATCAAAAATAGTCGTTATTAACGGACATCCCGATTCCCAAAGCTTCTGCACAGCTTTGTCCGAGGCTTACGCGGAAGGGGCTTCCGCTTCCGTCAATAGAGTCGAAACGCGAACGATTGATCTAAGCAAACTCGATTTTGAGCTGAACCTAAAGTACGGATACCGTCAAAGAACCGAGCTCGAGAAGGATCTTATCGAAGCCCAAAAGCTAATCAGCTGGGCCGATCATCTTGTATTCGTTTATCCCACGTGGTGGGGCGCGATGCCTGCCATTCTGAAAGGCTTTGTTGACCGTGTATTTTTACCCGGTTTCGCATTCAAATACCGCGAAAATTCCAGCCTATGGGATAAGCTGTTAAAAGGCAAATCCGCGCATCTCATTGTCACAATGGACACTCCGTCCTGGTATAACCGGTGGATTTACAGACGTGCCGGTCATAATGTAATGAAACGCAACATTTTACAGTTTTGCGGGATCACTCCTGTCCGCGTAACTGAGATCGGTCCGGTTAAGCCTTCATCACCGGAGCTTCGCGCCAAATGGCTGAATAAAGTGAAGGCACTCGGTTCAAAGCTGGCCTAATACGCTTTCTTGAACTGAATGGAAAAAGTAGTTGCCCCAGTCATTGTCGTGGGCGGTGACGGAAGCGATTTTTCTGGCGGATTTGATACTGCACATCAACTGATACAAAATATGATCAAAAAAAAGCCAGCAGCAGGTACCCTGTTGCTGGCTTATCAAGTTTATTCTATTAAGATGAAGCATGCTTCTTACTTATTAAACACGATTGGCATCTGACCTACATATGAATTTTGCAAAGCCACCAAATACATAAACTTACCAATATTTTCTCGTGATACCGCCATTTTGGCTGTTGTGTCGCCTAGAGAAACATCATACGTATCTTTCTTATGTTTAACGTTCGGATTAATAATCCGGACAACGGTCCAATTCAATTCCGAATTTTTTATCAGCTGTTCTATTTTTTTCATCTCTCGATAAGCATTCGGAAAAAGTATTTTTGCCATGATTCCCGGGACGACGGTCGTGAAATTTTTACGGTCATCCTTTGATTGTACCGTCGGTGTCGCTAGTGTGATAAACCTATTAACTCGCATTTTTTCCATAGCCCTGATGATGGTCTGATGACCGTCAGCTATCGGAGTGCCTTATATTCATAATCGATAGCCCAGCCCTTTGTTCACTCAGATAGTTATTTGTGAATAGGTTCTATCTATTAGTTAAATCCCGGAAATTCAGATAATTTGGATATATGGATAAAAAACACGGCAAAAGATAAAACACCGAGCAGCACAATCATAAACGTATCCTTAAACGAATCCTTGACACGAACATGGGTCATGATTCCGCCGATAGATGTAACACCGAGCAAAAGCGCTCCGGCAGCTGCCCAGCTCGGTTCCCAAAACCCGATAACCATTGCAGCTGCTCCGACAAATTCAACAATACCCGTTACAACACGGAACCATTGCGGTAAACGCCATTTATTGAATCCTTCAACATGCATTTTAGCTCCCGAAATTTTACCGATCCCGGCCATTAGAAACATAAGTGCCAATATACTTTGTAATACGATTGAAAGAATATTCATTTTAAAATCTCCTTTTTCGTTTTTTATATGCAACTCTCTGAAGCACATTTAAAATTAAAAAAACAAAATAAATGCAACGAACAGTTATATCGCCATACCCTCTCCCCTTTTAAGACGACATTCGGCTTTCCCCTATGATACACTCCTTTAAATGTGCTTCGGATAAGCACATTTAAATCCAAAAATAAAAGCGCAGCATAACTGCAACTTCATTAAGCACATTATAATCGGTTTCTAACCGTCTGCCTAGACCCTTTTCGAAAAAATTAATTCACGAAAAAATCCACGCGATCCATTACGCATGCAATGGTATATTTACGGAGGTAATCAATCGTTTGCTGTTCCGCTTCATAGAGAATTTTCTCCAGTTCCACATCCAATTGTTCGCCAGCCTCTCCGCAGTCCACGTCGAATTCTTGCTCGCCCGCTCCCGAGGCGACTGCTGCGTAAATATCGCCCAAGGTGATCTGATCTGCAGATTTCCGTAAAATATATCCGCCATCGCGGCCGCCCTTAGACTCAACGATCCCTTCGGCCGCTAAAGCCTGCATGACTCTCCGCATAAAGGTAGCGTGCGAATTCACTTGGCTGGCTATCATGCTGCTCGATAATATACTTCCGCTTTTAGCTAACCACACAACGGAATGCACGGCAATTTTGAAACGAGGAGGCCCTATGTTAACTCCACGATTTGCGGTACTCATTTATGAACACTCCTCTCCTCATTGAAATTCCGATCGACTTCTTGTTCGAAACGAATCTTATTTTTAAGCCTCTACATTTAGCAAATTATAAAGCAATCCTATTTATTGTTCAACTTATTCGCCTAGGAGAAAAGGTTAAAACCAATCGGACTAAACATAAATTACAAACTAGATTGAAAATTCTCCGGACAAATATACAAATAACAAAAAGATGGGTCAACCAATTGAATTGGCTAACCCATCTTCCATCAGAGCCTTTTCGAAGATGATAGAAAATATGATTATAAGGTCGATATGTCAATAACGAAACGATAACGAACATCACTGCGAAGCACACGCTCATACGCTTCGTCGACTTGGTCTGCGCGGATCACTTCAATCATAGGGGCAATGCCGTGTTCAGCTGCGAAATCGAGCATTTCCTGGGTTTCACGAATTCCACCAACGAGTGAACCTGCAATGCTGCGACGACCCATAATTAATGAAAATACATGATACTTATCTGGTTCAGCTGGTGCTCCAACATTTACAAGTGTCCCATCAATGCGAAGCAGTGATAAATACGCATCAACATCCAGATTTGCAGACACGGTGTTTAAGATCAGATCAAAACGACCTGCTAATTCTTTAAATGTTGAGGGATCACTTGTCGCATAATAATGATCTGCGCCAAATTCCAATGCTTCCTCTTTCTTATTATTAGAGCGACTCAATACTGTTACTTCAGCACCCATAGCGTGAGCAAATTGGATCGCTACGTGGCCAAGACCTCCCATTCCCACAATGGCAACCTTCTTACCTGGGCCAGCGTTCCAGTGTTTCAAGGGAGAGAATGTGGTAATGCCTGCACATAATAGTGGGCTTGCCCTATCCATATCCAGACCGTCTGGGATACGGACAACGAACCCTTCTGTTACAACGATTTTTTGGCTATATCCACCGTATGTTGGATTACCATCGTAGTCTAGACCGTTATATGTGTTGATAACACCTCTCGTACAATACTGCTCCTCACCACTGAGGCAATATTCGCATTCTCCGCAGGAGTCAACAAAGCAGCCAACGCCAACGCGATCACCAACGACATATTTGGTCACTTCTGTTCCTACTGCTTCTACGACTCCGGCAATTTCATGACCAGGAACCATTGGGAAGATTCCACCACCCCATTCACCGAATGCACTGTGAATATCAGAGTGGCAAATGCCACTAAACTTAATATCTATTAAGATATCGTGTGGCCGTAATTCTCTCCGCTCAATCGTGGTCTTTTCAAATGATGCTTTTGCACTTGGGACACTTAGAACATGTGTCGAAGTCATGTTTTTATGATTATTGCACATAAAAGATAACACAATCCTTTCAAAACTTATTTTTTAATGTATTTAAAAGCTACAAAAATAGCTTAATCCTTAATGTTGACTTTAAGGCAAGGGTTTTTTCGAAAATTATAAGTAAGTTCTTAATTAAGCTTTTCTTTATGGTACTTCTTTTCTAATTCATCGTAGAATTCTATTTTTGAATCAATTTTTATAAAAGCGTTATCCAAGTCTCTTTGTTTCTCCATCATTTTCTCTTTATGTTTTTCAAATATCTGTTTGCGTTGCGAGGCTGTGCTGTCTCCTTCTTTTGTCAATTCCACGATCGCACGTAACTCTGAAAGAGGTATGTCAGTTTTCCGTAAACAAACAATAAGCTCTAACCATAATAAATCAGCTTCGTCAAAAATACGATTTCCATTTCCATCTCTTTTTATAAAAGGTAGAAGACCCTCTTGTTCATAATATCGGAGTGTATGTGTAGGCAAACCTATCTTTTCTGCTGCTTCTTTTATATGAATTTCCATTGTATCCTCCATAACTTTTTTTATTATTTTGTTCTTATTACTACTACTGTGATCAAACCCGTAGGGCTTATTATAGACCTTAAAGTACACTTTAATGCAACATCGCGTTTTCATCTTCTTCTGGGAATTTAAGTTGTCTCTTGACTTAAAGTCGACTTTAAGGGTTATTGTTGCTTTGAAAATAAAGAGAAGTAAGGAAGGTTGGAGATGAACCTTTATGGCTAAACGAAGTAATCTGCTTATATTTATATTGACAGTAGGAGTTTTCGGAATTTTAAATACCGAAATGGGTGTTATTGGTATATTGCCTTTGATTGCTGATTACTATGATGTCAGTGTGGCAAAAGCAGGGTTGTTTGTGAGTCTCTTTGCACTTGCTGTTGCAATATCTGCTCCAAGTATGCCGCTATTGTTTTCAGGTATAAATCGCAAGAAGGCAATGTTACTTGTACTCGGTGTTTTCGTTCTGGGTAACATTGTCTCGATATTTGCATCTAACTTTACAATTGCATTAATTGCTCGTGTGATTCCAGCTATTTTTCATCCCATTTATTGTTCAATGGCATTTACAGTAGCTGCTAACTCAGTTAGCAATGAAGAAGCTCCAAAAGCGGTTGCTAAAATAATGTTGGGAGTATCAGCAGGTATGGTACTTGGAGTGCCAATCACTAGTTTTATTGCTAGTGAAACTTCGTTTGAAATGGCCATGTTATTCTTTGCTGCCATTAACGCTATAACATTCATTGCTACATTACTATTTGTACCATCCATGCCTGTTAAGGAAAGACTTTCTTACGGATCACAATTAAGCGTATTAAAAAATTCAATAACTTGGCTTTCCATTGCCGCTGTTATATTTATAAATTCAGCAATATTTGGAGTTTATAGCTACCTTGCTGAGTATCTTGAAACCATAACTAATATTTCTGGGAAAACGATTAGTTTAATGTTAGTAGTATACGGTGGGGCAAATGTTATTGGAAACATTGTGGCAGGGAAGTTACTTACTAAAAATGCCATCAAAACTGTAGCGGCTTTTCCTTTCGCATTAGGAGCAGTTTATATCGTATTATTCTCATTTGGACAGTTCACTGTACCTATGGCTATCATTACTTTGGTTTGGGGAATATTAGCTGGTATTGGAGGTAATATCGCTCAATATTGGATCACGTCCGCAGCTCCCAAAGCTCCTGATTTCGCTAATGGATTATTTTTATCATCCGCTAATATAGGAACAACCATTGGTACAGCTGTAGGTGGATTATTTATTTCAGCAATCGGTACACAATACATCGTAGTAGGGGGATTACTATCGTTGATATTAAGTGCGGTGTGTATTTTGCTAAGAAACAACATATTTAGCCCTAGAAAACAACTTTCTATATAAGGACACGAAACAGCCGCTTCGATCCCTTGTATCGCAGCGGCTTCTTTACGTCTATTTTCAATCTTCAAATGATTTCTGCTTTTTCTTAATCGGAATCCATATTTCACTTTTAAACGTTGGTGATGTGATATCTTTCGATTCGTTCCACAATATTTCAGGGCCATCTATCTGCTCATAATTTGAGGAGGGAAACCACTCGGAATAGATACGTCCCCAAACTTCTTGCAACGTACCCGGAAAGTGTCCAATGGCTTCAAATACAGCCCATGTCGATGCCGGCACTTCAAGCTGCGTCAGGTTATCCGGACATTTCTTCGTCGTCGCCACCCCAATGTAATGATCGAGCTCCCCTTTCTCTTCCATTCTTTCCTCTGAGAAATTCGTCGATGCACTGATTAATCCAATGGGCTCAACATTTGAGAGACTCTTAAGCATACGGATCGCTTCATCATCTAAGCTTGCCCACATCGATGCGATTTCCGGATTGACCCCATGGAAAACAATCCGCACTCTTTTCTTGATACCTAAAATGCGAAATGCTTCTTTATTCTCAATTCGAAAGTTCATTTCATTTCCTCCCTTAATGATTAATTGAAAGGTCATTTTAGGATACGCTTTTAGAGATTGACCATTATTTCTAGCCTCTGATGGCGTTATGCCATGCAAGTGCTGGAAAGCTCTTGTAAAAGAATCGGGCGAATGATACCCGTATTTGATCGCTATATCAATAATTTTGACCTCTTTGTTTTGAAGGTCAAAAGCCGCAAGCGTCAACCGTCTGCGCCTAATATTTTCCGAAAGTGAAACGCCTGAAAGAAATGAAAACATTTTTTTAAAATGATACTCGGAGCAAAGCGCGATTTTCGCTATTTCATTCCAATCCATCTCATCCGCAAGATTCTCTTCAATGTAGTTTAAAGCACGATTCATAGACTCAAGCATGATCAATGCGCACCTCCCTTCACGACTAGAGTAACATGACAGACTTCGATCTATCCGACTTTTCATGTTCCACTTTGGACGCATTTGCAAAGTGTCAATTATCAGCTGTGGCTCATTGCGGCGGATCACATTATTTTTATTTTTCCGATATGGTGGGAGTCGATGCCCGCACTCACGAAAGGCTTTATTGATAAGGTGTTTGTTAAAGGAATTTTATTTGATGATCCCAAGCCTGGGCGTCCGTTTATCAGCTTGCTTCCAAAAATAAAAGGAGTTTCTTTATTGACCGTCATGAGTACGCCTAATTTCGTATATAAGTGGATATTCGGTAATCCGATTACAAAAATTTTGTTTCGCGGTACTTTTCGTAAAATGGGAATACACAATCTCAAGTGGCATAACTACACTGGAATGGAGGACTGCAGTTTGGAGAAACGCCAGCAATATTTAATAAAGAACATTGTTCATCCTTCCGGGTTCATTTGTAGATTTGCCATTGCTCAATTACTGTATACATAATATACTGTATACGTGATATACTATTTATGTCATCCGCAATTATTGCGAATAGCAAAAGGAGAGTTGATATGAGTAACTTGGCCATTGAAGTGACAGGCTTGCGCAAAAAATTCGGAAATCAAGTCGTACTTGACGGTGTTGATCTTGCGGTTCCTGCCGGCACGATTTATGCTCTGCTAGGACCCAATGGTGCCGGTAAAACAACGCTAATTAACATTCTAACAACACTAGTGAAGGCCGATGAAGGTACCGCGAAAGTGTTCGGTTACGATGTTGCTGCCGACAAGCATGAAGTCAAGCGGGTCCATCAGTCTCACCGGCCAATTCGCAGCTGTCGATGAAATGCTCACCGGTGAGGAAAATCTACGGATGATATGCAGGCTCTCCGGGCTTACTTCAGCGGAAGCCCGTGCTCGGACCGCTGAGCTGCTCCGCCACTTTGATCTGACGCCAGCTGCAAATAAGCGTGTAAAAACCTATTCGGGCGGTATGCGACGCCGGTTAGATCTCGCTATCAGCTTGGTAATTGATCGTCCAGTGCTATTCCTGGATGAACCCACAACAGGTCTAGATACGGCTAGCCGTCGCGCGTTGTGGGAAATCATTCTGAAGTTGAAAGAACGCGGGATTACCATTTTTCTTACGACGCAATACTTGGAAGAAGCCGATCAGCTAGCTGATATGGTATCCGTTATCTCCGCCGGTCATGTCGTAGCCACCGGTACACCGCAGGAATTGAAATCGCGCATTGGCGGGGAAGTGCTGGAGCTGCGTGATGAGAAGGACGAAGTCATCCGAGTCGTATCTACTACAGGCAGCATTCACGATATCAGGCAAACACTCAATGCGTTAGCTCAATCGGTTCCTGATCAAACGCGCATATATCTCCGCAAAACAAGTATGGATGACGTGTTTCTGGCATTAACAACCGAGCGAGTGGAGGGAACATTGTCATGATAACCCCGCAATCTTCAAGTAAGCCCGCATCCTTCGTCACGACCAATGCGGTTTTCATCGGTCGAAGCCTTCGTCTCAGCTTGCGCAATACTGAAGCCTTAATCATGGCCATTATGCTTCCTATCATGCTGATGTTATTGTTTACCTATGTTTTTGGAGGCGCAATCGATCCTGTCGGCAACTATGTAAATTACGTGGTCCCGGGAATCATTCTTTTATGTGCAGGATTCGGTTCATCTTTTACCGCCGTGAATGTGGCAGAAGACATGACGAACGGCATCATTGACCGTTTCCGGACCATGCCGATCCACAGCATGAGCGTTATCACCGGTCATGTTATCGCAAGCGTTGCCCGCAACCTCCTAGCAACCGGATTAGTTATTGGCGTAGCTTATCTCGTTGGATTTCGACCATCCGCAAACGTATGGGAATGGATTGCAGCATTAGGTGTAATCACCCTATTTATCCTTGCCTTCACTTGGCTATTTGCAACAATCGGCCTAGCCAGCGGCAATCCCTCTGCAGCGAGCGGATATGGATTCATCTTGCTTTTTCTCCCCTACATCTCCAGCGCCTTCGTCCCGACAGACACTATGCCGGTCTGGTTGCGAGGCGTTGCGAACAATCAGCCTATCACCCCGGTCATCGAAACGATTCGCGGACTGCTCACTGGGGCCCCGATTCTGGATAGCGCATGGTTAGCGGCAGGCTGGTGTATCGCCATCCTCCTTACTTCCCTCGTATGGTGCGTTCTGATATTCCGTAAGAAAGCCGCTCGCAGATAAAACATGATGAGAAATCGCACAAAATAACAAAAGAAAGAACAGCGGCCCTAACGAACCGCTGTTCTTTCTTTTATTGTATGAGGCTGCCATCCCTATTCGATCAGAATAACTTCTTGTGCTCGAGGTAATCCGCGATGCCGTCAAGAATGCGTTCCAAACCGAAATCGAAGTCGTCACCTACCGTATTAGCGCTATCATTCTCTCCGGTATACGCACCAGAGAGGACGATCGGGGCCAGGTCCGGAAAACGTTCCGGCTTGACTAATTGCTTAAGCGCAGCCGTATATTCAAATCCGCTTACGGCTTCAGGACTGGATCCCGCCTGAACGGCGCGTTCCAAATCCCGTTGTATCATACCGGATGATCTTGCGTAACTGCTTAACAGCAATATATTCGACATTTTTTCATAATCATTTAACGGGAGATCACGCATGGACCGAAGAACCCAATCGACGATTTGAAGATTGTAAGGGGTAGTCGGAATGCTCATGATCGGGATATCGCCGAACCAAGGATGTTCCCGAAAAACAAGAATGCTGGCTCTTACGTATTCCCGCATGCTTTCACGCCAATCTGTAACAGGCCCGTCAGGCGGAATCGGGATATCGCAAACCGCATCCTGCATGAGAATGAGAAGATCTTCCTTACTCGTAATGTACCTGTAGAGGGACATCGCAGAGTAACCCATAGACTGGGCAACTCGATTCATAGAAACAGCTGAAAGCCCATCCTTGTCGGCGATCGCGATGGCTGCCTCAACAATTTGTTTGATGCTCAGCTCACCTTTTGGTCCTCTTTTTTGCTGCTTTACGATCCCCCAGCTCAGCTTTACTCCGTGTGGTAAATTATTAATGGCTTCGTTATCCAAATGGTCGTCATTCTGCATCGTTTCAAATCCCCCATGATGGTTAAACCTGTACCGGTTTGTTTGCATGTCCCTATCAATTCCGTAAATTGTTTACAACATAAACAGTATATCATATAGGGAAATTCAAAGAAAACACCGGTACTCATCATGTTCAGGTTACGCACTCTCCGATGGTCTACATGGAAGGCTTTACTCATATACATAGACGAGCTAAACCCATGTTCTCGCAGGACTAACATCTACTGAAAGGATGCGATTGCCGTCATATGGAGCACCTTTTTCCGCTAAAATTAGAGTATTTTTTGCTATTTGGAATAGCTTTATTTTGGACAATCGTCTATATTCTCGTCATTTATAAAGGTTTCAGGGATCATTCCTGCGGTATGCCAGCCGTCTCCATTTGCGCCAACATTACTTGGGAATTTCTGTTCACCTTTATCATGCCCTTTCATCCGCTTCAGCAAATCGTAACCTTAATATGGTTTCTGCTGGACTGCATCATTTTGCTCCAATTTCTCTATTATTCCAAAGGCTCATACCCCAAACGAACCATTTATGCTTCCGTCTTCTCTTTGCTTGCCATTGCTTTTCTGCTGCAGTACGCGATGGCGATTGAATTCCATGACAAAATGGGAATCTATTCGGCCTTCGGCATCAATCTGCTGATGTCCATTCTCTTTATCAAAATGCTGCTGACCAAAGATCTTCAAGGCCAATCCCTAACTATCGCTTACTTCAAAATGATAGGCACCTTGCTTGCGTCCATCCTCTGTTATTCGTTATACCCGCAATCCATTTTATTAACGGTTATGTATATCATGATCTTTATGCTGGACATCGTGTACATCCTGCTTGTCTATAGCAAATCAATTAAAGTTGTCCATAAGCCGGCCGCCTATAAAAAAACAATGCAAGCGTAAACGGCTGACGCCGTCCTTGGCGGCAAAAGCTCGTTTCGCGGTGAAATATAAGCAAAGTATAAGGTTGAATTTTATACATTCTTATATTTTAAATCAGTAGCGTTGCATAAACGCTAACATGGATATTTATCTGAATTATCTGAAAATAAATACTCGTAGACAAAGGCTAAAAACTCAAGGGGCCTTTAGCTCAGGTAGCTAGTGTCC
>NZ_JAVIFU010000045.1 GCF_031157315.1 Paenibacillus sp. LHD-38
AGCTGCAATGAACCGAAAGCCGAGCCGGACATCCAAAGGCCGACAGAAAAAGCAGACACCCGTCGTAATCGCGTTCCAAAGCTAGAAACAAACCCTTGAAATGGATTTAAATACCAAATTGACACTAGCTACCTGAGCTAAAGGCCCCTTGAGTTTTTAGCCTTTGTCTACGAGTATTTATTTTCAGATAATTCAGATAAATATCCATGTTAGCGTTTATGCAACGCTACTGAAACAACCTAACGATTCGAAAATCTTTCATCAGTAACGCAACCAAACATTCATTTCGCCCGCTTTGCGATTTCCCCATAAATAATAAGGGATAGCCTTGAAACGAACAGGTCTAGTCAGCTTACGGAGCGGCTGGTACGGTTGACTCTCCTTCCACGCAGATTCGTCCACCATCTGCCCGTCACCTTCCACAACAATGCACCCGCCTAACAGGTCGGCATCTGTACGCTCCGTCAGTTTCGGCTCCCCGGCTAATGATAGTGAAGCAATTGGCAAACCATTATCCGCTTCTTCGACGCAGTATACGAAAGGACCGCGTTGGATGGCAGCCTTGCCGGCATCTGCCCTGATTTGCGGGTTGGCGGCAATAAGTTTCGTCTCCAGCGGCAGCATCCAAGCAAGCGTATCACCATCCGACCAGCTTCGTTCAACTTTCGCATATCCATTTTCCACATGGTAATTTAGGTTGGTTCCGTTCACTTTCAATATAGGACGTCCATCTTGGAACCAGTTCGGTATTCGCAGCGCAAGTTCAAATGCGGCGCTGTCAGCATCGCCAGATAGCGATATGGCAAATTCGATCTTGCCGTTCCATGGCAGTTCGGAGCGTTGTCGCAACATCACCCGGCACCCACCAGACTCAAAACCAATTTGACTACCAATAAATAGGTGAGTGTATACTTTACTTCCATCATTGGTTACGTCGTAAATATAATCGCTAAGTGAACTGAGAAGTCGTGCTACGTTAGGCGGGCAACAGGAGCAGCCAAACCATGGTTGACGCACCGGCTTCACGTGAAACTTATCGGGATTTTTGGAGCTTGCCTCCGGCCAAACTTCTAACGGGTTTACATAAAAGAAATGTTTGCCGTCCTTGGACATACTGCCCAGCACATTGTTATATAGTGCTCTCTCCATCACATCGGCGTACTCGCTTTTGGCTTCTAGCTGCAGCATCCGGCGTGCCCAGAAGATCAAACCGATTGAGGCACATGTCTCTGCATACACGGTATCATTAGGCAGATCGTAATCGAACGAGAAAGCTTCTCCAAGATGAGTCGCCCCTATTCCGCCTGTGATATACATCTGCTTTCGTGTCGTATTGTCCCATAAGCGCTCACAAGCTTTACGCAGCTCGTTGTCATCGGTTAGCCGCGCCAGATCAGCCATTGCCGTATACATATAGACAGCCCTAACAGAATGACCCACGGCTACTGATTGCTCACGTACTGGCAGATGACATTGATACACTTCTAGATTAGGTGTTCCTTCTGACCAAATACTTGTCTTGCCTCGGCGTTCCCATTCCTCAATAAAATAGCTTGGTTTGCTCCCCCGCTCGTCAATGAAATAACGGCTCAATTTTAAAAAGCGATCTTCTCCTGTAACTTCATATAGCTTGACCAACGCCAGTTCAATCTCTTGATGCCCGCAATATCCACGAATTTGATCTGGTTGTGTTCCAAACAAACGCTCAATGAGATCAGTGAAACGGAGAGCAATGTCCAGCAACTTGCTCTTTCCTGTAGCCTGAGAATAAGCGACCGCAGCTTCAATCAAATGACCTGCACAATAAAGCTCGTGGGCTTCGTGAAGATTTGTCCACTGTTTTCCTGGTTCCTTAACCGTATAGTAAGTATTCAAGTAGCCGTTTTCATGCTGTGCTTGTCCGATTAGATCAATAGCACTGTCGGCGATTTTCTCCAGCTCAAGATCTGGATGATGTCTTAGAGAAAATGCAACCGCCTCCAACCATTTGTAGAGGTCACTGTCTTGAAAGATCCAGCCCCCAAACTCACCTTCTTCCAAGCCTGCTGCAATTCTGAAGTTACGAATCGCATAACTAGGCGCTGCTCCTTCTATCCTATCGTTAAGTGCTTCCCATTGATAAGGGATGACTGTATTTCGAATTAGACCCGAATAGTCTTGCCAGAAGTTATCTTGAATGTCAACTTGCGTTTTCTGCATTTTGATTCCTCCTATAGAATTTGACTCTTAACGATTTCAATTATATGCTTTAATTATCTGGTGAAATAGAAATAAACTAACCTTTTTTTTATAAAAAATAACACAGAATGGAGAGATGAAGGTTTGATCGAAGAGCTAATCGTTGAACTAAAAACACCGCCGATTCCCTATTATCTAGGATCCGGTTGTTCAGAATTCAAGATAGGAGATCATCACCCAAAAAGAAAAAATCTTGGCATTTACGATCTGTTGATCGTGGTAAAGGGAGAACTGCACATAGGAGAAAATGGTCAGCAATGGAAGCTGACGAGAGGAGATACACTACTGCTGTTGCCGGAAGAAGAGCATTACTCGGTGAGTCCCTGCTCGCAGGAAACCGTTTTTTACTGGGTTCACTTTGAGCATTCGAAACAACAGGAAAATCACCCGAAAAACAATCAAAAAGGAATACTCTATACATCGCGGCCGTTCGGCAATCCTTACGGGCTTCGACTCCCTAAACATTCACAACTATCCAATCCCGAGGTGTTCTTCGATAAGATAAAGCAATTGCTGGTGCTACCGATCAACAACTCTTTCTGGGAGGAGCAGCGCTTGCTAGCCGAGTTGCTCGCCATGCTGGAAAAAGGAGGATCGAACGGTTCAGGTTCAGTGGCGGCCCGCTTGGCGGAACGAGCTGCAGCATACATTCAGAAAAATTATAAAGAAAAGATCACCAATGAAACTCTAGCTTCTGCTCTGCATTTTCATCCGAATTATATTGTTCGGTGTATGAAGACAAAGTATGAACTTACACCTAATGAATATCTACACGAGTTCCGATTGGAGCGTGCTAAACGCCTACTTATCACTACGGAATGGCCGATCGACCGTATTGCCGAAGAAGTCGGTTTCCGCTACGCCCCCTACTTCTCAGCCTGCTTTAAGCGTAGCGTGGGTCTATCTCCTATCCGGTTTCGTAAACAGTTTTTGAAATAACCTTTCGAGTAAGTCTCTATTCATAACTAAGATAAGTTCTTTTTCTAGTTTTTGTGGAATGATTTAATCACTTACCAACTCACAAAATGCTTACTGTCAGATTTGCTTTCACTGACACAATATTAATTCAAAAGAAATAAAAAAAACCACCTATAAGGGTGGCTTGCACTCAAGAAGAATGCAAAAGTATAGATAGGAGTGGAGAGTCCTGTCCTAAAACCTGTAGCTTTTAGTGTAACCATACCCAATCCGTAAAAGGCGTTACATCAAATTCATTATGAAAGGAATATCTTTCATGAGAGGATACTCCCTCCCAAGAATACGTACCGTTCCGCCCGATTGATCAGTGACAACCTCGAGAGATTGCTGTGTCAGTTCTACGGATACGGTTCCCCCGTTTACCGGGACCGTTCCTTTCATCCATTCTAATCCGCCAAGCCGAGGTTCCACGACGAATGTATCGTATCCGGCCGAGGTGGAGTACACGCCAAGATAATACCGCCCCAGCAAATAGATCGGACTCGCTCCCCATGCATGGCATAAGCTTTTGCCGTAGCGGTCGCCGTACATGCCGTATCGTTCAAGGTCGGTTACCGCAGGGTTGTACTCCTCCCAGAAGGTTGTCGCTCCCAATTGCAGCATGCCACCCCAATAGTCCTGTATTTGATCGGTGACATCACCCAATCGGCCGATATTGCACATTACCTCCAGCTCGTAAAACTTAAAGTAAGGCGTGCTGATCTGAGGCACGGCGTCGTTTAGAAGCACGTTCGCGATTATGCTCTCCCGCTGCTCCGTATCCGCATATCCCCAAAGCAGCGCAAAAATATTGGTATGACGAGTAATATTGCGATTACCGGATTCGAAGCTATCTATATACGCTCCTCGTTCTTCGTCCCAGAACGACGCTTTAATCTGTTCCTTTAACTGGTCATACCGTTTAATATAACGCTCTTCGCCATTCCCAAGCAGCTCGCCGCATGCCCATGTCGCCTTCAGGCTTTCCGCAAAGAGTATTTGTTCGGCGCTCACGGCACCGATTTTGTCGATTTCCGCCCAATCGATGAATACCCAATCTCCCTCTCTACCTCGAATAAATCCGTCGTCATCCGCAAGCGAGATACAATAATCCATCATCGATTTCATCCGTGGATAGATAAATGTAATAAAGTCCATATCCTTCGTCGCTTGATAATACGCATCTATACTCATGATCCAGAAGAAGGAGTAATCAAGAATCGTGTTGATATGCTTAACGATAGGATCCTTACCGCGCAATGCGATAATCGTTCGCTTCGTAATATCCGCATCGAAATAAAGGTAGTTGTTGATCAAGTAGCTTTGATACGCGTCACCCGACCATACCCATCGATCTCGTTTGATCCCGTCCAAGAAAAACTCCCTGCTGTTCAAATGAAACGTATATTCGGCCATATCCCAAATCCGATTGATCATTTCATTCGAACAAGTAAAGCTTCCTCTTCGGTCAAACGGCAAAAACTCGTACAAGGCAGTCAGCATGAATTGCTCTGTCCCTACCCCCTGAACGAATAAATAACGAAATGCCCGTGGAGGACATCGATACGTATCGCTTCCGGCCGGAACGGTATCAATGAGAATACTGTGCTCCGTATCCAATGCTTCATCAATCGATTCACCGTAAAATAACTGAATACCGTTAGGTGCCTGAATATGCTTGAACGATAATGCAGCAAATGTTTCTTGCCCGAAGTCGTACAGAATGCCGTCCTGTCCGGCTTCTACCGATAAAGGCTTCAATACCTTATATTGAAACGCAAAAATGTTAGGGTCGTCTTCTCTGTTCATATACAGCCCGTTGGAGCCTGCAGGAAGCCATTCGAAGCTGAAATCATTTGCCTCCCAAGACGAGTCGCTGACACTCCGTTCCCCGTCCACATAGACGCAAGGTAGTCCGTCCGTACGAGCAATACTAATAACAATCTCATGGTTGCCAGCTGAAAGGATAATCGGTTGCCGAAAGGGGTGCTTATGTCCATCGACCATAACATGCCCGATACCACGGGCATAGACGGTCATTTCTTCAGGAGCGTCGCAGCATACCTCTTTGCGGAAACGCACATTATGATAGCAGTCGTCCAGACGCCAAAAAGCCGGCCAGTAATGATTGCGTTCTTCCCGCCGGGTGTTCAACAGCAAATGATGGTATATCTCGAAATCACCAGGATACCATATCCACATAGGCTTTTTATTCAAGTCAATCTCATCCTTTCATAGCTCCTGCTAAGAGCGGAGGCTGTACGAGTTTATATTATCAAACCTTGTTATAGGCCGTAGAGCGAAACATCGATCCCCCTATCAGAAGGTTTTGTCCCATTACTACCCCTTAACGCTACTGATAACCATACCTTTCACGAAATACCGCTGTAGGAACGGATAGGTTATTAATACCGGAAGACCGCCTACGAGAATTTGCGAAGCTTTGACCGTCCTCTCCGACAGGTTTTTCAGATTCTCCAAGTCCTCGAGCGTTACATGATTACATGCTATTTGTTACTAGCCCATCCGTTCTTATGGAAAATCTGAAATTTCCCGATCCTGCAACTTGATTCCAGCACTTTCATTCGTCTTTATGAATGGTATACGACAAGCAGTCCATGTCTAGCCGCCCCGAGGGAAATAGTAGAAGGCTGATGTCGGCAGTCGCTCCTACAGGGATCTGAGCCTCTAACGTAATGCCAGCGTCATCTCGATGGTAATGCACGTGAATAAGGCCATAAGGACTCCATACGCTTCCTTTTGCTGTTTTGATGAGGTTTGTTAACGAAGGCTCAATAATCAAATTTCGATATCCCGGTTCCATTGGCCTGATGCCTAGAACATAAGATGTCAACCATTACTTTACGTGCCCTATCATCGCGTGGTTTCTGGAACGGACCATGGTACCTAGTCATAATTCTTGGTAATTCCAATATTCCGGAAGAGTTGGCGGCGTTGTCGTATTTACGGTTTACGGTAACCGAGAGAAAAGCTCGGGATGCCCATTCTTCCAGGATATTCAGACCCAGGATGCAGAGCTTTATATTTATATGTATTTCGGACACGCCAAGACCGAACCGATGCGCCTAGGGCTACAAAGACCTTATACTTCTTCCTCCAATTATTAGGAATATATTATATCCCTCCAGCTTATTATTCGTTATATCCCCACCCTCTTACTTTTCTCTGTTCTATCCTTTCAGAGCTATGAGTAATTACAAAGCAGCCATTATAGGAATGGCTGCTTTGCTTTACGTTCATCTTCTCTTCATTGAGACAACTACTACTTAACAATAACTGTTATTATTGATGTCGTTGTCTCTCCTGCTTCATTGCTTAATACCGCTTGATACTTATAGGTGCCCGCACTTTTACCGATAATATTGGATACAGCGGATTGGGCGCCTGGCGAATGAGCAACAAGCGATTGTGAATCTACAAGTGTTCCATCCTCGTAAAGTTTATATTGGGTTGCATTGGTCCCCCACCATAAATTCATCGTGACCTTGTAGCTTCCATCCTTATCCCAGTTATCATGGGATAATACCGCTTTGCCCGGAGAAGCGTCCGTTACGTTCACGGTAATAGAGTCACATTTGGTTGTACCAAAAGAATTGATCAGTTCGCATGTATAAACATAGGTACCATTTTTCTTTCCGCTGAAATCTGTCTTCACCGATTGAGCGGCAGGCGATGCGTCGATCAGACTCACGGCATTTACGAGTACCCCGTTCTCGTAAAGCTTGAATTTCGTTCCATTATTTCCCCACCACATATTCATTGTGATGGAATAGTCCCCGTCTTTTAATCCTGTATCATAGCCATTATTATCAGACAGAACCGGTTTGCCAGGTGCACCTTCTGCCAGTGGCAAAGAGTGCGTACCTGCAATTTGAATTTTTGGTGCAGGAGGCTCCTCCATGCCGGTACCGAGGTAGAAGCCTGTATGCGGAGGCTGGTTATAACCGACGTTCTGCCAAGCAACGCCGAGACGGTAAACAGGATCGTGCATCAACGTACGTAGACGCGTCTCTGTTACGTCGGTCATCGTATAGATCCGCAGCTCGGAGTTGTCTGCGCTCCGCCAGATGACTTCCTCACGCCAGTCACCAAACAGGTCTGCCTGCAGATTTGGTGTACCTTTCGTGTAGTTGTTGGACAGTGTCCCCTCTGCCTTCACCAGGTTGATGGTCGTACCATTCTCGTAATCCCATTTGTCGATCGTACCAGGTCCCGCGCCAATTGCTTGATTCCATTGGTGGTTGAGTAACTCGCGACTCAAATCTCCGTCCCACCAGATAGCAAAGTTCGTGGAGGAAGGAATTCTCGTCGTAATCAGTTCGCCCTTCGCGCTGTACAGCCCTGTCACCGGATTATTATTCCCATCCAAGATGGTTGCAGACCATGCCTCTTCACCAAGATAATTAGGGTCAATGTCAGCACTCAATCCCCGACCGGTATCGATCCCCGTCTTAACGCCCCAAATAATCTCGCCTGTTTCTGCATCTCTGAAATCCATACCATACGGCACTGCACCATGTTCATGCACGCCGAACACTTCAAGCCCTAGGCGGCTCGGATCCAGATCGCCCAAATGCATTGCGTCACCATGCTCAAGCTGAGTGTTATAGAGCGGCTTTCCATTGTCGTCAATCGCCATCGCTCCAAACGTGATCTCGTCCTTGCCGTCTCCGTCAACGTCACCTACAGACAGATTATGATTACCTTGCCCTTCGTAGGATAGACCAATCTCCTCATCGTTTGTATCGAACTTCCAACGTTCTACCAATTGACCATTCTTATAATCGTATGCAACGATAACCGTTCTCGAATAGTAACCCCTGCTGAAAATCAAGCTCGGATGCTCGCCATCCAGATAAGCAACAGCCGCCAGGAACCGGTCAACCCGGTTGCCGTAGCCGTCTCCCCAATCGGCGACAACGCCGCGCGGGGGGGCGTAGTCGGTTGTTGTAATTGCTTTGCCCGTCATCCCGTCGAAGACTGTCAGATACTCTGGCCCTTGCAGGACGTAACCACCACTGTTCCGATGATCGATTACTGGGTCTCCGATAGAGGCTCCCGTACCGTCCACTGTTCCGTCAGCCGTCTTGAGTGCTACTTCCGCCTTGCCGTTGCCATCAAGGTCAAAGACAATGAATTGTGTGTAATGCGCGCCTGCACGAATGTTCTTGCCCATATCAATTCGCCACAATCTTGTGCCATCCAGCTTGTAGGCATCAATGTAAACTTTACCGGTATAACCGCCTTGCGAGTTGTCGCGTGCGTTGGACGGTTCCCATTTAACGACTAGTTCATAGGTGCCATCACCGTCCAGATCGCCAACACTCGTATCGTTAGCAAGATAAGTGTAGGCTTCGCCTGTTGGAGTAACGCCACCTTCAGGCTTTTGAAGTGGCACGGGTAAGTAATTTTTGTTCCAAACCGTCGTTTCTTTCGCTGCTAAGGTTTCTTTCCCATTTGCAGCGACTATTTTTAAAACGTACACGGAGGCTTCCGTACCTGCTGCGTCTAGTAAATTCGTCGCCCCTCTTATCGGTTTCGCATTGACCTTGACTCCGTCACGGTAGAGATTAAAGGCGATATCAGAAGGATCATTTCCTAGCATTCTCCATCCAACATACATGCTATCGGCTCGTTTGACAGCGATAAGCGCGCGATCTAAATATTCGGCCTGTCGGTATAACACTGTTACCGCAGGCGTAGCCAGCTTTTCTGACTGAATCGATATGCCGCCTGCGCTTACTGCTGAAACCTTATAAAAATACGGTATTGTCGTTAACACTGTCGTGTCGGTATAGCTCGTATCTTGCGTCCTCCCGATCAGATCGAAGGTACCGTTTGACTTATCCGAGCGGTAGATGTAGTAGAGTATAGCCCCAGTGCTCGCGTCCCAAGTAATAGACAAGTCGTTCTTGTTCACTTCGCCATATTGAAGATTACTCGGCGCATTCGGAATCGCTACGTTCGGATCGACTAAAGATACCGAAACCGATCCCACTGCTCCCGTCTCTGCATTCGCAATATCTACAGCAGTTACCTGATAAATATATTCCAGGCCGAGATCCGCTCTATCGTCCACATATTCAGTTGTTGTCACATTTCCAAGAAGAACGAATTTGTCTGTACCAACAACTTTCCGGTAAACATTATACTTGTACGCATCATCGACACCTGTCCACGAAAGCGAAACTGAAGGTTGATCTGGGTCCGTGTTGATCTCGTCGAGCTTCAGACCTGTCGGCGCCAACAGAATCGGTGTAATCTCGATACCATTAAGGCTTCCGTCAAAGCTAAATGTCATCTGCCCATCTGCAACGACTACTTGCGGTATGGTTTTTTCACCTATCGCTTTATTTCCTGCAACTCCGCCGAAAGCAGTACCCTCGATGGTTACATTAGTACTTATCTTACCAGTGTAATCTCCGGAATTAATCTTCACGGAGTACAAACCGCTCGGTAGATCCACATTGAACTGCCATGCACTGCCTCCAACCCAGTCTTTAAACATGTCAAAGAGCGGGATTGTAGTAGGGTCTGCAATCGCATATCCGCGGTCGCGTGAGAGCATACCAGTTGCGTTCGTAATTCCGTAACCAAGTTCCTGTGTATAAGCTGTAGATTCACTCACTCCGTAATATCCCGCCATAACTGAAGCAGCAGTCGGACCAAAATCGAATTTGTATAAAGCTTGCTTCGTCGTAATCCTTACAACATCCGAATGCACAGATTCCCCTCTACCATTGACGGCGGTAACAATCAACTCATAGGTTTGGCCTGCAGCCAATCCATTAATAATGATGCTTGGTATGGTTGCAGTTCCGATAAGTTTATACTCCGTAGCACCAGTTGACTTATCATAAATTTTATAGAGATCAGCTCCTTGCACGGCTTTCCAATTCAGCACTGCTCCAGAATTACTCACGCTGCTGGCCGTGAAACCAAGCGGCTTGGTAGGCGCCTCGGCTGGAAGCTCTACATCCTTAACATAAGAGGATAACGGAATATTGTGTTCTTTAATCCCTCCTGACAGTAATCTTGCGATCTGGATAGCTCCGTATTCCTGAAAGTGAGTATTGTCTACTGAACCATTCGGAAACCCCTCATAGACGCCGGGATTGGTATAAAGGAATACTGACAAGGTTCCTTCTGGCCCAATAGAGTCATAGTACTCGCGACTGAGCGTATTAAGATCGACAAGTTTAGTTCCTGTTTCCTCTGCAACTTCCTTCATTGCGGCTACATATTCAGGGAAGCTGACGTTGAAGATACCTGTTTCAGGATTATAGTCCCGTCTGCCGACAGGTGTAATTAGCACTGGCGTTGCTCCACGCTGACGGGCACCATCAATGTATGTCTTTAAGTATTTCTTGTAATCAGCCGGAGACGCATATCGTTCCGGGACAGTATACGTAGCGTCATTATGACCAAACTGAATCAAGAGATAATCATCTGGTTTAATCGTACGTAAAATAGTGTCGAGGCGCCCTTCGAGTAAAAATGATTTCGAGCTTCGACCACCTATCGATTGATTGCTAAAAGTAACTTCGCTGGTGAAATAACGGGGAATCATTTGTCCCCAGCCTGCTTGCGGCTTCCAGTAGGGGTCATAGGTTTGAGCGGTCGAATCCCCAGTAATATAGACGGTAGGAGCTTGACCAACCGTTCTTTCCGGAAGCTTCGAAATGACGATCGCGTTAATTTTAGGCGCAGCACCTGTGAATGAGAAATTGAGCTGTCCGTCCACCAATGCGACCTCAAACGACTGTTCCAGATACTCGCCGGGCTGCTTTGCAGTTAGCGCGATCTTGGTGGCGACCATCCCTTCGACGGTAACTGCAGTCTCCGTAGCTTCATTAGCGTCGCCTGCAGTAACCATCACCGCATAATCGCCATTCGGCAGATCAACATTAAATATCGTACCTACAGACATTAGATAGTCAGATTTAATCGCATTGGTGATTCCATCATCTCCCGAAGCCACAAGGGTCGGATCGTCAAAACCGTACTTCAGCTCCGGCGTGTACGCTACTGGCTCTTGGACACCGAAGTATCCTTCTTCAACAACTCCAGGACCGAAATCAAACTTAATCGGTAAGCCTTCAGGCAGAGGCTGTGGCGGTGTGTATATGGTACTATCTACTACATTCGATCCATCAGATAGGCCCTTATAATTCAGGCCTTTCACTTGGTAGAAGTATACAGTTGATGTGTTAGCGGTTGTATCTGTATAAGTTGTCGTATTCGAACGACCAATTTCGCTAAAAGTTCCATCAGCTGCATTAGATCGAAGGATGACGTATAGTGCGCTGCCCACTGCACTATCCCACTGTAAGCCAACGCTATCCTTCACCACTTTTGTAATGGACAGGCCGGAAGGCGCCGCTGGTGGATCCGACGGAAGCTGTACTGCAGCGGTTACAGACGTACCTGTGCTAGACTCCGCCTGTCTATTGCTTAGAGTAGTCACTTTATATTCATAATTTGTTGAAGGTATTGCGGTCTCGTCGGTAAAGGATGTCCCTGCCACTCGCTGCAGGAGCTCATAGGTATCTTCGTCTGCTGTTTTCCGATACACGTTATATCTAGTTGCGTCCTTTACCGCGTCCCATTGCAGTGATACAGTTGCCGAATCCCCAGTAGCCGACACCCCGATATTGCTTACGGCAAGGCCTGTAGGCGCAGCCGTTGTTCCCACATGAAGCTTAGCGTCTTCTACGGAGATGGTTTTGACTTCATCAACGCTCAAAGCACGGTCATAAATACGAAACGTCGATACCGCACCTTCGAACATCGGATCATTGAATGGCGCACGACCAATCGTGTTCCGCAATTGATCCGTTACCTGTAAGAGCGACATGCCAGTATCCGATTTTTCGCCAACCTTTACCCCGTCAACGTAAAATGAAATGGTCTTCGCATTCGCATCAATGACAGAGGTGATGCTGTACCAACGGTCCGCTTTCAGTTGCGTAGTGGAAGCCGCCGTCTTCTCTGTACCGCCATACTTGATAGACGAGCGAGGAGAGCGTGTGTTTGCAAACCAATACGTATCTGTTCCCGTGTTACCGATGCTCCACAGGAAATGGTTCTTCGTAATAATCGCGGTGCTTGGCTTGACTTCAATACTCACCGTTGCCGAAGTCTTTCCGCTCAGGATATTGTTAGGCAAGGACACCCACGTCCCCGTTGGGCTACTAACAGAAGTCCCTACCCCTGAGAATACAAGGGCGTTATCCTCCCACTTTGCTGTCGATTCGTTCTGAACAACAGCACTTCCGACTGCACCAACACCGGCCGCATGGTTCACTATTGTAATTCCGTCCTCCGGAGCTTCGGTAAACGAATAGTCTGCAATTAAGCCACTCTCTGGGACAGTTAACGTATCAGTAGAAGCGTGAGCGTATCCCCCAAATCCTGTTGAAAAACTCCCAGCAACCACAGCCAATGACAATATCATTGGAATGATTCTCTTACTTAAATGATTTTTTCTCTTTCGATCTGTCACTTACTTCAACCTCCTTGAAAAATAAGTTATTAGGAGTAAGAGATTCATTAAATTTCATCTATGTTATCTCATTTCTCCCTTCTGCTGATTCTTGGTGCAAAACGAGTATTAGGAATCACCCCCTTTCATGTTACCGCTTTCATTTCTTAGCTACCTACTCTACCTACTCTTCCTACTGTTCCTCCACCATCTCGATTAAAGATGCTAAAAATGCAAGCGCTAAGCCTTGTCCCCAGCCCTGTGCCCACTTCCTGTCAATGCCGAGATAGCCTTGGATATCGTTCATCACGGCCGTTCCACCAGATACGTTCAAGACTCGTCCGTTACTTGTGATATTAGCAAGCACGCCATCCAAAGCCCGTTGTACAAATTTGGTATGCAATGAATTGTTTTGATTGATCATTGCAGCAGCAATGCCTGCCGTCGCAGATACTTCGCCATAAGCTTCCGGGTAATCGAGAACTGTACCCCATAGTCCGTCCTTTTTTTGTAAATGCTTGATTGCAGCAAGCTGGTCACGTAATGAACTCCAAATATGCATCATTTGAGGATATAGATAGCCTTCCGGCACTCCTCTTGCTGCACGGGACATCGTATAAGCCGCCCAGGCATTTGCCCGAGCCCAGTAAATACCTGACATATGGTCCTTCATGATGTTGTTGTAACCGTGGTACCAGAGTCCGGTGTCCTCGTTCTGCAAATAATGGATGTGCCGTTCAAATTGATGCAGCGCATCGTCTATCAGGCTTTTCTCTCCTAGCATAACGCCAACGCGGAGCATGAAATAAGCAGCCATAAACAGCGTATCCGCCCAGCATTGCTCCGGAAAATCATTATTAGCCGACACCGTATGCTGAAGAACCCGATCACCAAAGCGGAGAGCGTTATTCTCCAGGTAGTCTACCTTGCTCAAAATAAGATTAAGATACTTCTGATCCTTTGTTTCTTCATAGAGTGTGATCAGCATATGACCCATGGCACAGGTATTGACTGTCCAGACAGGCAGACCTACATCGATGTATTCCTCGCACCACTGCGCCATACGTTCCAGATATATTTGATTACCAGTGGCTTCGAAAGCTCGACTGACGCCATAATATGCGACGCCGCCTGGCCAATCCCAGGTTAGATCCATACCCAGCGTATAATCTGCTGTAATAGCAATAATTCGTTTCAATTCTTCCGTTGTTGTTTGCAACTTCATATATCTTTACCTCCATGTATGAAGCCCCGGCATATTGCAGGGGCTTCATTGTTCTGCGATTGTATCAGTCTCTTATTTGAAATTACCGGCATCAATTGCAGCCTGCTTCTCATCAAGAATTTCTTGATAACCTGCTTCGAGGTATTGCTTCTTAGCTGCTGCATAAGCTTCATCAAACTTGTCTTCAGTACCAATGACGATTTTCAAATACAGCTCTTGGAATAGGTTATTAAGATCGGCCTTGTTTTCGTTAACCTTATTCAGCACGATAGTAAACAAGGTATCAGGCATCGAATATTCCCTATACTTGTCAGCGTAGTTCAGCGAATCCTCAATCAGATATTCATAGCCAGCCGGAGCCCAGTTACGGATATAAGCTTTTCGTGCCAACTCAGGAGTTGCGTATTGCGGAGCCTCAGTGACCAGCCCCCAATAATCTTTATTATTGTTTTGGGCCAATACAGACTCACCTTTGAAATCCGGATTCTTCACGGCTAATCCGTCCGAATCAAGCGTATAGTTCTGACCTTCAACACCGTTCTGCAGAAGGAATAGATTATCAGGCTGGCTCATCCACTCAAGATACATCCATACTGCGGCACGTTCTTCAGCAGTTGCTTTGTGATTGATTCCCATGATGAAACCAAACGGCCAATCGGCGCGTCCTTGCGGTACACGTCCTTCTGGTACAAGAGCTGTCGGAGGCAGTACAGCGAATTGCGCTTCAGGGTTGTTCTTCAAGGTGGCAGCGATTACATCTGAATTGCTTGCAAAGTACTCGCCATACGTTCCGGTGTGGCCTGCAACGAACTCTGCTTTGTTTTTGTTACCATCGTCACGCAAATAGAATTCCTTATCAATCAATCCGTTATTGACTTGGTAGTTCATGTTCTTCAGGAAACGTTCAGTATCAGCCGTTGTGAAATCAGCAACACCGATATCAGAGTAGAGTGCGCGATATTTCGGATCTACCGGCCAATCGCGGAATGCATAACTGTAATTGAATACATCTTTAATCAACCCTACTCCGGCTACACCCAGACCAGTTTCCTTCCACTTCACCAGCATCTCGTTATACTTCTCGAGGGAGGTCAAGTCTTCTACCTTCATGCCAACTTTCTCAACCCAGTCTTTACGAATAATGCTAACGAAGTTATTCACGTTCGGACGCGAGGCAAAGAAGAACACATTTTTGTCATCGATCGTTCCGTATTGTTTTATGGTTTCACTCATATTCTCCCAATACGTAGGAGCGTAGTTTGCCATCTCGTCCCAATCCAGCGGCTGCATGACACCTTCCCCGTAATAGGAAACTGCCTGAGGCATGTCATAATGGAAAATGATATCAGGAGCTTTACCGGAAGCAAGCAGCTGCTCGTAATCTCTCACTTCGGCACTGCGTGTGATCGGTACGAACTTCACATCAATGTTGTTCTTATCTCCGAATTCTTTTTGAATATAACGAGTATAGTAGTTATCAATAACGTTCCAACCTTCGAAAGCACGTTCATATACCGGAATTTCAAGAGAAACTTTTTCCGTGAATCCTTTCGAATAATCCGGATATTTCGCATTGGTGCTTTCGTTTGCGGATGCTGATGGTGAAGCAGAATTGCCGCTAGGCTCCAAATTTGTCGGCTCGTTATTATTGCCATTTGTACAACCGGCCAACATTCCTACTGTCATGACGGCAGCCAAGGCTAACGACACAAGTCTCTTTTTATACATTTGCTTTTCCCCCCGAATTAGAATTTTCGAATCTTTGATGGCCAACGGCCGAAACGTACTTACTCTTTGACTGCTCCGAGCATAACACCTTGAACGAAATACTTCTGGATGAAGGGATAAATACAAAGAATCGGAACGGTCGCAAAAACGATGCAGGATGCTTTTAATACTTCTGGATTGCTGAGCTGAACCTGCGTCATTTCTAACTGAAAGCTTTCACTAGATTGTATAATCAGATAATACAGCTTCAATTGTAGCGGCCTTAGATCGATATTTTGCTTGATGTAAAATAAAGCGTCCTGATAGGCATTCCACCTTCCGACCGCGTAGAAGAGAGACAGTGTCGCAATGATCGGTTTGGACAACGGGAGCACGATATTAAGCAGAATACGAAAATGTCCCGCACCGTCGATTCGAGCCGATTCCTCCAGACTAGTTGGAATACTGCTTGAGATCGCCGTCTTCATGATCAGCAGATTAAAGGCACTAAATGATGCAGGAAGAATGAGCGACCATATCGTGTCTAGCAAGCCTAGATTGCTGATCATCAGATAATCGGGAATGATGCCGCCGCTAAAATACATGGTAAACAAAAAGATAACAGTCAGCGCCTTGCGCCCCTTCAACTGCTGTCTCGAGAGAGGATAAGCAGCGCAAATCGTAATGATCATGCCCAAGACGGAAAATAGGACTGTAATGAGAACCGAGATATATAGGGAATGCAAAATACTTTGGTCAGCGAGAATTTTCTTATAAGCCTCTATGCTAAACCCCCTCGGTATTAGAAATACTTTGTTCGCAATAACATAAGCATCCGTACTAAAAGACTTCGCCACGACATGAACGAACGGCAGCAAGCAGGCCAGTGAAGTAATGATCACAACGAGGCGAATCAGCACATCCCAGATATCCATGGGCTTTCTGCGTGGTGCGGCAAGTGTGCCGGTAGAAACTTTCATGGTTGCCTCCTTTCTAGATCAATCCGTCTTCGCCTAGCTTTTTAGCAATTCGGTCAGCTGTGAGCACAAGAACAAGACCGATGACGGCTTGAAACAGTCCTAAAGCGGTTGCGCGGCTGAAGTTCCCGCTCTCGATGCCCCAACGGAACACCAGAACCGGAATCGTGGTGGTAAACTCTGTGGTCACCTTGTTCTGCAAGGCAGCCACACGCTCGAACGATCCCGCCATAATATGACCCAGATTCATGATTAGAAGCGTCACGATTGTCACCCGTATCGAAGGAAGTGTGACGTTCCATACCTTGCGCCAACGACCCGCGCCATCGACGGTAGCCGCTTCGTACATCTCCGGATTTATCCCGCTGATGGAAGCCAGATAGATAATGGTTCCCCAACCCATGCTTTGCCAGACACCAATAGCTAGGTAGCTGATCAGCCAGTTTCCATCCTCTTGAAGAAACGGAATACGATCTCCACCCATTAATTCAATCAGATTATTGACGACTCCATTCCCTACGCTTAAAAGCTGGTAAGCGAGTGCACCGATAATGACCCAGGACATAAAATGCGGCAAGTAAAGCAGAGTCTGGTTTACCCGCTTAAACTTAATACCTTTGATCTCATTCAGCAATAAAGCAAGTATGATCGGCGCGGTAAAGCTGAATATGATATCGAGACTATTAAGCATGAGCGTATTGCGGACCGCTCGGGCGAAATCGGGTTTGGAGAAGATTTCCTGGAACACTTGGAAGCCTACCCAGTCGCTGGCCCAGAATCCCTTTGCAATCTTATAATTCTTAAATGCCATTAAAAGGCCAAATAAAGGTGCATACTTGAACACCAATACTGAAGCTAATGGAAACGTTAGCAGCAAGTATAGCTGCCAATCACGCCTTAAGTAGTAGAACATTCCATGGCGGCCCGTTTTCTTCTCTTTTTTCAAAATAGCGTTTTCATTTATTTGTGAAGCGCTTGCAACTTTCAAAGTTTCACCTCCTCCTCAACGTCATCGATCAATTACCAGTTCGCCATCAGCGAGCTTGAGACTCATCTTACCCTCATCTCTTTCGCTTGGAAAAGGATGAGTATTGATGCTCAGGTTCACTTTTGATAAAAATAGCAATTCTATTGAAATCTATAGGGCTTTTATGATCATTTCTGATCCCCATTCCCAACAATGACCCCCTGTGATGACCGTCTCACACCCCTATAGCTGTTTGGCGGCATGCCTTCGTATTTGCGAAAAAACCGTTTGAAGCTCTGAACATTGTAGTATCCAACTTCTTCAGCGATTTGCACAATTGTTAAATTCTTTTCAACTAGCAACCCCTTTGCTTTTTCTATCCGCAGTTGATTGAGGTAGTCGATAAGGCTCTTGCCCGTTAACTCGTAAACGATCTTTCGCATGTAGGAATAACTGATGCCAATCTCTTTGGCCATATCTTCGAACACAATCTCTTCACGATAATGCTCCTCCAAATGCCGAATGATCCGCTCACCATAATTCGTTTCGCCGGATTTCCGCGCAAGATGCTGAACAATCTCACCGTAAATATTCCGAAGATAGTTCTCTAGTTCGTCAAGCGTGTCTATGGATGTTAGGGTCGAATATATGTTGCCTCGATTCGCGAAGATACGCGCAGCACTGACATGATTCTCGCGAAGATGTTTGATTGTAGCTCCAGTCAAATGATTGTATATGAATAAGATGTTGTCGTAAGAAATGTATTCGACGGACTGGATTTCGGCCCGAATGTCCTCCAGTTCCTTATAAATCCCGTTAAGATCGCCTGCGTCCAGGTAGTTGAGAATTCGTCTCTCACTCCTGATAGGATCAATATATTTCTGGCTGTGAACCTCTTCTTCCTTCCAGTACGTAATGCCGCCGCTGCCTACAATCATGCGGTGCTTAATGACTTCCATCGCTTCAACCAGCCTGTCCGAGATTGATTCCGCCGACTCTGTTAAACCGCTGACACCGATGGTGACAGAATGTCCTAGCAACTTCGCCGCTTGCTCACGGATCGAAAGTAGTGTTTGGCGGATACCTCTTTCTTGGTCTTCCTCATCATTTATCTCGAAATTTATGATGATGGCGAAGCAACCTTCACCTTGATAAACGCTTCTTGTATTAATTCCTTCCATGAAAAGGCTTTCGCACTGCGAAATAAGAAGGTATCGGTGATAACTGCGTGTTTCAGGATTCGTCTGATTCATATATTGTCTATAACGATCAATTGAGACGATAGCTACGCGATAATAATGCGCCGGATACATTGCTTCGCTCTTCTCCAGGTCCTCACCACGAAGCAATTGATGAATCGCGAGGTTTTGGCTGTCCTTTTCCCGTTCCTTCAAAAGCTTGTGAAGCCCTTCTTCCTCATCCTGCATCCTCTTAAAAGCCGCATCAAGAAAAGCCAATTCATTCCTGTCTTTCATTCCTAGATTGTTTCGAGAGCGGATAATCCGAACAAGCTCTCTCGCAGGTTTGGACAGCCAAGTCGCCAGAAAGATAGCAAGAAATATCCCCACAAAGATAATCAAGATGGTGAGAAAAAGAATGTTGCGCTGTAAAGTGTGCGTTTTCGTCATTAACGGATCCACCGAACTAAATTTTACATTTAGCCATCCGAATGTTTTAGATCGGGACCACGTGTACAGCAAGCGTTCTCCGTTAAGCTCATGAAAAGCGTATCCCTCCTTTAATCCGCTACTTGCGATATTCTCGATAAATGGTTGCTTCCCGCCGTCAGTAAACAGTACTGATTTGTCGTTGGAAGAAATAACTTTGCCATCTGATGACAGAAGAAAATATCCACGCACACCAGGTTCTGTCGTTTTCAAGTAGCTTCCGATTTCACTTTCTTTCAAATTGACGACAATTATTCCGCGTGTCGTAGTCGTCAGACGGTTGAGAGGCAATACGTACGAAACAACGCTAACCCCCGAATTCAGTTTACGGGGAAACCAGACGCCGGTGATTCCGCTGCGTTCAGAAAGTACATCTTTCATCCATTCAATAGACTCATATCGTTCCAACTTCGAGATGCCTCCGTCGGTTGAGATTACGTAATCCGAATCATTTAGGTAGAAATACGAAGAGTACACCCCATCAATAAAATGGTTCAAGTTCAGCATTTCCCTTTGTACAGACAACGCACTGCTAATATTGATATAATTAGCATTGATTTCATCGTAAGTGTCAAAACGACGGATACGGTCAAAAATGTTCGTGGCTGCCAGACGAACAGTATTCTGTGCCAGATTATCGAGTGAGTTCTCGTTAAGTTTTCGGTTTGCATCTACTCCAGCTAATGCAGATTCTCCTATTGCTGTCTCCGAACTCCACAAAATCTGCGCCCCGCTATACCAGGTCAGGATAGCAGTCGGAATAGCCATGACGAAAAACAGAATCAATGCTAGTTGTAACATCATCGGTATTCTTTTCATTTGCTTCCCCCATTTAATTACTAATGACAATCGGATCACTCAACATTTATGGCGTACAGCGCCAAACAAAGCCGGTTCAACAGAAACCGGCTCCCAAAGCGACACCAATGGCTATGCCAATTACACTATCATTAATGCCACACCAATTCCGACTCCCATTTTCGAGTCCGAGGCTACCTTTTTCTTTCGATTATTTACTTGATCTTTATTACTTCTACTTCCGTAAATAGCCCCAAGGCACCACTTTCATCTCATTCACTGTCAAAGACAAACAGGCCAATTCCAATCGTATGTCGGAGTCAGCCTGTTACTTTAAAATCATAAAACCAAATATTTAGTTGACTAAGAATCGAAAAATCGTCAATGATCTTTTTGGGAAATTGTAGGATCTATGATTCATATCCCATACCATATTCATTTGTTTTGGTATTACTTTATTAGGTTCTTCAAAACTGTTTCTGTCCTCATCTAAATGATCTGAGAGTGTAAATACCGTTACATTACGCTCGGTCTGTGCCTCTCCATCAAAAACTACCTCTGCATTAACGTCGTATTCTTTTAAGTTAACTACCTTCAAGATAACATCTCCCACTTGCTCGTCTATAGACGCTGAGTAGTAGAGTTCCTCTGGAATGGGAAGTTTATCCTCTGTTTCTGCATAAAGTACATCGTCTATGAAGGTTCTTAGCTCACGTCCTTTCACCTCGAGACGATAGTCATACTCCTGCTTTGCTTGCGGGTTAAATACATAATTAATTAATTCAGAGTTTCTTCCCTCCGAGGTACAGCAAACATTAGACAAGTTCATCCACCAGTCCATCTTCCATGCTAGTTTGTTATTCTCATCAATTTTCCCGAAATTCACCTCGAATGAGCGGCTGCCGGAAATATCGGTCCCGCTACTCTCATCTAATTTTGCTGCACGGAACGAAAGGCTGTAATGATCCCAATCAATCGTATCAAGAAAGCTCGATGTTTGATCTGGTGTGATTACTCTTCTCTCATATTGCCTAGTTTCTCCTGTTTCAAGGTTTTTGAGCTGTATATCGATTATTTCTACATTTGCTAATTTCGTTTCAAAGGATATTGCTCCCGTGATTGGCTTTGAAATAATTTCAGGTTGTGGTAATCTTTGCGCCTCAATGTGAAGTAAAGAATCTCCCTGATGTTGCATAAACAACTTTTGAACGTAATAACTGGCTGTTCCATAAACGGAATGATTATTAAACCAAATTAAATTGGGCTTCCAATTTACATAATCTGAATTACATAACATGGGAGCGTAGCAGGCTAGACCCGCAGCAGGCGCTTTCTCCATTCCGATCATATAAGCTGCTTCAACAATTGCGTTGTTGTAAGTATCATCACCGGAAGCATATTCGCCTAAAAACACTTTTGGACCATCCGCAGGATAGCCGTCATATCGATTCATATTTGCAATAAACCACTCAGGAGATTGATAATAATGTTCATCAACATAATCGACTCCATGGGAGCAGGCACAATCCCATCCACGTTTATATTCGCTTCCTGCTGCGCCAGGGCCGCCAGATCCTATTAACTTAATTTCGGGATATTTTTCTCGAACAGCGTGATGAATAATTACAAATCGCTCGAAAAACTCCGCGCCAACTTCCTCATTTCCAATAGCCAGATACTCCAATCCAAAAGGTTCAGGATGCCCCATTTCTGCCCTTATAGCCCCCCAAACTGTTCCGGTATCCCCATTAGCGAATTCAATTAAATCCAAAGCTTCATCTATCCATGGCTCCATCTCGTCCAACGGGACTGCACGTCTGGTGTGCGGGTCGTAACCTGCAGCAATTACTGGAAGGGGCTTAGCTCCAATATCTTCACAAAATTGAAAGTACTCAAAATATCCGATACCTAATGTTTGGTTATACTTCCATATATTACTTTTTGTAGGTCGCGACTCTATCGGGCCGAGCGTATTTTTCCAACGATACATACTGTTTCTATCATTCGGATTAGTAGATCCGTAATGTGCAAGACAACCCCCAGGGAAGCGCATAAAACGTGGCTTCATGTCTGCAATGAACTGTGCAATATCGGCACGCATACCATTCTTTCTCCCCATAAACGTATTACTTGGGAATAAAGAAACCATATCAAACGCTAATGATACTTTATCTTGGGCGAGAAGAGACAAGCGTGCATGTTTGTCCGTTACTTTGGAAATGATCTTCAATTCCACTTTAGTCCATTCTGTCTGTACGGGTTCAAATGTTCCTTCACCGTAGCAGATTGTACCTTCCGCATTTTCCAGACGGATAACTATTGGTGCCGAGTACGAGCTGATCCTCCGATAAAAACAAGAAAAACGATAGGTTTCGCCCTCAACTAAAGAAATGCCTGAATTATATCCTATATTTTGAACTCCCGCGCCTTTACCCGGTAGCATGACCTCCATAACCAAATAATTCAGATTATTATTATTGAGTGGTTCGGCCGTTTCAACGTGAATCTCAACGTGAGCAGCTCCCCTCTCAACCTTGTTCCAGGCCGTAAGCGAGTTGTATTCCTTGTTATCTGTGTAGTCGAACTCAAACGAACGATTCTGCACTAATTCCGCGTAAAGCCCTCCGTCTGCTGCATGATTCAAATCTTCGAAGAAGATTCCAAATAAATCTCCCAAAGCTTTTTCTTTTTTATTAACTGATACTGTGATCCTAGGTTGTATCATGTCTTACTGCCTCCTTGTATGCGATAAAGTATTTATAAGCCTGAAGGTTCTATTATTCTTTTGTTTGATCTTCAATGAATTCAGTTTCTCGATATTGACCAGGAGTAAGCCCCGAGTATTTCTTAAAAACTTTGAAAAAGTGTCGCGGCGAATCATACCCTACTTGGGATGCAATTTTGTCAAATGCTAGTTTTGGTTGCTCATTCATAAGTTGTTGCGCTTTAGCTACACGGCACGAATGCAAATAGGGAATAAAGTTGATCCCAACTTCACGTTTGAATAAGGTACTCACATAACTGGCAGTTAATCCGATGTACTCTGCTATACTTTCTAAAGATAGGTCTTGATTATAATTCGAATGTATATGATCGATAATCCTTTTCATCTGGTCTGATAGTGACTTGCCGTCTAACAGATTCAATGCCGTCGTATTATTTGCTTGCGTAGAGGTAGCATCTTGATTCAAACTGTTCTGAAGCTCCTGGCTAATTGATTGAGCAGCATTCAGCAGTGAGGATATTAGTTCTTCTTTATCAATCGGCTTAAGTAAATAATCAAGCACTTGGTACCGTAGTGCTTGTCTTGCGTACCCAAAATCATCATATCCCGTTAAAATGATAAATCGGTCGCATAGTTTTCTATTCTTCACCTCATGAATTAATTCGAGACCAGTCATTTCAGGCATGTGAATATCAGTAAGGATCAAATGGGGTTTAAATGAGCGAAGCATTTCCAGTGCCTCAATTCCATCATTAGCAGTCTCCACTTGATGAAATCCTGTTTCTGCCTTCATTATGATAGCTCGCAGTCCTGCCAATATCAGCGGCTCATCATCCACCACTAAAAGATTTAGCATGATTCAAGCGCTCCCTTTGTGCATTTGAATGATACAAATCATACCCTTTGGATAGCAATTACTTAGGGTTAAACCTGAATTATTACCATAGAAGCTTTTAATACGCTCATGAACATTGTATAATCCTAGCCCGCTCGATTTTGTCTGCAAACTTTCTTTGTCGAGGTTTCCATGTAATACACCTTGAATTATTCTAAACCTGTCCGCATCCATTCCAATTCCGTTATCTTGGATCTCCACTCTAAGATAACCTTCTGCTTCAAATATCCGGATGCGAATCACCCAGTTCGATCGGAGCCTGCTTAGACCATGAACGATACTATTCTCGACTAAAGGTTGTAAAATAAAGCGCGGGCATGGGAAATGATCAATTTTCGCATCTACATCAATTTCATAATGTAAACGTTCACCCACACGATTTTTGTGAATAAGCAAAAAGTTTTTCACATGCTCAAGTTCGTCTTTAAGAGTCGTTTCACTCCTATCATTAGACAAGCTATAACGTATAAGTTTGCCGAACGAGTGCGTGAAATCAGCAACCTCCAAAGCATCATTCACTTCTGCCATCATCCTGATTGATTCAAGGGTATTGTATAAAAAATGAGGTCGTATTTGTGCCTCTAGTACTTTATAGTCGGCTTCCTTTCTCAGCAATTCCTCACGGTGTACCTTATTCACCAAATCGTCGATACGTTGGAGCATAGCATTATAAGACGATGTCAAATAGTTTATCTCGTCACCATCATCATCTGTACTATCTGAATACGCTGACAGGTTATTAGATCCCACTCTACGCATATGTCTCGCAAGCTTTATTATGCGTTTGGTTAGCGAGCTGGCAATCCAATAATATACAGTAGATAACATGAACAAGCCAATAAGTCCAACAACTGCTACCCACTTCAATTCTGTTTTTATATTTACGAACACTTCCCTCTCGTTCGTATATGAGATCACTTTAACAGCTAAGGGTTCGACAATCACCGTATTTCCAATAACCTTCCAATCGCGCAAAACAAAATGTTTGGACTCTCCATCTGATGTATTAATTGCAGATTGAGTTATTTCATCCAGTTCATCAGAATAGTCAACTACTTCACCATACAGTAACTTATTGTCTAGCGACATGACGATTACTCGGTCATCTGGTTTCGTCTTAACCTTCTCCAACATTGTCTTAATAGCAACGTCGCTAACTTCAATTTTCATGATTCCGATCTGTTTAGAAAACTGTTCGTTATAGACCTTTTGGTAGTAACTTAAATGCGGAATTCGATCTGATTCTTTGTTTTCAAAGACCCACATCCCTTTACCTGGAGACAATCCCTGAATTTGATCATAAAGTGGGTAAAGACTGGTTAGTTCGTCTAACCTTCCAATTTCAGGTTCCAAGGGATCGACTGATGAATTCATACTATACATACGAATTTCTTTTATCTGTTCATTACCCGAATATACAAAGGAATAGAGCGGTCGGATATACTTAATCAAATTATACACATGCTGAAATTCAGTATCGTAATCACCACTCATGTACTCAAGAATGTACTGATTGTACTGAAATAATTGATACACGGATTCAATCTGGGTCATTTCTACCTTCAAATTACTGCTAGCCTGCTCGATTAGTTCCTGACGGCTTCGTAAATATTCATCAAGAAACCTTTCTTGGGCCTGATTGTACGCAAAATAGGCAAAAATCAAGATAGGAAATAACACCATTAGCAGATATCCGACAAACAATTTCTTTACGATCTTCGTCTTTGGCAAAAAGCTGTACAACTTTTTCGCAATTAACTCTAACATGCCGCACCACTTCTTCTTTTTACTCCATAGTATCACCAAAAATGGAGGGGAGTCAGCGCCTTAACGCTGACTCCAATTTTTTTTACTTAAATAGCCCTTTAACTTCCCCATATTTATTGTTTAGCCAAGTTTCATATTTGCTGAGACCGATTTGTTCAGCTTTAGCAATCATGTCGTTATACGCTTGAATTGCTTCTTCTTCCGACTTTGACATGTAGATACGTACTTCTTCTGTTCGTATCATTTCTTCCAACTTGGTCCGGATTACTCCTTCATCAGAATCGGATTTTGGAATGAGAAGCCCCAATTCGGGTACAAGTTCCATAATTTCCTTGGCTGCTTTTTTCACTTTCGCAGATTCCGTATTTGGATCCACAAGATCAAGAGCAGAACTATTGGACATCAGTCCCCAGAATCCGATCCCTTCTTTATTGATGTAATCACTATCGCCTTGCTTATAGAGCAGTTCTGGATATTTTCCTTCTTCATTCCATTTATAATGAGTCCCTTCAATACCCCAGTAGCCAAGTTTTTGCCCTTCTTCGGAAAACATATACTGCATAAATTTGATTGAAGCCTCTGGATTTTTGTTCTCTTTGGTGATATATACTCCAGACCAACCAACACTTGCATTGTAATACTTAGGGTTACTTCCAAGCTGATTTACCAGTTGGGTTAACTTAAAATTGTCCCCTTGTGTAATTTGACTATTAATGTTATCGATATCGTTTGTATTTTCTGCAAGGGCAAACACTTTACCTTTTAACGCGTACTCATTGTCTTTAAGTGTATCCTTAAATGCAAAGTTCTCTCCTGTTATATATCCATTTCGGTAAAGCCGGTTTATATATTTGTATAGCTCAAGCATTTGAGGGTGTCTAACGTAGTAAGAGACTTTTCCGTCTTCTTCATATAAATCCGTAGTTATTGTTGGTACACCATACTGCATTTTTAAGTAATAAGATCCCCAGTTTTTATCTAGAAGAAGTGGTATCATGTCAGGATACTTATTCTTCACCATTCCGAGAACGTTTTCAAGATCATCCATGTTCTCAAGTGAAGGATTCCCCAATTCTTCTAAAATATCTTTTCTAACTCCAAGTGCTCCTGGTGCTACCAGAGCATTGGGATTGGCATCCCATTCTTCTTTAGTGGCGAAATTATTACGAATTGTATAGAAATTCCCATCAGACGCCGTATTAATTGCTATTCGTGTAGGATCAAGTTTGAAATCCGGTGCGTATTTCTCAATTAATTCATTCCAAGAGTAGGATACAGCTGAGTCTGCCAATCGGTCTAGGTTAGTTGATGTAAAGACAAGATCAGGCAAATCTCCAGATGCAATCATTAATGGCAGCTGTTTGTCATCCGCCGCAACTGTCACTTTTAGTTTGACACCTGTTTTTTCTGAAATTTGTTCGGCAATAGATCCAGACCAATCTTTTACTGGGAACCAGGGATGGTTTACAAAGATATTTAATTCCATCTGCTCTGTTCCTGTGGATGAGTCTTGCCCCTCTTTATTCGTAGAAGAACTTCCATTATTGCTCCCGGAGCAAGCAGAGAGCAACGTAACTAGCATTGCACTGATAATCAACATAATGACCTTTTTCTTTCTACCCTTTTGATTCATTTGTCTGGCCTCCTGAATAGATATTTTATATTAAAACCCCAAGGTTCCAATACCACTATCCTTTTACTGCACCAATCATTACACCTTTAACGAAATGTTTTTGTAAGAAGGGATAGACGCAAACGATCGGCAAAATTGCAACAACCATAGCCGTAATTTGTATTGAGAAAGTCGTTACTGTGTTCATTGAACTGGCGTAGTTAGAACCCACAGAATCAATAGGCATTGTACTTTGATTAATTATCTCCATCATTCGATATGTTAATGTTCTTAGATTATCGCTTTGCACAAAGTAAGCCGAATCCACCCATGAGTTCCATTGGCCTACACCAAGAAATAATGCCATTGTTGCTAAAAGAGGCCGGGATACCGGGAGAATAATCTTATAGAAAATTGTAAGATCATTAGCGCCGTCGATTCGAGCTGATTCTTGTAATTCATCTGGGATTTCTTTGAAAAACGAAATTGCGATAAGCAAAAAGAATAAATTCAACATAGAGGGAACGACATAAACAGCGAAGCTGTTTAACAAGTTCAATTCTCTAAGAACTACATAATAAGGAATTAAGCCCCCCGAGAAGTACATAGCCACAATAATGATTGGAAAGTATATCTTCTTAAAGATTAGTTGTTTGTAAGCCAGTCCGTATGCTACAAGGCTAGTAAATAACACGCCTATCAGTGTACCAACAATCGTCCTTGCACTGGATACCAGAAAGCTGACTCTCCACTTTTCATCATTAACAAATGTTGCGTAATTATCCCATGTAAATTCCCTTGGCCAAAAGTAGATTCCGCCTCTTGCTGCATCAACACCTTCATTTAGGGAAATAATTAATACATAATAGAAAGGATATAGCGTAACAATTAGCACAATAAGCATCAAAAACGTGTTTATTGTATCAACTGTCCAATCCTCAAGAGTTCTTCTGCGTAAACGTTTAAAAATAATTTCCATTTAGAATAACCCCTGTCCTGATAGTCTCTTCGCAATGAAATTACTAAAGAATATTAAGAACACTGAAAGTACTGATTGTACCAAATCAATCGCTGCTGCATAAGCAAACCGACCTTCTGCGAGACCTACTTTGAAGGCATACGTTTGGACAATTTCAGACTTATCGCTATTTACAGAGTTCCCTAATAGGAATGCCTGCTCGAAGTTTGAACCAACTAACCCTCCGCCCAACAGACTTCCAATTGAAAGTACTAATACAACAACAACAGCACCTTGAATACTTGGCAGAGTTATGTGCCATATTCGCTTCAAACGACCAGCCCCATCAATTTGGGCTGCCTCGTATAAAGATGGATTAATACCTGCGATTGCCGCCAAGAAGATGATTGTCCACCAACCTGCTTCTTTCCAAACGGCACTTCCGACCGCTAAACCCCAGAACATATCCGGATCGGTCAAAAAATCAAGTGGCTTGTCTACGATATTCAACTTCATAAATAACATATTGACGATACCGTCCTGTGCACTTAGAAAGACAAAAGCTAGTCCCGATACAACTACCCAAGAAATAAAGTGCGGGAAATAACTAACTGTTTGCACGATTCGCTTAAATGCCATTCCCTTGAGTTCATTCAACATAATGGCGAACAGGATTGGAATTGGAAAAGCGAAAATTATTTTCAAAACACTGATGATTAACGTATTTCTAACTAGATCGATAAATCTATAATCAGAAACAAATTCACTAAAGTATTTTAATCCAACCCAGTCACTTGTAAATATTCCTTGTACACCTGTAGATATTTTATAATCTTTAAATGCCATTAAGATCCCGAACATCGGAATATAAGAGAAAATAATTAAAAATAAAATACCAAGTAAAACAAAAGTCTGTGGATATATTTGCCTTCTTAGTTGTTTCCATGCGATTTGATATTTAGGATAGCTTTTTTCTCTAATTGAACTTGTATCCGTTTTCACCGCATTCATCACCTCCGTAATCACATTATAATTTGGAATTCCTGGAGTAGATACGGACCATTCTTTAAAATCATACTGTCCATTTTCTTGATCTATTGTATTAAATCCTTACCAGAAGAAAGTGGATATCCTGAATAAAAGAAAATTAAACAAGGCTGCCGAATGCACCGGCAGCCCTGTCGCGTTAGTTTAAGGATCTTCTTTTGTCATCCTAGGCATAAGTTCGTCTAACAATGATTTGGCTAATCTTTGGTTTGGGTCATATAAAAAGGAAATCCACTGTCATCTGCCCACTCAGTTAATAGTCCAAAAATGCAATAAGAGAGGATCGTCGAAATTAAAATTCTGATATTTCTTATAGCGATTCAGGGCTCATATATCGAAAAACATAGTTTCCATTCTAAGCGTGATTATTGATGTTTTTCCATCTCCTTATTATATTTAATACGTGCTATCTGTTTGTGCTATTTATCATTACATTATTTCGATATTAAAAATCGTAGTGATTATTTCACCTAGTTTAAGTCATTAATAACATCTCATAATCGCTAAAACAAAAAAGCCCTGATAAATCAAGGTTTCCTTGATTACCAGGACTGATTTTTATGTGCCAAAATGAATTATAACTCACACTAATCATTATTCTTATTTCCCCGAATAATCCCGCTGCCTCAAGCTCTCATAAAGGAGCACCGTTGCCGCCATCGCGACGTTTAACGATTCCGCTTGGCCCGCCATCGGGATAATAACCGATTCATCCATGAGTTCGCGAACAGTAGGCGAGAGCCCCTCTGATTCGCTCCCCATAAGCAGCCAAGTCGCTTGCGTCCAATTATAGCTGTAGCAGGTATGCTTAGCCTGTAGACTCGTACCGACCAGCTTCATGCCTTTTGCTTTCGCTTGCGGGAGAAGCTCCAGCAGATCGGCTTCGATAATGGGCAAATGGAACAATGAACCCATGGTCGATCTTACAGTCTTCGGATTGTAAAGATCCACGCAGCCCTTGCCAAGAATCACAGCATCCGCTCCAACGGCGTCGGCACTGCGGATAATGGTGCCTGCATTACCGGGATCGCGTACAGCGTCAAGCACTACCACGAGACCGTTTTTGCGAAATATAGCCGAATGATCTACCGGGAGCTTTGACAATACGGCAAACACCGGAGGCGGGGTATCCGTCCCTGTGCATTTTGACATGACGGGGCGCGATGCCTGTATCCATTCTAATCCGAGAGTTGCCGCCGAATCATTTAATTCCCGTTCAAGCATAAGCTCAGCGGGAATGCCGCGCTCGGTATCGTATACGATTGTCTTTACATCCGCGTTTCCCCGAAGCGCTTCCAGTACGAGATGGACGCCTTCAATTAGAAACTGGCCGTTTCGATCGCGGTTTTTTTTGTCCAGCAGCGATGCCCACTGCTTAACCTTGTCATTTTGAACTGATGAGAGCAATGGATCAAAATTTTCATTCATAGTTAGCATTAACCTTCCGAATATGCGATTTCTAAATTGGTTAGATCTGAGTTTTTGCCAACGATAACAAGGATATCATCCTTTTCGATTAAGTCATCCGCATAAGGAGCAATGTTCATCGCAGTGCTTTTTTTGATAGCCATGACGTTACATTTATATTTCGCCCTGATATCGAGCTGCTTCAAGCTTTGTCCAATCATCGGACCGGGAGCTTTTATCTCAATGATGCTGTAATCGTCGGAAATCTCGATGTAATCAAGAATATTTGGTGATACGAGATGATGCGCAACCCGCAGTCCCATATCCCGCTCCGGAAAAACAACCTTATCTGCTCCGATTTTGCTGACAACCTTGCCGTGGAGCTCATTTTGCGCTTTGACAATGAGTGTCTTCACGCCTAGGTCCTTCAGAATAAGCGTCGTCAAAATACTAGATTGGATATCTTGCCCAATCGCAACAACGACAACATCAAAATTTCGAATACCTAATGCCCGAAGCGCATCTTCATCCGTTGAATCTGCGGATACCGCATGGGTTACCGTGTTCACGACTTCTTGAATGCGATGCTCGTTCGAATCGATCGCAAGCACCTCAAAACCCATATCCGTCAACGCCTTGGCTATGCTTGAGCCAAAACGTCCCATACCAATTACAGCGTACTGCTTCTTAGCCATCTTACAAAATCCTCCTTGCCGGATGATTACTGCAGTTATCTAAACAGTATACCATAGCATGCTCATTCGGATGAAAGCAGCAGGCGATGGACATAGTAATTAAGTAAATTCGAATGCGTCTGGAGGTTTTTTTGTATGGAAGTTATTGATTTGCGTCAAGCGATCGTTAGGCGTGTTCAAGATAATTCGGCTAAAGAGCTATCCGAAGTCATTGAGGACTCCATCGGCGCCGACGAACGCACATTACCTGGGCTTGGAGTACTGTTCGAGATGATCTGGCAGCAATCCTCGGAGCCGGAACAAGGGCGTATGGTCGACTCCCTCTACAAGCATCTTCATCATAGCGAACATGCCAACCCGTCTCAATAACGCACTGCAGATGTATAAACAACTTGGCCACCGACGATCGTATTCGTTACCCAAGGCAGGCCTTCATAACGATCCACGATGATTAGATCAGCTGCTTTGCCCGGCTCGATGGAGCCAAGCTCGCCACTTGCGCCTAATGCTTGTGCAGGATGAAGCGATGCCATTCTTACCGCAGCCGGCAAAGCGGCAATTCCCTGATCGGCAAGCTTGAATACCGCGGCGAGCATCGAGGAGGGATGGTAATCGGAGCATAAAATATCCGCAGCGCCAGCTGCAATCGCATCGGTTGCGCTAAGGTTTTTATCATGTGAAGCGCCTCGAACAACATTAGGTGCACCAACACAGACGCGCAGTCCTCGATCAACAGCATGTTTTGCGGTATCTAGATTAATTGGAAACTCACAAACAGAAACGCCATAACCGATTGACTCTTCAACCTTCTGGGCCGAATCATCATCATGCGACGCAATTGCTATGCCTTGTTTAGCAGCCAGCGCGCTCAATTCTTGCAGCTGCTCGGTACTTACTTGCTCTCTCCGTTGAACCAAATCCATGACAATGACGCGAACTTCATCCATGCTCACACCTTGATTTTTCATAACGTATCGCTCAAATGAACCTGGCTCGCGGTATTGCCCTTGCCCTGGCGAGTGATCCATAAATGACAAATAATCGATTGCCTTCTCATTCAAAAAACGCTTTACAATGGACATACCAGCCAGATGAGAAACCTCATAGCGCAGATGAATACGGTTCCGAATAGCAGATCGCTTGCTGCGGTAGCTGTTAATATGTTCAATCATTCCCGTCAATAAATGATCGCCGCGGAGGCTTAAACCTACGCCAAGCGATAAGGAATGATACATCGTTGTGATACCGTGAACGGGCAGCTTCCTTTCAAACTCCATTAAAGCCATATCCAGCGGAAATAACGTACCCGGTCGGGGTTGTACTTCCTTCTCAATCGCATCGCAATGAATATCGATAAGGCCTGGCAGCACGTACTGCCCTCCGGCATCAATAACAACAGCGCTCGAATGCTGATTAAGCCAGCTGTCGATATCCTCTTTGCCATGCAAAACAGCAGCGATTCGTCCTTCCGCAACAGCTACGGCGACCTCCGCGATTTGATTCGGCAATACAACCTTCCCATTCGTAACAAGCATTGGCTTCCTGTGCGAACGCAAGCGATCATTCATTGGATTGGTCGTCCCCTTACCCTATTGTTATAACAATAAGCTTACCATAATCCGCTAATTTAAATCATCCTGCAATGCTCACTTCAAATTCAGCCCCAGAGCATCGATCAAAATCGAAAAAGAGCCGCAGGGAAAAACGCTCCCGCGGCTCTAAAGCATGTCAAACGAAAGGACTTAACCCATAATGTCTAGACCTCATCCCAGCCTGCTGTCATTGAATTTCCGACTTCCCTCAAAACTAATCCTCTTGCGGTATAAATTTATAAATATCGCCCGTTTCAAAAGAATCGATCAATCGATCCAGCCATCGATAATACTTTAATGCTTCTTCAATCTTCTGAGTGTCGTTCTCAAGCAGGTCTAGGAACGCTTGATCGCTATCATATTGCTGCTTCAATCCGTCAATTTCCTTTATCGAACGATTTAGGGCGCTCATGTTTTGCTCGACAGCCTTTCTCCATTTTATAGAGAAGAAATCGGCAAAATTCTGATGCCAATCCGGCTCGACCTCGTACAAATCTTTTCTGGAGCCTTTGCCCCACACTTTATTTATCATCTTCAAGTCATGCAGCGTTCGCATGCCTGTACTCATCGACGTCTTGCTCATGCCCATTGTCTGGCTCATCTCATCTAATGTAACCGGCTCCCGATTGAAATACATATTTCCGTATAAATGTCCTATGGATAATGTAATTCCGTACAGGTCCATGTTTTTCCCTATTGATTCGATAACGCGGCGGCGCGTATTATGCAGCTTCGCAAGCTGCTCTTCTGTTAATGCTGCAAGTTCATTCATGTCGTTCCTCCTGAGGAGTGTCGTGCCCCCTATCTTACCTACATCGTTTATTGTAATCAATTGATTGTCCATAAGTAAAGAAAGCCTTTAGGATGAAAAAGGGAGTTATCAAGAGTATACAGTATGTAAAGTACGTAAAGTTATAACTGTACAAAGTATACAGAGGCTCACGCCTTTTGACCATTACAAAGATAACCAACTAAACTTATGGGAGTCGAAATATTCCACAAGGGGGCACAACATGGCGATTATAGAAGCCAAGAGGCTAACCAAAATTTTCGGAGCCGATCCGAAAAAGGCGATCCCGCTGCTGGATAAAGGATGGTCTAAAGAGAAAATTTTTGCAGAAACGAAGCTTACCGTTGGGGTTAATCAGGCGAGCTTCTCCATTGAGGCAGGACAAATATTTGTCATCATGGGCTTGTCCGGCAGCGGCAAGTCGACACTCGTTCGTCTGCTCAATCGATTGATCGAGCCTACTATAGGCCAAGTGCTGTTTAACGGAACGGATGTGCTTCGCATGTCTCCCGAGCAGCTGCGGCAGTTCAGAAGAAAAAATGTAGGCATGGTATTCCAGAAATTCGCGCTCTTTCCTCATCGCACTGTTATTCAAAATATTGAATACGGTCTTGAGGTACAGGGCATCGACAAAAAGAAACGAAAAGAGATGGCGATGGATTCGCTTGAGCTTGTCGGATTAAAAGGGTGGGAAAACAGCTACCCCGATCAGCTAAGCGGCGGTATGCAGCAGCGTGTCGGATTAGCGAGAGGACTTGCTAACGATCCTGATGTTCTTCTGATGGACGAAGCGTTCAGCGCGCTTGATCCGCTAATCCGCAAGGATATGCAGGATGAGCTTCTGGAGCTCCAGTCCAAAATGAAAAAAACCATCGTTTTCATCACACATGATTTAAATGAGGCGCTTCGAATAGGCGATAAAATTGCCCTGATGAAAGACGGCAGTATCGTACAAATCGGTTCGCCTGAAGAAATATTAATGCAGCCTGCCAACAAATATGTGGAGCGCTTTGTCGAAGATGTCGATCTGTCTAAGGTGCTCACCGCATCGCATGTTATGATTAAACCCGAGACGATTACGATTGAAAAGGGTCCGCGTGTTGCATTGCAATTTATGCGGGACCGCGGTGTATCAAGTCTTTATGTTGTTGATAAGGGCATGCGGCTGCTTGGCGTTATAACGGCAGAAGATGCGGTTAATGCGATAAAGAATGGCCTGAAGCTTGAAGAAGCAATGGAGCGTGAGGCTCCTTCCGCTGCACCGGATACTTTGCTCAATGAGTTGTTTGAATTAATGAGTCAATCTAAGTTCCCCGTATCCATTATAGATAATAACGGCCGCCTAAAAGGCATTGTCATTAAAGGCGCAGTACTAGCCGCATTATCCGGAAACTCTGTATTAGAGGCAGGTGAGCGTCATGAATCTGCCTAAAATCCCTTTAGCAGACTGGATTGAATGGGCAGAGGCTTGGCTGGAAGCCCATCTGGATCCCTTCTTTCAATTCATTCGCATCGTCGTTGGCGAAACCGTAAACGGCCTGGATACTTTGCTTAACTGGTTCCCAGCACTCGTTCTTATATTAATATTTACGGTTATCGCTTGGTATATCGGCAAGTGGAAAATGGCTTTATTTACGCTCATCGGACTGCTTATTATCGAAAATCTCGGCTTATGGAGCCAGACGATGCAAACACTCGCACTCGTCTTGACTGCAGCCTTCATATCGGTACTGATTGGCGTTCCAGCAGGTATCTTATGTGCTCGCCATACAAGCGTTCAAAAAATAATTACGCCGGTGCTTGATTTCATGCAGACGATGCCGGCTTTCGTTTATCTGCTTCCTGCTGTAACCTTTTTCTCTCTCGGCGTAGTACCGGGCGTCATCTCTTCGATTATATTCGCGATCCCGCCAACGATTAGATTGACGAATCTCGGCATTCGCCAAGTTCCTGAAGAGTTAGTTGAAGCGGCTGATGCTTTTGGATCAACGCCGTCTCAGAAGCTGTTCAAGCTTCAGCTTCCAATTGCCATGCCAACTATTATGGCTGGTATCAATCAGACGATTATGCTGTCGCTTTCGATGGTCGTAATCGCATCGATGATCGGCGCACAGGGTGTAGGCGCCTATGTTTATCGTGCCGTAACACAAGGCAATACCGGCGTCGGCTTCGAAGCTGGTCTCGCAATCGTAATATTAGCCATTATATTGGACCGTTTGACCCAGCAGGTCATCCGTAAAAGCAAAACAACCTAAGGCATTAAATGTACAAAACCTTTAAACCGATATTTATCTTGTGAAATTTTAAGGAGTGATTATTTGAAGTTCAATCGAATAAGTGTAATTGTTGCAGCTGTGATGGTCATGGCATTGGTGGCGGGATGCTCCGCTTCCAGCGGAAACAGTAAGAAAAAAGTGACGCTGGCCTATGTGGCCTGGGATTCGGAGATCGCAAGCACCTATGTTGTAAAAGAAGTGCTCGAGCAAAAACTAAACTACGAGGTCGAGCTCATGCAAGTAGACGCTGGCCCGATGTGGGCTGGCATTTCCGATGGCAGCGCGGATGCGATGGTGGCCGCGTGGCTGCCAACGACGCATGCTTCATACGTGACCAAATATAACGGTCAATACGAAGACCTCGGACCAAATCTAGAAGGAACAAAAATCGGCCTGGTCGTGCCTCAGTATATGGACATTAACAGCATAGATGAACTAACGGATGTCGTTGGCGATACGGTGGATCATACCATTATCGGCATTGAGCCCGGTGCCGGCATAATGATGTCGACCGAGAAAGTACTCGATGAATATAAGCTTCGTGAAAAATGGACGCTGCTCGAAAGCTCCTCTGCAGCGATGACGCAGCAGCTAGAGAAGGCCTATGCCAATAAAGAGCCGATTGTCGTCACGGGCTGGACGCCCCACTGGATGTTTGCCAAGATGGATCTGAAATATTTGGAGGATCCAAAAAACGTTTATGGCGGAGACGAGCAAATTCACACCATTGCCCGTAAAGGCTTAAAAGAGGATCAACCGGAGGCTTTCACCTTCCTGGATCAGTTTAACTGGACTCCGGATGAAATGGCTGCTGTGATGATTCAAATTCAAGAAGGCGAAACGCCTGAGGCGGCTGCCAAAGCATGGGTAGAGCAAAATGCCGAAAAGGTTGACGCTTGGATAAAGAAATAACAAGAATTGCAAAAAAAGCAGAGCGAATATGTAAACTTAACTGATGTGTTCGTGGTCGAATCTCAATATCATAGGTGGTTTTTATATAAAGTGTCACTTTATACTTTAATTGAGCATCCCTGTTGTCGATGGGGTGCTTTTTTGTTTCATTTCAATGCTTACCGATGTTTGGGTGCAGTATTTGGTGGGGGATGATTGGAGGAGAATGTGGTGGAACAACTTACCTGTGCCATGCGGGTGTTATAAACCGTATAATCGAATTTACAGTTCACATGACACTGCACATGAAACATTTCGTTAATTTAATTTATAATCTCACTTTTGGATCGAGGTTGATAATTGTTGTCAAATCGTTATATGCACTTCTTCTGCCCACCTGGCACAAATAGCCGATATCAACTTATTGTCGTTGACCCTAAAAAGAAACCATTTATGCCACTTACTGATTTTTATGCGGATCAGATTGGAAGCGTTTCAGATAAAACCGCACTTTCCTATCTCACATCGCTCGAACAATATTTTCACTGGCTGACCGATAACGGGAGATACCAAGGCCGTAGTGTGCGTTGGGACGAAGAGCCTGAAATCGTGCGTGAAACAGTACAGAACTATTTGTTCGATGAGATGGCCTGCAAAGTCAGAGACAAAGACGGTTATCAGCTTGTGAGCTTAACGAATAAAAGTCCAAACACGGTAGCCCTTAAGCTTTCTGCGTTAAAATCTTTCTACAAGTCGATGGTTTGGCTTAAATACTATGCATACGAGAATCCATTGTTTCAAGCTGATGCTATCCTAGAAGCATACACAGAACGCCTTAACGGGGTTCGAAAGGATAAGCCGCGACTTCCAGAAGAAGCGGGCACCGAAGAACAGCTACCAAAGCACAGGCGTCTTACGGATTCTTATTTCAAGGTGGTAAATGAAGAGTGGATACCTGTTGTGATTGGTGATTGGGATCTACCTTACAAAATTTATCAAGGTGGAAAAACGTCGGGTTGGAGTCTACGTGATGAAGTGATTACTCGAATGCTTTTTGAAACGGGAGCTAGAGCTTCTGAAATCATTGAGTTAACGTTTGGTGATTACAGACTAAGAGCCAATCGGTTAGAGTCCCGCGCATTCAACAAAGGAAGCCACAAGAGGCGTATGAAATTCATCAGGTTTAGTGAGGAGACGTTGAAGCTGCTTATCCGTTATGTCGAAACGGAGAGATCGGTGATTATGAAGGATAATTGCCGATTAGGTCAGATGCCTGATAACGCCCCCATTTTTGTGGCGGAGAACACAAATTCGTTGAACTACTTTGCGTTCTATGCCAGGTGGCAGAAAATTGTACAGGCGGCAGGGGTAAAACTGAATCCTCATAAAGCTAGACACTGGTACGTGACAAACATGATGCGCGGTATTATGGAAACCTCAAAAACCGACGCCGAAATCATGAAAAAGAAAGAAGAATTGATTCAATACATGCGATGGCGCGATAAAAACACCATCGAAGTGTATGAACACTACTTTAACCAATTGGAGTTTAGTGGTATTCAAACCGATCTATTTGAGAGCATGAAGGAGAAAGAAAAGGCATTCATGAATCAAAAACGCATCGTTAAAGCAAGGAAGCCGAAAGCGCAAGAAATAATCGAAACAGCCCCCATAAGTGAAAACGATCACTGGCTTAATGAGCTATTAGAAGGGATGGCACCATGACGACCGATACATCACTAGACTGGCGTTTTCTGCTGAAAGGCAAAATCTCAGATGACATCTTGGAGTTAAAAGATGCCAGAGGGAATAACTACTTCGACTGTATGAATACTGACCTTTTGATTTATTTCGAGAAAAATATTTCTAACAAACCTTGGGCAAATCAGCTTGCACTATACATGGTTGTTTCTTTGACAAGAAATTTGTCGCCTAAAACAATACAAGATGTTCTTAAGGCTCTGTCTAACAGATTTGATGACCTGTTTGTCCATTATGCCCTGCAAGATACGAAAGAATTCAACCCCGATATTCATATGTATGCTTATCTTAAAAACGAGGTTTTATCCAACCATTCTATTGATCAGAAGGCAAGATTTTTAAGGTATTATGTCGCTGCGGAAGCTTATGTAAAACGTTGGGTTAGGAATAACATCTCTCCCGACAAAAGGTCTGTCTTTCAAGATTTCCAGTTGCAAACCCCCACTTTCGATAGGCGTGAGTTCAACTTAGAAAAACAGGCAACCGAATTGGCACAACATACAAGAAAACTAGAAACTTCTGCGATTACCCCCATGCTCCCGCAATTACGTGCAGAAGGTCACTTTCGCAAGAACCAAGTGATGCGGCTTAGGAACAAGCTCAAGGAAGTTATTGCCGCTGCCGAACAAAACAGTTGGTCATTGCCCGTAGCGTTCGACTATGAAGAATCTAACGGTGATAAGTTTTATTTTAACCTGTGGGATAAACCTTCGTTTGTACTAGCACATCGAGATCAGTTCACACAAAGTTCAGTAAAAGCAGCGACGAGTCAAACAGGTGCCTATTCCTCTGAAAACAATGAAACGTTTGTTGAGTTTATCCGATCTGAACGGTCAAGCGACGGTTCCGAAGGTGATGGTCTGTGGTTTTTGGAACTCATCAAAGAAGATGTTCTCGGTCTATGGTCACAAAACAAAAACGAAGCGGAATTGCAAAAACGGTTAAACTTTCTCCGACAATGGGGATATTGTGGCGAAAGAAATGAGACAAACCCCGTACCTTTTTATACTAGGCATAAAGGTGTGCTTGGTCAAAGTACATTCATATCCAAATTCCAATCAAAAGCACAAGGGATCTTGTTTCATATTGAACCCATCTACGTCGCAGTCACCTTTGGCTATTTCGCGTTAAACCTTTTTACAAGCTCAGGAATTCGGATGAATGAACTTCTACAAATCGCTTATTCTCAAGCATGTGTCGTGGTGGCGGATGACAATAACCACACACCTCCACGGAAAAGTTTTATGTTCCGACTCATACCAAAAGGCAGAGATGAAGCAGAGAATTTTTATGTCCATGAAGATATCTTTAAATTGATGCTTGAAATCATCCAACTGTTGAGAGAACATTACAAGTTAAACAAAAATGAACCCATACCATCAGTTAAATATGAGAATGAGAGTCGTAAACACATGTTCGGATATGACCGATATTTGTTTCAATATAACGGAAAGAGTTTCGATACTGATGTGATACAAGCCACGCTGTGTTTTCTCTTACACGGCATTGTAATGCAAACAGACGAAGGCGGACAAGTAAACATCAAAGCCCACTTGCTTCGTCATGCGTTTGCGACACATGCCGTGCAGACGGAAAAGCTCCCGATCGATATCGTGAAAGAGATTTTGCATCAAAAAAACATCGAAGTTACGGGGTATTATTCGCAACCAACACATGGGCAAATCGGTCAAGCAGTGAGCGACTTGCACGATAATTGGATGTCTTACATCGACATTCAGCAAGGCATTCTGCGCAGTCCAGAAGAGTTGCAACGCTTTTACAAGGAGTATTCCGATAAGGTTGGAACAATGAGCAAAGTTGTAGGAGGCATATGCACCACGGACGCGGTATGCCCAACAAAAATGGCTTGTATGGGGTGTGCTGCTAAAGTCCCCCGACCCGAATTCAAAACCGAAATTCATCAATTTTTAGAGTGGGCAGTCGATAGCGAAAAACGATTTAAAACGCTCAATTTGCCTCTTGAAGCCAAGAAAATGAAACTCGTCCAATCGAGAGCACGGAATGAGCTGAAAGAAATCGAACTCGTCGAAAAATATGTGAAGGATGAAAAATATGACCCAACCGTTCGTATCAACAAACAACGATAACAAAAAGCCGTGGTTGGAAGAAGTTTACGATGGTAAGAAGGATCGCACTTACGACATCGGAAAACGAACCATAGACGAATTAGTTAAACGAGGAGAACGTGTCTCCTATCGCAGCATTCAAACGGTTTCTAAAACGATTGATCCAACAGGGAAAGGGGTTCACGCTAACACGGTAGGCTCAAATGAACAACTACACCAGTATTACCTCCAATTTGCGATGCCCGCAAAACGTTCAAAGATTCGTGCGAACAAATCGGCCCCTTCCTCCTTTAAGTTCGAACACTTAAAACCGAATCGCGACTTGTTGCAGGTCCGCAAGCGGTACATGAGACTGTCTAGGAGCGAATTGGCGGAAAAATTAATTCAAGCAGAAGAATACATCGCGCAAAACCAATTGGAATGGCAAAAGAGCATTTTTGAACTCTTTAAATAATCCTAGCCGCACCAAATGGATGGGTCCAATGTGGCATATCTTGAACCCGAAATGACGCGTAGTTGTCACACCGAAAAAAGAGGGGGTTCGAGAATGTGGAAAACTGTTCATGTAGAAGCGAATGTAAAGACGGAGTTAGATGACTTCGCCAAAGGCCAAGAGTTCAAGAAAGCCTCGGATGTCATCGCATACCTACTTGCAATGCAAGAAATGTTCGCGGATAAGATCACTCACAAGCAGCACCAGGAGTCGCTACGTCGAGCCGAGGAGCTGAACGCACAACAAGTATGGTAATCGCAGCGGAGCCTTAGGAGGACTCTGCGAGGTGCGCTGAGCCTTGTCTCAGACAAGCACATGAAAATATCCCATGCATTATAAGAGTCAGAAAAAGAAGGTCACTGTATAATACGCAGTGACCTTCTTTTAATTTGGTGGATTATCAAGCTATCGTGTCCCGTTAGCTCAACGGCGAGCCTTATTCAAAGCAATGATTATCTCAACGCTACTGTAAATCATCATGAGGAAACCGACCAAGCCTAAAGTATGCTTCAAAAAGGTTCCCACGGCTTTTAGTGCGTCAAAAACTAAAACTTCTGGGAGTGGAAAGATAATAAAGACAAAACCCATCAGGAACGCAACTGTTAATAAAATGATTCTTTCCAATAAGTTCACCATCCTTTTCCATACTAATATTAACATATTTCCCAACAATCGTCCGCTATCCTGCCCGCTAGCTTAATAAAAAAAGAAGCAGCTGCCGTAGCAAACTGCTCCTTGTTTTTTCAACTATCGTTTCCCGTTAGCTTAATTTCACAAAGTGAGTATCATTTTCTGAATTAGCATTAACAGAAAATCCGATAGATTGATAAAATAAATCTGCATTAGGATTATTTGTCTTTAATACAAGCATCTGATAGTAATTTTTAGCCTCTGCAATAACTGAATCCATTAGCAACCGCCCTATCCCGAATCGGCGTACACTTGGTAAGACATAGAGGCGACGAACACGACCAACTGCTTTACTACCTGCATGAGGGTCTTGATTTAACCCACAAACCCCAACAATATCGCCGTCTTTAACAGCGATGAAGAGCGCTTCCCCGTCCCTGTCAAATTTATTGGTTCCAGCTTCATAGTCGGCCACTAATCGTTTGAGGTGACGAAATCCTTCACTCGTACTTTCTTCAACCAGTCGCATTAACTTATAAGTCTCTAGATGATTAACTTTTGTGATGATAAATTCATGCACATAACCACCCCCTAGAATGAAAACCCTTCTCCAGTTCAGTACTCCATTCTCAATTATACAACTATTGGAAGTATCCTGCCCGTTAGCTTAATGGTTGAGCAACTGATTTATTGCAAAAATAGCTTGCCTGAACGGTATACAAGTTCAGGCAAGCTATTTTTTTGTGTCACAACATATCTAAAACTCTGTTACATATACGTTATTATCGCATTCCAAGTCAATTAATAAAAGGCATCCGCTCTGCTTTTTTTCTGTTTTATTAAGCTTTCAAAAACTTCCGGTTATTAATCTAAGCAAAATGGCTGCAAACCAAGCGGCAGCGGCGCCGGTCGCTCGCAGGTGCTTTTCATAACATAATGCACGCCTTGCTCGGATGCGTCATGGAAGCCATGCATTGCCTCAAGCACATGATAGGCAAGCTCGCCATTCGCACGGTGCTTGCGACCGGTCTGAATCGCCTTAGCCATATCGGCAGCGCCCACGCCGCGCGCGTTTTCCGTGTAGCCGTAAGCGAGCGGAATGTCCGACCATTCATTTGTGCCTGCGCGGGTAAGCTTGATTTGGCCGTTGAAATTGTTCGGATCCGGGACGAGCAGCGTGCCCGTGCTTCCGTAAACCTCGATGCGAGGAAGCGTAGAGCCTCCTTTTACATCAAAGCTTGTAAGCAGCGTACCAATAGGGCCTGATGCAAAATCAATAACACCCGCAATGTGAGTCGGTACCTCAACCTTAACCTGCTGTCCGAATTTCGGCTTGCTCGTAATGGTTCTCTCCGGATAGGAGATCCGTGCCGAACCGGTAACCCGAGTAATAGGCCCAAGCATCGCAACGAGTGCCGTTAAATAATAAGGTCCCATGTCAAACATCGGGCCGCCGCCCTTTTGATAATAAAACTCAGGGGCCGGGTGCCAGGATTCATGACCGCCTCCCACCATGAACGCGGTAGCGCCGATTGGCGTGCCGATCCAACCATCTTCAATCAGCTTGATACTCGTCTGAATGCCGCCGCCTAGGAACGTGTCCGGCGCGCTGCCCACATAAAGCCCTTTTCTCTCAGCAAGCTGGAGCACTTCCTGCGCTTCCTCGCGTGTTACGGCAAACGGTTTCTCAACGTATACATGCTTGCCTGCTTCAAGCGCCCGCAAACAAACGGAAGCATGGGCTTGAGGTATGGTCAAATTGATAATCATTTGAATTTCCGGATCAGCAAGCAGCTCGTCTACGGAGCAGCCGCGAACGCCAAACTCCTCGCCCCGCGCTTTTGCCCGCTCCACATCTAAATCTGCGCAAGCCACAACCTGAAGCGCATCGAAGCGATTCCCATTTTCAAAATAAATACCGCTGATATTGCCTGTTCCAATAATCCCTGCTTTAATTTTCTCCATTATCGTCCGTCCCTCGTCCCATGTCCTAGTTTATGATGACCATTGATTACAGCTGATTATCTGCCATACCGCTGTACGCCGCCGCCGTCGTACCCGCTTCCAGCGCTTTTGCCTTGCCTTCTGCACACCAGAGGAAGCCGCGGCGCATAAGCTCCTTCACCGTAGGAATATCAATGATATTCGCCTGATGGCCCAGTGAGTTGTAATAAACACGGCCTACGCCCCAGCGCTTCGTCCATGCAACCGGCATATCGACTGCCTTGTTAAGCGAATGCGGTCCGGGTGTAAGCGGGAACCGTGTCGTTGCCAACACTTCAACCGCAGGGTCCACATGCAAATAATACTGCTCGGAGCTTACAACAAAATCATCGATGCCTTCCGTAAGCGGGCTTGATGAATTATTAATATTTACCGTATATTCCACGCCGTCATTGCCCGGATGCGCCACCCATTGGCCGCCGGTCATAAATTGCCAATCTACGTTTTCACGGAACGCATCGCACATGCCGCCATGGCAGCCTGCCAAGCCTACGCCGCTTTGTACAGCTGCAGAAACGTTATCCACCAGCTTCTGTTCAATGCGAGCCATTGTCCAGACCGGTACAATCAAGTCGAGCCCCAGCAGCTTCTCTGCATCTGCGAAAGCTTCCAGCGTATCCGATACTTCTACCTCGAAGTCTTCGGCTGCGAGCACCTCGCGAAAAATCTCAGCGACCTCCTTCGGTTGATGACCATCCCAGCCGCCCCAAACGATTAATGCTTTTTTCATTGAGCTCTCCCTGCCTCTCCTATGCTACAAACCTAATGATACATTCTTACGATAACTCGCTAATGGCAACCCAGCGGCGCTCCGCAATCGAACGGTCTACCGCCTCCAGCACCTCTTGGCATTTCACGCCGTCTACAAAGTTCGGCACCGGCTGGCGGTCCTCGGCAAAGGCTTGCATTAGCTCATGCACTTCATGCGTAAACGTATGCTCGTAGCCAATCGTATGGCCTGCAGGCCACCAAGCATCCATGTATGCATGCGAAGGATCAGTCGCCAGCACGCGGCGGAAGCCCTGCACATCCTCGGCATCGTCCGTAAAATAAACCTGAAGCTCATTCATTCGCTCAAAATCAAACTTGATGCTTCCTTTGCTGCCGTTTATTTCAAAGGCGTTCGTACAGCGGTGGCCTGCCGCAAAGCGGGTTGCCTCAAAGCTGCCTAGCGCGCCATTTGCGAAGCGAGTCATGAAAATAGTCGCGTCATCAACGGTAACCTCGCCTTTTGGTCCGCCTTCACTGCCTTTGGCGCTGAGGCCCGTCATGGCGGAAGCAATCGGCCGCTCTTTAATAAACGTTTCGCTCATCCCAATAACCTCTTCAAACTCGCCTACAAGGAAGCGTGCCATATCGATAAGATGCGCGCCTAAGTCTCCATGGGAGCCTGAGCCCGCGATCTCTTTCTGAAGCCGCCAAACGAGCGGGAAGCTAGGGTCGATAATCCAATCCTGCAGAAACACGGCGCGGAAATGATAAATTTCGCCAATCCGGCCATCGGCTACAAGTTTTTTGGCAAGCTGGACAGCAGGCGCAAACCGGTAGTTAAAGCCGACCATGTGTTTTACGCCAGCCTTCTCGGCCGCTTCCAGCATTTCACGGGAATCCTCCAGCGTCAGTGCCAGCGGCTTCTCGCAAAAGATATGCTTGCCCGCTTCTGCCGCAGCAAGCGCTATCGCCTTATGCGCATCGCTCGGCGCGTTGATATCTATCAGATCGATGTCATCGCGTTTAACCAGCGCCTTCCAATCCGTCTCCGAGCTCTGCCAACCGAACTGCGCTCTTGCTTGCTCGAGCCCCTCCGGGTCACGTCCGCAAATGGCCGTCATTTCCGGTTTAACCGAATCCGGGAAAAACATCGGAAGCGCGCGGTAAGCATTACTGTGTGCTTTACCCATAAACTTGTAGCCAACCATGCCAACTCTTACTTTATCCATAATAAAACCGCCTCTCTTAAGCGTAAACGGCCACCGCATCTATAAGTGTCATTGTCCGTTTCGCGATGGAAATAGGATGGAGCATAGGGACTTCTATTTTCATGCTGCTCTTAAATGCTTGAAGTTTCTCTAATGACTAAGCTTACCGGCAGCAAATCCCGCAAAGATTTCTCCGTTTCTTTAGGCTGCTCCTGATCGAGCAGTCTCGCGGCGGCCAGCCTGCCCATCTCGTAAAATGGAACAGCTACGGTAGACAGCTGCGGGCTAATGATACGCGAACCGTCTGAATCATCGTAGCCAACCAGCGAATAGTGCTGCTTTGCCTCAAGCCCCCGCTCCCGCAGCCCTTGCATCAGGCCGATCGCCATACGGTCATTGGCTGCAAATACCGCATCCACCACGCCCGCGTTAATTTGTACCGCCAGCCGTTCAGCCAGCTCATACCCGCTCTTACGGCTGTAATTGCCTACATAAACCAGCTGCGGATCAAACGCTATTCCGGTATCCTTAAGCGCAGCCCTATAACCTTCAAGCCTGTCTGTACTATTTGAATATTGCATCGGACCATTGATGAATGCGATGCTGCGGCGGCCCTGCTCAAGCAAATGCCGAGCGGCATCCTTGCTGCCGGATACATGATCTGCGTCAACGGTCGTGTAAGCCGCCTCATCATACCGCTGATTCACAAGACAGAAAGGAAAGCCGCCCTCTTTAAGCTCCGCCAAAGCGGTCCGCTCTTCCGGTACGTCTTGCGATCCGAGGACAATGCAGGCGTCAATCTTCTGTGTTCGAAAAAGCTTCGCGTAATCCCGCGCACCGTCCGGCTCTCTGAAAATAAGCAGCAGATCGTATCCGCAGCGCTTCGCCGTTTCACCGATTCCGCTTAAGATTTCGGAGAAATAGTAGGTGGAGAATAAGTGAACCTTGGGTACGAATGGCAAAATGACACCAATATTGCCGCTTCTTCGCCTAGCGAATTGCTGCGCAAGCGCATTCGGCACATAACCCAGCTCTGCAGCAGCCTGCAATACTCGTTCACGCGTTTCCTCTTTCATTGGACCAACGTTGTTCAACACCCTTGATACGGTTGCCTCTGAGACACCAGCCAGCTTCGCTACTTCTTTCCTGCTAATGATCAATTGCCTCCTGAATAAAGCTTTTGTGCTGCATAATTAATTTCAATGTACACGCGTACATTATGGCATGAAAACGTTTCATCGTCAATCATCTTATCGATTCAATTTTTTCATGTCGAATGATGACAACAAAAAAACGATTTAACCTGCTGAACTCCGCAGGCCAAATCGTTTTTATAATCAAGTTTTACCTCGCTGATTCCCTACTTCTTGGCAATCTCATTGATCCACTCAAACACAGCTGCTAATGCATTTGCTTCCTGGCTCATGTTCATACGTTCGATATACGCCGTTCGGTTATTGTGCAAGCGCTCTACGCTTTCCGCCAGCGTACTCGCTGTCAGGTTCTCTTCATAAAGGATATCGGCGTAGCCAGATTTCTCGAAGGACTGCGCGTTTAAGATTTGATCGCCGCGGCTCTGCTCCTTCGTAAGCGGAATAAGCAGCATCGGCTTCTTCAACGACAAAAACTCGAAGATCGAATTGGATCCTGCACGCGAAATGACAAGATCGGTCATCGCCAGCACATCTGGCAATTGTTCGTTTACGTACTCGAACTGCTTATAGCCAGGCATCACAATTGAAGGATCCACTTGATTTTTGCCGCATAAATGTACGATTTGGAACTGCTTCGTTAGTCTCGTCAGAGCCTGCCTTACCGTCTGGTTGATTTTTCGCGCGCCGAGGCTCCCGCCCATAATCAGTATAACCGGCTTGTTTCTCGTAAACCCGGTGAACGCTCTGCCGCGGTCCGCATTGCCCTGCTTCACTTCCTCGCGAATGACTGCCCCGACATGCCGGCTTTTATCAGCCTTCAGCATGCCTCCCGTTTCGGGAAAGGTCGTGCATACACCGGTTGAAAACGGAATCGAAATCCGGTTAGCCAGCCCCGGCGTTAAATCCGATTCATGGATGAGGAGAGGCACTTTGTTCAACCATGCTCCAAGGACAACGGGCACGGATACGAAGCCGCCTTTAGAGAAAACCACGTTAGGTTTATTACGCTTAATAAGACGATAAGCCTGAAAAAGCCCCTTCACTACCTTGAATGGATCTTTAATGTTTTGAATATCGATGTACCTTCTCAGCTTCCCTGTCGAAATCGGAAAATATTTGACCTGCGGAATCGTTGCAATAAGCTGCCTTTCAATTCCGCTCTCCGAACCGATATATTGGACAGACCAGCCCTCTTCTAAAAACCGTGGGATCAAGGCCAAATTTACGGTAACGTGTCCGGCTGAGCCTCCTCCGGTGAACATGATTGTTTTCATGAATGACTAGCCACCTATCGTTTTTTATCCATTTATTATACGGGTAAACCTGTTTTTTAGCACTGAAAATCATGCCGCCCGAACGCATAAGCAAAAGCATCCCCAGCCGCCTGCGCTGCTGCGAGGGTGGCCGGGGATGCTGTCAGCTTGCTTATATCCGTGCGCTTAAGGCGCGGTTTCCAAAAACTTAGACGTTGGATTTTTGTCTATTGCCGTACGCATCGCATATTCATTCTCAAACAAGACGACATAGTTGCCTTTCTTGTCCTTCACGAGCGTCGTATTAATACGGAATTTACCTGGATCGATATTGTCATCGACGATCCAGCGCGCAAATTGGAACTGCATCCGATGCAGCTGGATATCCACGCCGTACTCCGCTTTCATCCGGTGCTCGAATACCTCGAACTGCAAATGACCGACTACGCCGAGAATCGTTTCGTCGAAGTTGCCCGTGGAATGAAACACCTGAATGGTGCCCTCTTCCGTCAGCTGGTCGATACCCTTCTGGTACTGCTTATGCTTAAGCGCGTTTTTAACCGTTACTTTCGCGAAAATTTCCGGTGAGAACGTCGGAAGCTCATCGAACACAACTTCGCCGCCCTGCGATAAGGAATCACCGATTCGGAAAATGCCCGGATCAAACAATCCGATAATGTCGCCAGGATAAGCCGTATCGACAATATCGCGGTCCTGCGCTAGAAATTGCTGCGGCTGAGCCAGCTTGATATCTTTTCCGTTGCGCACATGACGAACGCTCATGCCTCTTTCGAATTTGCCGGAACAAATCCGAAGGAAAGCGATACGGTCGCGATGCGCCGGGTTCATATTCGCTTGAATCTTGAACACATAACCGGTGAACTTCTCATTTGTCGGTTCAACCTGCCCTGTCGTACTGTTGCGCGGTGTTGGCTTAGGCGCCAACTGCAGGAAGTTCTCCAGAAACGTTTGAACACCAAAATTGTTAACAGCGCTTCCGAAGAAGAGAGGTGTCAGCTCGCCGGCTTGCACTTTCTCGAAATCAAATTGGTCGCCCGCAACATCAAGCAGCTCTAGATCACCGATCAGTTGATCGGTCAAATAATCGCCTGCCATCTCGCGGATAACCGGATCGTTATAGTCGCTTACAGGACGAACTTCAATCGTGGAGTGGTCATTGCCTTGGAACAGCTCGACCTGCGTTTTCATACGGTCATAAACGCCGCATAGCTCGCGGCCCATACCGATTGGCCAGTTCATAGGCACTGCGCGTATTCCAAGAACCCGCTCCAGCTCCTCCATGAGTTCAAACGGACTTTGACCTTCACGGTCCAGCTTATTGATAAAAGTAAAAATCGGAATGCCGCGTTTGCGGCAAACCTGGAACAGCTTGATCGTCTGCGCTTCCACACCTTTGGCAACGTCAATAAGCATGACGGCGCTGTCGGCTGCAGTTAGCGTACGATATGTGTCTTCACTGAAATCTTGGTGACCAGGCGTATCGAGAATGTTGACACGGTGTCCCAAATAATCGAACTGCATAACGCTGGACGTTACCGAAATCCCCCGCTGCTTCTCGATTTCCATCCAGTCGGATGTGGCGTGACGGCTCGCTTTTCGCGCCTTAACTGACCCTGCAAGCCGAATGGCTCCTCCGAATAGGAGGAGCTTCTCAGTCAGGGTTGTTTTCCCTGCATCAGGGTGAGAAATAATCGCGAACGTACGGCGCTTTTCTACTTCCTGTTTAATTTCTTGGCTTAACGTTTGGCTCATGCTTGCCTTCCCTTCATTACGTAAGGTAATCTCAGCGATTATTTACCGCTGTTCGATACCCAAATGACGTTATCTTCCTCTTGGCCGTTAACCGGCCACCAATGGAAGCCATCTTCTCCAAGCAGCTGATTCGCTGCGTCCGGACCCCATGATCCAGCAGGATAAAGCTTCAAATCGCTTTTCTCTTCACGCCAAGCTTGTGCAATGCGGTCAACGAACGCCCATGCCTGGGAAACCTCGTCCCAACGCGTGAAGTAAGTAGAATCGCCGCGTGCCGCATCATGAATAAGGCGCTCGTAAGCTTCAGGCGTATTCAAGCCAATCTGACAGCTTTGGCAGAACTCCATCGCTACCGGCTGAACGGAATTGTTCTCGCCCGGCGTTTTTGCATTTACTTTAATATATATGCCCTCAAGCGGATTTACGCGAATGACGAGCAGGTTAGGAGCCAGATCGTGACGCTGCGCGAACAAGACGTTCTGCGGCATCGATTTAAATTCAATCACGACCTCAGTCGTTTTTACCGGTAGACGTTTGCCTGTTCGAATATAGAAAGGCACGCCCGCCCAGCGGAAGTTATCGACGAAAACTTTTGCGGCAAAGTAGGTTTCCGTCGTAGAATCTTCACCAACCGAATCCTCTTGGCGGTAGCCAGGAAGCTCCTTGCCGTGATGGCTGCCTTCACTGTATTGAGCGCGAACCACATTCGAGCGAACCTCATCGCTTGAGGAGTAGTTGCGAAGCGAACGAAGCACCTTAACCTTCTCGTCACGAATGTCCTCGCCGTGCAAACGGCTTGGCGGCTCCATTGCAATCATCGTCAGCATTTGCAGCATATGGTTTTGACCCATATCGCGCAAAGCGCCCGATTTATCATAATAGCCTCCGCGATCCTCTACGCCAACCGTTTCGGACAGCGTGATTTGAACATTCGCAATATGGTTATTATTCCACAATGGCTCAAAAAATGCGTTGGCAAAACGAATAACTTGAATGTTTTGCACCATTTCTTTACCAAGATAATGATCGATCCGGTAAATTTCTTCTTCTTTGAACACTTGGTTGATTTGCTCGTTCAGCTTCTGTGCTGACGGCAGATCGTAGCCGAATGGCTTCTCGATTACGACGCGATGCCAGCCGTTTGACTCCAGCAAACCGCCGTCGCGAAGATTGAAGGATACCGGCCCGAACAGGGACGGCGCAAGAGCCAAATAAAATAAACGGTTGCCCGGGATATCGAACTTGGCATCCAATTGCTCCGATAACTTGCTAAGCTCGCGGAAGCCTTCCACATCGTTAATATCAAGCGACATGTATACGAAATGCTCTGCAAAACGATTCCAAAGTTCGGCATCGTCCGCTTTGTAACGACAAAATTCAACGATCGATTCGTACAGGTCAGCACGGAATTGCTCATTCGTCCGCGGACGTCTAGCTAGACCAACAACGGCAAAGTTTTCCGAAAGCTTGCCTTCTTTATATAAACTGAAAAGGGCTGGAAATAGCTTACGCCGAGCCAAATCGCCCGTTGCTCCGAACAGGTAATACACTGCGCCCTCAGCGGAGACGGATTCAAGGTTATTAGTATATGTCATTTGCCTCATTCTTTCCCTATGTATTTTTATACGGTTCACATGATATGTAGTTTAGCATATCCAACTACAATTCGCTATTCAACTGTTCATAAAAAATACTGATAAGATACGTTACTTATTCTAATCAGAACAGGTATTTTCAGGGGTTTTCTCCATTGAAAACGCTGTATTCTCCTGTAATTACAGGTATTCCGATCGTTAATGCGGTATTTTCACTATTTGTCTCTTTGTGTAATGCTGCTTGTAAATTTGCAGATCTACCGTTTTCGACAGCAATCGCCATTTGCAGCATGCGTGTATAAAACGTTTCGCTAATCGTTCCTGCATCCTCATAACGATCCACAGATTTCGCATCCGTTAGCCGTTTCAAATGCTGCAGGGTCTGATTTTGCTTGGTATACCCTTGAACCTTCATGCTGCTGGTAAAGGCCGGGGAGATTTGAGCAAGCTTAGCAGAAATATCCGCTGTCGCATCCATAAGTGTGTTTTTTTCAATCAGTGTCGAAAGCGTAGTATCCAACAAAATCATGAGCTGCTCGCTTTGATCGTCACCCTGTACAAGATTTATCGATAGGCTTCCTCCGTACTTGGTAATCATGCCTGATACGGTTTTCCCTTCATTTTGTACAACCTTGCCGATTGCCTTGCCCTCCGCCTCTGTGAAGAACTGCAGTACCAGCCCATTCATTGTACCCGCCTTGCCCGTCACGTTCCATCTGATTGCCCAGTCCCCCACCTCTGATCCTCCTTTAAGCTCATCATCGCTCCATGTCCACAGCGCTTGTAAATCATGCTGCAGCTGCTGCTCTGCCGTGGTAGTCTCACGCGGCGCCCGATCAGCCTGCCACATCGCCCATACAGCGCATACCGAAATCACTAACAGAGCAAGAAGAATTCCCGCCTTCGTTCGTTTCGCGCGCTGCTTTGCCGACATACGGTGGCGGATTGGCATTGTCTTATTCGGAATGTACATGATTTTCGCTCCTGTCCTTACGGAATGGGTAAACATCCATACACGTTTGCCTGTAGGTGAATACACTGGTTGCAGGAATGATAAATGGAGGTGTCATCAGCGAATGGAACCTATTTTTCCATTACATGAGGAAGTCGTTAGCCGTTATTGCGGGTATCCTGTGTGTGTCGTTATGAATGACGGTTCACGCCATGTAGGCATACTTAGCTCCTGCGGCGGGGGTAAAGTGCTGCTGAACGCAGATGCGGGCGGTATTGAAGCAAATGTGACGCAAGTGCAGACAACGGTTTCAAAAAAGAAAAAAGGCGTTAAAGGTAAAACAGAGCTGCAGCATAAATCTGCTGCGCCGCAAGCGCAAACACAGGCCTACCCTTATGATCCTTATTATTATGGACCGCAGCCGTACTATCCTTGGGGTGCGGCGCTGGCACTTGATTTTGCGCTTATCGCTTTTCTGTTCTTATTACTGTAAACGGCAAAGCGGCGGACTCTGCGGAGCGGAGCAGCGCCGCTTTCCCTAAAAATAGGTTGTCTCAATGACAGTTTTCGCCAGCCTTCTCGGGCATGGCATAGTATGCTATCGCTGTATTCCTCATTCAAATTAGAAAGGAGAATGCTTACGAGCTCATATATCCGTTCCATTCGGAGCATCGAACGAACAAATGCATATGTCCCTGTACAAGCTGTTACTCCTTATGCCTATTATCCTTATCGCGATGGAGAGCCTCAGCAGGCTCCCGACCATGAACATGATTGGAACCGTATCTATCATCAAGCAGCGAGCAGTGCGGCGTCCTGGCTGCAAATGACACGCGATGCCCAAAATCGTTTGGATCAGCTAATGAGCAAGCTCGGCAATGAATTGAACAATGATCTGCCTATAACTGAGAGCCTGCATAGTCTAACGAACCTGCTCAATCAGCTGGAAACCCATTATAAGCAGCGGGCCGACAATCTAATCCCCGAGCTCTGGTCGAGCATTGAGCTTGCCCTGCGCCATCCTGCCGCCATAGAGCTGGGCTTGTCCCGCAGCGCCAGCAGCGGGCAATGGACCCTGAATGATGCCGTATCCGAAGAAGCAGCTTCCGCTGCACCAAGCTCTGAACGGATGAAACGGCATTTGCTAGGCACCAGCGGTTTGCTGAATGACCTGAAAGTGGCTTTAGCCTTCACAGAGCAGCAAAAACCAGTTCAACTGCTTCAGTCCCACTTTACGTCGACTCTTCCTTACGGCGCTTATTTCAACTCCATTCAAAGCTACTCGCCGATACCCTATGCCGGTTTAATCATTAATCAGTACATATAACCTTTAGCAATCCACATAAAAAACGCCCTCTATCCTGTATGACTTGCAGGACAGAGGGCTCTATCCTTCTAACGATAGATGATTCTAAGACTCTGAGAGATATTCAATTATGTTTGAAGCAGGTGTTATGAGTTATATTCGCTTTCCGCGCCGCTATATCCTGCCATTAAAGTTTATTTTTTCCTAATAAAAATTCAATTCCATTATTAAGGAATTAAGATAACTTCAATTACAGCGCCAGTTTCGGCGCCTTTGGGACCGGACGGAATAACAGCCAACCCTTCAGCCTCCGCAATAGAGGCCATCATGCTTGATTTGGAGAAGGCAAGCGGATCAGCAAGCAAGCTTCCATCTGAATCGCTGACCAAGCGAGTTCGAACGAAACGATCATGCGGGCTTGGCTTGTCTACAGCTGTTAGCAGCTTTGCCGTTACCTTTCGCGGCAGTGCCTCCATAACGCCTTGAATACGAAGCAGAGCCGGTCGAACGAATAATTCAAAACCGACAAAGCACGCTCCCGGATTGCCCGATAAAGCAAAAAGAAGCTTCCCGCCAATCACGGCTGCGGACGTCGGGCTTCCCGGCCTCATCGCGACGCGGTCAAAGAGGACCTCCGTAGCCGCCCGATTATAAGAGGCCGTTGAGTACCCACCTTCCGTCAAGACGTCCGTTGTATTACTATTCCGTTCCATCGTCTGGAAGCTGCTGCCGTTCTTTATCGCGCGAAAGAGGTCAGCCATCACATCATAATCCCCCACCGACACGCCTCCGGTTGTCACAATCAGGTCGGCAGTATTCCATGCGCTCGCCAGCGCCGCTTCAATCGCTTGAGGCTCGTCCGGCAGCGAGCCCCACACAATCGGCTCCGCGCCGCTCTGCTCGATCATTGCCGCGACCATACAGCTGTTGCTGTCGCGGATCCGGCCCGGCGCCAGCGCCGCCCCAACCGGCAGCAATTCGCTGCCGGTTGCGAACACCGCTACGCGCGGGCGCTTCTGCACGGCCACCTCGGCATAGCCGAAGGTGCCTAGCAGCGCCACATGGCCCGGCCGCACAAGCGTGCCGGGCACAGCCAATGCGCCCCCAAGGCGAAACTCCTCGCCTTGGGGCGCTATATGCTGGCCTGCGGCACCGGCATGCTTGATCAGCACCGCTGGAGCGCCTCCATCCAGCAGGGCTTCCGCGGTCTGCTCCAGCATCACGACCGCGTCAGCCCCTTCAGGCACAGCCGCGCCGGTCATAATGCGCACGGCAGTGCCCTTCTGCACGGCCGCGAGGGCGAGTCCGCCCGCCGCAACCGCGTCAACAACGCGCAGCATCGCCGAGTGCTCCGGCGTCGCTGCCGCGATATCAGCCGCGCGCACGGCGTAGCCGTCGAGGCCCGAGCGCGCGAAAGGCGGCCAATCGCAGGTCGCAACTATCGTTTGCGCCAGCCTCCGGCCGCCAGCGGCCCGCAGCGGCACGAACTCGCTGCCGAGGACCAGCCCATCGGCCGCAGCCAACGTGCGCCGCTGCGCCTCTTCTACCTTCACAGCGCGCCGATTAAATCGGCTTTCCTTCTCCCTCTCGCCCGCTCCGTTGCCTCCAACCTTTTTCATCGCCATCACCCGCTCCTATAGCCGCTAACTGAACATAAACAGCAGCTTATTCAGCATTCATTTTACAATGTATGTTAAACTATTGGCAATTACGGTCATTATGCCCTCATGAAGGAGAACGCCATGCCACTCATAGTTCAAATCGTCGGATACAAAAACACCGGCAAAACCACATTGGTTTGCCGGCTGACAGAGCGTTATAAACAAGCAGGATATAAGGTCGGGACAATTAAGCGCGATGCGCATGATTTTCAAATTGATACGCCCGGAACCGATACTTGGAAGCATCAAGAGGCCGGGGCAGATATAACGGCTATCACTTCCTCCGAACGCACTGCGGTTATGATGCGCTATAACGTTCCGCTGGATCAGTTGATTGCTCAAATGTCCGAAGTGGATGTTATCCTTATCGAAGGCTTCAAAGAAGCCGCCTATCCCAAAATCATTATGGTTCGGTCAGCGCAGGATTTGGAGCTGCTGCAAACGCTGCAAAACCCGCTTGCGGCCGCCGTCTGGCCCGAGGCCATGCTTACATCGTCAGCCGGCATAGCTCTAACCGCAATTGATGTCAATCAAATCGATCAGCTTTTCCAAAAGGCGCAATCGTTATCGCTCGCTACTTAAGGCTTTTATTAGTCTGCAATTCCTTGTTTAAGTGCATAAATAGCTGCCTGCGTACGGTCATCCACATCGAGTTTATTAAAAATATTCGTAATATGGAATTTGACGGTTTTCACGCCGATGAACAGCTCGTCGGCGATTTCCTGGTTCGATCTTCCCTGTGCTACCCGCTTCAGTACATCCATTTCGCGGTCCGTCAGTTCATCATGCAGCGGAGCTTGCTTCAGCTGCTTCGGCTGCCGGAAGCGGTTCATCATCTTCGCGGCCACTTGGGATTCCAACACGGACTGACCGCGCGCTGCGGCACGTATCGCATCCGCAATTTCCGTCGCCCGCGATGTTTTCAGTAAATAGCTGAACGCTCCTGCTTCTATGACGGGATACAGCTTGCTGTCATCCAAGTAACTCGTTAATACGATGACTTTGCAATCTGGGTAAAGCTCAAGCAGCTTTGCTGTGGTCTCCACGCCATCCATGCCGTCCATCACCAAATCCATTAGAACAACATCAGGTCTGTACGCCTGTGCTAATCGAATGCCATCCATCCCGTTGCTAGCTTCACCCACAACCTCGATGCCGTCCTCTGTGTCCAGCACCGCCGCAAGTCCGATCCGCACCATTTCGTGATCATCGACGAGCAGAACCTTTATTGGTTGACTCAATTGCTCCATTGCCTCCACACCTCACACCGCCTCTTATTAAAAAATTAAGCTCTGGTATCCGTTACCCTTATTCCTACAGCTCTCTCTGCCCGTCAGCAGGAATCCAAATTTGAATGACCGTCCCCTCGCCGGGCTTCGATAGCATTTTCAATGAGCCTCCGAGCTCAAGAACCCGCTCTTCCATCGTGAGCAGTCCGTAGGAGGTTTGCTTCTTCGCCTCTAGATCAAAACCCACGCCGCTGTCCTGCAGGCTCATATGCACTTGATTGCCAGAACGGATAAGCTTGATAGTCATACTGTCCGCTTTGGAATGCCTGAGCGTATTAGACAAAGCCTCCTGAGCGATGCGGAACAGATGATCCTCTGCATTTGGTAAGAGAATGATCGTATCGTCTACCTCGAGCGTTATCGTCATTGGTACTTTTTGCTTCAGCTCATCCACCAGCACGGTAAGCGCCTGTCCCAGATTTTTTCCGTCCAAGTGGACAGGCCGAAGATGAAGCAGCAGCGCGCGCATCTCTGATTGCGCAACGGCAGCCATTTCTTCAATAAGCTGTACCTGACGCTTCGCCCGCTCCCAGTCCCGGTCAATCGTGCGGCTGACAGCAGTCGCCGTCATGGAAATGGCAAATAACTGCTGGCTAACCGCATCATGAAGCTCGCGTGCGAGCCGCTGACGCTCCTCGATCACAGCCGTAAATTTAACTTTCTCCGTCCAATTGGGATCGACCTGCTCTTGCTCCGAAATTTCGTTGTCTGTCTTCTCGCCGTTGCTGAGCGTGACACTAAATCGACGCTTCACTTGCTGCTCGGTCAGCCGCTTCAGCGATTCCTTCAGTCTAGAGTTTTGCAAATAGCCGTTTAAAGCAGCCGCTGCAAGTCCCGCCCCGACAATAGTCAAACCGATGACCGCCCATTTCCCCTGAAGCGTGAACATTTCAACGTAACCGATCCCCTGCAGTACGATTACCACCAAGCTGATAATAATCAGCAGCCACAGAACCGTTTCCGTTGCATTTTTTCTGCGGGCCGCATGATTCGGCTGGTCCCTTTTATTGCCTTGCTCCATACGGCTCACTTCCTTCTCTGTACTATTTTAACCTTTATTGTATTCTTATGTACTCAAACTTCGCAGAGCGAAAATAAGCTTAAACCCTTGATATATCACGCTGCTCGAAGATAATTATTCATCTCTTGCAAAATAGAAAACACCACTTCAGTTTGGTATAGTGATTGTGT
>NZ_JAVIFU010000046.1 GCF_031157315.1 Paenibacillus sp. LHD-38
GTGACCGTCAAAAATGGGAAGTATTACGCGTGTTTCTCCTGCGAAGTCGAGCAGCAAACACTGCCTGCTTCGGCGGAACAAGTTGGTATTGACCTCGGTTTGAAGCATCTGGCTGTCACATCCGAAGGCGAGACCTATGAAGCCCCGAAACGGCTGCGTCAAAATGAACGAAAATTGAAACAAATGCAGCGTTCGGTATCTCGTAAGCAGCGCGGTTCGAGCCGAAGAAAGAAAGCCGTCCGTATGCTTGCCAAACGCCATGAAAAAGTGGCTAACGGCCGAAAAGATCATGCTCATAAAGTATCAAGGGAATTGGTGAATCGATATGGACTCATCGCTTTCGAAAATCTTAACGTGCAGGGGATGGTTAGAAATCATCGCCTTGCCAAAAGTATTGCTGATGCTGGCTGGACCCAGCTTGTTCAATTCACTACGTACAAGGCTGAAAGCGCCGGTCGTACAGTTGTTCAAGTTGATCCGCGAAACACGTCTCAGCAATGCTCCAGTTGCGGTGAGATGGTGAAAAAGACGCTGGCTGTTCGAACGCATCGATGTGATCCGTGCGGATATGTCGCTGACCGCGATGTGAACGCGGCACGAAACATTTTGCAACGCGCTTTAGTATCGTAACCATGAAAAGCATTAGGCTCGGACGGAGCCTTCAAGGAGGGGTGAGGTTACGAATCCCGATGATCTGAGAAGCCCCTGCCTTTAGGCATGGGGAGTCGTCACAACCATTATAACCACTCCCTTGCATCAAATGACAATGAAATATGTAAAGCAATCCTCCCTGCCTATAGGTAGTCTTATAACGAAATTTGTGATAACATGTAGACTGATAAGTAGAACGTGAACGTGGAAAAGCCGATTCCGTTCGTGCCAGTATCGCTGCAGTTTGCGGACGCAATTTTAAACTGCGGATGAATTGGGTATGATTGAAAGGTCGAGTTATTAAATTGCAATTATTTTGAAGGAGGATTTATCATGGCTTTGGAATCAATGAAAGAAATGTTGAACAAAGGTTTAAAAGAAGGTTACGCTGTTGGTCAATTCAACATCAATAACCTAGAGTGGACACAAGCAATCCTTGGCGCTGCTCAAGCTGAGCAATCCCCAGTTATTCTTGGCGTTTCCGAAGGTGCTGCTCGTTACATGGGAGGCTTCACAGTTGTAACTGCAATCGTGAAATCCCTAATAGAAGAAATGAAAATCACGGTTCCTGTTGCAATTCACCTGGACCATGGTTCAAGCTTTGAAAAATGTAAAGCAGCGATTGATGCTGGTTTTACTTCCGTTATGATAGATGCATCACACTCACCATTCGAAGAAAACGTAAAAACAACGCAACAGGTTGTTGCTTACGCGCATGAGCGCGGCGTTTCCGTAGAAGCTGAGCTTGGTACGGTTGGCGGACAAGAAGATGATGTTATCGCTGAGGGCGTTATCTACGCTGATCCTCAAGAGTGTAAGCAACTGGTTGAGCTTACAGGCATCGATTGCCTTGCTCCTGCACTAGGTTCCGTACATGGCCCTTACAAAGGCGAACCAAACCTTGGCTTCAAAGAAATGGAAGAGATCTGCCAAACAATCAAGCTTCCATTGGTATTGCACGGCGGTACAGGAATCCCTACAGCGGATATTAAGAGATCTATCTCGCTGGGAACTGCAAAAATCAACGTAAACACAGAGAACCAAATCGCGTTTACAAAAGTTGCTCGCGAAATCTTGACTTCTGATTCAGAAGTTTACGATCCGCGTAAATTCTTGTCCCCGGGCCGCGATGCGATTAAAGCAACGGTTCAAGGTAAAATGCGTGAATTCGGTTCTTCGAATAAAGCGTAATAAATATAAAGTGAAAAGGGTTGGGCAGGATGCGATTTGCATCCAGTCCAACCTTTTTTTTATTGCGGACTAAGCGTCTTAAGGAAGCACATTGCCTGCTGCGCGATAAATGCCGTACCATTCTTCGCGTGTCAGGTAAATCACACTTGCCTTGCTGCAATCCTTTAACCGCTCGATGTTCATCGTACCGATAACCGGCTGCATGCGGGCAGGATGGCGCAAAAGCCACGCGATGGCAATCGTCGTATTGCTGACTTCGTATTTCGCCGCGACTTCATCGATCTTGGCATTCAATTCCGGGAACTTCTCGCTGCCCAGGAAAACACCCTCGAAGAAGCCGTATTGGAATGGTGACCAAGGCTGGATCGTTATGTCGTTCAAACGGCAGAAATCAAGGATGCTGCCGTCCCGGTTAACGGCTGGGTCGTTCTCCATATTCACGTTGAATCCGCTCGAGATCATCGTCGTGTTGGTAATGCTCAGCTGAAGCTGGTTTGCGACAAGCGGCTGCTTGACCGATTTTTTCAGCAGCTGAATTTGCATCGGATTTTGATTCGATACGCCGAAGTGGCGTACTTTGCCCGAGCTCTCAAGAAGATCGAACGCTTCCGCCACTTCTTCCGGCTCAACCAATGTATCCGGACGGTGTAGAAGCAGAACATCCAGGTAATCCGTGTTCAGACGTTTTAGAATACCATCGACCGAAGTCAAAATATGTTCTTTGGAGAAGTCGAACATTCCCTGCCGGATGCCGCATTTGGATTGCAGGATGATCTTTTCACGAATACTCTCGTTCATATGGATGGCATCTGCAAAGATCTCCTCGCATTTTCCGCCGCCGTAAATATCAGCATGCTCAAAAAAATTCGCGCCTTGCTCCAGCGCTGTTTGAACAAAGCGCTCCGCCTCCGTTTTGTCGAGTGAATTGATACGCATGCATCCAACTGCAACTACAGGCACGTCCAGCGTGCTGGTTCCAAGCTTTATCGTTCTCATCATTTCATTCCTCCTAAGTTTCAGTGCTGCTTTTTATGTAATCGCTTTATTGATTGTCTCACAAAAGCGCGCTGGATTTCAATCTTTATGAAACAATAGCGTATTGTCTTGCAGAATACGGGACGCAAAGTCCATGTGAGATTGGCGGTTTTTTCTAAAATAAAGAACACTAAAACGAAATACGTCTTGCACTTGTATAATGGATCCCGAATGTCTATAATAGACACTAAGAGTCTATAATAAAAAGGATTTCATTTGGATGAAAGGAGATACTCATGCAGTTTTCCAAAAGCACGGGTTACGCCCTGCATGCATTGATTCAATTAGCATATGCAGAACGAGGTCACAACGTAGGCATCAAGGAACTAGCGGCATCGCTTGGCGTTTCGGAAAGCTACTTGTCCAAAATCATGTCAAAGCTGCGGCAGGATGGCATCGTACGCGCGGTTACGGGTGTGAGCGGCGGTTATGAGCTCGCAAGGGAAGCCGATCAAATTACGTTTCTTGAGGTCATTCAAGTTGTCGAAGGCCGGCAGCATCTATACGACTGCTTTAATATCGATGAGCAGCGCCATCAATTGTTTTTTGAAGCGGATGCATTGGATCCACATACGGCTACCCGCACAGCGGGCAAGGAATGTCTGGTTAAAAAAGTAATGAGCGGCGCCGAACGGCAGATGCATGATTACTTGCAGCAGCATACGATCCAGTGGGTGATCGATTCGGCCTCCCATAATCACAACCATGCAGTAAACAAGAAGCCATAAGCTTCTTGCGCTTTAATTATGGATATTAAAGATCCGGGAGGATGATTATAATGGAACAAACGGTTGATGTAGTGATTATTGGAGGCGGACCGGCAGGTTTGAATGCGGCGCTTGTACTCGGCAGGGCAAGAAAAAGCGTGGCGGTTATTGACGAGGGGCGTCCGCGGAACCGGGTTACCCGCGAGACGCACGGTTTTCTTACCCGGGACGGCATCAGCCCCAGTGAATTTCGGCGCATTGCGAAGGAGCAGATAAATGCGTATCCGGCCGTTCAATTTGTGGAGGATGCGGCGATAACGATTACAGGAACCGACGGTCATTTTGAAACCACGACCGCACAGGGAGCAACCTACAGGAGTAAAAAGCTGCTTTTTGCTGTAGGAATGAAGGATCTCCCGCTTGATGTTAACGGACTGACAGACGTATATGGCAAAAGCGCCTTTGTTTGCCCCTATTGCGATGGCTGGGAGCTAAGAGACCAACCTCTTGTGTTGATCGTCAAAGGTGCACGAGCGCTTCATTCGGCCAAAATGCTGTCAGGTTGGACGAATCAATATACCATTTGCACCGATGGACCCGATGAATGGACCGATGAAGAGCGCGAGGAGCTTAAGCTGCATAACGTTCCAACGTATGACTCCAAAATCCTGCGTATCGAATCCAGTGAGGGTATGGTGGAGCGGGTTGTGCTCGAGGATGGCACAAGCATTCCGTGTACAGGCATTTTCTTCGCGCCGAAGCTTGCTGCCGGGTCAACTCTGCCGCAAACCTTAGGTTGTAAGATGAAGGAAACAGGAACTGTGATCGTCGATGCTTTTGGCAAAACGAATGTACCAGGCGTGTATAGTGCCGGAGATGCGGCAACGGAGCTGTACCAAGCGATTACAGCCGCTTCATTAGGAGCACTGGCCGGCGTTTGCATAAATGGCGAGCTGCTCACAGAGGCTTGGAATAGCAAGAGCTAGCAAGCAACTGGAACTTATAGCAAATCAGCCCTGACTGGTGTCGGGGCTGATTTTATTTGTCTACTTTACTCCGCGTTCCAATACTTAGGCTGTCGCGTGAATTTTTTCAGCATTGTTTTTACGGATCCGGACAGCCATTAAAGCTGCAAAGAAGCAAACGAATCCGGCAATAACGAAAGCCTGGGAGTAGCTGCCGAACCAATCGCGCATAACGCCTGCTCCATAGGCGGCCGTGGAGGCACCTATTTGATGGGCGACGACGATCCAGCCGAAGATCATGCCGGATTTTTCTTTACCGAACGTTTCGCTGGCAAGCTTAGCTGTAGGCGGAACGGTTGCGATCCAGTCCAAACCGTAGAAAACGGAAAAAACGACGAGCATGGCAGGCGTTGCGTCCAGTGCGTAGGGCAAGAACAGCAGCGACAATCCGCGCAGCCCATAATACCAGAACAGCAGCCAGCGGCTGTCGAACCGGTCGGAGAGCCAGCCGGAAATCGTTGTGCCGAACAAATCGAACAGCCCCATCATGGCGAGCAGACCGGCAGCTGTGACCTCAAGCATGCCATGATCACTGCACGCGGCAATAAGATGTGTCCCGATTAAACCGTTGGTCGAGAAGCCGCAGAAAAAGAATGTTCCGGCAAGCAGCCAGAAGGTGGCATTTTTCATAGCGAAACGAAGATTTTGCAAGGGAGTAAGGAACAGATTGCCTTTAAAAATAGCAGGCTTCACCATCTCATCCGAGCCGTAAGGTGCTGCACCGACATCGTACGGGTGGTTGCGCATCCAGATTGCAACGGCGATAAGCACGAGCAGAATACCGGCTACTGCTGTGTAGATGGCGTACCGCCAGCCAAAATCGGCTGTCATTTTGGCGAAAAGCGGAAGGAACAGCAGTTGGCCGGTAGCGGCGCTTGCCGTAAACAAGCCGATGATGAGGCCTTTTCGCTTAACAAACCACAGATTGCTAACCGTAACGCCGAGAACGTTGGCCATCATGCCGGTCGCTAGACCAGACACAAGCCCCCATAACAGCTCAAACTGCCACAAGGTGTGAATGAACGGCGTTACCGCCAGACTAGCGGCCAGTACGGTAAGCGAGCTTATGACGACTTTACGAATGCCGTAGCGGAGCAGCAGGGCCGCTGAGAATGGACCTACCAGCCCGTATAGAAAAATGCCAATGGAGATCACGCTGGAAATGCCGCCTCTGCTCCAACCGAATTCATCCTGGAACGGGATGAGCAGAATGCTTGGCAGCGAGCGGATGCCCGCGGAAACAAGCAAGGTTGCGAAGGTTAGCAGCACGATTTTGCAGCGGGTTGACGGTTTTTGATTTATTTGGACAACCGTCGTATAGTAGAGGGAATCAAACGAATGGAGATCGTAAACCATGACGGATTTGCCTAATTGCCCGAAATGTAATTCGGAATACACCTATGAGGATGGAAACATGTTGGTTTGCCCGGAATGCAGCCATGAATGGAGTTTAGAGCAGAATACCGCATTCGCTGAGGCCGACAAAATCGTTAAAGACGCCAATGGCAATGTTTTAAACGATGGCGATACGGTAACAGTTATCAAGGATCTTAAAGTAAAAGGAAGCTCATCTGTTTTGAAAATTGGGACCAAAGTAAGAAATATACGCTTAGTTGACGGAGACCATGACATCGATTGCAAAATCGACGGTTTTGGAGCGATGAAGCTGAAGTCCGAATTTGTCAAAAAGGCATAAATACGTTTGCTAACAATCAGTATGATGTGAGTTTTATTTAAAATATAAGAAAGTATAAAATTCAACCTTATACGTTGCTTATATTTCACCGCGAAACGAGCTTTTGCCGCCAAGGACGGCGTCAGCCGTTTACGCTTGTAAATCGATCAAAATTTTATACCTACAGTTGTCGCAGATAATATTGTCCCAAGCTACAGTGTAGTTTGTGCAATAGAAACACTCCTCAATCCTGCACAATTTTTCTACAATGCAGTTACTACAGTAGAATGCATGATTTCTGGCTCAATTATTGCCTTAGAAGACATTTCTATTGTAATTACTGCAGTGTAGACTCTCAAATTCATGTAATTTCAGGTTTCTATTGTATTTTATACATTAGAATTTGGAAAAGGTTATTTAATACCTAGTATTTGTTAACGCAAATCAGACCGCTATAACTGATCTCCCATTAATCGAAGAGGCTATCTCGACGGGCTTTAGCCTTTCGAGGTAGTCTCTTGGGTGTTATCTCTTCAGTTCTGCCTCAACTGTATCGCTTGCTGGAGGAAGCTTCATTCCTTCTTCCCAGATCAGAATGTTTTCATCCCGCGTTCCCAAATAAAGGGCAGTGATTTTTGCGTCTGCGCCATATTTATTTTGATAAACTCCATTGATAAAAGGGTCCTTTGTTTGGTACATGTTAAAAAGTCCAAAAGTAGTGATTGGTTTTTTCTTGATAATAGGCCGGTATGGAATCATATAAAAGTTCCCGTTTTCGTCCATATCGTAGCTAATCTGATTCAAATCATAACCGTCTGTCAGCCGCATATGAAAGGCAATTCGGCCGTCTTTCATTTGGCTGGTGTCCTTCACCTCGATGATATCCGCAGGAACGCGCATAATGTTCCATTCCGTCAAGCCAAAGTAGGCCGAAATGACGATTCCGAGGGATAATGAAGCAAGGACGCCCCCTTTCAAAAAAGATTTTAATTTAGAACGGCTCCAGTAGGCAGACATCGCTTCTAGAAGATGGCTTTCCCTGCGGTTCATATCGACAGTATTCTGCGGCACTCTCAGCTCGCTTCGCATGTTTTCCCATTCTGACCTGCAGCTGCCGCATGCTGCGAGATGCTCTTCGACCAATTCTGCGCTCTCCCTGCTGCACACGTTATCGATATATAATGGCAATAAATCTTTAATAACCTCACATTTCATCATGCCGCTGTTCCTCCTTTAGTGAATCTTGTATTTTTTGTTTAGCGCGGTAAAAGGTGACCCTTGCCCAGCTCTCGGTTTTTTCAAACAGCTGGCTGATCTGGGCAAAGGATAATTCTCCGAATACTCTTAGGGTAAATACTTCTTTATAGGGCTCGTTTAAAAGATGTAACGCTTTATGAATGCTGAGAGCATCATCCTTGTCCAAGAGGGCAGCTTCAACATTGTCGGGGCTTGCTTTTTCAAGTACGCTTTCCGGTTCGAAACGTTTTTGCTTTTCAACATAGGAAAAGTAGGTGTTTTTGGCTATTTGGCAGAGCCATACGCTAATTTTGCAATGACCCTTAAAGGAATCAATGCTTTTCAAAGCCTTAAAGAATGTTTCTTGCGTTATTTCCTCGGCAATCATTTCATTTCGACTCAAAGAGAACACAAATAAATAAATATCTCGGAAATACTCATGATAGATTCCCTCAAAATCGTGCACGCTCTCACTTCCTCACCTATATAAGACCGGAAAGCCTCCGTTTCGTTACAACTATTTCAGAAAAGATTATCAAGCTTTATAGAGCATGGCAAAAGAGATTCAATGTCAGCATCCTAATAAAACAAAAAACCAGTCAAGCACATCACGTAATGTGCCAGGCTAGTTTTTTTCACGCTGCAATAATTCAATTCATACGAAGACGGTTTGCGTTCCTCAAATGAAGCTCGGCACGTACCAGCATGCTAAATGCCGCGTGTATTGCTATGCTCTTTGTTCATAAAGCTTAACAATTTCAATGATGGTATTTACGGCCAGCACCATATTATCAGCCGAAACATACTCGAACCGGCCATGATAATTTTCACCGCCGGTGAAGATATTCGGTGTCGGCAGCCCCATGTAGGATAGCTGAGAGCCGTCCGTGCCGCCGCGAATTGGCTCTATAACCGGAGTAATTCCGAGGTTTTCCAGCGCCTGTCTCGCAATATCCACGACTTCCATGACGGGCTCGATTTTTTCTCTCATATTGAAGTATTGGTCTTTGATCTCAAGCGCGATTCGGTCATCTCCGTATTTTTGCTGCAGCTCCTGAGCCACGCGGGTCAGCTCCGCTTTTCGCTCGTTAAACCGATGACGGTCATGATCTCGAATCAAATAACGAAGCTGTGTTTCCTCAACGTCGCCTTCAATGGAGGTGAGGTGGAAGAAGCCTTCGTAGCCCTCGGTCTGCTCTGGCGTTTCTTCAGCAGGCAGCCTTCCGTGCAGCTCCATGGCTATTTTGGCGGAGTGGATCATTTTCCCTTTGGCTGTGCCTGGGTGGACGTTTTTGCCCTTGCATGTAATGTGGGCCGCCGCAGCGTTAAAGCTCTCGTACTGCAGCTCGCCTAATGGACCGCCATCTAGCGTATAGGCATAAACAGCATCAAAAGCAGCGACGTCGAACCGATGAGGACCCCTGCCGATTTCTTCGTCCGGTGTGAAAGCAACGCGTATTCTGCCGTGCTTCACCTCAGGATGCTGCAGGAGAAAGGCCATGGCAGTCATAATTTCCGCAATACCGGCTTTATCGTCCGCACCAAGCAGCGTGGTGCCGTCTGTCGTTATTAGAGTGTGTCCCGCATAACCGGAAAGCTCTGGAAAATCCTTTGGTGAAAGGACGATGTTAAGCTCTTTGTTCAAAATGATATCTTGCCCGTCATAGCCTTCTACGATTTGCGGCTTTACGTTTGTGCCGGTGAAGTCGGTTGCCGTATCGATATGGGCAAGAAAACCGATAGTGGGGATATCTTTATCCGTATTAGAGGGAAGAGTGGCCATTACATAGCCATTCGCGTCCATCGTAATGTCCTGCATGCCGATGCTTTCAAGCTCTTCAACCAGCTTGCGGGCGAGCACAAGCTGTCCCGGTGTCGAGGGGCAGGTATCGCTGCTCTCATCGGACTGCGTTTCTACTTGTGCATATGAGATAAATCGTTCAATAATCTCCGTTTTCATTGTCATCCCACAACTCCAGTCCAATAGGTTATACAGCAAATTATAATACAAAAGGGACGACATCCCAAATGTGCTGCCGGAAGGTTATGGGTTTGATTAAAGCTGCCTAAATCAGGCTCATAGCCTTTTGAGGCAGCATCTTTAGTAGTTTCATTACGCGCGTTTTTCAAACGGGGAATCCATTTCCGCCGCAGGAGATAGGGCAATTTGTTTATGTTTGTGAGTCCGATCCTTTGGCCTATGAATAATGAGAGATAGCAGCGCGACGTTTAGGGGTAGAGTACCGGGCGGATAAACAAAATAGACTTCCTCCCAATGCGGGGCGAATTTATTTTTATATTCATAAAGGCCCTTAAAGTTATATAGTTTACAACCATACCTGTAGAGCAGCTTGGCGAGCAGATGATCTTTGACATTTGCTAATGGCGCGATCCCAAGACTGCAAACATCATAGCTTTTATCCTTAGCCCACAAGAATAAAGATACGAACAGAACATCCATGGTGCCATGGGGACAAGCATTCGTATATCGCATAAGGTCAACTGTGATTCGTCTGGAAAAGGCGGGTTTATTGGTTGTTTCGCTGTGTGGGCGCTCGCCTGCAATCGAAACAAATGCTTCGTAATTACCATCTGGCCCAACCAAAACGGCAATAGGAAATTGACTGATATATGATTTTGAGAAAAAACCGACGGAGAAACCTTTCTCTTTACGTTTAGCGAGCCATTCATCCGATATGGCTTGAAGGCGGTTCAGCAGCGAGTTTGAATAAGGAGGCTGGAGCACCTCAAAGGTAAAGCCGTTACGTTGAAATTTACTTATGCGATTGCGCAGTTTAAGCCATGGCTTCCCCTTTAAATGAAAGTTGGCTAATTCTACCTGGGCTTCCTCGCCAACTTTGGTGCTTTTCAAGCCTAAATCATGATAGAGGGGAAGGTAGGCTGATTTTGTTTGGTAAAATACAGGAATTTTTTTATCTTTCTTGCAGCTCGCAATAAACTGTTCAATGAGCAATTTCACAGAGCTAGGCTTACCGAGCGGGTCCCCAAGCACAATTCTACGGTTTCCGACAGAACGATAAACAAGCAGAGATTCATATTTGGAATCCCAGAACCACTCCTTATCGTTCAGGTAATATAAATGAGAGTGCGAATGATGACCGCAGCTTTTTAGCAGGCTTTTAATGCGTTTTTCTGAAAGGTTATCGATCATTTAGAAAATCCTCCAAATAGGCAACGACTAAGCAAGTGGCTGTGTCGAAAAATGTCGTTCATTATATACAACATCGGCGTTTATTTTATTAGTTTAAAGCGAAAATGCAATATCCGCAAAAGAATAGTTTTGGAAAGGGTATTTTTCTTTATCGCTTAGTCCGATTTTAAGATATAATAAGCTCAATCATTCAAGTATGAGGTTCCTATTCCTTTAGTTAAAGGGGATCATGACATGAGAATTGCAAGACCTCCCTGTTAATCCTTAAGGTCATATCGTCCGCGACCGCCTCCGTAATTTGATTGCGCAATTGCAATCAAAAATGAGAGGGGCCGTTATTCATGGGCTATCTGCCGAACATTTGGAAGCTATTCGTTATTCGATTTTTTTATAATTTAATTCCCGCCTATGTTATTGAGAGGTTATTTTGGGAAGATCGAGGCATGACCATTCAGATGGTCGTGTATACCGAAATTATTTTTGCGTTTACGATCGTTTTATTTGAGGTCCCCTCCGGTATTATGGCGGATAAGTGGGGAAGGAAGCATATGCTCGTTTTGTCCGCTCTGCTTGGGTGCTGCGAGTTTCTTATCCTGGTTTTTGCTACGGAGTTTTGGCATTTTGCGCTGGTCGTTTTTTTGGCGGCGATCGGCCATTCCGCAAGCAGCGGAGCAGAGGATGCTTTGCTGTATGATTCCTTATTGGCGGAAGGGAAAGAGAAGCATTTTGAGAAGATAATAGGCCGTTTAAACGCGCTGGATACGATTTCTATTATCATCGCTGCCTTGTGCGGGAGCTTCCTGGCCAGTCATTTTGGCTACGAGCTTAATTATTGGATATCATTAGGGGCGATGGTTGTTTCCCTTGGCGTAACTTTTCTTTTGGCTGAGCCAGTCTGGAACAGTATCGAAGATGATGAAGAGTCGCTGCCATTCAAAACTTATATTACATCCTCTGTGCGGTTTTTCAAAAGCAATCCGGGACTATGTTTGGTGCTTTTATCGGGAATGGTAACGGGAGCAGCCATTAACTTTATCGATGAGTTCTGGCAAATCTACTTGGAGAGATTAAATATCCCGGTCATCTATTTTGGACTCTTTTCGGCTGCGGTCTTCTTTCTCAGGCTGCCGGGCAATGTTCTAGCCTACAAGCTGAAAAACGTGTTCAGCTATAGAGCGCTGCTTCTGGGCATTACGGCAGCTTTGACGGCGGGCTTTATTTATATGTCGGTCATCAAAGATTTCAGCGGCCTGGCAGCCGTAATCGTAATCTGCTTGGCTGCAGGCATTATAGAGCCGCTTGCCGCAGGATATTTGCATCATCAAATCGATTCGTCAATGAGAGCGACCATGGGATCATTCCAATCGTTGGGCGAAAATTTCCTGCTTACCTTTACAGGCTTGGGTTTTGGTTATTATTCTTCCCAATTGGATATTTTCGGCGGCTTCGGTTTCATCGCTGTCCTATGCGGCATGTTCTTTGTTTATTTTTTGTTCGCATCCAAGAAGCTCGTAGAATAAATGAAAAACGGAGGGGGACTCTTCTAGATGCTGATGCACTAGGAGGGTCCCTATTTTTAAAAATATAAGAAAGTATAAAATTCAACCTTATACGTTGCTTATATTTCACCGCGAAACGAGCTTTTGCCGCCAAGGACGGCGTCAGCCGTTTACGCTTGTAACCAATGTTAAATAAATGGCGGCACTCCCCTCTTGTTTTAATGGGCCAATTTTGGGACAATAATAAGCAGATTATAAGTTTCGGCTGTATAGGCAGAATAGGACTGGATTTTGCAGTTTTGAAAAGAGGATAACATATGAATAAACCATCTATATATGGATTAACGTTTGAGCAGCTGACGGAGTGGCTGAAGGAGCGCGGCTTTACCAAGTTCCGGGCATCACAGGTGTGGGAATGGCTGTACCGGAAGCGGGTAACGTCATTCACGGATATGGTTGATGTGAAGGCGGAATGCGTTCAGCTGCTGTCTGAGCATTTTGTTCTCCAGACGCTTACCGAGCATACGAGGCAGGAATCGGCGGACGGAACGAACAAGTTTTTGTTCAAGCTGAAGGACGGCAACTTGATCGAGACCGTATTAATGCGGCATAAATTCGGTCTATCCGTTTGTGTCACGACTCAGGTAGGCTGCAACATTGGCTGCAGCTTCTGCGCGAGCGGACTGCTTGCCAAGAGCCGCGATCTATCCAGCGCAGAAATTGTCGAGCAGATTATGCAGGCTCAGCTTCACCTGGACCGGATGCAGCAGGGTGAGCAGGTAAGCCATGTGGTCGTCATGGGTATTGGCGAGCCGTTCGATAATTTCAAAAACATGACCGATTTTATCGGCGTTATCAAAAGCCAAAAAGGGCTTGCGATCGCCGCAAGACATATTACGGTTTCTACAAGCGGTTTAGCCGACAAAATCAGAGAGTTCGCCGACTCGGACTTGCAGGTTAATCTTGCCGTATCCCTTCATGCGCCGAACAATGAGCTGCGGACACGCATTATGAAGATTAACCGGGCGATTCCGATCGAGAAATTAATGGAATCCATCGATTATTATTTGAAGAAGACGAATCGCAGAATTACGCTGGAGTATATATTGCTCAAGGACGTAAACGACCAGAAGGAGCATGCGCTTGAGCTTGCCGAGCTGATCGGGAATCGCCGCAGTCTGGCCAACGTAAATCTCATTCCGTACAATCCGGTGGACGAGCATAGCCAATATCAGAGGACGGATCGGGAAACCATTCGCGCCTTCTACGACACCTTGAAGAAGCAAGGCGTCAGCGTCAGCGTTCGCCTGGAGCACGGCACAGATATCGATGCAGCCTGCGGACAGCTAAGAAGCAAGCAAATCAAAAAATCCCAAGAGCTCCAGCTTGGCTAGAAAACGACGGCTCACAAAGAACATTTCCAATAGTGGGAATGTTCTTTTTTGCGTTAACGTGACAGCCTTCTGCTTCCATATATTTTCTGTTAAGATGAACATGCTGCATGGGGTTATTTTCGGCTGAGAAGGGTGTTGGATATGAAGAAAAAAGCATTGGATTTATTCATCATTATGGCTGGAGCACTTATTTTTGCACTCGCAATCAACCTATTCGTTATTCCGAATGAGCTTGGCGAAGGCGGAGTTACCGGCATTACGATTATTTTATATTATTTATTCGGCTGGTCGCCGGGTCTGGTCAGTTTAATTTTCAATTCCTTTCTCCTTCTTATCGGGTACCGCTTTCTGGATAGAAGAACGGTGTTTTATACGATTGCAGCGGTGTTGTTTCATTCCCTCTTTCTGCATTTGACCGAGGATTGGCGTATTGTATCGGATGAAATAACGGTTAATGCTGTGTTTGGCGGATTGTTCGGAGGAATTGGGATCGGTCTTATTATCAGGGTCGGAGGGACAACCGCCGGCACGACGATTCTTGCGCGTATCGCAAATAAGTATTTGGACTGGAATATCAGCTACGCGCTGCTTTTTTTCGACTTAATTGTCGCCTTCTCATCTTATTTCATTATTGGGGCACAGGCGCTTATGCTGACGATTGTCATGCTATATATAGGAACGAAGGTCATGGACTTCATTATTGAGGGTGTGAATCCGAAGAAAGCCGTGACGATTATTTCCAAGGAGCAGGACAAGATTGCCGAGCAGGTCAACGTACTGATGGATAGGGGCGTTACGGTTATTTACGGGCGCGGGTATTATACGAAAACGCCCCAGGAAATCCTTTATATCGTCATTAGCAAGCAGGAGCTGAGCACGCTGAAAAAAATCGTGAAGGCTGCCGATAAGAATGCTTTTATTACCATTCATGATGTGCGTGATGTGTTCGGCGAGGGTTTTATTGATATTTCGAAGTAAAGCGATGACAGCTGGAAGTCATCGCTTTTCGCTTATTTTTGAAATATAGGGTAAGATTAGAGGAAGAAAGCAAATGGGAGCTGTTTAAATGTCGAACGACGAAGTGATTTTAACCAAAGAGGGCTTAGAGCAATTGCAATCCGAGCTGGACGATTTGAAATACGTAAAGCGCAAGGAATTGGCCGCTCGGATTAAATTAGCGATTAGCTACGGCGACTTAAAGGAAAACAGTGAATACCATTCGGCCAAAAACGATCAGTCATTTATGGAAACTAGAATTATTATACTAACTAAAATGCTGAAAAAAGCCCGTGTCATTGAAGCGGATAGCCTTGATCTCTCTAAGGTCAATATCGGCTTGACCGTTATCTTAAATGACATTGAGTTTTCAGAGAAAATTACGTACAAAATTGTTGGTACGGAAGAAGCGGACGTCGCGGAAAATAAAATTTCCTATGAAAGCCCGCTGGGCAAAGAGCTTCTTGGAAAAAGCGTAGGAAGCATTATTAGCGTCAACGCGCCAATGGGCGTTATTAAATATGAGCTTCTGGAAATCAGAGCAAATTAAAGCAGCGTAATTATTCATTCCTCTTGAAAAGGGTGAGGGCAAAATGGGAAAGCAATTTGATGCCATGTTACCTCAGCATGAGGCGTTTATTCGCCAGCAGCATATCTTCTTCGTTGGTTCGGCTCCGCTATCGGCAGAAGGGCATGTCAATCTTTCGCCCAAAGGACATGATTCGCTTAGGATTTTGTCCGCTAATCGCGTTGCTTATCTGGATTTGACAGGCAGCGGCAATGAAACAAGCGCGCATCTTGAAGAAAACGGAAGAGTGACGGTCATGTTTTGCGCATTCGACGGAGCGCCAAACATTTTGAGACTATACGGCACCGGCACTGTCGTGCTGCCGGACTCACCGGAATGGGCGGCGTTATATCCGCTCTTTACGCCGATTCCGGGGGTGAGGCAGATCATTGACATCGATGTGCATAAGGTGCAGACCTCTTGCGGCTACTCCATCCCATTTATGTCGTATACCGGCGAGCGGGAAACCCTGCAACGCTGGGCTGTACAGCAGGGGGAAGAAGGCCTCGAGTCATACAGGAAAGAGAAAAATCAAAAGAGCATTGATGGGATGCCAACGAGTTTAAGTACCCTTTACGAATGATTTACGAGGAATAGCTAACAATATAACAGGCTATTCCATTCGAATCATTAAGGAGAAGGTACCAATGAAGAGCAAATTTCTCATCGCCGCTATTTTATGTGCGATAGTCGCGGCCAGTTCCGCCCCGCTAAGGGTTCAAGCTATCGAGATGGATCATCGGCACGGTCATGAGGGCTATGCAAGCCCAGTAGCCGTAAAGCTGAAAGAAGATTCGAGAAAACTATGGATGGAACATGCACTATGGACGAGAAATTACATAGTGAGTGCATTGTCAGGGCTCGAGGATAAGGATGTCATGCTGAAGCGGCTGCTTAAAAACCAGCAGGACATCGGGGATAGCTTCAAACCGTTTTATGGCGAGGCGGTTGGCAATGAGCTTACTGTGCTTCTGCAGGAGCATATCGCTATTGCAGGCAAATTAGTAGGCGCCTTAGCAAGCGGGAATCAAGCGAATGCAGCAAAATTCAACAAAGAGTGGCATAGAAACGCGGATGATATTGCGGCATTTCTGAGCAAAAAGAATCCGAATTGGTCCGAGAAAGCGCTCAAAGACCTTCTGTATGTTCATTTGCAGCTGCTCAGCGAGGATGTTATGGCTAGGCTTCAAAAGAATTGGGATGCGGATGCCCTCACGGAAGGCATCATTAAGCAATTTCCACAAACCTTCAACTAGCGGTATTTAGTAAAAAAAGGCTAATTCGTCGATGACGGATTAGCTTTTTTTTATGGCGAAAATAGGTGAAAACGACAGCATTGCTGGATATACGAGTCTGATAAGCAGGTTCCGACAAAAACAGATGAGAAAAGATTAATGAGCTATGGGACTCTAGATTGATGTAAACTAACACTAAGTATGGCAAAGTATTACCTAGGAATGCATTATGCTGAATAACAATCATTGGAAGCTAGATTTGTTTCCCAAAACTTTTTCTAGGAGGAAAGCGATTATGAATTTTCATTTCTTTGTAGGCAACGATAACGGAAACAGTGAGCATGATCTTATTATTGACGGTAAACTGGTCCAGCAGCCAAATGTGAATTGCACGGTGGACGAGCTCCCTTGGAGCGAGGAGCAAACACCGGAAAGCTTTATCAAAAACCTACAAGACCAGTTGGTCGTAACGATTGATTCGCCTGCGGCAAGACCGGCGATGTATTATGTCGGGAAGTTTGCCCTGGAGAGCGGAGAAATTTTGGACAACCTTCAAATCGGTATAGATCTGAAAAGCGATATGGATCTCCCCGTTATCAATACACTGGCTCAAATTGCGGCCATGGCCGTACAGAAAGCTTATGAGGAAGAGAAAAAAATACCTGAACAAATCGATGTGGAAGTCGATATGGCAACAGCTTTGCCGGTTACCCAGCATACAGATGAGACCTCTACAAAGTTCGAGAAGCGCTTCACTACGGGGACGCATCATGTAACGGTGCACTTAGGCATTCAGCGCGTAGCCGTGAAAATCGTATTCCCGTTTGCTAAGGTCGTTCCTGAAGCTACGCCGGTTATTTTCACCCTGCAGAAGGATGCGGCGGGCAGCTGGAGAGAAGGGGATATCTTTGATGATTTCCTTCAATCCTACGGCATCGAGAAGAAATTTACCGGCAGTTATTTTAAGGATAAGCGTATTCTTCACGTAGATATCGGTGATGGTTCTACGGAATACCCGATCACGGAAGGCAATAAGTTTTTGCGTCAATTCGTTCATGGCAGCCATCACGGCGCAGGTTATGCCATTGAAGAAGCGCTGCAAGAGTTTAATCGACTCATTCATTTGCCGGACAGCCCGCGTCAATTTTTCAGCGACGTGATCAAAAACCCGGCGCACAAGTATCATGCACGGGCGCTTAAGACGCTTAAGAGACCGCTTGAGAGCCAGGTTAGGCAGATTGTACAGCATGTCAAAAAACAGCTGACCAAAGCGCGTAACGAAATTGATTTGATCTGCGTATACGGGGGCGGAAGTATTCTTATGCGCTCTGTCTTATATGCACAGCTTAAAGAGCTTTGCGCAGAGCGGGAAATGCAGCTGCTGTATATTCCGGCTGAGTATGCCGTACAGCTTAATGCGATGGGGCTTGATGCTTTTGTGCGGGGTAAAATTTATGAGGCGCTCAAAAACAAGGCGGTTCAACCCGTATAAGCCTCCTCAAACTAATTTGAGGCATATTCTAACGGATTCTGGTAGGTGATTGAAATGAAAAAGACTAAGCTGCCCGGTGAAAATATAAGCTTGAAAACAAAAAAGACAGAGGATCCTTTGGTCATGCAGTGGTTGAATACGCAGTCGAATCTAATGGATTCTCTTCGTTATTTGGTAGAGAATGAAATCGCATTAAACGGTGTCCGGAATTTGCAGGCATTCGTACCCATGGAGAGAAGCAGACTGCAGAGCTCCACGGTCATACCGCAAGAAAATGAGGCACGTCCTCAAGTGACTGCCGGCATGGAGCAAATGGCAGCCGCGGCAGAAGAGGCAACTGCAGCTCCTGCGGCTCCTGCAGTTGAACCGGTTGTTGAAGAAGAAATCGATGATGATGACATTGAAGCATGGAGCTAAACGGAGTTAGGGACTAATAAAACTCACGCTTCAGCCTGATAAAACGAGTAAAGTGGTATCAAGTATTACTTTGTAACCCGAAGCACTACTGAGTATTTCTAAGATAATACTTGGTAGTGCTTTGGAATACTTTTCCCTTCATACTCAGATTATTCTGGGTATTTTTATGCTGTATAAATGCAGTGACAAGACGTCCATTTCCATTGGTAATATCTCAGTTATTGTCGGCACATTTTTTTATAGGAATAACCCACTCACAAGGTATGTAAGAATCTCCACCTTTAGCGGTTTTTTCATCATGTATGTATTTACATTAATGACGGCTACAACACCCGTTACTTTTACTTTTGTATTTCCCTTAGCGACGTTATTTTGCATGTATGTCGATCGTTGGTTTATGTTCATCGTTTGCTCTTTTATTTTGCTGTTGAACGGTGTGTATATCGGAAATAAACTTTACAGCGTGAGCAAACAGGAAATCGGTGAGGCCGCATATAACCAGTTTACGACGATTATGCTTATCCATAGCTTTGTTTTGCTGTTGTTTATGTCCAGTTTAATCGCAATCGTCTACGTCTTCCATCGGCTTAGAAGAGCAATGGAATATAAGGTACAGGAAGCGCATCATGCCAGAGAAACGGGACAGAAGTTGTATGCGCAAGCGACAATCGACGGTCTAACGGGCGTATTCAATCGCAGGCATTTTGTTGAGAAGGCAAGAGAGCAGCTCGGTGAGACAGGAACTTCGTTCTCTTTGCTGCTTTTGGATATCGATGATTTTAAAAAAGGTGAACGATGTTCACGAGCATTTGGCCGGTGACTAGGTACTCATTACGATTTCCAATTTGCTGATCCAGGTTTATGCGGACATTGGGATGGTTGGCCGGGTAGGCGGCGAGGAATTTGCGGTATTCCTAAAGGGGAGAAGCGAAGACGATAGCCTGGAATTAGCGGAACGCTTGCGTAAAATGCTGGAACAAACCGAGATCTCGCTAAGCGAGGGAAAACAAATTTCAGTTACGACCAGCGGCGGTATCGCGTTTGTGGACAGGAACGGCTTGACATTTGAAGAGCTGTTCCAGCTGGCCGATAAGGCGCTCTATACCTCTAAGGATTCGGGAAAAAACCAGATTACGAAGGCATAAGCGGGCTAATCATAAGAATGGCTGTTTGCAAAAAAAAGGACAACAAAAAGAAGGAGGGCATCAAGCCCTCCTTCTATTTGTTGTGTGTATTAGTGCGCTAGAGCGAATAGACCATGGATATGCGACAGGTAGCGAATGTTACTTGCTTCCTTCATCAGGGATGCAGGCAAGCCTTTCAGCTGCGTTGCGTTTCCGCCGATTGTTCCTACGCCGTCTTTGCGGCCAAGGCTTCCAAGCGTTCCGGAGAATACAGGAACGAATTTATCCATTACGCCGCCTTTGATTTGAACCGCTAGGTTGAAGCCTACCGTTTCGCCCATTTGCCAAGCAAGCTGAGCCGTTGGAGGATAAGGACGATCGCCGCCCTCTGGGAATACGACTGCACAGTCGCCGGCAAGGAATACATCGGTATGCGAAGTCGATTGTAGAGTAGGCGTAACCGTTGAACGGCCGCGGTCCTCTGCAAGGCCGCTGCTGCCGACAACTGGATTGCCTTTTACGCCGCCAGTCCAAATGATTGTGCTGGATTCGATAGTGCGTCCGTCTTTAAGCGATACGGAGTTTTTTGTTGCTTCAGTGATAGCTACGCTCGTAATGAAGTTTACGCCGCGTTTCTCAAGGCTTGTTACCGCACGGTCGATCAATACTTTCGGGAAGATTGGCAGAACGGCAGGGCCTGCTTCTACGCAATACAACGAAATATCATTAAAGTCGATGCCTTTGCTGCGGCAAACCTCTGGAAGTCTGTCAGCGAATTCGCCGACAAGCTCAACGCCAGTCAAGCCGCCGCCGCCAACAACGATCGTTGCGTCTGCTTTGTTACCTGATTTTTTGTAAGCGTCAAGACGGTCTTCAACATGCTTGCGAATGCGGTTAGCATCGGCAACGGATTTAAGAACAAGGCTGTTCTCTTCCAGACCAGGGATACCGAAGTAGTTCGTTTCGCTGCCTAGGGCAACAACAAGCGTATCGTACTTCTGTACTTGACCGCTCGCAAGAACAACTTGTTTTTCGTTTGGTTTAATTTCTTTCACCGAATCAACGATGATATTCACTTGCTTGTCGCCAAGAAGCTTGCTAAGCGGCAGCGCAACGGCTTGCTCAGCGATTGTGTCCCCGGCAAGTCTGTGCAGCTCAGTGATGATTTGGTGAGTTGGGAAACGGTTAACGATTGTGATACTGGCTTCTGCTGCAGTCAGGTGCTTGCGGGCCGTTAGAGCAGTAAGAAGACCGCCGTAACCTCCACCAAGAATTAAAATTTGCTTCGACATGTTCATCCTCCGTTCGTTCTATGCGTAATCAGTGTATTATGCTTTTTCGTTTTTACGTTCAGACAGTACGCTAAGGAAAGCTTGTGCAAAGCGCAGCGTTTTTTGAACTTCCGGATCCTTCAACATTTTCAACATAGCGAACAAGCCAACAGAAGTGTTAGCTGTTTCTTGTGAGCGCTCGCCAGCCTCAATTGCTGCAGCTGCGATACCTTTTGCTTTCTCTTGAACCGGTTTGACGAATTCACCGATACCTTGAGCGAAATCGTTGATCAATACTTTGTCTGTAGCGATGTTTTGTGCGAAATCATAAGCTTTGGTCATTAGTGTTACCATTTCAGCCAATTTCGGAAGGTTGTCCACGAGCACAGTCAGCGACTGTTGAACCTCCGGCTTCATTAATTGATCAAGTACATCTAACGTTTGCTTTTCTTCAACGAGGCTAGCTGCGACCTCTTGTCCAGCAGATGGTTGTGACATTATAGAATGTCCTCCTTTACGCTAATTTGAAAGTAAGTTATGGTCTCAATTGTGTCATTCGCTAGAAGTGAGTGAACATCCATAAAGTTTGTTACACTTTTCACATAGTTCTTCAAAAAGACGACTGTGCGTTAGTAACAGCCTTACCCAAGTTTCTTGGAGAAGGATGAGTTAGCGAGTATGACGAAATCGGATTGAACCCTTTGCTTCTATTCTACATCGTTTTCACAAAAAGTTAAAAAGAAATTTATTACTTTTGGCAAAAAAATATTGCAATTTGTCATCGGGAACAGAGGAATGCATACATTTTGTCTATTTTCACACCAATTTTTGGCTTTTTGGGTGATGCCTGATCATTTGACCAGCTTTCATCCAATTCCTGAACAGCGCTCAAGCCCTTCTATAAGGTATGATGAAAGGAGCTAATCGAACCCTCAAGAATATGTGAAAATGATGAACATAAGGAGAGTGAGAGCCACGCAGCCGTTTACGCATAGAGTCGTCGCCATCATACAAGCCATTCCGGAAGGAAAGGTTATGACATACGGTCAAATCGCGGAGCAAGCCGGGAGCCGCAGGGGCGCAAGGCAGGTGGTCCGAATTCTTCATTCGCTAAGCGGTATTCATAATCTTCCCTGGCACAGAGTAGTTAATGCAAAGGGCGAAATTGCAATCATGGATGAAGAAGCCCGCTATATGCAGATTCTCTACTTAAACGCAGAAGGCGTTAAAACGAGCGAGGATGGACGAATCGAATTGGACAAATACCGTTATCATGCTGTCATTGAATTGGAAGGCAAAGACGGATACGATTAACATTTTCTAATAAAGCCTAAATTGAAACCCTGTATCCGAACCTTTATTATGGTATATACCAATCGGAAGGGAGAGAAAGAACATGACCACTGACATTGCACCTGGTAACGTACGAAACTTCACCGTTTCTACCGAAATTTTTTATAATCCGAACTTGGATATCTATTCGCAAATGATTTATATCGTACTTAGCTCGAGCACCGCCGATTCCGCATCGCTCACCATAGATGAGGTTGCTAAAAAGGGCCGTATGTCGACAAAGCTTGCGATAAAGGCCATGCAGGCATTAGTAAATGAGCAGTTAATTCCACATAAAGTTTTCCGTAAAATGATCGGGGAATTCCAGGATGACCGTTTATCCTGGGCAGCCAAAGGTTTGCTGACCTATTGCAAGGAACATAAGGATATTACGCTGGCTGGGCTGCTGGCGCTCTCGGACCAATCGGGGGAAGACGAGCAAAGCATTCGCAAAGCATTGATGGAGCTGGAGCGAAACGGTTATTTGGAGGAATTTCCGGATCTGAGCAAGCTGACATATTTATAAAAATAGCAGGACGTATGCGGCATGGGGGCCGGATATGTCCTGCTATTTTTTTTTGAAAATATTAAGGCCGGTTACTTTAATCTTTGCTTAATCGTTCAAGGAGCGCGTCACCGTTTGTGCCAACCTTTACATACGCAAAATGAGCATTTCGTTCGGTCTCGACGCCAGTGCCTTCGGGGACAAAATACGTTTCAATCCCGTAGTAGATGTTATCCCAGCCGTTTGAGATGCCATTCATAACGATCTCCTTGCCGGTTAACGATTCTCCGGCTTTGTATATACGTTCAAGTTCGTATACGCCATTATCGCCTTGCAGAAGCACAACCTTGATTCGCCTAGAGCCTCCGTGCGCCTCCAACTCCTCGGTGATGCTTGCTGGCGGCGTAGAAATGCTGTAGTTGAGCCGTACATAATCACCTTGAAGCAGTGATCTCGGGTCCAGCGGCTCAATAGCCAGCTTAACAGAAGTGCCGCTGGAGAGTAACGCTTCGCTCGTTGCCGCATGGTATCCAACGTATCCAAGCTGCAGAGCAACAACAATGGCGATTAAAATCGGGCTTCTGCGCAGCAGATGCCTGTACGCGTCGGCGTCATCGGGCACACTCGCACGTGCCCGGTAAGCGAAGAAATACGTAACCGCAATGGCAAGTATGCCTAACAAGGCAAGGGTAACCGACTTGTGGAACAGCGTCCAGAATAAATCATAATATTTGTACGCCAAGTACAGAAACCAAAACGCTAAGCTAACTGACGCTTCGAGTGCTTGGCCGCGTCGGACAAACAGAAAGGCTAGAACGGTTACGACGATGAAGTTTATTAGATTAAACAGCTCATAAGAATAAGGGAATATATCCTCCATGAATGTAAGCCAAAACAGCAGGAGCAGCATGAACAGCAATCCGCATTCACGCAGATGCCGTCTATGAGCCCCCTCAGCGAGCAAATGGTGGCTTGCGTAGATGACGGCATTTAGTGCTGTCAAGATAATCACGATAAAAGAATAGGAGTACTGGATGTATTCGAACAGCTGGAAAAGCAGAATTGCCATATTCACATTGATTAAAGAATAAATGAAGAAATGCTGTGCCCGTCCATGAAGCCTGAACCAACCGGCCACTGTAACGGCTAAGAAAAGCAAGGTTAAACCTGCCAAGTCGATCCAAGCGATCGCGATCATCCCTGCGGCATATCCGATCGTAAGCACCGTGTAACGGATAACGGCGTTTAGGCGGGGCAGCAGAAGCATGGGAAGCACAAACAGCAGAGAAATAACAAATAGCACATGCTGCGGCTCTACCTCGTCAGAAGCGAGAAAAACTAAGCCAACTAAAGAAATGCTGCCAATTAATACGCCAATGACGGTAACGGTTGCAGAGACGATTTTACCAACAAGGGTGCCATGATGGGCTTCGGCTTGCAGAATTTCTTCCTGCTTATCCGTGCTTGCTTCATGCGGATCCAACTTGTTCAGAAAACGGAAGAAAAAGAAGTTTCCAGTCAGCAGCACAGCTACAAAGAGAAGTCCGAGAACAAAAAAGGTAGTTGAAGCATGCTCCGACAGCAGCTCCAAAAATTTAAATACTGCAAAAGCCGATGCGGCAAGCGCATTAAGCGTAAGCATGGCCTTATCCAAACGAACCTTGATGAAGTAATAGAAACCAATTGCGATTGCAGCCACGCTCACGATATTCATCCAAGGTCCAAACAGCTCGAATTGCGTGGAGTTCGTTAAATAGAGCAGTGAAATATGGAAGACAATGAAGCTTACGAATTTCAGAGGTGCGGAAGAAAATCGTTTGGCTTCTATTATTGCGAACAAGATGAGATTGATGAGGGCAAACATACAGCCGATCAGCCCAATCTCGTTGTCGCTGCGGGCGATATAAAGGGAGCTCGGAAAAAAGTACTGCCACAGCATCAAATGGACCAGCGTATAAGCCAATACGAAGAATGGATTAAAGCGTGTAATAAAAGCCAGCAGCAGAGCGGGAATCGACCAGACCAGAAAGAGCTCGTAGTTGTCGGCATGGGAATTATAGATTTGATTAAGCAGGGCAACGGCAACGCCGAACGAGATACAGCCGCCGACTAGAAAAATAGCGGACAAAAAAGAGTGATGTCCGAGCATGATTTTCATTTTGGAAAAAACGAAGGATGCGCCATAGAAAAGGACCATGATTCCTGCGGAGGCGAGAATCTTATCGGCACGGGCGAGACCGCCCCAATTGGCAGCGAAAAAGTAGATGATGGAAGCAAGGAGCAGAGACACGCCCATGAGGAAGCCGACACGTGTAACGTTTAATCGTAGCATTGGACTCACATGCCTTTCTGGTTGGTATGTCTTGTATTATAATGACCCAATCAAAAGCGAACTAGTACTCACTTTTTGTAGTACTGCTCTTGGAAGCAGCGATCTGACGCGCCATATAATACCCCAATGAAGAAGTTTACCTTTTTGTTGTTTTGCTTTCTTACTAAGGCTCACGAGGGGAATGCAAATTGGATCACTTCAGCGCAAAAGAAAGTTTTTGACGCTGCTCCGACTGCATAAGAAGCGGGTTTGAACATACTAGATCAATAAAGGGATCCAAAGGGAAGTTATTGTGCTATCCTTAAGAGTGCGAATGAAATAACTAATAAAACGTAGAAGAGGTATATAGATGAGTGAAATAAAGTTTACGGATTATTCCCTGAGTGATGAAATTGTTCGAGCACTTACGAGCCTGGGTTACGAAACGCCCACAGAGGTGCAGCGTGAGGTCATACCGGTAGCGCTGGAGAAGCAGGATTTGGTCGTTAAGTCCCAAACGGGCAGCGGCAAGACAGCAGCCTACGGCATTCCGTTATGCGAGCTGGTCGACTGGAATGAGAACAAGCCTCAGGTGCTTGTGCTTACGCCGACTAGGGAGCTTGCTCTTCAGGTTAATGAAGATATTACGAATATCGGGCGTTTCAAACGGATTAAATCGATGGCTGTTTACGGAAAAGCCCCTTTTCATGTTCAGAAAGCGGAGCTCAAGCAAAGAACGCATATGGTCGTAGGAACGCCCGGCCGCGTCCATGATCATATCGAACGGGGCACGCTTCCTATTGAGCGCATTAAGTACCTGGTCATTGATGAGGCGGATGAAATGCTGAACATGGGCTTTATCGAGCAGGTACAGTCCATTATCGAGCTGCTGCCGACAGATCGGGTGACGATGCTGTTCTCGGCTACGTTTCCGGATGACATTGCGAAGCTGTCGCACAAATATATGAACGACCCAGAGCGAGTGGAGATAAAAGCGGAGGGGCTAACGACAGCAACGATCGAGCATTCCGTTATCGAAGTGAAGGAAACGGAAAAATTTTCCCTGCTGCAAGATGTGATGATTGTTGAAAACCCGGATAGCTGCATTATTTTTTGCCGCACCCAGGAAAACGTGGATCAGGTATTCCGCCAAATGGCAGAGCTGGACTATCCTTGCGACCGCATTCACGGCGGAATGGAGCAGGATGAGCGCTTTGAAGTAATGAACGCTTTCCGGAGAGGGCAATTCCGTTATCTTATTGCAACGGACGTGGCTGCGAGAGGCATCGATATTACGAATATTACGCATGTCATTAACTTTGATATCCCGCTGGAGAAGGAGAGCTATGTCCATCGTACGGGAAGAACCGGACGAGCAGGCAAGACCGGCAAAGCGATCACCTTCGCAGCTTCAAAGGATGCAAGACGCTTAGCCGAAATAGAGAGCTACATTGGATTTAGCATTAATAAAGCAAAAGCGCCTTCCGAAGAGGCTGTTGATCTTCGTCGAGAGGATTTTGAGCGGAAGCTAAATATCGGGCCGGTTCTCAAAAAGGACAAGCGCGAACAGTTAAATAAGCAGATTATGAAGCTGAACTTTAATGGCGGCAAGAAAAAGAAGCTTAGAGCCGTTGATTTCGTCGGAACGATTGCCAAAATTGAAGGTGTATCCGCCGATGATATCGGGATTATTACGATATTGGATAACGTGACGGATGTGGAGATTTTGAACGGCAAGGGGTCGCTGGTGCTTGAGGTAATGCGAAATACGACGGTTAAGGGCAAGCAACTTAAGGTTCGCAGAGGGAATAAGTCTTAAAGCTAGAGGATGCTGCGCAGCTCCAGGTGCGAAGAAAGATAAGCAGGCAGCTGCAGGCGTCCTGAATACAGGTCAGGAGATTATTATGGAAAGCTTCGTCTATCAGGCTGTAATGCTTGCGGCGGCAGCAGTGATGCTGGTTGCCATGCTATCCATCGTTTATGTAAGCTGGCGAAACGGGATTTCTCCCATGCCTGCATCGGCGCCTGTGCGGCGGGAGATCGCCCAGTTGATGAAACGGCTGCCGGGCCGTGGAATCATGGTGGAGGCGGGATCGGGCTGGGGGACGCTTGCGCTGCAGATTGGAAGAAGCTGCAGGGGCTGGCGAATCATCGGAATAGAAAATTCAGTTATCCCCATGTGGATATCTTTTTTGGCCGCCAAACTCGAAAATCGGCCCCCTGTATCGTTTATTAGGGGTGATTTATACACATATTCGTACCGGGATGTGGATAGGGTTGTGTGTTACCTTTATCCGGGGGCGATGCGGCGGTTAAGTACGGTATTTCGGGAGCAGTTAAAGCCTGGCGCATATGTGATCAGCGTTTGCTTCGCGCTTCCGGATTGGGAGCCAGAGCAGGTGATTATATGCCGCGACATCTATCGCACCAAGATATACCTCTACGAGGTTTATTAATGAATAGGAAAGCGGGTCGACCTTATGATAACGGACCTGAAGGAGCTTTTTGGCGAGATTGATATTTATTTGTTCGATCAGCTGATGAAGGGACGAATAACGAAGGAGATGCGAATTCTCGATGCAGGCTGCGGCTCCGGACGAAACCTCGTCTATTTGCTTCGCAGCGGCTATGAGGTTTACGCGATCGACCGCTCAGAGGCGGCTATTTTAGAAGTTCAGAGGTTGGGAGCTGCTTATGCGACTGATTGGTCGTCGGAGCAGGCACGGGTTGAGCCTGTCGAGCTGATGAGCTTTGCGGACGCAAGCTTCGACTTTGTCATCAGCAGCGCAGTTCTGCATTTCGCGGACAATGAAGCTCATTTTGAGCAAATGGTGAATGAGCTTTGGCGCGTGCTGGCACCTGGCGGCAAGCTTTTCGCACGATTGGCGTCTTCTATCGGCATGGAGTCCAGTATGCAGCCAATCGGCGATGGGCGCTATCTGCTTCCTGACGGAAGCAGACGTTTTCTCGTGAATGAGGAACGGATACTAGGATTGACCGAGCAGCTGAACGGGCAATGGTATGAACCGCTCAAAACGGTCATCGTAGCGGGCAAACGGTGCATGACGACCTGGAGCATTCAAAAGCCCGGCTGACGATTAACAGCTTATAGCTGAAGCCACCAGATCCCTGCGCATTCCTGCAGATGAACGAGCTTCTGCGCAGCTACCCGGTCAGCCAGCTCATCGCTGAAGAAGAAGCGAGTCAGCTGCTCCGCTTGCTCCGTGCTGTCAAACGTATAGTCGGTTCGTATCCAGCGATGCGAGAATCCATAGTCCTTCTCCAGGGCAGTGTAGTAGGGAATTAAGAAACTAGGGGGATTCGGCGTTTCGAAGCCCGTCCCCATCGTTTCAAAAAGAATAACGGTTCCGCCCGGGCGGAGCACGCGCTTGATTTCGCTCATAACCTGCCGAATGTTAAGTTCCCATTCCGGCTGCTCATCGCTTCCTAAATAACAAATGCTCCAGCCTGACACAATTAAATCCGCGCTTTGATTCTCCAAGGGCAAGCTTCGATGATCCGCAACTCTCGTGTTCCAATTCGTATGTCCCGCATGGTTCAGCCGCTCTGCCGTAATTCGCAGCATAGCTGCCTGCGCATCGAGTGCGATAACCGATCCAGCCTCTTCAGCCAGCACGGTTGTCAGCCTGCCAGATCCGGCTCCCAGATCAACGACATCCAATCCTTTAATCGGTATGATGGCTTCAATAACCGGTTTCAAATTCGGCTGCTTCGCGATTAATTCATGATAACGCTCTGCTTCATTCATATAAATGGCGTTATGATCCGGCATGGATTAGCCCTCCTTTAAATGATTGGGAATAATACCTCCCCAGCTTCCCCAGCATAAAGGTGCACGTAACGTTAAAGTCAATAGCTGGAGCATGATGAGCCATACTACTTGGATAATTCAATTTGCAGATTTCCGATGACGTTGGAATCAATAGGAATATTCAAGTTTTTCAAGGCTAATAAGACAGAGCCGATCACAGGCGAGAGCTGCGGCTCCATCACGCTGAATTGCTTGCGGTTTCCGCGTGAAAGCTGCTGGCCCAGCTTTTCTAAGAAATAAGGGCTGTTCGCCACGCTGCCAATGAAGGTGACGCGTACCTTGCTGCTTGCGAAGGATGCGGCAATCAGCTCGATGCCGACCTTCATTTGGTCAATGGCGCGATTGCACACACGGATGGCAACGGTGCTTCCTTGCGCTGCGGCTGCGGTGATGGCCGGGGCAAATTCGCCGAACTGTTTATCGCGCTCACGGCGATCCCCGGCAAACCCTTTTTTGGCTGCGGCAGCCAGCTCGTCGACCGATGAAACTTCCCAATGCGCGAGCATCGCGTGCACAAGCTCCTGATCGGCATCATCCGTATTGCCGGCTAATATTTCATAAACGGCATCATAGGCGATAAACCGGGCAGCGCTTGCGGCATAATGGTGAAAATCATAATTGCGTATGAATTGGCCGTCCTCTGTTATCCCTACAATAATGGAACCCGTGCCGGCGATAACAACGATGCCGGGCTCGCCCATCAAGGCGCCGGAATGGGCGGATACCGCATCGTTGACATGCCATTTCGGGCAGGTCAAGCCGGGCAAGTCCGTTAAAGGCGTAATCCATTCCAGATCGTTCGGCGCATCAAAACCGGCTATGCCAGCGACTAGCGCTTGCACGTGATCATTCGTTCGATTCGCTTGCCGCAGCGCCTCTGATATGGCTCCTTGTACATTTTGAACAGCGTTCTCATCCTTGTAGAAGGAAGCGGAGCCTCGCTCTATATAAGAAAGCACATGGCCCCTAAGATTACAAACCATGACACGGGTAACCGTCCCGCCCCCGTCGATTCCTATAACAACCTGCTCTTCGTTCATAAGAAGCCCCCTAAAATTGCATGTAAACGGATATTTATTGATTTATACATTACCTCAATTTACCATATAAAGAAGCCGTCCGTGAAGTAGGGTATGGATGCCGATAAATGTAAAGCCGTCGTTTAAATTGCGTTTAAATAAGAAAGGTAAACTAAGAATCGTGGTGGAGAGAATAGAGAAACAGGAGTGATACCGATGAACGATAAAAAAAGCAATGTTAAGCGATTCATAGGACTCATTATGGAGACGAACCCTCCAAAATTAATGCTGTCCGTGGCGGTTATACTTAGCGTAATTACGACGCTTGTAAGTTTGACGATTCCTTTATTTACGAAAAACATGGTCAACGGCTTCTCGCTTGGCTCATTGAGCACGATGCAAATCGTCGGCATGGCTGCCGCTTTTATCGCACAGGTCGTGTCTGGCGGCGTTTCGGTTTATTTGCTGCATTACAGCGGCAACAAAATCGTGTCATCGATTCGCGAACGCCTATGGAGCAAGCTTCTGCGCTTGCCGGTTCCATACTATGACAATAAGTCTTCCGGCGATACGATTAGCCGATTAACGAACGATACGGCGCTGCTGAAGGGCCTTATTACGGAGCATGTAACCGGCTTTTTCACTGGAATTTTGTCGATTATCGGAGCGTTGTCGATCCTGTTCTATATGAACTGGCAAATGACGCTGATTATGCTTACCGTTTTTCCGGTAGCTGCTTTAATTATGGTGCCAATCGGCCGCAAAATGTACAGTATATCCAAGTCGACGCAAGCAGAAAACGCCAGATTTACCTCGGTCGTGAACCGGGTCGTCTCGGAAATTCGTTTGGTGAAGGCATCTGGCTCCGAGCCCGCCGAATACGAGCAGGGTCGCATCGGCATTCAAAATTTGTTCGGCTTCGGCTTGAAAGAAGCCCGCATGCAGGCGCTTATTTCGCCGATCGTCTCGTTTATTATATTATTGCTGCTCGTTTGCCTGATCGGGTTTGGCGGCGTGCAGGTTTCATCCGGCGCTATGACTGCGGGCGAATTAGTCGCGTTCATCATGTATCTGTTCCAAATTGTGCTGCCGATTACGCAAATTTCGCAGTTCTTTACGCAATTTCAGAAGGCGATGGGTGCGACGGAGAGCATTATTGGCATTATAGAATCGGAAGAGGAAGACCAGGACAGCGGCAAGGCCGTTACGGAAATGAACCAAACGCTGCAGGTAGAGAATGTTTCCTTTGCGTATAAACCGGAGGAGCCGATCCTTCGGGATGTAAGCTTAACGATAGAAGCGGGCAAGGTGACGGCACTTGTCGGGCCCAGCGGCAGCGGCAAGACGACGCTGTTCTCCCTGCTGGAGCGTTTCTACGATCCAAGCTCGGGCGCTATCCGCCTTGGCGGTACGGACATCCGGGATGCCTCGCTGCGCTCGTGGCGAAGCCAGATCGGCTATGTTTCGCAGGAAAGTCCAATTATTGCGGGAACGATAAGAGATAATTTATGTTATGGCTTGATCCGCGACGTGACACAAGAGGAGATTGAGCAGGCTGCTCGAATGGCGTATGCGGATGGATTTATCGAAGCATTGCCAAGCGGCTATGAAACAGAGGTTGGGGAGCGCGGTATCAAGCTCTCCGGCGGACAAAGGCAGCGGATTGCGATTGCCAGAGCGCTGCTGCGGGACCCGCATATTCTGATGCTCGATGAAGCGACGTCGAATTTAGACAGCAAATCGGAAGAGGTTGTGCAGGACGCGCTCAAAAATCTGATGATCGGGCGGACAACGGTCGTCATTGCCCATCGATTGTCGACGGTTGTGGATGCGGATTCGATCGTATTTTTAGAAAAGGGAGTCATTACAGGCGTCGGAACGCATGATCAGCTGTATGCGAGCCATACGATGTATCGCGAGTTTGCCAATGGACAGCTTCGCATGAACAAAACGGCATCATAAGCGAGAGATGGGGGCGATGAGATGGGCTACTTGCTCGTTGTAGACGACGATCCGCATATACGGGAGCTTGTCCGCGTTATTTTGCAGAAGGAGGGCCTGCTCGTACAAGAAGCGCCAGACGGGCAAGCAGCGCTTGCCCAGATGGAGAATTTGCCCGCTGATATGGTTATTTTGGATATCATGATGCCGAACATGGACGGCTGGGAGCTGTGCAAAGAGCTGCGCAAGCAATACGATATCCCTCTGCTGATGCTGACGGCCAAAGGCGAAATGGGTGATAAGCTAAAGGGCTTCAATCTGGGCACGGACGATTATTTAGTGAAGCCGTTTGACCCTGCGGAGCTGACCGTCCGGGTTAAGGCGCTGCTCAAGCGCTACCGGATTGCAGTATCGCAGCAGGTGACCGTTGCAGAGCTGACGCTGGATCGCCAGACGTATGAGGTGAGAGTGAATGCCGAATATATGAACCTTCCCCCGAAGGAGTTTGAGCTGCTGTTCATGCTAATCAGCCGCCTTGGACGGACATTGACACGGAACCAGCTCATCGAAGCCATCTGGGGTTATGATTTTGATGGCAACGAACGAACGCTCGACGTTCATATTAACCGGCTGCGCGAGCGGTTTGTGGCATGGGATGTTTCGATCAAAATCAGTACGATTCGCGGCCTGGGCTATCGGTTGGAGGCATTAAAATGAAGCGTCGATTATCCAAAGTCCAGATTGCGCTGCGCGTCGCAGGGTCCACGGCCATGGTATTCCTATTCAGCGGCGCCGCTTTCTCACTTGCTTATTGGTTAACAGATTGGTACTATGCCAGCCATGTGGTGGATTTGCCTGAATATGTTTTACAGCTCGTAAACTGGGGACTGGGCGTTCTCATCTTAATTTTGCTGGTCGTGATCATCAACTTGTTCACCCATTCGAAGCAAAGGCTCGTTTGGGTCGAAATGATGGATGCGTTAAAGCGGATGGCCAAAGGCGATTTCAATGTCATGCTCGACCGAGACAAGAAATATCACGGGCAAATTGGCGCTTTCATCGAGTCTATTAATGACATGGCCCATGAGCTCAAGCAGGTTGAGCTGCTGCGCCAAGAATTCATTTCAAATGTCTCGCATGAAATTCAATCTCCTCTAACCTCTATTCGAGGGTTTGCGAGCACGCTGCAGCGCGAGGACCTTAGCCCGGAGGAACAGCGGCATTATTTATCCATCATTGAAATGGAAACGACGAGTCTGTCCAAAATCAGCGATAATCTGCTCAAGCTGACCACGCTTGAAGCTGAGCAGCAGCAGCTTGATACGAAGCGCTATCGCCTCGATACGCAGCTTGAGAACATTGTGCTGGCTTGCGAGCCGCAGTGGCTGGAGAAGGAGCTGGAGCTCGAACTCGAGCTGAAGGAAACCGACATTGTGGCCAATGAAGAGATGCTCAGCCAGGTGTGGATGAACCTCATCCATAACGCAATCAAGTTCACCCCCGCGCAAGGGAGCATAAAAATCGTTCTGCATCGGATAGCCAATGAAATCAAAGTGAGTATTTCCGATAGCGGAATCGGGATATCTAAGGAAGATCAGCTGCGTATTTTCGAACGCTTCTATAAAGGCGATAAACAGCGTACGAGGACAGCCGACGGGAGCGGGCTCGGTTTGTCGATCGTGAAAAAAATCGTTGAGCTGCACCGCGGCGGTGTCACGGTAGCAAGCCGGCTGCATGAAGGCTCTTTGTTTGAGGTAACGCTCCCGGCGGATTAGACCCTTTGTGTTCTTGCGATGATTGGGACGAAATTGCCCCTTCTTTACGCAGCTTCCATATTTTATACCTCTTTGTTTTGTTTCAAAGGGTGCTGTAGAGGTTACTCTTAGTTATATCGCAAGACAGAGAGGGGAAGATGAATATGGGTCTTTTATGGACGATAATCGTTGGTGGGGTCATCGGTTGGTTAGGCGGCTTATTGGTAGGGCGTGACGTTCCGGGAGGAATTATCGGTAACATCATAGCCGGCTTTATCGGGGCTTGGTTAGGTACGCTTCTTCTTGGTGCATGGGGTCCATCGGTTGGCGGGTTCGCTCTCATCCCAGCCATTATCGGGGCCATTGTGGTCGTACTGATCTTAAGCGCCATTTTGCGAGGAACAAGAAGAGCCTAGGCTGACTTTAACGTAAACTTGATAAAACCGTTGTTGAAGTAGTAACGTATACTTCAATAGCGGTTTTTTCTGTGATTATAAAGCGAAGACGGAAGAGGTTAGATAAAATGTTCATAACGATTGGTATTCTTGCTGTTTGTGTACTCGCTGTCTTTTTGCTGCTGCAATATTACCCTGCGTTCGGGGCCAGACCATCCAAGGAAAGGCGGGAGCAGCTGAGCGGTTCGAAGCAGTACGCAAGCAAGAAGTTCAGAAATGCAATTCCTACCGTGATGGACACCACGACAAGCGAAAAGCTTAAGCTGCTTATTGCGTTCATTAGAGGCAATCCCCATGCAAAGCCTGGTAAGCCGATTGTCATCGAGAATATGAGCGATGCCTATTCAAAGCGGGGCGTCCGGCAGCCTAAGCTTACCTGGTTCGGCCATTCCGCGGCAATGCTGCAGTTGGACGGAAAAAACCTGCTGCTTGATCCGATGTTCGGCAATGCGCCTTCCCCGTTTCCGTTCATTGGCGGAAAAAGATTCAACAGCAAGCTGCCGTTTGAAATCGAGAAGCTGCCGGTGATCGATGCGGTACTGATTTCTCATGATCATTATGACCATTTGGATTATGGTTCGATAGTTAAGCTGAAAGATAAGGTGAAGCGGTTTATCGTTCCGCTAGGGGTGGCGCCTCATTTGGTAATGTGGGGAGTCAATCCAGCCAACATAGAGGAACATGATTGGTGGGATGAGTTTGACTATGAAGGACTCAGGCTGGCTTGTACGCCGGCGCGGCATTTTTCCGGCAGGAGCCTGACGGATCGTGACGCCACGCTGTGGTGTTCCTGGGTCATACATGGACGCGAGGCAAAGGTCTTTTTTAGCGGGGATAGCGGTTACGGCCCCCATTTCAAAGAAATTGGCGATAAATACGGGCCGTTTGACCTTACTTTAATGGAATGCGGACAGTATGACGAGCGCTGGGCTGCCATTCATATGATGCCCGAAGAAACCATACAAGCTCATTTGGACGTGCGTGGGGCAGTAATGATTCCGATACACTGGGGAGCTTTCACGCTGGCGCTGCATAGCTGGACAGATCCAGTGGAACGCGCCGTGAAGGCTGCCAAGGAACGTAACGCGAGAATTTCGACTCCCAAAATTGGCGAGACCGTGCTGATCCAAGCGGCGTCATATCCCTCTTCCGTTTGGTGGAGGTAAACATCAAACAGCCTGCCGGGGTTCCTCGGCAGGCTGTTTGAGCTAGGAGTGAACGATTGCGGAATGCTTGTTGTCCCATCGCCATGGAGGATTAAGACCGTAAAGCAAGACGCCGCCGAACCATTTATGGATACCGTGTATGCTTGCCCAATCCTTGCCGTTGCTAACAATCTCAGCACCCAGCTTAGTTAAGCTTACTTTTGAATGCAGGAAGCTTTGGGGTGAATCGTACAAGCCTGGGATGCTGACGCTGGTTTCAAGGGCAATGAGCGGATGAGCTCCTTGAGAGAGCTGCCGCAGACAAAACCAATACTGGATATCGCCCATGCCAAGCACGTGATGCTTGTCGCCTGTTTGTTGAAAGAGCCGCATAGGCGTATCGATTCCTGTCGCAAGCAGCTCGAGCGTCGTTTGCTCGATAACGCCAAGGCCGTTCTGCACGGAAGGGTAACGGGATAAATGCAGCTTGAACGCATCCTCCAGGAAAGGAAGGGCAGAGGTATCCTCACGAAGCAGCGCGGGGATCGCCTCTGGTGTCTTTGCTGTGTATGCCTCCCATGCTTTTTTGCCTAGCGTTAGCTGCTCGCCGCTAATTTCTTCCCAGGTATTCATGAGGCTGGACAGCTCGGCAGCGGAGAGCTGTCCTAAGCCATGAAATAACGGGATGCCCGGGAACTGATTGATGCTTAACAAATGAAGCCTCGTTTTGCCTAAGCTTCGCTGCGAAAACCAATGCAGCAAATAGCTCAGAATGGTCTGGTCAAACAGGTCATGCTCGAACCAAAGCACGATATCATCATAAAGATGATAGCCCGCAAGCTGTTTTTCCTGTGCTTCCGCGGATTTCTGCCATTCTTCCAAAGGTATGCCGATTGCTTGCTCCATGTATTCGCCTCGAGCTATCCTATTCGCAGGCAGCTCCGGCTGGAGAAATACGGGGCCTTCCGTATACATTTCCCTCCACACGAGTACATCACCTTGAGCGCCGGCTTCCTTCAGCTTATTTCCGACAGAGTCCCCATTTACAATATGCAGCATTGATTTCGCCTCCCTTATAAGTTGATATTGGCTGAAAGGAAACGCATTTGCAACCAGTTATGCGGTGGATGGCTGATGAACCTGATGGTCGTCGGATGGAGATTGCATTATAGAGGCATAATGTAATACGTGTCGTTGTGTGTAAGGCTGTGACTGCGGCACGGAATCAAATGAATATTATCATTTTTAGAAAAGGTGTTGACAGTTGGTTCAAAATATATTATCTTTAATTCAAGATAATTAAATTAAAGATAAATGCAGCGCAGAAGGGAGTGATAATCATGGCAAAGGAAAATCAAAAACCAAATGATTCATTAGAGCTCTTCATCGCGCTGTCTAGAGCGACCCAGTGGGTAAACGCACATGCGGATCGCGATATTCGTAAGAATGGCTTGAACCGCACGGAGTTCGGCGTGCTGGAGCTTTTATATCACAAAGGACCGCAGCCCTTGCAGCAAATCGGCGAGAAGGTACTGATGAGCAGCGGCAACATTACGTATGTAGTGGATAAGCTGGAGAAGAAACAGGCGGTACGCCGCAGAGCATCAACGGAAGACAGACGACTCATTTATGCGGAGCTGACTGATCAAGGCAAGCAATTCGTGGAGGATGTGTTTCCAGCACATCAAGAAACGATCGAGCATGCGGTAGGCGGACTATCACCGGAAGAGAAACAGCTCGCGAGCAAGCTGCTCAAGAAGCTGGGGAGATTTGCACAGGAGCATTACAAGTAGCGGGGCTTTATTTTAAAATATAAGAAAGTATAAAATTCAACCTTATACGATGCTTATATTTCACCGCGAAACGAGCTTTTGCCGCCAAGGACGGCGTCAGCCGTTTACGCTTGAGATATAAGAATGTACGCTTAAAGAAAACAGCCCCTTATTTATATCAAGTAAATGGTATCCAGCAGTCAAAGGAAGCTGGAAGCCGTAATCGCTTGCCATATATCTTAAATTAGAGATTCTTTAATTGGTAATAAAAACAATAAAACAAAAATGGAGGAATTTAAAATGAGTATTGCATTGGGATTGTTGATCGTTCGTCTGGTTGTCGGATTGTTGTTCGTAGGGCATGGCGCACAGAAGCTGTTTGGTTGGTTCGGAGGTTATGGTCCAAAAGGAACGGGCGGCTGGTTAGAGTCCATTGGCGTTAAGCCAGGCGTGGCAATGGCCGTTGTTGCCGGTTTGATGGAGCTGGTCGGCGGGATCTTATTCGCAGCAGGCTTACTCACTCCGCTTGCCGCAGCGCTGATCGTGCTCACCATGTTGGTCGCTATCGTAAAGGTGCATGGACAGAACGGGCTTTGGGCTACTGCCAACGGTTATGAATATAATCTCGTGCTCTTAGCCATTGCTATAGGTATTGCATTAACGGGAGCGGGCGAATATTCACTTGACGCAATCATTCGTTAATCGGTAATTTCGTTAGTTACATTACTTTCGATATTCATATAAAATAAGGAGTGAACCTGATATGACAACCCAAACGACTGGTATCCACCATATTACTGCTTTTGTAAGAAACGCACAGGTTACGGCAGATTTTTACGCAGGAGTGCTTGGACTTCGATTAATTAAGAAAACAATTAACTTTGATGCCCCAGAGGTATATCATCTGTACTTTGGCGATGAAGTAGGCAGTCCTGGCACCATTATTACGTTTTTCCCTTGGGAGAATTCACGCAAAGGAAAGATTGGTGGCGGTCAAGTCGGTTACACGACTTATGTGGTGCCAGCAGATGCATTTGATTTCTGGAAGGAGCGGCTGGCTAAGCTGCATGTTGAATTTACGCAATCGGCCAGATTCGGCGAAAATTATTTGCAATTCGAAGATCCGGACGGCTTGAAGCTTGAAATCGTAGCCCGTGAACAGGGTGCGCAAAGCAAGTGGGCTTTTGGCGGCGTCTCGGCAGATAAAGCGATTAAAGGGTTCGGCGGAGCCATCCTGTACAGTACGGCCCCTGCTCAAACCGCAGAGCTGCTCGTCAATGTGATGGGGCTTACGAAGGTCGGCGAAGAAGGCGGCTATGTCCGTTTTCAGTCGACAGGAGATCTAGGCAACATCATCGACGTCAACATCGCAAGCATGGAGCCCGGCCACGGCGGAGCAGGAACGGTCCATCACATCGCTTGGCGGGCAAAAGATGACGCAGAGCATGCGCTGTGGAGAAGCCACGTGGAAAGCAATGGCTTTCAGCCTACGCCAATCGTAGACCGGCAATATTTTAACGCCATCTATTTCCGGGAAACGGGCGGCATTTTATTCGAGATTGCAACGGATCCTCCGGGCTTCTCCCGTGATGAAGAGACGGCGCACTTGGGCGAGAAACTCATGCTTCCTGAATGGTTTGAAGGGCATCGCACACAAATCGAGCAATTATTATCGCCATTTGAAGTAAGGGTACTGGAGGAGGACAAATGATGAAGCATATTTTTAAACAAGGATCGGATCAAACTGCGCCAGTACTGCTGCTCTTGCATGGCACGGGAGGCACCGAGCGGGATTTACTCCCGCTCGCCGAACGGATATCGCCTGCGTCGTCTGTACTCAGTGTACGGGGCAACGTACTCGAGAATGGGATGCCTCGTTATTTCCGCAGGCTTGCTGAAGGCGTATTCGATTTAGAGGATCTGCGTTTCCGCACGAAGGAGCTGAATGATTTTCTGGATAGCGCCGCTGTAGAGTATGGCTTTGACCGGAGCAATCTTGTAGCGGTTGGTTATTCCAACGGCGCGAATATCGCGGCAAGTCTCATGTTCCACTATAAAGGCACGCTGAGCGGGGCAATATTGCATCATCCCATGGTACCGATCCGCGGCTTAGAGCTGCCTGATCTGACTGGCGTTCCTTGTTTTATCGGCGCAGGGTCAAATGATCCGCTGTGCACGCCGCAGGAAACCGAAGAGCTTAACCGTTTGCTGCAAGGAGCGGGCGCAGCCGTCAATCTCCACTGGGAGCAGTTCGGTCATCAGCTGACGAGCTCCGAAGTAGCAGCCGCAGCTGCTTGGTATAAAGAAGCTTTCAAGGACTAATTAATTGTAACTTATTGCCGTAAAAGGGGGGCTGTTCGTGAAAACCATTGATCCAGCGAGCCAGAGCGTGCAGGACAATTATAAGCTGCTCATCGGCAGCATTGTGCCAAGACCCATCGCCTTTGTTACGACGCGATCTAGCGAAGGGGTGCTGAATGCAGCACCTTTCAGCTTCTTCAATATCGTGACGGCAAATCCGCCAATGGTGGCGGTATCCGTACAGCGCAAACCGGGCGGTGTCCAAAAGGACACCGCCCGAAATGCCGTCAGCGCAGGGGAGTTCGTTGTCCATATATCGGATGAGAGCTACGTCGAAGCGATCAATGTAACGGCGGCGAATTTGCCGGCGGAGGAGAGCGAGGTTGTGCTCGCGGGATTAACGCCCGTGGCAAGCCAAGCGATAAGCGTGCCCGGGGTGGCCGAGGCGAGAATCCGCATGGAATGTGTGCTGGAGCAAGCGCTCCCGCTTGGCGGCAGCGCAGAATCACCGGCATGCGACCTTCTAATTGGCCGAGTCGTTCGTTTTCATATTGATGAAGCCTTGTATGAAAACGGACGCATCGATGCCAAGGCTTTGAAGCCGGTCAGCCGCTTGGCGGGAAGCGATTATGCGAAGCTTGGCGAGCAGTTCTCAATCGAAAGGCCGATTTAAGGGGCTTATTCATCCGAATGCCGGCTTCGGCCATCAAATCCAGCTTTTCTTCTTAATCTGTGTTCTTGTGGCCGCTGTTTACGGCGGATTAACAGCGAAGAAGTCGATTCTCGTCGCACAAGGCCTGCCCGCACTGCTTGCGTTGCTATTACTGCTGCTAGTGCTATAATCTCCCCACTGCTCGAAGAGCCTAACCCAAAAAAGCCCGTACTTGGCGATCATTCGCCGGTAGGGGCTTTTTGTAATAAAAGCATTTATAAGTTATTCGGGCTTGATGCGGCTGCGCTTGGATATCACGCGTTTGAATACGACCAGAACTGCTAGATAAGGCTGTCGTGGGATCTAACTTTCCTTGGCTTTCTGCTGGAACCGTGACAGTCGAAACGAATGAGACGACGTCTGGAAAGCCCAATATCGTCAAGACATTTAGTCCGAATACCAAATATGTAATGCTAAGTATCACTTAGTATTACACACCGAACGGGGAGGAAGTACCCGAAGCAAATTAAAGAATTGGTTTTTAAAAACATGCTGGAAACGGCTTAATAAATCAAACACTTGGTCGCATATATCCGGAATTTGAGTCGTATCTTGCAGCTAGAAAAAAACAGCTCCAAAGTCCATGACTTTGGAGCTGCCTCTTGTCGTTTGAGATATTAACCTTTCACCGCTCCGGCGACAACGCCTTTAACGATGTATTTTTGCAAGAAGATAAATACGACGATCGATGGCAGCACGGCCATAACCATAGCAGTCATTGCATACTGCCAGTCGGAAGTGTATTGACCGACAAAGGTATAGGCTGCGAGCGTCAATGTTTTGGTATCAGGCGAGCCGTTAACCATAAGAAGCGGAAGCAAGAAGTCATTCCAAATCCACATGACATCGATAATGATGATTGTCGTTGTAACCGACTTCAGCAGCGGGAAGATCACGAGAAAGAACAGCTTGAAGCCGGATGCGCCGTCAATTGTCGCGCTTTCGTCAATTTCCTTCGGAATCCCCTTCACAAAGCCGTGGTAAATGAAGACGGCGAGCGGGGCGCCAAAGCCCCAGTAAAGAATGCCGAGTCCCCATGTGCTCTCGGATAGGTTTAAGTCCTTAGCCAGCTGCAAAACCGTAAGCATGATCGATTGAAACGGGATGAGCATCGGCATGATGCACACGAGATAAAGCAGTGCGCTCCAGCGCGTTTTCGTTCTAGCCAGCTTGTAAGCGGCAATCGAGGAGACGAGAATGATCCCCGCAAGCCCTACGGTTGTAATAATGAAGTTGTTGAGAAACAGCTTCGGATAGTTGATGAACGACCATACATAGGAATAGTTTTCGAATACGAGCTGCTTCGGCAGGGCAACGACGTCGGTCATGACCTCGCCAAAGCTCTTGAACGAGTTGTTGATGGCCAAGAACAACGGGTATAGAAACACGAGCGAGAGGAGCACCATAACGATTTCCAGTACAATGCGACCTGCTCTTGCTTTGCTTTGCGTTTTCATCAGGCTTCAACCTCCCTGCGTTTGAAGAGCGTCAATTGAATGATTGTTACGAACAATACAGCAACGAACAAAATAAGCGCTTTTGCCGTACCGTAGCCGTAAAGATTGTTTTGGAACGTATCTCTATAAATGTCATACGCGATGCTGTATGTCGTACCGCCAGGTCCGCCGCCAGTCAGCGACAGAATGACATCGAATACTTTGATGGAGTTTGTTAAAGCCATAAATACCGAAATCGTAATCGATGGCGCAAGCAGCGGCAGCGTAATGCTGAAGAAGCGTCTTACCGGGCCTGCTCCGTCTACCGTCGCGGCTTCCTTCAAATCGTCAGGCACGGACTGTAAGCCGGCAATGTAAATAACTAAATAAAAGCCGATCGATTGCCAGATGGATACGAGCAGGATCGAGACGAAGGCGAGCCCCGGTTCGCCGAGCCAGCTAAGATCGAATATGCCCCAGCCTGTGCTCTGCGCGAGCGATTCAAAGCCCTGCATGAAAATGAATTTCCAGATAAAGCCGACAATAACCAAGCTAAGAATATAAGGGATAAAGAATGCTGCACGCAGCCACGAGGAGCTTTTCAGCTTCATGTCGAGTACGACAGCAAGCAATATGGCAAGAACATTGACAATGACGATATAAAGGACCGCATATTTGATCGTAAACCATGCGGAGTTCGCAAAGTTCGTGTCGCCCATGAAAATTTGCTTGAAGTTATCAAGGCCAACAAACTTCGGATGTTTGGAAATCCCGTTCCATTTGGTCATGGAATATCGAATGGTCATCGCGAACGGAATGTAAAACGCGACGGCGATACAAATTAATACAGGCAAGGTGAAGATGCCGAATTCAAGCTTTTCGCTCCATTTTCTACCTAATGCTTTAAACATCGTCGCACCTCTTTTCTACGGAGTTCATCTAAATTTATATTTCAAAAAAGCGGGATTAGCTATAATGTGTATTATAAAACAGCCATCCGCCCGGCAAAATGGATTTAAGAAATCAGTTAGGGGTAAAAAGGTGAACGGAATGATGCGATGAAAGGATGAGAAGACCATTATAACGAAAACGTTTAAAGCAGCATTGGCAATGGTCGAGCGCGTGAATAGACGACTGGTGAACAAGCTTATTTTGCTTTTCACGACCATTATTATACTCGTTGTCGCGTCGTTGACTTTTATTTCATATCAGATGTTCCAGAAGGAGTCCGTGACGAACAGCATCGCCAGCACATCCAATAACCTGCTGCTCGTCAATCAGAATATGGAGGATTATTTGAAAGGAATGGAGCAGCTCTCGCTCCCGCAAATCCGGTTCGATGAGATTACGTATGCCATCATGCACGAATCGGAGGACTATGCCTCTAAGATGTATTTGGAAAATTATTTGCGCCAGCTTTATTATTCACGGAATGACCTTCAAGCGATTTATCTTTACGTCGTAAAGGAGAAAAAATATTATTCTATTTCCCAGGAAAACTACAATATCTCGGTACGAACGGGCACGGAGCCGGGGATTTCTGAATTGTCATGGTATTCGAAGGCAATGGAAAGCCCCTTCAACCGCTCCTATCAGTCCTTTGTAGAGCCTGAGTCCGAGGTAGGCTATCCCATTCAGACAGAAGACACCTTTATGGCTTATCACAGGGTATTGCGCTCCATCGTATCCAGGCAGCCGCAAGCGGTCCTGTCTTTTTATTTCGATTCCTCGGTAAGCGATGAGATCCTAAAGGATATTCCTTTTGACGAGGGCCAGCATTTATTATTCTTAAGCCCGGACAACGAACCGTTTTATACGGATGACAAAAGCTTTTATAAAAGGGCGGAATCGATGGATTTAGCGGATAAGCTGACGGATAAGCCAAACGGCCAGTTAACGTGGTCGGAGGCGGGTCAGAAGTATCTTGTTGTCTACGATATCGGTGAACAGGAGGGCTGGAAGCTTGTTAAGCCGATTCCATACTCGCAAATTTATGAGGCGGCAAGGACGACACGGAATCTAAGCTTTATTATCGGTTTTCTATTCCTGCTGCTGTCCACGATCGGCGTGACTTATTTCTCCAATGCGATTACGAAGCCGCTGCAGAAGCTGTCCTATCACATGAACCGTTTTAGTACAGGTGATTTTGATGCAGAAGCCGAGGTGAAGGGCAGAGACGAAATTGCTTATTTATCACGTCATTTCAACTTAATGGTGAGACGTACGAATGATTTGATTAATGAACGCTACAAAATGAAGCTGGTTGAGAAAAATGCGATATTAAAGGCGCTGGAGGCCGAAATTAATCCCCATTTCTTATATAATGCGCTGCAAGCAATCTCGACAAAAGCTTTGAAAAACGAACGTTATGACATAGCCGATATGATCGATGCTTTGGCGCTTACGCTGCGTTACTGCATTAGCGGGAAGGATATCGTGCGGGCAAGAGAGGAACTGAAGCATATTGAGAACTACCTGTCTCTCCAGAAGGCGCGCTTCGGCAGTCGTTTGCAGGTGACCTATGATTGGCAGGATTCGATGCTGGAATTGGAAATTCCAAAGCTGTCTATTCAGACGCTTGTAGAAAATTCGATCAAGCATGCGCTGGAAAAGGTATCGAGCACCATTACGATCGATATTCGTGCCGTAATAACCGATTCACATGCCGTTATTTCGGTAAGGGATAATGGGCCGGGCTTCACGCCCGAGCGGCTGGAGCAGGTGCGGAAATCCTTTTTAAATGAGTGGAAGGACCGTGAGGATGAGAACGAGAGCATCGGTCTCGTTAACTTGAATACGCGGCTGAAACTTCTTTACGGGGATGAAGCAGAGCTGATTATCCATACGGATAAGACAGGCACGGAGATGGAAATGTTATTACCGCTGGGGGGCGTGAGCCATGTATAGTGTACTCATAATTGATGATGAAGAGCCGCTTCGCGAGGCGATTCGTATTTTAGGCGATTGGAAGGGATTAGGCGTTTCAGAGGTGCTGGAGGCGACGGACGGGAAGGTCGGTCTTGCGATGCTGGCTGAGCAAAAAATCGATCTGGCCATGGTGGATATGAAGATGCCGGAGCTGAATGGAATGGAGCTTCTGCAAATCATAGAGCGCGATTATCCCGATTTGCTGACGATTGTCATAAGCGGCTACAACGACTTTGAGTATACGCGTCAGGCGATTCGCTCCAAGGTTGTCGATTATTTGCTAAAGCCGGTAAATCGGCAGGATTTGAATCAATCGCTGCGCAAGGCGATCGATGTGCTGGATGCGAAGCGAAAGAAAGAGAGCGATTTTATTAATCGCAACATCACGCTAAATATGTCGCTGCCGCGCCTGAAGGAGAAAGTGTATCAATCCATTATTGAGCGGAGCTTCAAGAGCCAGTCGAATGAAGCTTTCCTGCCGTTGATCGGCGCGGACGACCCAAGCAATCGTTTTACGGCCGTCGTGCTGCGGGTGCTCAATTTGGAGCAGATTAGAAAGAGCCGATTCCATGAGGACACGGATTTGCTGCATTTTGCGGTGGCCAATGTGATGAATGAAATTGCGGGTGATCATTTCGGGGCATTCAGCTTCGCCAGTCCGAAGCAGGAGCGTGAGCTAATTGCGATTCTAACGATGAAGGGCGGGTACCCGGAGGATATCGCTTATCGCTCCATGCATCAGTTAAATAAAGTAGTTTCCACCTTAAAGGAGCTATTCGGCGTGATCGTAGCTGTCGGTATCGGACATTCTACGACAGAAGCGCTGGAGCTCGCTTCCTCGTATGAAGCGGCCAAAGCATCCATTAGCGGAATTGATCTGCTTAAGCTGAAGGGTGCAATTGTTGCGAGTGCTTCTGATAAATTAGCGCTACCTAAGGACAGTCAGTCCTTAACCAGTCGGATTCTCGTCATTCGCAGCGCGCTGGAAAGCGGCAATGTACATAATGCCAAAACGATTTTGAGCGATTATGTGAAAAAATGGCGCTCCTCGGATCGGTTTAATATCTGCGAAGCGGACCGCGCGCTGCATGAATTCGTCATTTTGCTAAACGATATGGCGATTGAGCTGGGTGTTAACCAGGAGGAACTGCCGCTAAGGGGTGACCATGCGCTGCGGGATATCGGCATTTTTACTGATTTTGCAAATATTGATCAATTCGAGCAGCTTTTAAGTGGAATTTTGGATTATTTCAGCGGTGAAATTAGGAAATCCCAGATGACGAATCAGCCGTTTGAAGTAGGGGATATTAAAACCTATATCGACAATCATTACTTTGAGGAAATCAAAATTTCAATGTTTGCGGACAAGTATTTTTTGAGCAGGGAATATTTGATGAAGCTGTTTAAGCAGCAGTTCGGTTTTGGGATTCATGAGTATGTACAAAGGGTTCGAATGGACAAGGCGAAGGAGCTGCTGGACGATCCAAACCTGAAAATCCAAGATATTTCGGAAATGCTGGGATACAAGGATAAGAACTATTTTAGCAAGGCATTCCGCAACTATTATTCGTTGTCGCCAACCGAGTATCGGTCCTCGAAGTGAACGGTTAAAAAGTGAACTGCATGCAGCATGACACTTTTTTACCCTTAACTATTCACTTATGTGCATTCTTATCCTATTTCTTTTTCTTTAAAATAGGCATCGTAGACCACAATCAATGAAGGAAATGGGGGCATTACAATGTTTAAAAGATTTCTGGCACTGTCCGTCAGCCTAGTGCTGATTATCGGAATACTGGCTGCTTGCGGCAGCGACAAGAACAATACGACAGGCAACAACGAGGGTACAAATACCGGTGATAATACGGAAGCCACGGATAAGCCAGTCACAATCAATATGTTTACTGCCTCTCCAGAATACACAGATGCTTTCAATGCATACATCGCAGAATACAAAAAAGTAAAACCAAACGTTACAATCAATCTAGAAATTATGCAAGCCGACTATAATACGGTTCTAAAATCGAAAATCGCTGCAGGAAGCACGCCGGACGTATTCCAAACGACTGCGGGCGGAGATATCGACACTTTTGCTGAATACAGCGCGGATTTGACTAACGAGCCGCTTGCGGCTGCAATGACCGATTCTGTCAAAATCAACATGAGCTCCAAAGACGGCAAGGTGCTTGGCTTCCCGGTCAAAGGCAATCTGATGAACATGGTTTACAACAAAAAACTGCTTGCGGAAGCAGGCATTACTGAAGTGCCGAAAACAACCTCCCAAATGGAGGATGCGATCGCGAAGCTTGAAGCAAAAGGCATCACGCCGTTTGCCAACGCTTATAAAGAGTGGTGGGTATGGAAACATATTTTCCAAAACTTCGTGAATGCGGCTGCTGAAGATGCAGGCATCACGCCGAAAGAATTGGTTGGCAAATTTATTGCCGGCGACACAACGTTCAATGATCATCCTGTATTGAAAGACAACTTCTTCAGCTTCATCGATACGACTGTAAAACATGGCACGAACAAACCGCTTGAGCGTGACAGCAATGCTGAAGTAAGTGACTTCGCTTCGGGCAAAGCAGCATTCATGACAGGCAAAGGCGCATGGGATGAAGAAGCGATCAAAAAAATTACGCCAGACTTTGAGCTTGGCATCGTTGGTTACCCTGTAAGCGAGAAAGCAGAGCAAACACTGCTCGTAACTGGTGCGGACCAAGCGCTTCGCATTAACAAAGATTCTAAAGTTGCAAAAGAAACGATTGAATTCTTCAACTGGCTGTACACTTCCGACTACGGTAAAAACTGGTTCTCCAGCGTAGCGAAGGTTATTCCTCCAATTAAGGATGCTCCGCTTCCTGAGCTGGATATGCCGAAGCAAATGGAAGAGATTATGAAAACAGAAAAATCCGGCGATTTGTCGGTTAACTACTCTCTAGATACGTTCCACCAAAAGTTTGGTGAGTTGATGCAAGCTTACATCGGCGGCAGCAAAACGAAAGACCAAGCCATTGACGAAATTCAGAAAGCTTGGGTTCAATTCGGTTCTGCAGAGTAAGGCTATCAATAGGCAATTTCTTAACTCAGCACTTTTACAGTGCTGAGTTAAGCTGTTTTTAGGGCAGAAAAAATGGCGGTTAAGGATGGGGATGCGCGATGAGTAAACTTATTGAAATCGTAGAAAACGGACTGCACCTGCAGTTTGAGATTACCGAAAGCGGCGATGTGTTTTTTCTCCATTTTGGAGCACAGCCTTTGGCTAAGGATATTATTGAAGAGAAGCAAAAGCCGGGCTTTCGGCTGCTGGAGCTGCAATTAACAGGCGAGGACCGAGCGGAGTATCACGGGCGTACGCATCGTGCTTCTTATCCCGGACTGAGAATGATATATGATTCGCATGAGGATTCTCGCAATGAAGGGGGACGCAAGCTGGAGCTTGCATTGCGGGATGAGGTTACGGGATTAAAGGCCGTTCAGCATTTTCAGTTCTATGACGGCTTACAAACGGTTCGCAGCTGGACGGTGCTAAAGAATGAGGGAGCCTCGGATGCAGAAGTGGAATATGTGTCCTCCTTTGCGCTGACCGGAATCGACAAAGAAGGCCAGCAGGACCGCGATGAAAAAATGAGGCTCTACTTGGCGCATAACGGCTGGCAAAGCGAGCTGCAATGGCGCTCTTACAAGTTGCCGGAGCTGGGCATGTCGCATTTGATTGACCGCGGCTCCAAGCGCGTATCCTGCAGCAATACCGGCTCATGGTCAGCGGCAGAGCATATTCCGATGGCTGTTCTGCAAAATGAGGAAGCAGGAACTAGCTTGTTCTGGCAAATTGAGCATAACGGCTCCTGGCACTGGGAAATCATTGAACAGTCTGATTTGCTGACCGTGCTCATCAGCGGTCCGACAGAGCATGACAATCACTGGTGGCTGAAGCTGGCGCCAGGCGAGGAATTTGTCTCGGTGCCGCTTGCCATTGGCTCGGTAGAAGGCGGCTTCGAAGAGTCCATCGAGCAGCTGACGACGTATCGCAGACGTATTCGGAGACCGAATGAGGATAACCAGCTGCTGCGGGTTATTTTCAATGATTATATGAACTGCCTATGGGGTGCTCCTACCACCGAGAAGCTGCTTCCGCTTATTGATGCCGCCGCCGATGTGGGCTGTGAATATTTCTGTATCGACGCGGGCTGGTATGCGCCGGGCGAATGGTGGGACGGCGTTGGTGAGTGGCTGCCTTCTGAGGAGCGATTCCCGGAGGGCATCAAGTATGTGCTGGATTACATCCGCGGCAAAGGATTAATTCCCGGCTTATGGCTGGAGCTCGAAGTAATGGGCATCAATAGTCCGAAGCTGGCGGAGACCGATGACAGCTGGTTTTTCATGCGTCACGGCAAGCGGGTCAAGGACCGCAGCCGTTATCAGCTCGACTATCGCAATCCGAAGGTTATTGCCCATGCGGATGAGGTCATTCGGCGGTTGGTCGAGGATTACGGCGTCGGCTACATCAAGATGGATTACAACATCAATGCCGGCATTGGAACAGAAAGTGATGCCGACAGCTATGGGGATGGACTGCTTCAACATAACCGCGCGTATTTAAGCTGGCTCGACAAAACGTTCGCCAAGTATCCGGACCTGGTTATTGAGAACTGCTCTAGCGGCGGCATGCGCATGGACTATGCGATGCTGAGCAGGCATAGCATTCAGTCGACAAGCGACCAAGAGGATTACGTGAAATACGCGGCGATTGCTGCGAGCTCACCGGCTGTATTAACTCCAGAGCAATCGGCCATTTGGTCCTATCCGCTGCGCGAGGGCGACGATGAGGAAGTTATTTTCAACATGGTCAACGCCCTTTTGCTGAGGGTTCACCAGAGCGGTCATTTGGCGGAGCTTAGCCCGCGGCGCAGAGAGCTGGTAAAGGAAGCATTGGATTATTATAAAATCATTCGCGGCGATATTTCTGCAGCGCTGCCGTTCTGGCCGCTCGGTCTCCCGACACAGCAGGATGACTGGATCAGCTATGGCCTGCGCCATGAGGACCGGATTTATTTGGCCGTGTGGCGCATTAAGGGAAGCTCGCCTACGGTTAAGCTGCCCCTTGCAAGGTGGAAGGAACAGCAGCTGGAGATGAGGTGCGTGTATCCTGCCGAATCGCATGGCACTGAAATGGTTTGGCATGAAGCGGAAGGCATGCTGGAGGTTAGCTTGCAAGACGTGAGAACCGCGAGGTTGTTTGAGCTTCGGGCAGGTAAATAAGATGGAGCAGTTGAGAGCGATGTGAATGGAATCGCGCTCAACTGCTCCATTTTTTAGATGCGAATTATTAAGTTACCACTAATAGGTGTACATTTCTATCTCTGCAAAACAACAGCTTTTACTATGGAGGACAACGACCGCCGTTTAGGCTTGGTTTATTAACCCGTTAACGTCAGCAGGATGCTGCTATGCAGCTTTTAATTTAGAAGGAGAAACTTCCGTTAATTGTTCGTTTTATTCGGATTTATTGAATATAACGGGTAAACATCATGTTAATTCGTATCGATTGGCGATTTTCACTTAAGAACGCTTACTTTAACGGGAGAAATTCCATCTAAGTGAACGCTGCAGCACTATACTAACTATGTAACGGGAGAAATTCCAGTTAAGTATAGACCGTAGCACAATACCATTCATATAACAGGAGATATTTCTGTTAAGTGTAGACTTCAGCCTAATACCAACCATGTAGCAGGAGAAATTCCTGCTACATGGGATAGTGTGCGAGATCATTTAATTTGGGAGCCGCCCAGCAAAAAATAACCTCATAAATTTATTCTCAAATAGCATCAGCCAGCAAATCCGCATAAAACTCCGCGCCATGCGTCTTCAGGTGTACGCCGTCCTTGGAGAAGAAATCTTCTTTTCCTTTGCTTGCGGAATACCAATCCACGACAGTCACGTGTTTATTGTTTTTGGCCGTTTCGGCTAGCATTTTATTTACGGTATCCTGCCACTTGCGCGGTACGCGCGTGTTCACCATTATAACCTCGCGTTCTTCTCCGATTGCATCAAGCAGCGCATTCATCTGTTTGGCAGTAAAGGCCCCGTTTGTGCCAAGCTCGATAATGACCTTGTCGCCTAGCTTGCTGTTCCTTTTCAGCTCGTTAATAATTTCCTCTGCTTGAGAAAACTGTCTGCCAACCTTGCCGTCTATATGGATGCCTGGCAGCCGTTTTTCAAGATAGGGACCTGCATCTAGCAGAACGGAGTCGCCAATTGCCGTAATTTTACTTACATTGCCGGAAGCGTCAGGCTCGTTGCCATCCGAAGGCTTTGCCGTACCGCTGCTGCTGCCCGCTGCTTCCGTATCCGTTGTTGTATCGGTTACAGGCTTGCCTCCCGCTGTGACGGTATCTGGCTGCTTCTTGCCACCTACTGCACCTGAACCCGGTTCTTCCGATGGTTTCCCGATGGATGAAGCGGGATCTTCAGGCGTCGGCGTCGATGTTGATGTTGGAGTTGGAGCCGGTTTATCTTGCCCATTCGAATCAGGCTTTGTAACCGTTCCTCCTTGGCCGACTTCCATGTGTTTTTCCGTATTAGGCAGTTCAGCTGCCTCATTAGAATGGCCGGGCTTAACCGTGCCGATATCGCTGCCGTTGCTGTTTGCAGATTGCAAATCGACGCTGCTAGTGCAGGAAACGCAGGAAACAATAAGCACGATGCCTGCGAAATAAGACGTTGATTTACGAAATTGCGGAAGGCTAATCCGCAGAGCTTGCTTCTTAAGCAAGGCGAATAGCTTGCCCAGCGCGCCATGCCGAATCGGTTCCTCCACAAACCGCCAGGATAGCTCCGCAAGAACAAAGGTAAGAGCGACTTGAATAAGAGCGCGTACAGGTTGGAGCTCACCGATCTCTGCAGTAGGTGTAGTCAATACGATAATCGGATAATGATACAAATAAATGCCGTAGGAGCGGACGCCGATCCACGCAAGAAATTTACTGCCGATGAGCTGTGCAAGTTTACTTGCGGGATGCGCCGTTGCAGCGACGACGGCCGCGGTTGCTATAGCGAGCAGCACCATGCCGCCGCGGTATAGTGAAGCATCGTATTCACCGGTTTGGCCGATCATAAACAAAATAATAATCAAACCAGCCGTTCCCACGGTATCCAAAAGAAGGCGGCCACGGACGGAAACCGATGCGGAAAGCTTCCAGCTCGGCCAGACGACGGCAAGCGCCGCACCGATAAGGAGAGCGAACGCTCTCGTGTCCGTACCGTAGTAAACGCGGCTTGGATCCATGCCAGGCTGATAGAGCAGCGCCATAGCGCCGGCCGAGATTGCGGCTGCCGCAAGCGTCCATAAGGCGAGCATGCCGCGTTTTGGAACGAAGCGTATGACAGCGATCAATACGAGCGGCCATACGAGATAAAATTGTTCCTCGACCGCGAGCGACCATAAATGCCCGAATGGGGATTCGGGGCCGAAGCTCTCGAAATAGGAGACCTCATGAAAAATGAGCCACCAGTTGCTTATATAGAGTAAAGCGGAGCCGATATCTCCTTTTAGGGAAAAGAGTCTGTCGGCATCGCTGATCATTAGCCATAGGGATACAAATGCGATCATGAGGAACATGGCAGGCAGAAGCCGTCTAGCTCGGCGGATGAAAAATGTTTTTAAATCAATCGACTTTCTTTGGCCCAGCTGTTTAAGCAAGATGTCGGTAATGAGATACCCAGAGAGGACAAAAAACATGCTCACGCCAAGCAAACCGCCCGGCACGGCTTTGAGGTTTAGATGATAGGCGATAACAGCGAGAACAGCAATTGCGCGCAGGCCATCGAGCCCGGGCATATATCGGCCGCTGTTGCCGATTGGTTTAGGCATGGCATACTCCTCCTTCGCAACACGGGATGGGGAGACTTGCGGCATGGCGGGTTAGACGAAGATCGTGAGACAAGCAGCGGTTAGTGTGGATACGGATTGAAAAAATGATGTTCAGCCCCTCTGGATGATAAATCGTTGTAATAGCAATTATAGAGTGAAAGACGAAAAAATTCGTAACAGAACAGTTACAAACCGGTATCCAACCGGAAACAACAAAACGCAAGGCTGCGAGTGAAAAGAAGTATGATTCGGCGGCTGGAGGGAACGGTAACCTTAATGTGATTTTTCGGAGGAGGCAGAACACGTGAAATCTTTGAAAATAGGGTTGGCCATGTTGTTGTTTGCTTTGGTTTGGATGGCAGGAGGTACGGAAGACGCTGAGGCCGTAAAGGGGGACAACGAGCTTATTGCCGCTTTTGTGAGAAACGGAGATCTTTGGATAAAGAGAAATAACCAAGAGAAGAAGCTGGCCGGCGGGCCTTTTATCCGAAACCCGAGGTGGTCGTTTGACGGGAAGTGGCTCGCTTATACGAAGGGAGAATTCGAAAAGGAGCTTTGGGTGCTGGAGCTGAGTACGGCTAGGAGCAGTCTTGTCCATCCGGAGGGCGGATCTCGTTTCCAGTGGTCGCCTAGTGAAGAGAAGCTGGCCTATCAAATGAACGGACAGCTGCAATATGTCGATGCAAGAAGCCCTAATAAACCGCTTGGAACAGCTGATGGAATCGGCAATTACTCATGGCTGCCAAGCGGCGATGGCTTCTTTGCGTCCTCGCAGTCCGAGCTGCTGCCAGACGGATGGACGCCAATCATTCTTTACCGGATACCGATTAAAGCACTGGGAGACATAAGTCAATATATAACGGTTCACGTGCTGCCAAAGCAGTCGGATGATTTTTTTGCAGTTGGGACAAGCGTGTTCAAATGGTCTGCTGACGGCCGTTGGATCGCTTTTCTGGCTACGCCGACGGCTTCATTATCGGCCGATAGCAATACGCTGTGCGTCGTTTCAGCGGACGGCGTCGTATTTCGGACACTGGACGAGATGGTGAATAACGCGCAGTGGTTTGAATGGGCAGACCGCGGTGACCATTTAGCCTATATTGCCGGAGTTGGACGCGAGGCAACAAGGAATAAACAGCTGAGGGTGCTGGCGGTGACCACGGAGAAAGCGGCTGAATATACGCCTAAAGATTTTGTCGATCAAGCTTTTGCGTGGCAGGGTTTGGCGCATATGGTCGTGTCGAGAGCAGTCGAATCGAAGGAAGGCAGCGGCTTGTCCGAAGCTGCATATCCTTATCTAGTCAGGGTGGAGCTGGAGAACGGCAGGCAGAAGCTAATCACGAAGCCGTCTAAGAAGCATGGCGCTTACAATCCAATTGCGCTGCATTCGATGCTGGCTTGGGTGAAATATAACGGGGCTGAGGCAGACGTGATGTTGGCGGATGAGAACGGACGCCATGCTGGGGAGTGGATCAAACGGCTCGACATTGCGGATTCGTATTATGGACAGTGGAACTGGCCTGCGGTACTGTCTTTTTATTGCTCAAAATGAAGGGTGAACGAACGAAGAGGCTGTCCCAAAGGCAATATGCCTTTATGGACAGCCTCTTCAAACCGTCTGTTAAAGAGTTTAGTTTTATTCTGAGCTGCCTTTGACAGTCAGCTATACAGCTTGCTGTACTGGCTAACTTTAAATCTGAACAAGCAGCAAAATAATAGAGGATAAGCATAGACAGGTGCTGATTAAGCAGAGAAACATAACGACCTGCTTATGGTTTAAGCCCGCCCGGAGCAGGCGGTAATGCGCTTGGCTGGCATCTGCCTGATAGATCGCTTTTCCTTGCAGCATCCGTCTCACCACGACGAACAAATTATCGAAGATTGGAACGCCCAGCGCCAAAATCGGAATGAACAACGACATGACGGTCGCTTGCTTAAAAGCGCCATCCAGCGCGATAACCGCCAAGATGAATCCGAGAAAGGTAGCTCCGGCGTCACCCATGAATATTTTGGCCGGCGGCTTGTTGTATCGTAAATAGGCAATGGTGACCCCTACTAAAATAATGGCCATAATGGCGGAGTTGGATTGACCTTTTGCAATGGCAACAACAAAAAGCGTGACGGCCGATATTGCAGAAAGTCCGCCAGCCAGCCCGTCCATGCCATCGGAGAAGTTAATGACTGTCGTAACGCCGAATATCCATAAAATAGTGAGCGAAAATTGCAAAATGACAGGAAGCAGTACATATTCGCCTGATAACGGGTTGTAAAATCCGGTGAAGGAAATGCCGGAGGCATAAACAAGCACCGCAGCCGATATTTGCACAATAAATTTGGGAAGCGAAGGGAAATCCTTGCCCTTTGTCTTATACCAATCATCGACCGTACCAATGATGAGCAGCAGCACGCCCCCTGCGAAAATAGCGCCGGTCTGCAGGGAGAAATCCCTGGTGACTAGCAAATACGTAAGGAAAAAACCAATAAAGATCACATAGCTTGCCGTGAGTGGAATTGGCTCTCGATGAAGCTTGCGCTCAACGTCCTTGCGAGGCTTGTCCACAAAATCAAGACGGAAAGCCAGCCTGCCAAAGGGCGGTATCAAGAAATAAACGATTGCAAAGGAAACCACTAGAGAGAGTGCGTATAAAATAATCGTCACCACCGTTATTTTTTGAAGGAACAACAGAATTATACAATCCGAGCAGAAAATTGTCGATTGGCGGAAACGTATGTGAGAAGATATTAATCTAGCAGCAAACGGTCAAAACGGCTACAGAGTGAGCGTTTCCAGTATATCATCGGAAGAGGCCTTGCCTGCTGCAACCTTGAGAAATGCCTCCATATAAAGCTGGTGAAGGTGAAGAATAAGCCCGTTTTGCGTATCGATGGCTTTGACGTTGGATACGTCCTCATTACCTAACAGAAGGAGCGAGTTGTGCTTGAAATAAACCACGCCTGTGTCTTCGAACAATCCGAATGCGCCAAGAGGCAGAATTGTATTCAGCTTTGCCGCTAAGCAGAGAAGCTCTCCGTGATAAGCAGAGGAAACCTCTTCTGCAATCGTAACGAAGGTTTGCAAAATACAAATGCCCGCAGCCTTGGCATCCTCCATATTCGGAAGAAAGCAAAGCTCCAGCTGTATGTCCCGCGCTTCCTCGCCAATCTCATCAAACTGGACAATGAACGAGCGGAACGGATCGTCGGATGTGGGCTCCGCCCAGCCGGTTTGAAAGCCTTCGGCTTGATAGTCGGTCTCCAGTAATAGCAGCAGACGGTTTGGGCCTGTTGAAAAGTTTGTCATATATACCTCCCGGCTGCATCTAAGTGTGCAGCTTTTTCGCAATCAGATCGACTTTTGGTGTTTTCTTCTTAGAATCAGGCGTTAGGCCGATATTTTTGATTAAGGTAATATACTGCGGATCGGATTCTAGGACGCCTTTCTTGTAAACGGTATGAGCGAGGTCGGTAATGATCTGGCTGTAGCATTGACCAACGGAGTTAAAGCCGTTTTGCTGGAGCAAGCTGCCGCGAATGACGGACTTGTCGGGTTTGGCCTGCGGATCAGCCGCTTGAAGCTCGGCAACCTTCTTATCCACCCCAAGGAAACGATCAACGATTTCTTCCTTGCGCGTACGTTTCTTATAAAATTTATAGATGGCGGTAATACCGCCGATTGTGCCTGCAACGCCAAGCAATAACCAGCCGACAGGCGTGGCAGCGCTGGCAAGCAGAAGCCCGCCGCCGACAATCATGGCTGCGCCTTTAAGTGCGGTAGCTGCGCTTTTCTTGCGGTTGATTTCTTGCGTGCTGGCCCCGATGTTAGCCGCTAGGTTAAGGTTTGCGTCCTTGCCGGCCGTTTCCTTTTCGAGCTTTTCGAGATTGTAATTTAGCGCCGAAAGACCCCTTGCTTTAGCTATGGGGATGTAAGGTGCTTCGGGTGAAGGGCAGCTAAAGCTGCCTTTATCACCCAATGGCAATCTACTGTTTTATGGTATAATTTTCTTGGAATGAATCGATGTCACAGCGAGAAGTGGAAAGTAATCACAATGCAACATTTGACTGTAAGTACCATGTTGTATTTTGCCCGAAATATAGACGCAAAGTTCTAATACCTCCTATTGATGTAAGATTAAATGAACTGTTCCAGCTTAAACCAGAAGAACTTCGAGCTGAGATTGTGGAAATGGAAATCATGCCTGATCACGTCCATCTACTCATCAAGTGCGACCCGCAGTTCGGCATCCACCGTGTAGTTAAACACTTGAAAGGGTTC
>NZ_JAVIFU010000047.1 GCF_031157315.1 Paenibacillus sp. LHD-38
TTCTTTCGGGTAAAATCTTTTTCAGGGTTTTTGACATAAGGTGCTGGTGCGGCTGACATTTCTCGTATGAGGGATGTCAGCGTTTGTTTTAGCGAATTTGCGTACTCATTCATTGGCGTAACCTCCTCGTTTTTCAAGGGGCTTCGCCACACATTTATACCTACTTGTCAAGTCTTATTTCTCTTTTTCGTACAAATAAAGAGCGGGCTATCTTTTTCGATAACCTGCTCTTTTTCTTGATATTTGGACCTGCGCCTTAACTAAATGACATTGGCCACATGGCAGCCCTTCGCTACGCTAACTGGTAGTTTAGTGTAAGAAAACTCTACAGTGTCCCAATTCGTGATAAATTGGATATGGTACCAATAATCAAAGGGAGAAGGTGTATATTCTTATGGAGTTATACGACATTATTGGGGTGGAGTACGATACGTCTCGTAAAGCAGACCCGCAAATAACACAACGATTAATAGACCATCTCCAGGTTTTTGATAATTCACGAGTTCTTGATGTAGCTTGTGGGACTGGGAATTATACCATTGCCTTATCTCAACTGGGTTTGAAAATGACGGGTACAGACATTTCAGAGGAAATGCTGAAAAACGCACGTGAAAAATCAAATCAAGTGACTTGGGATAAAGCGGATATAAATAATCTACCGTACCAAGAAGAAGAATTCTCAGGGGCGACATGCATTTTAGCTATACACCATTTTGAAAATTTACATAAAGCATTCCAGCAAGTGTACAGGGTCATTGGCAAGGGAAGGTTCGTAATTTTTACTTCTTCCCCCGAGCAAATGGCGGGTTATTGGTTAAAAGAATACTTTCCAAAAATAATGACAGATTCGTGCAATCAGATGCCAAAAGTTCAGCAAGTAGTCGATAATTTAAAAAGCGTCGGGTTTAAGATCGTGGGACTTGAAACATTCTTAATACAGCCAAACTTGAAGGACTTTTTTCTTTACAGCGGTAAATACGAACCAAGCATTTATCTAAATCCAAATGTTCGTGCGGGCATTTCTAGTTTCGCAAACTTGGGGTCTTTAGATGAAATACAGGTCGGTTGTAGTAGACTAAAATCCGATATTGAAAACGGGAGAATACAAGAACTCCTCGACAGATACAGTAGTGATTTAGGAGATTATGTTTTTGTAGTAGCTGAAAAAAGATGAAATTCGTGGAACTAACGGGACACGTTAGTTGAATAGCACCAACGATGAGCAGGCGCGCGGTGGCCTGTTCATTTTATTAAGCTAACGGGCAGGATAGTTGATTATTAAAGGTTTTGTACCTATGAGGAATACAGCTATGGTGCTAAGATATTTTTATATCTTAATTAAGGAGCTGTTGTAGTGTCGGAGAAAGGTAAACTTATTTCACAAGTGTTATTAATAGCAGAGAAAGCTGGATTAACTGACATTACACCTATTGAGCTTAGTAATGGTGGGAACCTAATCATTCACTTGGCTCCCCATCCGATTGTGGCCCGAATAGCCACTGTCATTTCAAAAGAAGATGCAGAGAACGCATACAAGATACTTGATCGAGAGTTACGGGTTGCGCGTCACCTCCAATCCAAGAAAGTCCCAACGTTATTACCTACTGACCTGACTAATGCAGGACCGTACGATGTTGGCGGTACATGGATGACGTTTTGGAAATATGTTCCTCCAATACAATTAGAATCACCTTCACCCAGTGAAGCCATTGAACTGATAAACGGACTTTCAAGAGCAATGAAAGACTTCGTTGACGAGCTTCCTGTGCTTGGTGTTTGGGAGCGGACATGTCAATCGGCTGTTAGATTGAGCAAACACTCCGATCAGAGTATACAAGCACTATTAAATGTGTTTCTAAGGGTAGATGAACAGATACGGCTCGAATCAAGTTTACTAATACCGTGTCATGGAGATGCCCATAGAGGAAACTTATTACCAAGTCCTGAAGGTTGGGTCTGGTCGGACTTTGAGGATGTATCATTGATGCCCGCATACTGGGACCTAGCTTCATTTGTTGGTAATCTTGCATTATTCGGAGGAATTCAGGAGCCAACCTTTAGATGCATATTGGACCATATCAACAATGACACTGATCTAAAAGCCTTTGGATTTGCTATAACCGCACGTATACTAATGTCTACAATAGGTAATTTGGATTTTGCCCTTGCAGGTCACGGAGACTTGGAATTTGCAACTAGACAGCTAGAACTGGCGGAAGATTTTATTCGTCAGATAGACCTAATAATTGGAGAGAAATAGAGGGGGTGATTGAACTAACGAGGAACGATAGTTGAATAACACACATGGATGAGCAGGCGCTGCGGTGGCCTGCTCATTGTATTAAGCTAACGGGCAGGATAGCTTAATAAAGCCAGTGGAAGGAGATTTTATGAAAAACGGAAAGCAACCATTTGTTATTGCCATTGCAGCCGTTTCTGGTGGAGGAAAAACGACAATAGCAACTCAACTTAACGAAACGTTACAAAATTCCAAATCACTTTTTTTTGACGTCTATGATTTCGATGGACATGATGACATTATCAACTGGGTTGACAACGGTGCCAATTATAACGAGTGGAACTTGGCTCCTCTTATTAGAGATTTGAAATCGTTGCTTACCGAGCCTTTAGATTATGTTGTCATAGATTTTCCTTTTGCCTATAAACACTCTGATACAAAAAACTTCATTGATATTGCTGTTTTTATTGACACTCCTTTGGATCTTGCGATGGCTCGTCGAATTATTAGAGATTTTAAGGATAATCCTGTTGAGAATATCATGACGGAAATGAAAAATTATATTCTTCATGGAAGACGGGGGTATCTTGAGATGTTAAAAACGATAAAACCAAATAGTGACATTATTGTCGATGGAACATTAACAATATCCGAAATTGTAAGCATTATAATCGAGAAAATAAAAACTAACTAGCTTACTGCGCTAACAGGTAACGTTAGTTCAATAAAAACACGGAAGCAGCCGACCACAATGATCGGCTGCTTCATTACGCTAACGGGCAGAATAGCGCAACAAATTTCTTCTAGTTATCGTCATCTATACAGCTGGGGGGAAGACTTTGAAGAAAATATTTCTTGTACTTGTATTCGTTCATATTGTCTTGATGGGTTGTTCATCTCAAGACAATCCTAACGAAGATGTCGATGTTGAATCGGATATTCCATTTCAAATTGTCAATAACGTGCAATTTAACTTTTGGATTAAAGAAAAAGCGCCACAGGGCATATGGTTTAACGAAACGATGGCTAACACGAGGAACAAAAGTGGGGTCGAGCGGTTTGACTACGGAGACAAAACTTACTTATTGATTTCTAGTGGGGAAAAGCCAACTGGTTTCTATGAAGTGGTGTTGAAGGAAGTTATTAATGAGGAGGATTTCATTAAAATTTTTGTTGAAGATAGACCGCCTCAACGTGATGAGGTTCCTGATATGATGGAAAATCCACGACTGCTCATGTTTTTTGAACGTACGGATAAAGAAATTCTCCTGGAATGGCATTAAGCTAACGGGACACGATTGCTTAATAATTTGAAGAGTCTGACAATCTAATTAAGCGTGAATTAATTAATTACTTCGTGCATTAGGAGGCGGAAATGGAATACACAATAAGAATGGCCAAGAAAAGTGACTTAGATGGTTTATGCAAAATTAGAAATAATAAAGATTTATTCGTTAGGTATTTTAAACAAAATGAAGATAAAGAAGTATGTCTGGTAGTTGCTGAAAAGGATAATACAATTTTAGGTTTTGGTGTTCTTAAATTAAAAGGCTGTTTGAGCCCCAAACTAAGTGACCTCTACGTAAAGGAAACATATCGGGGAATTGGCGTAGGTTCGGATTTAATAAGATATCGTGAGAAAATTGCAAGTGATATGGGATATTCTAATTTGTTCGTTAGTGTTGACCCCATAGAGAATCCAAAGATGATAAAGCTTATTACAAAGCTCGGTTACAGCGCCATTAGCGAGCCATACATAAAATCCGCTATTTTCTATAACGATGAGGGGGCGGCTTATGAAAAAACTTATACAAGAATTGATTTGAAGAAGTTGTTAACCTAATGGGGAACGATAGTTCAATCAGATCAGGGAGCAGACCAACGCGGCAAATGCTCCCCATTTAGTAAGGGGCAGGAGAGTTGATTAATGTCTAATGGGGGGAACAAGGTGATGAAACACGTAGATCATGAGTGTGAAAAATGGTATTCTGTGAAACTTTTGTTCGAAGCTAAAATCTCTGGTGAGCCACAACCCTTAACAATCGATGACGCTTATGTTGAATCGAAAACTTTCGAAGAGAGGTTATATCTTATATATGCTGATTCATTTGAAGTAGCGTATAAAAAGGCAGAACGTGAAGCCAAAGATTCAGAAACCAACCATATCAATCCTTATGGTCAATTAGTAGAGTGGGTTTATGTCCGACCATTAGATTGTTTTCATCTTTTTGACGATAAAATTAAAGATAAAACCGAGATTTATTCCAGGCAGTTTGATGTATCTAAGGAAACGAGTGTGAATGAGGTTTTACAACGGTTTTATCCAGAAGTCACTGAAGAAGAGTAGCTTGCTACACCTGCGAAGGTTTGTTGAACTAACTGGGAACGATAGTTGAATTTACATATGGATGAGCAGGCACTACGATTGCCTGCTCATTTTATTAAGCTAACGGGCAGGTTAACGTAATGGAACCTTTTAAAGCGTTGTAACGTCATGATATGAAGATAGTTCAAGACGATCTAACGGGGGGCATTTTATGAGATGGCTAAAAAAGGCGGTTGTATTTTCGTTTATCGCAGTCTTGATGATTTTGATTTCAAGTTGCGCTGATACTGATGCTGAAGGTAACCAGAAGATATCAATGACTGATGAACAAAACGTCGTAAAAGAGCCATTGACTGTTTCGAAGGCGGAAGTCGCCGAAGGTGGTTTCGTCTATCGCCTCGCGTCCGAAAAGTCGGTATACGCCGAAGGTGAAAAAGTGGAAGTCTACGCTGAGTTGGAATATGTGGGAGACGAGCCAGAAATCAAAATCGCCCACGCCGCTTCTCCGTTCTCTTTTCCGATGAAAGAAAAAACGAGGAACTTCGAGATCGACTATAAGATGTCCGAGCCTCGTATCGTGACGACTTTGAAAAAAGGAGTACCGCTGAAAAGCCGATACGAAGGCAGCGGCGGGTACGGATCGCAAGATCCAAAAGAATACGTCGACTTTATCAAAGCGGTACACAAGGCATCCAAAACAGGCACATTGCCTTGGGGGAATTATCTCGTGTCTGGCTTGGCTAGTTTCGAACCGATATACGAATCGGATGAAACCCAAGTAAACGAAAGCCTTCATTTGAAGGCGGAGATCGAGTTCATCGTAGAAAAGCCTGAAAATAAAGAATGACAAAATGTGATTGAGCTAACGGGACACGATAGTTCAATAAGAAGAGGGCTACCGAAATCATTAGTTCGGCAGCCCTTTTTTCTTTTCCAGTCCCAAACACTTTTCATCACTAATTCATTAAGCTAACGGGCAGATTAGTTGAACACCAGAGGCTGTCAAATGGCGAACTTTTTTGTCATTTTGGAATTTAGTTTTATTTAAAGGAGATAATACCTCAATACTATTTCCAGAGGTGGCGTAAAATTGTGAAAAAGTTAGTCATAATATACATGGTGTTTGCTGGACTATTTTCCTCGATACAATTAGCAAACGCAAGTATTCAACCGAACTTAAAAATAGAGGATGTTTCATCTATTCAAGCAAACCGTATATATGGGGGTTCTCGTTTATTTAAGGAAAGTGACGGATATGAAGAAGTAATCATCAGTAAGGTTGTTAAATGGATAAACACCTCAAATCCTTCTGAAGGACCAACTGAGTTAGAGTTAAATAAAGCCCCCATCTCCAAATTGAAAATAAGAATGAAAAACGGGGATATTGTAGTTATTGAACCTGCCTATACTTGTATTTTTGAAAACCAAAAAAAGACATGCACAATAGCAGATGGTGAGGTTATATATACCCAAAATAATATAAAAGTTCGATTAAAATCACTAGAACTATATGATTGGCTCTTAGTTGGGTGGAAATATGAAAGTGTTGGAGCTCCCAAAGAAGAGTTGCTTGAAGAAACTTTATATACCAGATATTTTTCCTACCTCGACAAAACTTACTCAGACTTTATCATGTGTCCAAAAATAGATAAAATTGAAAGAATAAATGGCGATACAAGAAGACATATCGTTCATGCAAGTGCATTAAATTATGGTGCACATCATGGTGACGTTCCTTATGATAGAATTCATATTACGTTAACTGATACTCCAGAAAATGGTGTTGAAATAAATAAAGTTACAATTCAAAAAGGTATTTCTGGTAAAGAAAGCCGTATACAATGTAGACGGGAGAACTAAAATAACTTGTTGAGCTAACGGGGAACGATAGCTCAATAAAAGACAAAAAGGCAGCTGGCATTGCGATCGACTGCCTTTATTCAACTAACGGGCAGGTTAACGCAACTATATTTTCCATTATCCGTCTATATCAATGATTATACCGACGAATTGTGGGGTGTCAGTTAAATGAAAAGAATGCTACCCATTGTTTTGTTTATATGTATCTTGGTTAGTGTTTGTGTACTTAGCCCGAACAAGGTGTTCGCATGTAGTTGCGGTGAAGCCAGCGTTCAACAAAGATTCGAGCAATCTAGCGTCGTATTCACAGGCACTTTGGTCACTAAAGATAAAGAAGGCGGAAATATTTTTAGTGTTGATAAGGTCTGGAAGGGCAACCTTCCAGATGGTTATGTGTATAGTGGTTTCTCTGGGATGTGTGGAACAGAATTTGAAAAAGGAGACAAATATTTAGTCTATACAGAGAATTTGAAAGGAATAGAATCAACCAGTCTTTGTAGTGGCAATAAATTAATTACTGATGCAGGCAAAGATATTAGAGACCTAAACCATCTAATAGAACCCGAGCAGAATTATAAATATTTACTGTTAATCCTAATTGGATTTACGTGCGCAATAGTAATTTCAATTGTAATAATGAGAGCTAAATTGCGGTTCAAAAAATAACATTCATTGAGCTAACGGGACACGTTAGTTGAACAGAGCAAGGAGCAGTTACTACGGTAGCTGCTCCTTGTTTTTATTAAGCTAAAGGACAGGGTGGCTTAACAGCTAGGAGAGTTCCCTCTATTTTCCAAACAGGTAAACCGCAACAATTAGAACAAACAGAACGTCTAACGCCTATGTAACATCTAAGAAAAAGGGGAATATGAAATGAAATTTCGAATAGTTGTTTTACTCCTAGCATTTATTACTGTTGTCACAGGTTGCGCTAATATAGAAAAAGAAGAGAGTAAAGTTACCCAAAAAAATGTTATTCAAGATGGTCCTGAGTTACTTCCTTTAGGTGAGTCCGCTGCACTTATCGCGGGTGATAACGAGGTTGTGAATTTTCCAATTTCTGGACCTAACTTTACGAAAGATTTCAATATTCCAGCCCATTTCGGATGGGTAAAAGTTTGGGTTCATAATACATCATCTGAAACCCTGAGGGTCCGAGTTACTCAAAGCACAATTACGGGAACGGAAAAAATGTTCTTCGAGGTAGCTCCTGGTGCTCAAAAGGCTGTAAATGTAACGCAACCTTGGGCAACGGGCACTCACTGGGTTGCCATCAGCACTAAAAACGGTGGGAATATGTCAGGGTTTCTGTCTGTTAAACTGGAAAACACGAAGGAAGAACCAAAGAAGATGTAATTGTTCCGCTAACGGGCAGGTTAGCGCAACTATTACTTCAATAAAAACGTCAAATATTTGAATTGGTTCATCTGGAAATTGGTTTTGATAATCCGAGTTCTTCTAAGAATATGGGGGATGAGAAGATGGACAAAACTGTTTCAAGCAGAAAAGATATCGTTTCATTGTTTTTAGGAATTGTTGCGGTACACATGTACGTAATTAGTTTTACAACAGAATCAATTATTCTTATTATTGTATCGATTATAGATTCATTGATAGCGTTTTTACTCGGAATTGGTACAGATAGTGATTACGGGCACGGAGGACTAATTATAGGACTATTAATCTTTATAGTATCGGTGATAACACTATTTATAAGTTAAGTGCAACATTAGGAGCAGTTTGTCGCGGCAGCTACTCCTTATTGTTTATTAAGTAAAAGGGCAGATTTAATCAACAAATGGGAGGTATTGCTACATGAAGCATCTCAAATTCCTCTTGTTCATTGTCATTGTTTTAACGGGGTTTTTATCAAATATAGAAGGAACATTAGCCAGTACCTACCCAAGTACCGTTGCTTGGAATAATCTCCTATATGGACTTTCCACCGAGGAAGTCGATAACAAAGATATTGGCAATGAGATTGGAAAGATTAAGCGCCAAAGAACTCCGATGCCAAAGAAGAACGGAGAGTCAAATGAAAAACTTGTGGGAAGCTTGTTGTTTGAAATTAAAGGGGTAGACACTCAAGATGTAATAGCAGTTAAGGTAAATGATAAGTTTGTCAAGGCATCCAAACTTGGACCGATTCAAGTTACAACGAATGTATCAGATCTGTCCGATGAACAATCATGGATAGTAACACTGTCTGTTATCAGTTTCTTGGTCCTTTTAACAATGATTATCGTATGGAGAAAAAGAAAATGTATAGGTTAGTTCATTCCGCTAACGGGAAACGATAGTTGAATAACGCACATTGTTGAGCAGGCGCTACGGTAGCCTGCTCTTTGTATTAAGCTATACGAACGGGCAGAATAACGTGGTGGAACAGTTAATATGAGAGCTAAGTTTGAATTTATTTAATGCTCTTTTGTACCAGGGACATGTAGGACATCAGGTGGAATCTTTCGGTGGGTACAAGACGGTACTTCCGTAGTGATTGACAGTGGTCGTTTGTTTAAGAAGCATATGATCCTGCTCGCCAGATCCATGTTAAGTGGCAATGACGTCATACACATTACTGCAAAGGAGAACACTGATACTTGTGTTCTTCTTTCTTTTGATCACGGAATCATTTCTACAAAATTCTTATGTGTTCGAAAGCCAAATTACAAGCTCGTTACGTCTAATGTAATGAAAGGGCGGAGGTGGTTCAACATCATAGAATTAGTTAAAAAGGCCCAGAAGGGGAATGAAACTGCATTTACAGAGATATTCGAGCAGTACGAAGCGGTTTTATACCGAACCGCTTATGTATACCTGAAAAACAAAGACGACGCGCTCGATGCGGTTCAGGAAACCGCCTACCGCTCATTCAAGTTGATATCAACCTTAAAAGAGCCAAAGTATTTTAAAACTTGGCTGATCAGAATAGCGATAAGTTGTTCAATCGATATCCTTCGTAAAAGAAAGAACGTAATAATGCTTGTGGACGAACACGAAATAAGCAGTTTTGAAAGCTTGGGTGACGAAGACATACCGCTTTCTATGACGCTGCATGATCTAATCGACCAGCTAGACGAGGATGAGAAAAACGTGATTCTACTGCGCTTTTATCATGACTTCACAATTAAAGAAGTCGCGGAGACGCTTGGAATAGCGCTGGGATCTGCAAAAACCGTTTTGTATCGCGCTTTAAAAAAGATGCGTAAAAAGTTGGAAGGAGATGATGCTTATGAATAATAAAATTAAGACGGAACTAGAAAACATTGAAATTCCGCCTGAACTTCATGAGCGAAGCAAACGCGGAATTCAAAAAGCAAAACAAGAAATGAAAACAAAGACAACGCACCATTGGTCTAAAGTCGCAGTCATCGCTGCTAGCATGGTAATCGTCATGGGCGGGTATGCAGCATACCAAAATTTTAGCGACAACTATTTGCAAGTGTCGCCCTCACGCAGTGTCATTCAAGTGTCTGAAATTGTGCTTTCCGATAATTCGAATATGAAGTACATGTTTAGCCTGATCGTGCATGACGGGAAAGTATATGTACAATCAGATACTTCAATGGAGAGCAGTCAAGCGAAACAATTGCTGGGACGAAAACTGGGCACTACAAAAGGCGTCATTGATGAATTTAGCAAGCAGGACAAATATGAGGTGGAGTTGGCTTCCACAACTAGCGGTCTAAATGTTTTTAAGGTAAAGGGTTATGATGAAGATTTTCGAATAATGACCTACACGGAAAACGGCGGAAAGGTGAATGCCCGTTTTTATGAACACCTTAACGGTATCACGATTAAAGATGGGGCCGATGTTTTCGGTAAGCTTAAACTAGCAGGTAACATCGTCAGTTCCGAGTACAAAAATATGAAGGATTGGAATAATAACATCGATAACTACCACATTATCGATAACGAACGTGTCATAAACGCTTTCGTAAAAGCGCTGAACCATGCCACGCCGTTTTTAAGGAAAGATATCGAAGGGGAGTTAGATGCTACTTACAAAAACGGTGGCCTGAGAGAGTTGGCTCTTAGCCTGAAAGATGGTTCCAGGGTGCGCGTGATCGTTATGCAAAATGGGTACGTTCACTATGGGTTAGGAAGTGAAGTTTATTTCAAAATGGATGGACAAGTTTTTAAGAAATTGTGGAATGAACTAAACCAGAAATAATGATTTTACTTATTTAGGAGGCCATCATGAAAAACTTTTACTGGATAAAACATGTCATTGTAATCACTTCATTAACCGCTGCCTTACTCTCTGGATGCGGCATGAGCCAAAACAATGAAAATAATAGTTCAACACAGGCGGTCGATGCCCAAAGTGGCTTTTCTGTAAATGAAGACGAGATGCGTCAAATTGCTTGGGATAGCGTCTCTGAAGTGGCTCGCAAAACAGTCATAACAGATTGGCAACATGCCTTGGTGGAGGAATCGACCCTAGAACAAATCCCTCTTAAAATTAGTGGTATCAATTCTAAGCACGTATACAAAGTCATTTTTGAAACCACCCAAGATCTGTTGCTAGGATCGATTGGGATATATATTGATGCTGATACTAAAAAAATCATTGGGCATGATGCACGGAAATAGTACGTAGCAAAAACGGCGACCATGAATCGCCGTTTTTCTGTCTTAGTACGGTCTACAAAAATTGGCCGCCCGCGATTTAAATGAACGGTTACGCTAACGGGACACGATAGTTGAACAAACAAGGAATAGTTTGCTACGGCAGCTGCTCCGTTTCTTTATTAAGCTAACGGCAGTTTAGTTCCAGAAATTAAATCACTCGTCGATATAACTTTTCCTCTCATAACACGTCTATTTATACGGCAGTAAATAAGTGTGAGTCAGCAGGAGGATAAAGAAATGAAAAAGTGGTTTTTCATAGTTTTGGCGGTCACGGTCGTCATCGTCGGCGCGTTTGCCTTCTTTAAAAACGGTGGTGAGGACAGGATCACTGCGGAACGCGAAATTCCGACGCCGAAAGTAACGGTCGGCGGAAAAGAAATCCCGACGGTACTGGGTTCGCGCGTGACCGACGCGATTTACGACACGGCGGGAGCCCTTGATCTCATGAAGAACCAAGAGCCGACCGCGGTCATTTCAGGAGCGGAAATATCAGTCGCTTTCGACGTCGTACCTGGAACTTTGGTGCTTCAAAGGCTCGACACCGAAGGAAACGTGGTCTCGGAGGAAAACCTGAAACAATTGAAAGTGTTTGTCGTGCCGTCCGAAAAGGGAGTCTACGTGTACAACTTGAACGCTTGGTGGAAGCCGATCGGAAGCGCCAACTTTGCATTTAAAATTAAAGTGGACTAACGAAGGGGCGCTGCAATACGCTAACGGGTAACGATAGTTGAACAAACAAGGAGAGTTTGCTGCGGCAGTTGCTCTCTTTCTTTGTTAAGCTAACGGGCAGAATAGATTCATTGCAAAGGATTTTTCCATCTTTTGTATAAGTTAAAATAAGGAAAATTTACTCGTGGGAGTGATCTTACGCTGAAACTGTCTAATGTTAATTTTGAACTTGCGAAAAATTATTTAATGAACTATGGAAGGGATTTGGAGCAAGAGTTATTTCGGTTTCATTTCGAGAGGAGTTCTCCTCAAGGTCTTCTTAACATCATGGTCTGTTACCAGGGCGAAGATGGCGGATTTAGAAATATGGGTGAGGGTCACCCCCAACATACAAACGCCATGGATACCAGTATGGCGTTTCAATATTTAAGTGAGGTAGGGGCGAAAACTGATTATGAAATCGTCCAGAGAGGGATTAAATACATTATCAGTTCTAATGACCGTTCTCTGAATTGCTGGCATCAGAGGCATAACGAAACGTCCAGTGAATGGAATAACAACCCTGGCGCCGAAATGGTCGGGTACCTCCACGAATATCGGGAATTGGTTCCAAACGATTTCCTGGAATCAGTTACTGAAGTCGCATTGTTATCGATTAGAGAACCTAAAAAGCCATATGACCAATTTTCTTTTTTGGAAGCGCTCTGCATCCTTCGTTTGGCCGTGCGAATCACTGAACCATTCAAGTCAGAAATCTTAGGCTGGCTCAAATCTGATATTTTTGAGATTATCGAGACAGATCAAGCGAAATGGGCGACAATATACAGCGCAAAACCGTTCTTTTTCGCTCATTCCCCTAAAGATCCACTCTACGAAACGATAAAGGAACACGTCATTCGAAGCTTGGAAAATGAAATCATAACCCAATCTGATGAGGGCAATTTCGTTCTCAACTGGAATACTCAGAATGCAGAAGGGGAGTTGGTATGGAAAAGCATCTGGACAATGGATGCTTTGAGAGCATTGCATCATCACGACATGATTAAATCTAAATACTGATTAGGGGTGATCAAAAAATGAAAGCACAGATTTCATTGATTACGATCCTTACGACCGACGTGCCAAAGATGACCGAATTATACTCTGATGTGCTTGGTTTCAAAATCAAAAGCGAATCTCCAAATTATGTTGAGTTCGAAAACGATGGAGCACGCTTTGCTATTTGTTCTCGACAAATTATGGCTGATATTACAGGAGGGAATAGTTCTTTCAAAGAGGTTACCAAAGGACAATCTTTTGAACTGGCTTTCCCTTGCGCATCACCTGAAGAAGTTAAAAGGACTTATGACGAGTTAATCGCAAAGGGAGCGACTGCTTTTAAAGAACCAACGAGTATGCCTTGGGGGCAAACAACAGCATTCTTTGCTGATCCCGAAGGAAATATCCATGAAATATTTGCAGACTGAGTATTGAATTAACGTGTACGTTAGTTCAACTGTATTAGGGCTGCTTCTCAACTAACTGGCAGTTTAACGCAAACTTCCTTTTTAATTTACGATACGGATCTCCGCAATGTATCTAAGCACAAAGTAAAGTTTGACCACAAAATATACATCATTATATAAGACAAAGCCACTCCAAACAATGGAGTGGCTTCTTTAGCGTTGGTATGTTACTTAATTATGATCTTGTAGCTTCATAAACGAATTGTTGCTTTCCATCGGTGGGTATCTTCCCAAACTCAAAATCAGCAGATACAGTTACATCGGTAAAACCGATACTTTCTAGAATGAACTTAAATTCTTCCACTCCGTACCACCGCTTTGCAAAACGTTGTAATTCAGTTTGGATTAGTTTTCCGTTACGCCACTTTTCATACTTTATATAGTCTACTCTGTATTGGTTAAAGAATAAATCAGCTTCGACACACTTTCCTTCCATAGTGATAATGTCACCATTCGGTAAGTGGAATGTCGATGAACCGCCCCAGTGTCCATTATCAGAACTGTTGTAATTATTGCTAGGTAAATGTAGGTCTAGCATAAGACGCCCACCTATTTCAAGATGATCGTAAAGTCGTTTTAAGACTTCTTTCGCTTCAGACCGTTGTTCTATTAACAAAAATGAACCGCCAGGAATAATGATTGCTTCATATTTGCTGGGCAATGCAAGTTCCTTTAAGTCAGCTTGATACAACTTGGTTTTTAAGCCATGAATTTCACAACGTTGTCGGCATGAATCCAACATCTCAGAAGAGTAGTCTACTCCATCGACAATAAGACCCGATTTAAGAAGTGGAATGATGACACGTCCAGAACCGACCATTGCTTCTAGAACTCGTCCGTTGCAATGTTTAAGTCTCTCTTGATAGTATTCAATATCACCACTAAAGGACTGCCCGATTTGCTTGGTCAGGTCATAAACCTCTGTGCAAAGTTCGCCGTAATAACTAAAAGACATATAATATTAACCCTCCGTGGTTTTGGTTTTTTGCACGGAAGGAGATAAGCTTAAATGATTATCCCTTCCGCACCTCTAAAATAACTGTTTCGCCAACGAATTGAATTGTTCTCACCATAATCACTCGCTTTCTTAGTAGGATAAAATCAATATAATACATAAAGAAAATATTGGCAATAGCGGAAATACGTATCGTCCAAAATCAATCCATAGTCGAGCGACGGATGTGCATACGGCAATTCTCACCCCAAGAACTATTTAAATGATATAAACCACTCCCCTCCCTTCCAAACGCCACCAGACAGCCTAGAATCCATTCTAACGGCTTATGGGCTTGTACACCATTCTATACATCCCCGCTTCCGTCACCTTTACAATGTCAAAAACTATGCTCAATGAAAGTCGAAACTTTCATGTAAAAATATAGTGTCTTTAATTCGAATTTTATTTTTGAAATGTTTCAAAACTGATTCATGATTATTTGAAATACGAATTCAGTAAGACAAGTTATCATGTTGTAAGCTATTCCACGGTGAACCGTATCATAGATAGAAGTACGAATCATTACGCTAACGGTTAACGTTAGCGAAAGTGATTGTAGCTACAATAATTTATAAAAATATATACAAAATTTAGGTTAAATGATATGCTATTTTCAAATCCGAAAGCATCGGTAAAAAGTCCTGGGGGAAACCTGGGACTTTCTTTATTATCTTCAGAGCTGCGGGTTAAAATGTGAAAGCATACGCTCGGGGGTTAGGTAATTGTCGGCAGAAAGCAAAGAATTGTTAGACAAAATGGAAGAAAAACTGGATTCTCTTCTACGAGGCAATGGGGAAGAACTCCAAGCTTATCTCACTAAAATTGACGCAGAAATTGATGTGGTTGATACAAAAGCAAAAGTATATTGCTACATTATTTCTCACGATGGTAACGACAGACCACGAGTAAAGGATTTAGCTAAAGCAGTGGCATCAAGGGTAACAGAGTATGCGATACCAAGAAGCGAGATAGCTAAAGCATATGAGTATATGATAAAGCATAACTCACCCGCAAAATTCTACGAATTACAGGCAAAAGCAAAGAGTCTCTTTACAACCTTGAAAAAAACAGGTGAAGGAGGCGAAATGCTGTTATATATGCTTGCCCAAAGTCAACTTGGATTACCACAAATCCTTTGTAAAATGTCATTAAAAACGAGTTCTCAACTTCATTACAATGGATCGGATGCTATACATATGACGTTCGATAAAACAAATAATAAGCTTGCTCTATATTGGGGGGAAGCTAAACTGTACGAGTCTATTACCAGCGCAGTTACGTCATGCTTGGATAGTATCAGACCGTTTTTATGCGACGACGGGGGTTCTGATGGCAGTCAAATGCGAGATCTACAATTGATCAATAGTTTCATTGATCTTGGTGATCCAGAGTTGGAGGAAGCTCTGTTACGCTTCTTAAATCCTGATGATCCTATGTTCAACAAATTACAATATAGGGCGGTTTGTTTGATCGGATTTAATGATACCACTTACCCGATTGAAGCTAACAGCAAGAGTCATGAACAAGTTTCGATAGAAATTGCAGCAGCCATCTCTAACTGGCAATCACAAATTGGGACAAAATTAAAAGATAGAGCTCCGTTGCATAACTTTCATATGGAGATTTTTTTAGTTCCCTTTCCTTCTGTAAGTGAATATAGAGAGTTTTTCTTAGGAGAAGTAAAAAATGGATAACACAAGTTTTGCATCTAAACTGATTAAGATCGAAGGTTTTCAGCGAAAGTACCTTCCCGTAGTAATTGAATCCGTATCAAACCAATTTATTAATTTAATTACTAGTAACAAAACAGAAGAGCATGACTGGAATTATCTCATAACATGTGCGAGCGCATTTGCACTTTCGGAAGAAAGCGTATGCCTCGACACTGCTTTCCGTATTGCCCATGTCTGCTTGTCATCAGAAACCACAAGCGAAGAACAAAAGGCGGGAGCGGCCGTTGTGTTGGACAGGCTAACAAACTCGCCGTCCCTTAAGTTGGCTATTGAAAGAGGATATCTTTCTAATGATTATGCCGATAAGTTTCCAACCATGTTCCAGCTAGAGCGTATAAACAGAGGCATTCAGTATTCAGTTATTGGAAAAGACATGGAAAGTTTAATTTCTGTTAATCGGTTCCAAGCTGATGTATATAATGGTTCAAGAGAAACCGATTGGTTGAGCGTGTCTGCACCGACTTCTTCGGGAAAGTCTTTTATTCTATTGGAAATTTTAAATGATTTTCTTAAAAATGAAATGAAAAAAATCGTTGTCTATATTGTACCCACACGATCACTTATACAGCAGGTTGAGAATGATGTCGCGCAATCGATTTTAGAACATGAGATCGAAAATGTATTCATTACTTCGGTTCCCTTAGTTCGGAAGGAAAATACGGGACTATCCTTTATTTTTGTTCTAACTCAAGAACGGTATTTATGGTTGTTAAATGAAGAACCAAGTCTTATCGTTAATTTGCTGGTCGTAGATGAAGCTCAAAAAATCGGTGATGGTGCTCGGGGCGTTTTACTGCAACAAGTCATTGATGAGACCGTTCGTCGTTCTGAGAATGTTAAAGTCATATTCTCAAGCCCAATGACATCCAATCCAGAAATTCTGTTGGGACAAGCTCCGACAAAAGCGGAAAAACGACCAATCTTATCCGAACATATTGCTGTAAATCAAAATTTGATTTGGGCATCAGAAGCCTCACGAACAAAGTGGAACATGGACTTATGTCTGGGGAGTGCTACTCTATCGCTAGGCACCTTTGAGTTGCCATTTCGACCTACAAGCGAAGGCAAAAGGTTGCCATTTGTAGTACATGCACTTTCTGATAAATCAGGTGGTAATTTGGTTTATGTCAATGGTCCAGCTGAAGCAGAAAAAACCGCACTTCTTCTATATGATCTGCAAGCAACATCTAACAATATCGGGTTTGGAGATACAATGTCTGACCTGATTCAGCTTACAGACCTAATTGAACTCGTGAAAAAAGCAATTCACCCAAACTACACATTAGCAACCGTATTAGGAAGAGGCGTAGCGTTTCACTATGGTAATATGCCATTATTGGTGAAGAATGAAATCGAACGGCTCTTTAAAGCGGGTATAATTAAATTCCTTGTTTGTACCTCGACATTAATCGAAGGTGTGAACCTCCCAGCTAAGTCGATTTTCGTTCGGAAACCTAAAAAGGGCAATAGAACACCAATGGGAGAAATTGATTTTTGGAACCTCGCAGGTAGGGCTGGGAGGCAAGGTAAGGAATTCCAAGGAAATGTGATATGTATTGATCCGATTCTTTGGACAGTGGAACCGCCAAGAGAAAAAATTAAGTTTCCGATACGACCAACGCTTGATAGTATTATTGTGAACAAGGCTAGTGATTTAATCGAATTCATTGAATTAGGAACACCTAGAGACATTGCACGCAATAACCTCGATTTGGAGCATACATTTGTATACTTCTTCAGCGATTATTTGCGCTACGGAACGGTTGAGGGGCATAAAGGCTTATTGCAAATGGAATCAGGTTTTTCAGATAGAATAGACGAATTATTTAAGGGCGTTGTTGACAAAATCGAATTACCAGATGAAATTATCTTTCAAAATGCTGGTATTAGTCCACTCGCACAGCAGGATCTTTTGGAATATTTCAGAAGATTCGAAGGCGATCCAGAGACGTTAATTCCTGCATTTCCCGAAAATGTAGATGCACTAGACAATTACGTGCGAGTGATCAACCGAATAGGGACTTATTTATCGGGTGATACTGCTCTGTTGGATTATTATCATGCCATCCTCGTTTTGTATTGGATGCGAGGCAAAAGTTTGTCTTTTATTATCGGGAAGAACTGGGCATATTGGCGTACTCGTAATAGATCATTGCCAAGAGTTATTCGCGATTCGATGCAGCATATTGAAGAATTTGCGAGATTTAAGTTCGTTAAATTTTCTTCTTGTTATACAGATGTATTAAAGGTATATTTCGAAGAAAATAATAGACAAGATTTGATTGAAGAGATTCCAAAAATGAATATTTGGCTTGAATTCGGTGCATCCCAAGCGACACAAATATCGTTAATGAGCTTGGGACTTTCACGGACATCTTCTATCGCGCTATCTGAATTCATTGTAGCGGACGGATTAGATGTTTCAGAATGTCTTAAGTGGTTGGAAAGTTTAGATACATCGACATTAGATATTTCATCGATAATAATTACCGAGTTAACACAGGTAGTAGAGCGTCATGGAATAACGAAGAATGTCCAATAAACGGATTTGATCGGTAAATTGGTAGAATATTGAACAACTTCAGCGTTTTTCTAAAATTCTCTGTTCTAATGTACAAATACGTAGTGAAACTATGATACTGAATATTACAACGATAAATGGCGACCATATTGGTCGCCATTTATCGTTGCTTGCATTAATGTTATAAGTACTTCGTTAAAAAAGACTGATACATCATTATTCGCGGGGTAACTATATGTATCCAGGATAAGAATCCCACTAAGATTTTTTCATTAATATCCTTAGATACAGGTACAAAACCTTCCATTATCGAACCATCTTCATTTCTATAAACTATGCTACCTTCTCCATCAGCAACATTAATTATATAGCCACGGTCTAATAAGAAAATGCCATCAATTTGTTCTGTATACCTTATATTGTTTTCTTGGTTGTATTCATCAATCTTATTTTTTATGGTTTCTAACGTCAACTGCGATTCAAAAGCAAAGAGAAAATAAGGTCTTCTTTTTACATATCTGTCCACATCTGAATTCTGCGGCATTCTTATTTCAGTTCCACCGTCAAACGTAATTTTTAGTTCTTTAAACTTTTTGCAATTTTTGAGTATTTCAATTAAGTCTGCACTATTGAGAATACTTTTTACTTCTCCAACACAAGAAACTCCCTCAATAAAAAATCTTGCGGGAGCATGTAAATTTTCATTTATGAATGGATGATATTCGTTCGTAATTATAATATCGGTTTGATTTGATACTTTTCCATCAGTGTCAACTATCTCTCCCTGCCCGATTCGATTGGAGGGAGGAAGATATTCCTTTAAAAAATCACGGATAATATTTTCGACATTACTTCTTTTATTACCTTTGTGATTGTATTTTTCTCGTATGTCTTCTAACTGTAATTCCATCATTTTTTGATATGTAAGTAATGTGTTTTCAAGGCTCAACTTCTCATCTCCTATAACTACAACAGTAATTTCTAATCCACCCTTTTACACTTTTATAAAGGCTTGCAATTGTACGCATCAACTACAACAACTTATTTTTTGCGATCAAATGCTTTTAATACATCTACAATTAAATTATGGATAATTTCAACTTCATCGCTGTCTCTTTCTTGAAGTTTAAGTTGAACTTTGTCGAGCAGTCTCTCCTTAAATAAGTTGTGATCGTTTTTTATAGAAATGAAAAGCTCTTCGGGACTAATTTCTAACGCAATTACTATTCTTTCTAATGTTTCAATTGAAACATTCTTTTCTCCTCTTTCGATCGCCCCTATATACGATTGAGGGATTTCCACCAACTCCCCAAGTTGTACCTGTGTTAAGCCTCTATTTTTTCGAAGAATACGAATACGTTTACCGACTACAGTCATCAAGTTTTGCATAATAATCACCTCTCTTAAAGAGTAGGCAAGATGCAAAAAAACTTAAACGTATTTATAGCATATATTTCCGTTTGAAAATAGATGTTTTAAGAACTATTATTGAATTATTGAGTTAAAACACTCTTAGGGAGGAAAGACATCATGGATAAATTGGTTAATCAAATTGTTATTGAAAATGTTCTTACAGGAAAATTACGAGGGAAAATGGTTTATCAAAGCGCTGTTTCCGTTCATATTGGCAGGCAACTTATGTATATTAAACCATTTGACTTACCTAGTGGAAAAGGATATCAAAGACCTGTAAATATTAAACGCTCTAATGATTTTGCCCAATATTTATCTCTTGGGGATGAAGCATTATTTACACCAATCTTATTAAATGCTGCATCGAATTGGGAATTCGCCCCATATGATCGACAACGTCCAAATTTCGGACGTTTATTATGCAAGGGTAAAGCATCCTTAATGGATGGACAACACCGAATGAAGGGACTGGATCAATACCTTAGTGAAACTAATACTGACCTTTCAGTTCCCTTTTTAGCATTTCACTATCTTGATGAAGATGAAGAGATAAAATTATTTGATACAATTAATACAAAGGCTAAAGGAATCGGATCTTCGCTGAACAAATATCTACGAAGAGACTCCGATGATCTCAGTTGGGTAGCTACAGAACTAATGGTTCGTAAAGAAAGTCCATTTTATCAAATTGGCAGTATAATTGGTAAACGAACAAAAGGTAGGCATGTAACACTTCAAAACTTATATCGTACTCTACAACATCTCTTTTCAGATCCTAAAATTACTCCTTTCGCTAAAGAAGATAAATTCAACATAGCTATTACTTATTACAATGGCATAAGGGAAAGTCTCTTTGAGGAATGGAATGATTACAATGAATACAGGCTAACACACATCGTTTGCTTGGATGCTTTATCGATGGCAGGTAAAAGTCTCTTACTTAAATATATTCACGAAACACGTAAAAAGGTTGATCTTCAGAATGTTATTAAACGTATCCAGAGACTTTCCGTTGTTGACTGGTCATCCAGTGGACCATTGAGATATATTAAAGGTGTTAGCGGATCAAAGTCACTTGCGACAGATTTACATTCGATATTGATTCCTGACTCTAATTAAAAAGATTAGTCGACTGACGAACACTCAATTTATGAATTGAGTGTTCGTTTTTTATAGTAAATACCTTCCAAGTATGTACTATAATTGAGCCAATCAAGTCGCACAGAGAAACTTGCAATAGCCTTTTAAACCAACGCTACTGTCTTCCATGGGGCCGCTGCTAAAGCCAATCATTTCACGATTGAAAAGATCAACAAATAAGCATACGTTGTGCCATTTACTAACTACTCATACATACCTCAGATCACTCACGACAACGGCGAATGGCTCATCCTGAGCAAACATGCGTGTAGTTCATTCTTGGCATTAGACTCGTTAGAATCGCTGTTAAACGGTTTATATTGCGCTACTACGTAATTCGAAAACTAGGCCATGTTTGTTTTTGATTTGGCCGATCTTAGGACGTGAAGCCTTCAACGATTTATTTCTCAGTTCTACCTTGATTTTACGCGTTCCATAGTTGTTTCGATTGGCTATGAAAATTTCCTCAACCACATTCTCCAGTTTCTGCACTTCTTCATTCTCTGGAGGTTCTGGCTTGTAATAATAGATGCTGCGTAATAGTTGCAGGACTTTGCACATTGCTGATACCGAGTACTTGTGTGCGTTATTTCAAATCACATTTTCTTTCGTCCCAGGATCAGCTCGGCTTGCTATAAAATGTAATTCTCCATCCACAGTTGTTGGATTTCTTTAAGTATGGCTAAGAGATCGTTTTCCTCTGCTGTAAGATTATCTTTTTCTTGAAAAGATCCTGTTCTCTGATTTTGTGTGAATCAACAATCCAATGCAGATGCAGTCAGATCATATTTACGAACAAGACTCGCTCTCGATTTTCCGTTCTCATATAACTGAACCATCTGCTTTTTGAATTCGGTCGTAAATGTACGTCTTTTTTGGACATAGTAGATCCGCTACTTATCTGATCTTTTTATTCTACTAGCCCTTATTTTTTCTGTTCATCTTAATGTAGCCGATCCATATCATTTCCGTATTTCTCGATGGCTTCAGTATTATCCCTTATCCCTCTTCACTAAGCGATAGCCTGACTTTGGCATTTTGCCCTGAAACTTCTTAGTCCTAAAATAAGTAACGACGATGAGGTAATACATAGTCCCCCATTATCAGTGTTATGTAATCTATGTGTTGTGCTTTGGGACGATTATTTGTTTGGCAAGGTTAGAAAACTCTCACACTTCACTTCGGTACTCCTTCCATAAAAACGGTGACTAATCTGAATTCTACCGTACACAATACTGTGCAAAAAATAAAAAACGGTTCAAGTATGATCCGTATTATTCCTATAACTATGAACAATTGCTTAATGTGCAGTATCGTTTTTGCTAGGGTTGTTGATATATGCAACAATAATAAGTCATTCGGGCTCTTTCATCACCAATTATTTGTACAAATTATTTAAGTACAGTTTTATATAGATAAGGGCAAGTCATGGAGCGTAGCCTTCGCTAAAAGCGTATAAAGATCGATGCTTTTATTGCCAAAGCGCTCGATTTCGAGCAGTCCGTTAAACAAAGCAAGCGAAGCAACGCGGAAGGAATGCGTCGCATCATTGTCGGGCACGAGGTTATAGCTGCCGTTCCATCTTTTTACGGTATCAAGACTTACGATGTACTGGATAAATTCAAATAAGCCGGCTTGCTTATTGTACTCCTCCAGAAGCCAGAGAATGGAGCGCAGCTCTGTAGCTTGCAATGCTAGCTCCAGCTCCTTATGCTTGGCATGAAAGAAGGGATTTGTATCATGGCGCGATTCCCGGTGACAAAAGAGGTAAGCATCAAACGTATCGATAGCATCGACCAAACGGCCGATATGCGTATTATCCTGTGCATTGACGATATAATCGAATGCCTGTGCTTGCAGCGATTTTGATAGATAGGAAACAATTTCCTTACTCAGCTCCATCTCAAAATCCTGAATATGATTCATGACGAGCGATTCCTTTTTGGTGACATGCTTAATTGAGCCGGTACCCGTATTTTTAAGATCTCCCCAGAGGCATCTGCCGAGAAGCTTAAGCTTGTCGATCGGCTCGTTGAATACCTTTTCCTCGATAATGCCTATCATAATGGACAAAGCGGCGCATCTAAAGCTGTGAGCAGAAGCATTGTCTTCAAAACGCGGAGCGTGCTCACTCCATCTCGGCACGTATTGCATGCGAATAATCGTGTTGGTGAATTTTCCGTTTTTCATAAATCGGCTCCTTAGCTAATCGAAGTTCAAGAGATTCCGTTCATGTGCAGGATTGTCTATGTTATTATAAAGCTTATGTATAGAAACGACTAGATGAGGTAAATGAGGGAATGATGATGCGTGAATTCGGTTTAGCCTTTAATCGATATTTTGAGAAGTGGATGTTTATTATTATCCCAGGCTCCTTAGTACTTGGTTTTATATTTGCTTCGCAGCTTCAACCCTTCATTAAATCCGTGCCCTATTTGTTTGCGTATGTCACGCTGACGATGGCTATTGGCTGCGGCTTGAGCCAATTGCGAGTGGTGATGAAGCGCCCGGGGATCATGGCGCTAACCTTCCTGATTGCCCATGTGCTCTCACCTCTGGTTGCCTATGGTCTTGGCACGCTTGCTTTTGGAGCAAATTCTCCCTATGTAGTGGGACTCGTACTATTTACCATTATTCCGATTGGCGTCTCGACCGTGCTTTGGGTAGGGATGTCCGGCGGCAGCGTCCCGCTCATGCTGGCGATGGTGGTGCTGGATTCCGCGCTAAGCCCGTTAGTTGTACCTGCCGGCATTCATTTCTTCTTTGACTCGGCCGTAGAGGTAAAGGCAGGTCCTATCATTATGGATTTGCTCGTCATTATCGTGCTTCCTACAATTATCGGCGTCGCGCTAAATCAGATGAGCCGCGGCCGTATTCAAAATGCGGTGGCACCCTACACGTCACCGCTCTCCAAGTTTTGTTTTGTTGCCGTTGTCTCGTTGAATGCCTCGGCAATCGCGCCGCATCTGGACAAGCTGAAGCAGGATATGGCGCTGCTCGTTCCGGTTGTAATCGTGCTTGTCGGCATTTGTTATGCTTTTGGTTATATCGGTACTGCCGGGCTGCGGAATTACGAGCAGCAGGTGACGGTGTCGTATGCGACGGGGATGCGCAACATTTCGCTCGGCATCGTACTTGCGCTCGGTTATTTCAGTCCGCTTGCTGCTGTGCCCGTCGTATTATCGATTCTCATTCAGCAGCCGCTCGCTACGGTACATCATTATGTTTTACAAAAACTTAACAAAAACAAGACTGGCGAAAGTACGGCGGCGCATGTACGATAAACGTTGTATGTTAGGTCAGGGGATGTACGACGAAAGCGGCCTGTGCTTGTAAAAACGTAGGGAGTGAACCGGATGAACAGCTTTCGCACCAGGCTGACGCTCATTATGATCGCGATGATCGCATTATCGGTCATTGCAGCAGGGCTATTCATGGTCAAAACTTTTAAAGATAACCATATTAATGCGCTTGAAGACAACATGGTTCGCGAGATGCAGATTATTTCAGCAAAAATGGAATGGAAGTCAGGAGCGCTCCCAGTACTGTACGGTTATTATACGGATGAGGCGAAGGAGCTTAAGCATTATACAGGCGCACGGGTTACTTTTATTCGCAATGACGGCGTGGTGCTTGGCGACTCTGACGGAGATCCGAAGGAAATGGACAATCATCTTGATCGAGTGGAAGTAAAGGAAGCGCTCAAATCAGGAACGGGAAGAGCGATTCGGGCAAGCGAAACGATCAAGCAAAATATGATGTACGTGGCGATCCCTGTAACGATCGTGCCAAATCAAGCTCCGGATGTCATTCGTTTGGCGATGAGTTTGGAGGAGGTGGAAGAAAGCATACGTAAATTGACGGCGCTTCTTTTCGCCGGATTGCTGGTGCTATTCCTTATTGCCGCCTTAATCAGTTATCGTCTTGCGCTAAGTTTGACACGGCCGCTCGAGCAAATTACGAAGGTTGCCAAGCGGATCAAAAATATGGATTACCGGGCAAGGGTAAAGGTTACGAAGCAGGATGAAATTGGGGAGCTGGGTAATGCTATTAATGCAATGGCAGACAGCCTGCAGGTTCAAATGACACGTATCCAGCAAAATGAGAATCAGCTCGAGAGCGTTCTCGATAATATGATAAACGGAATTGTGATGATTGATCGCAACGGGAAAATCGTATTGATGAACAGGCGCGCAGAGGAAGTGCTTGGATTTTCCGCACGCGAGCTTGTCGGACGTCATTTTGCTGAAGCAAAGCAGCAATATGAACTGTCGCAAATGATACAAGAGGGCCTGAAGAGCAGAGCGCATCTGCGAGAGGAAATTACGTTTTATTTTCCGGAAGAACGTCTGCTTGAGCTTAATCTGGTTCCGATTCATCCGGATGGCAATGATTTCTCAGGCGTGCTCCTTGTACTGCAGGACGTATCGGCTATCCGACGACTGGAGCGTATGCGCAGCGAATTTGTCGCGAACGTCTCCCATGAGCTGAAAACTCCGATAACCGCAGTAAAGGGTTTTGCGGAGACGCTGCTTGGCGGTGCGGTTAATGATGAAGAAACGGCGCGTTCTTTTTTGCAAATCATATATGATGAGAGTGACCGGCTCAACCGGCTGATCGGCGATATCTTGGAGTTGTCCAAAATCGAATCGCGCCGCGTTCCGCTTGTATTTTCTCCTGTAGAAGTAGATACCTTTGCAGAGAAGTCGATTAAGCTCTTGGAATCGGAGGCTGCCCGCAAAAGAATCGAGCTCAGCATGAATATCGAGCCAGGCTTATATGTGGAAGCGGATGAGGATCGGCTGCGGCAAATCATTATGAATTTGCTCTCAAACGGCATTAATTATACGCCTGAAGGCGGCCGAGTATCCTTAAAAATTGAAGGCCTCGGCGATGATTACATTCGTATCCAAATTACTGATTCGGGAATCGGCATTCCGAAAAAGGATCTGCCGCGTATTTTCGAACGGTTTTACCGCGTGGACAAGGCGCGTTCGCGCAGCTCAGGCGGTACGGGGCTTGGCTTGTCAATTGTAAAGCATCTCGTCGAGCTGCATAAAGGAACGATCTCGGTTACAAGCTCGGCAGGAGTTGGCTCGACGTTCACCATTGAGCTGCCAGTCCTGCAATAGAAAAAAAGATTTACCTATTCTTCATGAAACCATGATAAACTAGCATTAAACGTCTTAAATATGCGGATGCGGCGCTAGCTTTTTGGCGCCGCCATTCGCGAGGTTGGAGGTAACATGTCGCATAAAGTGCTCGTCATTGAAGATGAACCGACATTAGCAAGGCTTCTGTCGTACAATTTGACCCAAGAGGGCTATGAAACGACCGTTATCGATCATGGCGGAGAAGGCTTGCAAACCGCTTTGCAGCGTAATTTCGATTTGGTCATCCTAGACATCATGCTTCCCGGCATGAACGGCTTTGAAATTTTGAACCGTCTTCGCCAAAACGGCGTTAGAACGCCGGTCATTATTTTAACCGCCCGGAATGCAGAGGAAGAGGTTGTACAAGGTCTGAAGCATGGCGCCGACGACTATATCACGAAGCCATTTGGCGTAGCTGAGCTCCTCGCGCGCGTATCTGCAGTGCTTCGCCGGACACAGCTCGATGACAGCAAGCCGATTGAAACGACGGAAAAGGTTATAACGGCTGGTGATTTATCGATTTATCCAGAGAAATACGAGGTTATTTTAAACGGAGATACAATTCCGCTTAGACCAAAGGAATTTGAGGTTTTACTTTATCTTGTACAGCGCCCAGGCATGGTTATTACGCGGGATGATCTGATGAATGTCGTATGGGGCTTCGATTATATCGGCGGTCAGCGTACGGTAGATGTTCATGTGAGTTCTTTGCGGAAGAAGCTGGAGCTGGGTCAGCAATCGGTTCAAATTGAATCAATCCGCGGCGTGGGCTATAAGCTCGTTATGCCAAAAAAGCTCGTTACCCCGAAATTGTAGGGTGGACGAGCTTTTTCTGATTTCGGAGGCTACTGCCGATTCCATACGAGCATTTTACGCTGGAATTGCTTCGGCGAGCAGTCATTGTATTTTTTAAACATTTTATAAAAATGGGCCATATTCGGCATGCCAATCCGTTCGCCAACCTCTGAAATGCTCAAATCCTTTGTCAATAATATCCGCTCAGCCCACTTCACCTTGCGATAATTCACATATTCCGTAAAAGAAAGACCAATCGTCTTTTTGAAATATTTGACGAAATAGTAGTAGCTCATATTGGCGATTTTGCAAACCTCTTCGACCTGGATGCGATCAGTTAGATGATTTTCGATGTAATCCAGCACCGGCTTAAGCCGGATACGGTCGAAATTATCCTGTTCAATAAGCACCTTCCGGGTATCATGACGAAGCAGCAGCAGCAATATTTGCTTAATGAGCACGCTGACCGCCAGCTCGTAGCCGGTTTCCTTGCGGGTAGCTTCATTCAACATTTGCTGGATGCAGGAAGCGGTTTGCTGCTTGACGTTACTGTTTTCTTGGAAAATGTAATTCGCTTTGCTTAGCGGCATTTGGGTTTCCGAGAAATAACGCATATAAGGAATCGTGCTCTGGTCAAAAAACGGCTCCAAATCAAATTGGAGCACGATGTAATCGAGCAGGCTATGGCTGCGGTCGCGGTGCAGCTCGGAGGCTCCTATGAGCATGACATCTCCCGTCGTCAGATGAAAGCTTTCCTCATCGATATAAACGTCCAGATCGCCTTCAAGAATGAGCAGCAGCTCAAGCTGTTTATGATAATGCCAGTTTGTAAATCCATCAAGATCGCGCATCGTCTGAAAAATCCGCAGCGACAGCAATGGGTTTTCGTATGCGACTTTTTCGTTTATGGCTTCCACTGTATTGCTTCCCCCTTGGCGCTGCATGACAATATCCTTATTGTATTGAAAGCGTTCGTCATTAGCAATAAGGGGAAAACATAATAAAATGTATTTTGTCTGTTAACGCCAGAGAAGATGCATGAAGGCGCATTTATCGTTAGAATAGATTACATAGCAATGATGGGGAACGAAAAGCAGGAGAGGGCTGGACGAAGACTAATGGGACAGGAATTACTTAAGGATTTGGGGCTTGAAAATGTTCTGGTGCTGGATCGTCGGGATGAGCTGTCTGAAGCGGATGTATTATATTCCTTTGCGCTGGATGAGCTGCTATGCCGGAGCACGGGGAAAGGCGGACCGTCAATTTGTCATATATGGCGCCATCCACGCGGCTTTGTGATGGGCTTGCGGGATAGTCGATTGCCTGAAGCTGCTAGTGCAGAACAAGAACTTCAATCAGCGGGGTGGGCGACTGCCGTCCGCAACTCTGGAGGCGCGGCGGTTCCGCTTGATTTGGGAGTGATCAATATTTCATTGATTATGCCGAAGCCATCGGTGGAATCGTTTCATTTCCATGATGATTTTGAACGGATGTACGGGCTGATTCGCCATGCCTTGCAGGAAACGGGCTGTCAAGTCGACAAAGGAGAAATACGAGGAGCGTATTGCCCTGGCGATTTTGATTTGAGTATCAACGGGTATAAGTTTTGCGGCATTGCGCAGCGTCGGCAAACGCATGCTTTCATTGTACAAGCTTTCATTATTACAGAGGGATCCGGTCAGGAAAGGGCTCGTTTTGTGCGGAAATTCTATGATCAAGCAGTAGTCGGTGCGGATTCGAAAGATTATCCCATCGTCGATGCAGATAGCACCGCCAGCTTGGAGCAGTTGACGGGACTCGGCCCTGATGCGGGAGAAGTTTTCGTCGAATCCGTAAAACGGATTATCAGGTCGCTGCAAACGGAAGCGGGCATAATTGACGCCGAGGCAAAGATGGCGATGCCATCCCAAGAGCAAATACGGTCTATGGCTGAGGTTATGCGGGCCAGGTATGCCATTCAAGCGTAATAAGCGGTCTTGCTCATAGATATTCCGCGCATTGCATGAGGTTTTCAGTCGTTTCGGAAAGCTGCTGCTTTAATTGGTGAAGAGGCCATATCCCTTTATTGGCACGGATATCTTCAGCGATCAGCCTGAGCATCCATAGCGAGAATAAGGAAGGGAATGAGATATCATTCGCGGATATATTGGAGGAAGAGCAGGTAGGATATGTTCATTTACCCAAATCTCCTTACCCAGCTGATCATTATTTGTCAGCGGCTTAAACACGAGAACTTCGGCAGCCGTGACATAGATCCTCTCGACACAGCTTCCATTCATTCCCTGATACAGCTTCACTCTCCGCCATATCTTCTCGTCATCGATCCGGCCGTCAGGCTTTATGATGGTAAGCATCATGAATTCTCCTCTCGCAGCTAATCTAAGCAAGTGCTTTCTAACGTTCGGTTTTGCGAATGATCTGATTGATGACTTCCGAGAATACAAGTCCAATTGCGATAGCCCCCGAAATCATAAATGCCTTCACGGCAAGCTGTACCGCGATGTCATAATTGTCTTCGACAACATTCCGCATCGCATCGTAAGCGAGACCACCTGGAACTAATGGGATAATTCCCGACACGCTAAATACAATAATAGGTGTTTTGTAAAGCTTGGAGAACAGCTGGCTTATCACCGTCACGATAAAGGCAGCAATCAGGGTTGCCGGAATCGAGTCTAAATCGAGCTGAATACAAGTCACATAGATCAGCCAGCCAATCATGCCGACAGCGCCGCAGTGCAGCAGCGTCCGCTTCGGCACGTTGAAGATGAGACCGAAGGCTGCCGTAGCTATGAAGCTTGTTATGAGCTGTTCAAGCATCATCAAGATGATGCACCTCCAGATAGCGAATTAACGAATTAGTAAAAGGAAAGCACGGCGGCTATGCCAGCTCCGATAGCGAATGCGGTGAGAAAGGCCTCTGCCCCTTTTGAAAGGCCCGATACGAGATGGCCGGCCATTAAGTCGCGGACTGCCGCGGTAATATGCAGGCCGGGAACCAAGGGCATAACCGAACCGATGATGATTTTATCTAAGTCAAAACCAAAGCCCTTATGTACAAACAGCACGGACAAGGAGCCGATCAGCAAGGCAGAGATGAACTCGGCGAAAAACTTAATCGGCACGATAAGGTGCAGCTGCATCAGAAACCCGAAACCGATGCCGCCAATCAGCATGACAGGCAGAAAGTCGCGCCAGCTGCCTTGAAACATGATGAGAAAGCATCCGCTGGCGATGGCCGCTGCAATAATTTTTAACCAGGTAGGATACACAAAGGCATTCGTATCGATTTCTTGCAGCAGGCGATGCGCATCGCCTGCTGCAAGCTTTCCTGTGCTTATTCTTCTAGAGATATCGTTGACAAGGGATACTTTAAGCAAATTCGTTGACCGCTCGGATATCCGAATGAGCTTCGTCATTTGGGAGGAACCGTCGATGGCAAAAATAATGCCTGTCGGCGTTACGAAGCTATGCGAGTTCTCAATGCCGTAAGCTGCCGCAATGCGAACCATCGTGTCCTCGACACGGTAGGTTTCGCCCCCGTTTTGCAAAATGATTTTGCCGGCCAATAAGCAGATTTGAGTGATTTCATGACTGTTTATAATGCTCCTATTCAATTTGGCCTGCCTCCTTGTCCAAGCGAAGTGTAGTTACTTTCCGCTTCTCATTTGCTGCTCGAATTCCAAGCGAATCCGCGCAAGCAGAGCCGGATCAGCAAATACGTCGAACGCGGTAGCGGCAAGCATTTTGGCGCCGAATAACATCCCGTCAAGCGCATAATCGGTCATGGCAGCATCGCGGAACGCTTCCGTATGAAGCAGCAGCCGATCTTGAACAACTTTGACGAAGGGATGGATTGCCGGACAGCGGACCGAAACGTTGCCGAGATCCAAGGATCCGTGATCCTTGCCGATCTCGATTTGTTCCGGACGGATGCCGGCTTCAATGAGATTTGCGTTAAACTGCTCGGACAGCGCTTCATTAGTGAGCAGCTCGTCATAGGAGAACTCAAATTGATTAGTCGTCAGCGTGCATCCGGTTTGCAGAGCAGCGCCTTCCGCGCAGCGCAGCACCTTTGCGGTTAGCTCATCCGTGTAAGTGCGGGAAGCCGAGCGGACGTAAAATTTGGCTGAAGCATAGTCTGGAATGATGTTCGGCGCTTTGCCGCCGTTGTCGATAATGCCGTGAATACGCGCATCGCTGCGTGTCTGCTGACGAAGCGCATTGATACTGTTAAACAGCTGAAGCACCGCGTCGAGCGCGTTTATGCCTTCATAGGGACTTGCCGCTGCATGGGCTGATAGGCCGGTGTATTCAAATTGGATCGCATCCAGCGCCAGCGATTCGCCAGATTGCTCGAAGGTATGGTACGGATGGGCCATTAGCGCAAAGTCGCAGTCATCGAATAAACCTGCTGCCGCCATCGGTACTTTAGCACCGCGAGTTTCTTCGGCAGGTGTGCCGTAAATGCGGATTTTACCGCCAAGCCCGCCAGCTAGCAGCGCGGCTTTGAGTCCGACAGCCGCTGCGACGCTCATGGAGCAAATCAGATGATGACCGCAGGCATGCCCGATTACCGGCAGCGCGTCGTATTCGCATAGGAAGCCTACTGTTGGTCCTGGTTTATGGGTATCGAATACGGCGATAAAAGACGTTTCGATGTCCAGGATACCGCGCTCCACCTCGAAGCCGTATTTGGATAACTCCGTACATAACAGCTCCGATGCAAAAAACTCTTCATGGCCAAGCTCCGGCCGGCTGCCTACGGACCGCGATATGTCGCGAAACGCCTCTGCGTATTGATCAATTTCATTGAAAACAAGTTTTTTATCGGTCATATTATTATTAAACCTCCTAAAGGGTCTCGAAGCATGGAAATTCGCAGGAAAAGCGCACGGGTGTGCTTATAGCTCTAAAAGTAATAGGCTTTTGCAATGCGTTCTATCCATTCCGCGCACGCCAAGCAGCGAAGCGCTATCGCATGCCATGTATTTTCTTGAATTGCTCGGGGCTTAGTCCTTCAAGCCGCCTGAAGACGGAGCTGAAGTAGCTTGGGGAGTCGAAGCCGACGCGGCTGGCGATTTCATGCATCTTAATTTCACTCTCACGGAACATAAGCTCCTTGCTCCGATTGACGCGTTCCCGGTTGACATATTCCATTGGCCGCATTTTTAGCGCTTTCTTGAACAGCAGGCATAAATACTGCGGCGTTACGTCGATGCAGCCTGCCATATCCTTTATCGTAATGAGCTCATTATAATGCGCTTCAATATATTGCAGGACGGGCTGCAGCTTTAAGTAGTTCTGCTCCACGGAATGCGAGCTCACAAGAATAACCTTCATCAAATCGAGCAAAAACATGTAAACCTGCTTCGAGCATTCGAGCCCCAGAAAAGCACGGCCGGATTGCGTCATGGCGTAAATGTTTTTCATATGGGTAACAATCATATCATGATCAGCGGTAGAATAGACACCGGATTGCGTGATTCCGGCCTGCCTGAACAGCTTGTCGGATAAGTCCCCGCGAAAGCTCATCCAAATCACATCCCACGGCTCTTGGATTGAAAAATATTGATGCTGCTCGTTCGGAAACAAGCAGAACCCTTGGCCGGCCCGCACCGTCATCCTCTGATCGCCGACATGCAGCTCGCCCGAGCCGTCAATGACCTGGAGCCATTGAAAATGAGGATACCCGTTCGGGCGGTCGATCGGCTCTTGATTGCTCCAATGCCCGATACTCGTGAGATAGACGGGGAGCGTCGTGTCCGACTCGGTCAAAATCGGAAAAACCATCGTATCGATAATCGCCGCCTCCAGTTTCATATTTTTAAAGTGATGCGAATATACTGTTATTTTGTTACTCATTTGAACGAGTTATAATATGAATATCATTATAGTATATCCAAACAGTATATCCAATAATGGCTGCAATCAAGATGAAACTGGAGGTCGCTGAGATGAGTTTGAAATTTCCGCCGATTAGTTCAAAAATTCCGCAAATGCTGCATGGTGCAGATTATAATCCGGATCAATGGCAAAAATACCCCGAGGTGCTGGAAGAAGACATCCGGCTCATGAAGCTTGCGCACTGCAATGTCATGTCGGTTGGTATTTTTGCTTGGATGGCTATTGAACCTGAGGAAGGCGTATTTACATTTGATTGGCTGGATACGCTGCTTGATAAGTTTGCTGCTAACGGCATCTATGCGCTGCTCGCTACCCCAAGCGGTGCGCGTCCGGTATGGATGTCTCAAAAATATCCGGAAGTGCTGCGCGTAGCACCGAACGGCATCCGCAATTTGCATGGCGCACGCCATAACCACTGCTTTAGCTCGCCTGTTTACCGCGAGAAGGTAACCATTATGAACACGAAGCTGGCTGAGCGTTATTCCGATCACCCGGCTGTCATTGGCTGGCATATTTCGAATGAATACGGCGGCGAATGCCACTGCTCGTATTGCGAAGATGCATTCCGCGGCTGGCTAAAAAATAAATACGGTTCCCTCGAAGCGCTTAACGATGCTTGGTGGACGACATTCTGGAGCCATACGTATACGGATTGGAGCCAAGTTGAGTCTCCGACGGAACGCGGCGAGAAGGCCGTTCATGGTCAAAATGTGGACTGGAGAAGATTCGTAACGGATCAAACGGTTGATTTCTGCCGTAACGAGATCGAACCGCTGCGCGCTGCAAACAGCGAGCTGCCGATTACGACAAATTTCATGCTTGATTTTGAGCCGCTTAACTATTGGAAGTTTACAGAGCTTCTCGACATGATTTCATGGGATGCTTACCCGACATGGCATGACAACGGCGGGGATGACAGCGAGCAGGCGGCTTGGATCGGATTCAACCATGATGTATTCCGTTCTTTGGGCGGAGGTAAGCCGTTCATGCTGATGGAGAGCACGCCGAGCATGACGAACTGGCAGCCGGTCAGCAAGGTGAAGCGCCCAGGCATGCATATGCTGTCCTCGCTTCAAGCCGTCGCGCATGGTTCGGACACCGTTCAATATTTCCAGTGGCGCAAGAGCAGAGGCTCAAGCGAAAAGCTTCACGGAGCGGTAGTTGACCATGTTGGGCACGAGCACACGCGCGTATTCCGTGATGTTGCCGGGCTGGGTGAGACATTGGAGAAGCTGACAGAGGTTGTCGGAACGACGGTGAAGCCGGAGGTTGCGCTCATTTACGATTGGGAGAACCGCTGGGCAGTGAAGGATTCGCAGGGCCCTCGCAATGGAGGTCTGCATTATGAAGAAACGGCGAAGCGCCATTACCGTCCTTTCTGGGACTTAGGGGTACCGGTTGATATTATCGATTCGGAATGCCCATTCGATTCTTATAAAGTGCTGGTAGCTCCAATGCTCTATATGGTTCGACCAGGCGTTGGCGAGCGGATCGAGCGTTTCGTCGAAAATGGCGGTACTTTCGTTGCTACCTACTGGACAGGCATCGTTGATGAGAATGACTTATGCTTCCTAAATGGTTTCCCGGGACCTCTGCGGAAGACACTAGGCATTTGGTCCGAGGAAATCGATTCTCTGCATGATCATGATTCCAACCGTATCGTTTTGAATGACGGCAACGCGCTTGGCCTGAGCGGCGAGTACACGGCGCGCGAATTATGCGACCTCATCCATCTGGAGGGAGCAGAAACGCTTGCCGTATACGGCGAAGACTTTTACGCTGGACGTCCGGCATTGACGGTTAACCGTCTGGGGGCGGGCAAGGCTTACTATATTGCTTCCCGCAATGAAGCAGCCTTTACAAACGATCTGCTGGCGCGGATTGTCGAGCAAGAGGGCATCAAGCGCGTGCTGAATACGGAGCTGCCGCAGGGTGTAACTGCACAACTGCGTACCGATGGCATAAGCGATTATGTATTCGTGTCTAATTTTAGCGCGAACGAGGCTTCGGTTGCCCTTGATGGCCGTGCCTATACCGATTTGTTAACGGGGGAAGCGGCTGGGAAGAGCGTCGATCTTGGCGCTTACAGCTGCCGAATTTTGAAAAGGGCTTCCGAATAATCATTATCCATTATAAAAAGCTGTGTGTAACGTACAAGATCTTGTACGCTGCGCACAGCTTTTTTTGATATATAAGAATTTATATGTTTTCACATATAAATGTGCTTATATATCTCCGCGAAACGACTGCTTTTGCCACAGAGGACGGCGACAGCCATTTACGCTTGCGTTTCCCAAAAGAATCATTTTACCGAATATAAAAAAATATTGTCGAATTTAACATTCCGATAACATTTCTGCTTATTCCTGTTGATGCTTCCGACCTATAGTGGGTGAATAAGGAAATAGAAGGAAGGTGATGAGGAGTGACATCGACTGTTCTGGATAAACTAATACCCTCGGTAAACGAAAAAAATGAGAATATTGATCCGAAAGCACCACTTAACGGAAAAGATCCGCAGCAAACAAAAGTAGGAAAGCCGGCTGCTGGACAAGTCATTGATCAAACGGTTCAACAGCTTACCGCAAAGTCAAAGCCAGCCGTGTCCGAGTCTGCAGCCTTGAGGCATTTTTTGCGTCAAGCACCGACAATTGGAGCAGAGCGGACCTGCCGGGAGACGATTGCGGTGTTCAAAAAGCACCCGGAAAGCGAATGTATCATTGTGACTGACGAACAAGGGACTCCCATCGGATTAATGATGCGAAATCGTTTCTTCTTGAAGCTGGGACACCGCTTTAGCGCCGACTTGTATGATGATAAGCCGATTACGAAGCTGATGGATGCATTGCCTTTGCTGGTAGACTATGAGGATGAGCCGCAGCAGTTGATCGACAGCGCCTTAAGCCGTCATGACAGCGTCCTATATGATTGCGTCATCGTCACGGCTAACAACAGATTGGCAGGCGTTTTGACCGTATCCGACTTGCTTAAGCTGTCCAGCATGCTGCAGCAGGAAGCGGTTGCTGCCCAAATGAGCACGATTCGCTCCGCAGAGCAGCGAGTGAAGGAGATTGAACAGGCAGTTAGCAGCGTTCGCGAGTCCACAGCGCAGGGCGAGTCCTTGTCTGTGGAGATGGTCGATTTAACCCTAAGCGGCAAAAACGAGCTGGATAAGGTCACGAAAGCATTTGATGCGATTGCCGCAAACTCGCAGCTGCAAGAAAAACGCATGAACGAGCTGCAGTCGGAAGCGGGTTCCATCAGCAAAGTGTCCTTGTTAATCAAAGAGCTTGCGGAGCAAAGCAATTTGCTTGCGCTTAATGCTTCTATAGAAGCAGCGCGTGCAGGCGAGCATGGGCTCGGCTTTGCGGTAGTAGCCGGCGAAGTGATGAAGCTCGCGGGACAAACGAAGAAATTCGCGAATGAAATCACAACTTTGACGAGAACCATCGTAGAAGCTATTTCACAAACGGCGACTCTAGCGCAAACCGGCCGTACGGAGACCATTGCAAGCGAAGCCCATGTCAATGAAGCGGTAGACGCATTTAATCGTTTGTTCCGGGCAGCGGCGGATAACCGGAACAGTGCGCAGCTTATTGGATCATTGACGGAGCAGGCGCATCAGCAATCCGTTCATGTAGCCGGCGAAATGGAAAAATTGCAGCAATCGTATTTTTAACATGGAGTTTACAAAAACAGAATACGAGGTTTACAAACGGCTAGTATTATAAGAGGCACAGGGGCTGACCCTAAGAGAAAAATAAGAGGAGTGGTAGTGTTGTTGAAGAAAAAGGGCTTTAAGGGGATCTTGATGTTGTCGATGGTGGTGCTGCTCGCATTTGCGGCTGCATGTGGAAATAATACAAACGGTGGAAATACAGGTTCAGAAAATACAGGCACTTCGAATAACGCAACAAACGCTCCAACAGAAGAAGCGGTTAAATTGTCAGGCGAAATTAAAATTGACGGTTCAAGCACAGTTTTCCCTCTAACAGAAGCAATCGCTGAAGAATTTAATAAAGAGCATGCAGATGTACGCGTACCAGTCGGCGTATCCGGCACAGGCGGCGGCTTCAAGCAATTTTGCGCAGGCGAGATCGCAATCGCAGACGCTTCCCGTCCAATCAAAGACGAAGAAGCAACAGCTTGTAAGGATGCAGGCATCGAGTACACTGAGCTTTCGGTAGCATTTGACGGTTTGTCCGTAGTTGTTAGCAAAGACAATGATTTCATCGATCACTTGACGGTTGAAGAGTTGAACAAAATTTTCCTAACAGGAAGCACGGTTACAACTTGGAAAGATGTTCGTGATACATTCCCAGCTGAACCAATCGTGATGTTCTCGCCAGGCGCTGATTCCGGAACATATGACTATTTCAACGAAGCAATTCTAGATAAAGCAGGCATTCGCAACGATAAAGCAATCAGCTTCTCCGAAGATGACAACGCGCTCGTTCAAGGCGTATCCGGCAGCAAATACGGTCTCGGCTACTTCGGCTTTGCATACTTTGAAGAAAACCAAGACAAATTGAAAGTTGTGCCAATTGACGGCGGCAGCGGCGCAATCACGCCGACTTATGACACGATTAAAGACGGAAGCTACGCTCCATTGTCCCGTCCGCTTTATATCTATGTAAACAATAAAGAGCTTGAGCGTCCAGAAGTAAATGAGTTCGTGAAATACTACATCAACAACATTGGAACATATGCAGGCGAAGTTGGTTATGTTGCGCTTCCAGATGAGCAATACGCTACAGAAGCAGCAAAAATCCAATAAACAGCAAACAGGCTGAGTGAAAAATGTGGTGTCTCGAGGGACATCACATTTTTCTCGGCACATATGTAAACGAATTGTAAAGGCAAGAAGGAGGACGCCGCAATGCAAAGGCAAGGGCAAGGACTGGAAACGGTCAGTGAGGCTCAAACATTAAACAAAGAAATCTATGATTTCAAAAATAAACGCGTAAGCATCATGAATAAAGTGATGCCAATCCTATTGTTTCTATGCGCATCCGTATCCGTTCTAACAACGATAGGTATTGTCGTCACACTCATCTCGGAAACCTATCAGTTTTTTCAGAAAATACCGATTTTAGATTTCTTGTTTGGGACCAAATGGTCACCGTTAATCGCGCCAAAAAGCTTCGGCGTTCTGCCGCTCCTGTCAGGCACGCTTATGATTACGTTTATCGCCTGTTTAGTTGCTATTCCGCTAGGACTTGCGAGTGCCATTTACTTATCGGAGTATGCGCCGAAGCGGGTTCGCAAAATCGTTAAGCCCATTTTAGAAGTGCTTGCAGGTGTACCGACAATCGTATACGGTTACTTCGCATTAAGCTTGGTAACGCCTCTTATCCAGAGTCTATTCAACAGCGCTGGCATTTTCAACGCGTTAAGCGCAGGTATCGTAGTCGGTATTATGATCATTCCGATGGTTAGCTCGCTAAGTGAGGATGCGATGTCATCGGTTCCGCGCAGTCTGCGCGATGGCGCATATGCCCTTGGAGCTACAAGATTCGAGGTTGCTTTGAAAATCGTTGTGCCAGCCGCTTTCTCCGGTATCGTGGCTTCAGCGGTTCTCGCTTTCTCACGGGCGATCGGCGAAACGATGATCGTTACAGTGGCAGCGGGCTCTACGCCTAATATGACCGCTAATCCGCTTGACAGTATCCAGACGATGACCGCTTATATCGTTCAGGTCAGCCTTGGAGATACGCCGCACGGAACGGTTGAGTACGGATCGATCTTCGCGGTCGGCATGACGCTGTTCGTCATTACGTTCCTGCTCAATATTCTTGCCCAGTATATCGCAAGAAAATTCAGAGAGGAGTACTAAGATGAACATATTTCAAGATGCGAATCGCAAGCAAATCGCGGGTCGGCGCAAAACGGACTGGATGCTTCATATGCTGTTCGTCGTGGCTACCTCCATCGGCGTGCTCGCGTTATGCGCCCTGATCATAGATATTTTGATCGACGGTATTTCGAGGCTTCAGCCTGATTTATTCACGAACTTTCCATCCCGCAAGGCCGATGGCTCGGGGATGAAATCCGCGCTTGTCGGTACGATCTATATGCTGCTTATTATGGCGCCAATTTCGTTTATTTTCGGAGTGGGAGCGGCCATTTATCTCGAAGAATATGCGAAGAAGGGCCGTATCACCCGGATGATTCAGCTTAATATCAGTACGCTTGCGGGCGTTCCGTCCATCGTGTACGGGATTCTGGGCTTGACCCTGTTCGTCCGTCTTCTCGCGCTTGACCGCAGTCTCATTGCCGGCGCGCTAACGATGACGCTGCTCGTGCTGCCTATTATTATCGTTTCGGCGCAGGAAGCGATCCGCGCCGTTCCGAAGTCGCGCCGCGATGCTTCATTTGCGCTCGGCGCGACCAAATGGCAAACCGTATCCCGTTCGGTTATGCCCTCTGCGCTTCCAGGCGTCCTGACTGGCGTTATTCTTGCCATGTCGCGGGCAATCGGCGAGACGGCGCCCCTCGTTATGATCGGAGCGCTGACTTATGTCGCATTTTTGCCAGACGGTCTCATGGATTCGTTTACAGTTATTCCGATTCAAGTGTACAACTGGTTGTCTAAGCCTCAGCTTGAGTTCAAGGAGCTTGCGGCCAGCGGTATTATCGTTTTGCTAGCGCTGCTGCTGTTGATGAATTTCTCGGCCATATTGCTTCGCAATAAATATCAGAAAAACGTTTAATAGCGTTGCTGGCATGAGCATACATTTTAGGAGGAAAACGATATGGAAGCACTTATTAATATTAACAAGCTGAATTTGTTTTACGGCGCTTTCCACGCTTTGAAGGATGTAACGCTGACGATTCCAGAGAAAGCGATCACGGCTTTCATTGGACCTTCCGGCTGCGGCAAATCAACGCTGCTTCGTACACTGAACCGCATGAATGACATGATTCCTGGCACTCGTATCGAGGGCGGTATCGCTATCGGCGGAACCGAGATTTATTCCAATGAAGTGGACGTAGAGACGCTTCGCAAAAAGGTAGGCATGGTGTTCCAGCAGCCGAACCCTTTCCCGAAATCGATTTATGATAATGTCGCATACGGTCCCCGCTTGCATGGGATTACAAGCAAACGGGAGCTTGACGAGATCGTAGAAACGAGCTTGAAATCCGCTGTGCTCTGGGACGAAGTAAAGGATCATTTGAAACGCTCGGCCTTCGGACTCTCCGGCGGACAGCAGCAGCGTTTGTGCATTGCCCGCGCGCTTGCCGTGAATCCCAATATTTTGCTCATGGATGAGGCCACATCTGCCCTAGATCCGATTTCCACGCTTAAGATTGAAGAGCTTGCCCAAGAACTGAAGGATAAATATACGATCGTGATGGTTACTCATAACATGCATCAGGCAGCCCGCGTATCGAACCAAACCGTGTTTTTCTTAAATGGGGAAGTCGTGGAATACTCGGATACAGAGAAGCTGTTCTCCAATCCCACAGATCAACGTACGGAGGATTACATTAGCGGTCGCTTCGGTTAAGCAGGAGTCAGCCATAGTAGTAACTTATATTGTAGGAGGAATGCCGTTGTGATGGTTGCACGTAAAGAATTTGACCAAGGACTTGAGCATCTTCATAACCTGTTGATCGACATGGGTACATTCGTAGAGAATGCGTTGGTAGAATCGATGGAGGCGCTAAAGTCCGTTGACGTTGCCCGCGCCAAGAAGGTCATCGAGAAGGACCCGACGCTGAACCAAATGGAAGAGAAAATTACGGAAATCGGCTCGAAGCTTATTGCTACGCAGCAGCCGGTAGCCAAGGATTTGCGCCGAATTTTGTCCGCATTCAAAATTGCGAGCGATTTGGAGCGGATGGGCGATCTTGCTGTTGATATCGCTAAGGTTGTCCTGCGCCTAGAAGGACAGGAGCTGATTAAGCCGTTGATCGATTTGCCGCGCATGGCAGAAATCGTTCAATTGATGACGTATGAATCCATTCAATCCTTCATTCAGGAGAACGTGGATTTGGCGTACAAAATGGCGAAGGACGACGATCAGGTTGATGCCCTTTACGGACAAATAACCCGTGAGCTCTATTCACTTATGATGGAAAATCCCCGCAACATCACGCAATCGTCATTGCTGAGCTTTGTCGGACGCTACTTGGAGCGGTTCGGTGATCACGCAACGAACATCGGCGAGAGCGTCGTTTATCTCGTGACAGGGAATAGACCGGATTTGAACGTATAAAATGAGGTAAACGATACTTAAGACCGTCGAAGCCAAAGCGCTTGGACGGTTTTTTTGTTAAATCTCACAGCGTGATGTGCTTCTTCCGAACGTCCTTTGCCATTTAAGCCTATCTGGACATGGGTAGTGAAAAAAATGTCGAATTTTACCGGGATTTAATCCTTTTATGCATCTCCATTCACAATTGAGTGCTAAAGTAAGTGTCAAAGGACTAGAAATAGAAGCTAGTCGAACGAGGGGAATATCATGAATGGAGTCGGGATTGGTTTATTCAATCGAGATATGCTCCGCAGCATCAAAGAGCGCTGGGATGAGGGCGGCATCGGTGTTATCTATGTTCGCTTCCGATTAGGTCATGCCTTGTCAGAAGCTGCATTGCATCTTTGGGAGAGCGGAGAGCAAAGACTCTTTTGGCGTCAGCGGCTTGAATGGGACTACTTCTTTTTGTTTGAACGTCGGCAAGAGGATGATCCGATCGTCAAGGTCATTGAACAAGCGTTGGAGCGGTTGCACGGCAGGTTACGGAAAGCTTGGGCAGCTGGCGGGAAGGAAAACGCGGCAGAATGCGAAGCTGAGGTTAGCATGGGGATATCTGCCGCGTTTCCTCCAGCTACCGGCCGTTCCTCGGAATCGGTTGTATACAGGATGCTGCTGGATGCGATGGAGCAGAGCGCATATCATATCTCGCTTGGCAGGGAGCATAAGGAATCCAGCCCGGTTAGCCGATTGGACAAGGTGAACTTCGGTCAGTTCGCGGCAACAAGTGAGTCCTCGCATAACCAAGATTTATCGGGGGTTCACAGCAAATCCGTAAGAATTGGCACGCTCGCAGTTCCGTTTCCGATATTTCCTGCAAGGGCAAGAGTATCGGAGGTCGCTTACTTGTTTGATACGAATGCAAAGGCGCAAGGCGCTGTCATTGTCGACCAAGGAAAACCGATCGGAATCCTAATGAAGGAGAAGCTGCATCAGATGCTGGCCGGCCAATTCGGGCTTCCGCTTTATTGGAACAGGCCGGTCGAGCGAATCATGAACAATCAGCCGCTCATCGTGGATGAACAGCTGACTGTCGAGCATGTATCGCAGCTGGCGATGGCGCGGGATTTTTCGCAGCTTTACGATGTAGTTCTCATTACGAAGGATGGGCAGATGGCGGGTGCGGCTTCGATTAGATCCATTCTGGAGTGCATAACGACGCTCCGAACGGAGGCAGCGCGCACGGCTAATCCGCTTACGGGGTTGCCGGGGAACGAGGAAATCCAGCTCGAGCTGCGACGGCGAATCGGCCAAGCCGAGCCGCTTGCCGTCATCTATGCGGATCTCGACTATTTTAAATGGTATAACGATTGCTTTGGCTTTGGCATGGGCGATAATTTGATTCGCTACCTCGGAGAATTACTACGGAGAGAGCTTGATCAGTTCGGCGGCAGCGTTGACTTTATCGGTCATATCGGCGGGGATGATTTTATAGCGGTGACGAAGGCTTCTATTGCTGAAAGCTTATGCAATTCATTGATCACAAAATTCGAACATGGCATTAAACCCTTCTACGGGGGTGCCGAGATCACCACTGTCGAGGATCGGCATGGCAACCTAATTGATCATGAGGGCGTAACGCTCTCCTTGTCGCTCATGCTGTGGGATGGGAAGGTGCCGCTTACGACGGAGGAGATCCCAAGGCTGGCGGCTAAGCTGAAAAAGCAAGCGAAAGCACTTAAAGGCAGCGTATGTGTCATGGATCAAATATCAGGAATGCATCATGGAGAGGAACGAAAGTAAAATTGAGACAACTTAGTGAGATATGGCGGCTAAAAGGCGTGAAGAACGAGAGCGCAGGCCATCTTGGCATTATATATTTGTCGTGGCAGCTTCCGACTGGCGATCAGAGGAGCCGCGATTGCTCGCTGCAGGAGCAATGGCGCGTTTTTGCGGAGCGCGAGGCAAAAGCTGCATTTGGCAGCTCCTTGCTTTATGAGGGTTTACAATGGATGAAGGAGGATTTATTCATTCATTTGCGATTGCCGGCAGGACGCCAGCCGCTGCTTGAGGGGTGGCTGCTTGAGCTTGCCCATAAGCATACTCATGATTGGGAGCGGCGCTTTATTGAAGGGCTCGACTGCGGGGAGCGGCTTAACGTGGATAGGAAGCTTCATGCAGGGGTTGCCGTTTCCTCAAATGATTCGCTTGCCGCAGACGGCTTGGTTTGGTACGAGGTAATGAAAAAAGCGATTTTGCACGGCCAATCGGCAGACGCAATGGTGCGCAGCTTAAAGCGGCGGGCAATCGACCACGTGATCGGCGAACGGCTTATCAAGCCCGTGTACCAGCCAATCGTTTCGCTGCAGCGTTCGGTAGAGGTGTTTGGTTACGAAGCGCTAACGCGAACGGAGGATACGACTTGGTTCGGGGGGCCAATGGAGCTGTTTCTCTTTGCCGAGCAGCAGGGATTGACATACTCGCTGGATCGCTTGGCAAGGGAGAAAGCAATCGACGGCTGTATCCCGCTTTTGCCAAACCAGAAGCTGTTTATAAACGTAATGGCGCAAATTATGGAAGACCCAAGCTTTTCGCCGGGACAAACGCTAAGCCTGCTGGAGCAGCATCACTTGTCTCCGCATCATGTCGTCTTCGAGATTACGGAACGAAGCGCAATTGCGGATTTTGGCACGGTAAAAAAAACGCTCGAGCATTATCGCAGCCAAGGCTACCAGATCGCGATCGATGATGTTGGAGCAGGGTACTCCTCCTTGCAATCCGTAGTTGAGCTGCGACCTGATTATTTGAAGGTGGACCGTTCCATCATCCAGAACATCCATCTCGATGAGATGAAGGAGCATATTTTGTATACGTTGATCCAGCTTGCCGCCAAAATGGACATCTCGATTATCGCCGAAGGCATTGAGCTAGAAGAGGAGCTCTCGAAGGTGCGTGAGATGGGCGCCCAGTATGCTCAAGGATATCTCTTAGGCAAGCCTGAAGCTTTCCATTTGCCTAAGCATTAAAAGAACGTAATGGGCTTTCCTATGGCAGCGATGCTTGGGAAAAGCCCATTTTGTGGTATACTGGGAGGTATGAATGCTACATAAAGAAGGTGTTGATTCCTTATGGAAAAATGGATGCTCATTGATGGAAATAGTATAATTTACCGCGCGTTTTTCGCAATCCCGCCGCTTACGAATTCGTCCGGCAACCATACGAACGCGATATTCGGTTTTACGACGATGCTGCTCAAGCTGCTTGAGCAAGAGAAGCCGACACATGTGCTGGTTGCCTTTGATGCCGGCAAAATAACGTTCCGACATGAAGGTTATGCGGAATACAAAGGCGGAAGACAAAAGACGCCGCCTGAGCTGTCAGAGCAATTCCCGGTGCTTAAGGAGCTGCTGAACGCTTTCAATATTTCCCAGTTCGAACTGTCAGGCTTTGAAGCGGATGATATTATCGGAACGCTTACGAAAGCGGCAGACGATCAGGGCGTGGAGACGTTCGTCGTTACCGGGGACAAGGATATGCTCCAGCTTGCATCCGATAAGGTGACTATTGCGGTTACGCGCAAAGGTGTCAGCGAGGTTGATCTGTACACGCCCGAAGCTATTCAAGAGAAATATGGCCTTGTGCCAATGCAAATTATCGATTTAAAGGGTCTCATGGGCGATGTCTCCGACAATATCCCAGGCGTGCCCGGCGTCGGCGAGAAGACGGCGCTTAAGCTGCTGCACGAGCATGGCTCGGTTGAAGGCGTCTTGGACAATTTGGACAAGCTCAAAGGCAAGCTGAAGGAAAACATTGAGAATCATAAAGATGATGCCGCGATGAGCAAGAAGCTGGCGACCATATTCCGTGAGGTGCCTTTTGAAAAGAGCATGGAAGAGATTCGCTATGCGGGCTATGACGGCTCGAAGCTAGCGGATGCATTCCGCAAGCTCGAATTCAAATCATTGATCGAACGGCTGCAGCTAGGTGCGGAAGCAGGGGATATGGAAGAGGAAGCGCAGGCGGCGGCAGCTGATCTGAATATTCGAATTATCGAGACTGATAATGATGCGGAGATGCTGGCTAAGCTGGTCGGGCTGCTCGGGAAATCGGACAAAAACGGCTTGTATATCGAAGCCATAGGCGAAAATCCGCATCACGCGGAGCTGGTAGGCCTTGCGATTGCCACGGAGGAGGAGGTTTTTGCCCTTCCCTTCCATGTGCTTAAGCAGCCTTTCGCCGCGAAGCTTCGTGAGTGGCTGGAGCAAGCGGACAAGCCGAAGTACGGCTTTGATCTGCACAAGGTGGAGCTTGCGCTTAAGTGGAGCGGAATTAGCTTCGAGGGTTCAGCATTCGACGTTCAGCTCGCCGCCTACCTGCTTGATCCAACTGAAGCGAGCCAGACGCTGAGCGGCATCAACGAGAAGCAAGGGCTGTCTATGCTGCCGCCGGATGAAGCTGTATACGGGAAGGGCGCGAAGTTCAAAGTGCCAGATTCGGATACGTTGTACCGGCATTTGTCTATGAAGGCGGAAGCAGTTCGGAAGCTGGTGCCGCTGTTAACCGATGAGCTAAGCAATACGGGGATGAGCAAGCTTTATTTTGACATGGAGCACCCTTTGTCACGTATCCTCGCCGGTATGGAGTTTCAGGGCATTAAGGTGAAATCCGAGGAGTTGGAGGCGCTTGGCCGTAATCTGGAGGGACAGCTTACGACCATTATTAGCAATGTGTACAAACTCGCCGGCATGGAATTCAATATTGGTTCTCCAAAGCAACTTGGCGAGGTTTTGTTCGAGAAGCTTGGATTGCCCGCCAAGAAAAAGACGAAAACAGGCTATTCAACGGATGCAGAGGTGCTCGAGGAGCTCGCTCCTTATCATGACATTATCCCGCTAATCCTGCATTACCGCCAGCTCTCCAAGCTGCAGTCCACTTATGTAGAAGGGCTGCTGAAGGAGGTACGCAAGGAAACGGGCAAGATCCATACTTATTACCGCCAGACGATTGCAGCTACGGGTCGTCTAAGCAGTCAGTTCCCGAACCTGCAGAATATTCCGATCCGCTTGGAAGAAGGACGCCAAATCCGCAAGGCATTCGTTCCGTCTGAGCCCGGCTGGTCCATTGTAGCAGCCGACTATTCGCAGATCGAACTTCGGGTGCTTGCGCATATCGCAGACGATTCGAACATGAAGGAAGCTTTTATTAAGGACATGGATATTCATACGAAGACCGCGATGGACGTATTCGGCGTACCTGCTGATCAAGTCGATCCCAATATGCGGCGCTCAGCTAAGGCGGTCAACTTTGGTATCGTATATGGAATCAGCGATTTCGGTCTATCGCAAAACCTTGGCATCACACGTAAAGAGGCTGGCAAATTCATCGAGGATTATAAGGAAGTGTTTAAAGGTGTCCGTCAATATATGAGCGACATTGTCCTGCAGGCAAAGCGTGATGGTTATGTGGCGACACTGCTGGAGCGGAGACGCTACTTGAATGACATCAACGCCTCGAACTTTAACCTGCGCTCCTTTGCAGAGCGGACAGCCATGAATACGCCGATTCAAGGCACAGCAGCCGATATTATTAAATTGGCGATGGTGCATATGGATGCTACGCTGCGCGAGCGCAAGCTGAAGAGCCGCATGCTGCTTCAGGTGCACGATGAGCTCGTATTCGAGGTGCCGGAGGATGAGCTTGAGCTTATGAAGACGCTTGTGCCGGAGGTTATGGCTGGAGCGCTCGAGCTCGATGTTCCGCTTAAGGCGGACATGAGCTTCGGTGACAATTGGTATGAAGCAAAGTAGCCCATTGGCGCGCAGTTTCGGGTATAATGGTTGTTGAGGTGAGGAGAAATGCCTGAATTGCCAGAGGTAGAAACCGTAAGACGAACATTAATTGAACTTGTAGCGGGAAAACGGATTAAATCTGTAACCGTAAGACTCCCGCGTATTATACAGCGTCCCGCAGAGCCAGAGCAATTTGCGGATGCCTTGGTTGGACACACGATTCAAACCGTTGAACGTCGCGGCAAATTTTTGCGGATCCTATTGGATGGTCTGGTTTTAGTGTCGCATTTGCGAATGGAAGGACGTTATGGCGTATTTGCGTCGGATGAACCTATCGAACTGCATACGCATGTGATCTTTCATTTCGAGGATGGAACGGATCTTCGTTATAAAGATGTGCGCCAGTTCGGCACGATGCATTTGTTCCAAGCCGGGCAGGAGCTGGAGCTCCCCCCGCTTAACAAGCTGGGCATAGAACCGCTTGAGCCGTCCTTTACTCTTGAAGCGCTGCGCAGCAAGCTGGAGAAACGTGCGACGAAGATCAAGCCGCTGCTGCTCAATCAAGAGCATATCGTCGGTTTGGGTAACATTTATGTGGATGAAGCATTGTTTCAAGCTCGCATTCATCCCGAACGCACGCCTAATACATTAAAGCCGGCAGAGTGGAAGCGGCTTTACGAAGCCATTCGTTCTACGCTTGCGAATGCCGTTGAGGCGGGCGGTTCATCGATTAAATCTTATGTAAACGGGCAAGGCGAGATGGGGATGTTTCAGCATCAGCTGCTCGTTTACGGCAAGAAGGACGAGCCTTGTCCGACCTGCTCCAAACCGATTTTTAAATTTGTCGTTGGAGGCAGGGGCACGCATATTTGCAATAAATGCCAGCCATTATCCTGATCAGTGAAAGGAACGGAGCAATAGCATTTCTTAATCGACATGCACAGACAAATACTCCCCGCATATGATAGGTGTGTTACGAACAATAGGCGGATGTCTACTCACAGCGTTAACGTGAGCCGGATAACCGCCGTGCGGGGAGGGACTTAACGATTGTTCGCGCATGTTGCTTCGCTGTTAGTTCTTGCTTTTGCCGTTAGTTTAGATGGATTTGGTGTTGGTGTTACCTATGGCTTGCGGAGAATCCGCATCCCGTTGCTGTCGGTTCTTATCATTGCTTGCTGCTCCGGTCTGATTATTTATCTGTCCATGCAGGTAGGAGGCTGGCTGACCGGCTTTCTATCCGAATTCGTTGCGCGCCTCATTGGCGCATGCGTGCTGATGCTGATCGGCGGTTGGGCGCTTCTGCAGCTTAGGCGAGGAAAACGCAATGATGAGGCAAACGGGGCTGCCGAATCATCCGGCCGAGAGAGCGTCGTTGGAGCTGCTGATGGCAGTGCGAGAACGCATGCCGGAGAAATCGCAAGCGCAGCGCTTGTCGTTATGGTGGAGTTGAAACGCCTAGGGCTGGTCATTCAAATTTTGCGAACGCCGCAAGCAGCGGATGTCGACAAATCGGGGACCATCTCTGCATCGGAAGCGGTTATGCTCGGCGTTGCATTATCTCTCGATGCTTTCGGAGCAGGACTCGGTGCTGCGTTGATCGGTTTGCCTTCGCTGCTAACGGCTTTAATGATCGCGGCTGCGAGTGCGATTTTCTTAGTCGGCGGTATCCGTTTTGGTTTTCGTTTCTCTTCTTGGAGAGGCATGCAAACATTATCTTTACTGCCAGGCATATTATTAATCATGATGGGAATCATGAAGTTGTTATAATTTGAGGTGAAATGGATGAAAATCGGATTAACCGGCGGTATTGCCAGCGGTAAAAGCAATATCGCGAGCTTGCTCGTGGAACGCGGTGCGCTGCTGGTCGATGCCGATCAAGTCGCAAGAGAGGTTGTGCTTCCAGGTGAACCGGCACTAGAGGCAATAGCCTCTACGTTCGGACAAGCCGTACTTGAGGCGGATGGTTCGCTTAACCGGAAGGCACTAGGTGAAATTGTATTTCGGGACAAAGACTCGCTGGCTAAGCTCGAAGCGATTACGCATCCGGCTATTCGGGAGCGTATGCAGGCAAAAATACATACCTATGCGGAGCAGTTCCCCGAACGGTTAATCGTAGCGGACATCCCGCTTTTGTACGAGACCAAGCAGGAGCATCTCTTCGACGGCATAATGGTCGTATACGTGCCTGCGGAGATACAGAAGGTTCGATTAATGGAAAGAAACCAAGTTTCAGAGGAAGAAGCCAGTCGAAGAGTCTCGCTGCAAATGGATATCGAGCAAAAGCGCAGTAAGGCGGATTGGGTAATTGATAACAGCGGTTCGCTTGCGGAGACGAAGCGGCAGCTGGACGAATTTTGGAAAAGTCAGTGCTTGCCATGAGAGTGCTGCTGAAGAAAAGAGTATTGCTGTTGCTGCTGCTCGGATTAATGACGATTCTGTTCCTTAAATCCGATTGGCTTGGCACTTGGATGTACCCCGTTAAGTTTAAGGATGATATTCGGGCAAGCGCATCAAATTACGGAGTTGAGCCCCATTTGGTTGCGGCGATTATTCGCAGCGAAACCAATTATCGGACAGGCCAGGATTCGAAGAAGGGTGCTTTGGGCTTAATGCAAATTATGCCTGATACGGCGGATTGGGTCGTTCAAAAAGCGGGCTTTAAGGATGTAACGGAGGATACGCTTCGGCACCGGGCAGATGTTAGCATTGAGGTTGGCTCCTGGTATTTACAATCTTTGAACCAACAGTTTGATCAGAATAAGGTTGCCGCCGTAGCTGCGTACAATGCAGGTCCAGGCAATGTTCGGAAATGGCTGGAAACCGGCGTGTGGGATGGAACGATCGAATCGGTCAAGGAAATACCGTTCGGTGAGACTAGACACTATGTACAGCGGGTCATTTACTATTATAATAAGTATAAAGATTTATATCCGACTTTCTGATGGACAAGCAATTGCGAATGCGAAAATACAATGAAGCCTTGGAGGCCTGTCTCTTCATGGACAGGCCCAGCCAAAGCTTCCGTTATTCATACAACTTTTAATGAATCATTATTTGTATTGACCAGCAAGGGATTGCTCGGCAATTTGCACTAGGCGACGGGTAATGTATCCCCCGATGGAGCCTGCGTCTTTTGTAGCCATGTTGCCGTAGTATCCGTCTTGCGGAATCGCGATGCCTAGCTCTTGAGCAACTTCAAATTTCATTTGATCAAGGGCAGCTGTCGCTTGTGGCACTACCAGTTGGTTACTGCTGCGGGATGCGCTCATGTATGTTCACCTCCTTGCGGTTGGTAAAAGTATTATGTGCAAAAATCAAAACTTCATTACAGGAATTACATGGAAATTAAAATTATTTTTGAAGAGCTGATTTTCAAAGGCTTTTCGACAAAGAAAGGAGGCTAACCGCATCATGAAATGCCCATATTGCGACTATGCCGGTACGAAAGTATTAGACTCTAGACCGGCCAACGAAAACAAATCAATTCGCCGACGCCGTGAATGTGAAAAGTGCAGCCGCCGCTTCACGACCTTTGAAATGATTGAAGAAACGCCTCTAATCGTCATCAAGAAGGACGGCAGCCGCGAGGAATTCAGCCGCGACAAAATATTACGCGGTCTTATTCGGGCCTGCGAGAAGCGTCCAGTGCCCGTAGAGCGACTGGAGGTTATCGTATCCGAGGTGGAGAAGGAGCTTCGCACGACGGCACATGCCGAGGTCGATAGCAGCGATATCGGTTCCATCGTGATGAATGAGCTGTATCCGGTAGACGAGGTAGCCTATGTCCGCTTCGCATCCGTGTATCGCCAATTCAAAGATATCGATATGTTCATGAAGGAGCTCAACAACCTGCTCTCCAAGCATCCGCTTAACAGTATGATAGATAAAGATTGACAGATCTTAGGACCGTATGCTAAGATCAATCTTGTCGTCATTTGGGGCCTTAGCTCAGCTGGGAGAGCGCTTGCATGGCATGCAAGAGGTCAGGGGTTCGATCCCCCTAGGCTCCACCAAAAAAACAAAATCAACCACGTCCTCTGGACGTGGTTTTCTGTTTTATTGGTGGAAGCTCGAAGGAGGCGAACCCCGGGGTTCAGTCCGCGCGGACGGAGTGGACGAATATGCTTCAAAGGAGCGCTTCTAATGTAGGAGCACGGTGTCTGAATCTACCGCTAAAGGTCATCGTCGAGTAGGCTTCAACAGCCATTTGATCAAAGATTCGGACATCCCATGATGGATAAGCGAGTTAGTACGAGCTATATCCCATAGGCTCCATAAGAACAATCCGAAACCATCATGGTTGCGGATTTTTTTGTTATGGAGGTGTAAAAGGTTCGCTTTTGAATGCTGAATGATACTTTGAGTACTGCTCGTCGTGAAAATCCAACAGACCGCATTATTGCTTGGTCTGGCCGCAGGATGGAGCGTCAAATTTTATAACAGGTTGGCATGTCGCTTATTAAGAATTCAAATTGGCCAATTGAGAAGGTTTCCACCCAATACATTAAAATAATTGCTTTACAGGACACGTAATGGTGTTATATTATGAAATAGGACACTGATCGGTGTCGGATAATAATAAATTAATAAGGAAGAGGGTTCAAATGCATATACTAACCATCGTTCTTCAAAGTTGGCTGCTTTTCTCCATGGCCTTTTTTGGCGGAAGCAAGATTGCAGGAGCCAAGCATCAGGTCGAACTGTTTGATTCGATTAAGCTTCCTCAATGGTTCCGCGTTATTACGGGCTACGTTCAAATTGTTGGATGCATAGGACTTATTATCGGCTACTGGTATCCGGAGATTGCCGCATGGACCGGAATATTGATAGGCATTATGATGCTATTGGCGTGCTTCTCGCATTTCAGAGTCAAACATCCGATTGGAAAAGTGATACCGGCCTTATTAAATCTCTTGATAGCTACTGCAGTAGTAATTTTATATGCAGACGAACTACCCCATCTTTTTGGGTAAATTGCGACTGAATCTACCGCTAAGAGTCCTCGTCGAGTTATCTTCGTCAGCCATTTGATCAAAGTTTCGGACATACCATGATGGATAAGCGAGTTAATACGAGATGTATCCCTCTAGGCTCCTTCAATAAAACAAAATCAACCACGTCCTATGGACGTGGTTTTCTGTTCATATCTACATTTTCAATAAACTTCCTTCAAAAGCTCAAAAACTTCTTCAATCGTGAGGCCAAAGGATTTGTAATACGAAGTGTCAATAACCATCTGCTTCAAGATCATTTCATTGCGTTTTTGAAGCATCTCGTCGGCCGAGAGTTCGGCTATAAAACATCCTTTGCCGGTCACGGTGTAAATCAAACCAAGCCGTTCGAGTTCTTCCCACGCTTTTTTTTCTACGACAGCATAATCAACTAACAATTAAGTAGATCCCATCTTTTCTCTAACTCGCTGAGGTAGCTTTCAGTATTGCGATTAAATTTTTTACGTAATATGACGTTGGTTA
>NZ_JAVIFU010000048.1 GCF_031157315.1 Paenibacillus sp. LHD-38
AGGCATAAAGGGCTGGCGGAGCAGGTGTTCGAGAAGCGAAAGCAAGTCTATGAAGCTGCGAAAGCCTCGCACCCTAATCGCTGGTCAGGTGCTACACGTGATTGGAGTTTGGAAGAAGAAGTTTGGCTTAACCCGGAAAAAGCTATGCCTATTCTGGCTGAGCAAAAAACGCAAACGTAACTATCTTATTTTCATTAAATCGCGACAACTATCTTGACAAATACCGGGGTTAGCACGCTCCATTACGAAGCCAACAGCAGCGAGTAAAAAACAAATTAATTCTTCGACACTAACCCTGCCATAATGCTGTCAGGGTTGATGAAATATAATTAAGCTCATAATGAGGAATAAGGAAGTTATGAGGAGGTTTTGGAGAATGCGTATAGAAACATCTCAGCACACCGGTTCTGCTTCGGCAGCCATTCTTAGCAAACGGCAACTAAACCGCGCATTGCTGGAGCGGCAAATGCTGCTGCAGCGCTCACGCGTTTCCGTACTTGAGGCTATTGAGCAGCTCGTTGCGATTCAAGCGCAGGCTCCTAATCCGCCATACTTCGCATTATGGTCACGGCTTGAAGGCTTCCGCCACGAGCAGCTCTCTAATTTAATGAATGAGCGGAGGGTCGTGCGTATTGCCCTTATGCGTTCTACAATCCATATGGTTAGCGCGCGAGATTGCTTGGAAATGCGCCCCTTGCTAGCAGAGGTTTCGGAAAAGGGTCTACGAAGCGCTTTCGGCAAAAAGCTGGCGGAATTAGATCTGGACGCTATTATCGCAGCTGGCCGCGCATTAGTCGAAGAGCGTCCACGCACCTTCAACGAGCTAGGCAAGGTGCTCGGAGAGCAATGGCCTGATGCTGAGCAAGCTGCTCTTAGCGCGATCATTCGGACCCATATCCCGCTAGTCCAAGTGCCGCCGCGCGGAATATGGGGTTCAAGCGGTCCAGCCGCGCATACCTCTGCTGAAGCTTGGCTTAGCGAGCCTCTTGCCGCGGCTCCTTCGTTGGATAAGCTGCTGCTCCGTTACCTCGCGGCCTTTGGTCCAGCCACCATCAAGGATATGCAGGTATGGTCGGGTCTAAGCAAGCTGCGCGATACGGTAGAAAGCCTTCTCCCTAAGCTGCGTACCTTCTCAGATGAGAACGGCAATGAATTATTCGACCTGCCGAATGCACCCTTGCCGCCTGCAGATACGATAGCGCCGCCGAGGTTCCTATCCGAATTCGACAACATGCTGCTCTCTTACGCCAACCGAAGCCGCATCATGGATGAGAAGCATAAACCCCAAATATTCACGATAAACGGCATTATTCGGTCAACGTTTCTTGTAGACGGATTTGTGCGAGGCACTTGGAAAATAGAACAAACGAGCAAATCAGCTGCTTTGCTTATTCAACCATTCGAGTCGCTGAGCGCGGCTGACCGAGAAGCGTTGGCACAGGAAGGAGCTCGGCTGCTCACATTTGCAGCTCACTCCGCCAGCACGCAGGACATTCACTTCATAGAATCGCAGTCAGTCAATGAGTAAACACTGCTGCTAACATCCTAGACTCATCGAAAAAAGAAGCAAACTATACGGTCTGCTCCTTCCGTTTTGTTTACAGCTTGAATCGTTTATCTCCAGCTGTATTATTTAACGCTGTCGAGGCCTGCTGCACTTCGTTTTTCCTATTGTGAATAGGACGTACTTCTCCCGTTCACTGCTTATATCCTTTTGTCCAGTTCCTATAATCTAACATCCACTACTGGATGATCTGCTAATTTCCGGATCGACCGCGGTTTGCCGCTAACAGACCAATAAGTCCACATCCGCAGCAGTCGCTCAAGCGGTCCATTTTTGAACCTGAACAATATAATGCTGGACACGACGGCCTGCACAGCATAAATGAAAAGTGCCAGCAGCAAGCCATTTAACATGCCAATTTCTCCGAACCAGCCGAGCCCATAGCCATAAAACAATGTCGTACAAATGACCGTTTGCATCAAATAGTTGGTCATGGACATCCGTCCAACCGCTTCAAACGCCGATATAACTAACGAGCTTTTTGCTAAAAACGATAATATAAGCGCCAACCCAAAAATATATCCGAGAGCAAGTATGCTCGCCCCAATATGCATCACCACACCGCTCCAAACCCAATCCGGCTGCAGCACGCCCAAGCTCTTTAACAATATGCCAAGCGGCAGCATACTGGCGGCTGCAAAGGCGTACCTTCGCCTCTCCCGTTCCGGGTTATGGAACCACTGCGCTTTGGCAGCCGCTATTCCAAACAGAAACATGGGCAGCATCAGCAGCGGCATTAAGATCATCAAAGCCACCATGCCGGCCAGAGGTAAATCTAGCGGGTCCTCATTTAAGCGAAAATCCATTATTTCCTCATATGTCCCGTCTCCGTAGATAGAGATAGACTGCATCACATATTCCTGCATGCGATCTTGCTCTTTTGGCGTACCTTCCTCTGCCCCATAGCTGATTCCCGCCAGTAACAAGGTTAAAGCGATGCCCCAAATGATAAGCGTCTTGGGCTTCCTTTTCACAAATAACAACAAACAAAAGCCCGTAACTCCGTAAGCGAGTAAAATATCACCCTCCCACAGCAATAGGCTGTGCATGAGGCCAAGCGCTATCAGCATGATAAAACGCCTTACCAAAGACCCACCCGATATTATCCCCTTCGACATCAAACCTTCTCGCAGCTTATACAATCCGTATCCGAACAAGAACATAAAAATAGGCATGAAGCTGCCCTCGACTACGATTTGCAGCGACTGATGCATGACTTCATCCATCCTGGAAGGGTTAAAATGCTGCAGCTCTTCTTTCCCGTATATCCCATATTGAAAAATGAGCATATTCGCTAGTAATATGCCTAGCAAGCAAAAGCCTCTAATCACATCAATAATGCGAATTCGGCTGCTCGTTTCGAATTGCTTAATGATCCCCATCACCTCTCCTATTCATCGCCTTACATACCTGAAGCACGCAAACAGCAATCCATGCGATCCAGCGCTTCGGTTAATCTCGCTACCGAGGAGGCATAGGAGCAGCGCAGGAAACCTTCTCCTCCCCGTCCAAACACATGTCCGGGAACCGTTGCCACTCCCGCTTCGAACAGCATCTTCTGTGCAAAAGCATCAGAATCAAGTCCCGTATGCGCAATCGACGGAAATGCATAAAACGCCCCTCGCGGCTCATGGCAAGGCAGACCGATATCCCGTAAACCCTTGACGAACATCCGCCTGCGCTGCGCGTAAGCATCGATCATCATATCCTTTTCCCCCAAGCCATTCCGAAGCGATTCAATCGCCGCAATTTGACCGAGTATAGGTGCGCACATGACCGTATATTGATGAATTTTCAGCATAGCGGCGATGAGCTCCTGATGTCCGCATGCATAGCCGATCCGCCAGCCTGTCATCGCAAAAGCTTTTGAGAAGCCGCTGATAAGCAGCGTTCTTTCTTTCATGCCCGGCAGCGAAGCAAAGCTAACATGCTTCTCATCATAGGTGAGCTCTGCATAAATCTCATCCGATATAACGATCAGGTTGTTCTTCTCCACCAATTTAGCGATCGGAAGCCAGTCTTCATACTTCATGATTCCGCCCGTCGGATTGTTAGGGTAGTTAATAATAAGCACCTTCGAGCGCGGAGTGAGCGCAGCCGTCAACGCCTCTGCCGTCAGTTTAAAATGATCCTTCGCAAACGTCTCCACCTCGATGACCTTACCGCCATTCAACTGCGCAATCGGGGAATAGGCGATATAGCTCGGAACAGGAACTAAGATTTCATCGCCTAGCCCGATTAACGCCCGCAGCGCAAGATCAATGGCCTCGCTGCCTCCGACGGTAACGAGAATCTCGCTTGCAGGCTCATATTGCACTTGAAAGCTATTGTGTAAATAGCTCCCGATCTCTTCCCTCAGCTCAAGCAGTCCGGCATTTGGCGTATAGGAGGTTTTCCCGAGCTCCAGCGCTCTCACGCAAGCCGCCCTCACATGCTCCGGCGTAACGAAATCTGGCTCCCCTACGCCGAGCGAGATAATATCCTTATTCCCCTCAGCCAAGCTGAAAAACTTACGAATGCCCGAAGGCGGAATTTGCTGTACCAGCGGCGAGATCTGCTCGCTCATCGACCATGTTTTCATGTCTGTTCCTCCTAAATTTAGGTTGCTGTGAAAACAAAAAAGAGACCCATCCCTATAAAGGGACGAGTCTCTACCCGTGTTACCACCCTAGTTTCACGCCAAAGCGCGACACTCTGCCCATGCATCAATCAATGCATGTTCCCGTTAACGCTGGAAATGCGGCAGAGCTTACTCTCGTTCAGCCTGCTTCTCGGAGATGGCTTTCCGTTAGTACCCGAACGTTGGTTTTCAGCTGCCCCAACTCTCTGTTCGATCAGGCCCATAACGTACTCTTTCTCGTCATAGAATGTAAAAGCTATTTAGCTTGTCATTTAGAATTTACGATCATCGAGAAATTTTCACCAATAATAACATCAATTACCCGGATGCGCAATACCCATTTTTTAACTTATGGACTCTCGCTATTTCATAGTTATTACCTATAAAGATTATTAGTTTTATATATTTACGTAATGAAGAAAGAAACTGTAAAATACAATTTAACTTAACCAGGAAGCGCACCAGGAGCACATTTAAATCTCTAGGAGGCTATTTTATGAGTGATATCGTAAAAAAACATTTCGATGCCGTCGCCCCCAATTACGATCAGCAGCGCAGGCAGCTTATTCCTTGCTTCGATGACTTTTACGGCATGGCAGCCGATGCCGTTGCATGCGTGAACCAGGCTCCCCGCATTTTGGATTTAGGGGCAGGAACAGGACTTTTTTCAGCCTTTATACGCAGTAAATATCCGCTTGCTTCTTTCACCTTAATCGATCTGAGCGAGGAAATGCTGAAGGAAGCACGCGCTCGTTTTGGCGATAATCCTGCATTTAACTATATCGCGGCTGATTATTCGAATTATCCCTATACGGAGAAATACGACGCCATCATTTCCTCCCTCTCTATCCACCATTTGACGCATACCGCCAAACGGGAGCTTTTCTCCACCATTCATGAGCGTTTAGTCGACGGCGGCGTTTTCGTTAATGCCGATCAAGCCGCGGGCTCGACTCCTTTTTGGGACGACTACTACATGTCGCAGTGGGTAAGCACGATTCAAAAAAGCGGCTTGTCTAACGACGCGATTGAAGCGTCGATTGAACGCCGCAAGGTCGATATCAACGCGAGTGTGCAGGATCAGATAAACTGGATTTGCGAGGCCGGCTTTGTCCATGCCGACTGCATTTATAAACATCATGGTTTTGCCGTTTTTGCCGCTTTTAAGAACGGAGTCACTGCTTAAAAAATCTCCTTAAAATCTTTCAAAAATAAATTATAATGAAAGACAAGCGAAAACATATAAATTCTTATATATCGAAAAAAGCAGCTGACCCGACTGTAAAAAGTCCGATCAGCTGCTTTTATATTAAACAAGTGTTATGCGTTTGTTTCCGGCTCCGGAGCGGCATTCTCTTTATGCGCTTCGATAAATGCCTTCGTATCATAAAGAATGGCCGCTGCTTCCGCACGGGTTAAGACATGTGCAGGATCAAAGTTTCCTTCTTCATCCAAGGAAATGATTTTGTACAAGAGCGCACGTTGAATGGTCCCCTGGTAATCAATCGTAATATCCTTCTCGTCTTGAATCGGGATAAACATTTTGACCGTTGGATATTGGCCCGTTAGCTCAAGCGCTTGGACGAGGTAATGCGTAAACTGCTCTTTCGTAAGCGGTGCAGAAGGATCAATATCCGCCGGGATATCAAGACCGTTGTAATGCGCAATAATAAAATCCTCCGCATACCACGCTTCATTTTTCACCTTTGTATAATAGTCGTCCGCGACAGGCGCCCTTTTGAAATCAATGGCAGCCAGGCTGATCTGCGTCGTTCTCACGATTAAGGAAATGCCCTGCGCGGCAGTTAGATTATCCTCTGGATGGAACGCCGTATCGCTCACCCCTTTTATGATCCCTTGCTGCTGCAGGGCTTCAATTTTGGCTTTGTTTCCTGAAGTAGCGATATCGCTAAAAGGCGCAGCCGCGAAGGCTTGCGATGTGATTGATGCAGAAAGCATGACTGCGACCGCTGCAATGGCTGTGCTCATTCGTTTCTTCATGGTCGTCCACCTCTTCTGTTCGGTTTTGGCCGTTCCCTTATTTGAACGGACCTGCGGCCAAAAAGGTTGCAGTCACCCTATATCTATGCTCCTTTCCTGATTCGTATATACCTTTCTTCGCAGCTGCATGTACAGCAAGCAAAAGCCGGCTATCCCTGCCGCTGCCAATATGCCGCATAGCTGATACATAGACTGAGGGCCGGCTTTCTCAAACATCCAGCCACCGATAATACCCGCCGCGATGCCGGATAAGCCGCCCCAAGTAAGCGCATAGACAGCCTGGCCCGAGGCTCTGAATTCAGCAGGCACCAGCAGGACGGTTAGCTGCGTGCCAATATAATAATAGCCGCCAAAGGTTAAGCAATGGAGCACCTGAATGAAAATGATTTGCTGCGCGCTGTCCGCACCAGACATGAGAAACCAACGCAAGGCAAACAGCATGCTGATTACCACAAGGCACAGCACCATGGTTCGCGAATTCTTTTTTAAATAACGGTCAAGCAGTAAAAATACCGGTATTTCAAAAATCGATGACCAAAAAGCGGACCAACCGATTAATGAAGCTTCTCCGCCCAGCTCTCTAATATAGAGGGAGATGAATGTGGTATTCATTGAATTAGGGATGGAGATGACTAATCCAATCATCAAAAAAAATAAGAAAGACCGGTTAACGAACATGGAGCGGTAATTAACTTTGCCCGCCGGAGCGGCCCCTCTCACCTCGCCCTTTGGAAGCGCAAAGGCAAAGACTAGTGAGATCAGCATCATAGCCGTATAAATCATCCAGAGATTATCGATGCCGATCTGTCCAATGACAGGCCCGGCCGCAACAGCCATCAGCGCCCAGCCAAGCGAGCCGAACAAGCGAAAAGCCCCGAATTTATGAGTTGTTCCCTCAATGCTGTTTAGAATCAGGCTGTTGCTCTGCGAAAATAAAGGCATTTGAAAAAAGAAGAAGAACAGCATGCTCGCGTAAATGATCGTATAGGATTGATACAAAAAGACGAGCTGCATGATGAGCATGCTTCCGGTAAGCATCACAATGAGAATAAGCCTGACGTTGCGGAGCCGATCGCTCAAATAACCCCATAAAGGATTTGCGATAATAGAGACGATAGGACCTCCTGCCATCAAGGCGCCGATCTCGAGCGTGGTCATTCCTATGGATTGCAAATATAATGCAAAAAAAGTGCTATAGACGGCGATCGCGCCGTATACGAAAAAGTTAAACGCCTTAATCAAATGAAAAGTCCGATTCGAATGGTTGTTCATATCCCTGTCCTTTATCCAGCTGCCAGCTCTCCTTGTCTTTATAGCTCGACCGCGGACGTTCGGGAACGCGTGATCACTTCCTCTGCGTCCACCTCACGTCCAAGCTCCTCCGACATATAGATGCCTTCGCTGATTAGCATGGTATTCAGCGCAATTTCCGCCGTTGGAAGCAGCGGCACTCTGCCTTGAAGCGCCGCAACCCAGTGATGCTGAGAGCTGCTGTAAGCATCCTCATTCTCATAAAGGCGATGCCTGCGCAAATCCATCATATCCAAATCCAGCGTGCTGTCCATATCCATATCGCAAACGGTGCTGTGGAAGCTGAACGGCTGCGCGCCTGCTCCTGTCAGCTCATTCGGCAGGCGTATGCCGCCTTTTGAGCCCGCGATGCTGCTGCCCTCGAAGCCGCCAAGATGCACAGCCCATGCCTCTACGATATCAAGCGTCAAGCCGCCTGTGAAACGGATAAAGCCCGCAGCCAATTCCTCTACATCAAAGCCGCTTTGCACTCTTCGCTCCAGCAGCATCTCCGTTTCTTGATACACTTTGCCTGAAATTCTCTCGACCTTCGGATTTCCCAGCAGATAGAGCAGCTGAGCAATATGATATACGCCCATATCCAGCAGCGCACCTCCGGCCGCCGTCTCCTTACGCGTAAAATAAGGCGTGCCGTAGCCATCGACAAAAGGCCGGTTCCTTCTGCGGAAGCCTGTTGAGCGCGCATGGTACAGCTTTCCGAGCATACCGCCGTCAATCAGCGTTTTGGCCGCCTTCGTGTCTTTACCATATAACGTAAACAGCTGTACATGCAATTGCTTTCCGTTTGCTTTGGCCGCATCGACCATCGCTTTGCCATCCGTATAGGTTCCCGCTATCGGCTTCTCGCAGTAAACATGCAGTCCCGCTTCCAGAGCGGCAATCGTTACCGGGGAATGAAAGTTGTTGTGCAAACATACATCAACCGCATCCAAATCCCCGCGCTTCAGCAGTTCACGGAAATCCGCATAAGCATACGGGATGCCATATTGCCCGGCAACCCGCTTTGCCTCCTGCTCATTGACGTCACACACGGCAACGAGCTCCGCGCCGGCGACTCCTTTATACTTTTCGATATGCATTTTGCCGATTTGTCCAACGCCGATGATACCGATTCTTATATTATTCATCATGCCGCTCCCCTCTGCCTGATTGCTGTTTGGCGTCGATCAAGAGCTTCTTCACCTTAGAAATAAGCAGCTCCGTTTCGGCATATTGATTGCCGGGCGCGTTATACTCCACGCTAAAGTAACCCTTATAGCCTGCTTCCTCCAGCATCAGAATGGTCTCCACAGCTTGGTCTCCATTCGCCGTTTCTTCGTCGAAATGGGTATGGTAAGCCCAAGGAGCAACAATGCTGTCGCCTTCCGCCTGGTTCTCTTTCCAGCGTCCCAGATGCACGAGAAAGCCAAAGGACGGATGATCAACCGCTTCTGCGAGGCGCTTCATCTCATTTGGATTCAGCGATGCCCCCATATGATTTTCCGGTCCGATAAGAAAACCATGCTCCGCCGCATAAGCCGCAAACTCCCGATAGCGCTTAACCGTGTATTCAAATTGCTCTTCGCTCATCTTTTCTTCGTTTTTGTAGCTGCCGCCCGTATCGATCCGAACGGTTTCGGCACCCAATAGAACGGAAGCGCGCAAATGAAGAAGCGCATTATCGTAAAGATACTGGCGCATCTCGTTGTCCGGGTCCCATAAATGCGCCCCGTCGATTGCAAAATTAACGACACGCATTTCTTTTTCATCCAGCGCCTCGCGTATTTTCCGAATATAGCTTTCATCCGCCAGCTTCATGATAGGCTTGCTGCTGCGGTTAATTAAAAAACCGTTCCACAAATCGACTGCATCCATCCGATATCGGTATTTGACGGTTTCCAAATAGCCGTATACATCCATCTTTCCTTCCAAATACATGTTGTTAAATGAATAACCTCCGATAGAAATGTTCATCGATTGATCCTCCAATTATGAATTAGATTCGCGTTCATACCCCATTATAAACCTCGTTTGAAGCTGGCTATGGTGCACTTTCTACTTATAAGGGGGGAAATATCTATTCTCCTGTCAGCGTATCAAAGCCTAGTTCGATATACCTCCTTTTATTTACAAATTCAATACAATTTCTAAATAATGGGATAATAAATAGCTGATAAGATCTAGTAGAAATGAACGACATGCTATAAACATGTTCCGAACAAACGCTGCCTGGGAGGGATCAAGCCACATACATACCGACCAAGGCGTCGGAGATTCGGTTTATACTAAAATACCCATTTGAGAAAGGTGATCCTATTCCATGCAAATGAAAAAAGCAATGGCCATCTCTATGATCGCAGCAGCAATCAGCGCATCGGCAGTCACTCCGGTATTCGCACAAACGGCAGCAGGAAATCAAGCTGTACAAATCAGCGCTTCAAGCTTTCTCGTTAACGCGAACCCGGTTTCCATCCGCACGATTGTAGATGGGGGCGTCACACTCGCTTCCGTTCGCGACATCACGAACGCTATTGGCGCTACGCTGCATATCAACAGTGACCACACGGTTGTCGTTAAGTTCGGCGAGAACACGCTGAAGCTAAAAAACGCTTCGAAATCCATTACGGTTAACGGCGCTGCCACTCCGCTTTCGCATCCGGTGAAGGAAGTCGCATACTCTACTTTTATCGAGCCTGCCGCATTCGTTAAAGCGCTTGGCGGAAGTTTTGAAAATAATGCCATCAGCACGGTGAAGCTGCTTGACGGAGCAGAGCATGCGATTTGGGTTAATGCTTCCCAGCTGATTGTGTCGGGCACAGCGGGCGAAGGACGCGAGGATTTCTTAGTTGATGCCGCTACTGGAAAAAACGAGCTCCTGCTGAAGTCCGAAGGCGCTTCCGAGCTCGTTCTTTCTCCTGATGGCAAAAGCGTCGCTTACTCCGATGCGAACGGTGCCGTATTCACGATTGACCTGAGCACGAAGCAATCGAAGCAGGTAAGCACGGACACCTCGATCAAAAATGAGCTGCAATGGTCAAGCGACGGCTCTTCCCTCTTCTTCCTGCAAGGCGACAAAAGCTCGGTTATCGCAAAGGTTGCCCTGGCTGATGGTAAAGTGACCAAGGTATTGGAAGACAAGGTCGACTACAAAGCGAACCTTGAAGTATCCGCTGACGGTACACAGTTTGCTTTCTACGTCTTCAAGCAACCGAAAGTAACTGCAGACAGCAGCAAGGACGTTGAGCTTGATGATGTCGCTATCGATGCTACGGGCACCGAGCCGCAAATCTACTTCTACAATACCAAGGCAGCAGACAACAAGCCGCTGCAGCTTACTAAAGATACGGCAGATAAGGTTTTCCTAGCACTGTCAGACGACGGCTCGAAAGTCAGCTACGTCAGCGTAAGCGCAGACGAGGCAAGCATCGGACAACTTGTAACAGTAGATAATGCAGGAAAAGCAAGCACGCCCCTGTTCGCTGACAAAGATGTTTATCAGCTCGTTCAAGGCGGAAGCAAACTCTATCTGTTAACAGCAGATGGAAACAACACCAACGCAATCTATGAGATCGACAGCGCAACGGGCGCAAGCAAGCTCGTACAAACGGTATCGGACAGCGCTTCGGAGCTGGTGGTTTCGAACGGCTCGGATATCGCGGCACTTATCGACGGTCAACTGGCTGTATTAACGAACGGCAGCTGGAAAAACATAACTAACTAATTTATGGAGGTTATTCCTAATGAAATGGTTTAAACAATTAACGATCGCAGCGCTCATCGCCGTAATCGGCTTCAGCTCCGTTCCTGCTTCCACGCCTACTGTTACCGCAGCTAGCAAGCTAAGCGGCAAAATCGTCATCAACGGCTCCTCTGCCCTTCTGCCGCTGACGCTTCAAGCAGCCAATGAGTTCAAAAAGCTCAACCCTAAAGTAAAAATCTCAGCTTCCGCTGCCGGTTCGATCACAGGGCCACAAGCTGTGCGCAAAGGCATCGCTAACATCGGAGCTGTTGACTGGGATGCTTCGAAGGATGTTCCCGGCTTCAAAAAATTCGAAGGCCAAGTTGCTCATAAAGTAGCCATTATTCCTTTCGCTGCCGTTGTAAATAAGAACGTAACGGCAACAAACCTAACGACAAAAGAGCTGCAAGGCATCTTCTCCGGAAAAATTAAAAACTGGAAAGAAGTTGGCGGCAAGGACGCTGAAATCATCGTTGTAAACCGTACGTTTGGTTCAGGCACTCGCGTAAACTTCCAAGACAAAGCGCTTGACGGTACCGATTTCATGACGAAAGGCGATAACTACAAGGAAGTAAAAACGAGCGGCGACATGAAGTCCGCAATCGAAACTACTCCTAATGCCATTGGTTATATGGACCTTGCTTATGTAACAGACAAAATGACGGCTGTAAAAATCAACGACATTGCTCCTACTGAAGTGAATGTCATCAACGGAAAGTACAAAGTATGGGGCTACGGCTACTATATGACAAAAGGCCAGCCGACAGGCGCAACGAAAGAATTCATCAAATATGTACAAAGCACGAAGTTCCAAAATGGTTCATTGAAGAAGCTTAAATTCATTCCGATCTCGGCAATTAAATAGTCTTTCTTCAAAGGAGCGGTCGGCTTGCGCGAATAAGCGCCTGAGTCGGCCGTTCTTTCCTTCAATGGCATTAATCATTATTCCCATTTATATTTCATAGCGAAAAGCGTCTGGGAGCCTAAAGACAAGGCCGGCTTCAGAATGCTTTTGCTTAGAGGAGCTTACCGTATATGTTGGAATCCACTCATGCCGGACGGCAGTCGCGGCCGCGGCTTTCCGCCGAGCTCGGCAAAGCCATACTGGCTGGCAGCAGCAAGCCTTTCGACCGAAGATCCCGCCTGTTCTTTACCAACCGTCTCTTTCGTTATCTCTGTATCGCGGCAGCCAGCTTCGTATGCCTGATTCTTTTTCTGATCCTGCTGCTGATGTTCCGTACCGGCGTGCTGACCTTCAGCCATATTTCGCCTATGGATTTCTTCTTCAGCACGGAATGGAATCCCGAGAATGAGCAATACGGCGCTTTGATCTTTATTTTTGGCACCTTCGCCCTAACGGCATTAACGCTGCTGATCTGCGTGCCCATTTCTCTGATCATTGCCGTGTTTCTATCTGTCTTTGTACCGCCCTGGCTCAAAAACATGCTTCGTCCGGTGCTTGACCTGCTCGTCGGCATCCCTTCCGTCGTTTACGGCTACTTGGGCTTGACGGTTCTGATTCCCTTGATTCGGAATGTGACCGGAAGCGGCATGGGCGATGGTCTGCTTGCAGCGGCGCTCGTGCTTACCATTATGGTTCTCCCAACCGTGAGCCGCATAAGCGATGATGCAATCAGCGCGGTTCCTTCCAAATTCAGCGACGCCTCCTACGCGCTCGGCGCTACCCGTTTCCAGACGGTGTGGAGAGTGCTGCTTCCTTCGGCCAAAAGCGGAATCATGTATGCCGTTATTCTAGGCATGGCGCGCGCGGTCGGCGAGACGATGGCTGTCGTTATGGTCATCGGCAATACGCCTCAGTTGGCCGACAGTCTGCTGAAGCCGACCTCCGTCCTCACAAGCAACATCGTTATGCAAATTTCGAATGTTCCGTTTGATTCCACGTGGAATTACGCGCTTTATTTGATGGGCTTCCTGCTCCTCGTCATATCGCTGTTCATGATCGTTGCCATCCGCTGGCTGCAAAGAAAGGGGTCACAAGCATGAAGCAAGTCCTAGATATTAACCCTTTGGCAAATCCGTTCAGCGGCAAAAAAGGACTCAACCGGCTCAAAGACCGCGTGTTCACTGGCGTGGTCTGGTCGCTCGGCATCCTGATCATCGTCTTTATTTTCGGTCTCCTTTTTTTAATTTTGCAGGATGGACTCCCGAAGATTACATGGGACTTCATATTCGGCCTGCCAAGCGAGATTGACGAGGGCGGCGGGATCGGTCCGACTCTGCTGAATTCCTTCTACGTTTTGTTTATTTCCTTGCTGATCTCCATTCCGCTCGGAATGGCAGCCGGCATTTATTTGGCAGAATTCGCGCCGGACAACAAGCTGATCGGCTTCGTTCGCATTTGCGTGGAAGGCCTAGCTTCGGTGCCATCTATTATATTCGGATTGTTCGGCATTGCGTTGTTCGTTGAATATTTCGAGATCGGCTTGACTATTCTAGGCGGCGCGGTCAGCTTAGCTTTTCTTAATTTACCTGTGCTGACCCGCGTAACCGAAGAATCGATACGTTCGGTGCCCAAGGAGCTGAAGAACGCTTCCTTCGCGCTTGGCGGCACTCACCTGCAAACGATCACCCGCGCGCTGATTCCCGCCGCATTAAACGGCATCATCACAGGCATCTGCCTTGTGGCTGGCCGCGCGTTTGGCGAAAGCGCGGTTATCATTTTGACTGCAGGCGTTACAACATCCGGTGAGATGTGGGATTTCAGCCTATTTTCGCCCGGCGCCACGCTGGCCGTCCATCTCTGGTATGTGCAGTCCGAGGCCATTGTCGGCGATGCGCAGGAAATTGCCCAAAAAGCGGCAGCCGTGCTCGTATTTGTCGTACTGCTCATCAATTTAGTCTTCCGTATTCCGCTTTGGCTTAATTCCCGCCGTATGAAGCGTTCCTAACGCGAGCCTCGAACCGCAAGCGGCATGCGCAGTATGCCGCTCCCTCCAGCCGTTCCTCTACGGATGCGGCTGTTTCTTTGCGTGTAAAATAAATGTAAAAAGGTTGGAACGGTACTCTACTACGTGGTGAAATTAAGAAAATAAAGCTGAAAACGCGTTCTACCATATTGTAGTTTCCATCTGGATAACTTTTTCTGATAGAATGGAGAACACAGGCTATCTATCGGAGGTTAAGATTTTGGATTATATTATATTGGATATTGAATTTAATGGACGTAAGTTTGCAAGTGAATTGCCCATGGAGGTCATTGAGATTGGCGCAGTTCGTTTAAATAGCTCATTGGAGCAGACAGATGAATTTTCCGCTTTAATCCGGCCCGTTTATTTTTCCAAGTTGAACAGCTTTATTAAGAAGAAAACCGGTATTCCACAGGAAGACATCGACACGGCGAGCCGATTTCCGAAGGTGATTGGCGATTTCACCGCATGGCTGAAAAAAAGTGACACCTTCCTGCTCTTTACTTGGGGCGGCGAGGACTTGAAGCGAATCGTCTACGATACGCGGATGCATAAGCTCGATGACAGCTTTTGGATGTCCGCTGATTATTTCGACCTGCTGAAAGGTTATATTCGGTACAAGAATGTCACGAATGATGTCAGCGTAGAAGCAGCCCTGCTCGATCTTGAAATTACGGCAGAAGGCTCTGCGCACCGCGCGCTCGATGATGCCCGCATGACGGCAGAAGTATTCCGCAAAATCTTTGGCGAGCTGGATTTCAGCCTCAAGCAGCAGTTTAAGGATATGTACACGAATGCCAAGGAACGCCGAATGGTTAAAAATGCGATTCGTACGATGACCTCGCAAAAAATCGTGCCGCAATGGGAAGTATTCGCCGAACGTTATCTTGCCGGCAAAGCCTCGTTTGAGGATGTAAGGAAGGTCGCGGAGCTTCAGCAGTATTTTGACGCCGAGCTGGAGAAGGCCGCCGCTAAGCCTACCGCCGGTCAAGTCGGTTAAGTCGGTTAAGTAGAGAATATAATACAAACCCCTGATCCTTGAAGAGCTGACGCTTTGAGAGAGTCAGGGGTTTTATAAGTATGGGAGATATTACAACGATGGAACGCAGCACCAAGTCAATCGCAACCTATGAATTGTTATACATTATCGGGATAATCGCTATCTCCTTTTCATCGATATTCGTAAGATGGTCCGATGCCGATGTAGCCGTCATTGCCATGTACAGGCTGTATTTAACCAATCTTATTATGCTTCCGCTCGTTTGGAAGTACCGCGCTGAAATGTTCCATCTCACCGCAAGACAATGGCGGCTGTTAGCCGCTTCAGGCGTAATGCTTGCCCTGCACTTTTTGCTTTGGATGGCATCCCTTCGCCTAACAACCGTTGCAAGCTCAACTGTTATTTTAACGCTTGAGCCTGTTATGGTGATGCTCGGCTCTTACTTCCTATTCCGAATCAAGGCGAACCGCATGATGCTGTGGGGCATGGGCCTTGCGCTTGCAGGCTCAATCGTCATCGGCTCGGGCGATTTCACTCTCTCCGGAGATGCGCTGCTTGGCGATATTCTATCCTTTCTTGGAGCGGCTGCCGTAGCCGTTCATATGCTGATCGGCAAGCAGCTGCGGAAGGATATGAGTGCCTTCGCTTATAACTTCTGGGTATTCGCGCTCGCTGCTACGGCGCTTGCATTCTACAATATCGTACGCGGCAATCCCTTCACGGGCTACAGCTCGAAGGAATGGGGCTTATTCCTGCTGCTGGCGATTGTTCCCACGCTGTTCGGCCATTATCTATTTAATTGGCTGTTGAAGCATATGAGCGCAGCTGCCGTGTCGATGTCCGTACTCGGCGAGCCCGTCATTTCCTCGCTGCTCGCATGGGTGCTTTTGAAAGAAGCATTGACGGGCTACCAGCTCGCGGCCGGAGCATTGATTTTGTTCGGGGTGTGGCTCTTTATCCGGCATGGCAAGGAGTAGGCAGCCTACATGGCATGCTTTATCTTCCAGATACGAGCTTTCATTCGGTTACTGCATTCTGTTACTGCATTCGGTAACCGCATTCGGTTATCGCATCCGGTTACTGCATTCGCTTACTGCATTCGGTTACCGCATCCGGTTACTGCATTCGCTTACTGCATTCGCTTACTGCATTCGGTTACTGCATTCTGTTACTGCATTCGGTTATCGCACCCGGTTACTGCATTCTGTAACCGTATTTTGTTTATACATCGCGCTGTAAAGGCTGATCGCCCTTTATCTACGCTGCAGATAATGCAACGTAATGCTCCTCTAATCGCTCCCTATGGAGCTACATTGTAGTTTGTACAACAGAATCAGCTATATGCGGTTCTTTTTCATATCTGAGTGCTGATTCTGTTGTATTTTCTGCAACGCAGCTGTCCGCTTCGAGGGTCATGTCAGGTTTCTAATGTATTTATTGCAGTGTAGCCATCTACTCTACGCCAACAAGTAAACGGCCGACGCCGTACTTGGCGGCAAAAGCTCGTTCGTTTCGCGGTGAAATATAAGCATCGCACGGCCGGAGCATTGATTTTGTTCGGGGTGTGGCTCATTATCCAGCATGGCAAGAGTAGGCAATAAAAAAGACGGGCTGATTCCAATGGTCAAATTGACCAAAGGAGCAGCCCATCTTTTTTTATTTTGCCAGCAAGTTGTAAATTACCTGCGCGCTTTCGGCGCGCGTCATATTGCCCTTCGGCACAAAGGCATCGTTCGCTCTGCCTTGAACCAGTCCAAGCTCCGCGGCAGCCGATACGGATGCTGCGGCCCACGTGCTAATCTCACTGCGGTCGGTAAACGCCGCTTCCGCCGATCCCGCGGCGCTCTCGTTCGCTTTGCGCACTTCATAAGCCCGAATAATCATAACCGCCATCTCCTCGCGGCTAATCTTTTCATTCGGCGCAAACTTGCTGTCGCTGCGGCCTTTTACGATACCCAGCTCGCTCGCTGCAGCCACATAACCGGAATACCATTTGCCTGTTTCAACATCGGAGAAGCTTGCCGATCCATCCGCTTTAACGCCAAGCGAGCGAACGAGCATGGCTGCGAATTCGGCACGGGTTACGCTTACTTGCGGAGCAAACTGCATCCCGTTAATCCCATTCACGATGTGCTTCGCTGTGAGCGACTTCACCGCCGCGGAAGCCCAGTGGCCGGCTTGAACGTCTGCAAATGATTTGTCGTATTCCAGAACCGCATATTTGCTGAAATGGAATACCTCCGCCGTCATCCAACCGCCGTTCAACGCGCCTCCGACGTACTCCAGCTTGCCGTCATCGCTAACATAATAAACGCCAACGATGTCTTTGTTCACATTCGCATCAACCTTGAAGGTAATCGTAATCGGCTTCTCGAACTTCGAAGCCTGAACCGTTTTCCCATCCTTCATGACTGCGCTTAAATGGAATTCATAAACCAAAGATGCTGCCTTCACCTGAGTCTGATCGGCCTCCACACGATCAAGCAATGCATTAGCATCCGCCGTCTTCACAGCTATTAATTCAAATACAAGCTGCGCGCCGTCTGTCTGGGCGGCTGGAACAAGGGCTTGCATCGCTGCCAGCACTTCATTTGGCAGATTAATCGTAATGCCGTTTGCTTTCAGCTCCAAGTCATTGCCCGCCAGCATAGCCGCTGCTTTAAACGGCAGCTGCACGGCATTTTTTCCATCGGCTATTTGCACCGTGGCTTTGCCGTCCTTGACCGTTTTCAAGCTGCTCTCATCCACGGTTTGAGCATCTGTTTCCTGCGGTGTGCTAGGCGATGGGCCATTGAATGATACCTCGCTCAAAATCACCGTTCCGCCTTCGTTTCTGCCTGGTACGGAAACCGTCAATTGACCATTTGCCGCCACTGTGTACATGGTTCCGCTATATTCATCCTTAACCGTCGCTCCTGCTCCGAAAGGAGCTGTCAGCACAACCGATTTGCTGTCTGCTGCCGTGTTAATGACCGTTACGATATTTACGCCGTTAAATTGTTTGTTAAACGCCAGATAGCCCAGCGCATCCGAGCCCGCAAGCTTCGTCCGCGTCCCTTTCGCATATACCTTCGAGAATTTAGCCCGAATATTGAGCAGCTTCTCATAATGATCATGCAGCGCTTGCTCAGCCTCAAGCTGTTCCCAAGGCATATCCGTCCGGTTTTCGCTGAATAGACCCGCGCTCATATCGCGTGCATTGGCACCCGAGCGGCCCAGCTCTTCCCCGTAATAAATGACGGGCTGGCCTTTGGCCGTAATTTGCAAAGCTGCTGCGATCTTCAGCTTTCCTTTGTCTCCATCAACAAAATGCGAGAGGAAACCATCCTCATCATGGCTGCTCAGAAACTGCCCCATGGTTGTCGTGTTATCCAGCTTGGTCTCGCGGTCCGCCAAGTAAGCGTCCACTGCGTCGATGGCTCCGTTTGCAAAATCTCTCGCTCTGTCATTGAAGCTGAAATCGAGCAAGCTGTCCATTTGACCACTGCGAAGCATACCTCCGTCACCGTCTACCGTACCGCCAAAATACTCGCCAATCAGCTTGAATTCGGGATCTGCGGCAGTCAGCGCATTTTTGAACGCCTTCCATGTCGTGCTCTCCACATGCTTGATCGTGTCAACGCGGAAGAAATCAATCGTATCTCCACGCTCCGTCTTCGCCCGCTCTAACCATCCTGCCTGCCATTCGATGATTTTTCCGCGTACAGCAGGATCCTCTGTCTTCAGGTCTGGAAGATGATCCAGCTCCCCTTCAACCGGATTCGTGCTGGCTTGAACGCCATTCGTCCTCAGCATGCCGTCAAAGCGCGCTTTGTCCTCAGGTGTAATGCCCGGGCGGCTTTCATCCGCCTTCAAGCCATAGCCAGTATGGTTTAACACCACATCGACCATGATTTTGATGCCTTTGTCATGGGCTTTGTTGATCAGCTCCTTGAACGTCTCCATATCGCCAAGATGCTCGTCAAGCTTCGTGAAATCTTTCGCCCAATAGCCATGGTAGCCGTATTGCTTGGCGTTAAAATCAGCGCCTTTGTTAAAATCGATATTATCGACAATCGGTGTAATCCAAAGCGTATTGATGCCAAGCTCCTGCAAATAATCCAGCTTGTCGATCATCCCTCTGAAATCACCGCCGTGGTAAGCCTCGAGATGCTCTTTATCCACGTCCGTATTATTTGTGCTGTCACCGTCCGCAAAACGGTCGGTTAACGCGAAATAGATGCGCGCCTCATCCCAATCAAAGTCCAAATTGCCGGCAAACGTTCTCGCTTTAACGGACACCGAGCCCGTATGCGTATGCTTATTGCCGTACTCGTCAACCAGTGTAATCGGTATTTCTTTTACGCCGGCAGTAACCGTATCTTTTACGGCAATGGTTTGAGCAAGCAGTTTAGTGTCCAGCTTCACCATAGCAGGTCCGCCTAATGCCGTCAGATCCATATAGCCATCCGTAAAAGCTACCTCTTCCGATACGGCGGTCGTGATCGTCAATACCGCATTTTCGTTGTACGAAATCGCAGCTGGACTGACGGTTGCCGTCATGGTGACGACAGGCTTCCGATACGTAATGACGGATTTGCCATCAGAAGTATTTTTCGGATCGTTAATTTCTACTGCCGCTTCGTCCTTCTTCTTCACCACAAAGGTATACTCGTACGTACCGCCTTCTACATTAGCAAGCGTATACGCAAACCATTCCTTCGAAGCATCATAAGCCATATCGTACTCCGAACCGTTTACCTTCACCTTAACGCTGGTCAAATCGCTGGATTGCCCGTTTTTGAACAACGTATCATCCCGGTAGAGGAAGGTAATGCCTCCATCCTTCAGAACAGGTCCATCAATCGTTGGCAAAATATCAAGTTGACTGACCATGCTCGTAATATTGACCTTTGTAAAGGCAGCCCCCGGTGCAATCGGTATGACCCGATCATCCGGAATATCCTGCTTCGCGGTGTTCCAGTCAGTTCCTTTGCGAAGCACAAAGCCTACGCTGGTCGTGTCGGCCGAAATTTCCAGCAGGACCGTAGCCACGCCGTTTTCGACTTTATCGAAATTGATTTGGTCATTTTTCACGCCGGTATTCCAAATCCACAGATTCCAATCCGTGTAGTTCTTATCTGGCCGGATGTAATTCAGCTGAACGTAACGCTTCACCGAATCCGTCGTAACTGAAACCGCCGCGCTCGCCGTGATGCCTTTGTACGTAGCCGTGATGGTCGTTTGCCCTGCGCCGATAGCCGTCACAAGACCGCCCGCTGTTACCGCTACTGCCTCCGGATTAGCCGATGAGTATACGGCAGCGCTCGTTACTTTTTTCTTGCTGCCGTCGCTGAATTTCGCGTAAGCTGCCGTTTGGTGCGTCGTTCCTACTTGAAGGGAATAGCTAGCGCTATCCAGCTCAAGCCCCGTAAGCTCCGGCGCTGCCGCATCCAGCTTAATAATGACGGCTGTCAAAGGCGCAAGCTTAATCTTGCTCGCTGTCAGCTCGAAGCCCGTTGGATCTGCAACGGCCTGGGTGCCCGCCTCGTCGCTGTCCACAACGACCGTGCCTCCCGTCAAATCCTCCGAAAGCGTAAGCGTTCTTTCTTTATTATCCGCATTCATAAATACGTAATAATTTCCCGTGCCGTCGGTTGCTTTGTTTTTATAGCCGATCACAAGGTCATTTGTTTTCATTTCCTCCGCGTTAATGAGCGTCACGTTGGAATCAACCAAATCCTTGTCGCCCAGACGGAACGCATCCGTATGCTTTCTGAGCTCAATTAAGCCTGAAGTATACTGCTGCGTAACATGGTTGACCGGATATTTTCCGGCATCCGTCGCCTTCTGCCAATCGAACTTATTAATGGCATCGGACGAGTCATAGGAGTCATGGATAAAATACCCGAATGGGATGCCTGACGCATCCGCAAGCTCATGGTATTTTTGCTCCGGGATGCCTTCGCCCAGCCATTGCTTCGTCCGGCCGTATTCTTGCCCTGCATGCAGGAAGGCCGTTCCTTGCGACGTCAGGATAAGCAAATTGCCCAGCCGTACCCGATTATGGATTTCCAGATCATTAGCCGCTACAGCAGGATCCTTCTTGATCGATTGCGCGATAACATCGTATAGCGGCAAGTTATCATGGGCTTCGATATATTGCACCATGTCCCCCGGGTCGTCCGCCGGCGTGTTGCCCGGCTGGCCCTTAATGTTATTAATAATCGTAGCGATGCTTCTCTCTCCGCCTGTTATGAATCTCGACTCGCCCTCGGAGCCGAAGCCCGATTTCAATTCATTGCGAATCTCATCGGAGAAGACGCCGACGCTGTCCGTTTTGTCCATCCAAGCCTGGTCTGCGCCCTTATCCTTTAAGGCAGGATCGGAAGCGGCGCCACCGAACGTTTTCCAGCCTTCCCCGATGAACAAGGCATTCGGATTAATGCCCGCAGCCGCGTCATACGCATGCTGAACGGACTCATAAGTGGCATCGCCCATCATATCCCAGCGCATGCCGTCGATTTTATATTCATCGAACCAATACTTAACGGAATCAACCATCAGCTTTTCCGCCATTTTGTGAGAGGTCGCCAGGTTGTTGCCGAAGCCTCCGATGTTGTTGCCGTTCGCATCCTGGAACGCATAATAGTTTGGCACAATGTCGTTCAGGAAGCTTGCTTTTGCCATATGGGTGTAAACGACATCAAGCACAACCCCCATGCCTTCCTCATGAATCGCATCGATGAGTCCCTTTAATTCTTTCACTCTAAGCTCAGGATCCTTGGCATTTTCTGAATAAGCGCCGTCTGGCGAGAAATAGCTGTGCGGATCATAACCCCAGTTATATTCATTATCGATCGCCGAATACTCATTCTCCCTTACACCCATGTTCGCTTCGTCGCCATAATACCAAGCCATGACTGGAAGCAATTGAATATGGGTAACGCCCAGCGATTTGATGTAAGCCAGTTTATCCTTGAATGCGTTGTAGGAGCCCCATCGTGCCGTGAGATCACCGGCAACGGAAGGATCGGATGTAAAATCCCGAATATGCGCTTCCCAAATAATCGCATCCTCTCTTTTCTCATAGCCGTCGATTTGGGCAAAATCATAGTCTAGCGAAGGATCGGTACCGCTTAGATCGACGATGGCCGCTTTCCCGACCGCATCGCCGTCAGGACCAGCCGCCCCTTTCGTATTGACTCTAAACTCCGCCATCGATTTCGCGTACGGGTCGAGTACGTTTTGGGTTACGCCGTCATTCGTTACTTCATATTGATAAAAATAACCCTTCAAGTCGGTTATGCCTTGACCGGCTAAATCGGCAGGAGCAATGGCTGCCGTCCACACACCCTTGTCGCCTTTCGTCAAATCCACGCTGCCGACAAGCTGGGCTGCGTCATTCTTATCGTAGACATTGGCAACGACAGTGCTGGCTTTTGGCGCCCAGAGCTTTAAGATAACGCCGCCGGAGTCATAGTTCGCGCCAAGATCATTGCCCTGGTAGTCGTACAGCTCATCCAGCATTCTCCAGCCTGAAGCGGCCGATATGGTTTTCCCTTGGTAGGTAACGCTGAGCGGAGCTTTGTCTAATTGGATATTCGCCAAAAGCAAGGCTGTTTTTTTATCCGTATTTAGCGTAACCTGATCAACGGCAACGGCTGCTCCGTCCTTATCTTTAATCGTGATCGCTGTCTTCAATTCATCCGCTGCGAGTCCGTCGGTCATCGTGAACCCGAGAAGGAGCTTGCTCTCAGATAAGATTTCGGCGGACACAAGTCCCGTTGGCAATTCGGAGTAAGGGGACACATAGACGTTGTTGTCGTCCTGCTTAATCCACAGCTGATTGTAGCGATCCAGGAGACTGAAGGTTCGGTCCCCTCCGTCTTTATCGCCTGACGTACGGTTAACGACCAGAAAGCTCATTTTCTGAGCATTTTCTAGAAGCGGTACATCCACATAACTGCCATAACGGTCAACATGCTCCGCTGTAAATGCGGATGCTCCCGCCGGCCACCCTGTAGAGGGCGCTGCCACCTGATCCCACAGCCATAGACCAAAATCGCTCTGTTTTTTATCGTCTCTTACATAGTGAATGCGAACGGTGTTAGCCGGAAGCTCTACCGGCTCGTAGTAGGATACCTTATCGGAGCCCTGCTGTATCCAAACCTCATTAACCTCCGGCGTGCTTATCGCTACGGCTTTGTCTCCGCCGTCCTTTGCGCCATCGATGCGGTTAACAATAAGGAAGCCTACTTTTTTGGCGTTATCCGCAAGCGGAATATCGACATAAGCTCCGTAGCTGTCGCGCTTATTTTCCGGGAAGGCGGTCGCGCCAAGCGGCCAGCTTGCCGATGGAGCAGCTACATGGTCCCACGCCCATACCCCTTGGTTCTCGTAAAGGGCATCGGTCCGGCTGTAGTGAACGCGAAGATGCTTCGCAGGGACCGGATCGATATTCGGATCTACCGGGTCCGGGTCCGGATCCGTTTCAACCGGTGCCTTGAAATCTGCCGCTACCGCATGCGTGTTGGCATCATATTTAAAGGTTACCGGCAGATCCGCGGGAAGACTGAGCAATTGATTTTCTTGCGGGTAAGCCTCATCCTCCCATGTCGTTCCCAGTACGATTTTGAACTCGTAATTGCCTTTGGGCACATCCTTCGTGATCGTGTACTTACCGTCAAAATCAGAATCGCCCATCATAGCGAGCGCCGTTTGCGGTGCCCAGTTCCCCGGATCTCCGATTGCCGTCTGCAGGCTTCCAACGATACGCGGGAGCTTATCGCCCGCTAGCGGCGTATAATAGCTGGAATCTGCGATTTTATGCGTAGCGTGATTATAGTAAAAAGTAACCTCAGCTGCTTCAGCCAGGCTCAGCTTGATATTGCCTCCATTCTCTGCGCCACTCGGATTCGTATAGCTGCTAAAGCCATAGCTTTCATCCCAGCCGCCGTTTAGGGCAACCTTATATTCATAAGCCCCAGCCGGCAGCATGGCCGTAAAGCTGTAATAGCCATTGCCGTTATCGGTCATTTTCGTAGCTTCGGCTGCCGGGTCCCAGTCCCCGGTATGGCCCAGCTCAGACTGCAGGTCGCCGACAAGCACTACCCGAGTCGGAGCCGCAGCGCTCGCCTGCATCGGTATGGTACCGGCAATCGACCAAATCATAGCCGCGATTAACAGGATAGCCAGCATTTTCTTTCGTTTTAGAGCAAAGCCCATTCGTGTGAACCTCCCCAAATTATCGTTAATGCTCGTTCAATTCTTATTGAAAAATCCCGTTTCACTGCTTCTTCGCGCTGAATTAACACCTCCCGGCTCCTCTAATCTTTGCGAAAGTGATTGTGCAATCGTTTGCACTAAAGACGAAACAAATGCAAACTTTAATTCAAAACCCCATTACTCAGCTGAATTGCTGCTTGAACAGGAATGAAAGCGTTTGCTTAGTAACATATTAATACTCTCGTTAAAGCGCTGTCAATTGTTTTTCACTGATTTACCTTATTTCGACATGTATATGCATCCCATTTATTGAAAATGACAACGTTTGCACAAAAAGTTGCACAGTGCCCGCTGCCCGAGAAAAATATTTAGCTAGAGCCCCATTATACAAGCGTAAACGGCTGACGCCGTCTTTGGCGGCAAAAGCTCGTTTCGCGGTGAAATATAAGCAACGTATAAGGTTGAATTTTATACTTTCTTATATTTGAACAATGGCAGCCATGGACGGGAAAATAACGTCCTTGACTGCCTCTGCTTCCCCGTTAGTGTAATTTGAAATCATCAACTATTATATTAATAATTCTATATGCTTCTTCTGCCACGGCATGGTTAGCATTTTTATTGCCGTCGTAGGTTATTAAAGCCTTCCATAAAGCCCATCCTCTTGCTCTGTTCCAAGTTTCTTCGTCCATATTTATTACATTCTTGAATATCTTTCTGCTGTTCTCGTCAAAAAATGTCCATGCCATAGCAGCATCACAAGAAGGGTCGCCTACACCCAATATTCCGAAATCAATAACCGCGCAAAATTTCCCATCTTTAACTAATAAATTCCCCGGCGCTATATCACCATGAATCCAAACGGGATCTGAATCCCATTTCGAATCTAATGCCAATTTCCAAATTTCTTTCAATACGTGTTCATTAAAAGCATCTTTATTATTCTCAATTGCATTTCTAGACTCTTCATCGTATACAGCTAAAGCTCCGCCTCTATAAAAATTATGCTTTCCGGCTAATGGCCCGCGCTAGCATCGATAGATTGTAATTCAATTAAAAATGCCCCTAAGTCTCTCGCGAATTGATTTATATCGTTAATATTCTTTGGCGTTAATGTCTCACCCCCCAACCACTTATTGATAGACCAAGGATATGGATATTCTTCACTTGGCTTACCTTTGGCTAAAGGTATAGAAATGGGTAAAGAAAGTTTTTTAGATAATAGGGGCAGCCATTTCTGTTCTTTCTCTACTTGAGGAACATAGGATGCTGCACTTGGTAACCTTACACTCATATGATCGCCTAAATGAAAGGTTCTATTATCATGCCCGCTAACTTTGACAGGCCTGATCTCTAAATCCGACCATTCTGGAAATTGTTCTTTTATTAATCTTATAACTAAATCGACGTTTATATTATCCATTGATTACCTCTCTAACCGCCCAAAATCTAAGACTTGATTTGCTTTTTTCATGCTGTATCCTAATTTTTAACCGCTGCGATCATCAAGAAAATAGGACGGCGAAGCTCGTCGTGCATTTCAGGAATTTGGTCCAGCATCTCTTGCGTCGGTTGAGGCTCGGAAAGCTTCGAGATGCTGAAGCCCGATTCAAGGAGTGCATTAACGTAACTGGAAACCGTACGATGATATTTAACGACGATATTATCGAGAAAATTCGCTTCTCTTGCACCTTCCAAATAGTAGCCGTCGACAGGCCAATGCAATTTCTCTCCGCTAGCGCCATAGTACCAGTCCTGAGACGCCACCGCTGTGAAAACCGGATGCTCAACCGAGAACACAAAGGAGCCTCCCGCGGCAAGCGCCTGATGAACTTTCCGGCATACATGATCAAAGCTCTCGACATAATGAAAGGCAAGAGAGCTGATCACCACATCGAATTCGCCCTCGCTAAACTCAAAATCTTCAATTGCGCAGCGGCGGTACTCGATCTCTGAATCGTTCGTCAGCGTTCTCGCACGCTCCAGCATATTCTCCGAGATATCCGCGCCAACCACCGAACGGGCCTGGCGATCGCGCGCATATCTGCAATGCCAGCCAAAGCCGCAGCCGAGATCTAGCACCTTTTTGTCACGCAGCTCAGGAAGCATTGCGCGGAAGGCATGCCATTCCCCTGCTGCATCCAGCCCGCCGATCGAACGAGACATTTGGCTGTAATTCTCGAAAAAACCGGGATCATCATATTTATTCTGTTTCATGATAAGCAAAGCCTCCCCGTTATGATTTGAGCAGTCTCTCATGATGATGCTATTCTGCTCTTACAGGCTAATCCAATATTCTTACTTTCTGCTGCTGCGCATCCCTGCAAGCACCTTTAAGCCCTCCTGCTTACCCTCAACATATTGTTGGTATTCGGCAGATTCCCTAGCCACAAGCGCAAGCTTACCCGCTTCATTAAAATGAATGCCCCAGCCGTATTTCTTCGGAAGCATCGATGCCCGCATGCATGCCATTGGCTTCGAAAAAAACGCCTCCCGAATTTCTGCGCCCTGTTCGGCTAATATCTCAGGCGCGATCTCCTTGTGGCGCACATGCACCTCGAGCATCAGCTCCTCCTGCGTATAGCAGTAAGGCTGCCCCGCGGCTAGCTCATATTCAAGGCTTGGTTTTGTCCGTCCGCCCTTCTTATCCGGCGGCACCATTCCGAACTCTACCGGACAATCCGCGGATACCGTAATAAACGTATTGTAATAATTCCATTCCATCACAAGTGCCCCCTTTGAGAAAAAGCTATTCCCATTATACCCATTTTTCCGCGCATTTGCTGCCGCTGAGGAAGTTAGTTTTATGCAAGCTTCACTTAGTTTCGTGTATGTAGCACGGGGCTGATATCTCATATAATCGGTGTATTCCAACAAACCTTAGGAGGACACCACTCTATGAATCCATCCCCACTATTGCTGACAGACGAACAAATGCGGAAGTTTATTACGGAAGGCTTCCTGATTTTGAAAACCGATTTCCCGGAATCCTTCCACCAGTCGTTGACCGCTGAGCTAAAGAAGGTTTATGACGAGGAAGGAAACCCCGGAAATAATTTACTGCCGCGAATCCGGGAAATTCAACAGGTATTCGACAGTCCCGTCATTCAAGGGGCCTTAACGAGCGTGCTCGGGCCAAACTATATGCTGCATGCGCATCGTCATGGCCACTATAATGCCCAGCCCGTGGCTGGCGGCTGGCACAAGGACAGCTACTGGGGTTATTCCCGTATGCGCAACCACCATCCATGGTGGGCGATGATCATGTATTTTCCGCAAAACACGCCGATGGAGCTCGGACCGACAGGCGTTATGCCCGGCACGCAAAATTACGAATCACGTACTTTTGTCTCCGACGAGACGGCTGGTGAAGCTTATGCCAGCGGCGAAGCAGGGACATTCGCCCTTATCCATTACGATATTTGGCATCGTTCAACGCCGAATGTATCAGGCCAGGCACGCTATATGCTTAAATTCGAATTTATGCGTACCGAAGCCCCTGCCCAGCCTTCCTGGAATAATCAGGTATCCGAATGGCAGGAGCCATCCGACCTTGCGCTGCCTATCGCTGTCAACGAAACCTTGTGGGAAGAAACTTGGAATTGGTTATCCGGAAGCATGGGCAGCCTGGCCGAATCAAGGGAAGAGAATAGCTTGAGAATAAACGAGCTTTCGGGGGATTTGGCGAATTCGTTTGAACCGACCGCGCTGAACGCGGCTTATGAGCTTGCCAGATACGGTAAAAAAGGCATCTCGGCTCTCATTGCCGGCCTTCGTCACGAGAACGTATCGATTTCGCGCATTTCCGCATACGGTCTTTCCGCAGCCGGCATCGACGCCGTCGAAGAGCTGACATCAGCGCTAACAGATGATCGCGAAGAGACCGTATTCCATGCGGTGTTTGCACTCGGCGAGCTTCGTCACCTTGCAGCTTCGGCGCTTGAAGCGCTTAGCTGCTTGTTATCTCACCCTTCCGCAGCCATTCGCAGCGCTGTGGCCGAGTCGCTCGGCATCATCGGGCCAGCTTCACCGGCTTCGGTCGATGGGCTAATCGCCTGCTTAACCGATGAGGATGTTCAGGTGCGGTTTACGGCTGGTCTCTCGTTATCCCGCCTCGGCTCGGCTGCGGCTTCCGCCGTTCCCGCTTTGGAGGCAGCCTTGGATGATGAGAACCGCTACGTGCGGGCACATGCGCTCGAAGCTCTCCGGTACATCGGCACGGAAGAAGCAAAGGACATCTTAATCAAGTCGCTATTCAACGCCCGCTGGTGCACGACCACTACGCCGGCAACCCCCTTCTATCCTTAATGCGAACAAGCGTAAACGGCTGACGCCGACTTTAGCGGCAGAAGCTCGTTTCGCGATGAAATATAAGCATTGTATAAGGTTGAAATTTATACTTTCTTATATTTTAAACAAAGAACCGCAGCGAATCCGCCGCGGTTCTTTGTTTTTCTTATGCCTTCATGGAAAGCTCCCTATATTCGCTTGGCGACAGCGCCGTGTACTCCTTAAAGAGACGCGAGAAATAGGTAGCATCCATACCGAGCGATTCTGCAACTGCCGAGATGCTTTGCGAAGTAAAGGTCAACAGCTGCCTCGCCTTATCCATTCGCTTGCGGTTCACATATTGAATCGGCGAGAGCCCGGTCGTATTCTTAAACATGCGTATAAAATAATTAGGGTGAAAATGTACAAGCTGCGCAAGGGTATCGACCGTCATATTTTCGGAAAGATGCTCCTCGATATAACTGAGCACCACATTCATTTTCTCGAATGAGCTTGTGGTTGGCGTGTTTATCCCAATAGGGCCGGCCTGCTCCAGCAGCATCGCCATGATCTCAAGAAAAGCAGCCTGCACATGCAGCTCGGCTGTCCATTCCTCGCTCTTATGATGCGCCACGAGGCGTTTGAATTTCTCCTTGAGCCCTTTATGATCGTTCACCGTTAAGATTACGGGCATTTCCAGCATCTGAAACAAATTGAAATTATCCAGCTTCGCAGTAAAATGGCACCAATATTTGCCGAACGTATCCGCGCTCAGCGTGCCGTAGGATTGCATGACATCCGCAGGCAGCAAACAAAGGTCGCCGGGCTTTGGATAAAATTTACGCTTCCCTATCTGGACGTACCCTTCGCCCTCTTGGATGTAATAAAGCTTGTTTACATCGGGTGTATAATCATCGTCCCTCCACGAAATGGGCACCTTCGTATAATTGGCAACGGCCACATGCAATTGTAAGCCGCTCAAATACGTTTTCCAAAATGTTTTCCGATCAGCGTTCACTGTTACTCCCGCCTTCCCGGCTTTTTAACGGGACTGCCCGGACAAAAAGCGGCGCAGCACTGAAACAAGCAAATCATGATCCTCTTGATCCGGCAATCCGGACACGGTGACCGTTCCAATTTGCCCCTCGCCGATCACGATCAGCGGAAATGCCCCTCCAGCTCCTACATAATCTGCGAAAGGCAGTCCATACTTCTCTTCCATGGTGACCCCTTCGCTTTGAAGCCGGCAGGCTGTATGCCACGAGCTGGTGCCAAAATGATTCGCTACATTAATTTTACGTCTGATCCAGTTCTCGTTCTCCACTGACGTTCCCTCCATCGCATGGAGAAACAAACGCTGGCCGGCCCGGGTAACGTCGACCGTAATCCGTTTACCTGTTTGCCGTGCTTCCTCTACAATCGCTAGTCCAAGCGCAAGTGCTGTGTCATTCGTAAATGATGAGAACCGAAGCTCCTGCTCCTCCAGTTCCATCTGTTTTAATTTTTCTTGGATCGTTTGCATCATGGTCACTTTGGCTCCTCTTTGCTTTGCCTTAGTAAAAGATGTGGGTTACCACCTTTATATCAACCATCTTATCTCTTATCGCATGCCTTGCCAACAAGCTCCTTCATCATTCAGCCCGGCTTTGAATGCGATAGGTATGTCCAGCCAACACGGAAAAGTTCTGCTCTTCGCATGCTAACACTTCTCCCGCTTCGTTCCTTACCTCGAATGCGCCCGAGTGTGAAATGGTGCAAATTCCGTCTGCTGCTGCCGTTACGGAAGCCTCCAGCCATTTGCCCCCGCGCCATGCGATATCGACAGTATAGCCTCCCCTTGCCCTAAGGCCCGACACGCTTCCTTCCGGCCATGCGCTAGGCAGCGCCGGTAATAATATTATCGAGCCGTTATGGCTTTGCAGCAGCATTTCGGCAATGCCGGCCGCCCCGCCAAAATTGCCGTCTATCTGAAACGGCGGGTGGTCATCAAATAAATTAGGATGCGTCGAACGGGCCAAAAGCGTGCGTATGAAGCGATGAGCTCCTTCTCCGTCCCGCAGACGTGCGAACTGATTGATCAGCCACGCGCAGCTCCAGCCGGTATGGCCTCCGCCATGGTTCAGCCTGCGCTCCAGCGTCGTCCTTGCCGCAGTCAGCAGCTCAGGCGTCGCTTCCGAGATTTGCTCCCCGGGATGCAAGCCGTACAAATGAGAGATATGACGGTGACCCGGTTCGCTTTCCTCAAAATCATAGAACCATTCCTGCAGCTGGCCATGGCGTCCGATTCGCAGCGGAGGAAGCTTGGCGAGCGCCGCTTCCAGCTCCTCCTTGAAGAGAGGATCAATATTTAAGATCATGCAGGCTTCAATACAATGTGTGAACAGCTCCCGAATAATGCTGATATCCATCGTACTGGCTAAGGATACGCTGCCTATTTCACCGTCCGCCGTAACAAATTTGTTTTCGGGTGAGGTCGACGGATTCGTGACCAGATAGCCTTCCGGTCCCGGCACAAGAAAATCAAGAAAAAATAGTGCGCTGCCCTTGAGCAGCGGGTAGGCCGTATCCTTCAAAAACACGGGATCCAGTCCGAACTGGTAATGCTCCCATAAATGGCGCGTCAGCCATGCTCCCCCGAGCGGCCAAAACGCCCAGCTGGCTTCCCCGCCGCTCGGCGCGGATGACCGCCACAGATCTACATTATGATGGGCGGTCCAGCCTCGCGCCCCATAATGGATTTTCGCCGTCCGCTGACCGGCTTCCGCCAGCTCGCCGAGCATATCAAACAGCGGCAGATGGCACTCGCTAAGCGCACAGACCTCCGCATGCCAATAATTCATTTGCACATTGATATTCGTTGTGTAATTGCTGTTCCATGGCGGCATCAGCTGATGGTTCCATATTCCCTGCAGATTGGCAGGCTGAGTGCCGGGCCTCGAGCTTGCCATGAGCAAGTAACGCCCGTATTGCAAATATAAAGCTTCAAGCTGCGGGTCCTCTCCGCCGCTCCGATAAGCGGTAAGGCGCTGATCCGTAGGCAGCTTCGCTGCCGGGGATATGCCCAAATGCAGCTCAACCCGTCCGAACAGCCGGGCATGCTCCGCCACATGCCGCTCGCGCAGCGCTTTGCAACCAAGCGCTTCGGCTGCTGCCATACGCTTTGTGCACCTGGCGCTGGCCTCGGCCGCTCCGGCGGGTGAAGTATCGTAACGGACAAAATCGGTAGCAGCCGCCAAAAGCAGCGTTACTTGCCGCGCTCCTGTAATATGGAGCCTGCCGCCGGCCGCTGCGCTGACCGTTCCGCCCTCCTGCAGCACCCGCAGCCGAAGTCCAAAGGACAAGCCCCGTCCTTCCTCGAACAAAATCGGCTGCGGATGATCCCCATGATAATTGTCCGCTACATGGGTCGGGCATTGTCCTGCCAGCACAAGCCCGTTCTCTCCAGCCTCCGCGTGATACGGCAGCAGGGAATCTACGGAAACGAACAATTCTAGATTCGAGGCGCTCGCTTCGTAGGTGACCACCATTACATCATCAACAGCGCTGACGTAGGCTTCCCGCTTTACCAGCGTTTCACCAAATCCGTATACGGTCGATGCGATGCCTGTAGCCAAATCAAGCTCGCGTCTGTAGCTGTCGGTCCCTTTTAACGCTGCCCCCGCATGCTCGATCCATAGATTGCCGAGCGGCTGGTAGGGCTCCGTATTGACGCCAAGCATTTTTTGGTTGATAAGCCTCTCCGCCTCGGCATATTTACCACCCTCTATGGAGGATCGCGCGGGCTGCAAATAGCGAAGCGCCTCATAATTGTTCGTATCCCGCGGGAAGCCCGCCCACAGCGTATCCTCGTTTAATTGAATCCGCTCGCGGCGGATGTCTCCAAACACCATGCCGCCAAGCCGTCCGTTACCGATCGGCAGCGCTTCCTCCCACCTGAGCGCCGGCTGCCCGTACCATAAATTCCATGCATGCTCCTGATTATCGTTTACCTTCATATGCCTGCTCTCCCTTTCTTCCTAATGAGCTCTGATCCGCGGCTGCAAAGGAAAAAGCGGACAAGCTTCCCTGTCCGCTCCGCTATTATTTAATTCCTTTTTTCTCTAAATCGGCCAAATGGCGCTCATACATAACCTTCTCTACTTTATCTGCGCCTACTTTTTCCATATCCTTCACGAAATCGTTATAGATATCGTCGAATTCCTTATCCGTACCCGCAAGTACGAGCATCGGAATCGTTTTGTTCCACAGGTTTTTAATTTTGGCGTTAATGACGCCCTCCGGCGTGGAGCCCTCCGGTTCGATATTTTCAAGGCCAAGCGAGAAGCTGTCGAAATTGTATTTCTTGAGCAGATCCTTCGCTGCCGCTTGCTCTGGCTGCTTCTCGTCGAAATCACGTTTTTCTGCAGCATCCCACAGCTTGCCGGAGCGCCACATCAGCGTTGATGCCGTAAAGCCGTATTGGCTGTACCATGCATTATTATCGCTCAGCTCAAGTCCCTTCACTTCGTCCTTCGCTTTCGGCAAGCCGTCGACCATGTCATAGGTTTCGCCTTCTTTGCCGTAACGGAAGTCTAGCTGTCCTTCATCGGACCATGCGTATTCCAGGAATTTAATAATGCGCTCCGGGTTTTTTGCTTTTTTCGTAATGAAGAAGCCCTGCCAGCCCATCAAGCGGCTCGCTGGATAACGCGGCTCTTGTCCGCCGACCTTCAAGCCATCGAGAACGACATACGTTTTATCCTCGCCTAACGTGCTTTTGATTTTTGGGTTGTACTGCGTATACATGCCGTTCATGAAAGCAGAGGTTACGATAAAGTTAGCGCCGTAAATTTTCTCGTCATACTGCTCCTGCTTTGCGATCAGCTGCTGCGGATCAAACAAACCGTCCTTCGCCAGCTTGTTCACGTAACGGAATGCATCGATAAATTTAGTATCGCGCATTGGATACAGCACGCGCTGCGTGTCATCCTTAATCCGGTTTTCCATATTCATTGGGGAGAAAGAATCAATCAAATAATCCATCGACAAGCTCCCTTGGAAGCCCCACATCGATACGTCGAAGGACTCCATGCCCACGGGGCTCAGCTCCGGATATTTTGCTTTGGCCTGCTCCAAGAACTCGAAGAGCTGCTGCTCCGTCTCAATTTTCGGTTCGCCCATCGCTTTATAGATATCCTTGCGTACGAACCAAGGGCGGATGCCCGTAATCGGCACGCCGTTCGTCAAGCGCTCTTCCGTCTCGTAGTTGTTCGGCAAATACCAAAGCTTGCCGTTCACGGAATGGTATTTAATAATTTCCGGGTCGATCAAATCCCAAAGCTTCGGCGCATATTGGTCGATAAGCTCATCCAGGGAATAAAGCATGCCGTTGTTGATCAGCTTCGTCACCTGCGGATGGTTCCAGTCCAGCATGAGCGTATCCGGCAAATCATTGGAGGCGATCAAAGTATTTAAAAAATCATTATCATTGCCTGTTGCAAGGAAACGGTCAATCGTTACGCCCGTTTTCTCCGTAATCTGTTTCATGCTGTACTGATCTTTCCACAAATAGTTTGATGCCCATGTTCCATAAAAATATTGGCGGAACGTAAACGGTGAGGTATCCTGCTTCCATTCCAGCTCATTCGGATCGCTGGATACCTGCGGGGCGTTGCCTTCTTCGCCTGTCTCTGTTTTGGCGCCGCCCGCGTTTGCCGCCGGCTCGTTATTTTTGCCGCTGCTGCAGCCCGTGATCGCTAAAGCAAGCACGAGAATGAATGCCAATGCAGCCGTAAGCGACTTTCTATTTGCTTTGTACATGATGAATGAATCCTCCCTTTTTGAATTGCTTCTATTTGCTTCTATATATCGGGCAGTTTGCCCGTGGAAGCCGTTGCTTAGCCTTTAACCGAGCCAATCATAATACCTTTAACGAAATATTTTTGCAGGAACGGGTAAGAGAATACGATCGGCAGCGTCGTTATAACCATCGTCGCCAGCTTGACGGATTCCGCGGTTACCGCCTTCATCCCGAGATTGCTCGCCATCAAGCTCACGTTGCTGTTGGAGCTGATGATTTGCATTAGGATTTGCTGCAGCGTTCGCAGGCTCTCGCCGCCGTACAGCATCGCGTCAAACCATGAGTTCCAGTGGAATACCGCATTGTAGAGCGCAATCGTCGCAAGTACGGGCTTTGAGACCGGCAGCACTAGCCTCCAGAAAATCGTAAGCTCATGCGCGCCGTCCACCTTAGCCGACTCCTCCATTTCCTTCGGAATGCCCCGGAAGAAGGTAATCATTATTAATGCATTGAATACGCTGAACAAATTCGGCAAAATGTAGGCCATGAAGCTGCCCTTCAAATGCAGGTATTGGGCAATCAGCAAATAGTGCGGGATAAGTCCGCCGCTGAAATACATCGTAATAATGGCCAAAATAAGAAACAGTTTGCGTCCAAGCAGCTCAGGCTTGGAAACCCCATATGAGAAAGCTGCCGTGAATAGGACCGCTGTTGCAGTACCGACAATCGTGCGGAGCACCGTTACAACAAAAGCGTTGATCAGGCTCTCGTCCTGCAGCACCATTTTGTAATTTTCAAAGGAAAGGACACGCGGCCAAAAGGTGATGCCACCCCGCGCCGCATCGGCGGGATCGTTTAATGACGTTATTAATATGTTGTAGAACGGATACAAGGTCACGAAGGCAAGCAGCAGAAGCAGCACGACATTCGCCGCGTCAAACAGCTTCTCCCCCGTTGTCCGGTGTACAGCATTCATACCTAACCCTCCTCATGCGTATTCATCGTGATGATCGCTGCTTTTAAACGCTTAGAATAGACTTTCGTTTGTCATTTTGCGTGATGAGTAGTTTGCGCCCAGCATAAGCACGAATGCAACGACGGACTGGAACAGCCCGACTGCCGTACCGTATGAGAACCGGCCAAGCACAAGGCCCATCTCGTAGGAATAAATAGAAAGCACGTTAGCCTGATCCTGCGTCATCGAATTTTTCATCAGGAACAGCTGATCAAAGTTGGCATTGACCAAGCCGCCTACGTTGAGGATGAGTAGAATGACCACCGTCGGCTTAATGGCCGGCAGGGTGACATGCCATATTTTCCGAAAGCGTCCCGCCCCATCCACCGTTGCAGCCTCGTAAAGCTGCGGGTCAATGCTGGCAATCGCCGCCAAAAATATGATGGAATTCCAGCCGATGTTTTTCCATACCTCCGAGATGACAACCAGCGTGGTAAAGGTTTTCGGATCGCCCATCAGCAGCTGATCCTGCGTGACGAGGCCCAGCCATTGCAGAAGCCCGCTGAGCGCGCCCGTTCTCGGATCAAGCAGCGTGTACATGAAGCCGACGACAAATACCCATGAGATAAAATAAGGCAGGTACGACAGCGATTGAACGACCTTCTTAAGGCGCTGCGCCCTTAGCTCATTGAGCATAATCGCCAGCAGGATCGGCGCCGGAAAGCCGAACAGCAGCTTCAGAAAGCTGATCTTAAACGTATTGACAACCGAATCCAGAAAGCTCGGATCGATAAACAGCTCTTTGAAATTTGCCAGACCCACCCATGGACTGAACGTAAAGCCCTGTACCGGGTTGTACTCCTCAAATGCAATAATAATGCCGTACATCGGCACATAATGGAATATAATCAGCCAAATGACAGCCGGCAGCGTCAGTATCATCAGATAGCGCTGCGCCCATAAGCGCTTGCCGAAATTGCCGCGTTTGGTCCCGCTGGTCACAATAGGCCTTGCGGCCACGCTCAAGTCTTCCATCTGTCCACCTCTTCTCTTGATGTTTTCCCTAACCCTATTGTAGAAGATGGGAATGGGGCGAGATATATCAAAAAGTGTGGTTTGTTTAAAATATCAACGCATTATTTAAACGCTTTCATACGCTTCCTGCAAACAAAGAAGACTGCCTTAGTGACAAGGCAGTCTTCAACCCGTTCCGTTTTCGTTATTTTCGATGCAGCATTTCCTGATATTCGCCCGGCGATATACCGAAGGCGTTCTTAAATACGGTACAGAAATACGATGTGCTCGGTATGCCAACCTCCTTCGCAACCCTCGCTACCTTATATTGAGGGGAAGCCAGAAGCTCCTTGGCTTTGTCCATTCTGATCTGTGCGAGCTGATCATGGAAGGAATGTCCGGTCGTCTTCTTATAAAGCGAGCCTAAGTAGTTAGGAGACAGGAATACTTCCTCCGCTACCGACTTTAAGCTGATATCCGGCGACATAAATTTCTGCTCGATCAGCCTGTTCACCTGGCGGATGACATAATCCTCCTTGCCGTCACGCTTCTCGCGAAGAGCCCTAATCGTTTCCTTTATATATTGAAGGCTGTACGCTTTATTAGAGGCGAGTGTCGGCAGCAAGTACAGCTGCTCGCCTGGATCGCCTCCTCCGTTTTCCTCGTCCTGGCGCGCACCTGCGACAACAGACAGCTCGAACAGCAAACCGCTCACATAATGCCGAATGTAATCGCCGTCAGCTCCTTTGCGAAGCATCACATCATGAAACAATTCTTCCGCGCTCGCAACCGCCTGTGCTTCATCAAGCGCATGAACGCTGTGCACGATCGCTTTCACCTGCTGGCTGCCCTTGTGCAAAAAATCTGCTACCTCGCTCAGAAACCTCGCCCGCTCCCGCTCTGTCTGCTCCAGGCTGATTACGCCGTTTTCATCCCAAAACGATGCATACGCAAGCACATGCTCAGCCTGCTTGACGGACTCCGCAATCCGCAGCAGACCATCTACCGGCGCACCTGCTCCGACCTTCAAATCAGCCGGCCACAAAAGCCCTCCTTGTCCCGAAATGCGCGCGCCAAGCTTGGCGGCGTATTCCTCGGGCTGCTCCTCCGGCTCAGGAATGACGATTACAAGGTGTCCGCTGCGTTTATCCGAATAGGAGACTAAGCTAGGGCCGGTAAACAGGCTCTTCAGCCGTTCAGCGAAGCGGCCTTGCTTTTCATCCGAAATCGCAAATGCAACGAACCTGCCGTGCTCCGAGACGAAGCCCTCCGCTTGGATAAGCTCCCTTATATATTTGGGCTCAAGCGTGCCGAACAGCAAATCATCCAGCCATTTTTCCTTCATCAGCTGACGATGCTCCTCCACCTCAGCCCGCAGTTTATCCCGCTCCTCTTTGGATTGGACATCCTCTTCGCATTCATCTCTAACCTTGCGCAAAGCCTCCAACAGCTTTTCCTCGCTAATCGGCTTCAGAACATAATGGCTCGCCCGCAGGTCTATAGCCTTCCGCGCATATTCGAAATCACCATAGCCCGTCAAAATTATGATCCTCACATGCGGCTTAAGCTCCTTAATCCGGCGAGACATCTCGAGGCCGTCCATGCCGGGCATCCGAATGTCTGTAATGACGATATCCGGATCAAGCTCGAGCGTTTGCTCCAAGCCTTCAATGCCATCGCGCGCCGTTCCCGCAATTTCTATCCCAAGGGAAGCCCAGTCGAGAAAATCGACCAGCCCTTCCCGCTCCCAACGCTCATCCTCAACTATAAGCAGCTTATACATAGGTCACGCTCTCTCCTTGGCAAAAGTAATCATAACCGACGTTCCGATGCCCGGTGCGCTGTGAATGTGAAAGGCATGCTTGTCGCCGTAATAGGAATTTAGCCGTTCTGTTATATTTTTCACTGCGTAGCCGCTCCCGCTCGTACGTTCAATGTTGCCGACAAGCAGTGCAGCAAGCCGCTCCTTTGACATCCCGACCCCGTCATCGATAACCTTAAAGCAGAGCATGTCATTTGCTTCAAGTGAAGCCTTTATCTGCAGCGTGCCGCGATCCCGCTTCGGCTCGATCCCGTGGTTCAGCGCGTTTTCAACGATGGGCTGTAGAATGTTTTTGACCACGCAGTACTCATACACGCGTTCATCAATATCGTAAACGACGTCAAACATTTCTTCGAATCTGAATTTCTGGATCGCAAGATACGCTTTGACCATTTCCAGCTCATCCTTGATCAGAATCTCGCGTCTGCCTTTGTTCAGGACCAAGCGGTAAAACTGCGCCAACGCTCCCGAGAGATGAACGATTTCCGTCGATTTGGCTTTTCGCGCTACCCAAGAAATCGTAGCAAGCGTGTTATAAAGGAAATGCGGATTGACCTGCGACTCCAGCGCCTTTAGCTCGGCCTCCCGCTCCATCAGTTGGCTTTTGTACACCGTTTCGACCAGCTCATGGATTCTCTCCGTCATATGGTTAAAGCTGATCGCGATTTGCGAGAATTCATCATTCGACTGGACCGGTACCGATACGGTGAGCGAGCCTTCTTTTACCCGCTTCATCGCAAGCACGATCCTTTTCAGCCGTGACAGCAAAGCATTTGTGATCAAATAAACGATAAAACCGAGTACAACGAGCGCAATAAGCAAAATGCCCGTAATCGAGAACGCGGACTCCTTCATTTTTTCATTCAGACCGCTCACCGGAAAAATGCCGATTAAACGCAAGCCAAGACCATGAAGAGGGACGGAAATGACAACCGATTTGCGGCCATTCACATTTAGCACCTGGTTGAAGGACTTTTCGAGCGGAATCGTCGCCAAGCCTGCGTCCGTAATCTTCTGCTTAAACAGCTCGCTCTTATTGCTGGATACGACATTACTTTCCTGGTCGATCATAAAAATATCTCCGATCTGCCCCGTGCTCTCCGTATTCAAAATATCGAATAAATCGCTTTCCAAAATTTCAATTTCAAGCAAACCGACCGTGTCAAAATAACGGATCGAGTTGATTTTTTGATAAAAGGAAAAGACGCTCTCCGGCTCGCCGCGCCTCGGAATGTTCAATAGAAACTTCTCGGTATGCAGCCCGCGCCAGCCGGATATGTTGGAATCGTTTTTCGTAACCTCGCTAACCCACTGCTGCTCCTTGATCCGGCTGATCTGATAAAAGCTGTCATAAACCTCCGGAATCGACGGATTCGTCATATAGACTCTGAGCGAATGCACATTCGGATTTTGCCGCAGCACGTTTTCCACGTACGGGCTAATGTTTGACGTATAGTCGTCATAAGCAAACGAATTGTTATTGAAATCGCTTCCCAAAAACGTTTGAAGACGAATATCCGAGGTCAGCAGCTTCGATATATTTTGAATCATATTCATTTTGTTCATGACGCTGTTTCGCGTTTGCAGTAAATTTTGCTCCATGACCATCTGTGCTTGCGAGATCGCCGAGCCCGACAGCTGCAGATACAAATAAATACCGCAGGCGGACAGGGATACGGCCAAAATACAAAGAAAGGTCGCGACAAACTTCCAGGTCACGCTTAAATTACGAAACAGCTTGGTTATCTTTTGCATGCGGCATTACCTTCTTCTCTGGCATAAACGGCGAAAACCGGCTTTCCAACGATGCCGGTTTTCTCCCTTTAATATGATTAACTATCCTTTATCGGCATATCCATTGCCCAGTACCGTTTGAAGCCACTGCTTCGCGATTAATTCATGACCGGCTGCAGTAGGATGGACGCCATCCCACAGCCAAAACGCAGCATCCGCACGGCTGCAAGCTTCATCGAATGCCGCCTGCAGCGGCACAAAGACGGCGCCAAACTGCTCGGACAGCGCTTTGACCGTTTGGCGATAGGCCGTAATCCGCTCGGACCAAGCCGGCCAATTTTGCGAAGGAGCACCCGTATTTAGTATAAAAGGCTCGCATAGCACGAGCTGCGCTTCCGGAAGCACCTGCTTGGTTTCCTCCAGAATGTGGCGGTATGCCCTTTCAAATCGATCCGTAACCCCGCTCGGCTCTCTGTTCATGATCCGCCAAGCATCGTTTACGCCAATAAGAATGCTAATTAAATTCGGATTCAGGCTAATCGCGTCTTCATTCCACCTGGCATATAAATCTGAAGCCCGGTTGCCGCTTATTCCGCGGTTTATAAAGACAGGCTTTTGTTCGGCCCAAACGTAGCCAAGCCTCGCTCCAATGATATAAGCATAGCTGTGACCCAAGATATGGTTTGGATCATCATTTCTTCCCCTTGCTCCATCGGTGATGGAGTCGCCTTGAAATAAAATAACCCTGTTGGTCATGCCGAGTGCTCCTTTTCATTACGCTATTGTTCGTGTTTTCGATTACATCTATTATAGGCGATAATCCATCGCTGCGTAATTGCAAAAAACAACGATCCTTTCGATAATCAACGAAGGAGCGCGAAAAAAAGAAGCCGGCATGGCGCCTGGCCTCTTCACATTTATATCTCTTCCTATGATTAGGCCTCGGCGATTCCTTTTTTCACCCACTGCGCTACTGTTACCGTTCGCTTGGCTTGGTATTCAACCGCCGCCTTTACGTCCTCAACCATTTTACCGCCTTGGACGGTTACGCTTGTGCCATAGGGATTGCCGCCAGCCTCAAAGGTCACCGGATTCGTATAGCCTGGCGCAGCCACGATGGCTCCCCAATGATACATAGAGGTATATAGACCGAGAATGGTTTGCTCTTGGCCGCCATGGGCATTCTGGGCAGAAGTCATCCCGCTTACGACCTTATTGACCAGCTTTCCATTAAACCACAGCGCACCGGTCGAATCAAGGAACTGCTTAACAGGTCCGGGAATGCCGCCAAAGCGCGAAGGAATACTGAAAATAATGGCATCCGCCCACTCCAAATCCTTATAGGAAACCTCTGGTATTTCCTTCGTTTCCGCCAAATGGGCTCTCCATATCGGATTCGCTTGAATGTCCTCCTCGGCTGCCAGCTCCGGTGTCTTCAAAATTCTAACCTCGGCTCCCGCCGCCTCGCCGCCTGCTGCGGCCCATTGCGCCATCTGATAATTCGTTCCGGTTACGCTGTAATAGATAATGGCCAGCTTCACGTTTGACATACTTATCCTCTCCCTCTCCATGCTGTAGTATGCTTCAACGCTGATATAACGGGTATTCTACTTGAGTCGGCAGTTGAATGACGATCATGCGCACTTGATCGTCCCCGCTTTCCAAGTGCAGCAGCTCTGCCTGATTATCTGTCTCCAGCACCGTAAAATCCTTTTGCTTGAACAGCGCCCTGCTTCCTCCCTCTGCGCCGAAGCTCCATACGCCGTCTCCTCTAATTGCAAGCGCAGCGACGGAATAGCCTTCGGGGATGGTCAATTCATATTCGGAATCCGGCTCTAAGGTTAGGTCCCACATTTGCGCATCCGTTACCAGCTGGATAGGAGAACCCTCACCAAGAATGGTTGTCTTATGCACTTGGCTGCCGCTGGATTGAGGGAAGTCCTCTGCGTTATATTCGTTGTATGCCGGTTTTCTTTTCACGGCTTCATTAAGATCAGGCTCAAACCAAATTTGAAATATTTCAGCATCAGGTCCTGTTATTTTCTCACGATGCGATACGCCGGAGCCGGTCTGCATGACCTGTGCGCCGCCGGGGCCTACGGTGCTTGCCGTGCCCAAGGTATCTCCGTGCTCAACCAGCCCATTCACCACATAAGTCATAATTTCAAAGCCCTTATGAGGGTGAAGTCCGATGCTGCCGCCTTCCTTTGCATGTGCCCAAGCCCAATAAAATAACGGACCTACCCGTTTCACTGCCCCCTGATCCTGAGGAAATCCAATCGGCTTCTGCTCGATAATTTTACCGCCTTCAAATGAACCAACCGCCTGCTGCAACGGTGTATACACATTCACCTTCATGATTTATCCCCCTTCTCGCCAAGTGCTTCCGCACCAAGGCCGATTGCCTTTAACAGCACAATTAGCTGTTCTTTATCCACATTGCTGACAAAGCTTAAATTCCGTGAAATAACCTCGGCATGCTTCGGAAAAATATCATCAAACAAAGTCTGTCCCGCTTCCGTTAGGGTCACATTTGAGCCTCTGCGGTCAGTAGGGCTTGGCTCCCGTTTCACATAACCTTTCTTCTCAAGCTTGTCTACTACGTAAGTGATACTGCCGCTTGGGATCGAAAATTTCTCGCTTATTTTTTGTATGGCCTGCGGGCCTTTGCTGTACAACAGCTCCAAGATCATAAATTGCTCTTGGCTGATGCCGTAGCTGGCAATGTCCTTGCTGATATTGTCTACGATCGTCTTGGAAGCTTTACTCCAAATACGAAACAATCTTAAATCAAGCTGGCTTTGCTCATCCGGCTGATACATATTTGCGCCTCCTTGCATCTATATCTTAAATTAATGAATTCTACAATTAGGATATATTTATCCTAACACTAGGATAAAAAGTTGTCAACATGTTTTCTTCACAAAAAAACCGAGAGCCATCTCCATTGGAGAGGCGCTCGGCCCGATTTGCTCTTTATCATCCTAACCGTTTATCGCTTTCCTTACTCCCGGCAAACCATAAGCAGATTATCATCCGGATCCTTAATAACAAACCAATGCTCATGCTGAATATCCGTCACCATATTCACCTGATTAGCAACCGCAAAATCATAGGACGCTTGCAGATCACTCGTCAGCAGCATAAAAGCCGGCGTCTTAAGATTGGGAGCCCCGCCCGGTTCTTTTCCTCCCCACATCGGCATGGTATCAAGAATAAGTCCGGTGCCCTGCATGGGCAAAGGACAAAGATGGCCGTTCATGATTTCGCAATCATTGTTCAGTCCCAGCAAACGACAATACCAGTCCCGTGACTTTTCTATATCCTTAACCGGCACAAAAATACTTCCTACCTTGTTCATGATCGGGCTTTTGACAGCCTCGCCGCTTGTTTGCTCAATATGTTTCATTTGAACGCCTCCAAACAAAGTTTTGACAGCCTTAGGAACGACTACAGGTTTGTACCATTTAATCGCTTGAACCATTCCCTGCTCTCATCCAATCTATATTCCTCGCTTTGAGCGGCCCATGCATGAAGCTTATCCAGGACACCGGTCATTACACCGTAAGCGCTGGTCGTCATGCTTCCCCACTTACAAAATGTTATTTAACTTCATCACTCTGATTCCAGCCAATTGGCAGTATGTTCATAAGCAATCGGGCTTGCAAGCAGTCCGTCATGGTTCGATCCAGGGACGATGTGAACATGCGCTTTGGTATATGTATCAAGCAGCGACTCATAGCGATCTGCATAAAAAACCTCGTCCTCCACTCCTACAAGTACAAGAGTCGGCTTCGTAAGCTTCGTTAGATCGCGTTTATACTTCATCGGCGTGCGAGACATTAAGAGTCGAAAGCTGAGCTTGGTAGCCATTCCGTCGTGCAGCTCGTCGGAACGCTTGTAAAGCTCCATGGCGGGGAGCCCGTGCCAGATCTTGACTCCTATCGAATCCAGCATGCTGAGGATGATCACTATTCCCATATGCAGCTTGCGATGCCCTTCCGCCGGACGCTCAGTCGGGTTACCCGGGCCTAGGTGTGGTGCGAGCAGAATGTAAGAGTCGGCGCAGTTGGCATATCGGCTCCCAGCGAAACGTATAGCCGTTCCTCCACCAGCTGAGTGACCGGCCATCACGATTCGCTTGATGTGAGGGAATTCGGCTTTAATGTACTTAATCAAATCCGCAAGATCATCCTCTAGCTGGCCGATATAGTCGATGTCACCGAGTTTGGAGGATTTTGGTCCATAGCCGCGAAGATCAGGCGTGAAAACGTGAGCGAGCCCTGTTGATGAAACATTTTGAGAGTATGGGTATAAGTATTTGCTGTCTTCAGATATTCCATGAAGAAGAATAATTCCCGTCACCGTTTTAGCTGCGCTAGGATAGTATCGATAGTAAAGTTTGCTGCCATTGCGGGTCACGTAAGGCTTAAGCTCAGGTACGGGATATTGAGATGGATTTACATAGACCAGATGGAATCTCCTCCTACTTTCTTATTATGATATACGGACCTGAGAGACAAGTTAACTTAAAAAACTTATATGCGTCTCCTTTATTACGGACTTATATTATCATGAATATGCATACTGGAATAATTAACAAGGCAAAGGCTGCCAATCTCGTCCGGCTGCCTTTGCCTGTATTGTGCTATAGTTCCCCGTTAGTTTAATGATCTATCGTTTAGCATACGCAACGTCTCTATGGCTTTAATAACAACCTCTGTCTTTTCTTCTTTGGAATTTGTATTGACTTCTAACATGTCTAATATATCTTTGCTTTTTCTAAGTAACAACACATCGGAGTACATATCTATGCTTTTTTCTTCAATTGAGCTAAGTGGCCTGACTGATTTATAACCGTTTAAGATCGCTTTATATGTGTTGTTATCAAAACAAAGCCTTATTACCGCTAAATCATGTATCCTCCATCCGTACGCACAATGATCGAAATCGAAAATTTTAAATCCATGTTCTGGACAATAGTGAACGTTAGACGGATTTAAGTCTCCGTGAATTAATCCAAATGCCTCATTAGTTGAAGGAAGTTGATCAAAATGCTCATGCATGAGGTTTGCACGTGTTTTGAAAAAAGATATATCGGATAACTTTAAGGTTCCGATATACTTTTCCAAAGTTTCTAATGGCTCATTTATCAAATAGCCTTGATCAATCTTAAAACGAGAGTGTTCACTTTTAAATTGATCGGCTCTCTTATGAAGAGTCGCGACTAATTTCCCAAAGATCTTTGCATCACTAATATTGATATTGTCTATTTGACTCCCTTCGGCATAATCAAATAAGGCTATATATCGAAGCTCATTTTTACAAAATACTGTGTTTAGGGTTTCATTTTTAATACTTCGAATTGGATAAGCCACAGGGATCCCACTACTGTGAAGATACTCCAGGAAATCCAGCTCAAAACGAATATCTGTAATATTTCTGATGTAGCTTTTTTTATTTTTATAAACCCTTAGAATAAATTTGCTTCCATTTGTATCAATGGAGTAATGATCATTAAAACTTCCTCTTATGAATTTACACTTTATTGGATTTGAAAGGTTGTATATTTCCTCCAAGGCACCCGGCAGTTGATCTTCTTCCATCATTTCACCGCTAATGTTCATATCGCTCCCATTACTTTTTTTACACCACTTTAACACAATATGGAATTCAACTGATAGCGCCCATGCTAGGCGCACTGTAAAAGGAGCTGCCGCGGCAGCTCCTTTATCTTTGTATAGAGTCCTTCATTGAACTAACGTTTTCGTTAGCTTAAGCAAGCCCGCCGATTGCTGGCACCTTGGTTATTGAATGGTTCACTCCCAATTTGTAATATATAATCTATCATGTTCGCTTTCCGTAAATAATCCCTCTAATCCGATCCTCACTTAAATTGAATTTTTCAGAAAGTTCTGCAAAGCTTAATCCTCCGTGGTATTGCTGGCATATTTCCTCGTTACGCAACTCCATTTCATCACGAATTCCAGTCGAAGCTCCCCAATCTTGGCGTTCTGTTTGCGGTATATAAATGTGTTGGCCTTTTACATACTTTTGAATCTCCTTTATGAGAGCATCAGGTAAAACTTCCTTTGCATTTACATACTTTTTCATATCGTGTTAACCATTAAACAGATCTATATAAACGCATTATATTAGCTTTTTCTAAACCTTCATTATGGAATCCTTCGCTAACCATCGCAGCAAAAACATTAAAATTTTTCAAAGTGATTCGTGTAATAACGTGAACCAAACCTAATTGTTTCATCGAAACCAAGCAGCCCTGCAAAAATCTTCTTATTTCCTTTCGATTCAATGAATATTGCGGTCTAATATGGAGTCCAAAACCGTTAGCTTCAAGGAATTCATTGTTAGTGCCTTTATTGACAATAGCCACCCGATAGTACGCGATACCAGCAATTTCACCACTGGTTTCATCTTTAAGCGTAAGCACTACTTGATCTGGTTTTTTGGTAGAGGAATATTGATTTTGGAATAATTCCGCCATTTCGTCTTCCCCATCTTCAATTAGAGTTTGCTTTATGTCTTCATAATCCATTTCAACCGCGGGTTCTATTCCTGTGACATTAAATTCTTCTGATTCTTTCCAATTTCTTAAATCTAATATTGTTGTAACCATTGAATATTCATCCGAAGTGAAGCCCAATTTTTCCCATAATGTAATTTCCTTATTTCTTACCTGCCCGAATTTGGTTGATGTAAATTTAAAGATTTTGTTGCCCCCTCTATCTCGAATAAAAGGAGTACATTTAATCAATAATTTATCAAGTATATTGTCATTCTCATAACCGTCTAAAAATCCGCATTCAATATGACCATTGTTTGTTGCCTTTGAAGGAAGGACACCCATGAATGCTACAATTCTGTTTCCTTCTTCTCCAATAAAACCTTTGTCTTGAGAACTGGGATCAAAATATTTACTTTTTAATCCATTCCCCGTCCCATCATAGATCGCTATTTCATCACCTGAAAATCGTTGAAAGGTCTCGTTAATCAAGTTATAAATAGCTTCGAAATCATCCGTTTCCCTTACTTCCCTAATCAGAACCATGTTCGCCATCTCCTTTATCCTTGATAAGGATATTATGACAACAAACTACAACAGATAAAATATTGAAAATTATTATAAAAAAAGTTAACAAAGCTTCTTGTTGAACTATCCTGCCCGTTAGCTTAATGAAGCTCCGTCAGTCTAAGACTTTATTTTCTTCTGACAGTAATATAATTGGTTTGATGAGGGGGACCGTCTTGAGCGCTTAGTACGATGTAAACTCACTAGTAGCCACTGTCTTTTTCCATTCTACTTGTATAGTATACGACCCTGGCTGTAAATTTTTAAATGACTTTGTATCTTTATACTCTTCCCCTGGTTTCAAATCAATGTAGTCTTTTATTGGAACAGCACCTTTTTCAACTACTTTGTTATCTTTCTGTAATGTATATCTTGCTCCTCCAATAACAGTTATTGTTTCCTCGCTTTGGTTTTTGAATGTGTAAGACGCTTTCGTATCTGTACCTACGATTTCTACTTTGACAGAACCTTGCAAGCCCGTTGTAACTATTGCATTGTTAGAATCCGATGGTTTCTTAGGAGGAGCATTGGCCTCCGATGGCTCTTCCTGTGCTGGTACGGGATATTCTGTTTTTGTTTCAGAACATCCAGCAAAAACCAAGGAAGCCCCCAGTCATTAGGTCCGACAGAAAAAAGGCTTTTGTAGTTCCGTCTTGGTTAACAAATTCTAATTCGTAGCCTTCCGTTGGCAACGAATAAACCTCGACATTTGTTGCTGTATCTCCTATATATACGCCTTCTTCAGGATAATTCTTGAGTGATTTCACCACCTCGAACAACTTAAACCTCACAGTTAACACCTCAATTAAAATTGAATTTAAGTCTCCCGATAGCTTAATAACCTAACTCAACAAAACTCATCTTAATGATTATCATAAAATGCTTATTATTATATAACGTGAAATACTATATTTTTGAATATAGTTCTATTATTTTGGTCTAAATTTCTCAGGCTTTTTGACATAACTCTCCACAATAAAACCACATTTTAAACAGAATACGTGAATCAATTCGGAACCACTATTAAATATACTTAAGTTCTTTGGCAAAATATTGGCAGGCCCTACTTGGACTCCTTTTGAAAGGTTAAGGCATCCACATTTTGGACACTCATTCATAAACTCACCCCTAAGACATACTTTGGTTTAGGATGACTCCTGTTGAAAAAATCCAACATTTTGTTTTATCCCATTCTTGGAGTATTCTCGAAATCCAATAGATATCCCTTTAATACCCATTGTAAGACCTTGAGTTACTAAACACATTACTGCCAGTTAGCGGGGAAAGGCAGCCGATAATAATGGTTGCCTTTTCCTGATGGTGTATTGAGGTATAGTTACCCGTTAGTTGAGTAATCATCTCAGTTATTAATTGTTATTTCTTATCTAAATAAGAAGTATAGAAGCGTTCCAATAACAAGCACACAGGTTCCGATTAAACTGGGATAACCAACGATGGCCCTTCCCAAGCGGTAATGAAAGTGGCTATTCGCATTTTTGCGAATGTCCTCGGGAAGTTCTGGTTCGGATGATTTGTGTTCTATTCGTAACCCCTCCCGCTCTCTTAGCAATCTTTACTATTTATTCGAGGAACTGATTAAGCATACCTGCTCGATAGCACAACAGGCTGCCGAGCGAATCATCAGCAGCCTCGGTAGTAAAACATTATGGAGCTATCGTACCCGTTAACATTCCTGTAGGTGTTAGTAGATCCGATTTGCAGAAAAACGAACGCCTCGCTAGGATGAGTATGTACTGGGTTGAAGCCCTCAGAACTCACCTTAGGAGGCGTTATTATGAAGTCTAGACTAATTAAAGCTCAAAATCAACGTGTAGAACGTGTTTCCACTTCTACTCTTGTCATTGGCATCGACATTGCCAAGGAGAAACATGCTGCTCAAGCTATTAACTTTCG
>NZ_JAVIFU010000049.1 GCF_031157315.1 Paenibacillus sp. LHD-38
CGCTTTAGTATCGTAACCATGAAAAGCATTAGGCTCGGACGGAGCCTTCAAGGAGGGGTGAGGTTACGAATCCCGATGATCTGAGAAGCCCCTGCCTTTAGGCATGGGGAGTCGTCACACTCATTTAGCTACATACGAATTACCTGCAGAATTACAGGAATGGGTGCAATAGTATCAGGATGCATAGTATTAAGATGTAAAAGTATCAAGACCTAATAATAAGACCAAGACCCGTTATCAATTAGGTATTGCAATCGTATATATGGCGTGCTATGATTGCTTCAGTCAAAATGACCGTTTTGGTTTTTTGGTCATTTTTAAGAAAGTTACGGGTTCGGAGGTGTCGAAATGGCAGTGGATCGGCGACAACAGGTTGTGGATGCGGCGGCGAAGTCGTTCGCCTTATTTGGATACAAGGCAACCACGATGGATCAGGTTGCAAAGATAGCGAACGTTGGCAAAGGGACGATTTATACGTTCTTTACGAATAAAGAAGAGCTGTTTCATGAAATTATGAAGAGGCTCATTCTTGAAATGAAGCAGGTTGCGGAGAAGGTTGTGGATCCGAATCGCCGGTTTTTCGACAATTTGAATGCTGTGTTGGAGCAGCTGCTTGAATTCCGCGAGGAGCATGAGCTGGCGCTTAAGCTGTCGCATGAGGTACGGGAGATTGGCACGCCGATGGCGATAGAGGGCATGCAGCAAATCGAGAAAGCAGTTGTCGGCTATATTCAGTATCAGGTGCAACTGGCTATGGACAAGGGCGAGATTAAGCCCTGCAATCCGGAAATGACGGCATTCGTTATGCTGAGGCTGTATATGGCGCTTACGGTGGAATGGAAAAAGACGCATGAACCACTGGATAAGCAGCAAGTGGCGGAACAGCTGCGGTTTTATATGCAAGTAGGATTGGCTCCGGAATAGGCTGGATGCCTTTTTTTACAAAATAAAATGACCAAATGACATAAATGGTCAATTAGTAATGAGGAGAGTGGACGCGTTGAAGTTCAGAGGATTAAAACAGTTTGGTGAGGAGCTTTCCGGGATTGCACGCAATAAGATGCTGCTAATTTCGGTTATCGGCGTGCTGATGATTCCGCTTATGTATTCTTCAATGTTTCTGGGGGCATTCTGGGATCCTTACGGACATTTGGATAAAATGCCCGTAGCCATCGTGAATGCGGATAAGGGTTATGAGTATAACGATGAAATGCTGCATATTGGCGATGATTTTGAGGAACAGTTAAAGGAAAACGAAACGTTCGAATGGCATTTCGTGAGCAAGGAAGAAGCGGAGGCAGGCATCGAGGATCACAGCTATTACATGGCAATTGAAATACCTTCCGACTTCTCGGAGAAAACAACATCGCTGACTTCGGATAATCCGACGCCTGCGCAGCTGACATACTTGGCTAACGAGAGCTATAACTTTCTAGCCTCGCAAATCGGCAGCAAAGTCGTTGACACAATGAAGGTTGAGCTTGGTCAAGAAGTGACGGCTGCTTATACGCGAACAGTATTCGACCAGATGGAAGAGCTCGTGGACGGAATCGGTCAAGCGAGCGACGGCGCAGGTGAAATTGCCGACGGCACCACGAAAGCGAAAGATGGAGCGGTGCTCATCGAGCAAAATCTTGCGAAGCTCGTCAGCGGATCCTTGACGCTGCAGGAGGGTGTCGCGAAGCTGAATGACGGCGGCGCAGCGTTAGGCAAGGGAAGTGCCGAGCTAAGCGCTGGCACGTCGAGCTTGGCAAGCGGCCTGGCGCAGCTTCAGGCTGCGCAGCAGCAGCTGGGCGCAGGAGCAGCTTCGCTTGGCGACGGCGCGGGTTCGCTTGGGGCCGGAGCGTTGAAGCTGAGCGACGGCTTGCAGCAGCTGGCCGAAGCAAGCGGACAGCTGGCGGAGGGCGCATTGGACGCGCAGCAGGCTGCAGGGCAGCTGGCGGGCGGTCTAAAGGAGTCAGCTTCTGGTGAGGAGCAGCTGAAGGTAGGTGCGGCGCAGCTTGCGATCGGGCTGGCGCAGCTGGGTCAGGCGAATCCGGAGCTGGCGGAGAGCGAAAGCTTCGCGTCGTTATTGAAAGCAAGCCGGGAACTGGCGGCGGGCTTGGAGAAGTCCTCGGCTGGCCAGACACAACTGAGTGACGGAGCGGGCAAGCTGAACGAGGGCCTCGTGAAAGTCTCGGACGGTCTAGGAGCTTTTGACAAAAAAGCGCAGGAAGCGGCGGCAGCTGGCAAGCAGCTGGGAGCAGGAGGAGAGCAGGTAGTTGCTGGGGCGGAGAAGTTCTCCGGCGGAATGACGCAGTTTGGAGCTAAGCTGACGGAAGCAAGCGGTGGAGCGTCCAAACTCGCAGCGGGGGCTAAGCAGCTTAACGACGGAGCAACCACGCTGACAGCAGGGCTTTCGCAGTTGTCTGCTAACGTAACGCCATTTGTAGATGGCTCCGTTAAGCTGGAGGACGGCGCGCAGCAGGTTGCTTCTGGGTTACTGAAGCTGGAGGACGGCACGCAAGAGCTGTCTGGCAAGCTGGGTGAAGCATCAGACAAAACAGCTGATTTGAAGCTGACCGATTCAATGGTGGATATGTTTTCGGATCCCGTGAAGCTTGATGTGGAGAAAATAACGAAGGTCGACAACTATGGTACGGGGCTTGCTCCTTACTTCTTGTCGCTGGGGCTATTTGTTGGAGCAATGCTGCTTACCATCGTATATTCCGTACGCGAGCCGGCTGTTCGACCGGTGAATGGCTGGAGCTGGTTTTGGAGCAAGGCGCTCACCTTGTCGCTTATTGGTGTCATACAGGCGCTCATTGCTGACGCCGCACTGCTATTCGTGCTCAAACTTGAAGTGCAGAGTGTAGGGTTATTCTTGTTCTACTCGATATTAACAAGCATTACGTTCATGATGATTATTCAATTTTTGGTTGCATCGATGGGCAATCCGGGGCGTTTTATCGCAGTAATTCTATTGATTTTCCAACTTACGAGCTCAGCAGGCACGTTCCCGATAGAGCTCGTACCCGGCTGGCTGCAAAAGATATCGCCTTTCCTGCCAATGACTTATGCAGTTGCAGGGTTTAGAGATATCGTATCCAGCGGCGATTATAGCTTGATGGGCAGATATGTTGCGACACTTGGAGGTATTGCGCTCCTGTTCGCGGTGCTATCTTACCTTTACTTTACGTTATCTCATCGCAAAATGAAGAGTGACAGCGTGGCGGAGCAGCCGGCAACTGCGGCTGTTTAAGAGCTCGAGTTTATAAAGAAGAACAGCGAAGGTATTCGCTGTTCTTTTTTTGCCGATTTTAAAAAGCTGCGGCTCTTTATTGAGCTCCCACTGATCAATCACCTTGTACCTTATGAGTAAAAGTTCAGCTTCTGCGTTACCCTTCGCTAAAGCTAAACAAATTTAAATCAAGAGCTAACACGCTCCTCCTCATGCTGCTCATGCTCCTACACTGCAGTTTGTACAATGTAACTCGTGCTCAATCGCCAACTAGTCCGCTACAATGTAGTTTCTGCAATAGAAAGAATGTCTCGGAGCAGTTTGGTAGCGTATTGGGGTGATTCTGTTGCACTTTCTGCAACGTAGCTCATTAAGTCTGGTGTTATGTCAGGTTTCTGTTGCAGAAAGTGCAGTGTGGCATAATTAGTAGGTGTAGGTGTAGGTGTAGGTGTAGGTGTAGGTGTAGGTGTAGATGTGGAAATAGATGTAGAAGTTAGTGTAGATATAGATATAGATGTAGAAGTTAGTGTAGATATAGATATAGATATAGATATAGATATAGGTATTTGTATTTGTATTTGTATTGGTATAGGTTTGGGTTTGGAATATTTATGTTGATCTTGAGATGTAAAAGTAACTTCATCTCAAACCAAGAGCAAATCCACCACCTCATCTCCTACGCTGCAGTTTGTACAATGTAACTCGTGCTCCATCGCCAACTAGTTGGCTACAATGTAGTTTCTGCAATAGAAACCATGTCTCGGAGCTGTTTTGTAGTGTGTTGGGGAGATTCTGTTGTACTTTCTGCAACGTAGCTCATTAAGTCGGTTGCTATGTCAGGTTTCTGTTGCAGAAAGTGCAGTGGAATTAGTTGGTGTAGCGTTGTATGGTGTCGGTGATAGTATTGGTGATGGTGTGAAAGTAGATATAGATGTAGATATAAGTGTTGATGATGGTGTTTTGGAGTGGAAGTTGGTGTTAATGTAGATTCATATGCAGGTGTCGGTGTCGGTGTTTGGGTGTGGATGCTGAATTGGTTTTACGGTGTAAAAGTAACTTCTTCCAAATCATACTCCAATCATCCCGCTTTCTACACTGCAGTTTGTACAACGTGACTCGTGCTCAATCGTCAACTAACTCGCTACACTGCAGTTTCTGCAATAGAAACCATGTCTCGGAGCAGTTTTGTGGTGTGTTTGGGAGATTCTGTTGTACTTTCTGCATCGTAGCTCATTTAGTCGGTTGCCATGTCAGGTTTCTGTTGTAGAAAGTGCAGTGCAGTATAATTAGTGGATGTGGATGTGGATGTAGATTTAGATATAGGTGTAGGTGTGTATATTTATGTTGGTGTTGAGGTTTAAAAGTAACTTAATCTCAAATCAAGAGCAAATCCACCTCATCTCCTACACTGCAGTTTGTACAACGTGACTCGTGCTCAATCGTCAACTAACTCGCTACACTGCAGTTTCTGCAATAGAAACCATGTCTCGGAGCAGTTTTGTGGCGTGTTTTGGGGATTCTGTTGTACTTTCTGCAACGTAGCTCATTTAGTCGGGTGTCATGTCAGGTTTCTGTTGTAGAAAGTGCAGTAGAGTTAGTTGGTGTTGGTTTAGGTGTGGGTGTTTGTGTTAGTGATTGTGTTGATAGATAGGTGTAAGTATTGGTGTATGTATTGGTGAAGATGTAGATGTACATATAGATGTGCAAATAGATGTACATATAGATGTTTGTGTTGTTGTTAGATTTGGTTTTGGATTAGGGGTAGGTGTAGGTGTAGGTATTGATGTAGTTGTGGATGTTGATGTGAGTATTGGTGTAGATAATGATATTGATATTGATATTGATATTGATATTGATATTGATATTGATATTGATATTGATATTGATATTGATATTGATATTGATATTGATATTGATATTGATATTGATATTGATATTGATGTGGATGTAGATGTTGATGTAGAGTTGTAGTTGTAGTTGTAGTTAAAGTTAAAGTTGATGTGAGTTTGGTGCTGTTTCTGGTGCTGGTTCTGGTTTTGTAGTTATGAGTGTGCATGAAAATGTGAGAGCAGCTGTAATGAACGTGCGAGAGGAAGCCAAAAGGCTGTCACCGTGAGGTAAATTACCTGCGGGACAGCCTTTTTGATTTAAGGATGACTCCTTATTCGTGGATTTCCGTGAGCAGCTGGCCGAGTGCTTCGAGTGCCTGCTCCTCCTGCTCGCCGTCAATCTCCAGGGTGACTTCCTCTTTTGCTGCGATGCCTAGCGTGAGCATGCTCAGCGAGCTTTTTCCGTTTACTTTCTTGCCTTTATTAAGGACATACACCTTGCAAGGGAATGTGCTGGCCGTTTGTACGAAGGTTTTCGACGGGCGTACATGGAAGCCAGTAGGGTTCAAAATCGTGAAGGTTTTACTTACCATTATGAATCACTCCGTTTCTTGTGCGTTCTACAAAATTTGTGATTTCCGATGTGCTCCGCATGGTCAGGGCTTGATTTGCTAGTCCTGCCCATTCTGCTTGGTCCAGCTCGCCGATCAGCTCTCTCGCTTGCAGAATTGAGCCTGCGCTCATGCTGAATTCATGCAGGCCTAGCCCCAGAAGCAAAGGTATCGCTGTCTCATCGCCTGCCATCTCGCCGCACATGCCGACCCATTTGCCTTCCTTCTCCGCCGCTTGAATAACGAAGCGAATCAGGCGAAGCAAGGAGGGATGCCATGGCTGGTACAGGTAAGCTACGTTTTCATTCATCCGGTCTGCCGCCATCGTATATTGAATCAAGTCGTTCGTGCCGATGCTGAAAAAATCGACCTCAGGCGCGAACATATCCGCAGCGACAGCAGCGGCGGGGATTTCGACCATCATTCCGATTTCGATATTATCGGCAAGCGGAACGCCCTCGGCAATAAGCTTCTGTTTCTCTTCTTCGAGCAGGCGCTTAGCCTCGAGCAGCTCTTCCAGCACGGCAATCATGGGGAACATGATTTTTAGATTCCCGTAACGGCTTGCGCGAAGCAATGCCCGCAGCTGCGTGCGGAACAGGTCCTGTCTATCCAGACATAGACGCAGCGCGCGCTGTCCAAGGAACGGATTGCTTTCCTTCGGCAGCTCCATGTAAGGAAGCTCCTTATCGCCGCCGATATCGAGCGTTCTAATCACGACGGGTTTCGGGTTCATTTTCTCAAGCGCAAATTTGTAGCTCGTGAACTGCTCTTCCTCGGTAGGGAGGGAGCTGCGTCCCATGTATAGAAACTCGGTGCGAAAAAGTCCGATTCCTTCCGCGCCATTATCGATTGCCCGCTGAATATCCTCAAGCTTGCCGATATTGGCTGCCAGCTCGACCTGTTTGCCATCCTTCGATTTAGTAGGCTGATCCTTCAGCAAACTTAATTCCTTTCTACGAAGGTCATCCGTCTGCTTCTTGACCCGGTAGGAAGCCAGCTCCTCCGCAGTTGGATCGACAATAACGACTCCTTGATTCGCATCAAGGATAACGATAGCCTGCTCGGGTATATCATCAATCGCTTGGCCGATCCCGACGATTGCGGGAACTTCGAGCGACCGTGCCATAATGGCAGAATGGGAGGTGCGGCTGCCAACCTCGGTAATGAAGCCGCGCACATAGTCCAAATTGAGCTGCGCCGTATCCGACGGTGTCAGATCTCGTGCAATAATAATACATTCCTCCGACATGCCTGCAAGGTCCATATGGGGAACGCCGCGCAAATGACTCATGATCCGGCCGGAGACATCCTCGATGTCGATCGCGCGTCCGCGCAGCAATTCATCGGACATCGACTGGAGCAGCTCGATAAATGAGGCTGCTACCTCATGCAGCGCGAACTCGGCGTTTATAGCTTCATCAACTACTTTATGCTCGATTGCATCAATGAAGTCCGGGTCCTCCAGAATCATGAGATGACCCTCGAAAATTTCAGCTTTTTCGGATCCGAAGCGTTCCTCAGCAGAGGCGCGAATCGCCTCGATTTCATCCCGTCCGACTGCGACGGCTTGGCGAAACCGCACGATCTCGGCCGAGCTGTCTTGGATCGTTTGCCGAGCTGGGATGAAGCGTTCAGCCGCTATGAAAAAAGCGCGAGCGATGGCAATACCCGGCGATGCTGCTATGCCTTTTAGTGACATCATTTACTCATTCCTTTCTCTGCGTGTCTGAGCGGCTGCCCCAGCTCGCCGTACTGCTTTGCGGCTTGAATATGAAGCGGATGCTGTTCCTTTAAACCGGTATATTTTGCAAGCGTGGCATGCAGGCCATTCTCGCGTAAAGAGGCTTGGAGCTCTACGGATTCGGGATCATCTTTAAAATCAAAATATAAGGCAGCCGCTATTGCAGCGGTCAAATGAGTGACGGGTATGCCGTATCCGTAAGCGGATAAGGCTGGTTTCACCAAGCGGTCGTTCGGAGAAAGCTTGCGGATCGGCGAGCGGCCGATTCTTGCAATCTCGTCTACCAAATAAGGGTTAATAAAGCGTTCCAAAATTTGCTCCACATATTGGGCATGCGCTTTCTCGTCGAATTGATAAGCTCGGATAAGCGCGGCCCCCGACTCGAGCAGTGTGCCTCTTACCTCGGCAACAACTGCCGGGTCCTTCATCGCTTCCTGTATCGTCGCATAGCCCCTCAAATAACCGTGATATGCTGCGACGCAGTGCCCCGTATTCACTGTGAACAGCTTGCGTTCAATGTACGGCTCGAGCCGATCGACGTAATGTACGCCCTCAATTTCGGTCAGTGAAGCCAGCAGGGGAGAGCGCTCAATCGTCCACTCGTAAAAGGGCTCAACGGTCACTTGAAGCGAGTCCTCATGCTGCTGCAGCGGTACGATACGGTCTACGGCTGCGTCCGGAAAAGCAGCATGCTGATCAGCATACGCCTGCTGTTCCGCCGAGAGATGCTCATACACAAATTGTTTCAAAATCGTGCTGCCGCCCAGCGCGTTCTCGCACGCGATAATAGGAAGAACGGCTTTGCCGCTCGCCGCGCGCAGCAAAATGCCCTTAGCAATTACGGCTGCAATATGCTTGAGAATCGATACGCCGACCGCCGTCGTAACAATATCGGCATCCGCAATCGTCTCTGCGACCAATGCGGTATCCTTGCCGTCAATGGCGGTAATGTGATCGATCAAATAGGTATCTGCTTGCTCGTTGGCAAGTTTCACCGCATATTGTCCCTTCTGCTGCAGCTCCGAAACGAGCTTGTCGTTCACATCGACAAAACAAATCTCGTAGCCGGCATCATGCAGAAGCGCTCCGATAAAGCCTCTGCCGATATTGCCTGCTCCAAAGTGAACGGCCTTCATGATTCCATCCCCGATTCAAAAATAGCGATCAACTCTTCTTCCGAAGCAGCGTTCAAAATACGCTGCATGTCATCTTCCTCGGATACGAGCATGGCAACGCTTGTCAAAATATCCAGATGATCGTCGCCGACCGCAGCCAGGCCGATTACTAATTGAGCAGGTTCCTCGCCGCCAAAATCTACGCCGTCCGGCACGATAATAACGGCCATGCCCGTTGACCGGATGAGCGCCTTCGATTCATTGGTGCCATGAGGCATGGCCAGTCCTCCGCCGATGTAGGTGGACAGCGATTCATCGCGTTCGATCATTTTATTGATATAATCCGCAGGCGCATGTCCTGCGTCAACAAGCATTTGCCCGACTAGGCGGATGGCCTCGTATTTATCTTTCACGCTAACGTTTAGCTTTACTTTGTCTGTTGATAGAATGGTCATTATGATTCTCTCCAATCCAATTTTGTTTTTATATAATGCTCCAGCTTTTTGGAGATAAACAGCTTGATGCTTGCCGTATTACCATGCTCCAGCACGGTAAGCAGCTCAGGCAGCAGCAGCATAGCGCTAATTTCGCTCAGCAGCTCCAAGCTGTACGTATCCAGCTTCAGAGGTCCGAGCATCATAAGAACCTGCAATGCCTGGACCTCGCCATCCTCGCTAAGCTGCAGAGGCCTATCGTATCTATACAAGGCGAGCAAAGGCGCTTCGATCCATTCGCTTCGCGTATGAAGCAAAGCGAGCTCGGTATCGGGAATGACTACACTCCCTTGTCGTTCTCTTGCGAGCAGCTGCTCGTTGATTTTCGCTAGATGCGTATCGATATACGGCTCGCCGATTAAGGAAAGCATGGATGGAAGCTGCTGCTCCAAATGCGCTTGGCCTTGCGGCAAGGACAAGTCATGCACGCGGAAGCCGTCAAGCAGCCGCAGGACGATGCCGGAGTACAGCTGCACCAGATGCAAACGATCTAAAGGCGATTGACCGGACGCATCGGTCTCATTGGCGGCAGAGCTGATCTTCTTTAATGTAGTGTCCTCAATATAAGTGCGAAGCTTTTTGGATTCTTCGGGTGATAGCATCGGGCTGAGCTTGATGTAATGATCCGGCTCCAGCGGCAAATCAACCGTTGAAATAATAAGATCATAGCGGCTGGGTGGAAGCCTTCTCGCCTCAAACCATGAATAATGGCCAATTAATTCGATTTGCGGCAGCTCCTTGGCGATTTTTACAGCCAGGAGCTTGGAGGAGCCGATGCCGCTCGTGCAGACGAGGACGGCTCTTACTTTTCTGGGATAAGGCTTTAACCTCTCCAAGGAAGCGCCGAAATGCATGACAATATAGCCGATTTCCTCGTCCGGCACTTTGATCGTCTGATAGATCTCTTTTACGCCGTTCCGCACGATGGAAAACAACACGCCGTAGTCCTTCTTGATTTGAGCAAGCATGGGATTGCGGATGGCGATGCCGTCTTTGATTCGCTGGAAAGCCGGCTTTATATGCTGAATGAGGCCTTCTTCAAGAGAGTGGTCATGTGTCAGCGACATGTGCAGTTGTGCCTCTACGCGGCGGATGAGCAGCTTAACCCCCTCGATAGTCGGCATATCGTCATGGTGGATCAGCAGGCTGCTTTCCGGAAAAGCTTCTTGGTCGAGCAAATGGGAAAGGTAAGCTTGTTCCTGTATCGGAAGCTCTATATTTAAAACATCCAGCAGGCTTTGAAGCAAAGGAATAACCTCACACCGAATGGAACGGCCCGCTGGAATCACGTTGCCATGCTCTATTCGCGTTAGCGCAACGGACAGTTTAATAAGCAATCTCGTGTAATCAGATTCAGAGAGCGTGTTCGACCAATCATCGCTCAGCTCCCATAGGGCCTGCTCGAGCTTCTTGAAATTTTCTTTGCCGATCATATCGAGCAGTTGGGCGGCGATCGGATTCGAAACCGCCAAGTCCGTGAACTGTCCGAATAAATCGGAATCGTCAAGATGGTTTATCGCAAGCAAGCTGACCGCATGGCGCTTCGCTTCTTCTGGTCCGATAATTTCAACGCCGTAGCCTCTGCGCCTTACGAGCGTTAAGCCTTGCTTGACGATGGACTCTTCCAGCTCATCAAGGTCATGGCTGATTGTCGGCATCGTTACGCGCAGCTCGTGCGCGAGCGAGAACAGCTTTACGGGCTCTTCATGCTCCAGCAGGCTGCAAAAGATAAGGATTTTACGTTCTTCGGCCGAATATTCGAGTGAGTCTGATCGGTCAAACGATTGCTTGAAACGCTCAAGAGCGTCGTCGCTTGCTTCGACTCGAATGCCGAGCCCTGCGATTTTGTGAAGAAGAATACCGTTGGCCGCAAGAAGAGGCTCCATATCGCTCAGCTCGCGATGGATCGTCCTCGTACTTGTACCGACGATAGATGCGATATCCGCTGCGGTTATTTCATGCTTCTGCTCAAGCAGCAGCTCAATAATCCGACGTTGCCTAGTTGAGGCTTTGATAGGTTATCCTCCTTAGCAGAAGAATGGACTTAACGCCGACAGTTATCTGTCAGCGTTAAGTATGGTTTAAATAGAAAATTAGGTTTAACCTTTTACTCTTGTTAACTTAGTCTTTGAACGAGCAAGTCATACTCCGGACTTTTGAGAAAGTTATCGATAGAGATATGCTCAGCGTTAGGCGCCTTCTGACGCGCGCGGTCGGTGAGTGTTTTGTGCGTGATGACAATGTCCGCGTCGCTAGGAATATCGTTAATTGCCGTATTAATGACGGTAATCGGCAGCTCGGCTGCGTTTATTTTTTTGCGCAGGATGGAAGCTCCCATTGCGCTTGAGCCCATGCCGGCATCGCAAGAAAATACGATCTTGTTTACTTGCTCCTTCGAAAGCTGATCTCGCTGCGCGGCATGAGCTGCGGCATTTCCTTTGGATTCAGCTTTCATTTGCTGAACCTTTTGCGATGCGAGTTCAAGCTCGTTGCTATCGTCCTCGCTCTGCTTGCTGGTTTTCAGCAATACGGCGGACACAAGGAAGGAAACAATCGTAGCGACTAATACGCCGCTGAGCATAGCCAGCACTCCGCCTTTAGGCGTCATGGAGAAGTAGGCAATGATGCTTCCCGGTGACGGAGCGGCGACCAGACCTGCTCCGAATAAGGAGAAAGTGAAGGTACCGGCCACACCGCCTGCGATAGCTGCCAGAATGAGACGCGGATTCATTAAGATATATGGGAAATAGATTTCATGAATACCGCCGAAGAAATGAATGACGACAGCGCCGGGAGCCGAATGCTTAACCATGCCTTTGCCGAACAGCCAGTAAGCGAGCAGAATGCCTAGCCCGGGACCTGGATTGGATTCCAGCATATAAATGATAGATTTACCGGTTTGCGTGGCTTGATCCAGTGCAAGCGGTCCAAGTATGCCGTGGTTAATGGCGTTGTTTAGGAACAATACCTTGGCTGGCTCGATCAAGACGTTTACCAGCGGCAGAAGACCTGTGTCGATAAGCCATTCCACGCCAGAGGATAGAATCTTGCTCAATGCTTCAACGACAGGTCCAATGCCTTTGAATGCGATGATTGCAAGTCCGCCGCCGATGATGCCGGAGGAGAAGTTGTTGATCAGCATCTCGAAGCCTGCTGGAATTTTGCCGTCAATCGACCGATCGAATTTCTTGAGCACCCAAGCAGCTGCGGGGCCGACGATCATCGCACCGAGGAACATCGGGATATCAGCACCCGCTATGACGCCGAGCGTGACGATTGCGCCGACGACACCGCCGCGAACGCCGTGAATCATTTGTCCGCCGGTATAACCGATGAGTATAGGGAGCAAATAGGTGATCATCGGTCCGACCAGCGTTGCCAGACTCTCATTCGGAATCCAGCCTGTCGGTATAAATAGAGCTGTGATGAGTCCCCAAGCAATAAATGCACCAATATTCGGCATGACCATGCCGCTTAAAAAACGACCAAATCGTTGTATGGAAACTTTAACACCGCCGGAGACCGGTTTTTCGGATGCCAGTTTACTCATGCTTCAACCTCCAATAGTAATAATGTTTGCTTTGTGAACCTGAATTAATCGTAATGTATAGCGCTTTCATGTTCAATCAATTGAAAAGCAGGTTGCGTCATGAACGCTGTTGCCATCATTTTTCTTTTCCTATTGCTGATTTGCGGGGATGCTGTATAATCACTATTGTTTCTTCTAAATTGGCAAAAGGGGAATGCGATATGCAAGATCAAACGATCATTCGCTTTGAGCATGTAACGAAGCAATATGATTCTAATGCTGCCGCTGTATTGAAGGCTGTCAGCTTTACGATAGAAAGAGGCAAATTTTATACGCTGCTTGGCCCATCCGGCTGCGGCAAAACAACCATCCTCCGGCTGATCGCCGGCTTTACCGAGCCGTCCGAGGGCCGCATTTATTTTAACGGGAAGGTGATTAACCGGGTGCCTGCGAATGAGCGTCAGGTGAATACCGTATTTCAGGACTATGCGCTGTTTCCTCATCTGAACGTGTTCGAGAATGTGGCTTTCGGGCTGCGTATCAAAAAAATGAAAAATGCCGCTGTGACCGCCAAGGTGAAGGAGGCACTCCGCTTCGTTAACCTGGACGGCTACGAATCCCGCGAAATTTCGGAGATGTCCGGCGGCCAGCGGCAGCGCGTAGCGATTGCCCGCGCGATTGTAAACGAGCCGGAAATTATTTTGCTGGATGAGCCGCTATCCGCGCTTGATCTGAAGCTTCGCACGGAAATGCAGTACGAGCTGCGTGAGCTGCAGCGCCGCCTGGGCATCACCTTTATTTTCGTCACGCATGACCAAGAGGAAGCGCTCGCGATGTCTGACGAAATTTTTGTTATTAATGAAGGGAAAATACAGCAGAGCGGAACGCCGACGGATATTTATGATGAGCCGATCAACCGGTTTGTTGCCGATTTTATCGGGGAGTCCAATATTGTCTCTGGCCGAATGACGCGTGACTTCGAGGTGGAGTTTGCCGGGCGTGCCTTCGCCTGCGTGGACCAAGGACTGAGTCCCAATGAAGCGGTTGATATCGTCATTAGGCCCGAGGATTTGGAGATAACTGCTCCCGAGAATGGCAAATTGCAGGTGCGCGTGGATTCGCAGTTGTTCCGCGGCGTTCATTACGAAATTTGCTGCTACGATGAAGCGGGGAATGAATGGCTCGTCCATTCCACGCGCAAAGTAGCAGTAGGAGAACAGATAGGACTAACTTTCGATTCGGCAGCCATTCACGTCATGCGTCTAGGCGAGTCGGAAGAAGAATTCGATAAACGCCTCGAAGCGTACAGCGAGGCCGCGGATGTCAAATAAATCACGCCCCTTTTATCTCGTTCCTTATATGGCTTGGATCGTGCTGTTTGTCGTTGCGCCGATAGTATTGGTTGCTTATTATTCGTTTTTTGATGTTGAGGGTAACTTTACGTTCGGTAACTACGCGAAGTTTTTTACGCCGGTTTATATGCGCATGACGCTCAGCTCGTTCTGGTATGCGTTTCTCATTACGGCTATTTCTTTGCTGACGGCTTATCCCGCGGCTTATTTATTAACGAGAACGAAGCATAAACAGCTGTGGCTGCTGCTTATTATTTTGCCAAGCTGGATCAATCTGCTGCTCAAGGCATACGCATTCATCGGCTTATTCGGTACTTACGGCTTTGCCAATTCCGTTCTTGAAGCTATCGGTGTAGGCAAGCAGCAGATCCTGTTCACGGACTTTAGCTTTATTTTCGTATCGGTTTATATCTTTATCCCGTTCATGATATTGCCGATTTTCAATGCGCTGGAGGAAATGAATCCGACGCTCGTTTACGCGGCGAGGGATCTCGGCGCATCGGCGTGGACGACCTTCCGCCGCGTCATCTTCCCGCTCACGATCAGCGGCGTGAAATCCGGCTGCATGGCCGTATTTATTCCGGCACTTTCCCTGTTCATGATTACTCGTCTCATTGCCGGCAATCGCGTCATCACGCTTGGCACGGCCATCGAGCAGCATTTTCTCGTGACACAGGACTGGGGCATGGGGGCGACGATCGCCGTGTTTCTCATCTTAGCAATGGCAGCCATGATGCTGCTGACCGGCAACCGAAAGCGAGGTGCAGCGGATGCGCGGAAAAAATAAATGGTCGAACATCTATTTAGTGCTTGTATTTGCTGTACTTTATGCGCCGATATTCTATTTAATGTTCTATTCGTTCAATAGCGGCGGGTCGATGCGCAGCTTCGAGAGCTTCACGCTCGATTACTACAAAGAAGTATTTGCTGATACGCGCTTGCTTATCATCGTGCTGAATACATTCGTCATCGCGCTGCTGTCCGCGGCGATCTCGACGATCTTAGGCGTCATGGGAGCGATAGCTATCCATCACGTAAGGGGAAACCGTCCGAAGCAGACGCTGCTTACGTTCAACAACGTGCTGATCGTCAGTCCCGATGTCATCATCGGCGCTTCGTTCCTGATTCTTTTTACGATAATCGGCATTAAGCTCGGCTTCGTGTCTGTGCTGCTGTCGCATATCGCGTTCAGTGTGCCGATCGTCGTTATCATGGTGCTGCCGAAGCTGCAGGAAATGAGCTCCACCCTCATCGACGCGGCGCGGGATCTAGGCGCCAGCTCCTGGCAGGTGCTCTCGCGGGTCGTGCTGCCATTTATTAAGCCAGGCATCTTCGCGGGATTCTTTATGGCGCTGACCTATTCGCTTGATGATTTTGCGGTGACGTTCTTCGTGACGGGCAATGGGTTCTCGACGCTGTCGGTTGAGATTTATTCTAGGGCTCGCCAGGGCGTATCATTGTCGATCAACGCCTTGTCGACGCTGATTTTCCTGTTTACGATTATTCTGGTTGTCGGTTATTACTTTATTAATCAGCGGAACGCGAAGCCGTCGGTGAAGGAGGGGCGCGGATGAAGCAGCTTGTGCGCATGTTCGTAGTTGTTATTGCCGTTTCGCTCGGACTCATGTACTTAACGGCTTATTTGAATGCAAGCGAGGGCTACAGCGGCGACCGTACCCTCACGATTTACAATTGGGGCGATTACGTCGACCCCGAGCTGCTGGAGCGTTTTGAAGAGGAAACCGGCATTAAGGTCATTTATCAGACCTTCGATTCCAATGAAGCGATGATGACCAAGATTGAGCAGGGCGGTACGACGTTTGACGTGAGCGTTCCTTCCGAGTATGCGATTAGCAAAATGAATGCGGAAGGCCTGCTGCTAGAGCTCGATCATGCCAAGCTTCCGAATTTGAAATATATTGATCCGCGATTCATGAATCTATCTTTTGATCCCGATAACGCATATTCGATTCCTTATTTCTGGGGAACGGTCGGCATTGTTTATAACCCTGAACTTGTAGGAGGCCTGACCTTCTCCAGCTGGGATGACTTGTGGGATGAGCGTCTGCGCAATCAGATTCTGCTGCTCGACGGCGCGCGCGAGGTTATGGGTATGGGTCTAAACCGTTTAGGCTATTCGCTCAATGATACGAATGAAGCGCATTTGCAGGAGGCGAAAGCGAAGCTGCTGGAAATGACGCCTAACGTCAAAGCGATAGTGGGCGATGAGATTAAGATGCTGCTTGCGAACGAGGAGGCGGCCGCAGGACTTGTCTGGTCAGGAGATGCCTCGGAGATTATGGATGAGAACGATAAGCTCGATTACGTCGTGCCGGAGGAAGGCTCGAACCTGTGGTTCGATAATATGGTCATACCGAAGACGGCTCGAAACATTGAGGGCGCCCATCAGTTTATTAATTTTATGCTCGACCCCGAGGTAGCTGCTCAGAACGCGGAATATGTGGGCTATTCGACGCCTAACAAAGCTGCGCTGGCCTTGCTGCCCGAGGAAATTTCCGGCGACGAACGTTTTTATCCGAATGAGGAGCTGACGGGAAAGCTGGAGGTGTATGACAATCTCGGCAAAAAAATGCTGGCCCATTACAACGAGCTGTTCCTTGAGTTTAAAATGCATAAGAAATGAGCCAAAAACGGTGCATTATTCTGCGATTCCCCATGCTATGATGAATGAAGCTTTTACGTATAAGAACAATTGCGAATAGATGGGGCGAAAAGAATGAATAACAAGTGGTTGAATTACGGCGGACTGATTCTAATTGCTGTCGTATGGGGAGCAAACTTCGGTATTTCTCGATTGGCAATGGAGTCGTTTAATCCGATCGTGTTCTCGTTTCTGAGATTTGGCTTGGCCGTTCCTTTTTTCTTTCTGATCCTTAAGCTAACCGAGGGCAGTGTGGCCATTCCATGGCGCATTGTGCCGAGGCTGGCGTTAATCGGGCTTATCGGCATTACGCTGCTCGAAATTACGGTCATGTACTCGATCAAGTACACGACTTTAGCGAATGCTTCACTCTTAAACGTGGCGCCGTGGCCGATTTTTGCCGCATTGTTCGCGCCGCTGTTTATGAAGGAAACAATTACGATGCGGCTCATCGTTGGCGGCGGGATATCGATAGTCGGCGTTTGCTTCGTCATTTTAGGCGGGGATGAGGGTTTCAGTCTTTCCTCCGAAAATATGCTCGGCAACGCCATGGCGTTTGGCGTCAGCATTATCGGCCCATTATTCAATCTCAGCTCGATGTCGCTTATGAAGAAATATTCAGCCCTTCGGGTAAGCACATGGACGATTGCATTCGGATCGCTGTTCATGCTGCCGCTTACGTTCGGTTCTTGGGGGCAAACGAACTGGTCCGCACTGAATGCAGGCCAATACTTATCTATTGGTTACAATGTTCTGATCTGTACCGTGCTGGCTTTTGTGGTCTGGAATGCCTGCATGTTCAAGGTGGGAGCCACGCGGTCTAATTTCTTCCGTTATGCGGTTCCGGCCGCTGCGGTTATTGCAGGCTATTTGATGTTCGATGAGAAAATCGCGCTGCTGCAAATGTGCGGTGCAGGCTGTATGGCGGCAGGATTGATTTGGATCAGCATTGAGCGCAAAAAACGGACGGAGCCAGTGGTTCCTTCCTCGAAGACAGGCGGACAAATGATTTAATGTGAAGTGCTGCGCACTTTGTTAATATATAAGAATTTATATGTTTTCACATATAAATGTGCTTATATATCTCCGCGAAACGACTGCTTTTGCCACAGAGGACGGCGACAGCCGTTTACGCTTGTTTATAGGGCATGTCAGGGAGGTGAAGTAAGCTTCCATGGCATGCTCTTTTTGTATCGGATGGTTAGGAGGGAATCTGAGAAATGAGGATGTAAGCGTTTGATTGAAATTGTCTGAAAATTTTTTTCGTAAATTATCGAAGCGCTTGCAAGAATTATGAAAAAACCAGTGGTATCAACGGTTTACGCTTCTTTTCAAAGAGAGATGGACAACCTTGAAAACGGTCTTTTGGGCGTTTTACCTCCTTGACTCCTGCTTTTAAATAATGTTACGGTTTTGTTAGCAAATCTAACATTTTGACATTCAGGAGGAGATGTATTGATGATTAAAGCTATTATTTTTGATTTTGACGGGACGATTATTGACACAGAAACGGCATGGTACCATGCATTTCGCGATGCTTACTTGGAGCATGGGGTTGAGCTCACCTTAGAGCAATACTCGGGCTGTATCGGCACGAGCTTGCACAACTTTAATCCCTATGAATATTTAATGACGGATTTGAAGCTTCCGATAGACAAGGATGCCTTCCGCGAATCGGTGCATCTCCAGCATACATCCCTTATGCAAAGCGAACAGGTTCGATCCGGCATCTTGGATTATTTGAATGATGCGCAGGATTTGGGCATGAGGATCGGCCTTGCTTCCAGCTCGCCGCGCGCTTGGATTGATAAATATTTGGAGCAGCTTGAAATTGCGCACTATTTCGAAACCATTCGGACAGCGGATGATGTGGCAAAGGTTAAGCCGGATCCAGAGCTGTATATGCAGACCTTGGCTGCTCTAGGCGTTGAGGCGAGCGAGGCGGTAGCAATTGAGGATTCACCTAACGGGGCGCGAGCGGCTCTGGCTGCAGGCATGTCCTGCATTATCGTTCCGAATACGATCACGAAGTCATTGGACTTTGATAAATCTGACCGTTATTACCATGCGGAATGTTTGTCGCATATTGATTTTCACGCAATGGCAGCGGGCGCGCTTTAAAGTCGGTAATCAAGTGAAGAATCAGGTTGAAACACGAATGTGTCCTGGCGCAATTAAATAAATCAGAATATTCAGAAATTTTATGGGCGAGACGATACCATCCAAGTAAAAGGGGGTTCGGACAATGAAGGCTGTGCATTTTGGCGCTGGAAATATCGGAAGAGGTTTTATCGGTCTTCTTCTGTCCCATGCGGGCTACGAGGTTACGTTTGTAGCTCGGAATGAAAGAAAGATTCATTTGCTGCAGCAGAACAAACAATATTCGGTCACGCTTGCGAACGAGGCGCGAGACACGGAGGTTGTGAACAACGTAACGGCGATTAGCGGCAAAAACAGAGCGGCGGTGGCAGCAGTCGTTGCGACGGCCGACATCGTGACGACGGCGGTTGGCGTAACGGCGCTGAAGCATATTGCTGAATCCATCGCAGCAGGCATCGAGCTGCGTCTTCAGCGTCGGAATCTTAAACCGCTGCATATCATTGCTTGCGAGAACGCGATTTCGGGCAGCTCGCTTCTCAAACGGCGTGTGTATGAGCATTTGCCGGCGGAGCGGCATGAAGAAGCGGATAGCTGTATCGCTTTTCCGAATACGGCCGTTGACCGCATCGTTCCGGTTCAAGAGCATGATGATCCGCTTAAAGTTACGGTAGAGCCGTACTTTGAATGGATTGTAGACCGCTCAGCAATGATGGATGGCTACCTTGAAATTGAGGGGGTAAAGTATGTAGACGCGCTTGAACCTTACATTGAACGTAAACTATATACCGTTAATACGGGTCATTGCACGGCGGCTTATCACGGCTATCTTGAAGGTTATGAAACGATTCAAGAGGCGATGGGTGATTCGAGGATTCGATCCGAATTGTCAGAGGTGCTGAATGAGACCGGGAGTATCCTTACGTCCAAGTACCATTGGGATAAGAAAAAGCATGATCGTTATGTTCAAAAAATGATGAAAAGATTCACAAACCCCCGCTTATCGGATAGTGTAATCCGCGTCGGCCGCTCGCCGATCCGTAAGTTGTCCTTGAATGACCGGCTCGTCAGGCCGGCTTTGCAGGCGCGTGAGCTCGGCATTCCTGTTCCTCATCTGACATCCGCTATCGCTGCGGCGCTCCTGTTCGATTACGAGAAGGATGAGGAGGCGGTTACGCTGCAAGCGGCAATCGCACAATCAGGAATTCATGATGTCATCGCCTCGCATATGGGGATTTCGCGCAAACATGCATTCCATCAAGAAATCGTGGACAGCTACGGCGTGCTTAAAGAAGCCTATACGGCAATAAAATAAAAGAGGAGTGCTGAGGCATTGATAAAATTTATACTTCTGTATGCAGCCGTGCATACTAATAGAAAGGAGTGATGGGAGCCTGGCTTCTGTTGCTCCTTTCTTTTTTGTGTGCTTCATGAATGGGGAATTACATTTATTTCTATTCCATGTCAGATGTTACTGTTGCTGTCACTCAATGAAACCTAACATGACAATGGATAAATGTGTAGATTTTTTGCACTATTTAACGAAATTTTTCTTTTAAAATACTATTGAAAAAGGTAGAATCAGAAAAGCGGCTTTTCCTGGATTGGGAGTCGGACTCTACGGAAAAAAGGACTGAACCTGATATGACAGTGAGTTTAGTGGAAGAAACATTGAATCCGTACCAAATCGCACAGCAGCAAATTGACACGGCAGCAGCGCATCTGCAATTGCCTGAGCATGTTACGCAAATCTTGAAGCAGCCGAAGCGCGTGCTGTCGGTTAGCTTTCCCGTACGTATGGACGACGGATCGATCCGCGTATTCGAAGGGTATCGCGCCCAGCATAATGATGCGATTGGACCGACAAAGGGCGGTATTCGCTTTCATCCGGATGTAACGCTTGACGAGGTTAAAGCGCTCTCCATGTGGATGAGCTTCAAGTGCGGCGTTGTCGGGTTGCCATACGGCGGCGGCAAGGGTGGCGTCATTTGTGATCCGCGTCTTCTTAGCAAAAATGAGCTGGAGCGCGTAAGCCGCGCGTTTATGGAAGCGATCGCTGATTTTGTAGGTCCGGATAAAGATATTCCTGCGCCAGATGTGTATACTACGCCGCAAATTATGGGCTGGATGATGGATACATACAGCAGGCTGAAAGGCGTGAACTCGCCAGGCGTTATTACCGGCAAACCGCTTATTCTTGGCGGCTCGAAGGGGCGCAACGAAGCGACGGCGCAAGGCTGTGTTTATACGATTTTGGCTGCGCTAAATGATATGAATATTCCTGTACAGAACGCGACTGCAGCCATTCAAGGCTTTGGCAATGCGGGCCGTATTGCTGCGCGTTTGCTTAGCGAGGCAGGCTGCAAAATCGTAGCGGTCAGTGATTCCAAAGGCGGTATTTACGACCCGAACGGCATTGATATCGAGAAAATTTCTATGCTCAAAGACACAGCGTCTATCCGCGAGTATGGCGAAGCTTACATCATCTCCAACGAAGCGCTGCTTGAGCTGGATGTTGATATTTTGGTGCCGGCTGCTCTGGAGAACGTAATTACAGCCGCGAATGCGGACCGTATTAAAGCAAAAATCGTAGCGGAAGCGGCTAATGGCCCGACGACTCCAGAGGCAGACCGTGTGCTTGCAAGCCGCGGCATTACAGTTATTCCGGACGTGCTTGCGAATGCGGGCGGCGTGACGGTTTCTTATTTTGAATGGGTACAGAACTTGATGAACTACTACTGGAGCGAAGCAGAGGTGCTGGAGAAGCTGGAGACAAACATGATTCTGTCGTATGTGGCCGTTCGCGACCTTGCTAAAGAGCATCATACCGATCTTCGTACGGCAGCTTATATGATTTCGATTAAACGGATTGCAGCGGCAATGGAAGCTAGAGGCTGGATCTAAGCACGATATAAAATAAAATTGAGGTGGCGGCAGCATGACAGAACAGATTCGCATTGGTATCGTGGGTTACGGCAATTTGGGGCGCGGGGTAGAGCTGGCAATAAAGCAAAGCCCGGACATGAAGTTGGATGCTATTTTTACACGGAGGGACCCTGCTTCGATTCCTTCGGCTATTAAAGCGTATTCCATTGAGGATGCTGAGCGTTTCGTCAATGAGATCGACGTTATGATTCTTTGCGGCGGCTCGGCTACGGATCTTCCGGAGCAAGGGCCTGCTTTTGCACGCATGTTCCATACGGTAGACAGCTTTGATACGCACGCGCGTATTCCGGAATATTTTGAACAAGTGGATGCAGTAGCAAGCACAGGCGGAAAAGTGAGCGTAATATCAACGGGCTGGGATCCAGGCTTGTTCTCTTTGAATCGTCTGCTTGCAGAAGCCATTCTGCCTGAGGGCAAGGAATACACGTTCTGGGGCAAAGGCGTGAGCCAAGGGCATTCGGATGCGATTCGCCGAGTGAAAGGCGTAAAGCACGGCGTGCAATACACCATTCCAAGTGAAGACGCGGTTAATCGTGTTCGCAGCGGCGAGAACCCGGAGCTGACCACTCGTGAGAAGCACATCCGCGATTGCTACATCGTTGCGGAGCAGGGTGCTGATCAAGAGGCCATTGCCGAGGAAATTCGCAGCATGCCGAACTATTTCTCTGATTACAATACAACGGTTCATTTTATCGACGAAGCAACAATGAAGGCTGAACACTCCTCGATGCCTCACGGCGGCACGGTGCTGCGCAGCGGCAAGACAGGTGAAAATAGCACACAAATTATTGAATTCGGACTGAAGCTTGACAGCAATCCGGAATTCACGGCGAGTGTTCTCGTTGCTTACGCGAGGGCGGCATACAAGATGGCCAAGCAAGGACAAACTGGCGCAAAAACCGTGTTTGACATTCCCTATGCCTACTTATCTCCGAAATCCGCAGCAGAGCTTCGTAAGGAGCTTTTGTAATAGAGATCGTAATACCAACTTCGATCTGAAAAATTTCTGAACAAATTTTAATTTTTACAAATTTTGTCTTACATTTATGGTAATCGTAGGCTATACTAGTCTTTGTCGTAAGAACTGTCGAATTGTATCGAGAAGTGCTGAAAGATCTATCTTCTTGTGGTAGAATAGTTTCAAACCTGCCTATCAGGTAGCTTTGATCAAATTCTACATAGGAAGTGAGATCAGCATGATAGACATCCATACACATATATTACCCGGATTGGATGATGGTGCAGCGAGTTGGAATGATACTTTGGACATGGCCCAGGCAGCCGCTTCAGAGGGAATCACCACCATTATTGCAACTCCGCATCACGCCAATGGGACCTATACAAACACAGCACAAGACGTAGCCGAGCACACCCATGCGATTAACGAACAGTTAATAGCAGTGGGTGTGCCTGTTACTATCCGGACTGGGCAAGAAATTCGTGTTCATGATGATTTGCTGGATGCCTGGTATAGGAATGAACTGCTCCCATTAGCCGGTTCTAGTTATGTATTAATAGAAATGCCGTCTTCTCGTATACCGAAAGCGATGATCGAGCTTATACATGAGCTTAATATCCTAAAGCTAAAGCCTATTATTGCTCACCCCGAAAGGAATGCAGAGGTTGTAAAGCACCCGGAACGATTAGCTGAGCTTATTGAAGCTGGAGCTTTCGCCCAGGTTACGACCCATTCGCTGTTAGGGGGGTTTGGCAAACGTATTGAACAATCCGCTTGGTCGCTGTTACAAACCGGCTGTATCCACATCGTTTCTTCCGATGCTCATCATATTGTCCGCCGCGGTTTTCGACTTCGCGAAGCATATGATGCCATTGAGAGGCGGATGGGCGAACAGTGGGTTAATTATTTGCAGTCCAATGCTAAATCTGTATTAGACGACATATCTTTCCAAAATCAACCCGCAGCATCGGAATCCTCCAAGGGCCTCGTGCATCGTTTTGCTTCCTTATTTTACAAAAGATAGGCTGCTCTTGAATGGTTGGAAAATACAGCAAGTACATATCGGGTAATCCCCTTCGGCGTTATTAGTCATTCATCTACTAGATGAATGCCGCTATTTTAATATATTAGGAGTGAGAGAAAGTGACATTAAGAAAGAAACTAGCAGTATCTACGATTGCAGCAAGCGTAGCCCTAACGGCTTTTGCTGGAATTCCGCTTAGTAACAAAGGCCTAGCGGAGAAGCTTGGAGTGAATGGGGTAGCTTATGCTTCATCCCTTGAAGATTCCCAGCTTGTAAAAGATGTGAAGAAATTATACGACGCACTCGTTGCGACAGGCGGTCTTCCTAAAGTTAAAGAACTTCAAGATGCTTTGGATGGACTGGCTATTCATGTGAAAGGCGATATCGTAGCGCCGATCGTTGACAAGTTCCAGCCTAGCGCCTCGGAAGAAACGCAATTAGAAAATCTTTTCTACGACGCCGTTTCATTGTCTTACAATCCTTCGGTTGCAGGACTTGAAGCTCTGCGTGCGGAGCACGGAGCTTTGCTTCAATCCTTTGCTACAGAAGCAGGGGTTACTGATCTTACTGTAGATGACATTGCACTTTATTTCTTCGATATTCAAGAAGAACTTGTTGCACAAGTAGGTTCGAAGGATTTGGCGGGCTTGCTTGATATTATGACGAACTCAAGCAGTGTTCAACAATTGCTGAGAGATGTACTAGCTGCTTTGCCAGAGAGCGAGTACAACGTCGAGAAAATTTTCCTGCATTATGGTGTAAACACGAATGATGTGCTTTCCGTGTTGACTGAAGCAAGAGCGGCAGTTAATAACGACAGCACGTTTACGGCTGCGGCAGGCGCATTGTTTACGGCTTATAAATCATTGAATTCGTCAGGCGGCGGCGGCGGTGGCGGCGGTATTATTATTACACCAACTGCACCACTACCAGAAACAACGGACAAATTGCTTAATGATTTGAAAGCGGCGCTAGATAAAGCGACGGAAGCTGAGAAAGCGGCTCTTATCACAAAATTCGTTACAGATGCGACTGCTGAGATTACAAAGTTGGCGACAATTAGTGCTGCTTCTAATGTTAGCAATGTAAACGGAAAAGCGGTTCTTCAACTAAATGAAAGCAACCTATTGTCCGTTATTGCTGGAATCGACGCTGTTGCAGCGAAAGTGAAAGAATTGGCTCCAGGTTCCGCAGTTCAGAAAACTGCTTTGAAATTTGATCTAGGTGCTGTAACCCTAAAAGATGTTGTCTTGAATCTTCCTGATGCAGTAGTGAAAGCAGCAGCAGCTGGTAATGTATCAGGCGCAACATTTGTTGTCGGCGGGTTCGAAGTGACTGTTCCTGTTGGCGGATCGTTCTCATCTGCGATCTCACTTGCTATTAGCAAAACAGATGCAAGTGCAGCGGTAGTAGGCACATTGAAACCGGTATCGGAGGTCTACGACTTCAACTTGACAATTGGTGGAGTTGCGAAAACAACATTTGACCAACCGATCGTCATCAGCCTTCCGCTTGGCGATACAACAGGCCTTGATAAAGAACTTCTTTCCGTAGCGAAAATCGTTGATGGCAAGCTAGTCTTCCATGGCGGACGTGTATCCGGCAATTCGATTATCGAATCACGTGATTCGTTCTCATCCTATGTCGTTGTAGAAAACAAAGTATCGTTCACTGATATTGCTAAGGTTGAGGCATGGGCTGGCCGCGAAATTCAAGTGGTAGCTGCTAAAGGTGCAATCGAAGGCAAATCGGAAGGTAAATTTGTTCCACAGGATAAAGTAACTCGCGCTGAGTTTGCAAAAATGTTGATCCGTGCTCTGGACCTGGAAAATGGTTCGGCAACAGAAGCATTTGCAGATGTGGATGCAGCTGACTGGTTTGCACCATACGTTGCTGCAGCTGCTCAACTTAAAATCATTAACGGACGCTCGGCATCGAAGTTCGACCCTAATGCAACAATCACTCGTGCTGAGATGGCAACAATGATTGCTCGCGCATTGAAGGTTTCCAAAGGTGCAGTAGATGTAACGGATGTTGATGCAGCTCTTAAGGGCTTCGCTGATGCAGGGAAAATTAATGCTACGTTGAAAGACGGTGTAGCATTTGCTGCTACACACAAAATCGTAATCGGTAATGCAGGTAAATTCCTACCGAAAAACAACGCGACTCGCGCTGAAGCGGCTGTCATTATTTACCGGGCGCTGAATTTCGACAAGTAAGCTACAATAGAGTTAAAATCTTCCTCTCATGTAGGTGGGGGGAAGATTTTTTTCGGAAAAATCATAGGATATTGTGGAATTGTAGATTATTATGGGATAAGAGATAGATCTTATGAACTATATATAGTCTATAAGACTATATCTGACGGAGGAGTATGGCGTGTCTAAAGAACTGGATTTACGACAGTACATGGCAATCATTAAGAAGAGATTGGCGCTTATTATATTATTTGTATTCATCTGTACAGCTGCAGCCGCAGCTATAAGCATCTTTTTAAAGAACCCGGTATATGAAGCTTCTACGAAAATTATTGTAAACCAAACGCAATCCCAATTGGCTACAGGACAGCTTGATCTTAATCAAATCAACTCGAATATTACAATGATTGGTACGTATAAGGAAATTATTAAAACGCCGGCTATATTGGATAAAGTAGCCGAGCAGTATCCTGAGCTTGGTCTGACAGCAATCGAGCTTGCTAACAAGATCCAGGTTAGCTCTGTAAATAATACACAGGTAATGACTTTAGTCGTACAGGATGTGGACTACAAGCAAGCAGCTCAGGTGGTTAATGCCGTCTCTCGTGTTTTTAAAGAAGAGATTCAACATATTTTCAAGGTCGAAAATGTATCGATTCTGAATGAAGCTGTAGTAAATACGCAGCCAGATCCAGTATCACCGAATGTACCCATTAATATTGCCATTGCATTGGTCGTATCACTAATGATCGCTGTCGGAATTACATTCTTGCTTGAGTATTTGGACGATACCATTAAGACAGAAGCGGACGTGCTGGAATTTTTGGGGCAACCTACGCTTGCTATGATCTCAAGAATGAACCCGGAGGATGCGAATTCAAGCCAAACTAGCAAAGCCAACCAAACCTACAAGGCAGGTGAATTAGAGCGTGTCTCTATTGAGAAATAAGCGTCAGATTATTACGCTAACGAATCCCCGTTCCCCCATTTCAGAATCCTATCGTGCATTAAGAACCAATATTGAGTTTTCTTCAATTGACGAGAAGCTTCAGGTGTTAATGGTATCCTCGGCAGGCCCGGGCGAAGGGAAGTCGACGACTATTACCAATCTGGCTGTCACATTCGCACAATCGGAGAAGAAGGTTGTTCTTATTGATGCCGATCTTCGTAAGCCTACAGCTCATCATACCTTTTCTATTTCCAACCGATGGGGTCTATCGTCCGTTATTTCGCAGCAATCCTCACTAGAGGAAGTGATTCAAGTAACCGACATTCCTAACTTAGATATTATTACATCAGGCGCCATTCCACCGAACCCAGCTGAGATGATGGGCTCGAAGAGAATGACTGCAATTATTGATCAATTAAGAGGGATGTATGACATTATCTTGATTGATACGCCTCCGCTGCTCGCTGTTACTGATGCTCAAATTGTTGCTACGAAGAGTGATGGCGTCATTTTGGTAGTAGATCAAGGTAAAGTAAAACGGGACATTGCAGGCAAGGCAGTGAAAAATTTAGAAAGTGTTAATGCTCGAATACTAGGCGTGGTATTGAATAATGTGAAGCGTAAAGCTAATGAAGAGGCCTATTACTATTATTACGGTGTGCAAGATAAATAAAGAGACAGAGTTCGTAGAAGAAAGCTATCCTGGAGGGATGAGTAAGGTGAGCAAGCTTAGCAATAGAAATAGAATGCTAATCATACTGGTAATTGATATTTGTATTATATGGGTCGCGATTTCAATATCCTATTTATTTCGTTTTGATGGAAAGATTCCTCCCTTCTACGAATCTCAGATGCTTTTATTTGCTTTATTAACAACAGTAATATGCGGTAGCAGCTTGGCGTTCTTTCGAATGTATCGACGGATGTGGCAATATGCCAGTATTGGGGAAATCATTGAGCTGGCTAAGGCGATTATTATCGGTTTAATCTTATCCTATTTAGCTACCTACTTGCTTTATGAAGAACGAGTACCCATCTCGATAACATCTCGAACATTGGAGTTAATGCTGTTATTTATGGGAGGCTCGCGTTTCCTCTGGCGATTAATCCGAGTAAACAGAACGAAGAAGAAAGATTTGGTAAACAATATACTTGTCGTAGGCGCAGGTGACTGCGGTGCATTAATCGCTAAAGAAATCATGACTAGCAATAGCTTCGCTGGCAATCGCATTATAGGTTTTATTGATGATGATTTACATAAACGTAATATGCAGGTTTATGGCTTACCGGTTTTAGGGAATCGGTTGCATATAGAAAAGCTTGTACAGAAATACCATATCCATGACATCATTATCGCAATGCCGTCTACAAAAAGGGCGCATATATCCGATATTATCAATATTTGCAAGCTCACCGGCGCAAAGGTCAAGATTATTCCTTCGATTAATGACTTTATTAAAGGTCGTTTGGCTGTGAAATCGCTAAGAAATGTGGAAGTTGAAGACTTGCTAGGGCGAGAGCCTGTAATGACTGACCTCGAGGGAATTGCCAATTATGTATCGGATAAAGTCGTGCTTGTAACAGGTGCAGGGGGTTCCATCGGGTCTGAGTTGTGCAGGCAAATCTCTTCATTTAACCCTGCGCGTTTGTTGCTTTTGGGGCATGGAGAGAACAGTATTTACACGATTGAAATGGAGCTTAGAAGTAAATATCCGGATGTTCAGCTGGAAACCGTCATTGCGGACATTCAGGATCGTAATCGAATGGATGATGTATTCCGAAAGTTTAGACCGCAGGTCGTGTTCCATGCTGCGGCCCATAAACATGTTCCATTAATGGAGCGTAATCCATCAGAAGCTGTAAAGAACAATGTATTCGGAACAAGAAACGTAGCAGACTGTGCGGACAAGTATAAAGCAGAACGATTTGTTATGATCTCCTCCGATAAAGCCGTTAATCCTTCTAGCATTATGGGAGCTACGAAGAGAATTGCAGAGATGTACATACAGAGCATTAATACAACAAGTGCTACACAGTTTGTAGCGGTTCGATTCGGAAATGTACTCGGCAGCCGTGGCAGTGTCATTCCAAGGTTCAAAGAGCAGATTGCTGCAGGCGGGCCAGTCACTGTAACCCATCCAGATATGGTTAGATATTTCATGACGATTCCTGAGGCCGTTCAGTTGGTTATTCAGGCGGGCTCGTTCGCCAAAGGCGGAGAAATATTCGTATTGGATATGGGCAAACCTGTCAAAATTATGGATTTGGCACAGGATTTGATCCGGTTATCTGGTTATGAGCCGGATGTAGATATTGAAATTAACTTTAGCGGTATGCGTGAGGGCGAGAAACTTTTCGAAGAGCTGTTAACGGATGAAGAGGCAGTATCGTCTACCCAACATGAGCGCATCTATATCGGTAAGCCATCGCAGATTAACCGAGCAGAGCTTGAGCTTCAATTCAAACGTTTTGAGAAGGTTCTAGGCGAAAGCCAAAGCTCGGTGAAGGATGTAATTGAGCATCTCGTTCCTTTCTATTCACACGTATCCTAATAATCTGCATCGAAAATGGAGGCGAATGGAAATGCGTAAGAAGAAGTGGAAGAAGATATTGTTATGGACAATATCCGTAGTATTGATATTAGGCATAGGTGGGTTGTTCGCCGCTAACTATGCTGTAGATAGGTTCATCTCTACATTGGCAGCAGATTTAGAGAGCAATCTCGTTGTTGATGATACCAGCGCTAGTCCAAATAATAATAGTTCTATAGTAGATAGCAATTCCTCACAAAATAACGCTGCAGAGAATACGGAAGAAACAAACAATTTGAATTCCGGAGCAGAACAAACGGAGCAAGATACTGACAAGGTTAATCAAGCAGATAATAAGAATGAGAGTAAAGAATTGGATGATGATAAACAAAATGAAAAGCCAAATGAATCTTACAGCGCTGAAGTTTCTGTAGATAAAGCAAAAGAAGTACAAGAAAAAATAACCGTCTCAGAGAAAGCTAAAGTTTCGACCGTGCTACTTGAGGAGCTTAGTCTATCAGATATTAAACAAATTCAAGAATTGGCAAGCGGTGGGTTAGAACTAGAAGAGAAGAAGAAAGCACGCAGCATTATTTTAGAGAAGTTATCTCCAGAGCAGTATGACGAATTGATTCAAGTAGCTAAGAAATATGGTATGAGCCAAGGGAAATCGTATGATGAGGTGATTCAAGAAAAGTAAAAATGAGAACTGTGTTTTATTTATAACAGGTGTAGTAAAGTTTTTAAAGAGGAGCTGTAAAGAGTGAAGGTTAGAAAAGCGATAATACCGGCTGCCGGTCTTGGAACTAGGTTTTTACCAGCGACTAAGGCTATGCCCAAAGAGATGCTTCCAATTGTAGACAAACCTACTATTCAATATATTGTAGAAGAAGCAATAGAGTCCGGTATTGAAGATATTATTATAGTTACTGGAAAAGGAAAAAGAGCAATTGAAGATCATTTTGATAATTCCTTTGAGTTAGAGCAAAACTTATTTGAAAAAGGAAAACATGAGTTATTAAAAGAAGTTCAAAAGTCCTCAAAAATGGTTGATATCCATTATATACGTCAAAAGGAGCCTAAAGGATTAGGTCATGCCATTTGGTGTGCGCGTAAGTTTATTGGGAATGAACCATTTGCCGTGCTGTTAGGTGACGATATTGTTAAAGCCCGTAAACCCTGCTTAAAGCAGTTAATGGAACAATATGAACTTTATAATGCATCGATAATTGGAGTTCAAAGAGTATTGAACGAAGAGGTTTCAAGGTATGGAATTATTGATGGAAATGAAACTAGTAATCGTTTATTTAGTGTTAATCATTTAGTAGAGAAACCAATGATAAATGAGGCACCTTCTAATATTGCTGTTTTGGGACGATACATTTTAAACCCTAGAATTTTTAATATTTTAGATACTCAAAAACCTGGGGCTGCAGGTGAGATCCAGCTTACTGATGCTATAGCTGAACTGATTAAATATGAGGCTGTATATGCATATGATTTTGAAGGCATCAGATATGATGTTGGTGAAAAAATAGGTTTTATTAAAACAACAATTGAATATGCGTTACAACGTGAAGAGCTAAGAGAAGGTTTATTAGAATTTTTATTAGGTATTACGCAACAAAGTTTAATAGGAGAAAGTAAAAAATAAATTATATTTTTCAAAGTACATTTTTTTATAAAAAAATTGTTATAGAAGGTGAACTTATGTTTTATTCCTATATTAAACGTATTTTAGATTTATTCTTTTCAGTTATATCGCTAATAGTTCTGTGGCCGTTTTTCTTTGTATTAGCTATTTTGATTAAAATAGATTCAAAAGGACCTGTGTTTTTTAAACAAAAACGTATAGGTAAAGATAAAAAAGAGTTTTACATATTGAAATTTAGAACGATGAGAGTAGAAGCTCCAAGAGAGACACCGACACACATGTTGCAAAATCCAAATAACTACATTACTAAAATTGGTTTGTTTATACGGAAAACAAGCTTAGATGAGTTGCCTCAAATATTCAATATAATTAAAGGAGAGATGAGTATTATTGGGCCAAGGCCAGCACTTTGGAATCAGTATGATTTAATTGCTAAAAGGGATGAGTATGACGTGAATGCAATTTATCCTGGACTTACTGGTTGGGCACAAATTAATGGTAGGGATGAACTACCATTAAACATTAAAGTAAGCTATGATGCGGAATATGTTAATAACATGAGTTTCGTGTTTGATATTAAGGTATTTATATTGACCATATTCAGAGTGATTAAAAGTGATGGAATAAGAGAAGGTGTTTCTCTAACAAGTTTAGATAACAATAAATGAGGTCTTCTAAATGAAAAAAAAGAATATATTAATTGTAGGGGAAAATAGTTACATAGGTAATTCTCTTGAAAGATGGTTATCAAACTCTTCTCATGATTATCATGTGGCTAAGGTGAAAACTAGAAATAACGAATGGAATAATATATTTTTCGGTATCTACGATGTAGTTATTCATGTAGCTGGAATTGCTCATGTTTCAAGAAACCCTGAATTAGAAACATTGTACTATAAAGTAAATCGCGATATGGCGATTGATGTTGCTAATAAAGCAAAAACTGAAGGTGTTCGGCAATTCATATTTATGAGTTCAATTATTATTTATGGTGAAGACAGTAATATTGGTGAAAGTAAGGTGATAGATTCTAAATCCAAATTTTTACCAATAGATTTCTATGGGAGAAGCAAATTAGAAGCGGATTTAGCAATACAAAAATTAAAAAGTGATGAATTTAAAACTGTAATTGTTAGAGCACCATTAGTCTATGGACCCAATTGCAAAGGGAACTTTCCTAAATTATTAAAACTTGCAAGATATACACCTCTATTTGTTAATATCTATAATGAAAGAAGCATGATTTACATTGATAATTTATGTGAGTTTTTGAAGTTGACAATGGATACTCAATTAGAAGGTGTTTTTTATCCACAAAACAAAGAGTATGTCTCTACTAAAGCTATTATTGAAGTTGCTACAAAACTACAAAATAAAAAAATACTATTTACGAATATATTTAATGGTTTATTAAAAATATTGTCTTCACGTATAAGTTTATTAAATAAAGTTTTTGGAAATAAAGTTTATGATAAAAATTTATCTAGGGAATGTAATTTGAATTATTGTGTTGTTGATTTTGAAAAATCTGTTGAAATGACACTAAAGGGGGGAGAGGATTGAGAAAAGTATTAATTCTAGCGTCTGTAGCATCAATGATCGATCAGTTTAATACATCCAATATATTAATATTCAAACAAATGAATTGCGAAGTTCATGTAGTTGCAAATTTCCAATTTGGTAGTACAACTTCAAAAGAAAGAGTGGATGAATATAAAGAACATCTGATATCTATTGGTGTAATAGTGCATGATATTTTAATTGATCGCAATGCAATCAGTCTTAGCAATATAAACGCTTATAAAGAAATTCATAAACTAATAGATGAAATGCAATTTGATATAATTCACTGTCACTCACCAATAGGAGGAGTAATTGCTCGCCTTGCAGCTAGAAAAGCTCGTCATAACAATACAAAGGTAGTCTATACTGCTCATGGATTTCATTTTTTTAACGGAGCATCAAAAAAAAATTGGATAATATATTATTCAATAGAAAAATGGTTGTCAAAATTTACAGATTGTCTAATCACAATTAATGAAGAAGACTACCAAGTAGCAAGTAAAAACTTTAAAGCGAAAGACCTAAAACTAGTAAATGGAATTGGAATTGATTTAAAAAAATATCATCCACCGACTGTGGATGAGAAGAGTTTATTGCGCAAGAAGTATGGTTATCAAGAAAATGATTTTATTTTGATGTATGCCGGTGAACTTTCCTATAGGAAACATCAAGATTTACTTATAAATACAGTACATATTATCGCTGATAAAATACCTAATATAAAATTGTTACTTGCAGGTAAAGGTGAGTACTTGAGTAATTATGAAGAGCTTGTCGATGAATTGGGCTTAAAATCGAAGATTGAATTTTTGGGCTATCGTCAAGATATTAATAATTTTATGATGCTATCAGATGTCGCTGTTTCAGCGTCCAGGCAAGAAGGTCTTCCTGTGAATATTATGGAGGCTATGGCAATTGGGCTACCTACTATAGTAACAGATTGTAGAGGGAACAGAGACTTAATAAAACATGAAAAAAATGGTTTTGTAGTAGATATAAATGATTCATCAAGCTTTGCTTATTATATTGAAAAATTGTTTAATTCAGAAGAGTTAAGAAGATTGTTTAGTGAAAGAAATAAAAATATTATAGAAAACTATTCAGTAGAAAAAATTAATATTGTGACTAGTCAAATATACTCAAACTATCTCAAGCCAATAGAATAAGAAACATTAAACCAATTATTGGATGAAAGTAAGGAGGACAATGTGAGAATTATAATTATACGATCTAATCCAATCTTACCAGATCCACGTGTAGAGAAAGAAGCGAATACGTTATTAAGGCTAGGCTACAAAGTTAAACTAATAGCTTGGAATAGGCAAGTGATAAATAAGAGAGAAAAAACTGGAGAGATAAAGGTTAAATACGGAATACTACCAATAAGATGGTTTAACATTAATGCCTCTTATGGGAATGGATTGAAAAGTTTATTTCCTCTATTATTGTTTCAGTTATGTATATTAGGGTGGCTTGTTAGAAATCGGAAAGAATATGATATTATTCACGCATGTGATTTTGACACAGTTATTCCTGTTTGGATATGTGCAAAGTTATTCAAGAAAAAATATGTTTATGATATTTTTGACTATTATGTTGATGCTTTTCATGTGCCAGGATTTTTAAAGCCGATAGTTGAAAAGATAGACACTGTCATGATTAACTCAGCAAATGCCGTAATTATAGTAAACGAAAGCCGTATAGAGCAAATTTCAAAGAGCAAACCTCGAAAATTATATATTATTCATAATTCTCCAGATATATCAAACCTAATCGTAGATGATGAAAATATAGCTTTTAGAAATGAAAAACTGAAAGTTGTTTATATAGGTATCTTAAGTAGTGGCCGACTACTTAAAGAAACACTTAAAGTGTTTCAAGCACATCAAGAATGGGAATTGCATATAGGTGGTTTTGGGCCTTATGAAGATTATATAAAAGAAATAGCGGAAAGTAATAATAATATTATCTATTATGGAAGAATACCGTATGAAAGGGTCATTGCAATTGAACAAAAATGCGATGTGCTCTTTGCAACTTATGATCCAGATGTACCTAATCACAGATATTCATCACCAAATAAACTATATGAGGCTATGATACTAGGGAAACCAATAATAGTAGCAAATGGGACAGGGATAGATGTGATTGTACGGAATTTTGAAATTGGAAAAGCTATTGACTATAATGCTGAATCCTTCGAAAAAGCACTAGAAGAAATATCTGAAGAAAGAAAAAAATGGAGTAGCATTACGAATCGAATACAAAGTATATATAATGCAGAATACTCATGGGATATTATGAATTCTCGTCTGAAAGATCTGTATATGAATTTATAAAGTACAAATTATGCCTTGTAGCATGTTTAATTGATTCTAAAAGGAGTAATGAAATCGGATGAATCATACGTTGTTAACAATTTTTACGCCTTCTTATAATAGAGCTTATATACTTGAAAACTGTTACAAAAGTCTAATAAGGCAAACAAATAGTGACTTTATTTGGTTGATTGTTGATGACGGGTCAACTGATAATACCAAGGAATTAGTTGAAAGTTGGATAAAAGAAGAGAAAATATCAATAAGATATAAGTGGCAAGAAAATCAAGGAATGCACGGTGCACATAATACTGCCTACAACTTAATAGATACAGAATTATGTATGTGTTGTGATTCAGATGATTATCTCGCAGATGATGCAATAGAAAAAGTACTAAATTATTGGGATAAGTTTGGATCAAATGAATACAGTGGAATGATAGGATTAGACGCATATCCTGATGGAAGTTTAATTAGCCAGAAGTTGAATATGAAAGAGACCACAACATATGATATTAGACAGAATTTAAGACTAAATTGTGATTATAAGTTAGTTTTTAGAAGCGAGTTGCTTAAAAACGATCCAATACCTTTATTCAGTGATGAGAAATATGTTCCATTAGACTGTAAGTATTACAAAATTGATTTAAAATACAAGATGCTAGTTTTTAATGAAGTTTTATGCTTCGTAGAATACTTGCCTGATGGTGGAACACAGAATATTATAATTCAGTTTCGCAAGAATCCAAAAGGTTTTGCATATTTTAGAAAAGAAGTTTTAAAGATGAAAGGGAGCTTTAAAGTCAAATTTAGAAATGCAGTTCACTATGTCTCAAGTAGCATTATATCCCGAAATAAAAGGTTTTTGTTAGAATCGCCAGCTAAGAGTATAACTTTATTGGCTTTACCATTTGGTTTATTACTGTACTTATTTATTATGAATACTAAACAAAAAAGTGTAATTAAAGCTTGACGGCATTTTTAAAGTTATTAAATATCACTTTCTCGAAATAAAATAATGCTAATAAATTGAATGAGAGGTCGTAATGGTGCGGAATTTGTCTAGTGATAAAGTTAGTAATAACCGTCAAGACATAAGGATATTACATGTAGTTGATAGAATGAATCGTGGTGGTGCGGAGACCATGATAATGAACATATATCGTAATATTAATTACATGAGTTTCAATTTTGATTTTATTACTTTTACAGATAAAGAAAGTGATTACGATAAAGAAATACTAAAACTAGGTGGTCGAATTTTTTACGTAAAGCCATTTAGCTTACTAAACCCGTTGAGATTTATTGAAGATCTGAGGCAAGTTATTCAGAAGAATGGACCGTTTCATGCAGTACATGCACATACTCTATTTAATATCGGTTTAATAGCTTTAGCTGCAAGAAAGGAAAAAATAAAATTAAGAATAGCACATGCTCATAGTACTCGAGATACTTTAAATGATAACATAGTTAGAAAGATGTACCAGCGTATTATGAAACATTTAATAATCAGAAATGCAAATTCTTTAATAGCTTGTGGTAAAGAAGCAGGTGTATTTTTATTTGGGAAAGAGTTTGAACGTAAGGGTATGATTGTTCCAAATGCAGTAGATTTGGATAAATATCTTACTGTTTCTTCAGACGACATAACTAACTTAAAGAAGAAACTAGAAATTGGGGAAAATATATTTATCATTGGACAAGTAGGAACTTTAAATGAAATCAAGAATTATCATTACTCTATTTCAATCGCTCAGCGGCTGAAAAATATAGGTTTTGAATTTTGTATGATATTTGTTGGAGATGGTGATCTAAGGAAGAATTTGGAACTAGAAGTCGAAGAGAAGGGTTTAAGTTCATATGTTAGATTTGTTGGACTACGTAATGATGTACCCTTATTTTTAAATATATTTGATCTTTTTATTATGCCATCATTATATGAGGGTCTACCGCTTGCTCTTATTGAAGCACAGGCTACTGGTATTCCGTGTATAGTTTCTTCTAAAGTAACAAGTGAAGCTGATATTGGATTAGGCTTGGTGGAATTTGTTAATATTGATCAAAATCATGAAGAATGGGTGGAAAGAATTCTTGCCAAAAAAACAGATGGTTGTATTATTGATGTTAAAGACATAAAGAGTAAATTTAGAATTAATAAATATGATATTAAAAGTAATTCAGATTTATATCTAGATTTATATAAACTACGGAGGATTGAAATTGAAAGACTCTTATGAATATAAAAAGAAATTTTATGTATCCCAAAAACCATATGTAATATTTTGGTATATAGTGGTTATATTATTAATTGCGTTTGTTGGAAATACGCTATTAAAATCTAATGGAAACGCTGAAAAAAATCTCTTTTATTTGTGCTGGATCGGTAACTCGCTAATGGTATATTCAATCTATACTTGGAAAAGAATTAATGGAAATTTATTTTCATCATACATTTTTTTTCTGGTTTCTTTTTTTACCTTCACTTATGGACAAGCTTTTCTAAGATCGATAGGGATTATTCATGAACCATTCGATTTATATAGATTATATAGCACTGAAACACTTCTTCAAGCTCATTTATATACAATTCTTGGCCTATCATTTATGCACCTAGGTGCTTTATGTACTCAAAAAAATAAAATTAGGGTACAAGAGATTTTTGAAATACAAGATAAAAGCTTGAATAAATCTATAAAAGTAATAGCTTGGGGATTGTTTATTTTATCATCAATTATATACTTTTATAAAACCGGGCAAAATATGGTTCAATCACTGACCTATGGATATATGTCTCTATATAATTATAATAATAATGATTTTGGAAATAACATTTCTTTTATGAATAATGTTGTCTTGACAGTAAAATTGTTTTTTATTCCTGCAATATTTCTTCTAATTGTAGTATATAAAAAAAATAAAATTACAAGAAATTTGATGGTATTCATTTTAATAGCGGCGGTATTATTGAATTTTGCTGCAGGTGCACGATCTGATGCTGCAGCGTTGTTAGTTAGTTTTATGGTGCTTTGGCATGAACAGATTAAAATATTTAAAGGTAAAACAACGGTAGTAATATTAATTGGATCTATATTATTACTATGTGTATTCAACATCATTGGGGAGATAAGAGGCAATGAGGGGAGAACCATACATGATATATTTCAACAGTCTATAGAAATTATATCAAGTAGAAATCCCGTGATAGGCTCAATAGGTGAAATGGGAGGGTCAATGTTCCCGTTAATCGAAATGATGAAACTTGTTCCAAATAACTTTGATTTTAAATATGGAGAGACTTACCTAGCAGCATTATTAGCTATTTTTCCGAATTTTCTTACAGGTGGTATTATTGACCGAGTATCATTATCTAATTGGCTTATGTCTGTTCTAAACATGAATTATGGTCCAGGATTTTCCTTGCTTGCTGAGGCTTATTATAATTTTAGTTGGCTTGGAGTTATTTTTATGTTTTTGTTGGGGTTCCTTATTGCTAAAATATTGAATCCTTCGAAGGGGAGTTCTGATCAAATAGCATTAAGTAAGGTATTCGTAGCAGTAATGCTATACTTTTTAATAACCGCAAGTAGAAGTGATTCGCTTCTTCTAATTAGGTATGAAGTTTATTATGCACTCGTTCCTTATATATCAATTAACTTATTAAGGAAATATTTCCGTTGACATAATTATTTATAACATGATAATTTTCTGAGTGATGATTATAAGGGGAATTGTATTTATATAATTTATGATGTATTTATAGCAGTTATTAAATCTAAATAATCAAATTTCATGTTAATGTTACTATTTGTAAAGAAATGGGTGATTTTTTTGTGTCAAGTAACTGTCTTTACTCCTACTTATAATAGAGCCCATACATTAGTAGCATGTTATGAGAGCTTGTGTAGGCAGACATCGGTTGAGTTCATATGGATAATTGTCGATGATGGATCGATCGATGAAACAAGCACACTAATAAATATGTGGATATCGGAAGATATTATTAAGATAAAATACTATTGGCAACCTAATCAGGGGAAACATATAGCATTTAATACAGGAGTCTCTATGGCAGATGGAGAACTTTTTTTGTGTTTGGATTCTGATGATCTCCTTTTAGATAATGCAATTGAAGTTATTATCAAGAAATGGGGCAATAATAATAATCACTATGCAGGTATAATAGCTTGTAAGTCTAATATGAAAGGTTTAGTAGTTGGTAGTATGCTACCAGAAAAATTAAAGGTTAGCACAGTGTATGATCTTTATAATATATTTCGAGTGCAAGGTGACAAATTAATGATATTTAACGCCAACATTATCAAGAAATATCAATTTCCTGTTATTGAAGGCGAAAAATTCGTTACAGAAGCACTTATATATGACCAGATTGACAAAAACTATGAATGGCTTTTACTAAATGAAGTTTTATATCAATGTGAATACCTTTCTGATGGTTATACCGCTAACGATAAACAACTTTTATTAAGAAACCCAAAAGGATTTGCGATGTATTTCCGAAACCGTATGAAAATTGGCCATAGTTTTAAAACGCGATATTTATATGCAGTAAGATATGTGAATTGTGTTTTTATTTCCAAAAATAAATTTTATTTAAAAGATTCTCCAGCTAAATTATTAACTATGTTAGCAATACCAACAGCAATTGTATTATATTTTTACAAATACTCAAAATACAATACTGATTGAGTATATTATTTATATTTATTATGAAATGTATCAGTTTTAAGGGGCTGAATAGTAATTAAAACTATAAAATACTTAATGAAAAGATTGTATTTTTATCATAAATACAAGGCAGATATAAGAAGTCCATTTGCATCTATTAATGCAGTATTTGGTTTGAAGTCTTCTACAGGTCGTCACGCACATGTGGGTGCTGGAGTAATAATAGGTAATTATACTTACTTAAATGATGGCGGATGGGGTGTTATTGTAATTGAGAGTGGAACTAAAATTGGTAAATATTGCTCTATAGGACCGAATGTTTATATAGGTCTGGGTAACCATCCGCAACACCTTCTAACTACTCACCCCATTCTTTATGAAAAGTATTGGCAACGCAGTATAGGTTTAATGAATAATGAATCTACACCTTCAATAAATAAGCCGGGGGAGAATGTGGATATAAACATTGGAAACGATGTTTGGATTGGGGGGAATGTGACTATAAAAGACAAAATCACCATTGGGGACGGGGCGATAATAGCAGGAGGTTCAGTGGTTACGAAAAATGTACCGCCATACGCTATTGTGGGTGGTGTTCCTGCTAAAGTAATAAAATATAGATTTTCATCAGAAATAATTAATCAACTTATGAATATTAAACATAAATGGTGGGATTGGTCTTCTGAAGAATTAAGTTCTAATATTAAATTGCTATATGATATACAAAGTTATATTAATTATTGCAATAAATTAAAAGAAAACAATAATAAATAGTGTTAGTTGGTGGAATATTGAGGACAAAAAAAGCTATACTCAATCTTGCTTTTAGTATGGCATTACAATTTTTTACAGCTATTTCCGGATTTATACTACCGATTCTTTTTATTAATACTTATGGATCTACAATTAATGGTTTAGTCTCTTCAATAAAACAGATAATCTCATACCTTAATTTAGTCGAGGCGGGTGTTGCTGCAGCTGCTTCTCAAGCACTTTATAGCCCATTAGCCAATAAAGATACGCATCGCATAAATGGTATACTTTCAGCTACACGTCAGTTTTATATACGATCAGGTGGTTTATTTGCTCTGATGACTATTATACTTGCTTGTGTATATCCATTTATTATTGGTGATGATGTACCTAATTATTTGGTAGCTATTTTGGTAATAGTATTAGGTAGTAGTGGCGTGGCTGAATATTATTTAATTGGAAAATATAGAGTTTTGATTTCTGCAGATCAAAAAAGTTATGTGCTTTGCATAGTGCAAATTATTGGATTAATTTTAAATACTATTACAAGTATCATATTAATGCTTATGGGCTTTAGCGTTGTTACAGTTCTTATTGCTTCTTCATTAATATATATTCTTCGTGTTTTCTTATTAATTGCTTATGTGACTCGAAAGTATCCCAAGATTAATTTTAATACTAAACCAGATATACTAGCAATTGATAAAAGATGGGATGCTTTCATTCATCAGATTGTTAATATGATAGTGTTTAATTCTCCAATTATTATTCTTACTGTGTTTAGTACCTTAGCTGATGTTAGTGTTTATTCTATATATCTTATGGTATTCTCAATTATTACAGCTTTTGTTACTGCTTTTTCTAATGGTTTAATTGCGGGTTTTGGTGAGGTGCTAGCAACAAAAGAAACTAAAACAGTTTCTAATGGTTATAGATTATTTGAATATATTTATTATTCAGTAACTGTATGGATTTATATGGTAGCGTTTGGAATGATCTTACCGTTTATTAGACTATATACACAAGGAATAATGGATGCCGACTATGTACAACCATTGTTAGCGTATATGTTTGTATTAGTGTTTTTAATAAATAATTTACGAGTGCCAGCATTAACTATAATTTATGCTGCTGGCCATTTTAAAGAAACTAAATTTAGTGCTATTGTTGAAGCTGCAATAAGCATAATTATTTCGATTGTATGTGTGCAAATGTGGGGAATAGTCGGTGTACTTATAGGTTCGGCATGTGCAGCTATTTATAGGATTATTGATATAATTCTTTATGCTAATAAACATATACTTTATAGGCCCCCAGTTAAGTCACTAGTATATATTATGTTTAATCTGGTTATTGGAATATTAGGATATTTGCTGTTTGCATCCCTATTTTCTTTAAATTCAAATAATTGGTTTGAATGGATTATGGATTCATTTGTTTTATGTATTGGGTGCTTTATTTTAATTTTTATTGGAAATTTTCTTTTAGATCGTAGTTCATTTAAAGATATATTAAAAAGAATAAACTCAATTTTTAGGAAAGTAGATTAATTTCTAACCTAGGGGGAACACATTAATGGCGATACTAATAACAGGTGGAGCAGGATATATTGGAAGTCATACCTGTCTAGAGTTATTAAACATTGGCTATGAAGTAGTAGTGGTTGATAACTTGTCTAACAGCAATAAGGAATCGCTAGATCGAGTAGATAAGATTACTGGCAAACATATTCAATTTTATAACATCGATTTATTAGATAGAGAAAATCTTGAAGCAGTTTTTATGGAAAATAAGATTGATGCTGTTATTCATTTTGCCGGATTTAAGGCAGTTGGTGAATCAGTTGAATTGCCACTCAGTTATTATCAGAATAATATCACGGGGACTATTATTCTTTGTCAGGTTATGCAGAAATATAATGTGAAGAAAATGGTATTCAGCTCTTCGGCTACCGTATATTCTCCTACTACATCTGGGGCGATATCAGAGGACTCGCCTTTGGGGGCCACTAATCCATATGGACGTACAAAATTGATGATTGAAGAAATCCTGCGAGATTTATATGTTTCAGATAATAGTTGGAGTATATCACTCTTACGTTATTTTAACCCAGTGGGCTCACATATCAGTGGTCGAATTGGTGAGGATCCGAACGGCATACCAAATAATTTAACACCTTATATTACACAGGTAGCTGTAGGAAAGCTGAATCAACTTCGTATTTTTGGTGATGACTACCCAACGTCAGATGGCACAGGGGTTAGGGATTATATTCATGTGGTGGATCTAGCGAAGGGGCATTTAAAAGCCATAGATAAAGTGATGATAGTAACGGGTGTTGAAGCCTATAATTTAGGTACAGGTAAAGGATATAGTGTACTAGAGATGGTCCATGCATTTGAACAAACATCCGGGAAAAGCATTCCCTATATAATTGTAGATAGAAGACCTGGTGACGTTGCTGTATGTTATGCAGATTCCTCTAAGGCAAAAAGAGAACTAGGTTGGGTTGCAGAAAGAGGCATCGAAGAAATGTGTGCTGATGCTTGGCGTTGGCAATTAAATAATCCCAACGGTTATCATGATGTTGAGGATAAAGTTATAATTGGGCAAGGCAGTTAAGTATTGCTTGATGCTTTTAATAAGTCCTATACACCCGCCCCACATTCTGTTAATATACCCTTAACAAATCAACTACATAAACCGTACGATAAAGGCAAAACCATTGAAAAGTGGTGACGCAAAGCTATAGGGGCTCATCTTATGAAGACTGCCAGCCAGCTACCGAATATCGTGCCTCCCGTCGAGGTTTATGTGGAAAAATGGAGGTTCTTCCTATGTTCATGCGCACTCAGCTCTTACGTGAATGGCACCAGCTTTGTATTGTGTTTCACGAAATGCTTTGGGAAGGCTGCTTGGATGAAGAAAAACGAATGGAGATTTATTTGAAAATGGTTTATCACCAAAATAAACTAGCGAATGTCGCGCTCTCCTAAGCTATAAAGTGGAGTACAGCTTATAGATTTTAAATGGTATATGCTCAAGCTGACGCTGATCACCATCAAGCGTCAGCTTGTTTTTTTGAAAATAAGGGTAAGGAGAATCATAGCGGTTCATTGTATGAGTGATAGCCCTATGAAACCAAAAACAATGAATAAAACAAACAAAATTCGGTTTATTATTGCTGGTGCCATTGTGGTTATCGGAATAATCATCTATGGAAGCATGAGCCTTTATTCAAAGATAAACCAGGTGAACGAGTTAAATGGTCGATTAGAAGAAGCGGCTGAGGTTGATAACGCAGAGGGAACGCCAACGAAATCGGATCAGCCGAGCGAACAACCGGAACAAACGGCTAATGCTGAAGAGACATCAATACCCGAGTCAGAGCCAGTTCCATCAGCTCAGCCTGAGGATGCCCTCCAGCCTAGCCCAACCGCAACTTTGACACCAGTTCCTGCGTCTGATAACGTAGACAAGGGCCAGAAGCCAGGGGAAGAATCTACTACTTCGGAAGATAAGGCCCAGATGAAAAAGAAGATTGATGCTTCTGTTAATGCCAAGCTGCAGCAGCTTAAGTCCTCTTGTCAGGCAAGCAGCAACAGCTTAGTGAAGCAAATTGCGAATGAGCTAAGCAATGATAAAGAAGCGACGCTGGCGACGATTCAGAGTAAGTACCTGGACAAGGTTTTTTCTGCGGAGGCAGCTTGTGACGCGAAGTTTAATCAATTAATTAGCAATGCTCAGGGCGAATATCAGGCAGCGGAATTAAGCAATCAAGCCTTGCCCGATTGGAGCTCGCAATATGAGAGTGCAAAGGCTACGGCAAGAGCTGACGCACTCGCTGTTATTGCAAATTCTATCAACTAGCACGCCCTATTAGACTGAGGAGGCCCTATGAAAAAGTCACGTGTAATATCTATTTTTCTAGCCATTATGATGTTGTCATCCGTTCTTGCAACCGCTGCATCGGCTGCATCAACGAATATCAAAATAAAAACGCAGCCGATAAAGCTAACCTTTGACGGACAAGCGCTTAAGCTGCCTGATGGTCAATATTCGTTTATTTATGAAGGACGTACATATGTACCTATCCGTTATATCTCGTATGCGCTGCAAAAGTCAGTGAATTGGGATGGCGCGAAGGCTGCAATCTCCGAGCCGACGGAGAAAGAGCTTGCTGCGCTGAAGAAGCAGCTGCAATTAGCTGCTGCGGGCAGCCAGAAGCCGCAACCAAGTGTTGAAATTACAATGCAGCCTATAAAAGCTTCACTAGTATTTGACGGGAAGGTAGCAGCATTGCCAGCAGGCCAATCCATTTTTGGGTATAAAGGCTCCATTTATGTGCCGATTCGTTTCTTGTCGGAGTCGGTAGGAACACAAATCGGATATGATCCGGTTACAAAAATGGTTAGCGGTGAGTCTGCTGCTTATCGGGCGGAGCAAGGCGGCGGTGTTATCCCTTCGGGAACGGGTGGAGGAACTGGTAATGGCGGAGGTGCAGTGAAGCCTACCTATGAGCAAATTACGGCAAATGCAGAGGCCAAGCTCGCAGCGCTAAAAGCTAGCTGTCAGGCGACTTTAATGGATATCGGTCTGCAATACCTTGCAGCAAGTGCCGCAGATCAACCTAAGATTAAGGAAAAAGGTCTGCAAGAGGTTAACAACTGCTCTGCAAAGTTTGAGGTTATTATGTCAGAAACAACGACTTCGCTGACGACTAACGGCTACAAAACGGATATTATTGCTGAGTACCGGGCCGCGTTTAACAAAGAACTTGAAGCAGGAAGAGAGATTGCGGAGAGCATGTCTTAAGCTAACTGCCGATTCTTTGTTGAGTATAACAAAAGCTAAAGGTTTGAATAACGGCCAGCTGTGAGTCGTATAGACTGCATTGCTGGTCTTCTTTTATCTATCCAGACACAGTTTTAATAAAATTGTAAATAGATTGTAAAAAATTATATCATTTAGCTAGTAGACCCCTACCATAGAACTAAAATATACATTACACTATCATTACAAACTATCCTGAATCATACAGCAGTGACAATGTAGGGGGACTATGGGCATATTTAATTTGTTCTACCAATTCGATAGATGTACGTCTAACCCAAATGCGGAAGTCGTGGTACTCATACATGGATTAGGTCTGAATGCTCACACCTGGGAGCCGCTCGTCTTATTGCTTGTCGAACGGTATCATGTTTTGCGATATGATATGCGCGGACACGGCAAAAGCTTGAACGATGGCTCTGAATTAACGTGGGAGCTGCTGTGCAATGATCTCGACGACCTGTATCACGAATGCGATATTGAAAAAGCGCATATGATTGGTCATGGCTTAGGCGGCAGCTTAACTGTGAAATATGAATTAACACGCCCAGATCGGGTGGAGACAGTCGTTCTAATTTCAACGGTAGGGTTTTATCCCCCGGGGCTTGTTAAGCGCTCCTTAAGCCTACGACAGGGCTACGCGGGGAATGGCGGGGCAGCGGAGCTTGGTGAGCAAATGACTCGTCTAGTCACTTGCCTGTCTCTGGACAGTGAGGAAGCAGGATGGATTAAAGAGGCTTATCGGCAATGTGATATGAAGGTTTACTTTCATTTAGCGTCACTCTTCGCAACCGCGAGTCCATTGGATGATTTATCTGCAATAACAAAACCTTGCATGGTTATAGGTGGAGAGAAAGATACTCTCTATCCATCCTATATGTCAGAAATAACAGCTGCGTTTATTCCGAATGCTCGCTCAGTTACTGTTTTAAACGCGGCTAGTATGGTTTATATAGATAACCCCATCTACACGGCTCGAAAGATTATGGATTTCTATGCTAATCCGTTAAGCGGCAGGGAGACTGTTCATGCAGGAAATCCGCAGCTTGGAATTATGAACAGCGACATTGTTGAGTTGTTCAGCCAAGTGAACGCGGAGATTCCAAGCAAAGCAGCTCAACGGATAGAGGTTAGGCTTATCGGACTGCGACATTATGGATTGGATGCTGCTGCTTGAAGAGGCCCGTAATGAAAATGACGAAGAAACGAAAATCAGACTCATTAAAGAAGTGCTTAGTTATACAGTAGAAGGACTGTTGCCGGGCTTGTACGATGATTGGGCGCTGCAGGAACGTAGCCGGCTGGAATACCTGCTTTTGGAGCTCGCGCAATTACTGACAGATAGCTATAGGCGTAATGGTGAATATTTGGCCGCTAACCAACTGGTACGTAGGTTTGAACATATGTTTGGCGAGGCCTTACTCACAAATAACGAGAATAATGGGCTTCCTCAGAGAGGAGTAGATCATCATTAATAGAGATATTTTTCAACAAAAAATCAAGCTAGAGCAAACAATAGAGTTGTTGCGGCGGGAAATGGTTGATAAGCTATTAATGAGCCAATCCTACCAATCTGATGAGGTGTTAGGGGCCAGTCAAGCGCTGGATCGAATTCTCAATTGCTATGACTGCGTGCGGTATGAAAGAGAATGCGGGAACAAAGCGAATTGTGCATATACGGCCTATGTTGAAAGCTCCGAACTTTATCAACGCTAAAATCCGTCTATTTAAAAACACGCTTCCGTTTATTATTTTTGATTTTGTACCAATAGTGACCATTCTCATCCTTGAATATTCGTATACCGAGTATCTTTAATGGTGTTGATAGCTCGGTAAACATTACATGACTTATGCAGTTCGTTCCATTTAAATGGGAAAGATATAGAGTTGGAAAATTGTTGTAATAATCGCTGATAAACGCTTGACTTTTATGAATCACCAGAATAATCACGAGGAATAC